>NZ_CP022336.1:0-1200000 GCF_002218195.1 Sphingorhabdus sp. SMR4y | reverse complement strand
AATTATCAGAAAAGTCGGTTCCCACCATCTCGTCCGGGTCCTTGTCAAACAGAGCGGACTGATAGGCGTTGGTGAACAGGCATTTCCCGGATCGATCGGTGGCGTTGATCATGATCGGGATCGTGTCGATGATTTGTTCGAGCATGCTTTTGCCCGACGGACCCTCGTTTGATATTGCCCCGTCGATAGCCGCGTGCTTGCGCTCGATCTCCGAAGCGCGTTTGCGCAGGGTCACGCTTTTCTTGCTTTGCGTCAGCAACGATAAGGCGCGGCTGCAGAATTCGACGTGCGAGACAGGACTTTGCAAAAAGTCGGTGGCCCCGGCATCGAGAGCAGCAAGCCGGCACTCGCGATCCTGGTGCGCGGTAATGACAATGGCGGGAACTTCACTGGTACCGGGCATCATCCTGACCCTGCGAATGAAGTCCGCGCCGTTCATCTGGGGCATGCGGTAATCGACGACCATGAGATCCGCTTTGTTGTCGCGCAACCATTCCAGTGCCTCGACGGGATCAGCATAGGTGACGGCGGAATATTTCTCCCCCATCAGCGTCACAAACTGGGCGTAAATCCGCAGATTGGTGGGCCGGTCATCGACTATTAATACACGCGTGCTCATGCTTGAAGGCACTACAGGGCGATAATCAATATAAGGTTAACGTCTGTTTATCTGATCGTTTTTTCAGATCAGGTCCGTTCTCAGTCTGTGACATGACGGGCCAAATTGGAAGATTTGGAAGCATGTTTTCGATATCGCTGGTCGGGAAGAGAGGATTCGAACCTCCGGCCCCTGCCTCCCGAAGGCAGTACTCTACCAGGCTGAGCTACTTCCCGATCGGCTTGCTCTTCCATACTGGCGCAAGCGATGCGATAAGCGGACCATATGCCGTTTTAATCCGCGGTTCAAGCCATAGGCTGCGAGCCTCGCAAAACTGTGACCCTTGATGTCCCCGAGCGGATTGGGTTGAGCATAGGCGCCGAGGGGTCTACCGTTTGCGAAACATTGGTTGGAGATTGGTGGTTTGATTCCCGAACAGCATTATGAGCAGCAATATCTCGACCTGATGCGGAAAATCTGGACGCAGGGAGACGAGCGTATCGACCGCACCGGTGTCGGTACGCGGGCGGTTTTCGGGGTGACAATGCGGTTTGACCTCGCCGGTGATGCCATTCCGTTGCTCACCACCAAGCGCGTTTTCTGGAAAACAGCGGCCCGGGAGATGCTGTGGTTCCTGACGGGGGACACAAATATCCGCGAATTGGTCAAGCAGAAGGTCCATATCTGGACCGACTGGCCGCTCGACAAATATCGCAAGGAAACCGGCGAGCAACTGGATCGTGACACGTTTGAACAACGGATCATCGAGGATGATGCTTTCGCGGCGAAATGGGGTGATCTGGGGCCTGTCTATGGCAAGCAGTGGGTCGACTGGCCGCGCTATACACCGGCCGGCGAGGGGCTGTACCGCCGAGAAGAGAAGGGATTTAACCAGATTGAAGCCCTGATCGATGGAATCAGGAACAATCCCGGCTCCCGCCGTCATATTTTCACTGGCTGGAATGTGGCAGAGCTGGACCAGATGGCCTTGCCGCCCTGCCACAAAACCTATCAATTCTATGTCTCCGGCGGTAAATTGTCGGGACTGCTTTATCAGCGCAGTTGCGACCTTGGTCTGGGCTTTGCTTTCAACGTTTTTTCAGCTGCGCTGCTGATCCGGATGATCGCGCAGCAATGTGATCTGGAACCTGGCGAACTGGTGTGGAATGGCGGGGATGTTCATCTCTATCTCAACCACGCCGAACTGGTCGAAGAGCAGATCGCGCGCGCGCCGGCCGGTGCCCCGAAACTGAAAATTCTCCGCAAGCCCGATTCGATTTTTGATTATGATATCAGCGATTTCGAGGTGCAGGATTATCAGCCGCAGGCGCATATTTCCGCGCCGGTAGCGGTGTGAACAGGTAAAAGGGCAGGGAGATTGACCTAAATTGGGTTTTGTAATATTGTAACAGCTGGTTGAACAAATATTGCAGCGCAACAATTGCGCGATTCTTGCTGGAGAGGTCTGATGGCTGATGACAAAACCAAAAGCAATTTGCCGCCGCTGACTTTACATATACCCGAACCGAAATTCCGACCGGGAGATACGGTCGACTATAGCGAACTGCAAATTCCCGAAGCCGGAGCGCAGGCCCGGCCCGATATCCATACCGCGCCCAAGGACATGCAGGACATGGTCTATGAGATGGTCCGCGTGCTGGATGACGATCACAAGGCTGTCGGTCCCTGGGATCCGAAGCTGGATGATGAAATATTGCTCAAGATGCTGCGCACCATGGTGCAGGTGCGCACCTTTGATGACCGGCTGCATCGGCAGCAGCGCCAGGGCAAAACCAGCTTCTACATGAAATGTACGGGTGAAGAGGCGACATCGGTTGCCGCTGCCATGGCCTTGCACAGTGATGACATGTGCTTCCCGAGCTATCGCCAGCAGGGAATATTGTTCGTCCGCGGCTATCCGATGATCGAGATGGTCAACCAGATTTTCTCGAACAAGGCGGACAAGCTGAAGGGGCGTCAGCTGCCGATCATGTACAGCTCGAGCGAACTCAATTTTTTCACCGTATCCGGCAATCTGACCACCCAATATCCGCAGGCCGTAGGCTGGGCGATGGCCAGCGCCAGCAAGGGTGACAGCCGCATTGCCGCCGCCTGGTGCGGCGAGGGTTCGACCGCCGAAGGGGATTTTCACGCGGCGATGACCTTTGCCGCCGTCTATAACGCGCCGGTGATCATGAATGTGGTCAACAACCAGTGGGCGATATCCTCCTTCTCCGGCTTTGCAGGCGCCGAGCGGACCACCTTTGCCGCGCGCGGTGCCGGCTATGGTATCGCCGCTTTGCGGGTCGACGGCAATGATCCACTCGCGGTCTATGCCGCAACCAGCTGGGCGGCGGAACGGGCGCGGACCAACCAGGGACCGACCCTGATCGAGCATTTCACCTATCGCGCCGAAGCGCATAGCACTTCCGACGATCCCACGGCCTATCGCAGCGCGCAGGAGCGCGAAGAATGGCCGCTTGGCGATCCGATCATGCGGCTCAAACGGCATCTTATCCGGCGCGGTGTCTGGAGCGAGGAGCAGCAGGAGGCACTGGACACCGAATGTCTGGAAGCGGTCAAGGAGACGGTCAAGGAAGCCGCCAAAAACGGCATTCTGGGTCACGGTCTGCACCAGCCGTTCGAAACCATGTTCCAGGACGTGTTTGAAGACATGCCATGGCACCTCAAGGAACAAGCCGCTCAGGCCAATAAGGAACGGGAAATCAAATGGCCGTCATGAACATGATAGAGGCGATCAACAGCGGCCTCGAAACGATGATGCAGCGCGACGACGATGTCGTGATCATGGGCGAAGATGTCGGCTATTTTGGCGGGGTTTTCCGCGCGACAGCCGGGTTGCAGGAGAAATTCGGCAAGACCCGCTGCTTTGACACGCCAATCTCCGAATGCGGCATCATCGGCGCGGCGGTGGGCATGTGTGCCTACGGTCTGAGACCGGTGCCGGAAATCCAGTTTGCCGATTATATCTATCCCGGCATGGACCAGCTGATCTCCGAAGCAGCGCGGCTGCGCTATCGTTCGGCGGGCGAGTTTACCGCGCCGCTGACGGTCCGGTCGCCCTTTGGCGGCGGTATTTTTGGCGGGCAGACGCACAGCCAGTCGCCGGAAGCGATGTTTACCCATGTTTCGGGCCTGAAAACCGTCATTCCATCAACGCCTTATGACGCCAAGGGGCTGTTGATTGCGGCGATCGAGGACAATGATCCGGTGCTCTTTTTCGAGCCAAAGCGTATCTATAACGGGCCATTTACCGGCTATTATGACAATCCGGTCGCGCCCTGGTCGAAATTTGCCGAAGCCGAAGTGCCGGAGGACTATTATTCAGTGCCGCTGGGCAAGGCCAAGATCGTGCGCGAGGGGGATGCGGTAACGGTTCTCGCTTATGGCACGATGGTCCATGTCGCCAAGGCGGTGGTCGAGGAACATGAGATAAACGCCGAAGTCATTGATTTGCGGACACTTGTTCCGGTGGATATCGAGACGATCGAAGAGTCGGTGAAGAAGACCGGACGCTGCCTGATCGTGCACGAGGCGACCCGGACCAGCGGCTTTGGCGCGGAGCTGTCGGCGCTGGTGCAGGAACGCTGTTTCTATCATCTGGAGGCGCCGATCGAGCGGGTCACCGGCTTTGATACGCCTTATCCGCACAGCCTGGAATGGGCCTATTTCCCCGGACCGGTGCGGATCGGTGAAGCGCTGGAGAAAATTGTCAGGGACTTGAAATCATGAGCAAATATACATTCAATCTGCCTGATATTGGCGAGGGTATTGCCGAAGCGGAAATCGTCAAATGGCATATCAAGATCGGCGATGTCGTGGCCGAAGACGATCAGCTGGCCGACGTCATGACCGACAAGGCCACCGTCGAGATGGAAGCGCCGGTGTCCGGCACAATTGTCGCACTGGCCGGGGAAGAAGGCGATATTGTCGCGATCGGATCGATGCTGGTGGAGATCGAGGTCGAGGGCGAAGTGGATGCCGACAAATTGGAAGATTTGGAAGCATCCGACGTTGGTGCCAGTGTCTCTGAAGAGCCGGAGCCTGTTGCCAGGAATGTCGATCAAGATATTGATAAAAAAGAGATAAATTCAAGTCCAACGCCGCCATCGGATAAGATAGAGGCCGATGAGGCTGCCGAGGCTGCCGATAGTCCGGCACCGAAAAATGACGGGCAGAAAGTGCTCGCCACGCCGGCGGTTCGCAAGCGGGCGGCCGATCTCGGCGTCGATCTGGGGCAGGTGAAAGCGCAGGGAGAGCATATCCGGCACAGCGATCTCGACGCCTATCTGAACTATGGTTCGGGCCAGGGCTATCGCCCAGCCGGCAGCGTGCAAAAACGTGACGATGAAGTGATAAAAGTTATCGGCATGCGGCGCAGAATTGCACAGAATATGGCAGAATCGAAACGGAATATTCCGCATTTCTCCTATGTCGACGAAATCGACATGACCGAGCTGGAAGATATGCGCGCCGATCTGAACGCCAATCGTGGCGACCGGCCCAAACTGACCATGTTGCCGCTGATGATTGTCGCGATCTGCAAATCGCTGCCCGAATTTCCGATGCTCAATGCGACTTATGATGACGAGGCCGGAGTCGTCACTCGCCATGGTGCGGTCCATCTCGGCATGGCCACGCAGACGGGGCAGGGGCTGATGGTGCCGGTGCTGCGGGATGCGCAGGACATGAATGTCTGGCAACTGGCCTCCGAGATAGCCCGACTGGCAAATGCCGCACGAGAAGGAACGGCGACTGCGAAAGAGCTGACCGGCTCGACCCTGACGCTGACGTCGCTTGGCCCGCTTGGCGGCATTGCGACAACGCCGGTGATCAACCGTCCGGAAGTGGCGATCATCGGACCCAACAAGATTGTCGAACGCCCGATGATCATCGACGGCGAGATTCACGCACGGAAGCTGATGAACCTGTCGATCTCCTGCGATCACCGCGTGGTCGATGGCTATGATGCGGCGAGCTATGTGCAGGCGCTCAAGCACCTGCTCGAGACGCCGGTATTATTGTTCGCGGACTGAAGGGCGCGGGGGAGTTGCCGTTCGTCCTGAGCTTGTCGAAGGACAGTCTACACCGCTAGAAGCACTTCGACAGGCTCCGTGCGAACGGAATGGGGCTATTGTTTCTTTTCCACCCTCAAAGCCCCAAGCCGCCCAGACTTTCCTGGTCGAATTTCAGGCGGAAGGTGACGAACGGGCCGTCTCTTGTATAGCGGCTTTCCTCAAAGTCGCGATCGGCGAAACCGACGACATTATAGCCGACCGAGATATAGGCGTTCTTGAACGGGGTGATGCCGATGCTTGGTCCGCCGGAATAGGCGACGCTGTCGAAGTCATTGCCGATGCGGGCGGTGGCCTGACCGCCGACGTCAATCGTGTCGGACAGGTCGAATTTGACATCCGCGCCGACGACATTGCTCCAGCCTTTGACATCGTCCTGGCCGAAACGATCGAAAACATAGCGGCTGCCCCAGAAGAATGCATATTCCCCCGCTTCGCTGAAAATGCCGTCATTTGATTGCAGCGGTGTGTAATTCACGCTCAGGCTGTTGATGATCCGGCGCGATGTGACATTGCCATCGACCAGCAGCGGCGCGCCACCAATCGGTCCCGACGTGCCGGAAACAGCGTTGCGCACGCGATCTTCCCGGAATTCGAGCTTTTCGAGCCATGACCAGCGGCTGTCCGACGGACGATGGGCCCAGCTCGCTTCGGCTTCGATGACACGCGAGCTGACGCCATTTTCATCCTTGGCAATGAATATGCTGGCCAGTGCGCCGAGCGCGCTGCCTTCGCCGATCTGCTTCAGCAGGGCGGTGGTCAGCCCGTAGCGGGTGCTGATATCGCCATCGCGATATTCGGCGCGGCCGGTCCAGCTCCAGTCGTCGTGCCGGTACGTTGCGCCAGCGGTGACCGCGAGAAAATCTTCGGTCAATGTTGCATCATTGCCAAGAAAACCGCCAGAGGCGACCGGCTGTTCGCTGTTGATCACATCGTCGGAATCGAATCCGCTGATCGTTTCATTGCCATCCAGCGAGAAATCGATGGTCCATTTGTCACCGACCGGAATGCTTTGCGTCAGGCCGTAGGCGGCGTAGCTGCGCGGGCCATATTCGGTGATGTCCTGCTGGTTCATGCTGCTGACGATGCGCGCACCGTTCCAGGGAGAGACATCGACGCCGATACGGGCGGTGCGGGCATCGATATTCTCGCCATCGGCAATCTCGTAGGTGCCAATGATCTTGATGTCCTCGGTCAACGCGTAGCGCGCCGAGACGCTGTGCCGGGCCGGGAAGTCGATGCTTTCATCCTGTCCACCCAGCGCAAATTCGGTCTGCGCATCGAGCTCCAGCTTGCCGCCGAAAAGCCGCTGCGTCGCACCGAGCCGGACAAGGGTCGATTCATTCACCGCGCCGTCCGACAGCCGGTCATTGGCATAGACCAGTCCGGCGCGGAAAGATGTGTCGTCGGAGCGATATTCCAGTTCGGCGGTCGCGGCACGACGGCGCGCGTCGGACATCAGGAAATTCTCTTGGTATCCGGTTACGGCAAGCGAGAGATTGTCGCTTATGCCGACCCGGCCATCGATGCCGAACTTGCGGGTGCCGCTTTCGGCGGCATTCAACTGGCCCAGGCCATAGCCCGAAGCCTGACGCCGGACATAGGCGAGAATGTCGAATTTCGAACCGTGATGTTCGGCCTCGACCAGCCATGCGGTTGCTGCCTTGCCGCTGCTGGTTGCGCTCAGGTCCTTCGCTTCATTGTCGGTGAGGGCAAGTTCCGCCCGCAATTCGGTCTTGAGATCCGGGCGATAACGGACGTCGACGCCCAGCAGATCGGTTTTGACGCTTTCATTTTCGTCGTGCACCGCTGTTGCGCCGATTTTCAGCTTCTTGTCGGCGGTCTGGTAAGTCGCGCGGCCACCCGCGTTGAGATTGCGGTCGCCGATACCGAGAACTTCATATTCGGCGATGATGAACTGCGGATCGAGCGCGCTGCTACGGCTGAGCACCGGCTCGCGGAAACGGAGTGTCCCGGCGAGATAGTCGATATCATAGTCGATATGCCGGGTCAGCTCGCGCCGCTCGACGATCCGTTCCGAGCGAAAGCGGTCGCGGGTTTCCAGTGCGATCCGTTCGCTGTTGGCCAGGATGTCCCGGGAGGCGAGGGCATAAGGGCCGGAAAGGCCATTGCCCTGAATTTCCTCCCGGCGGAACCGGTTGGGTGAATCGGCGGCAAAGGCGTTGAGATGCACCTGATCGCTTTTATATTCCGCCTTGATACCGTTGAAGGCGCGCTGGTAACGGGCCAGCTCGGGCTCGCTGATGCCGGTTTCATAATCGCCGAACAGGGCGTAAAACTGGGGGCGTTCGAGCTTCAGATAGAGACGGCGGACCGACGCGGCGTCATAACGCTGTTCGCTGCGGTCGGCATAGACGGTATAATAGCGGCGCGGGTCGATGATGCCCTGGAACCGGGTTTCATCTTCTTCCTTGTCGCTGTCATAGGCGAGAGTCATCAGCCATTTGCCGGTCACCCGGCCCTTCGCATAAAGCGCGACGCGGCCATCGACGTTGATAGTGTCCTCATCGTTGGCGAGATCCTCGAGCCGTTCGTCGAGCGTGTTGAAACCTAAGGTGCCGGCAGCGAAGCCGACCACGGTCCATGGCCGGTCACCCGGATCAAGCCAGGTTTCGACCCGTTGCGCGCGTTCGACTTCGCCGTCGCGGAAGGGGAAGGCAATGCTCAGCGAACCGGAAGCCGTGGTTGGAGCCAGCTCGATATAGGCAATGCCTTGCTCGCCCTCGACCCGCCACACGGGGCCGCCGCGTTCGAGACCGGCGAGCTGGTTGGCTTGCTGCGCGTCGATTTCGATCGCCGGCGCATAAGGAGCCGGAACAGAAAAGTCACCGACCATGCCGTTGCGGGCAGGCCTGCCGTCGCGGTCGGTCAGCCGGACCGCGATTACCGGACGGGTGACGCCATCGGCGACGAGAATGGAGCGGTCTTTCAGCAGTTCCGCGTGCAGCGGGCTGCCGGCATAATGGACCTTGCGCTCCAGTTCCCGGACCAGCTTGCCATCACGGTCGACGACGCGGGCGACAAGCATATTGCTGCGCTCGCCGATCTCGATCCCGCGCCAGGTGCTGACCCGGACCTTGCCGTCGGCGCTTTTCTTGATGCCGTCGAAGGCGAGGGGGGTGACCGGTTTGCCATTGACCGAAAGCTCGACCCGCTGACCGGCGTGATGCTTGATCGCGACGCGCAGCGCCTTGACCCGCGGATTATGCTCTGCCTCGGGAAACAGCCATGCGATGCCGGGCTGTTCGCCGGAAATCCAGTCACGGCCGGCGCCAGCGGCTTCGGGATCCGTCAGGACCTCCGGCTTCTGATAGGCCGTGGCTGTCTTCATCTCTCTGGGAGCGACTGTTCTGGCGCGGAAGTCTGCGCGTTTCAGCGCGCCGCCACGGCCTTCGACAAAGCGGGAAATAGCGCTGCCCGCGCTGCGCGTATTCTGCGCACAATCAACCGGTGCCTGATCGGCCGGGAAGGTCGACGGATCGATCTGGACCACGTGCAGGCCGGGTTTTAGCCCCTCGAAATGGTAGCGGCCGTCGCTGTCGGTGACGGTATAGGTCCCGTCCTGCAGCATCACACGGATGTTGCCAATGCCCGCAGCCGTCCGCGGATCGGTGCTGCAACCGCCTTCGGTGATCCGGCCGACCAGCGTGAACCGTTCGGAAATGCCGTCGCGGACAATGCTGATGATCGCATCGACGGTCTCGCTGGTGGCGCCGCGATCATCGCGCGCGGACGCGAGATTGAGCGCGTCTCCGGGCCGGGCATCCTGGCGCACTTCGGCAATATAGGTCAGCAGGGCGGTTGCGGACGGAGCCAGCGGCGGTACGGCGACCGAGAAATCCTGTCCATTGCCGGCGACCGTGGGCGTGATCAGATCGCCATTATAGCGGACCGTGCCGGCCTTGAGCCGCATTGCTGCCGGAAGCTGGTCGGCAATCGTGATCTGGCCGGTGCTTCGCCGGACATCGGAATTCTGCACGGTGATGCGATATTGCACGGCGTCTCCGGGCGCTGCCTGGGTCGTCGAGGCGGATTTTGTGATCAGCAATGGCGCGCCGGGCCGGTCCACCGGCACATCAACGCGCACCGGGGCCGGGTCGTTCAGGACGATGACACCGCCATAGGAACCGTCGACAATGATAAAGGGAAGCCCGTCGGTCCGCCGCAATCCTGTCATTTGCTGCGGCGTCGCAGCCGACGCGAAACTATAGGGTGCGGGCGGCTCGACGAGCAGGCGATAACGGCCCGGTTTTGCAAAGGGGAAGCGATAATAGCCGTCAGGGAAGTCATAGACGGTGCCGCTGCTGTCGGTGACGCTGCTGCCCGAAATCACCGTGCTCGGGAACAGCGAAACCCCGTCATCCCCAAAGACCTGGGCAGGCTGGCCGGTGACGATGTCGATCAGGGTGACGCGCGCGCCGCTGACCGGCGTGCCGTCGGCGCTGTCGAATATTTCGCCAAACGGATCGATCAGAATTCCGACTTTCGCGATGCCAATGGCCCGGCCGCCCAGTTCATGGACGGTGATGTCGAAGGATTCCCCGCGTTTGACCGAGAGGACGCAATCGCCCTGGATCGGGGAGGGCGGAACCGCGGCGGTGTTGATCAGCCCGACAAAGCGGCCGCTGTTGACCGCGGTTTCGACAATATTGATCTGTTCCCGGTCACCGGTCGGCGTGGTCAGATAGATGTCGAAACTGTCGATCGCCAGCGGATTGAGATTGCGGTCATCGGCCATGATCGAGACGATCAGAGGCTCGCCGGCCCTGATATTGTCGGTCGGCATGACCGAGGCCGGGCTTCTGGGCGTTCCGGCGAAGGCGCCGCTGAGTTCGATCGGCACACTGCCTTGCGTGCCGCGGCACATTGTCTGGCCAATCGGAAATTGCTCGGCCCCTGGCGGGTCGGCAAAGTGGTAAATCGTGATTTCCAGCGGATCGGCAGGGGGCTGCTCGACCTGGACATCGACGCGATTGGACGGTTTCCGCAGCCGCTGGCCGCCGATATCCCATTCCGCTTGCGCGATATTGCTGATCAGCGGCAGATCCTGCGCCTGTTCGATCGCGAAATCGTGCGCATGCGGCTGCTCCTCGGCAAACTCGGGCTGGGCGAGTGCCGTAGAGGCCGGTGCGCTGAGGGCGCAAGCCGCCAATGCCAGACCGACTGGCTTGAAAAAGGTGGTCAGTTTACCCACGGTCATGTCCGGAATTCAGCGGCAAACCGGCGCAAATGCCGGCCTGCCGCCAAATTGCGAAAACGCTATTCGACCGTGACCCGGAAGACGAGCGTTTCGGTCGAACCCGAGGCAACAGTGCCAAGATTGCCCGAAACCACCCCGGCGGCCTCCGAACCGGTACCGGTGCCATCTGCATTACAGGTGGATCCGGTGACCGTACCTTCGGTTACCACGCCGATGACGGCCGGAACCGTCGCCGGACCGGTGGCCAGGCTGTTGTAATAGGTCAGATTGGCCGGAATCGTATCCGAAATGGCCACGCCGGTTGCCGTTGCGCCGCCGGCCGCGTTGGCGACCGCGATGCAATATTCGACAATTGCGCCGGGAATGGCTTTCGGATTGGTGCTGCCGTTGACCGGATCCCACAGGACATTGCTGGTTTTGGTCACCGTGATGTCCGCTGCAGCCACTTCATAAGTGTCGGTGGCGCTGTGATAGCCGTCGCCGGCTCCGTCGGAGCTGCCTGTCCCTGCCGTGTCGGCAAAGACATTCTGCACTTGCGACGCATCGTCCGCATCGCCCGAATCGTCCGTGAAGGCAGTGCCCTGCACGCCCACGCCGGTCGCCGGAAGGCCGCTGCCGCCATGGGCTGCTGCCTGGCCGATCAGGACGAGATCCGCCAGATCGCCGGTAACGACGCCGCCGGGAATATTGGCCACGGCATGAATCGTGACGCTGCTGTCTTCGGGCAGGTTGTCGATATAGGTGATCAGCGTGTCACCGGCATCAAAGACCCCGGCGGTGCTGCCATTATCGAGATAATATGTGATCGCGCCGGACACGTCGAAATCGTCGGTGGCCAGTTGTTCGGAACTGAGCAACACGTCGATGGTGTCGTTGGTCTGGTTGCTGACCGTGTAGGTCACGGCCTGCTGTGTGGCGTTCGGCGCTACCGAAGTGTTCACCGCGTCGCTTTTGGCGATGACGAGATTGACTTTACGGTCGACGACAAAAACGTCGCTGTCGGTTTCTGCGGTCTGGCCGGTTCCCCCGACATTATAGGCCACGCTTACGGTATTGGTAATGCTCGTTCCTGCATCAGTGCCCAGATCTGCAGCGAACGCCGGGTTTGCACCCAGCGCCGCTACAGAAATGGTACTAGTGGCAACGAGAAGTTTCAGTATACTGGTCATAACTGTCTCCTGTTTCACTTATTTGGATCGCCTAACCCCGCGGCGATCCGGTACGGTTGCGGTCACTTCACAGTGCCGCGAAAAACCAATTTCCCTCCCGAACCTGCAGAAAGGGCACGATTGAACGTCCATTTCACATGGGTAACATCGGTCATGAGAGCGGGGCGGACTTCGCCGTTCCCGCCCAGATAGGTGAGGTCCGCAAGCGGTCCCCAGCTCTTGCCTCCGTCAACGGAGACAATTTCAGTGCCATCAGACGTTCCATTGAACGCCACCGCCTTCGGTAGCGGATTGGTGACAGAGAAATCCGTGGCCGGCGCGCGGCCGACATTCTTATATTTTACGACGAACACGAGCTTGTCGCCCGGTGTGACGGTCGTTGGCTGTTCGAGCACCAGCGCGGTGGTGCCATTGGGCTTTGCCACCTTGCGCTCGACGAACACATCGCTCGACAGGCTGACCGTGTTGGCGGCCAATGCCGTGCCCGGCATGATCAGCGCTATCGCGAGAGAAACTGCTTTAAACATAGTGCTATACCCCGATTGCATTCAGTCGATGGTGACCTGGAAAGTGATGGTGCGGGTTTGCCCGCCCGGAACCGTGCCCAGCGCCACGGCGATCGCGTCGCCTGCAAAGCTGCCGGCATCGCCATCGTCTGCGGCGTCGGTCAGCGGCGCGCCCTCCAGCGTGATGGTCCCGGATTTATAGGTGGTGTCGGCGGGGATATCGTCGCTGATCACGAGATTGGCGAGATCGCCGGAGCCGATCGTTGTCGCGACCAGCTGATAGACGATGGTCGCGCCGGGGATCGGCTGGTCGCCGCCGGACGGATCGATAATGGTCGCGCTTTTGGCCAGGGTGACATCCGATGTCTGGATCACGAAATAGCCGCTGTCGGCATCGCGCGCACCGGTGGCGCCGACCACGGCGTCACCGCCGCCATCACCCTCTCCGGCGAAGATTGTGCCGGGGGTGCCACTGCCGGTATTGGCGGTTGCGGACAGTTCGATCTCGGCGCGGTCCCTGTCGCCGGCAGACGCGGGAATCGTCGACAGGATGAAAACCGTGATACTCTCGTCGGGTGCCAGCACCGGGTCGTTGGTGCCGGGCGCATAAATAGTGTCGACGCCCGGATCATAGACCCCGTTGCCATTGCTATCGAAAATCATCTGTTCGAAGCCGGTATCAAATTCGTCGCCCGGCTTGGCGGTGTCGGCCGACAGGGTGAAGGCTTCCGATCCGTTGCCGCTGTTGGTGACCTGATAGGTCAGCACCTGAGCGGTCAGCGCCGGGGCGGTAACCACGTCACCCGGGTCGCTGGATACCACGGTAACATCGAGCAGTTCGTCGACCTTGATGGTGACCTGATTCGAATCAATCGTGATCGGCGTGCCGCCTTCGGGCGAGTCATAGGTCGCCTGTGCGACATTGACGATGTCGGTTCCGGCTAGTGTCCCCGCTGCCTGGGCCGCGGTCGATGGCAGGGCGAGGGTTGCCACGCCCAGCGCGAGCGCCAAATGGCGACTCACCGCAGAGGCGGCTCCCAAGTGTGACCGGCATTCCCAATCCTGTATCTGTGCATATTTCATGCCGGCTATATGGCAAGGAAAGCAAAATATTTGGTAAACGCCGGATAAATGATGTTATGCGGCCTTGCGCGCCAGATATGGCTGAAAACAGCCATTTTCCGGCATGTGTTATGCGATCACTGCGGGACGGTTAACCCCCGGTTTACCATATCCAAGTGTAACATCTGGTAAAGGAGGGGCTTTACTGTAGTTTTTTCCCGAAGCAGCAATCCGGCACCGGCTTATCGCCGGAAAAGGTGCCGTTGATGACGGCGCAATGCGTCCTGCGCAGAAATTTATCAAAGAATCGAAAGAGTGTTGTTGACAGGAATGCAGCGCTCTTATACTTGCGCTGCTCCACCGCCTATAGAGGCACTTAAGCGGGTGTAGCTCAGTTGGTTAGAGCGCCGGCCTGTCACGCCGGAGGTCGCGAGTTCAAGTCTCGTCACTCGCGCCATTTCCCTTGTTTTCCGGGAAATGGCGCCAAGACCCCGTATTCATCCATGTCAGCAACGGGCGCATGGGGAAAATCCAAGCAATCCCGAGAATTACATAGACTGGCAGTTGCAGCCAGAAGTGCAGCATGTCGATTTTCTCGATCAGGGTGACGGCTATGCCGCACCACAGCAATATCAGCAGCAAGATCAGAATCATGCCGGCCGGCTTGCGCCAGCTGGGGTGGTCGTTCGGCTTGCTTTCGGTTTCCGGTGTCATGGCGTCATTCTGCCTCATTCTATGATTTCACATTCCGTCACGATCATCTGCAAGGGCAGGTCATGGGGTTCCGCCGGTATCTCTCCGGCTTCCTGAACAGACCAGGCCAGGCCGATACGCGGCACATCGGGATATTGGGCAAAGCTGCGGTCATAATAGCCGCCACCCTGGCCCAGGCGCCGAAGCGAACGGTCAAAGGCGACAAGCGGAGCAATGATCAAGTCGGGATCGACCAGCGGACAGGATTCGTCAGGCTCGGGGATATTGCGGAACCCGCATTCCAGCAGTTCCGGGCCGGTCACCAGCCGGAATTCCATCGCTCCATTGTCCGTCACGCGGGGAAAGGCAATTTTGACGCCGGTCTCTGTCAGATATTCAACCAGCCGCTCGGTAGGCGCTTCGCTGCCGATGCTCCGGTAAAAGGCTACCGTTTGCTGCGGTTTGAACAGACGGGCCAGAGGAGAGGGCGGGCGGCGAAAGGACAGGTTGCGACTGGCCCCATCCAGTTGCTCGACAAACCGGTCGCGGCGCCTTCTATATTCTTTGCGTAGTTTCTGCTTTTTCTCTTTTAAGCTACTCAAAAAAATATCTTTCTTTGGGAGGGTGACGGGACCGTCTTGGTCGTTGGCCGGAAAATCCTCTGACGCCTATTACGTCAGGTGGGCGCCATATGCACCGGACCCGACTGCCAAACAGTCCGCAATCCGGGCAGGGACAGCTCCCTAGGAAGTTATATCGCCTCAGGGATGTTCGTATCTAGCTCGTGCCAGACAGTACCCGTCACACCCTATCTAGGCGCGATGGGGGTGTTACTCAAGACTGTTCGCCAATTGTTCGGCACGATCGGCCAGTTTTTCAAGAGCGGCAATCGCCTGCTCGTCGACCGGATCAGGCTTTGCCGGCACGCTTGCCTCGACAGGGGCGCCACCGGTGGCTTGTGCGCTGTGCAGGTCATCGGCGAGCAGCAGCGATGTAAACAGCAGCATCCGGCTTTCGGTCAGCCCTGCCGGATCTCCGGATTCCCGCGCTTTGCCGTCGACCATCGCGGCCAGTTTCGTCAGATGGGCTTCTTCACCGTCCTGGCATGTCACCATGAACGAGCGGCCGCCGATTTCCAGTTTCATTTGCGCCATGGTTTCAGTGCTCCTGTCGCTCGATCAGCCCGTCAATCGTCCGGATGGCCTGCTTCATTTCCGCTTTCAGCGCCTCGTGGCGGGCCTTCAGCTCCGGGTCACTATCGGACCTGGATCTGTCGATTGACGATTCCATACGACTGAGCGCCCGTTCGATCCGGCCTATCGCAAGGATGACACGTTCATTGTCCATGAGCATTTTCCAAAGCTTGTTCCCAACAGGTCAGTTGCTGTCTTTCATTGCTATCAATCTATTCTGACGCCGTAAACACCGGATGATGAAAAGCGGTCCTTGACGCCGCCTCGCTGGATCATCAAAGGAGGAGGCAAAATAGCGAATCGCGGCATTCCGTTGCGTTTTTCCACGCGTCCAATCAAGGGATCAGACTAGATATGACCGTAACCGAAAAAAGCATGGCAAACGCCATCAGAGCGCTCTCCATGGATGCGGTGCAAGCGGCGAACAGCGGCCATCCCGGGATGCCGATGGGCATGGCGGACGTGGCAACCGTGCTGTTCAGCGATTTTCTGAAATTTGATCCGAAAGCGCCCAAATGGGCGGATCGTGACCGTTTCGTCCTGTCGGCGGGCCATGGTTCGATGCTGATCTATTCACTGCTGCACCTGACCGGTTACGCGCGGCCGACATTGCAGGATATCAAGGATTTTCGCCAGCTCAGCTCGCCCTGCGCTGGCCACCCGGAAAATTTCAAGCTGGAAGGCGTGGAAACGACGACCGGGCCTTTGGGGCAGGGCTTTGCCACGGCAGTGGGCATGGCTATTGCCGAGCGGCACCTGAACGCGACTTTCGGTGATGATCTGGTGGATCACAAGACCTGGGTGATTGCCGGTGATGGCTGCCTGATGGAAGGGATCAATCACGAGGCCGTCGGTCTTGGCGGCCATCTGGGTCTTGGAAGACTTAATGTTCTTTGGGATGATAATGGCATAACTATCGATGGTGGAACGGAATTATCGACCAGCGAAGATATTCCAGCGCGCTATCGGGCATCGGGCTGGCACGTGGTTTCCTGCGATGGCCATGACTTTGACGACATCCGCCGGGCGCTGAAAGAAGCGGAAGCCGATCCCCGGCCGTCGCTGGTCGCTTGCAAGACGGTCATCGGCTATGGCGCCCCGACCAAGCAGGGCACATCGGCGACCCATGGCGCTCCGCTCGGCGATGAAGAAATTGCCGGTACGCGGGCGGCGCTCGGCTGGGACGCCGAGCCTTTCGTCATTCCCGACGATGTGCTGACAGCATGGCGTCAACTGGGAGAAAAGGGCGCTGCTGCGCATGCCGACTGGAACAAGCGACTGGACGGTCATGCCGATGCGGCAGAATTCAAGCGGCGGATGGCCGGCGAGCTTCCCGACGGGACGGCGATGCAGGCCTATCTGGAAGGTCTGGCCAAGGACCCGCCGAAATGGGCAACCCGCAAGGCGTCCGAAATGGCGCTGGGTGCGATCACCGAGGCGCTGCCCGAAATGATTGGCGGCAGTGCTGACCTTACAGGTTCAAACAATACCAAAACTCCTTCGACCAAGCCTTTGACAAAAGCCGATTATTCGGGGCGCTATATCTATTATGGTATCCGCGAGTTCGGCATGGCTGCGGCGATGAACGGCATGGCGCTGCACGGTGGGATCATTCCCTATGGCGGCACGTTTCTGGTGTTCACCGACTATTGCCGCGGCGCCATGCGGCTATCCGCGATCCAGAATGCGCGCGCCATTTATGTGATGACTCATGACAGTATCGGTCTTGGCGAAGATGGTCCGACCCATCAGCCGATCGAGCATGTGCAGAGCCTGCGGCTGATGCCGAACATGCATGTCTACCGGCCCGCGGACGCGATCGAAACGGCAGAATGCTGGGCGCTCGCAATCAAGCGTGCCGACGGTCCGTCGACCCTGGCGCTGACGCGGCAGGGGCTTGCGCCGATCCGCGATGACGTCAGCACAAATCGTTGTGAAAAAGGCGCTTATCGCATCAAGGCGGCGGACAATGCCAAGCGGGTGGTCCTGATCGCCACCGGTTCGGAAGTGTCTCTGGCGCTGGCGGTTGCCGAGCAGCTGGAAGCCGCCGGAACCGGCGCGGATGTCATATCGATGCCCTGCACAGAATTGTTCGACGAGCAGTCGGCCGAATATCGCGGTGATCTGTTGGGCGGCTCCGATATGGTGCGCGTTTCGATAGAAGCCGGCACGACGTTCGGCTGGGAACGCTATACCGGCCTTGACGGACTGCGCTTCGGTATTGACAGCTTCGGAGCATCGGCGCCGATCAACGATCTCTTCGAGCATTTCGGCCTGACCGCAGATGCCATCACGCCGCAGATATTAGAAAAAATTGGCTGAAAACAGCCAGAAAATTCGCATTCAAAGGAGCAAAATTGATGACAAAAGTAGCAATTAACGGATTTGGCCGGATCGGTCGTCTGGTCGCCCGCGCGATACTGGAACGCGAAGATGACGGTCTTGAACTGGTCGCGATCAATGATCTGGCGGATGCCGAATCCAACGCTCTGCTGTTCGCCTATGACAGCGTACACGGCCGTTTTCCCGGCGAAGTCACCGCTCATGGCGATCATATCATGGTCAATGGCAAGAAGATTGCCGTCACCTCCGAACGCAATCCGGGCGACCTGCCGCACGGCGAAATGGGCGTCGACATCGTGCTCGAATGCACCGGCTTCTTCCAGTCGAAGGACGCGGCGCAACCGCATATCGACGCTGGCGCGAAACGCGTCCTGATCTCGGCTCCGGCCAAGGGTGACCTGAAAACGGTTGTCTATGGCGTCAACCATGATGTGCTGACCGCCGACGATGTCATCGTCTCGAACGCCTCCTGCACGACCAACTGCCTGGCACCGGTCGCCAAGGTTCTGCACGACACGGTGGGCATCGAGCGTGGCTTCATGACCACGATCCACAGCTACACCAACGACCAGCGGATGCTCGACCAGATGCATGGCGACATGCGCCGCGCCCGCGCCGGTGCGGTCAACATGATCCCGACGACCACCGGTGCGGCCCGTGCGGTCGGTCTGGTACTGCCGGAACTGAACGGCAAGCTCGACGGCTCGTCCGTCCGCGTGCCGACGCCGAATGTCAGCCTGGTGGATCTGGTGATCACGCCAAGCCGCGACACCACGGTGGAAGAAGTCAACGGCGCGCTGAAAGCGGCCGCCGAAGGCCCGATGAAGGGCGTGCTGGTGTTCGAGGACAAGCCACTCGTGTCCAGCGATTTCAACCACCAGCCGGCAAGCAGCTCGGTCGACAGCCTCGAAACGACCGTCATGGATGGCAAGCTGGTCCGCGTCGTCAGCTGGTATGACAATGAATGGGGCTTCTCCAACCGCATGATCGATACCGCCAAGGTCATGGCCGGCTTGCTCTAGTTCACAAGGGTTCTGATTAATGTCAGCTAACAGTTTTAAAACGCTTGATAATATCGGTGATGTTTGGGGAAAACGCGGCTTGGTCCGCGTCGACCTGAACGTGCCGATGGCGGATGGCAAGGTGACCGACGATATGCGCCTGAAGGCTCTGATGCCGACGGTCGCCGAATTGGCTGACAAGGGCGCGAAACTGCTGTTGCTCGCCCATTTTGGACGCCCGAAAGGGGAATATGTCGCCGAATATTCGCTCGAGCCCGTGGTCGCCCCTCTGGCGGCGGTCCTCGGCCGGGACGTCGGTTTCCTGCAGAAGCCGGATCAGGCGGCGATCGACGCGCTGCCGGAGGGCAGCATCACGGTGCTGGAGAACAGCCGCTTTGCGCCGGGCGAGGAAAAGAATGACCCCGCCATGGCCAAGGCGATTGCCGCCTTTGGCGATTTCTACGTCAATGATGCCTTTTCCGCAGCGCATCGCGCGCATGTCACGACCGAGGGCATCGCGCATCACCTGCCGTCCTATGCCGGCCGTTCGATGGAAAGTGAGCTGACCGCGCTCGACAAGGCGCTGGGCAGTCCGGAACATCCGGTTGCTGCGGTGGTCGGCGGGGCGAAAGTGTCGAGCAAGCTCGATGTGCTCCGCCAGATGGTCGAGAAGGTCGATCATCTGATCATCGGCGGCGGCATGGCCAATACTTTTCTGGCCGCGCGCGGTGTCGATGTCGGCAATTCTTTGTGCGAACATGATCTGGCCGATACCGCCAATGAAATTCTAGAAGCGGCAGACCGGGCCGATTGCACCGTGCATCTGCCTTATGATGTCGTGGTCGCAAAAGAATTCCGCGCCAATCCGCCAACACGGACGGTCAACGTCCATGAAGTGGCAGCGGATGAAATGATCCTCGATATCGGACCGGCCGCCGTGGAGGCGCTGTCCGATGTGCTCAAGACCTGCAAGACTCTGGTCTGGAACGGTCCGCTCGGCGCGTTCGAGACGCCGCCTTTTGACAGCGCCACGGTCGCGCTGGCGAAAACCGCCGCCGCCCTCACCAAAGAGGGGCAATTGCTTTCGGTCGCCGGTGGCGGTGATACGGTGGCCGCGCTCAACCATGCCGGCGTTGCCGATGATTTCAGCTTCGTATCGACCGCAGGAGGCGCCTTCCTCGAATGGATGGAAGGCAAGCCTTTGCCCGGCGTCGAAGCGCTTAACCAAATTCAGTGAACATATCAGGAAATGAAAAATGGCGAATAGTGAAATGATGAGCAAGATCGAGAATGGCCAAGGCTTTATTGCCGCGCTGGACCAGAGCGGTGGCTCGACGCCCAAGGCGCTGGCAGGCTATGGTATCGGCGCGGATTCATTCTCCAATGACGACGAGATGTTCGGTCTGATCCACAAGATGCGCAGCCGCATCATTACCTCGCCCAGCTTTGGCAATGGCAAGGTGATCGGCGCGATCCTGTTCGAAAAGACCATGAACGGTGACGCCGGCGGCAAACCGGTCCCCGAAGCGCTCTGGGACCGCGGTGTTGTGCCCTTCCTGAAAGTCGACAAGGGGCTGCAGGACGAGGACAATGGCGTCCAGTTGATGAAGCCGATCCCCGATCTCGACGACCAGTGCAAGCTGGCGCTGTCGAAAGGCGTTTTCGGCACCAAGATGCGTTCGGTGATCAACAAGGCCAATGCGGACGGCATCGCGGCGATCGTCGCGCAGCAGTTCGACTTCGGCAAGCAGATCCTGGCCAACGGGCTGGTGCCGATCATCGAGCCGGAAGTGAATATCAAGAGCGACGAGCGCGCCGAATGCGACAAGATCCTGCTCGGCGAACTGACCAAGCATCTCGACGCGCTGGCGGATGACCAGCGGGTGATGCTGAAGCTGTCGATTCCGGTCGAGGCCAATCTCTACAAGTCTCTGGCCGATCACCCGAAAGTGGTCCGGCTGGTTGCCTTGTCCGGCGGCTATTCCACCGAGGAAGCCTGCGAACAGCTTGCCAAGAACCAAGGCATGATCGCCAGCTTCAGCCGCGGCTTGCTGCAGGACCTGCGGGTTTCGCAGAGCGACGAGGAATTCGATGCCGTGCTTGGCGGTGCGATCGACCAGATTTATCGCGCCTCGATTGCCTGAACCGGGGGCGCGGTTTTGTCCACAACCGATCCGGGCCGGTCAGTGGTCGACGATGATATCGTCGGCAGGCTGATCGGCAAGGATGGGGCGCTGGAAGCCCGGCCATGAACGATATACCCTGCCAGCTTTACCTGATTTCACCCCTGGATGTCGGCGGATCCTTTCCCGACCGCCTGCGCGAGGCGCTGGAGGCGGGGCCGGTGGCGGCCTTCCAGTTCCGGGTCAAGGATATGGACGCCGACGAAGCGGCCCGGCTCGCGGCCCCGCTGAAAGCGATCTGTGACGAATTCGACGTGGCTTTTGTCGTCAATGACGATGTCGCTCTGGCCCGGCAACTGGGCGCGGATGGCGTGCATCTGGGGCAGGCGGACGAGAGTCTGAAAAATGCCCGCGAGACATTGGGCCATGATGTCCAGATCGGGATCACCTGCCATGACAGCCGCCATCTGGCGATGGAAGCGGGCGAGGGCGGTGCCAATTATGTGGCCTTCGGGGCTTTTTTCCCTACCACCACCAAGGAAACCGTCCACCGGCCGGAACCGGAGCTGCTCGCCTGGTGGTCCGGAATGATGGAAATACCCTGCGTGGCGATTGGCGGAATCACACCGGACAATTGTCAGTCGCTGGTCGACGCCGGCGCCGATTTTCTGGCGGTGAGCGGCGCGGTCTGGAATGATCCGGACGGTCCGGGGGCGGCAGTCAGGAAATTTGCGGACATACTCGGAGAGTGATCCGGCCGCTCAGGACGAGCTGTGTGTCTTGCCGATATTGGAGGCCAGATACTGGGCGACGAAGCTGCTCGCCGACGGCGGAACAAAATGGGGCATTTGTTCCATGTCGCGCAAATAGCCCTCGGTTTCCTTGAACGAGTGCATCTGGCCATTGGCAATCGAATAGCCGAACAGGCCTGCGGCGAGCGCACATGGTCGCCGCGAGGGCGGATTTTCGGGATTGCCGCGAAAGCGGGAGATGTCTGTCTGGGCCATGATTTGACATTAGCGGCTAGGCCTTGCGGCGTATTGTATGAAAAAGACCTGTGACCGATTGCACAGCCTTTCGGTGTCACCGGGCTTGCCTATTAACCGCCAGCAGATTACAGCGCCGCACAATCAAACATTCTATCGAGCGAGACAAGCGATGAAGATCAGCGGTGTGGATATCCGTCCGGGTAATATTTTGGAATATGAAGGCGGCCTGTGGAAGGTTGCCAAGATCCAGCACACGCAGCCCGGCAAGGGCGGCGCCTATATGCAGGTCGAGATGAAGAATCTCGTCGACGGGCGCAAGACCAACGTCCGATTCCGCAGCGCCGACACGCTCGAGAAGGTCCGTCTGGATACCAAGACATTCCAGTATCTTTTCGCCGACGGCGATATGCTGACCTTCATGGACAAGGAAAATTACGAGCAGATTACATTGCCGGCGGATTTGCTGGGCGATGCGGTCGAATTTTTGCAGGACGGCATGGACGTGCAGCTGGAGCTGTACGAGGAAAAGCCGATTTCCGTTCAGCTCCCCGACCAGATCGAAGCGGAAATCGTCGAGGCCGACGCCGTGGTCAAGGGCCAGACGGCCTCGTCGAGCTACAAGCCGGCCATTCTCGACAATGGCGTCCGCGTCATGGTGCCGCCGTTCATTTCGGCCGGAACCCGGATCATTGTCGATGTCTATGCCCGCGAATATGTCGGCAAGGCCAGCTAATCATTTCTTCTCCCGGTTGCGGGAGGAGGCAGGGGCGGGCACGCGCAAGCCGCTCGCCCGCTCTTTGAAAAACAGATAGACCCACCCCCAGCCTCTCCCGTAGACGGGAGGGGAGAGACAAGCACCAGCCCCTCCCGCAATCGGGAGGGGGGAGATATTGATATGCCAGCACATTCCGCCCTTATAACCGTGATGGAGCGCGCCGCGCGCAAGGCCGGTTCGCGCCTGCGCCGCGACTTTGGTGAAGTCGAACATCTGCAGGTGTCGAAAAAAGGCCCGGCCGATTTCGTGTCCAAGGCGGACATGAGGGCCGAGCGGATTCTCTATGACGAGTTGCAGAAGGTCCGTCCCGGCTGGGGCTTTGTCCTGGAAGAAGGCGGCATGATCGAGGGCGAGGAAGGCAAGCCGCGTTGGATCATCGATCCGCTCGACGGCACTTCCAACTTTCTCCACGGCATCCCGCATTTTGCTATTTCCATCGCGGTGCAGGAGCGTTCGCTCGACGGGCGCGGCTGGGGCAAGATCACCAGCGGCCTGATTTATGAACCGCTCACCGATCTGACCTGGTGGGCAGAAATGGACAAGGGCGCATGGCTCGGCGAGCGCCGTCTGCGCGTCTCGGCCCGACGCGATCTTTCGGAAGCCCTGATCGCTACCGGCATTCCCTTCAAGGGGCATGGCGATCTTGGCGAATGGGCGCGGATTTTCGGTGCCGTGGCGCCACAGGTTGCCGGCATCAGGCGCAACGGATCGGCCGCGCTCGATCTCGCCTGGCTGGCGGCCGGTCGCTATGACGGCTTCTGGGAAGCGGGGCTGAAAGTCTGGGATGTTGCTGCAGGAATATTGATGGTTCGCGAAGCCGGTGGATTTGTTACTGACTATACCGGTGGCGATCAGCCGATCGGGCAGGGCGAAATATTGGCATCGAACGAAGCGCTGCACAGCAAGCTGCACCGGATATTGGCAAAGTCGCTGCTGTAACTGCGAACGCCTCGCAAAAGGCCGAAAATTTAAGCCACTTCGCCCTTGCGGCATGGCAAGCCACTGCCTAAAAGCGGCCCCGAATATTAGCGAAACGAGTCATCTGTGGTCGATCTTTCCGAATATGCACCCATCCTGCTTTTCCTGTTCGTGGCCGCCGGTCTGTCTGTAGCCTTTGTGTTTTTGCCCATGGGCGTCTCGCGGCTGACCGGAACCCATAATCCGAATGCGGAAAAACTTTCCGAATATGAATGCGGTTTTCCCGCCTTTGAAGATTCGCGCAGCCAGTTTGATGTCCGTTTCTATCTCGTCGCGATCCTGTTCATCATTTTTGATCTGGAAGCAGCCTTTCTGTTTCCGTGGGCGGTTTCGCTGGATCTGACCGGCTGGGTTGGCTGGACGACGATGATGGTCTTTCTCGCCGAGCTGATCATCGGCTTTGTTTATGCCTGGAAAGTAGGAGCGCTGGAGTGGGATTAGAAACTGGCACCAGTGGCTCGGCCATATTGAACGCAGACGGCACGCCGATGCGGCCTGACACGCAGCCGGACGAAGGTTTTTTCAAGGACCTGAATTCGGAAGTGAATGACAAGGGTTTTCTGGTCACTTCGACCGAGGAGCTGTTTCAGTGGGCCCGCACCGGTTCGCTGTGGTGGATGACCTTTGGTCTCGCCTGCTGCGCGGTGGAAATGATCCACGTCAACATGCCGCGCTACGACATGGAGCGTTTCGGCGCTGCGCCGCGGGCCAGCCCGCGCCAGTCGGACGTGATGATTGTCGCCGGCACCCTGTGCAACAAGATGGCGCCGGCGCTGCGCAAGGTCTATGACCAGATGTCCGACCCGAAATATGTCATTTCGATGGGCAGCTGCGCCAATGGCGGCGGCTATTATCACTACAGCTATAGCGTCGTGCGCGGTTGTGACCGGATCGTGCCGGTCGATATCTACGTGCCGGGCTGTCCGCCAACCGCAGAAGCCTTGCTCTACGGCGTGATGCAGTTGCAGCGGAAGATCCGCCGCGTCGGAACCTTTGAGCGGTGAATATGACCTTCCATTATAATCCGTTCGCACTGAGCTTGTCGAAGTGCGCTTGTCGTCCTGAGATGTCCTTCGACAGGCTCAGGACGAACGGTATCTCCACTAACGGTCTCTCGACTTCGCTCGAGACGAACGGGGTTTTCTGATGGCTCATTCTGCTCCAGCAATATCCAGCAATGACGGCGTTGCGGCGAAGCTTGGCAAGGCAATTGGCGCGGCCCTGATCGAGACGGTCGAGGCCTATGGCGAAATCAGCTTCACCGTCGAGCGCAAGAAGCTTGCGACGGTATTGGAGAAGCTGCGCGACAAGCATGAATATCAGCAGCTGATGGAAATCGCCGGTGTCGACTATCCGGATCGAGCCGAGCGGTTCGAGGTCTGCTATCATCTGCTCAGCCTGACCAAGAACCACCGCATCCGCGTCAAGGTTACCACCGACGAGGACAATGCGGTGCCCAGCGTCACCCATATCTGGGAAGTCGCCGGCTGGCTCGAGCGCGAAGTGTTCGACATGTATGGCGTCTTGTTCGACGGCAATACCGACCTGCGACGGATCCTGACCGACTATGGTTTCCAGGGTCACCCGTTCCGCAAGGATTTCCCGCTGACCGGCTATGTCGAGATGCGCTATTCCGAGGAAGCCAAGCGGGTGGTCTACGAGCCGGTGAAACTGGCCCAGGATTTCCGCAGCTTTGATTTCATGTCGCCTTGGGAAGGTGCGGATTATATCCTGCCCGGTGACGAGAAAGTGGGCGGCGAAACGCCGCCACCGACGCCGAAGACCACCGACGACAAGAAAGAGACCGGTGCGGGCGAAAAGGCCGACAAGGAAGCGGCCAAGCCGTCGAAGCGTAAGAAGGCTGCGGCGAAGAAGCCTGCTCCGAAGCGGACAAAGTCCGGGACGCAGAAGAAGGGGGAGGGCAAGTGAGCGACTGGTCCGCAAACCCGTTCGTCCTGAGCCTGTCGAAGGACATGGTCTGTCGCAAACCGGGCGTGGTCAAACTCGGCCCGAACGGCATTGAACCGGAGATATCCAATGTCTGACTATCTCGACGAAATGGATCATATCGCAGACGAGGCCGATCCGACGGTTGGCGATCTGGAAATCCAGAATTTCACGATCAACTTCGGTCCCCAGCATCCTGCGGCGCATGGCGTGTTGCGGATGGTGATGGAGCTCGATGGCGAAGTGGTCGAGCGTGTCGATCCGCATGTCGGCCTGCTGCACCGCGGCACCGAGAAGCTGATCGAGCACAAGACCTATTTGCAGGCTTTGCCCTATTTTGACCGGCTCGACTATTGTTCGCCGCTGGCGATGGAACACAGCTATGTGCTGGCGATCGAGAAATTGCTCGATCTGGAAGTGCCGCTGCGCGGCCAATATCTGCGCGTGCTGTTCGCCGAGCTGACCCGTATCTGCAAT
This sequence comes from Sphingorhabdus sp. SMR4y, assembly GCF_002218195.1. Taxonomy (GTDB): domain Bacteria; phylum Pseudomonadota; class Alphaproteobacteria; order Sphingomonadales; family Sphingomonadaceae; genus Parasphingorhabdus. The sequence goes on along the minus strand of NZ_CP022336.1, from coordinate 1,173,829 downwards.
CACATGCTCAACATCGGCGCCCATGTCATGGATGTCGGCGCGATGACCCCGAATATCTGGGTGTTCGAAATTCGCGAGCAATGCCTGGAATTTTTCGAACGGGCCAGCGGTGCGCGGATGCACAGCGCCTGGTTCCGGCCCGGTGGCGTCCATCAGGATGTGCCGCTCAAGCTGCTCACCGATATCGCCGACTGGCTGGATGAATTTCCGAAGCTGTTCGACGATGCGATGAGCCTGGTTGTCGGCAACCGTATTTTCAAGCAACGCAATGTCGATATCGCCACCGTGTCGCAGGATGATGCGATCCGCTGGGGCTTTTCCGGTCCGGTGCTGCGCGGCAGCGGTGTCGCCTGGGACCTGCGCAAGTCGCAGCCTTATGATGTCTACGACCGCATGGACTTTGAAGTGCCGGTCGGGACCAGGGGCGACTGCTATGACCGGTTCATGGTCCGGGTCGAGGAAGTCCGGCAGAGTGCGCGGATCATGCGCCAGTGCCTGAATGAAATGCCCGATGGCCCTGTTGCCTCTACCGACAGAAAGATCGTCCCGCCCAAGCGTGCCGAGATGAAGCAGTCGATGGAAGCCTTGATCCATCATTTCAAACTCTACACCGAGGGCTTCCACGTCCCCGCCGGCGAAGTCTATGTCGCGACCGAAAGCCCGAAGGGCGAATTCGGCGTCTATCTGGTCAGCGACGGCACCAACAAGCCCTATCGCTGCAAGATCCGCCCGACCGCGTTTTCGCATTTGCAGGCGATGGATTTCATGACCAAGGGCCATATGCTGCCCGACGCCACCGCTATTTTGGGCGCGATTGATGTCGTATTTGGAGAATGTGACCGATAATGGCTGAAGCACCAACCATTCCCGATGAAATCGAAACGCGCGCCAAATGGGGCGATTTTGCGTTTACGCCGGAAAACGAGAAGCTGGCCAAGTGGCAGATCGCGAAATATCCGGCTGGCCGCCAGAAATCGGCGGTTATGGCGCTGCTCGACCTCGCCCAGCGGCAGGTTGGCGCGGAGACGAAAACGCAAGGCTGGCTGCCGGTTCCGGTGATCGAATATGTCGCCGCCTATCTCGATATGCCCTATATGCGGGCCTATGAGGTCGCGACTTTCTACACCATGTATAATCTCGCGCCGGTCGGGCAGTTCCATGTCCAGGTCTGCGGCACCACGCCGTGCATGTTGCGCGGCAGTGACGATGTGATGGCGGCTTGCAAGAACAAGGGGCTCAACAAGGGCAAGACCACGCCCGACGGGCTGTTCACGCTGACCGAGGTCGAGTGCATGGGCAATTGCTCCAACGCGCCGATGGTCCAGATCAACGACGATAATTACGAAGATCTCGATTATGACATCATGACCCGGATCCTCGAGGATCTGGCCGCGGGCAAGGAGATCAAGGTCGGTTCGCAGATCGGGCGCAAGACCAGCGAGGCCGAAGGCGGTCCGACGAACCTGCAGGCGATGGTCGAGGAAAATCACGATTACCGGGGGGAATGGTGATGGGGTTGACATCGCGCGCATTGACCAATTCCGTTCGTCCTGAGCCTGTCGAAGGACCTCTATCGGCATTGGGGTGCATCGACGGCAGAAGTGCTTCGACAGGCTCAGCACGAACGGGCTTCTTCCCGATGACACGGAAGGGGAGCTGATGCCATGCTACTCGACGGATATGCAGGCTGGATCGGGCTCGCCGTGGTCATCCTTGGCATTATTGGCGGCCTGTGGGGCCGTTGGAGGAAAAAATAATGGCGTTTGATTTCCTTCAGGACAAGGACCGTATCTTCACCAATGTCTACGGCTTCCAGCACTGGGGGCTGAAAGAGGCGCAGCATCGCGGTGACTGGGACAATACCGCCGACATCATCAAGCGCGGCAATGACAAGATCATCGAGGAAATGAAGGCCAGCGGCCTGCGCGGTCGCGGCGGGGCGGGTTTTCCGACCGGTCTGAAATGGTCGTTCATGCCCAAGGAAGCGCCGAAGGACAGCCAGGGCAATCCGCGGCCAAGCTTTCTGGTGATCAACGCCGATGAATCCGAGCCGGGCAGCTGCAAGGACCGCGAAATTCTGCGCAACGATCCGCACAAGCTGATCGAGGGCGCGCTGATCGCCGGTTTCGCGATGCGCGCGCGCGCCGCCTATATCTACATTCGCGGCGAATATATTATGGAAGCCAAGGTCATGGAGGCGGCCGTCAAGGAAGCCTATGACGCGGGGCTCATTGGCAAGAACGCCGCCAAGTCCGGCTATGATTTCGACGTCTTCGTCCACCGCGGCGCCGGCGCCTATATCTGCGGCGAAGAAACCGCGATGATCGAAAGCCTCGAGGGCAAGAAGGGCCAGCCACGGTTGAAACCGCCATTTCCGGCCGGTGCCGGTCTCTACGGCTGCCCGACCACGGTCAACAATGTTGAATCGATCGCGGTCGTTCCGACGATCCTGCGGCGCGGCGCCAGCTGGTTCGCCAGCTTTGGTCGCGAAGGCAATCACGGCACGAAACTGTTCCAGGTCTCCGGCCATGTCGACAAGCCGGCGGTGTTTGAAGAAGCGATGTCGATCCCGTTCCGGGACATGATCGAGAAACATTGCGGCGGCATCACCGGCGGCTGGGACAATCTGCTGGCGGTCATTCCGGGCGGGTCTTCGGTTCCGCTGGTGCCGGCCGAGCAGATCATGGACGCGCCGATGGACTTTGACGGGCTCAAGGACCTCGGCTCCGGTCTTGGCACGGCTGCGGTCATCGTCATGGACAAGTCGACCGACATCGTCCGCGCGATTTCCCGGCTCAGCTATTTCTACAAGCATGAAAGCTGCGGCCAGTGCACGCCGTGCCGCGAAGGCACCGGCTGGATGTGGCGGGTGATGGAAAAAATGCGCGATGGCGACGCGGATATCGCCGATATCGATACGCTATACGAAGTCACCAAGCAGGTCGAAGGCCACACCATCTGTGCGCTCGGCGACGCGGCGGCCTGGCCGATCCAGGGGCTGATCAGACACTTCCGTCCCGAGATGGAGCGGCGGATACACGAACATAAAGGCACGGACGTGCTGGAGGCAGCGGAATGAAGATCGCATCGGTAATATTGGGCGCCCTCGTGGCTGTGGGCATCGGAAGTCCCGCTCTCGCACAGGTCGATCCGGACATCCAGCTCGGTTCGAAGATCCCGGTCCGTCCTGAAAAGCCCGATCCGGTCAGGGATGGTCTGGTCAGGGACCGCTATGTCAGTTGCGCTTATGGTCCGCACCAGAAGCAGATTGATGGCCTGCTGGTCATCAGCGACCCGTTGACCGTCGATTTCGAGGGCGCTGGGATCGAGGAATCAAAAATGTTCCGCCAGTGGAATATTCGCGAGTGTTTTGTCATGCAGGGCGATGCGGTCCAGAGCTCGATTTCCTTTTCTCCGTCGGCCTTCCGCTACATGATGCTCGAAGCAGCCTATTTGCGCGCGCATCCCAAAGTGCCGGCGAATCACGAGATATGGGCAGCCAAGCCGCGCGACTATGTGACGAGCGGGGATATGTTGCCAACGGCAAAGGCTCTGGGGATCATGTCCGACTGTATTGCGAGCCAGGATCCGGTAAATGCCGACAAGCTGCTCCGTACGGCTTCCGGCACGAAAGCCGAAAAGGATGCGGCCGTCGCTCTGGTTCCGGCCCTGAGTGCCTGCATCGTCGCCGGCCAGCAGCTGCAGCTCAAGCCCGCCAATATCCGTGGCTTTGCCGCGGACGGAATGTGGCAGCGCTTCGTCGTTGGAGCGCCGTCCGCCGCCGATAGCAACCCGACGGAGGCACAGGACTAATGCCTAAAGTCACCGTAGATGGCGTCGAACTGGAAGTGCCGCAGGGCGCGACCGTGCTGCAGGCGGCCGAGCTTGCCGGCAAGGAAATCCCGCGTTTCTGCTACCACGAACGGCTGAGCATCGCCGGCAACTGTCGCATGTGTCTGGTCGAAGTGAAGCCGGGGCCACCGAAGCCGCAGGCGAGCTGCGCGCTGCCCGCAGCCGAGGGCCAGGAAATCCGCACAGACAGCGAAATGGTCAAGAAGGCGCGCGAAGGTGTGATGGAATTTCTCCTGATCAACCATCCGCTCGACTGCCCGATTTGCGACCAGGGCGGCGAATGCGATCTGCAGGACCAGGCCATGGCCTATGGCAAGGGCGGCTCGCGCTACGAAGAGAACAAGCGCGCGGTCACCGAGAAATATATGGGGCCGATCGTCAAGACCGCGATGACCCGCTGCATCCACTGCACCCGCTGCGTGCGATTCAGCGAAGAAGTCGCCGGCGTCGAGGAAATTGGCGCGATTGGTCGCGGCGAGGGTATGGAGATTACCTCCTATCTCGAAGGCGCTGTGCACAGTGAGCTGAGCGGCAATGTCGTTGACCTCTGCCCGGTCGGTGCCTTGACCAGCAAGCCTTATGCCTTTGAAGCGCGTCCCTGGGAATTGACCAAGACGCTCGGCATCGACGTGATGGACGGGGTCGGCACCAATATCCGCATCGATTCACGCGGCCGCGAAGTGTTGCGCGCGCTGCCGCGCGTCAATGATGACGTGAACGAGGAATGGGCGACCGACAAGACCCGCCACGCGATTGACGGCCTGATGAAGCGCCGTCTCGACAAGCCTTATGTGCGCCGGAACGGCAAGCTGGAAGCGGCGAGCTGGAACGAGGCGTTCCAGGCGATTGCCGATGTGAAGGCGGGCAGTTCGGTGGCCGCGATTGCCGGTGATCTGGTCGATTGCGAGACCATGTATGCGGCGAAAAAGCTGCTCAAGTCGATGCGCTCGGACATGCTGGAAGGCCGCCAGACCGGTCTTTCCTATGATGTCAGCAATCTGGCCGCGGTGAATTTCAATTCGACCATCGCCGGTATTGAGGAAGCGGACGTGATCCTGCTGGTCTCGACCAACCCGCGCTGGGAAGCGTCGCTGGTCAATACCCGCATCCGCAAGGCTGTGCGGCACGGCGGCGCGAAAGTCTTTGGCATCGGCCCGGAAACGGACCAGACTTATCCGGTCGAATGGCTGGGCGATGACATGGGGCTGCTGGCGAAGCTGCCCAAGGCAGCGGCCGATGCGCTGAAGGGGGCGGAGAAGCCTGCGATCATTCTGGGCGGCGGCGCATTGAGCGTCGAAGGCGCGCATGGCGCTGCGCTCAAGCTGGCGAGCAAGTACAAGCTGATCCGTGATGGCTGGAACGGTTTCAACGTCCTGCATATCGGGGCCTCGCGCACCGGCGGGCTGATGCTCGGCTATGCTTTTGACGGCGGGATCAAGGCGATCGCCGCGAAAAAACCGAAGCTGGTCTTCGCGCTGGGCGCGGATGAAACCGACTTTTCGCCGTTCGACAAGAGTTTCAAGGTCTATATCGGCCATCATGGTGATGCCGGTGCCCATGCGGCGGATGTGATCCTGCCGGGTGCCGCCTATACCGAGAAAAACGGCACCTATGTCAATCTGGAAGGCCGGGTCCAGCGTTCGAACAAGGCGATTTTTGCGCCGGGCGACGCGCGCGAGGACTGGAGCATCCTGCGGGCGCTGTCTGACGTCATGGGCAAGACCCTGCCGTTCGACAGTTTCGAGGAATTGCGCGCCAAGATGGCGAAGGATCATCCGCAGCTCGCTGAGGAAGGTCTGGTCGCGTTCGACTGGGCGCCGCCAACCGGATTGCCGGACAAGCCCAAGGGGCAGGGCGTGCACCCGATCAAGGATTTCTACCTGACCAACAGCATCGCCCGCGCCAGCGCGACCATGCAGCGCTGTTCCGCGGAATTGCTGCACGCCGATGATGAATTGATGGAGGCGGCGGAATGAATAATGTAACCGCCATTTTTCCTCCTTGTGCGAAGCACGGGGAGGGGGACCATCCGCAGGATGGTGGAGGGGCATCTCGCTTCCTCACTTCGTTCGGCCCCTCCGTCACGCCGTCGGCGTGCCACCTCCCCAAAGCTGCGCTTCAGGGAGGAAATATCTGATGACCGAATTTCTTCAATCCACTTTCCTCGGTGCCGAACTCGGCTGGTTTGTTGCAACGCTCGCGCTGATCCTGCTGATCGCATTGCCGCTGATGCTGGCCGTCGCGATGATCATTTACGTCGACCGGAAAATCTGGGCGGCGATGGCGTTGCGGCGCGGGCCCAATGTTGTGGGCCCTTTCGGCTTGCTGCAATCGTTCGCCGACGGTCTGAAAGTCTTTCTGCAGGAAACGATCATCCCGTCGAGCGCCAACAAGGGCCTGTTCCTGCTGGCGCCGATCATCACCTTCACCGTGGCCCTGCTCGCCTGGGCGGTGATCCCGTTCGGCGAGGATATGGTGCTCGCCAATATCAATATCGGCCTGCTCTACATTCTCGCGATCAGCTCGCTCGGTGTCTACGGTGTGGTGATTGCCGGTTGGGCGAGTAACTCGAAATATCCGTTCTTTTCCGCGATGCGTGCGGCTGCACAGATGATCAGCTATGAAGTCTCGATCGGCTTCATCCTGATTTCGGTGGTGCTGTTTGCCGGAACCTTCAACCTGTCTGACATTGTCCGTTCGCAGGAAGGTCATATCTTCGGGATGATCAATGCTTATGGCTTCAACCCGCTGCTCTTCCCGATGGCGGTGGTGTTCCTGATCGCCTCGATGGCCGAAACGGCGCGCCATCCGTTCGACCTGACCGAAGCGGAAAGCGAGCTGGTGGCCGGTTACCAGACCGAATATAGCTCGATGAGCTTCGCGCTGTTCTGGCTCGGCGAATATGCCAATATCCTGCTGATGTGCGCGCTCAACGCGATCCTCTTCTGGGGTGGCTGGCTGCCGCCGCTGGATGTCGACTGGATTCCGTGGTTCGATATTCCGGGCATCTTCTGGCTGTTCGGCAAGATGTTTTTCTTCTTCTTCATCTTCAGCTGGGTGATGGCGACTGTGCCGCGCTACCGCTATGACCAGCTGATGCGTCTGGGCTGGAAGATATTCCTGCCGCTTAGCCTGCTCTGGGTGTTCCTGGTCAGCGGCTATGTGATGATTGACAAGTTTGGATTGCCGCTATGAGTATTGCACAAACCATCAAGGCCTTCACCCTTTGGGAATTTATCGGCGCGCATCTGCTGACGCTGAAATATTTCTTCAAGGCGAAGAAGACGATCAACTATCCCTATGAAAAGAACCCGATTTCGCCGCGGTTCCGGGGCGAGCATGCGCTGCGTCGCTATCCCAATGGCGAGGAACGCTGCATCGCCTGCAAGCTGTGCGAAGCGGTTTGTCCGGCGCAGGCGATCACGATCGAGGCCGAGCCGCGCGAAGACGGTTCGCGCCGGACCACGCGCTATGACATCGACATGACCAAGTGCATCTATTGCGGTTTCTGTCAGGAAGCCTGCCCGGTTGATGCGGTCGTCGAGGGGCCGAATTTCGAATATGCGACGGAAACGCGCGAAGAGCTGATTTACGACAAATCGAAGCTGCTCGAAAATGGCGACAAATGGGAGCGGGCAATCGCGGCAAACCTTGCCGCCGATGCGCCCTATCGGTAATGGGCTGGGGATTATTTATGAACCGGGAATTTAATCCAAATCCGTCCATCCTGAGCCTGTCGAAGGATGTTGTGCGCAAGCCATGCTTCGACAAGCTCAGCACGAACGGAATTGGGAATAGGAAGCCAATTTAATGCAAATCTTCGCATTCTATCTGTTCGCATCCATCGTGCTTGCCAGTGGTGCCCTGTGCATTTTCTCGCGCAACCCGGTGCATAGCGTCTTGTGGCTGATCCTCGCCTTTTTCAACGCGGCGGGACTGATGCTGCTGGTCGGTGCGGAGTTTATCGCGGCGCTGCTGGTGATTGTCTATGTCGGCGCGGTCGCGGTTCTGTTCCTGTTTGTGGTGATGATGCTCGACATTGATTTTGCCGAACTGCGCGCCGGGTTCATGAAGAATCTGCCGCTCGGCCTGTTGCTGGCGCTGGTGTTGGTGGTCGAGATCATCTTTGGCGTCGGTACCTGGCAGTCTGCCGGTATGGGTGAGGCCACCGCGGCGGTCGGCCTGCCGGAAGGCGCGCCGTCGAATATCGAGCAGCTGGGCGCTTTGCTCTACAGCAAATATGTCTTCCTGTTCGAGGCTGCGGGCATGATCCTGCTGGTAGCAATGGTCGGTGCAATTGTGCTGACCCTGCGGACTCGTGGTGGCGTACGCAAGCAGAATGTCGCCGATCAGGTCGCCCGGCGTCCCGAAGACGCGACCCGCAACACACAGCCCGAAGTCGGCAAGGGAGTGGAATTGTGATTCAAAATCTATCGGCTCCGTCCGCCGTTCGTCCTGAGCCTGTCGAAGGACCTGGTTCGACGGCAGTATCACGTTTCGAAGGCTGTGCTTCGACAGGCTCAGCACGAACGGATTCTCTCTCCGCAATTCATTTTCCAGCCGGGGATATGTCATGATTGGTATCGAACATTATCTCGTCGTCAGCTCGATCCTGTTCGTGATGGGCATGCTCGGCATCTTTCTCAATCGCAAGAATGTCATCATCATCCTGATGGCGATCGAACTGATCCTGCTCGCGGTGAATCTCAACTTTGTCGCGTTCAGCGCCTTTCTCGGCGACATGACCGGGCAGATTTTCGCCATGTTCATCCTGACCGTGGCCGCAGGCGAGGCCGCTATCGGGCTGGCCATTCTCGTGATCTATTTCCGTCAGCGCGGCACTATTGCCGTCGATGATGTCAACCGGATGAAGGGGTGAACATGAGTTCGTCTAAAAATACCGTTCGCCCTGAGCCTGTCGGGCCGGAGGCGATCGAAGGTCAACGGCAGGTTGCGTCCACGCCGTTCATACTTCGGCAAGCTCAGCACGAACGGCTCCGGGGGTAATCGTGAACAGCATCACTCTCATAGTTTTCCTGCCCCTGCTGGCAGCGATCGTCGCCGGTTTCGGCAATCGTATCATCGGCAATGTGCCGGCCAAGATCGTCACCACTGGCGCGCTGTTTGCATCCTGTGCGTTGAGCTGGCCGATCTTTCTCGGTTTTCTGGGCGGATCCAGCAGCGCCGAAGTCGTGCCGGTCCTGACCTGGCTGATCTCCGGCGATCTGCAATTTGACTGGGCGCTGCGCGTTGATACACTGACCGCGGTGATGCTGGTGGTTGTGACCACGGTCTCCGCGCTCGTGCACCTCTATAGCTGGGGCTATATGGACGAAGACCCGGACCAGCCGCGCTTCTTCGCCTATCTGTCCCTGTTCACCTTCGCCATGCTGATGCTGGTGACCGCCGACAATCTGGTCCAGATGTTCTTTGGCTGGGAAGGCGTCGGTCTGGCCTCCTATCTGCTGATCGGCTTCTGGTTCAAGAAACCGAGCGCCAATGCGGCTGCGATCAAGGCCTTTGTTGTCAACCGCGTCGGCGACCTTGGCTTCATGCTGGGTATCTTCGGCACATTTCTGGTGTTTGGCACCGTATCCATTCCGGAAATCCTGGAAGCGGCACCGGGCATGGCTGGATCGACGATCACGTTCGCCGGCATGCGTCTCGATACGATGACCATCCTTTGCCTGCTATTGTTCATCGGCGCGATGGGCAAATCCGCACAGCTTGGTCTGCACACCTGGCTGCCGGACGCGATGGAAGGCCCGACCCCCGTGTCGGCGCTGATCCACGCCGCCACGATGGTGACCGCAGGCGTGTTCATGGTCTGCCGTCTGTCACCGATGTTCGAAACCAGCGATGTCGCCCTTACCGTCGTGACGATTGTCGGCGCCTGTACCGCGATATTCGCCGCAACTGTCGGTCTTGTGCAGCATGATATCAAGCGGGTGATCGCCTATTCGACCTGTTCACAGCTCGGTTACATGTTCTTCGCCGCCGGTGTTGGCGCCTATAATGTGGCGATGTTCCACCTGTTCACCCACGCCTTTTTCAAGGCCTTGCTGTTCCTTGGCGCCGGTTCGGTGATCCACGCGATGCACCACGAGCAGGACATGCGCTATTATGGCGGTCTGCGAAAAGAAATCCCGCTGACCTTCTGGGCGATGATGGCCGGTACGCTGGCGATCACCGGTGTCGGCATCTACTGGCTGCACGCAGGCTTTGCCGGCTTCCATTCCAAGGATGCGATTATCGAGGCGGCCTTTGCCTCCGGTACCGAAGTCGGGCAGTTCGCCTTCTTCATCGGTGTGCTCGCGGCCCTGCTGACCAGCTTCTACAGCTGGCGCCTGATGTTCCTGACCTTCTGGGGCAAGCCGCGCTGGATCCAGTCCGAGCATATCCAGCACAGCGTTCACAAGACGCCGGAAGAAGCCGGTGCAGACCAGACCGGTGGCTATCACCCGCATGAAAGTCCGTTATCTATGCTGATTCCGCTCGGCGTTCTGTCCGTCGGTGCTGTCTTTGCCGGCTTTGTGTTCAGCCATGCCTTCATCGACGATGGCGGATTCTGGAACGGATCCATTGCCTATGACGCCGGCCTGATGCACGCGATGCACGAAGTGCCGCTATGGGTGAAATTGTCCGCGACCGTGGCCATGCTGACCGGTCTTGCGACGGCCTATTTCATGTATTTCCGTGGCACAGACCGTCCGGCTCGACTGGCCGCGACCTTCAGCCCGCTCTATAATTTCTTCTTCAACAAATGGTATTTTGACGAGTTGTACAATCTGATCTTCATCCGTCCCGCATTCTGGCTGGGCCGGAAATTCTGGAAGACCGGTGACGAAGGCACGATCGACCGCTTTGGCCCCAATGGCATCGCTGCGGTGATCGCCAGCGGCTCCGGCGTGATGAAACGCTTCCAGAGCGGCTATCTGTATAGCTATGCGCTGGTCATGCTGCTGGGTCTGGCAGCCGCAGCGACATGGGTCATCATGCGGGGAGCCAGCTAATGAACCAGCTTGATTTTCCTATCCTGTCGCTGATGATGGGCCTGCCGATGCTGGCAGCGATCATCTGTCTGTTCCTCAACGCACAGGCGGCGCGGTGGCTGGCGCTGGTGACCACGCTGGTGCTTTTCGCTCTCGGCGTCGTCCTGTGGGCCAATTACGACATTGGCGGCCCGCAGTGGCAATATGTCGAGCGATCCGACCTGTTCGGCAATTTTGCCTGGGCGCTGGGCATCGACGGCATCTCGATGATGCTGATCATGCTCACCGTGTTCCTGATGCCGATCTGTATCGGTGCCAGTTGGGAATCGATCCAGACGCGGGTCGGCGAATATATGGCGGCCTTCCTGTTCATGGAGGTGCTGATGATCGGCGTCTTTGCGGCGCAGGATATCTTCCTCTTCTATATCCTGTTCGAAGCGGGCCTGATCCCGATGTATCTGATCATCGGTATCTGGGGCGGCGCCAACCGGATCTACGCCAGCTATAAATTCTTCCTCTACACCTTGCTCGGCTCGGTGGTGATGCTGATCGCGATGCTGTGGATGGTGCAGGATGCCGGGACCAGCGACATTCCGACGCTGCTGAACTATGATTTCCCGCCCGAGGCACAGACATGGCTGTGGCTGGCTTTCTTTGCCAGCTTCGCGGTGAAGATGCCGATGTGGCCGGTCCATACATGGCTGCCCGACGCGCACGTTCAGGCGCCGACCGCCGGTTCGGTGATCCTGGCTGGCGTGTTGCTGAAAATGGGCGGCTACGGCTTCCTGCGTTTCTCGCTGCCGATGTTCCCGGAAGCCTCCGAGCAGTTCATCTGGCTGGTCTTCGCGCTGTCGATGGTAGCCGTGATCTACACCTCGCTTGTTGCGCTGGTGCAGCAGGACATGAAGAAACTCATCGCCTACAGCTCGGTCGCGCATATGGCGATTGTGACGCTTGGTCTGTTTGCTTTCAACCGCCAGGGTATCGAGGGCGCGATCGTCGTCATGCTCAGCCACGGTCTGGTGTCGGGCGCGCTGTTCCTTTGTGTCGGCGTTATCTACGACCGGCTGCACACCCGGGAAATCGGCCGCTATGGCGGACTGGCGATCAACATGCCGAAATATGCGATCCTGTTCCTGCTGTTCACCATGGCCTCCATCGGATTGCCCGGAACCAGCGGTTTCGTTGGCGAGTTCCTCTCGCTGATCGGTCTTTACGAGGTCAATAGCTGGGTCACACTGGTCGCCACGACGGGCATCATTCTCGGCGCCGGCTATATGCTCTATCTCTATCGCCGGGTCGCTTTTGGCGAACTGGTTCACGAGGATGTCAAGGCGATGCCTGACCTTTCCGCACGGGAAATGGTGCTGCTCGCGCCGATTGCCGCTGCTGTAATGTGGATGGGCGTCTATCCGGAAAGCTTCATGGCGCCGATCCGCGGTGACGTGGGCGCGCTGGTAGCCCGTATTGATCGCGCGGCTCCGGAAGGGGACGCACATCTCAAAATGGGTGAGGCCAAAGCCGTCACCAATGATGAAGCCCATGGAGAGGCGCACTGATGGACATCGGAAACTCCCTTTATCTGGTTGCACCGGAAGTATTTCTCACGGTTTCCAGCCTGATCCTGTTGATGATCTCTGCCTGGGGCGGTGAAAAATCCGCGCGTCTGGTGACGATATTGTCGGCTGCGGCGCTGTTCGGCGCTTCGATCCTGTTGATGGTCCTGGCCCATATGCCGGAATTCAAGGACGGCGTCTTCGCCTTTGACGGCCAATATCGGATGGACGCCTTTGGCAGTACCGCCAAGTTCCTGATCTACCTGGCCGCGATCGTCTCGCTGATGATTGCCCCGCGTTTCTTCCAGGCCGGCGGCAAATATCGGCCGGAATATGCTGTCCTGATCCTGTTCGCCTGTATCGGCATGGGGATGATGGTATCGGCGACCGACATGATGACGCTGTATATCGGCCTCGAACTGAACAGCCTGTCGGCTTACGTTCTGGCCAGCTTCATCCGCACCGATGTGCGCTCCTCCGAAGCGGGCCTGAAATATTTTGTGCTGGGCGCGCTTGCCAGCGGGATGCTGCTTTTCGGTATCTCCCTTGTCTACGGCTTTGCCGGTTCGACGAGCTTTGCTGTGATCGGCGAGACGCTGAGCGGGGACCTCTCCACTGGTCCGCTGATCGGTCTGGTGCTGGTCCTGTCGGGTCTGGCATTCAAGATCAGCGCCGTTCCGTTCCACATGTGGACGCCGGACGTTTACGAAGGCGCGCCGACACCGGTCAGCACCTTCTTCGCCAGCGCGCCGAAAGTGGCCGCAGTGGCGCTGACGGCGCGGGTCATTATCGAAGCCTTTGGCGGCCAGACCTCGGCCTGGCAGCAGATCATCATATTTGTCGCGCTGGCTTCGATCGTGCTGGGCGCTGTCGCCGCCATCGGGCAACAGAATATCAAGCGGCTGCTTGCCTATAGCTCGATCAACAATGTCGGCTTTCTGCTGATTGGCCTCGCTGCCGGTACGCCGGAAGGCATTTCGGCCATGATGTTCTATCTTGCCATCTATGTCGCGATGACATTGGGCAGCTTTATCTGTGTGCTGGAAATGCGCGACAAGGACGGAAAGCCACTGGAAAGCCTTTCCAGTCTCGCCGGGCTGTCGCAGACGCGTCCCGGGCTGGCTGCGGCCTTTGCCGTGTTCATGTTCTCGCTCGCCGGTATCCCGCCGCTCTTCGGTTTCTGGGGCAAGTTCCTGGTCTTTGATGCAGCCGTCGCTGCCGGTATGTTGCCGCTCGCGGTGATCGGTATTGCCGCCTCGGTGATTGGTGCCTTCTACTATATCAAGGTCGTCAAGATTATCTATTTCGATGATCCGGCTGGCGAGATCGTGCGCACCGGGCACAAGACCGAGAACGGGCTGATCGCGCTGCTGGCGCTCTTTGTTTCCCCGCTCGGCTATCTGGCGATTCCGTTCATGGCGCCGATCACCGCCGCAGCCGCGGTGTCGCTTTTCTGACTATTCAGATAAAAACCGTCGACCAGACCGCATCGACCAATGCGGATGTGAAGGCGCTGTCTTTGACCGGCAGTGCGCCGGAAGGATTCTGGCTGCGCGCCGAGACGCAGACTGGCGGGGTAGGGCGACGAGGCCGCAAGTGGGAAAGCCCGCAAGGTAATCTCTTTTGCAGTACAGCGGTCGATTTGCGGCCCGGTGACCCGGAACCTTCTTCCTTGTCCTTTGTCGCAGGCCTGGCGGTTCATGGCGCCATTCGGCACTATCTGCCCGACGTGCCAATGCTGCTCAAATGGCCCAATGACGTTATGGTTTCCGAGGCGAAAATCTGCGGCATATTGCTGGAGCGGGTTGGTAATCAGGTGGTTGTGGGCATCGGCGTCAATATCGCACAGGCACCCGAGGTAGAGGGGCGGACCGTGACCAGTCTGAAGAAGGAGGGCGCGGCGGTCGAAGCAGAAAGCTTTCTCGGACAGCTGTCGATTGAGTTCGAAAAAGGGGTCAAGCTCTGGCGTCAGGAGGGCCTCGCCCGTATATTGCAGGAATGGCAAGCTCTCGCGCATCCGGTCGGAATGAGCGTGACGACGAGCGATGATGGCGGCGACAAGATCAGTGGCGAATTTGCGGGCCTGACCGTCGATGGCGCGCTGCGCTTGAGAAAAGCCGACGGAACGCTTATCGAAATACGCGCCGGTGATATTTCCATCGGCTAAAGAGAAGAATCGCTTATGCTATTGGCCATAGACGCCGGAAATACCAATGTCGTGTTTGCTCTCTTCGACGGCGACGACATTCGCGCGCGCTGGCGGATCGCCACCGATGCCCGGCGCACGGCAGACGAATATGTCGTCTGGCTGCGGCAGCTCCTCGAGCTGGAAGGACTGGAGCTGGGCTCCGTCGATGCGGTGATTATCGGCACCGTTGTTCCGCGCGCGCTGCATAATCTGACGGTTCTTTCTGAAAAATATTTTGGCGTGACCCCGCTGGTTGCCGGTCGGGGTGCTGCGCATTGGGGCATTGCCCTCGATGTCGAACAGCCGGACAGCGTCGGCGCAGACCGCGCGCTCAACGTGATCGCTGCGCATCAGAAATATAAGCAGGACATCGTCATCATCGATTTCGGAACGGCTACAACCTTTGATGTTGCCGATTATGAAGGCGCTTATAAGGGCGGGGTGATCGCACCCGGGATCAATTTGTCGCTTGATGCGCTGGTAGGCAAAACGGCACAATTGCCGCGCATCGCACTGGAATCGCCGGAAGATATCAATGTCATCGGCACGACCACCGAAAGCCAGATGCTGATTGGCATCTTTTGGGGTTATGTTGCGATGATCGAAGGGCTAGTGGAGCGCACGAAGGCGCAGATTGGCCGGCCGACCAAAATCATTGCTACCGGCGGATTAGCCGTACTTTTTGACGAACATACAGATGTATTCGACCATCTGGAATCGGACCTGACTCTTCAGGGCCTGCATTTCCTCTATCAGCGAGCAACCAACGCTTCATGACAAAAGCAAAAAAAGAACTACTGTTCCTGGCCCTCGGCGGGTCGGGCGAAATCGGCATGAACGTCAATCTCTATGGCTGTGACGGCAAATGGGTGATGGTCGATCTCGGCATGACCTTTGCCGATCCCAGCTATCCGGGCATTGACCTGATCCTGCCCGATCTCGAATTTATCGAGAAGAACCAGAAGGATCTGCTCGGCATCGTGCTGACTCACGGGCACGAGGACCATATCGGTGCGGTTCCCTATTTTGCCGCCGATCTTGATGTGCCGCTGTTCGCGACCCCGTTCACGGCGGGTCTGATCCGTCGCAAGCTGGAGGAAGTCGGCCTGCAAAATGATGTTGAGCTCAATATTATTCCGAATGAAGGCAGTTTCGATCTTGGTCCGTTCGGCTTCCGCTACCTGCCGATCGCGCACTCCATAGCCGAAGGCAATGCGATGCTGATCGACACGCCTTATGGCCGGATTTTCCACACGGGTGACTGGAAGCTGGACGACGAGCCGGTGCTCGGTGTGCCGTCGACCCCGGAAGAGCTGCAGAAAATCGGCGATGAGGGCGTCCTGGCGATGGTCTGCGATTCGACCAATGTCTTCAACAACAAGGCTTCCGGTTCGGAAGGCGAAGTCCGCCGCAATCTGATGCGCGTGGTCGACGACATCGACACTCGCGTGGTGGTGACGACCTTTGCGTCCAATGCCGCCCGCTTGCAGACCCTGGGTGAAGTGGCGGTCCATTCGGGCCGCAAGCTTTGCGTTGCCGGTCGCTCGCTCGACCGGATCATCGAAAATTGTCGCGAAAACGGCTATCTCAAGGACTTTCCGCCGACCGTCGATTTCCAGGAGGCGATGAGCCTGCCGCGGGGCGAGGTGATGATTATCGCCACCGGCGGGCAAGGGGAGGCGCGCGCCGCTCTCGGGCGGATTGCCGGTGACAGCCACCAGATCAAGCTTTCCGAGGGCGATCACGTGCTCTTCTCGTCAAAGCAGATCCCGGGCAACGAGATTGCGATTGGCCGGATCCAGAACCAGCTGGCGGCCAAGGGCGTTGTCATGATCACCGAGCGGCAGGAACATATTCATGTTTCGGGCCACCCGGGCCAGCCGGAGCTGGCGCAGATGTACGACTGGATCAAGCCGGAAATATTGGTGCCGGTCCATGGCGAGATCCGCCATATGAAAACCCAGGTCGCATTCGGCCTGGAGCATGGCGTCCCGAAAGCCATTTTCCAGCAGAACGGGGATGTCGTGCGTCTGGCGCCCGATGGCCCGAAAATTTTGGGGCAGGAGCGGACCGGACGGCTCGTCGTCGACGGTGATGTGATCATCCCGGCTGACGGGAAAACCCTGAACGAGCGCCGCAAATCTGCACATAACGGCTTGATTTCGGTGGCTATCGGCCTTGATCCCAAGGGCAGGATTTTTGGCCAGCCGGTGCTGAAACTCAACGGCGTTCCGCTGGAGGAAGACGAAGAAGATTTCCTCGACGAAGTGGTCGACGCGATTTTGAGCAAATATAGCAAGCCGGTGGGCGATATCGACAAATTCAACGAAGCGATCCGTTTGCTGGTGCGCCGCAGCGCAACCGAATGGACCGGCAAAAAGCCGATTGTTTCGGTGCTGACTGTGGAGGCTTAGCGGGCTTTGGAACTCACTTCGGTCATTGCGATCTATGTGCTTTTCTGGGTGATGGCCGCGTTCATCATCCTGCCGATCGGTATCCGCAATCATCATGAATCGGGCATCAAGATGGTCGAAGGGCAGGCGGACGGAGCGCCGGTCAATTTCCGCCCCCTGCGGGTGCTGTTGCTGACCACATTGCTGGCAACAACGGCGTTCGGCTTATTCTATCTGAACTATGCCAATGGCTGGATCACCCTCGACATGATCGATATTTTCGACAGCCGCGACCGGATGGGTTAGGCTAGGGGCCAGGGGCCAGGGGCCAGGACAGGATCAGTTGCGCAGACGCTCAATTGCCTGGGCCAGCGCCACATAAAGCTTGCCGACATCCGACGACAGCAAGGTGACGCTGATCGCGCTGCCATCGCGGGTGGCGAGCACGCCCCGCAGCATCGCCTCGAAATCATGAATATAGCGGTTCACATGTTCGCGGAATTCGTCATTGCCGGAATATTGCGCGAGAATTTCGCGGACTTCGCGGTTGTCGAGCAAACGAACGGCACGGCGCGTGAAGATGCCGCGATCCCCTTTCAGATAGGCAGCCCATTCGGTGTCGGTGACATCATTCGACAGGATTTTCCCGACGTCGATGGAAATGGAGTTGAGCGATTCGGTCAGCTGCGCCACGCGCCGGGTGAAATTCTCGTCGCTGCTCTGTTCGGCCTTTTCCCGAGCAAACAGGATACGCTGTTCCAGCTTCGTGGTCATATCCTCGATCGCCGCCAGCTGTTCGGTCAGATGGGCCGCAGTGGACTGGGTCGTCTCCACAGCGCTTGAGACCGCCTTTTCCAGCTTCGGTGCAATCGAGGCGATCTTGTCGTCGATAATCCGGTTCAGCGCCTCTTCGCTCATTTTCTCGAATGTTTCGGTCGAGCCGGAGATAGAATTTTCGAGCGCCTGACGCGAATGTTCGGAAGCCTGCTTTGCTGTTTCTTTCACCCGCAACAGTGCGCTGATCATCTTCTCGCCGGCGCTCTCGGCCAGCGATTCATTTTGTTCGCGTACGGCCTCGATCGCTTTCGCGATGTCGTCAATCTGCTGGACAACCGACTTGCTGGTATCGTCGCTCTTCTGGCCCAATTTGCCCAGCAATTCCTGCTGCCTGGTGATTGAATGATCGGTCTGGGCAACCTGCTGGGCCACTCTGCCGGCATCTTCCTGGGCCTTGCGGGCCTCGCGGGCAATCTGGCTGTAAAGCGCCAGGCTTTCCTGCGATTTCTCCGACACACGTTCGAATGCCGTGGGCAGGGTCTCGTCCATTTCCCGGGCACTGCTGTCGAGCGCGACCAGCAGGCGTTCCATTCGCTCGATCATGCCATCGGCGACGACATAGCCGTTTTCAAGCGATTGCTGCAGGGTTTCGCTATTCTGCTCCATGGCGTTCATGGCGAAGGCCAGCTTTGCTGTTTTTTCGCCGCCGTCATTGTCGAGATTTGCCAGATTTTCAGCAATTTCGGAAATATTCCGGTCGAGCGTCTCGGCCAGTGTTTTCAGCCGGACCTCTTCCGCGTCCGCGATTTTTCCAGCGCTTTCGAGAGCGGTTTCCAGCGCATCCAGATCGGCCCGCATCGACGCAGCCGAGTCCGAAGCTTCAGTCGCGAGCCGCGCCCGCGTCTTGTGGATGGCGTCGACGGTTTCCGAGGTGGTTTTCCGCAATAGCGCTGCCAGTTGCTGCGATCCGGCTTCCGCTTCCTGCAGCTGCTCTGCAAGGCTGGCCTTGATCCGTTCGGCTTCAACGGCAAGATTATCAATCGATAGCGAGGATTTGCTGGTCAGGGCGGTCAGGCTTTGCTGCGCCGCCGTGCCGACTTCGCCGATTTTCTTGAGCGTCGTAACCATCGCGGCCATTTCGGTCTGGGCGGTACGTCCGGCGTTGCCGATCTGGTTGGTTACGTCCTTGGCGGTGTTGATCACCACCGGCAGATGTTCGCGCAACTGCTCGAGATTCTTGTAGGCTGCGCCACCGACATCATCCAGCTTCTGCATTTTGACCAGGCCGTCATCCAGCGATTTTCGGATCAGGCCGGCAGCATTGGTGAGCTTGCCCGATGACTGTTCGCCGAGAAATTCCAGTTCCCGGCTTTCCTGGCTCAGAAATTCGCGCGCGACGCTGAGTTCATTATTGACCGTTTTCAACCGGGCTTCGAGCAGCTTGGACTCGGTCCGGAGCGACAGGCCGACGTCGGCAAAGCGACCGGCTTCGCGGGTACTGTTGCGCATGTAGAGCAGATAGGCAATTCCCAGCGTAGCGATCGGAAGGCACCATTGGGTCAGCAGGTCTATCCCGGCCTTGGGGGTGACCATTGTTGTAAAAATGTCGCGATTGGCCCACAGGAAAAACGCGGTCCAGCAAGCTCCGGCAATGGTTAACAACAGCAGCGGAACGAGGCGGGAGCGGTCCCGGGCGGACGCCATGTCATCGGCATATCCATCCCAATCATCGTCCGGCGAATCATCGGCGATTTCGTAATTTTCTTCAGGTAAATCAAGTGTTTCCGAAGTCGGCTCTGGGGCTTCGCTGTCCATGCCAGCGGTTGTTTCCACCTGGTCGTCGCCGGCACTTTCGTCCCGATCCCGCCACATCCCGATTATCTTAGATTCACCTGCCATGGGGACTATTTAACACAATATCGGATCATAGAAACCATAAGTTAACCATATTGCGTGTAAGTGTTCGGAATGTCATTTGATTATGGAGCTCTGGACGCCGCTCTGACGGCCGCGGTGGGGGATGATCAACCCCTGATTGCGGAATTGCGTGCGGCGTTTCTGGAGAGCGCAAAACGGCAGGTTGATTTGCTCGGGAGAGCGCGCTGTGATGCCAATTGGGAATATGCGGCCTGGCGTCTGAAAGGACTGGCCGCAAGCTTCTCCGCGACCAAGATCCTGCAACTGGCCGACGAGGCCGCCCATGGTGCTCCGGGCGATCCGGTCATTCTGCAGAAACTGGAGCGCGCTGTTTCCGCGGTAGAGGCGCATCGGGACTGAAATCCCCGCTCCGCCGCGTCAAGTGCGCCAGCAACACCGGAATGTAGAAAAATGTCACGGGTGGAACGTCTGCTTCCGCCTCATGTGGGGCTTTTGCGCCGATTCTCCATTTTTCCGAAAGCGGACGGAGCTCTCTTTGTTCCACTACGACAAAGACTGGGGGTGGAAGCGGAAGATCTGCTATGGTATCCTAGGCCAAGTCACGCGTTAAACCAAGGCGCGTCCCAGACACCCGCAATCTCTAGAAATACACCAGCTAGCAAGCCGCAAATTGTGACATACAACAGTACAAGAAGCCAAAATGAGCGAGGTTCCTCGCCGATAGACACGATTTTTATCAAAGGAAGCGGCGAATTGTATCCGCCTTTTGCGATGAGTCGTCCGGTGACGGCGGCAGAACACAAGTTGCCCGCAAAAAACATAAAGCAACAGATCAAAAGAAATTCACTCATACGCTTACCTAATCCCTGATCATGAATTACGAGTAAATCTGCGCGTTTAACATCGTAAAGAATAGCTTAGCACAATCATAGTGATGGAGCGCGCATTGACAATATTGAGTATCAAGTTCTTTGCGCTGGCCTGGGTTTTAGCCTGAAGCTACCTTGCCTTCTCGTGGAATGCGAACAGCCAATGCCCGCATCCGCAATTGGATCGTTAGCTGCCACTATCGCCTCAGTGAATTTGCGTCTGCTTTCGCCTTCTTCAGTTCCCAAAGCAGACTGTCCGTTTCCCACCCGAAAAGCGGAGATTCAAACCGAGACATTTCTGATTATCGCTTGGCATGACCGGACGCCACCATCTATGGACGGGAAGAGCCTTCCTCTTCTTCGTTCGGGACCCCAAATTTCGTGAAACTGGCACTGATTTCTCTGGCAAAAGACGATCTCGACGGGCAGGGGCCGATTGCCCTGCTGCCGTTGTTTGCCGGGACCTTGCTGGATTTGCAGATTCGGGCCGCGCAACACATCGGCTGCGAAAAATTCGTCTTCCTCTGTCCGGTCACTCACGGCGCATTGTTGCAGAAAATCGACGAGATGAAGCAGCAGGGCCTCGATGCGGAATATGTCCGCAGCCCCAGCGATCTGGTGCAATATGCGAGCGAGCAGGATCATATCGTCTATTTCGCTGACGGCATCATCCCCAATGAGGAAATTGTCGACCAGCTGGGCGGTGCGCCGCAGGAATTGCTGTTCACCGTATTGCATGCTGAGGAATATCAGGAATTCGAGCGTATCGATCTCAACCAGCGCTGGCTCGGTATCGTCTCGCTCAATGCCTCGCGGCTGGTGGCGATGATCGATATCCCGGACGAGTGGGAGATCGGATCAGCTCTGCTTCGGACCGCAGTGCAGGCCGATTGCCCGCGCGCAATCATCTCGGACCGGCGAATGGGTGCGGGGGCGATTTCCCATATCCAGAGCGAGCTGAGCGCAGCGCAATATACGCGGCGCAAGTTGAAGGACATGCCTGCAGCGAAGGACAATTTCCTGAACCGCTTCTTGTTGCGTCCGCTGATCAAGCGCAGTCTGCCGCGTCTTTGGGCACGAAAGGCAGCGCCACAATATCTGCAGATTTTTGCACTGGTAGCCGGGCTTGGCGGTATCGTTGTTGCGGCGTTTGGCTATGCAATAGCCGCGCTCGGTCTGCTCTTTCTCGGTAGCGCCGGGCAATTTGCCCGGACCATGATGCGGCAGTTTGACGGCGCCGTGAACATGAGAGACTGGACGGCATTAGCACTGGATATGTTCGTGGCGAGCGGCGTGGCCATCTTGCTGCTGCAGGCCTCTGATGCCGCCACTCTGCTGCCGAATCTTGTGATTTTCGTCTTGTTGCTGGCGCATTTGCTGCTCCTGAGGAGCGCGCCGGACAACGGCCGGTTCCTGCTGGTCCGACCGGACCTGAGGCTGGTACTGCTTGTGTTGCTCCTGGCCAGCATTTTCGGACCGATCAGCTTTGGCATATATGCCGCGGCGCTCTACTCCGGCCTGTCGCTGCTCCTTGATCGCTATATCGCAGGAAAAGCGCCGAAATTATCCGACCCGCAGGGTGAATAGCGGAACATTCGACTTAGCGGCTTGTTAACCACATTAGGGTACGGCCTAGCTATGGCAGAGCGAGTTTTTCCGATGGATCGAAGCAAGCACACTGATATTGTCCGCCGCGCGAGCGCGATGGCTGATAAAGCCTCGTTCGTGGCGGATGATTTTGCGCATGCGCTGTTCCCCAGAAGCGACGTCATTTTCAATGATCGCATGCGGTCCAATGCGCAGCAATATCTGCGTAGCGTCGTCGACCAGATTGAAAAGCGTATCTGCACCATCGCGACCCAGGATATGGGGGTTCATCAGGAGGTGCTCCTCGATATCGCGCAGGGCGGCAAAGGCCAGAGCTTTGCCATGCTCGAGCCGTCCGGACTGCTGAAGACGCCCGAAATCGTCCGTCATCTGTTCGTCAAAACGCAGCAAAGCGAGCTTTCCGCCCGATTGTTGCAGAAGATCTCACAGGAAGATCTCGAATCCACGCTGACGCGGCATCTGGACCACGAGGATCCGGCTGTTGCCGAGGCTGCCATGGGGCTGCTTGTCGCGCAATCCAAGACCACCGGCGCTCCCGGTGAAATCGCTGCCAGCCCGGGGGATTTGCCGCCGGAGATTCTCTATTCGCTTGCCTGGCCGATAACTGCCGCGCTCGCCAGACGGTCCGGCTTTGCCGGTCCGCAATTGCAGCAGGCAACAGAGCGGCTGCTTGCCGCGCATGACGAAAGCGCCGGCGTGGCACGCAAGGCCGAGCGGCTTGCCCAATTGCTTGACCAGTCTGATGAGGATCAGCACTCTGTTCCCCATCCGATGAGAGACGGTCTGACGCTGTTTGTCGCGCGACTGGCTCGGCGGTCCGGCCTGACCAGCGACCAGATTGTCGCCTTTACTGCCGAGCCGGATATGGTGCGTCTGGTCGTTGTCATGCGGGCCGCTGATTTTCCGGCTCAGGAAGCCTTGTCGATATTTGCCGCGCTTGACGGCGGCGACCATATATTGACCGCAGCAACCTATGGCGAGACCGACCGGGATCGCTGTTTGGTACAGGTCTCGCACTGGGCTTCTCCCGAGGCCTATCAGAAGGCCGAACGGCTTCTTTCCGGCGATTTCCCGGGCAGCCCCGATAGATGACCACGGACCGCAAATTGACCGAGCCGGTGCTGGGACAGGTAGATGCCGACGGACTGCTGCTGTCGGCAGACCCGAAGCTGCTGCGGCTGCATCTGCGCTGCGGTGGCCGGGAAGGCGGCCCTCTGGCCGTTCCCGAGTTGGCAGATTTATGCCGTCTCAGCCGACGGCTGGGGATGAACCTCTCCCGTCCGGTCCAGGCATCGGATGACGATTCACGTATTGAAATGTGGGTGGAGACCCGGCTGGCTTCGCCGGAAAAGGCAGGGCCCCTCCACCTTTCGATCATCGACTGGAAGGAATATTCGCACCGCGAGAGCGAGAAAGACGATCCGTCCAGAGCGCGCGATTTTGACCGGCTGGAAGGCCGTGGGGCGATCCGCACCGATGCCGCGTTGCGGATCATAGCCCGGCAGATGCCGGATGAGGCTGACCAGGATTTCGAGGTCATCGGTCAGTCCCTGCTCGATATATATGATGTCATTCCACCGTCGGCCAATGCCGGTCTGCTGGAGGCCGTGGCCGAGCGCCAGCCGATCCGCAACCAGCGGATGCGGCAGAAAGGCGGGGCACAGCGTCTGTTCGTGCTGCAGGGCAATCCATTGATTGACAAGGCCGGACTGTTCGCCGGCTATCGTTTTACCGCGACGCCGGACGACGCCCCGAATGTCCAGCCGGCCCGTGGCGCAGATACCAGGAGCACCAATGGCAAGCTGATCAGCGACAGTCTGTTTGGAACGCAATTGGGGCCCGCATTGCGCCAGCCGCTGGGCAAGATCATCGCCAATGCCGAGACCATCAGCAGCAAGCTGGAAGGCCCGCTGCGCGGCGACTATGCCAGCTATGCCAAGGATATCGCATCGGCCGGACGACATTTGCTCGATCTGGTCAATGATCTGTCCGATCTCGAGGCGATTGAACGGCCAGAATTCACCGTGGCGGGGGACGATATCGATCTGGTTGATCTGGCCCATCGGGCGGCAGGCTTGCTGGCGGTCAAGGCGGCTGATCATCACATTCGTCTTGACCTTCCGGACGAAAAAGAAAAATGCCCCGCCAGCGGCGAGTTTCGCCGGACGCTGCAAATTCTGGTCAACCTGATCGGAAATGCAATCCGTTATTCGCCCGACGGTTCGGTGATCCGCCTGCGGGTATCCACCGATGACGGTTTTGCCCGGATTGCCGTAAGCGATGAGGGCGATGGCATCGCTGCCGAAGACCAGCAGCGGATTTTTGAAAAATTCGAGCGGCTGGGCCGGTCTGGTGATGGTGGCAGCGGATTGGGGTTGTTCATTTCCCGTCGTCTGGCTGGCGCTATGGGTGGCAGCCTGACCGTGGCCAGCGAAGCCGGCAAGGGTTCTACTTTCACCCTGTCCTTGCCGGAACGGAAAACGGCATAAAAAAAGGGGAGCGAAACGCTCCCCTTTCTCCAGATTTCTCTAGTCTTTACCGCTTGTCGATCGGCACATAGTCGCGCTTGGCCGGACCGGTGTAGAGCTGACGCGGGCGACCGATGCGCTGGCCGGGATCGGAAATCATTTCGTTCCACTGCGCAACCCAGCCGACGGTGCGGGCGAGGGCGAACAGCACGGTGAACATCGAGGTCGGGAAACCGATCGCCGAGAGAATGATGCCGGAATAGAAGTCGACGTTCGGGAACAGTTTCTTGTCGATGAAATAGGGATCGTTGAGCGCCATTTCCTCGAGCTGCAACGCCACGTCAAAGACGGGATCCTTGACCTTCAGCGTTTCAAACACTTCGCGAACCGTTTCCTGCATCACCGATGCGCGCGGATCGTAATTTTTATACACGCGGTGACCAAAGCCCATCAGGCGGAACGGATCGTCCTTGTCCTTGGCGCGCTTGATATATTCCGGAATGCGGTCAGGGTGGCCGATTTCGTGCAGCATGTTGAGCGCCGCTTCATTGGCGCCGCCGTGGGCAGGGCCCCAGAGGCAGGCAATGCCGGCCGCGATACAGGCAAACGGGTTGGCACCCGAGGAGCCGGCGAGCCGGACGGTCGAGGTCGACGCATTCTGTTCGTGATCGGCGTGGAGGATGAAGATCCGGTCCATCGCCTTTTCGATCGCCGGGTGTACTTCATATTCCTCGGCCGGAACACCGAAGGTCATGCGCAGGAAGTTGCCGGTATAGGACAGTTCATTGTCGGGATAGACGAACGGCTGGCCGATCGAATATTTATAGGCCATCGCCGCGATGGTCGGCATTTTCGCGACCAGACGGTGGCTGGCGATCATCCGCTGGGCGGGATCGTTGATGTCGGTGCTGTCGTGATAGAAAGCCGAGAGCGCGCCAACCACACCGCACATGATTGCCATCGGGTGGGCATCACGACGGAAGCCCTGGTAGAAACCGCGCAGCTGTTCATGCACCATGGTGTGGCGGGTGATCGTGTTGGTAAAGTCGGAATATTCGTCCGCCGTCGGCAATTCGCCGCGGAGCAGCAGGTGGGCGACTTCCATGAAGCTGCTGTTTTCGGCGAGCTGTTCGATCGGATAGCCGCGATGCAGCAATACGCCTTCGCCGCCGTCGATGAAGGTCAGCTCTGATTCGCAACTGGCGGTCGAGGTAAAGCCGGGGTCATAGGTGAAGGCACCGGTCTGGCCGTATAATTTGCGGATATCGACCACGTCGGGACCGATGGTGCCCTGTAGAACCGGATATTCGAAATTGTCGCCATCGATGCTGAATTTTGCGTTATCGCCCACGATATTGTCCTTTCTGCTCCTGAAAACTCAGGTTTTTTCTATTTGATCTGCAAGACGCCCCAGTGATTCTTCTTTCCCAAGAAGTATCAGAACGTCAAAAATTCCGGGTGAACTGGTGCTTCCAGTCAGGGCCGCGCGCATAGGTTGTGCGAGCTTCCCCAGCCCCAATTCGGCAGACTCCGCGATCGCTTTTATGGTTTCTTCCGTTGTCTCGAGCGTCCAGTCTTCCAGATCGGTCAAGCCAAGGTGAATCGATTTCAGCAGCGTCCGTGCGGGAGCGTCTAGCAGATTTTCTGCCCGTTCGTCGAGGCCAAGTGGGCGTTTTTTAAAGAGAAAAAGACTGCTTTGCGCCAATTCGATGAGATTTTTTGCGCGACTCTTCAAAACCGGCATGGCCTGGCCGAGCAAATCGCGGTCCGAAGCGGATAAAGGCGCTCCCAGATCCTGTTCGATCCATGGTGTGGCGAGCCGCACCAGATCCGCATCATTGGCCTCGCGCATATAGTGGCCGTTGAGATTCTGCAGCTTCTTGGTGTCGAAGCGTGACGGCGATTTGCCGACACCGGAGATGTCGAACCATTCTATTGCCTGTTCCCGCGAGATGATCTCGTCATCGCCATGGCCCCAGCCGAGACGCAGCAGATAGTTGAACATCGCGTCGGACAATATGCCCATGTCGCGATAGGCCTCGACGCCCAGTGCACCGTGCCGCTTCGACAATTTGGCGCCGTCATTGCCGTGAATCAGCGGGATATGCGCATAGGCCGGCTCGTCCCAGCCCATCGCGCGGATCAGGGCGAGCTGGCGAAAGGCATTGTTGAGATGGTCATCGCCGCGAATCAGGTGGGTGACGCCCATGTCATGGTCATCCACGACGACGGCCAGCATATAGGTCGGGGTGCCATCGGAACGCAGCAGGATGAAATCGTCAATCTCGCTGTTCTGGACCGACACATCGCCTTGCACCATGTCGGATATGGTCACTTTTCCGGAGCGTTCGGTTTTCAGCCGGATCGCATAAGGCGCACCTTCCGGCGCTTCCGACGGATCGCGGTCGCGCCAGCGGCCGTCATAGCGCATCGGCTTTTTCTCGGCCCGCTGCTGCTCGCGCATGGCGGCCAGTTCGTCCTGGGTTGCGAAACATTTATAGGCGTTGCCGGAAGCCAGCAGCTCGTGGGCGACTTCGGCGTGGCGCGCGGCGCGTTGCGACTGGAAAACGGTTTCCCCGTCCCAGTCGAGCCCCAGCCATTCGAGGCCTTCGGAAATGGCGTCAATGGCTTCCTGGGTGGAGCGCGCCTTGTCGGTATCCTCGATACGCAGCAGTGCCTTTCCGCCATGGTGACGGGCGAACAGCCAGTTGAACATTGCCGTCCGTGCACCGCCGATATGGAGAAATCCGGTCGGGGAGGGGGCAAAGCGGGTTACGACCATATTTGTCTCTTTCGGCTGATCAGCTTCATTTGAATTCACGCTTCGGGGGCCCTGTGATAGGGTCCTGAAATGCGGGATGGATTGAGCCCGAATGGCACCATGAGCACCGGTTCCGGGTCGACTGGCACCGCCCTTAGCACGCTGTTTCACCCGCGACAATTGTCTGATTTCTGGCGCGACAGGCAACTCTCCAAAATGATTGAAAACCAGCTGGAAAAGGAGCGGGACCAGCTGGCTTTATGGGTTCCGGTGGCGCTTGGTTTCGGCATCGCCTGCTGGTTCAATCTCGCCAATAGCGCCTGGTGGCTGGCTTTCATCAGCCTGTGTGGCGGGCTTTGCCTGATTGCCGTCATGACGGGACGTGACAGGCGAGCCGCCAGGGCCTTGTTCTGGTTCGCGCTGCTGGCCGCTACCGGTTGCGCGCTGATCTGGCTGCGCTCGGGGAGCGTCGCCGCGCCGGTGCTGGAGCGGCCGCTCGTCACCACATTCAACGCCGAAATCGAGCGGATCGAACCGCTGCTGGCGCGCGACATGGTGCGGCTGACGCTGCGCACCGGCGATAATCCGGAGCTGCCGCCGCGGGTGCGGGTGAATGTGCCGCTGGAAAACGCCGTTCCCGCCTTGCAGGACGGAGCGCTGATCCAGTTGCGGGCGCGGCTGATGCCACCGGCGATGCCGGCGTTGCCGGGCGCCTATGATTTCTCCGAACGCGCCTGGTTCCAGGGGCTCGGCGCGACCGGGCAGGCGCTGGGCGAAATCACCATATTGCGCCCCGCCGATCCGGTCTTTGCGTTGTCGCGATACCGGCAGATGCTCTCGGCGCATGTCCAGTCGCAGATGTCCGGCGCTGCGGGCGCGATCGGCGCGACTCTGGCCACCGGGGATCGCGGCGCGATTGACGAGGCGGATGCCGAAGCGATGCGGCGCAGCGGGCTGGCGCATCTGCTCTCGATCAGCGGGCTGCATGTCACGGCGGTGGTCGGGGCGGTCTATCTGCTGATCTTGAAGACGCTTGCCCTGTCGCCGCCACTGGCGCTGCGCTTTCGTCTGCCGATTGTGGCGGCCGCCGGCGCGGCGCTTGCGGCGGTCGCCTATACGCTGATGACCGGGGCGCAGGTGCCGACAATCCGCGCCTGTGTCGCCGCATTGCTGGTGCTGGTGGCACTGATCATGGGGCGCAGCGCGATCACCTTGCGAATGGTCGCGGCGGGGGCCTTGTTCGTTTTGGTCTTCTGGCCGGAATCGCTGGTGGGTCCCAGTTTTCAACTGAGTTTCGCGGCGGTCACCGCGATCATTGCGCTGCACGAGCATCCGCGGATCAAGGCGCTGGTCATGCTGCGCGAGGAAAGCCTGCTGCGCCGCGCCGGGCGATTCATCCTTGCGCTGTTCCTGACCGGCCTGGTGGTCGAGATCGCGCTGATGCCGATCGCGCTCTACCATTTCCACAAGGCCGGGCTCTATGGCGCTCTGGCCAATATCATCGCTATCCCGCTGACGACCTTCGTGATCATGCCGCTGGAAGCGCTGGCTCTGGTGCTGGACAGTATTGGTCTGGGCGCACCGATCTGGTGGCTGTGCGAACAGGCGCTGAGCAGCCTGATCGCGCTGGCGCATTTTGTCTCCAGCCGGCCCGGGGCCGTGACGATGTTGCCGACCATGAAGGTGATCGCCTTCGCACTGGTGCTGCTGGGCGGTCTGTGGCTCTGCCTGTGGCGGGAGCGCTGGCGCTACTGGGGGCTGGCGCCGGTGCTGGTCGGGACTTTGATGATTGCCACAACCCGTGCACCCGATATCTATATCACCGGCGACGGCCGCCATGTCGCCATTCGCAATGAAAGCGGCGAGCTGGCGATGCTGCGCAGCCGCAGCGGCGACTTCATTCGCGACATGATCCGTGAAAATGCAGGAGTGGAGGGGGAATCGCAGGCGCTGGAAGACTGGCCCGGTGCCGATTGTAACGGCGACAGCTGTCTGGCCACGGTCCGCGCGGGCGGGCGCGACTGGCGGTTACTGGCGACGCGCAGCGGTCATTATATCCCGGCGCTGTCTCTGTCGGCGGCCTGTCGCCGCGCGGATATTGTGGTCAGCGACCGGCGGCTGCCGGAAAGCTGTCAGCCGCGCTGGCTGAAAGTCGACCGCAATCTGCTGTCGCAGGTTGGCGGCATGACGATTGATCTGGAAAATCAGCAGATATCCACCACGCTCGGCTGGACCGGCAGGCATATCTGGACGCGTTATCGGTCGGATGATGGGGACGCAAAAAACGCTGGCGTCAAGAGAGCCAATCAGTAGCGGCGCAGCAATCCGGCCATCTTGCCCTGAATCCGCACTTCGCCCGCACCATAGATTTGCGGTTCATAGGCGGCGTTGGCGGGATCGAGCCGCACCCGCACACCATCCTTGTGGAGATATTTCAGCGTGGCTTCCTCGTCGTGGATCAAGGCTACGACAATCTCGCCATCGCGCGCCACTTCGGTTTTCTGGATCAGCGCATAGTCGCCGTCGAGGATACCGGCCTCGATCATCGAATCGCCGGAGACTTCCAGCGCATAATGTTCGCCGGGGCCGAGCAGCGCGGCAGGCACGCTGAGCGCCGACTGGCCTTCCATCGCTTCGATCGGCGCGCCGGCGGCGATCCGGCCGTGCAGCGGAATTTCCAGAATATCGTCATTGCTCGGGGCCGGGCTGGACGCGACTTCGCGCACCGGTGTTTCCGGGTGCAGCGCGACCACATTGGAGGGCTCCGCTTCCTGTACGCCGCCTTCCGGCAGCTTCAGCACTTCCAGCGCCCGCGCCCGGTTGGGCAGGCGGCGGATGAAGTGCCGCTCCTCGAGCGCGCTGATCAGACGGTGAATGCCGGACTTGGACTTGAGCCCCAGCGCTTCCTTCATTTCCTCGAACGAGGGCGAAACGCCGCTGTCCTTGAGTTTTTCATCAATGAAGCAAAGAAGTTCATGTTGCTTTTGCGTGAGCATGTCCAGTGTCCTGTTCTGGGAACGAATACGGAACAATTAAGAAACAAAACGGGGGAAGTCAAGCGGGAAGTGCTGCGGCCGCTGGCAGAAGGGTGGGCGATGTGGACAGATTGATCAATTGCTTCGATGTCGGCAATTCGCGCTTGCCGTACAAGAGCTGTCCATCCGCTAACGCCCCAGTTGCGGACGTTCACTCCAGCCTGACGCTTAGTCCGCTTTCGGTAGGAAGCGGATACCGCTTACGAAATGTCCGTGCCGCTGCGCCGACCAGCAATGCTATCGCGCCGACCGCGAAATGGATCAGTCCAATCGGATGCAGCTCCGTCAAGCCGCTGCCTTATCGCGCAACATGATCGTTCCAAGCCAGATAAACCAGACGATTTGGCCGAGGCCAAAAATCTCGACAAAAATTTCCCAGGAAGGAGCAACGGACAGGACGCCTGCACATCCCAGGATAATTCCCAGATAGTTAAGAAACTTCGGATAAATACCGCTCTTCAAACCAGTCCAGCTAATGATGAGAATCCACACGCCTCCCAGGAGCTCGATTCCACCGCCCAATCCGTCTTGAACAATGCCAACCGCCATCCAAAGTGTAGCAGCTCGTTCAGGATCATTTGCATATATACTGATCACGCTTTCCGCGCCGACATTGAAAATCATCCCGCTGGCTACAACCACGCCAGCCCAAATGAGGCCCACCGATGTTGCGACTTGCATCGCTTTGGGCGATTTTTCCTTCAATTGGTCATGCAGTGCCAAGACCAGAACAGCCAAAACCAGCGCGGCAAATATATAGATTATCGACATGGTGGACATGATGAGAATTTTATTCTCGATGAGAAACTCTACATTCTCAACAGGGTTGGAATTGCCTGGAAAATCGAGGAAAAAAACAAATATCGCGAACCCGATAATATAGCATAGCGCCTCCGTCAAAGCCGCAAGGCCGCCCATTTTCCGATAGTTTTCCAACATTGGCCATTTCTCCCTGTTTCCCAACGGACTGATGTTCCGAAGTGAAAAGCATGTGGCATATTCCATATCGATAATCAATATTTATATTGCCATATATCAATATGTAGATTATTGAAGGACAATAAATTACGGAGACTCAGTGATGGAATCGAATATCAAAAAGGATTCACAATCAAATGATATCGTGCTCAAATCCGCACGTAGAATATTGGCTTTTAGCAAGTGGATTTTGTTGGCTGGAATAGGCGTTGCCACAATTTGCTTGCTGGCAATACCATTCACCTATCAATATCTGCTGGCGGAAATGGCGAAGGCATTTGTGAGCCCGCCCGAGCCTGAGATTTTCGGGATGATCGCATTGATAATGGCACTGGCGGTTGTCTTGATGTTGCTGACGCTTTTTGCGGTCGATCGTTTGCGTCGGATCGTGCGCTCGGTTGGTGAGGGCAATCCCTTTACCGATATCAACGGTACCCGGCTGCGCGGTATTGGCATTGCAGCCGTCGGAATCCAGATTGTAACATTTTGCGCAAGCCTGCTTGCTACAGGCGTGGTCACAATGCTCGGTGATCCGAAACCGGGCGTAGATTTTGAAATGTCGCCTGATGCCAGCATATCGATTTCCGGTATTTTGCTCGTCTTGCTGCTTATCATCCTCGCGCGGGTTTTTGATCGCGGGGCGGAAATGCAGGAAGAACTGGATGGGACGGTTTAATGGCTATTCGAGTCAAGCTCGACGATCTGCTGCACGATAACCGCATGACCCTGACCGAGTTGGCCGAGCGGGTGGATATCACGCTTGCCAACCTCTCCATCCTGAAAACCGGTAAGGCAAAGGCAATGCGTTTTACCACGCTTGAGGCGATCTGCCGGGAGTTGAAATGCCAACCCGGTGATTTGTTACGCTACGAACCGGTAGAAGAAGATTGAACACCGCAACAATTTTCGGGGTATCAGTCTACGATATTGGATGGCCACCACAGACAGCGCATATTTTTTCGATGGAAGGCGGCCTTGGTTCAGAAAAATGCAACAGCAAATATTGGTGCATTCAAATGAGCATCTAGTGTCCGCCTTCGGGAGTTAGCGGACATCATCTGGAAGAAGAGTCAATGAACGCTCGCCACCCAAATCTCATCCCTTCGGTACGATCTAACAACGTGCCGATAGCGGACGACCCTGACAACTATATCCCAATATAAGCCACCATTTCCCCTACATCCGCCGCCCCCGCACCGGCAGGCCGGTACAGCAGCGCATTGGACGCCGCCAGCACCGACAGCTTGGCGCTGTCCTGACTGTTGAAGGGGGTTATGCCGCTCTGGTCGACCCTGGCCCGCAGGAACTGCGCGCGGGGGCCGTTGGCGGGGAGGGCTTCGCTGGTCGGGGCGCTTTGGTAGGCGGGCAGATATGTCTTGGCTCCGGCCATGAAGCGGACCAGCGGCAGCAGGAATAATGTGGCCGCGACAAAGGCGGAGGCGGGGTTGCCGGGGAGCGCCAGGATCACCGTCTGGCCGAGCGTTCCGGCCATCACCGGCTTGCCCGGTTTCATCGCGATCTTGTAGAAGTCGATCTCGGCGCCGAGCCGCTCGAACGCCGGCCCGACCAGATCATGATCGCCGACAGAGGCGCCGCCGATAGTGACGATGATGTCGCAATCCTTCG
The DNA here is from genome assembly GCF_002218195.1 of Sphingorhabdus sp. SMR4y. Lineage (GTDB taxonomy): Bacteria > Pseudomonadota > Alphaproteobacteria > Sphingomonadales > Sphingomonadaceae > Parasphingorhabdus. Next base: position 1,140,848 of record NZ_CP022336.1, on the reverse strand, counting down.
CGCTTTCCAGTGACTGGCATAATATGTCCATATTGTCCGGAATGCGGCTCAGGTTGCGGGTTTCGGCGGTCAGGCCGGAGAGCATGGCTGACAGCATGACGTCATTGCTGGCGGGGATCTGGTGGGGCAGGGTGGCGCTGCCCGGCGCGACCAGTTCGTCGCCGGTCGAAACGACTGCCACTTTGGGATGGAGGCCGACCGACAGCTCGCCATAGCCGGCGATCACCGCTTCACCGAGCGCCGCCGCGTTGAGCAGGCTGCCTGCGTGCAAGCCGGTGCTGCCCTGCTGGAAATCACCGCCTTTGTGCCGGACATGGCGGCCTTTTGCGGGGGAGGGCTCTGCGGTCAGGTGGATGGTGGTGCCATCGGCGGCGACATTCTCCTGCATGACCACGGTGTCGGCGCCTTCGGGCAGCAGGGCACCGGTGAAAATACGGGCGGTCTCTCCGGCTTGCAGCGCGCGGCACGGGGGGCTGCCGGCGGCGCACTCGCCGATCAATGTCCACGGGCCGCTGCGATCCTCGAAGCGGATCGCATAGCCGTCCATCGCCGACATATCGGCCGCCGGTTGCTCGCGCTTGGCGATCAGGTCGCTGGCGAGATAGCGGCCGAGCGCTTCATGGACGGAAAGGGTTTCGGCGGGCAGGCGGGATGCCAGCGCGATCAGGCGTTGCTGGGCTTCGTCCAGAGGCAGTAGGCTGCTCATTCCGCGACCCAGTCTCCCGACTTGCCGCCGCTTTTCGAGAGCAGCCGGATATCGCTGATCACCATATCCTTCTGCATCGCCTTGGACATGTCATAGATTGTGAGGAGTGCGACGGAACAGGCTGTCAAAGCTTCCATTTCCACACCAGTCTTGTCGGTCAGCCGCGCCATGGAAGAGACCTTGATGCCGTCCTCCAGAAATTCGAAATCCACCGCCACCTTGGTCAGCGCCAGCGGATGACACAGGGGGATGAGATCGCTGGTCTTCTTCGCCGCCATGATCCCGGCAATGCGCGCCGTCGCCAGCACATCGCCCTTCTTCATGGTGTTGGCTTTTATTGCTTCCAAGACTTCCAGTTTCATCGCGATCCGGCCCTCGGCACGGGCTTCGCGGACGGTGTCGGCCTTGCCGCCCACATCGACCATATGGGCCGCGCCGTCGCCGTCGATATGGGTCAATTTGCTCATTGGGTTCCTGTCAAAAGCTCGCGGGTTGCAGCCTCCACATTATCCTGTCGCATCAGGGATTCACCTACCAAAAAGGCGCGAGCGCCCGATTTTGACAGTCGCTGGCAATCCTCATGGGTGAAGATACCGCTTTCCGACACCATGATCCGGTCGTCGGGGACCAGCTGGGCCAGCCGTTCGGTTTGCTCGAGGCTGGTCTCGAACGTCTTGAGATTGCGGTTGTTGATGCCGAGCAGCGGTGACTGCAGCTTCAGCGCGCGTTCCAGCTCCGCTTCGTCGTGCACCTCGATCAGCGCGTCCATGCCGAGCGACAGGGCTTCCGCTTCGATTGCCGCCGCCAGAGCATCGTCCAGCACCGCCATGATGATCAATATCGCATCCGCACCCAGCGCCCGCGATTCGGCGATCTGCCAGGGGTCGACCATGAAATCCTTGCGCAGGCAGGGCAGGTCGACGGCGGCGCGCGCCGCGACCAGATAATCGTCCTTGCCCTGAAAATAGGGTTGGTCCGTCAGCACCGACAGGCACGCAGCGCCGCCGGCCTGATAGGCGCGGGCATGGGCGGGGGGATCGAAATCCTCGCGGATCAGGCCCTTGGACGGGCTGGCTTTCTTGATTTCGGCGATCAGGGCAAAGCCGTCGGCCGATTTTTCGCGGATTGCCGCAGCAAAACCGCGCGGCGCACTCTGACGAGCGATGTCATCGCTCAGTTTCGACGCCGGAACATCAGCCTTGCGTTGCCGGACATAGTCCCGCGTGGTCGCGCAGATTTCTTCAAGCTTGTTCATTGGTTGGCGATCCAGCAGTTGAGCATGGCGTTGGCAAGGCCCTTGTCGAGCGCTTCGGCGGCTTCCTCCACGCCTTCCTCCCAGCTGTCGACTTCGCCCGCGACCATTAACGCGGCGGCGCTGTTGAGCAACACGGCGTCACGATAGGCGGATTTTTCGCCCAGCAGCAGCGCCTTGAGCGCCGCAGCATTATATTCTGCATCACCACCTTTGATCGCTTCCGCCGGGTGACGGGGGAGTCCCGCGTCTTCCGGGGTGATACGGCTGATGGTGACGCTGCCATCGCTGATGACGGCAACCCGACTAGGACCGGAAATGCTGAGCTCGTCGAGCCCTTCCTCGCCGGAGACGATCATCGCCTTGTCATAGCCCAGTTGCAGTGCCGCTTCGGCATAAGTCTCGACCAGATCGGGCGAAGCCACGCCGATCAGCTGGCGTTTGACCTTCGCGGGATTGCACAAGGGGCCGAGCAGATTGAAGATCGTCCGGCGACCGATGGCCTTGCGGATCGGTCCCAGCGGGCCGAGCGCCGGTTGATGGTTGGGCGCGAAGAAAAAGGCGATGCCGATTTCGCGCAGGCTTTGCTCCCCGTTGGTCGCGGCCTTGGCCAGATCCAGTCCGAGCGCTTCCAGCGTATCGGCCGCGCCCGATTTGCTCGAAGCGGCGCGATTGCCATGTTTCGCCATCGGTATTTCGCAGGCGGCAACCACCAGAGCGGTGGCGGTGCTGATATTCAGGCTGTGGCTGCCATCGCCGCCGGTGCCGCAGACATCGATGGCATTGGCGGGCGCGTCGACAGCGATCATCCGGGCGCGCATTTCCTGTGCGGCTGCGGCGATTTCCGTCGCGGTCTCGCCGCGGTCGGCAAGATCGACCAGAAATTTCGTGATCTCCTCGGCCGAGCAGGAGCCGTCCAGGATCGCGGAAAAGGCCGCGCGGGCCGATGCTTCGCTGAGCGCGCTTGCCGGATCGGGTAAGGTCATGCCGCTTCCTTCGCTTTGATCCCCGCAATCGCCATGAAATTGGCCAGCAGCTTGTGACCATGTTCCGTGGCGATACTCTCAGGATGGAATTGCACGCCGTGAATCGGCAGGCTTTCGTGGCGGAAACCCATGACCGAACCATCGTCGGCGGTGGCGTTGACCGGCAGGCAGGCAGGGATATCCTCGACAATCAGCGAGTGATAGCGGGTCGCGGTATAAGGCGAGGGCAGGCCGGCAAAGACGCCGCTGCCGTCATGGCTCACCGGCGAAGTCTTGCCGTGCATCAGCCCGCCGCGCACCACCTTGCCACCGAAATGCTGGCCGATGCTCTGGTGGCCGAGACAGACGCCGAGCAGCGGCTTTTCCGCATCGGCGCAGGCCGCGACCAGATCGAGCGATATGCCCGCTTCATTGGGGGTGCAGGGACCCGGCGAAATCAGGAAGGCCTGCGCGCCGGTGGCGAGCGCTTCGCTGGCGGTCAGCGCGTCGTTGCGCTCGACGCGTACCTCGGCGCCCAGTTCCATCAGATAATGGACGAGGTTGAAGGTGAAGCTGTCATAATTGTCGATAACGAGGATCATGCGAAGCTGCCTAATCGGAAATTATCGGCAGGCCAAGTGTTTCCGCGAAAGCTTTGACCTGCGCCTTTGCGGTGATAGGGAAATTGCCAACCACCTGCCGTTGGCACTGAGCCTGTCGAAGTGCGCCCTCCGTCGATAGGCGTCCTTCGACAGGCTCAGGACTAACGGTTTTAGTAACATGTCTGTTTGGAGAATCATCATGGGCGAACCCGTCACCGTCAATATTCCGCACAAACTGGGACTGGAAGAAGCCAAAAACCGGATCGGCAGCGGCATCCACACGCTGGGCGACATCATCCCCGGCGCCAATCTGACCGACCATCACTGGGAAGGCGATCATCTCCACTTCACCCTGGAAGCCATCGGACAGCGCATCAAAAGCGACATGCATGTCCGCGAGGACGAGGTCTATGCCGTGCTCGACCTGCCGCCGATGCTGGCGATGTTCGCCAACAAGATCAAGGCGAAGCTGATGAAGGAAGCTCCGAAGATGCTGGAGTGACGAGAGCTGTGGAGTAATGCTCGCATCCGGCGCAGCACTCTAATGTAATCGACGGCGACAACGGTCAGAATAGAGACGGTTCGGCTAGCCAGCATGGCCAAACCGGACCGCCCCTGTAATTCTAGGCCGCATCCTTGATTTCGCGCAGCGTGACATCGAAAGCGAGATCTTCCCCGGCGAGCGGGTGATTGCCGTCGGCTTTCACGCTGTCTTCGTTCACAGCAACGATATAAAGGGTGACAGCAGAGCCGTCTTCCTGTTGCGCCTGAAGCGCCATGCCCGGCTGTGGGTCGGCTTCTGGCGGCAGGTTCTGCCGAGGAATGTCGAGGACCATTTCTTCGCGTCGCGGGCCAAAGGCATTATTGCATTCGATCGAGACTGTTTCCTGATCGCCAACTTTCATGTCAGCAATCTTTGCTTCGACCTGGGGAAAAATGGCGCCATCGCCAAGCTTGATCTCCTGGGGGCCTGTTTCTTTGGTATCGCCGACGAGCGTGCCGTCGGACGTGCGCACGGCATAATCGATCACGACAATATTACCTTGTGTTGCATTTTGCATATATATCCTTTCAGGAGGGGGGACGGTATCTTCAAACCGCTTTGGTATCGCGCATCCATCCGACGCGCAGTGGCCGAATTGTCGCAACCAGGAACCCTGCAGTCAAACACAATCTTTTTTTGCGCCTGATCGGTGCATTGCTTTCTGGCTTTGATATGCGATTTTTTTAGAACGAAACGGTTTGTTTTACCTTCGGTCCATGGATGGTCGCGTGATTATCGGACGTTTTCTTCGTGCCATTTGCAGCCCGATGCGTTGGCTGACACGGGAGTTGAGCCTTTTCAAGCTGGAGAAACAGCTCGACAAGACCTTCATCGGCAGGATTGAAACAGGCTTTGACGTTCCCGGATATCATCTCGCACCGGGGCGATTGACGCTTGCGGCGACAACAGGCGTCGCGTTTCATGAGCCATGTTCTCGGCACTACGGCCAGAAGGTCCGCCAAATTGGTGCGCGTGAGGCACATATCAAGCGATGGATTGCGCGGGCGAAGCGCCAAGCGGAACCTAGATTGTGAGTCCGGCTGGGCAATCCGTCAGGACCCCGAACTTATTGCGCCGCGATAGGGCAAGTCAGCTTATGATGCGCCTGATGTGCATTCCGGACGTGTGGCCGGGACATTCAGCTAGGGCCTGTGGAGAATTGAAATGTGGTTTCTATGCTGTTTTTTTCATGTTCGTTGGCCTCTAGCGTCTGTGGTGCTCCGCCGGTTCGCCTGACTTTGAAGGCGATTTCGTGCTGCGAATAGCGTTTTTATCGATCCCCAGATTAAAGTCAATTTATCGTCGGGCTATGCTTCGGGCTTGGAGAGCGGAAAGGCAGCGTACAGCAGGGAACTGACCGACGTCCGAAATCCGGTCGACGCATGGGGTGCGAATGCATATCCGCGAAGGCAAGGTCCACACGATCTTCGACCTGCCGCCGATGCTGGCCGAAAAGATCCAGGTGGAGCCGATCTATCCTGGCAGCAGGAAGCGGGAGAAACGTTGGCTTCCGACTCCGTCAGGTCTCTGGTGCATTGAAAGATTTGCCATTCTGCACCGAATGCGTATGATTTCAGATCGCGCGAGGGACAAGGTAACCCGCAAGTCAGCAAGTGTTGAAGGACCAAATGGTATGAAGGCAATATGGTCTTGTTTTGCTTTCTCTCTCATCATTAGAATGTTGATATTTCCGGCAAGCGCCACAGCGCAGCAGATTGAGGCGATACCCGATCCGGACCAAATCGCAATTCCTGAGATAACAGGTGGGCGGGACGCGAAAATTGTGCGCAATGGTGAGAAATATTTTTACTTTTGGCGCGCATCTACAACCTATGAAGAGGCCTATGCTGATCTCGCAGACTGCTATCGCTTTGTGCCGATAGCTGAAGGTAACGCGGCTCTGTTGCCTATGTTTATCGCTTGGCGCGGTACGCCAGAGGATCGCGACGCCACCGCCCCAGCGGTGAACAATTATGGTCTGACGGGCTTGTTGATCGGCGCATTGCTAGGCGGATCGGGCCTCGAGCGTGCGAAGCAATTGCGTTTGCAAAAATGCCTTGGCCCTCGCGGTTATCAGCGTTTTCCAATGCCCAAAGCGACCTGGAAAATAATGAACGATGGTTTTTCTCTCGAGTCTATTGCTGTTCGAGCCAAAATTGCTTCGGGGCCTCGGCCGGATGCTGAACCTCTGGATGAAATAAAATGGTGACGCGTGCTATATTCGGCTTGCTCATGGTGGCGCTAGGTTTTGGCGGTTCAGCCTCCGCCAAACCGCCTGACGAGCTCGTCGAGATAAAGGCGGATCAGGGATTGGAAATTCGCGCTGATCGCGCTTATTTACTGTTTAGAGTTAAGCAGCTGGATGGAGTGAGGCCGCTCGAGCCACTGTTGATGCGTGTGCCGACCGAGATTGAAATTGAGCGTTATGAGATCGCAAAATCCAGCGCGTTTGCCAAGCAACTGCCAATCTTGAATCGTCAATATGAGCGTGAACTGAAGCGGTATCAGAGCCGCGGGGATAACGCGGCCCCTGCACCTCAAAAACCCTCCATTGACAGCTTTGCTTTCGTCTGGGACGAAATAGCAAATTTGCAAGATGTGGATTACGGCGATGCTTTCCTGAAAACGGACGATGAAGAAATATTTCTGGTAGAGGCCAAGCCGGGCGAATATATCTTATATGGTTTCACCCCTTCCACCGGACTGCCGCGACTGATGTTCTGTTTGTGCCTCGGTACAGTGGGATTTACCGCGAATGCGGGCGAAGTGACCGATCTTGGTTATCTGATCAGCGACTTTTCTTTGCGAGGGTCCACTGCGCCAGAATTGGAGGGCAGGCCAGGCTTCTCTGGCACGGTGCGCACTGCTCGACCCGATAGTTTGATCCCCCAGACTCTGAGCAATACGAAAATCAAAGCTGCTCAATATCGTGCCATTGGCCGATTTTTCACGCCCAACGCGGTGAATATCGACCGCCTGGGGCCGGTTCCGGATGTGCTTGGCTTTGCCAAGGGGAAGGTCATCAATCCCGTTACAGGTGAAGAGGTGCCCGATAATTTCTAGGTGAAATCATGCGCGCCGAGAGGGCAGACGTTGATGTTCGGGGGCTGCGCGCACCAGGCCCATTTGGCGGTAACAAAAGATTCCTTCATCTCACTGGCCAAAGCCGACATCCTGCGCCCGCTTCACCGCCTCTTTTGCGGCGGCCAGCAAAGCGCCCGCCTTGGCCCGGCATTCGGCCAGTTCATAAGCGGGATCGCTATCCGCCACGATCCCGGCCCCCGCCTGCACATGCAGCGTGCCGTCCTTCACAATCCCGGTGCGCAACACGATACAGCTGTCCATGCTGCCATCGGGCGAGAAATAGCCGACACCGCCGGCATAGGCACCGCGGGTTTCGGGTTCGAGTTCGGCGATGATCTGGCACGCGCGGACCTTGGGCGCGCCGCTGACCGTGCCGGCGGGGAAGCCGGCGAACAGGGCGTCGAGCGCGTCCTTGTCCGGGGCCAGCTCTCCAACCACGTTGGATACGATATGCATGACATGGCTGTAAAATTCGACCGTATAGCTGTCGGTGACCTCGACGCTGTGCGCGCTGGCTACCCGGCCGACATCGTTGCGCCCGAGATCGAGCAGCATCAGATGTTCGGCCCGCTCCTTCGGATCGGCGAGCAGGCTTTCCCTGTTCGCCTTGTCCTCGGTCGCGTTGGCGCCGCGCGGACGGGTGCCGGCGATCGGACGGATGGTCACTTCACCATCGCGCGCGCGGACCAGAATTTCCGGACTGGAGCCGGTGAGGGCAAAGCCGGGCAGGTCGAGGAAGAACAGGAAGGGCGAGGGATTGATCCGGCGCAGGGCGCGATAGAGCTCGATCGGCGGCAGGGCGAAGGGCGTGGTGAACCGCTGCGCCAGCACCACCTGGAAGATATCCCCGGCCTCGATATATTCCTTGGCGCGCAGGACCATCTCGCCATATTTTTCGGCCGGGACTTGCGGTGTGAACGCCGGTTCGTCGGGGGTGAGGCCAGCCTTGGGAGCGGCTGACGAGCGTCCTTCGACAAGATCGGAACGAACGGGGCTGGAGAGGCCCCGCTGCGCTTCATCCAGCCGGTCTTCCGCCAAAGCGATTTTTGCGTCGCGATTCCCCTCGGTCTCCGGCCACACCGGGGCGACCAGAAACAGCTCGTCGGCCAGCCGGTCGAAGATCAGGATCACGGTCGGCCGGACGAACAGCATGTCGGGCAGTTCCAGCTCGGACTGCGGTGCTCGGGGAAGCTTTTCCACCAGCCCGATGGTTTCATAGCCGAAATAGCCAACCAGACAGGCGAGGGCGCGCGGCAATTCTTCCGGCACGTCCATACGGCAGGCCTTGACCAGATTGCGGAGGGCGGAAAGGCTGTCGTTGTCTTCCGGAGCAAAAGCCGTGCGGTCCTGCAGCCAGACCGGGTTGATTGCGGCTGTGTCGCCATCGGCCCGGAACACCAGATCCGGGGCCAGTCCGATCATGCTGTGTCGTCCGCGGGTTTCGCCGCCTTCGACCGATTCGAGCAGATAGTCGCCGCGGCCTTCTTCCATCAGCTTCAGGGCAGCGGACACCGGCGTCTCGGTATCGGCCACCTGTCGCCGCCAGATCAGCGCCGGCTTGCCGCTGTCGAGAGCCGCGCGCGCCGCTTCCGTTCCGAAACTGCCCGCCATGACGGGATCAATTTCCGCCGAGCAGCTGTTGTTTCAGCGCGGTCAGCGTGTCTTCGTTGCGTTCGACACCGACATCGGCCTTCATCGCGTTGATGAATTGCGCGGTATATTCATTGCCAAACACCTGTTTGAACTGGTTCTTTGTCGCGTTCAGCAAATCTTCCCGCTTCGAGGCATCGCCGCGATTGAGCTTGTCGAGTACAACCACGAACCAGCCCTGGTCACGCGGTGCGGCAAGCGATTTTGCCGTGCCTTCGGCCATGCTGAACATCAGGCTGAGCGGTGGAGGAACTTGTCCCTCCTGGCTTTGCCGGGCGAGTTCGGCCCGTGTGGCGCTGACTTTCTGGACATTGGGCAAATTCACTCCGGCATCGGCCACCGCTTTGGACAGGGAGGTGCCGTTGCTGACCGCCTTGGCGATCTTGTCTGCGACCGCTTTGGCCTTTTTTGACCCCTGGTCCAGCATATAGTCCCGCGTCACCAGTTGCTCGATCTGGGCCAGTGGTGGCGGAGCGGATTCCGTGATCTCGGAAACATCGATGGCGGCATATTTCTCGCCGGGAACGATCTCGACGATCTGCGGATCGCTGTCCTCATCCACGGCGAAGGCAACCGGCAATATCTGCTGCATCTCGGGGATGGGTTTGTAATTCTGGTCGTTGGGGTTCTGGCCATTGGCGAGAAGCGCCGGCGTGGACTCGATCTTGAGCTCTTCGGCCTCGGCGATATCGCCAAGCGTCGCGCCGTCGGCAAATTCATCTTCCAGACGAACGGTCAATTCCGCGATCGCTTCCTCGATTTTCTCGCGGGTCAGTTCGGCAACGATCTCGGTGCGGACCTGGTCCAGCGAGCGGGCAGGTATCTTCTTGATGTCCCGGACCTTGACGATGTGCCAGCCCAGCGCGCTTTGCGCCGGCCCGGCGATTGCACCGGACGAAACGGTAAAGGCGGCATTGGCCACAGCTTGCGATGCGCTATTGGCAAAATCGGCCTTGTTGACCGGTCCTACCGCCGAGGCAGAAAGACCAACCGACTGGGCAGCCTGCTCGATCGATGTGCCAGCCTTGATCTTGTCGGCGAGCGCCTTGGCGGCGGCTTCAGTAGGCAGGATGACCTGGTTGAAATTGCGGGTCTCGCTGGCCGAATAGCGGGCATTGTTCAGCTTGTAATAACCGGCGATTTCCTTTTCACTCGGCTTGATCTTGTCATTGAAACGCGATTTTTCGAACAGTGCATAGCGGATCGTCCGCCTTTCGGGGATCGTGTAGCGGGACGCGTTCTTGGCATAAAAGGCTTCGACGGCGGCCTTGGCCGGCTTGCTGTTGTCGATGAACGCGACAGACGGGACGGTTGCAATCTGCCCTTCACGCGATTCCAGCAGCAAAGACGCATAAGGGATGACAAGCTTCTGCGGCACGGCGGCCCCGAAGCCCGCGGTCGTCAGCAATTGCTCGGCCATCAGGTTGCGGGTGAAATCGTCCCGCAACTGGGTCTCGTTGATGCCCTGCTGTTGCAGGGCGCGACGGAAATTCTCCTCGCTGAACTGGCCATCAGCACCCTGAAAGGTCGGAATGCCGGCAATCTCCCCGTCGACCAGGCGCTTGCCGGCGGCCATTCCATATTTGGTGCCGAACTCGGCAATGGCGAAGCTGTTGATCAGCCGTTCGAGAACATCTTCGAAGCCGCCGCCGTTGATGAAGGTCTTGAGATCCAGCCCGGTATTCTGGCGCTGTTCGCCGCGAAAGGCATTGTTGACGGACTGACCGAGTTCCGCGCTGGTCAACTTGCTGTCGCCAATCTTGGCAGCCGTTCCCGATCCGGTTACGCCGCCGAAGGTGCCGCTGCTCGACACATCGGCGGTCGCAAAGGCAATGGCGATCAAACCAACGAAACAGAAGGTCAGAAAAAGTCCGAGTTTCGAAGAAAAAATACGGCGGAAAAAACTGATCATGAAAGAGATGTTCCATTGCGGGAGTGCGACTGGCGCTTGCTTTAGGCGGCTTGGCTTCGTGGTTCAAGCAAAAGACTGCGGAAGGAAATTGGCAAGCGAAAGGATATTTGATAGCGGGCGAACATTGGAAAAAAGAAAAAGGCTAAGGGCAACATGGCAAACCGCAAATATATTGTAGGCAACTGGAAAATGAACGGACAGCGCGCGCAGTTGTCGGATATCGCCGCGATCGCTGCAATCGCCGCCAATCACGAAAGCGCGGATGTCGGAATTTGCCCTCCTGCCACATTGATAGCCGCAGCGGTGGAGGCCAATCCCGGCCTCCCCATCGGGGCGCAGGATTGTCATTTTGCCGAAAACGGAGCGCATACCGGATGTCTTTCCGCCGCCATGCTGAAAGAAGCGGGGGCAACCTATTCAATCCTTGGGCATAGCGAACGCCGTGCCGACCAGCAGGAGAGTGATGCCGAAGTAAAAGCCAAGGCCGAGGCAGTCCATGCTGCCGGCATGGGGGCGATTATCTGTGTCGGTGAGACCGAAGAGGAGCGTGATGCCGGACAGGCCGTTGAAATCGTCACCGTACAACTCGCTCGCTCTTTCCCCGCCGGTGCCGCCGCCGACTGGCTGACCATCGCTTATGAACCGGTCTGGGCCATCGGTACCGGCCGGGTACCCGAGGCCAGCGATGTCGAAGAAATGCACGCCGCGATCCGGGCAAAACTCGGCGAATTGATGGGGCAGGGCAGCGAGGATGTGCGCATCCTCTATGGTGGCTCGATGAACGGCAGCAATGCCGCCGAGCTGCTCGCGGTTCCCAATGTCGATGGCGGACTGGTTGGCGGTGCAAGCCTGACGGCAGCCAAATTCGGACCGATTATCGAGGCTGCTGCGGATGCCTGATTGGACTTGATCGAAGCCCATATCTCCCGGCCTGGAGTATAGCGGATGATCATATTGTCGGTAATATAATTTCCGACATTTGGTATATTCTATCCAACGCCACGTGTTTCCAGCCTTCCTTGGCCCGAACTTTGACGAACTTTGGCTGTTGGAAGCACGACGATCATCGCTTGAACTCCGGCGGGTCAATCGCTATGTGCGCTGCACGTCGGAGCCATGCTCGCCATATTAGTTCGGAAAACTCATGTTTCTATTTCTCACCGTCCTTCAAGCCATTGTCGCCGCCATGCTGGTGGGTGTCATATTGATGCAGAAATCTGAAGGCGGCGGACTGGGTGTGGGCGGCTCGCCTTCCGGCATGATGTCGGCGCGCGGCGCCGCCGACTTGCTGACGCGGACGACGTCGGTTCTTGCGGTCTTGTTTGTCGCATTGTCGATCACTCTGGCGGTTCTGGCTGCTGCAGAAGGCAAGGTTGAGACGATCGACCAGAGTCTGCAACGCGATACGGCACCGATTTCCGCACCGGCTGACGATGTGCCTCTGGTCGGTGACGATCCACTGGCAGCGGCCGCTGCTGCAGCGGCAGAAGAAGAACCGGCTGCCAGCACCGACGGCTCTGTCCCGCTGGACCAGTAAGACTTCTGACAATTTGGTCTCTGGCGCGATTGCAAGGAAATCGCGACCTCCTCCCGTGCGCTCTAAATCGGTGACTCTCGCAGAGTGGATAAAGGTCGCTGCCAAATAATATTTATTTCGCTTTTCCGGATTCGCGGGATTGCCAATTGTGCCATTTACGCCTTAAGCCTCTCCTCCCATGGCGCGATATATTTTCATAACCGGCGGTGTGGTTTCCTCTCTTGGCAAAGGTCTGATGGCGGCGAGCCTCGGCGCTCTGTTGCAGGCTCGCGGATATTCCGTGCGAATCCGGAAACTCGACCCCTATCTCAACGTTGATCCGGGCACGATGTCGCCCTATCAGCACGGCGAAGTCTATGTCACCGATGACGGGGCGGAGACCGATCTCGATCTTGGCCATTATGAACGCTTTACCGGCGTTCCCTCGTTGCAGTCCGACAATGTCACGTCGGGGCGAATCTATCAGTCGATCATTACCAAGGAACGGCGTGGCGATTATCTGGGCGCCACGGTCCAGGTCATTCCGCATGTCACCGATGCGATCCAGGCCTTTGCCGAGGACAAGCTCGACGGGATCGACTTTGTCCTTTGCGAAATTGGCGGGACGGTCGGCGATATCGAAAGCCTGCCTTTCATCGAGGCGATTCGGCAATTGCGCAACAAGGTCGGACGGGACAATGCGATTTCCGTGCATGTAACGCTGGTGCCTTATATTGCCGCTGCCGGTGAGTTGAAGACCAAGCCGACACAGCATAGCGTCAGGGAACTGACTTCGCTGGGTATCCAGCCGGACATATTGCTGTGCCGTTGCGAACATCCGCTGCCCGACACCGAACGGGCGAAAATCGCGCAATTCTGCAATGTTCGCAAGGAATCGGTGATTCCGGCACTGGATGCGAGCAATATCTATAATGTGCCTCTGCAATATCATCAGGAAGGCCTGGACAGAGAGGTGCTGCGCGCCTTCTCCATCGATGACGCACCGGAGCCGGACCTGTCGCGCTGGTATGATGTCATGGAACGGATCGAGCATCCGGAAGGCGAAGTCATTGTCGGTGTGGTGGGCAAATATGTTGGCCTGCAGGACGCCTATAAATCGCTTCAGGAGGCGCTGTTTCACGGCGGTCTGGCCAATCGGGTCAAAGTACAGGTCCGCTGGCTCGATGCCGAACTGTTTGAAGATGAAGAAGATCTTGCGACCAAGCTGGAGCCCCTTCACGCGATTCTGGTTCCCGGTGGCTTTGGTGAACGCGGTAGCGAAGGAAAGATCGGCTCGGTCAAGTTCGCCCGGGAGAATGATATTCCGTTTTTCGGTATCTGTCTGGGCATGCAAATGGCCTGCGTCGAGGCGGCCCGCAATCTGGCCGGCATAGAAAGTGCATCGACGACCGAATTTGGCGAAACCGATGAGCCGGTTGTCGGCCTGATCACCGAGTGGATGACCGAGGAAGGCCTGCAAAAACGCGAAGCGGGGGGAGACCTGGGCGGTACGATGCGCCTGGGCGCCTATGACGCGGTGCTGCGACAGGGATCGAAAATCAGCGAAATTTATGGCAGCCGCGAAATCAGCGAACGGCATCGGCATCGCTATGAGGTGAACAAGGGCTATGTCGATCGGCTTGAGCAAACCGGCCTGATCTTCTCGGGCATGTCACCCGATGGCGAGCTTCCGGAGACCGTTGAACGGCCCGATCACAGCTGGTTTGTCGGCGTCCAGTTCCATCCGGAGCTGAAGAGCAAGCCCTTTGATCCGCATCCTTTATTTGCCTCTTTCATAGCCGCCGCATTGCAGCAAAGCAGGCTGGTCTAGAATCCGCGAGCAAATTTTCTGGACAGTTTCGACACATGTCGAATCTGTCCAATAAATTTTACAGGATGTGACTATTGTCACAATTACACGGCAAAAGAGAGTTAGTGAAACTTCAGGGCAAGGCCGGGGGACGGGTGCAGTGAAAGTCGAAGAGTTGGCAAATATTCTGGCTGAGCACAGCCTGTTTGCCGACTGCGACGACGCCGAGCTGGCAGACTTGATATTGCGTGGAAATTTCATGCAGTATAAAAAAGGGGACGAATTGATCATGCAGGGGGATCCTGGAAACTCGCTTCTGATATTATTGTCAGGCAATGCGCGTACCAGCATGATCGCCAGCAATGGTTATGAAGTTGTTCTCGACTATGCGGAAGCCGGGCAGGTTCTGGGTGAAATCGCCTTGCTGGATGGCGGCGAGCGAACCGCCAGCGTGACTGCGATCGAACCGACTTCGGCGCTTTCGATCACACGGGAAGCTTTCGAAGACATTCTCGCCAAGCACAAGAATATGGCGCTGCGGCTTTTGAAGGTCATGGCGAAGCGGATCCGGATGGCCAACAGCATGATCGAAGGCGATCGTGCCTATACTTCCGGGCCGCGACTGGCACGCTATCTGCTGAGATTATCAGTGGTCGGCGCAGACGAGGGGCGACTGAAGCTGGACCTGAGCCAGAGCGAGCTCGGCAATTTTGCCGGCATGTCGCGCGAACATATTAATCGGCAACTATCCACCTGGTCAGAGAACGGGATTGTGGCAGTGGAGAGCGGAAAGGTCCGGATTCTGGACCATGCGATGCTTTCCCATATCGCCGAAGCAGATTCTTGACGAAAATTGGCCTTTTGCGACCCGGGTTAATTATCGTCAAGAGTGACACCAAGCGGGTGTCAGGGGCAGTCGGATCCTCATCCGGCTGCCCCATTTCATTTCAGCCTCATTAAAAAAGGCAGCCAGATCGCGCTGGCTGCCTCCGGTTTTCGGTTAAAGGATCCGCTTGCTTAAGCGGCCTTGTCTTCTTTCTTGTCCCGCTTGTCCGCAATTTTGGTGACATTGTCGCCCTTGTTGATGGCGATCGTCTGCGGCCGCATGGCTTCGGGAATTTCCCGGACCAGGTCGATCTCAAGCAGGCCGTCGGCCAATCCTGCGTTCTCGACGCGAACGAAATCGGCGAGTTCAAAGCGCCGTTCAAAGTTGCGGTTGGCGATGCCCATGTGCAGAAACTGCTTGCTTTCCTGATCGTCGGTTTTCTTATTGCCGGCGACAAGCAGCAAATTCTGCTGGGCGGTAATTTCAATTTCATCTTCCTTGAAACCGGCGACGGCCAGTGTGATCCGATAATGATCTTCACCGCTGCGTTCGATGTTGAACGGCGGGTAATTCTCGGATTGCTGCGCGCGGGCGTTATTTTCAAGAAGGTCGAACAGCCGGTCAAAACCTACGGTTGAACGGCGATAGGGGGTAAAGTCAAAACGATTCATATCTATATCCTCTGCAATTGAGCAATGTAAATTTGGACCCGCACATGCGGCATCCGGTTCGTTCATGTGAAACCCGAAAGGCGTTCCACATGAATAAAGATATGATCATCTTTCCCAATTTCAAGAGGAGAAAAAGGTCGTATTACCAATGGCTTGGAAAAATATTGGTGCAAAAAAAACGCCCGGATGCCGATAAGCACCCGGGCGAAAATGGTGACGAACTAATTCGTCCCCTGTTTTCCCTTCCTATTCGACGCCGCTTGTCCCCCAACATTTGGCGGAACCGGAAAGGATCCCTGAACCATGACCCGTTAATCGAGATGTTTGATTCTGTAACCATATCTGATCGACTGACTTAATTTTGTCATGCCAAATTTGATGCTTTTGAAAGATTGATCAATCTTTGTGTCATATCGGCAACAGCATAATTACCACCATGCCACTTGCTTGCCCCGGCCAGCAACCGTAAAGGCAGGGAAATCTGATCCAAGGAAGTCGCCCCAACTCATGCTCCTATCCCGTTATGAATGGGTCATCGCAAAACGCTATCTGTTACCCGGCAAGGGGGAGGGTTTCATATTCCTCGTTGCCAGTATCAGCCTGGTAGCGGTCATGCTGGGCGTTGCCGCGCTGATCGTGGTGATGAGCGTGATGAACGGATTCCGTGCAGAGCTGTTCGACAAGATTGTCGGTCTCAACGGCCATGCCGTAATCCAGGGCTATGGCGGCCGGTTGCCGGGTTGGCGCGACCTGCTCGAGGAAACCCGTGATACCGAGGGGGTCGTCTCGGCTTCGCCGTTGATCGAACAACCCTTGCTGACCACGTTCAACGGACGGGTCGAAGCGGTGCTGGTGCGGGGGATGCAGGTCCCGGACATTTTGAATAACGAAACGCTCGATGGAAAAACCATTTCCGGTGATCTTGCGCGCCTCGAGTCCGGATCGGGGCGTGTCGGCATTGGCAGCCGGCTGGCAACAACGCTCGGTGCGCAGGTAGGCAGCCGGATCACCATTATCAATCCGCAAGGGCGTTCGACGCCTTTTGGAACGGTGCCGCGCGAAATCGCCTATGACGTCGCCGCGATATTCGAAGTCGGTGTCTATGACTATGACAAGGCGTTCGTAATCATGCCGATGGAGGACGCACAGACCTTGCTGTTGCTCGGTGACCAGATCGGCATGATCGAGATCAAGACCGATGATGCCGACAATGTCGGCAAGATAATCGCGCCTCTCGTTCCCAAGGTGGCTGACCGCGGGGTGATCACCGACTGGCAGACGATGAATGCCTCGCTTTTCGAAACTTTGCAGGTCGAGCGGGTGGTGATGTTCGTCATCCTGTCGATCATCATATTGGTGGCGGTTTTCAACATATTATCGTCGTTGATCATGCTGGTACGCGCCAAGACCAGAGATATTGCGATCTTGCGCACCATGGGCGCATCACGGGCTTCGCTGGTGCGGATATTCGTCACGGTGGGCACTTCGATCGGTACGCTGGGCATAGCCGCCGGCATCATGCTCGGCCTGATCGCGATCCATTTCCGACAGAATGTAATCAATTTTGTCCAGGCTATCACCGGGCAGAATCTGTGGGATCCGTCGATCCGCTTCCTGACCGAATTGCCGGCGCGGACGGACCCGATGGAAGTGGTCGGTATCGCCGGGCTGGCGCTCTTGTTCAGTTTCCTGGCCACGCTTTATCCCGCTTATAAGGCGGCCAGTACCGACCCCGTGCAGGTACTTCGCTATGAGTGACATGAAACACCAGAAAACCGTAGAGTTGCGCGACGTAAGGCGCAGCTTCGTCCAGGGGGATGTCAGGATCGAGGTGCTGCGCGGCGTCAATCTCGATATCCACGCGAATGAAATTGTCGCGCTCCTAGGCCCGTCCGGTTCCGGCAAGTCGACATTGTTGCAGGCGGTGGGACTGCTCGAGGGCGGATTCGAAGGCTCGATCAAGCTCAACGGCGAGGAAACCGCCCAGTTGCCATCCAGTTGCCATACCCGGATCCGGCGTGATCTGTTGGGATTTGTCTATCAGTTTCACCATCTCCTGCCCGATTTCAATGCGTTGGAAAATGTGGTCATGCCGCAGCTGATCGCCGGGGCGACTCAGCAAGAGGCCGAGGCAAGGGCGGAAAGCTTGTTGAGCAGTCTGGGGCTGGGCGCGCGGCTGGATCACAAGCCGAGCAAATTGTCCGGCGGGGAACAGCAACGGGTCGCGGTTGCACGCGCTCTGGCCACATCGCCGAAACTGGTGCTTGCCGATGAGCCGACCGGCAATCTCGACGAAGCAACCGCCGATCTGGTGCTTTCCGAATTTATCGGCCTGGTTCGCCAGGAAGGCAGTGCCGCGCTGATAGCGACGCATAATGAACGGCTGGCTGCCAAGATGGACCGGGTTGTGCGGCTGCATGAGGGTGTTTTAGCATAGGCTTTTCAGTTCGAATCGAGAATGGCTTTGACTTTTCTCGTGCGAGTATCAATCTGTGGGACAAGGAAAACCTAGAAACAAACATTGCGGGGCGCATATGAAGGTTACGGAATTTCAGGTGAAGCAGGCCGATGGTTCGATGGAGGATCTGTCCGCGCACAAGGGCAAGGTGCTTCTGATTGTCAACACCGCCTCAAAATGCGGATTCACGCCGCAATATGAGGGGCTCGAAAAGCTGCATCAGGAATATCATGACAAGGGCCTCGAAATCCTGGCCTTTCCCTGTAATCAATTCGGCAATCAGGAGCCCGGCGATGCCGACGAAATCAGGAAATTCTGTTCGCTGAATTATGATGTGAGCTTTCCGCTGATGGCGAAAGTCGAAGTGAACGGCAACGATGCCGACCCATTGTGGAAATATCTCAAGACTGAAAAATCGGGTCTGCTCGGTTCCCGGATCAAATGGAATTTCACCAAATTTCTGGTCGACCGCGAAGGCAATGTCGTTGCGCGCCACGGCCCTGCGGTAAAGCCCGAGCAACTGAAAAGCGAGATTGAAGCACTGCTATAGCCATGCCGTGCCGCAGCTGACTCCCATCCGGTTCAGCCTGTTGCGTGATCGCCGGGTAAATATGCTGTGGACAAATGGTCGATAGTTTCGACCGGTCTGATCGTTTGCATAGGCAAGGCCCGTTTGTCGCGCTAGTCTGACGATCATGGCCCAGACTCCTTTCGTCCATCTCCGCACCTTTTCTGCCTATACGATCCTGGACGGAGCGATGGAGCCGGCCGCGATTGGTGCTGCCGCCAAAGAGCGCGGTTTTCCTGCTGTTGCGCTGTGTGACCGGATTGGACTTTTCGCTTCCATGGCGTTTGATGACGGTTGCCGCGGCCAGGGCGTGCAGCCGATCACCGGCTGCTTTCTCAGGGTTGCGCGTCCCGATGCCGATCCGACAAAACCGGCGTTGGACTGGATCGCGCTCTACGCGCAGGACGCCGAAGGCTATGAAAATCTCTGCAAGCTGGTTTCGGCCTCCCATCTCGACCGGCCTGGCGAACTTGATGCCCATGTTCCCATGGAAATGCTGCGCGATCATAATGCCGGTCTGCTGGCTCTGACCGGGGGCGGAGAAGGCGCTCTGGCGCGTCTGATTGCAGAGGAGCAGCAATCGGAAGCCGAAGCCTATCTGTCCCTGTTGCAGCAATATTTTCCGGGGCGGCTGTATATCGAATTGTCGCGTCGGGAAGATCCGGTCGAAATGGCGGCGGAATCCGGTCTCATTGCACTGGCCATGGATCGCGACATTCCGCTGGTAGCGACAAATCCGAGTTGCTTTTCGGAGCCGGATTTTCACGAGGCCCATGATGCGATGAAATGTATCGCACAGTCTGCCTATGTCGAAAATGACGAACGTGAAAAGCCTTCCAAGCATCTGTGGATGAAAAGCGCCTTGGTGATGGAAGACCTGTTCTCCGACATACCAGAAGCGCTGCAAAATACATTGGTTATCGCGCAACGATGCGCGTTCTCGCCGCCAAAACGAGACCCGATCCTGCCCAGTCTGGCGGGTGATCTGGCGGGAGAAATCGAGCAATTGCGTCAGGATGCGACCGCCGGACTTGAAAGACGGCTGGAATTTGTCGGTCTGACGGACGAAGCGGAGCGGAAGGTCTATTTTGACCGTCTTGCTTTCGAGCTTGATGTGATCGTCAGCATGGGCTTTCCCGGCTATTTCCTGATTGTTGCCGACTTTATCAAATGGGCGAAGGATCATGATATTCCGGTGGGGCCGGGACGTGGTTCCGGTGCGGGTTCGGTTGTGGCATGGGCATTGACCATTACCGATCTAGACCCGATCAAGCTGGGGCTTCTGTTCGAACGGTTCCTGAACCCGGAACGTGTGTCGATGCCGGATTTCGATATCGATTTCTGCGAAACCCGACGCGGCGAAGTCATTCGCTATGTGCAGGAAAAATACGGCGACCGGCAGGTCGCCCAGATCATCACCTTCGGAAAACTGAAAGCGCGCGCTGTGTTGCGCGATGTCGGCCGGGTCCTTCAGATGCCTTACGGGCAGGTGGACCGACTGACCAAATTGGTGCCCAACCACCCGACCGATCCGTGGGATCTGAAGCGGTCCCTCAACGGCATCACGGAACTGGCGCAGGAATATAAGCAGTCGGACGTCAAGCGGCTGTTCGATCTGGCGATGAAGCTGGAGGGGCTGCCGCGGCACAGTTCCACTCACGCTGCCGGCGTGGTGATCGGGGATCGTCCGCTTGACCAGCTTGTGCCGCTGTACCGTGATCCCCGTTCCGATCTGCCGGTAACCCAGTTCGACATGAAATTTGTCGAAAAAGCCGGTCTGGTGAAATTCGACTTTCTGGGGCTGAAAACGCTGTCGGTGCTGAAGAAGGCGGTCGAACTGCTTACCGAACGCGGCATAACGGTTGAGCTGGAAAACCTGAGCTGGGAAGACGAGAAAGTTTTCGAGCTGCTCCAGCGCGGCGATACCGTCGGTGTGTTCCAGCTGGAATCGGAAGGCATGCGGCGTACGCTCGCGGCCGTGAAACCCACCAATTTTGGTGATATTATCGCGCTGGTTTCGCTCTACCGGCCGGGCCCGATGGACAATATTCCGCTGTTCGGGGACCGCAAGAACGGGCGCGTCGATATCGCCTATCCGCATCCATTGCTGGAGGATATCCTCAAGGAGACTTACGGGATTTTTGTCTATCAGGAACAGGTGATGCAGGCCGCGCAGATCATCGCCGGCTATTCGCTCGGCGAAGCAGATTTGCTGCGCCGCGCCATGGGTAAGAAAATCCAGGCGGAAATGGACGTGCAGCGTAACAGATTTGTGACGGGTGCCGCAGAAAAGGGCTTGAACAGCGAACAGGCCAACGAGCTTTTCGACTTGATCGACAAATTTGCCGGCTATGGCTTCAACAAGAGCCACGCAGCGGCCTACGCCCTGCTGGCCTATCAGACGGCCTGGCTGAAGGCGCATCACCCGCATGAATTTTATGCCGCTTCGATGTGTTTCGACATGCATCAGTCCGAGAAGCTCAGCATCTTTGTCGACGACATGAAACGGTTGGGAGTGACCGTGCTGCAGCCGGCGATCAATAAGAGCCGGCCCAATTTTTCGGTCGAGGAGCAACCGGAAGCGCTGCTTGCGGTACGCTATGCGCTGGCAGGTCTGAAGAATGTCGGCGAAAAGGCGATGCACGCTGTGGTTACCGAACGCGCCAAGGCTGGCCCGTTCTCGTCGATCGAGGATTTTGCCAACCGGATTGATCCGCACGGCCTCAACAAGCGTCAGCTCGAAAGTCTGGCTTCGGCTGGCGCCTTTGATGATCTGGAGCCCAATCGCGCGGCGGTCCATGACGGCGCGGACATGATTCTGTCGGTCGCAAACAGTGCCGCTGATGCACGTGAAAGCGGGCAGGGGGGGCTTTTCGGAGAAGGCAGTGCCGGTGGCGACATGCAGGCGATCCGGTTGCCGGAGGGCAGCAACTGGTCGCTCAACGAGATCATGGCCCGCGAGCGCGATGCTTTCGGTTTCTATTTTTCCTCGCACCCCGTCACGCAGTTCCAGGCGGTTTCCTCTTCGCTTGGCGCCATGACCTATGCGGCATTGTGCAGTGGTGAACCGATCGGCGAAGGCATCCGCAAGCCGGCGGTGATGTCGGCGCTTATCGAGAAAGTGCGCTGGCGGGACAGTCGCCGGGGCAAGAGATTCGCGCTTGCCGATCTGTCGGACAGCAGTGGCCAGTTTTCCGCCAGTTGTTTTGACGAAGACCAGTGCAAGATTCTGGAAGAACTTTCGCAGGAGGGGCGTTGTGCCCTGCTCAAGGTCGAACTGGACCAGCAGTCGGAAGACGAGAATCCGCGCGTCGCGATCCGGACGGTGCAGCCGTTGGACGGTCTGGAGAAGACCACCCGCACCCGCATGGAGCTGGAAATCCTCGATATTGCCGGCCTGCACGAACTGACCAATCTGGTGGCGCCGTTGCTGGGCGGCCAAAGCGAAATAGTGGCAATCATGGCCGGTCCGCACGATGATTTTGTCAAAGTATGCCTCGGGCGCTCCTTTCGTCTGGATGCGGAAACGGTGGAGATGCTGGAGCGGGTTCAGGGTTTGGCTAACGTCCGCTTGGGACCGGCCCGGCCGATGCGGGTGGCGAAACCCAAATTAAGGCTTGTCAGCTAGCCTGAAACATACCAGAAACCGGCCAAATATAACTATTCTGGAGAGAAGATATGGCCGGTGCGATGCAAGCGAGCGCGCTCAAGATTACCAATTTGATCGATCACGCCGCCAGAGAGCATGGCGAACGCGAGATTGTGAGCTACTGGGCCGATGGCAGTATCAGTCGCAGCAACTGGGCGGAGATTGGACGGGAATCCCGTAAATTCTCTCAAGCATTGCAGCGCCTTGGCATGAACAAGGGCGACCGGATCGCAACCATCGCAATGAACCATGCGCATCATCTTATCAGCTGGTACGGGTCGGCCGGTATCGGCGGCATTCTCCATACGGTCAATCCGCGCCTGTTCGAGGAACAACTGGTCTATATCATCAACCATGCCGAAGACCGGGTGCTGCTGTTCGACAAGATGTTCGCTCCCATTGTCGAAATGCTCAAGCCGCAGCTCAAGACGGTTGAACATTATATCCAGTTTGACGGCGAGAAAGGCGACTATCCGACGTTCAGAGAGCTTGTCGATGCGGAAGACGGCGATTTCGATTGGGTCGACGTCGATGAAAATGATCCCTGCGGGCTT
This sequence comes from Sphingorhabdus sp. SMR4y, assembly GCF_002218195.1. Classification (GTDB taxonomy): domain Bacteria; phylum Pseudomonadota; class Alphaproteobacteria; order Sphingomonadales; family Sphingomonadaceae; genus Parasphingorhabdus. Next base: position 1,118,081 of record NZ_CP022336.1, on the reverse strand, counting down.
TGCTATACCAGCGGCACTACCGGCAATCCGAAAGGCGTTCTCTATGAGCATCGCTCGAATGTCATCCACGCGATTACCGAGGTGCAGCCCGATGTTATGGATCTGGCTACCCGCTCGGTGATGCTACCGGTCGTGCCGATGTTCCACGCCAATGCCTGGGGATTGCCCTTTGCTTGCGCGGCGGTCGGCGCGAAAATGGTCTTTTCGGCCAGCAACGAAGCGCATGTCCTGTGGAAATTGATCCGCGAAGAGGGCGTGACCCATAGCGCGGGCGTGCCAACAGTCTGGCTCTCGATGTTTGCCGATATGGATGAAAATGGCGGGGATTATGGCAAATTGGGGGTCGTCGTGATCGGCGGTTCGGCCTGCCCGCGTTCGATGATCGAACGGCTGATGAAAAACGGCATCCGGGTCGCCCATGCCTGGGGCATGACCGAGACATCTCCGATCGGGACCGCCGGTTCGCTACCCGCCAATTGGGACGCGCTGAGTTTTGACCAGCAGGTCGACGTTATCTGCAAACAGGGCAGGCCGCCATTCGGCGTGGAACTGCGGGTGATCGACGAGGACGGTAATGTCGCTCCGCGCGATGGCAAGACCAGCGGCACGCTTGAAATTCGCGGACCGTGGATCATCAAGCGCTATTATCGCGCGGACGAGGATGCGGTCGAGGATGACGGCTGGTTTGACACCGGCGATGTCGCGGTGCTGCACCCCGATGGTACGATGCAGATTACCGACCGGGCCAAGGATGTGATCAAGTCGGGCGGCGAATGGATCAGCTCGATCGAACTGGAAAATGCGGCGGTCGGTTGCCCCGGCGTCGCCGAAGCGGCGGCGGTTGGTGTCTATCACCCGAAATGGGACGAGCGGCCTCTGCTGCTGGTCGTGCGCAAGCCGGGTAGCGATGTCTCGGAAGCCGATGTGATCGAATATCTTGGCGACAAGGTTGCCAAATGGTGGTTGCCCGACGAAGTGAAATTCGTCGACGAGCTGCCGCACACGGCAACCGGGAAAATCCTGAAACGGTCGCTGCGGGAAGAATATAAGGACTATGAACTGAAAAGCCTGGCGGACGCCTAGAATAGTTCCATCTGGCTGCCCTTGACCAGGGGGCGCCGGAACAGGTCGGTCCGGAGCTTGAGCTTGGCCTTGCCGACCCCGGCCTTGCGCGCCGCGATGCCAATCCGGGTGCGGATCAGGTCGGCCCACGGGCCCTGGCCGCGCATGCGGCTGTGGAAGCCGGGATCGTTGCGCTTGCCGCCGCGGATCTGCCGCACGATGCTCATCACCTTGGCCTTGCGGTCCGGATAGTGGTTTTCCAGCCATTGCTCGAATAGCGGCGCGACCTCATGGGGCAGGCGCATGGGAATGAAGGAGATGCTTGTGGCGCCACATTCCGCTGCTGCAGCGACAATCGCTTCAATCTCGTGATCGGTAATCCCCGGAACCACCGGGGCGATGTTGACATGCACATAGATGCCGGCGGTACTGAGCGCCCGCACGGCTGCCAGCCGCCGTGCGGGAGCGGGCGCTCTGGGTTCCAGCAATCGCGCCGTCTGCGGATCGAGCGACGTGATCGAAATCGCAACCGCTGTGAGCTGATGCGCCGCCAGCTGTGCCAGCAAGTCCATATCCTCGACCACACGACTGGATTTGGTGGTGATCACCACCGGGTGGAGCGTTTCCAGCATGACTTCCAGTATCTGCCGCGTGATCCGGTAGCGTTTTTCGATCGGCTGATATGGATCGGTATTGGTGCCGATCGCGAGGCTGTCCGGCTGGTAATTCGGTTTGGCAAATGTCTGGCGGAGCAGGTCGGCGGCATTGGGCTTGGCGAACAGCCGGCTTTCGAAATCAAGGCCGGGAGACAGGTCGTGATAGGCATGGGTCGGCCGTGCATAGCAATAGACACAGCCATGTTCGCAGCCGCGATAGGCATTGATCGAACGGTCGAACGGCAGGTCGGGTGACTGATTGTAAGTGATGATCGATTTGGGAAACTCGGTGGTGACATCGGTCCGCAGTGGGGCAGGGCTGTCGCCGATCCATTCTCTTTCGTCCAGCCAGTCACCGTCGATTTCGCGGTCCTGCAGATTGAATCGCTGTGAAACGCCGTTGCTCGGCGCACCTCTGCCCTTGCGCGCCAAATGGAAATCCGTGTTCTTGTCGACCATAGGGCCTTCCTACTATGAGAACATAGTAAGAACAAATGGATTTAATCTTTATCTTTCAAGCAGTCTGGGAATCAGTTCGACAAAATTGCAGGGCCGGTGACGACTGTCCAGCTGAGTGTCCAATATGCCGTCCCAGCCGTCTTTGACCGCGCCGTTGGAACCGGGCAGGGCGAATATATAGGTCCCGCGCGCAACCACGGCGCAAGCGCGGGACTGTACCGTAGACGTACCAATATTGGCGATACTCAGATATCGGAACAATTCGCCAAAACCCGGGATATCCTTGTCCTTGACCGCATCGAGGGCTTCTGGCGTAATATCGCGCCCGGTCAGGCCAGTGCCGCCGGTGGTAATGATGACATCGACCTCTTCATCGTCAATCCACTGGTGAAGCTGTGCCACAAGCACGGATTTATCGTCTCTCAGCAGGTTCCGATGGAGCAGAATATGGCCTTTTTTCTCGATCCGTTCCGCCAATATGTCGCCTGAAGTGTCTTCTTTCAGCGAGCGCGTATCGGACACGGTCAGCAATGCGATATTGATCGGTTTGAAGGTCCGGCTTTCGTCGATAGGCATGGCTGCTCTCCGCTTTGGTACGACGCCTAGGATAACTTAGTCTGCGGCGCATTTCCAAGTCATAAAGAATAGGGGTTTTCGTGGGTTAACTATCCGTCTAATCGGATTAGTCAATGTCCAACGTCCCTGATCTCACGGCTGTCATATTGGGCCTCATACTTGCGGCCTGGCTCGGCGTGGCTGCGTGGGCCATCTGGACCGGTCTGGCGATGAAGAGCAAGGCGGAATCCACCTTGCGGCAGTCCGGAAGGCTCGGGCGATTGCTGGAAACATCTCCGGCCCTGCCGTTGCTGGTCCGCTCCGATGGCAAACTGGAGGCATCGCAAAGGCTGATGCACTGGCTCGGTTTCGATCATCTGCCCGCCCATATTTCGGAATTGTCCGAAGAAAGCCGGGGCATGGTACCGCAGGATCTCGAAGCGCTGATGCAGGATGTCAATCTCGCCCAGAAAACCGGAAGCAGCTTCGTTCGTGCTATAAATGTGCGGGGTTCGGACAAGGCGCTGCTGATCCGCGGCGGGTTGGCGGATCAGAAAATCGCGCCCAATGGCAGTGCCCTGCTGTGGATTTTCGACGCGACTGACAGCGAAGGCGAAATTTCCAAGCTGCGCGAGGAAAACGAAGCGGCACGCGCCGCATTTGATGCGCTATCCGCCTTGATCGAGGCTGCACCGGTGCCGATGTGGCACCGCTCGCCCGACCTGCGCCTGACATTGGTCAACAGCGCCTATGTCGCAGCGGTCGATGCCGAAAATGGCGAGCAGGTCATTGCCAATGGAGTTGAACTGGTAGAGCCGGTCGACGGGTTCAGTCCGGTCGATGCGGCGGCACGGGCTAGGGAACGGGGCGAGCCGCTTGAACGGATTGTCGCGACCACGGTCGGTGGAGAAAGGCGAATGACCCAGGTGGTGGATGTGCCGCTCGGGAAGTCGGGGATTGCGGGCTATGCGATCGACATTCAGGAACTGGAAGATGCACGACGGGAACAGCGCCGGTTCGGGGAATCGCAGCGCGACATGCTCGACCGGATATCCGCCGGCGTGGCCCAGTTCGGCGCGGACAAGTCGCTGAAATTCTGCAATCTTCCGTTCCAGCGTATCTTTTCCATGCGCCAGCAGTGGATTGCGGAGCAGCCGGAATTCCCGCGCGTTCTGGACCGTATGCGTGAAATGAATCGTATTCCGGAAGTCCGCGATTTTCCGGAATGGCGTGAGGAACGGACCGGCTGGTTCCAGTCCGCCAAGGCGATGGAAGAAAATTGGCTGCTGGCCGACGGAACCCATTTGCGAGTGTTGGCCAATCCGACACCGGATGGTGGATTGCTGGTTATTTTCGAAGACCGCACCGAACAGGTGCAACTGGCGAGTGCCCGCGACACATTGCTTCGGGTCAGGACGGCAACGTTCGATAATCTGTTCGAATCCCTCGCGGTTTTTTCTGCTGACGGAAAACTGAATATCTGGAACCATCAGTTTGCCAATAACTGGGGTCTGGAAGAAACGGATCTCGGCAAGCATCCGCGTGTGGATTCGCTGATGCAGAAAATGGCGGGCCAGTTGAAGCAGCCCGCCCGTATTTCGGAAGTACGCGATATGGTCCGCAGCGCAACCACCGAGCGCCAGCAGAAGGGGGGGCGGCTCAATTTCGCCGACGGACGACGGTTCGAATTTGCCGCGATTCCATTGCCCGATGGCAATGCGCTGTTCACCATGCTCGATATATCGGACAGCTACCGGATCGAACAGGCGCTGCGGGAACGCAATGAAGCACTGGTCGAAGCCGACTCGATCAAGGGCCGCTTCCTGTCCAACATGAGTTACGAATTCCGGACTCCGCTTACTTCCATTGGTGGTTTTGCGGAGCTTCTGGATCAGGGTATTGCGGGGCCCTTGACCGATCAGGGTCACGAATATGTTCGGGCGATCCTGCAGTCGGTCAAGCGACTGGGCAACCAGATCGAAAATGTTCTCGACCTCAGCCAGAGCGAAGCCGGCGCGCTGCCGATCGCCAAGGAGAAGGTCAATCTGAAGAAGTTGATCGAGGATATTGCGGGGCATTTTGCCGAGGACGCTGCGGCCAAGGCTATTGGTGTGGAATTGCAGCTGGACGAGAAGCTCGGCTCGGCCATGGCGGACAAGAAGCGGCTCACCCAGGCCATTTCGCAGATCGTCGACAATGCCATCAAATATACCGATGATGGCGGCAGATTGCTGATTCACGGATCGGGAAATGTGAAGCAGGCGATGATCCACATATCGGATAATGGCCCCGGGATGACCGCCGGCGAACAGTCCAAGGTGTTTGACAGTTTCGCCCGGTCACGCGACCAGAAGGCTGGCGAGAAAACCGGCGGCCTCGGGCTGCCTCTCGCGCGGCAGCTGGTTCGTGCCCATGGCGGTGACCTGACGCTTACGTCCGAACCGGGACAGGGCACGCTGGTCACTCTGGATTTGCCGCGGCAATGATTTCATGATGGTTCTGGATGACGAGCAAGCGACGCTGGACGTCGGTCGAAAACTGGGCGGATTGCTGCGCGCCGGGGACAAGATCGCGCTGCGGGGGACGCTGGGCGCCGGCAAGACCACTTTGGCAAGAGGTATATTGGAAGGGATGGGCTTCGGCGAGGAAGTGCCCAGTCCGACCTTCGCGATAGTCCAGATCTACGAACCGCCCGAAACCAGAATTCCGGTCGCGCATGTCGATTTATACCGTATCGATGACCCGGAAGAAATCCCCGAGCTCGGTCTGGAGGAGGTGCTGGTCGACGGCACCATGATCGTCGAATGGCCCGACCGCATGCCCGACAGTTTCTGGTCAGACGCGCTCAATCTGGAGTTGGAAATCACCAAAGAGGGCAATCGCCGGTTGACTTGGACTGCCGGTGACGCTTGGGAAGACAGATGGCCATTGACATGACAGCGCCGACAGCAGCGGCAGAATTTTTGACGCAAAACGGTTGGCAGAACGCCCGGATCACGCCGGTGGCCGGAGACGCATCTTTTCGCCGCTATTTCCGTGTTCGCAGCGATGATCGTCAGGCGATATTGATGGATGCACCGCCGCCGCACGAAGATCCCCGGCCCTTCATCGCGATTGCCGAATATCTGACCGGCGCCGGATTTGCCGCACCGGAAATTTTCGCCCGCGATCTCGATCAGGGGCTGGTTCTGCTTGAGGATTTTGGCGACCAGCGGATGCGCGAATATCTGGATGATCATCCGGAGGCCGAAGACGGCATCTATCGGCGGGTTATTGATTTGCTGCGAGAATTGCACAAGGCACCGGCAGCGTCGGTGCCGCCTTATGACGAGGCGCAATATCTGCGGGAAGCAAATTTGCTGACCGAATGGTATTGCCCGGCCCAGCAACTGGAAGTCGATGCACAGGGTTTCGAAGCAATCTGGCAGCAAATTCTCGCGCCGGTTCTGGCGGCACAAAATCCGCCGGTCACTGTGATGCGTGACTATCACGCCGAGAATATCATGCTGCTCGAAGATGGCCGGCTCGGCCTGCTGGATTTTCAGGACGCGCTGATCGGTCACCCGGCCTATGATCTGGTGTCGATGTTGCAGGATGCCCGTCGCGATGTGCCGGATGTACTGGAAGAGGATATGCTCGCCTATTATCTGTCGGATCATGACAGGGATGCGGCGGAGCAATTCCGTAGCCATTATGCCATTCTGGGCGCGCAGAGGAACAGCAAGATCATCGGTATCTTTACCCGTCTCTGCATGCGGGACGGCAAGGAGCGCTATCTCGATTTCCTGCCAAGAATGTGGCGTCTGCTGGAAAAGGACCTGCGCCATCCGGCGCTGGCACCGGTCGCGCAATGGTTCGACCGGAACATTCCCGATGCGGTGCGCAACCGTCCCATGCAGGTCACGAAGGCAAATAAATGACCGAGGTTGCAACCGCGATGATCATGGCGGCAGGGCTGGGCACCCGGATGCGGCCGCTTACCGATAGCCGTCCGAAGCCTTTGGTCGAGGTGGGCGGCAAGGCGATGATCGACCATTGTTTCGAGAAACTGGTCGAAGCGGGCATAGGCAAGGCTGTGGTCAACGTCCATTATCACGCCGACATGATGGAAGCGCATCTGGCCGCCTTGCCCTATCCGGTCGATATTCACGTGTCCGACGAGCGCGAGCAGTTGCTTGAGACGGGCGGTGGACTGGTGCGGGCGGAGCCGCTGATCGCGGAGAATATTTTCTTTTGCATCAACAGCGACAATCTCTGGACCAACGGGCCGGTCAACAGCCTGCTGCAGCTGGCACAGGCCTGGGACGGGGACAGGATGGACGCGCTGTTGCTGCTGATCCGGCGGGAAGCGGCGAACAATTACAAGGGCGACGGCGATTTTCATCTCGATGACGAGAAGAGAATTTCGCGCAAGCGGCCCGGACAGACGGCACCTTTGATCTATTCCGGTATCCAGCTGATATCCAAGCGGCTGTTGCGCGATGCGCCCGCCGGCCCGTTTTCGACCAATATTTTGTGGGAGCGCGCCATTGGTGAAGGGCGGCTGTTCGGGGCGGTGCACGAAGGCCAATGGTTCGAGGTCGGCTCGCCGGAAGCGATAGCACCGACAGAAGCCGCGCTGGCGAATGTCTGAACGACGCCGGCCATCCATCTACAATATTGCCGCGCATGGCGGCTTTGCCGATGCGCTGGCCCAGGGGCTGATTGACCGCTTTGCCAAGGACGCTTTCGGACTGGCCCGTGGTCTCGTCATATTGCCAAACAACCGCGCCCAGCGCGCGCTGCAGGAAGCATTCGTCCGGCTGAGCGAAGACGGGCTCCTATTGCCGCAGATGGCGGTGATCGGCGATCTCGATCTCGACGAATCGATCGGAGTTGCACTGGATTCCGGGGAACTGGCGCTCGATATTCCGGCCGCCGTCGATCCGATGGACCGGCTGCTGACGCTGGCACAGCTGATCCAGAAGGAAATCCGGTTGCGCGACGACGCCATATTGGCCAAGGACGCGCTGCGGCTGGCACGCGAATTTGCGAGCACGCTCGACCAGCTGAACGTCGAGGAAATTTCGCTGTCCGACCTGATGAAAACGGAGCCGGAGAGCCTTGATCTGTCCACGCACTGGCAGGATTCCTACCGCTTCTTCCTGATCATCGCCGAGAAATGGCGGCAGCAGCTGGCAAAATGGCAGCGGGTGGATCAGGCGGTGCGCCGCAACGCCCTGTTCGACCATATCGCCAGAAGCTGGAAGGCATCGCCACCCGGCCATTTTGTCGTCGCGGCTGGCATTACCACGTCTGCCCCCGCCATTGCCCGCTTTCTCGAAACCATAGCCTTCATGCCTTCAGGGATGGTGGTGCTGCCGGATCTCGACCTGATCATGCCGGACGAGGAGTGGGACTTGCTCGGCCCGTTCCTGCCGGACCCGGACAGCGGCTACACGAAGCGCGCGCAGGAAACCCATCCGCAATATCATATCAAATTGCTGCTCGACCGCATGTCGATTGCGCGCGGCGAGGTGATGCGCTGGCCGCGCACCGGCGAAAGCGGCGCGGCGGCCAAACGCAGCCGGGCGTTGAGCAACGCTTTCGCGATCCCACAACTGACCGTGCGCTGGCAGACACTGGAAAGCGACGAACGCAGCCTCGCCGGGGTGCAAACGGTCGAGGCGCGCAACAGCGCCGAGGAAGCGCAGGTCATTGCGCTGCTGGCGCGCGAGGCGCTGGAAGACCCGGACCAGCGGGTGGCGATTGTCACGCCGGACCGGTCGCTGGCGACGCGCATTTCTGCCCATCTCAAGCGCTGGGACATCCAGGTGGATGATACCGCGGGGCAGCCTCTGGCAAAGCTTCCGGAAGGGGTGTTCTTCCTCAATCTGCTGGCGGCGGTAGCAGACGGTTTTCCGCCGGCCGAATTTCTCGCGCTTCTCAAACATCCGCTTGTGCAGCGCGGGGAGGGGCGGCTTTCATGGCTCGACCAAGTCCGCAAGCTCGACCTGCTTTTGCGTGGCCCGCGTCCGGCGCCGGGGCTGGCCGGTATCGACGCGCTTTTGCGGACAGATAATTACCGGACGAAGACATTGCGCGCAGCCGTCACGCCGTGGTGGCAATCGGTGCGCACGATGTTCGAACCAATGGAAAACCTGTTCGCGTCTGCGCTGGACTGGCCGAAACTTCTCGATGAGCTGCGGCAATTGGCGGAGACACTGACCGATGGCGCGGTCTGGGCCGGGCCCGGCGGACGGGAACTGGCCGACTTGCTCGCCAATTTGCAGGTGCGCGCGGAAATGGGTCCGATCCGCATCAAGGCGGATGAGCTGCCTGGCTATTTCGAGACTTTGATGGCCGATATTTCGGTGCGCCCGCCATACGGAGGCCATCCCCGGATCGCGCTCTACGGATTGCTGGAAGCGCGCCTGCAACAGTCTGATCTGGTCATCTGCTGTGGCCTCAACGAGGGCAGTTGGCCGCAGGCGATCACGCCCGATCCCTGGCTGGCACCAATGATCCGCAAATCGCTCGGCCTGCCGGCGCAGGAACGGCAGATCGGCCTGTCAGCGCATGATCTGGTCGGCGCGATGGGGGCGAAGCGGGTGATCCTCTCTCGCGCGCATCGTGACGATTCCGGCCCTGCCATTGCCTCGCGCTTCCTGCTCCGGCTGAAGGGCATGTGCGGCGACAATCTGAAGGAACATCCACAGGCGCGTGGCTGGTTGTCCGCGCTCGACCAGCCGGAGAGCGAACCCGCGCCTTATGCGCGTCCGGCACCAGAGCCGAGCAAGGAACAGCGGCATATCCCGATTTCGGTGACCCAGGTCGATAGCCTGATTGCCGATCCCTATTCCTTCTACGCGAAGAAGATCATGGGTCTCGCCGCGCTTGACATGATCGACGCCGACCCGAGCGCCGCCTGGCGCGGGACGATCATCCATGACATTCTCGACCAATGGGCCAAGCAGGATGATTATGCACCGGCGGCATTGCGGGAACGGGCGCAGAGATTTCTGCAGGACCCCGGACTGCACCCGTTGATGCGCAGCCTGTGGGCGCCGCGCCTGCTGGAAGGGCTGGACTGGATCGCCGATACGCTGGCGGAGGGCCGCAAGAGTGGCCGCGAACCGCTGGCTTCGGAAATATACGGAAAGGCCGAGATCGCCGGTGTCGAACTGTCGGGCATCGCCGATCGCATCGACCGGATGCCCGATGGCGGCCTCGCCATTGTCGATTACAAGACCGGCGGCGCGCCGAGCAACAAGGCGGTGGCCGAAGGCTATAATCTGCAGCTCGGCCTGCTTGCCGCCATTGCTGAACTGGGCGGCTTCAAGGATATCGACGGGGAGGCGGTGGCCTTTGAATATTGGTCGCTGGCGAAAAAGGGCGGCACCGACGATTTCGGTCATGTCCGCTCACCGACAAAAGGGCGCGGCGACAATATCATCCCGGCCGACGCGATGGTGGATCATGCCGTCGCCCGTTTTAACGAGGTCGCCGATGGCTATATATTGGGCGAGGAGCCGATGACCGCCAAGCTGCATCCGGAATATGCCCGCTATGCCGATTATGACCAGTTGATGCGGCTCGAGGAATGGTACGGGCGTGCGCCGACGGAAGGGACCGGGGATGAGTAGCGGCAAGCCGAAAATCTTCCCGCTCAAGGACCGGCAGATTGATGCGGTCGAGCCCGATGCTCATATCTGGCTGAGCGCGTCCGCCGGCACCGGTAAGACGCAGGTCCTGACCGCGAGAGTGTTCCGTCTGTTGCTCACAGAGACGGTCGATCCCGAACATATTCTCTGCCTGACCTTTACCAAGGCTGGCGCTGCGGAAATGGCAGAGCGGATCAACCGGCAACTGGCCGCCTGGGTGCGGATGGACGATACGCTGCTGGAAAATGATCTTCGTGCAATCGGCGCCTCGACCGGACCCGAAACCAGAGCGCGCGCGCGGACTTTATTTGCCCGCGTGCTCGACGCCCAGGGCGGCGGTCTGAGGATCATGACGATTCATGGTTTCTGCCAGTCGCTGCTTGCATCCTTTCCCGAAGAGGCGGGCATCGCCTCGATGTTCAAGCCGATCGAGGACCGCGACCAGAAGATATTGGCGCGCGAGGCTTTGGGTGATCTGCTGCTCGAGGAAGAACGGGCCGGGCGTCTACAGATTGTCGAGGCGATCCAGCGGCTCAGCGTCCGGATGGGCGAGGAGGCGACCGAACAATTTTTGATGAGCTGCGCGGCCAAGGCTGATGCGATGGATGGACTGCCCACCGGCGTCCTGCCTTTTGTCCGCGGGGTGCTCGGCCTGCCGATTGATGGCGATGCGCAGTCTTGGCTGGCGGAACGCTGCGCGGACGAAGCGATTGACCTGCGCGCGATCACTCTGTTGCGTGATGCCATGGCGGAAGCCGGAGGCAAGAAGGAACAGGAGCGGCAATTGGCGATCCGTCTCTGGTTGACCCTCAACCCGCAGGAAAGGGCCGCAGCATTATCGGATATTCATCTGGCCTGGGCGACCAAAACCACGGGCGCGCCGCCGAAACCGACCAAAGGCTTGTTAAAGGTTCTGCCGGACTATGATTTTATTGCCGGTTCGCTGTTCGAATGGAGCAACGGCCTGCTCGAAAAAGCGGTGCTGTTCGAATATGCCGACCTGTTCGCGGGCGCGCTGGAAGCGGGGCGCGCCTTCTACCACCGCTATGCCGACGCCAAAAGGCTGCACGGCGTGGTCGATTTCGACGATATGATCCGGATGACCGCGAGGCTCTTGCAGAAAAGCGATATGGCGGCCTGGATCCGCTACAAGCTAGACCAGCGCACCGATCATATATTGATCGACGAGGCGCAGGATACCAATGTCGCGCAATGGGATATCGTCCGGGCGCTGGCCGGCGAGTTTTTTGCCGGCATGGGCGCCGATCCGGAACGCCACCGGACGCTGTTCACGGTCGGCGATTTCAAGCAGGCGATCTTTGGCTTTCAGGGCACCAGCCCGCATAATTATGCCAATGCGAGGACCGAATTTTTTGCCTTGGCCGACGCGTCGGAACAAAGGTTCGGCGACCTGTCGCTGGACCGGAGTTTCCGCTCAACCCCGCCCATTCTGGAAGCGGTCGATGCCACGCTGGAACAGATCAGTCACGAACAACTGGGGCTGATCGAACCGATACCCGAGCATCGCAGCAATTATCAGGGCGCGAGCGGCAGTGTGACCTTGTGGAAGCCGATAGCGAACAGAAGCGACGCTGACGATGAAGATGAGGAATCCTGGGCCAGCGAGGAGAAACGGGTTTTCGCCCAGAAGCTTGCACTGCAGATCAAGAAATGGCTGTCACCGGACAATCCGCTATGGCTGGACCGGGAAAACCGGGCTCTGCAGCCGAAAGACATATTGATATTGGTGAGCAAGCGTGACGAACTGAGCGCGCTGATTGTGGCTCGCCTGTTCGCCGAGCAAGTCCCGGTGGCCGGGATCGACCGGATCCGTCTCAACCAGCCGCTGGTGGTGCAGGACTTGCTGGCCGCTATCCGTTTCGTGCTGCAGCCCCATGATGATCTCAATCTCGCCAGCCTGCTGGTTTCGCCGCTGCTTGGCTGGAGCCAGGAGGATTTGCTGGCTCGCGGTTATCGCGGCAAGAAGGATGAAGAGAAAAGCCTCTGGGAGTTCTTGCGCAGGCAGGACCGTCTTGGCGACCATATCAAGCCGCTGCAGCAGCTGCTGGCGATGGCCGATTTCAATACGCCCTATCAGTTTCTCGAGACGATCCTGTCCGGGGCGATGCAGGGGCGGTGCAAATTGCTGGCCCGGCTCAGCCATGCGGCGGTCGACCCGCTCGACGAGCTGCTGGCAACGGCGCTGGCCTTTGAGCAGGACCATATACCCACCTTGCAGGGTTTTCTTGACTGGTTCGACCGGGGCGATGTCGAAATCAAGCGCGAACAGGTCGAGGGCGGCAATGAAGTGCGCCTGATGACCGTTCACGGCGCAAAAGGATTGCAGGCACCGCTGGTGATCCTCGCCAATGCGACCTTTGACCCTGCGAGCAAGAAAAGCGGCGGCTTCAATATCAAACTCGGCGAGGGGACCGGTCTGGAACTCGAATATCCGGTGGTCCCGGTTCGCAAGTCGGAGCGCGTCGGAATCTTGGCTGAACATTCCGCCTATGCCGACAAGGTCGCAATGGAAGAACATTGGCGGCTGCTTTATGTCGCGATGACCCGGGCGGAAGAGCATCTCGTTGTAGCCGGTGTGCTCGGACCAAGAGCAAAGGGCGAAGTGCCCGAGCTAAGCTGGTATGGTGCCATCGAGCGCGGCCTGATCGCTCTCGGCTGCGACTGGCAGGATAACCCGGAATGGTTGGCGTCGCGGGAATATCGCGTCGAGAGCCGGAACAAGCCCGCCGTCTTGCCTGCGATTGCCCCAAGCGCTGATCAGGAATCGGAGAGAACGCCTGCACCGGACTGGTTATTCCGCTCGGCACCGGAGGAATCGCGACCACCGAGGCCCCTGACACCCTCGCATCTCGGCCCCGACGATGCCAGCAATCCGCCGCCCGATATGGCCATGCGCGACGCTGCCGAACGTGGCATATTGCTGCACAGTCTGTTCCAGCGTCTGCCCAATATCGCACCGGAACGCCGACTGGATGTCGCCGACCGCTGGCTGGAAAAGCAGAAGCAGATTGGCGATCCGGCCCGGCGCGCAGAGATTATCAAGACGGTTCTCGCGGTCATGGACAATCCGGTCTGGTCCGCTCTTTTTGACCCCGAAAGCCTGGCAGAAGCGCCGATTGCAGCGGTTGTCGGCGAACATGTCATTTCCGGTACGGTCGACCGATTGCTGATCACCGACGATCATATCTATGTCGTCGATTTCAAAACGGGCCGCCGGGTGCCTGATAATGCCGGACAGGCACCGGTCGCCTACCTGCGGCAGATGGCGGCCTATGTTGTCGCGCTGGAAAAGATATTCCCGGACCGTCCGATCAAGGCCGGACTGCTCTATTCGCACGGTCCGCTAATGCTGGAGATTTCGCCCGATCTGATCGACCGGCACAAGCCGGGCTTTGAGTCGATATGAAAAAGCTTTGCGCTACCGCGCTTGAGCCGAGGCCGGACCATACCTAAATAGGTCGGGAACAATTGGAGATTCGTTATGGCTACCAAAGCAATTACCGACGCAAGTTTCGAAGGCGATGTCCTGAAGGCAGATGGCCCCGTGCTGGTCGATTTCTGGGCAGAATGGTGCGGCCCCTGCAAAATGATCGGCCCCGCTCTGGAAGAAATCAGCGATGAACTGGCTGGCAAGGTGACCATTGCCAAGCTCAACATCGATGACAGCCCGGACGCCCCTGCAAAATACGGCGTGCGCGGCATTCCGACCATGATTCTGTTCAATAATGGTGAGCAGGTTGAGACCAAGGTGGGTGCAGCTCCGAAAAGCCAGCTCAAGCAATGGCTTGAACAGTCGCTGCCTGCTTAATTTCTGAATATATCCCCAAGGCGCTCGGCTGCTTCGTCCCAGAGTTTCGGTGACGAGGCGCCGAGCAATCCTTTTCTGCGATCTGCGGGACGATAGTCCGACCCGTCCCATCGCGCGCATTGGCCGCCGGCTTCGTTAAGGAACAATACTCCCGAGGCATGGTCCCAGGGCAGGGTCCGCTGAAATACAGACACGTGATTGGATCCCTGTACCAGTCGCGGATATTGCTCGGCAGCGCACCGGGGGATGTCGACAATATCGTAAAATGGCCCGGCAGCAGCAAGCAACATATCCCGCTCTTCCGGAGTCATGAAGCCGGTCGCCAGCGCAGCAACGGGCCTGTCCGGATGCTCCTCTGGAACCGCAACCTGCGTCCCGTCTATAAAGGCGCCATCGCCTTTGGCGGCGTGGCAGATGCGCGCGGTCCGCGGGTCGTAGAGCCAGCCGGCGACGGTTTCATTCTGTTCGACCAGAGCGATCATGATGCCGAACGGCCCCTGTCCGGCGGCGTAATTGCCCGTCCCGTCAATCGGATCGATGATACAGACCTGACCATCGGCGAGCTGGTCCAGCACCGATTCATCCGCGGCAAAGGCTTCCTCGCCGACAATCTTGGTTTCCGGCAGCAGATCGGACAGGGCGCCGGCGATATATTCTTCGCTCAGCTTGTCCGCGACCGTCACCAGATCGCCGGGTGTTTTCTCGTCAATCTGGTGCGATTTCAGATTCTGGTAATAAGGCATGACAATATCACGCGCCGCTTTTTCGATAATGTCGAGGACGGGCTGATAGAGACTGTGCAAAGGCTTAGCTCCGGTAATCGGCGTTGATGCTGATATAGCCGTGGGTCAGATCGCAGGTCCATACCGTAGCCCGGCCATCGCCCAGCCCGATATCGACAGTAATGTCGATTTCGCTGCCCTTGAGATGGGCGGCCACCGGTGCTTCGTCATAATCCGGCACGACCAGACCATCGCGTGCCACGGTGACCCCGCCAAAGCCGATTGCGAGCTTGTCACGGTCGGCCGGTTCGCCCGCCTTGCCGACGGCCATCACGACACGGCCCCAGTTGGCATCTTCGCCAGCAATGGCGGTCTTGACCAGAGGCGAATTGGCGATCGACAGGGCAATATGCTTGGCGCTGTCATTGCTTGCTGCTCCGGTCACGGCGATTTCGATAAATTTGCTCGCACCTTCGCCGTCGCGGACCACGAGATGCGCCATCTGCATGCACAGATCGCTCAGAGCGGCCTGAAAAGCATCAGCGCCATCGTCATCGAAGGACGTGAGGGCAGGGGCTGCATTCTGCCCCGTGGCAAAAGCCAGTACGGTATCGCTGGTCGACGTATCGCTGTCGACGGTGATGCAGTTGAAGCTTCTGGCCGTCGCCGCGCTCAGCATTTCCTGCAGAAGCTTCGCTTCGACCGCGGCATCGGTGAAAATATAGCCGAGCATTGTCGCCATATCCGGGGCGATCATGCCTGAGCCCTTGATGATTCCGCACAAATGGACGGTCTGACCGCCGACAATCGCACTTGTGGTCGCCATCTTCGGGAAAGTATCGGTGGTCATAATCGTTGCCGCTGCGTCTTCCCAACTGCAGGGCTTCGCCGCGAAAACAGCTTTCAGGCCCGCTTCGGCCTTGTCCTGCGGCAGCGGGACGCCGATCACCCCGGTCGAGGAGACAAATATTTCATTTTCGTCGCATCCGAGATGGGTTGAGGCTAGTGATATTATCTTTTTCACCGCTGCCAGGCCGCGCGCGCCGGTGAAGGCATTGGCATTGCCGGCGTTGACCACCAGGCCACGCGCCTTGCCGCCCAAGAGCGCTTCCCGGCAATATTCCACTTCCGGAGAGGGACATTTGCTCCGGGTCAGCACGCCGGCAACCGCCGTGCCGGCTGCGAGTTCGACAAAGGTCAGATCGCAGCGATCCCATTCCTTGTAGCGTGCGCGAGCGATGCGGCAGGACACGCCCGCTATTTCAGGTAAAACGGGCGATTGTGCTGGGGCCAGGGGCGAAAGATTGTCCGACACTTAACTTGCCTTTGTTCAATGTTTTGATAGAACGCGCTGATATGACGAGGCCTTGTCCATGAACGCATATTTTGCAAGTTTTATGTTGCTGCTCTTCAACGCTGTCGGTCTGGCCGTGCCTGCGTCGGCAGCGGCTGCAGAACGCATGGTGCCGGAGCTGGGCAGCGCTGCCAATCTGACGGAAACGGCGGATTCCGGTTCTTCTGCTGACGCGACCGCAACAAGCCATGGGACATCGGATCATCCGTCCTGCGCCATGGCAGAAGCCAGTCTGCTGGCGCCACGCGCCATTGTCAAAGGTGGTAGCAAGGCGCTGTCCTGGCCTGTCGTTGCGATGCGCAGTGATGCGGGCGACAAGCTGGAACATGAAGAGGGCGCGCCCTAGCGACCGTCTTTTGTCTCGCCGATATTGAATGGCGAGAGACTCTCCCCAAATTCATCCTGTTCGCGGCCGATGACCGGTCGGCAAAATTTACAAATTGGAAAATGTCATGTTCGGCGGATTAGCCAAATCTATCTTCGGGTCAGCGAATGACCGCTACGTCAAGTCGATGCAGAAAGTGGTCGATGCGGTCAACGCGTTCGAACCGGAAGTCGAACCGCTCTCCGATGCCGAGCTGGCGGCCAAGACCGTGCAGTTCAAGGAACGGGTTGCCGGCGGTGAATCGCTTGATGACATATTGCCGGAAGCCTTTGCGGTCGTTCGCGAGGCGGCAAAACGGACGCTTGGCCAGCGGCACTATGACGTCCAGCTGATCGGCGGCATTGTGCTGCATCGTGGCGAAATCGCCGAGATGCGCACCGGTGAAGGCAAGACCCTGGTTGCGACGCTCGCCTGTTATCTGAACGCGATCGAAGGCAAGGGCGTGCACGTTGTCACCGTCAACGACTATCTCGCCCGCCGCGATGCGGAGTGGATGAGCCAGGTCTATAATTTCCTTGGCCTGGAAGTCGGTGTGATCGTCCCGAATCTCGGCGAGGAGGAACGCCGCGCGGCCTATGCGGCGGATATCACCTACGGCACCAACAACGAATTCGGTTTCGACTATCTGCGTGACAATATGAAGCACGAGCGCGCCCAGATGGTGCAGCGGCCGTTCAACTTCGCGATCGTCGATGAGGTCGACTCGATTCTGATTGACGAAGCGCGAACGCCCCTGATCATCTCCGGCCCGACCGACGACAAGTCCGATCTCTATATATCGGTCAACGAGGTGGTTCAGCACATCACCGAAGAAGATTATGAAAAGGATGAAAAATCCCGCAATCTTTCTCTCACCGAAGAGGGAACGGAGAAGGCAGAGCGTTTGCTCGAGGAAGCCGGACTATTGGTCGGCAGCAATCTCTATGACTTCGAGAACACCCAGGTTGTCCACCATCTGAACCAGGCGCTGATGGCCAATGTCATGCGCAAGCGCGACACCGACTATATCGTCAAGGATGGCAAGGTCATCATCATCGACGAATTTACCGGCCGGATGATGGATGGTCGCCGCTGGTCGAACGGTCTGCACCAGGCCGTGGAAGCCAAGGAAGGCGTCCGGATCGAACCGGAAAACCAGACCATGGCCTCGATCACCTTCCAGAATTATTTCCGCATGTATCCCAAATTGTCCGGCATGACCGGCACCGCGGAAACCGAAGCGGCGGAATTTTTCGAAATCTACAAGATGAACGTCGTCACCATTCCGACCAACAAGCCGGTGCAGCGGATCGACGAGAATGACGAATTCTACAAGAATACGCTCGACAAATTTGCCGCCATTGCAAAAACCGTCAAGGAACATAGCGACAAGGGCCAGCCGGTTCTGGTCGGCACCGTGTCGATCGAAAAATCCGAGCTGCTTTCCGACTTTCTGAACAAGGAAGGGGTCAAGCATAATGTCCTCAACGCCCGCTTCCACGAGCAGGAAGCGCATATCGTGGCGCAGGCCGGTTCTCCCGGCGCGGTGACGATCGCGACCAACATGGCCGGTCGCGGCACCGATATCCAGCTCGGCGGCAATATCGATTTCAGGATCGAGGAAGAACTCGGCGACATGGAAGAGGGGCCGGAACGCGACAAGGCGATCGCCAAGATCGAGGAAGAAGTGCGGGCGCTGCGCGAAGAGGTGCGGGAAGCGGGCGGTCTGTTCGTTCTCGGCACCGAGCGGCACGAAAGCCGGCGGATCGATAACCAGCTGCGTGGCCGCTCTGGCCGTCAGGGCGATCCGGGTCTGAGCCGCTTCTATCTCTGCCTCGAGGATGATCTGCTGCGTATCTTCGGCACCGAGACGATGTTCGCCAAGATGATGAACAAGAATCTCGAGGACGGCGAGGCGATCGGTGGCAAATGGCTGTCAAAAGCTATTGAAACAGCCCAGAAAAAGGTCGAGGCGCGCAACTATGAAGCGCGCAAGCAGGTCGTCGAATATGACGACGTGATGAATGACCAGCGCAAGGTGATCTATGAGCAGCGCTCGGAAATCATGGATGCCGACACGGTTGGTGATGTGGTCGAGGACATGCGGCACGAAACTGTCAACGCTATGGTCGCCGATGCCTGCCCGCCGGGCAGCTATCCCGAGCAGTGGGACATTGAAGGGCTCAAGACCCGTGTCCAGGATGTGCTGAATCTCACGCCGGATATCGACAGCTGGCTGCAGGAGGATGCGGTCGAGCCGGAACTCATCGAAACCCGGATCGCGGAAATGGCCGATGCCGATTTTGCTGCGAAGAAGGCGCAGGTTGATGCCGAAAAGCCCGGTGTCTGGGAAGATATCGAAAAATCGATCCTGCTCGAGTTGCTCGACCATCACTGGAAAGAGCATCTCGCCACGCTCGACGCGCTGCGTCAGGTGGTTTTCCTGCGCGCCTATGCCCAGAAAAAGCCGCTCGACGAATATAAGCAGGAAGCCTTTGGCCTGTTCGAACGGATGCTGGAAATCATCCGCGAGGGCGTGACCAAGACGATCGCGATCAGCCAGTTCCACCAGCAAGAAGAGCTGGTTGTGCCGGAGCTTCCCGAACTGCCCGATTTCCTGACCACCCATATTGATCCGCTGACCGGCGAAGATAACAGCAACGACATCGACGGCGGTACATTGGGAACGGTGTCGTCGTCGTTGCCACCGCGGCAATCCGGCCAGATGAACAATCCGCAGGATGCCTTCGACGGCAGCAAGGTCAGCCGCAACGCGCCATGCCCCTGTGGTTCGGGTCGTAAATATAAACATTGCCACGGCAAGTTTTGATCTGAAACGCCAGCGGCCGGGCGGGAACTGAGATGGATTTTTCAATTCTCGCCCTGGCCCTGCTGTTTGCTTTGACCGCCGCGCTCTACGCCAGCGTCGGTTTTGGCGGCGGCTCGACCTATATCGCCCTGCTGGCGCTGGCCGCGCTCGATTACCGGGCGCTGCCGGTCATCGCATTATTGTGCAATATCATCGTCGTCACCGGCGGCACCATCCGTTTCCAGTCGCGCGGACTGATCGACTGGCCGAAAATCTGGCCGATCCTGCTGCTGTCCGTACCGGCGGCCTGGCTGGGCGGGCGCGTGGAGCTTGCGCAGGACAGCTTCCTACTGCTGCTCGGCCTGTCGCTGGCGGCGGCGGGCATATTGCTGATCATCGAACCCTTCATCAAGCGGGCAGGGGACAAAGCTCCCAGAGGGCAATGGACCGGCCACCGTCTGTTCGCGCCGACCACCGGCACCGGCATCGGCTTTCTCTCCGGCATGGTCGGCATCGGCGGCGGCATTTTTCTCGCCCCGATCCTGCTGCTCACCCGCTGGTCCGACAGCCGCCGCATCGCCGCGACCGCGAGCGTCTTCATCCTGGTCAACTCGGTCGCCGGTCTGGCCGGACAGTTGATGAAGTCGGGTTTCAGCAGCGGCGGAGAGGCGATCTTGGCCTATTGGCCGCTATTCCTCGGCGTGCTGCTAGGCGGGCAGGTCGGCAGCCTGTTGGCGAGCAAGGCCTTGCCCGAGATCTGGATCCGGCGGCTGACGGCGTTGCTGATCCTCTATGTAGCGGTGCGGATTTTGTGGGTTTGAGGGGGTGAAGCTGGGGGTTGTTGCAACTGTCATGGTAATTCCGATAGGGTCAGTCCAATGGCTTGAACAGATGCAGGAGAAAACCGGAAAAAGATTGATAGCGGAAAAGCCGGGACCTAAACCCAAAGTTCGGGGATTGTTGCAACTGTCACCGTAATTTACCGTAATTTTATCCGGTTTGGCTGGAGCAGGGGGAGGCCAAGAGTGCATAAGAAATTAGGCTTTAAACTTTGGCCACAAAATAAAAATGCGTATTCCCGACACATGTTCGTGGCTGGACTAGTCACAGCGTCGGGTATTGGAGCACGTCATCCTTCCACCTATTTAGAGTATGCTTGGCTTTCGACGTCAATTGTTTCATCTATTTATTTTTACACTTTGGTTTTTCGACTTCGTAGATGCAGGCATGGACTCATTTGCCAATGGCGTATATTTTTCTTCCCTTGGGTGATAGACCCCTGTCCAAAATGTGGAACGAAATCATTTAAATTACCGTGACAGTTGCAACAATACCCAAATTCATCTCCCAAAAACCGCTGTCCTACACCACCCGAATTACGGTGACACAATTACGCAATTACGGTGACAGTTGCAACAATCCCCGATCTTTTCCACTTCCTGTCCGTTACTGCCAAGGCGCAAACATTTACCTGTGCCTCTGTCGGGACTAGCCTTTATCCATGGCGCGTCTTCCCCGTATCGTGCAACCCAGCGGGGCAATAGGCGCAGCCAGACTTTTTTCTGCGATCAGGACTATGCCTTACTAAGGCACAAACGCAGAAGGTCTGGAATACAGAGCGCACCCATTCGGGCCTTTGCGTAGACCCTTGCACTCGCGGTCACGACCGCTTCGGCATCCGCGCTTGTCCGCTCCCGTGGCGGCGAGGGCGCATCCGCCTGTACGAGACCATAATCTCTTCTTTCCTACAGCATCCACCTGTTGATAAACCGGAGCCATGACCATGCCGCTTCATTGCCGGATGCGCGCTTGGACGCTGTGCACCGCTGCGCGAACGCCCGGCCGCTACGCTGCCAATGCTGCCGCCGGGAAGCTGTTTCCGCTTCCATGTGTGTGACCGGTGTGGCCTGGATAGTGTTTTTGTCGAGAAAACCATTGCATATCAAAATATTGAAACGTTTAATTAAGATCAAATATTTAACTGGTTAAAGGCGCTATTGGCCCGAACTTTGACGAACTTCGGGATCGTCGGGAGCAGGTGTCGCGGAGAAAATCGTACCAGAATGATGCAGTTAACATTTTGTTGACGCCTCGCAGTTAGGCAGGGTCAGATGTCTGAAAACTCCGGATTTCATATCCAAACGATCATGATATTGGCGATTTTTGCGCTGGTATTCTGGCTCATCCATTTCTTCAACAGACGCCAGCCATTTTCCGGATGGGTTGCTGTCGCCTATTCGGCGGCTTTGGCGGCCTATGTCATCGACAGCACGCGGAACGAGTCGACCCATATCGGTTTCATCTATGCGTCCACCAGCCTGTTCTGGATCTTCAGCCTGGCCATCGCCAAGGCGATATATGCCCGGTGCAATGCGGCTTTCCCCAATGTTGTGGTGGGGCTTATCCTGTCTTCAGCGATAACGGCCTTTGCCGTGCTTACTTTTGTTGCCCCGGATATATCGATTCGTTCGGTTCTGGTCAGCGTGGTCGCTGCGATCCTGCTGGCACTGGCGCTACCGCCCCTGTGGAAAGCGGGGGAGAAGGTGATCGACGGGGCCCTGTTCGGCGTGATCGCAACGGTGGCGACGATCTTCATCGTGCGAATCCTGATCGTTTATTCCCTGCATGGCCTGACCCTGACCGAGCAGAGCTATGCGCAATCGGAATATGCCTGGATATTGCATTTCACCAGCGGTATCTGCGCGCTCGCTCTCGCGGTGGTGCTGTTATATGCCGCCGGGCTCGACATGGTCTGGCATTTTCACGGGCAGTCCAATCGCGATCCATTAACCGGCCTGCTCAACAGGCGTGGACTGAAAGGACTGTTTAACGCGTCCGCGGCCCAGAAACCGGACGAGGAGCTTGCCAGGGCTCTCATCCTGTTTGACATCGACCATTTCAAGCGCGTGAATGATCAATATGGCCATGCGGCGGGGGACAATGTCCTGAAAAGAGTGGCAAAGACGGCATCCGGCCTGTGTCAGGAACAGGGGCAGGTGGCCCGAACAGGGGGCGAGGAATTTGCGATTCTGACCGACTGGATACCGCTCGAATCGGCGCAGCTTCTGGCGCAACATATCTGTGATTCGCTGCGCTTCGTGACCCATCCCGAACTGCCTGCGGACCACAAGGTTACGGCGAGTTTCGGTCTGGTCGTGCTGGCCGACATCGATTCGCTGAACGATGCCATGGATCGGGCTGACCGGGCGCTCTATCAGGCGAAGCGGAACGGCCGCAATCAGGTGGCGCTGGCACAGGCTGCCTGATTCCCTTGCTGATCACGCAGAGGAAGCGGATTCCGTGGATTTTCAGGACAGTGACAGCTGTGCTGCTTCGCTGATTGGGCAGGTAAGGCCCATTGTCCGACGCGGATTACGCGCCGTCAAAATGGCCCGGAGGCCGCCAGTTTCTAGACAATCTGGAGCGGAAAAATGGCTCCCCGAGTTGGATTCGAACCAACGGCCATTCGATTAACAGTCGAATGCTCTACCACTGAGCTATCGGGGAACACGCTCGATTCTGGACCGAGCCTTTCATGGTGAAGCGCGCCTATAACAATGTCATTTGCGTCCCGCAAGCCATCAAACGACAAATTGTTCCATGGCGATGCGATCGTCGAGCGCATGTTCCGGATCGAACAGCATGGTCAGCGACTGGCTGCGGTCGATCGCCACCTTGACGCAACTGACATCGCGGACTTCCTGCTGGTCGCCAACCGCACTGACCGGCCGCTTTTCGGGGTTCAGGACCCGGATGGTGATCTCCATCTTGTCGGGAAGAATAGCCCCTTTCCAGCGCCTCGGGCGAAACGGGCTGATCGGGGTCAGGGCGAGGAGATTGCAGGTCAGGGGCAGAATCGGACCATTGGCTGAAAGATTATAGGCGGTGGAACCAGCGGGTGTCGCAATCAGCACGCCGTCGCAGACCAGTTCTTCCATCATGATCCGGCCATTGATCTCGATCTCGAGTTTCGCTGTCTGCCGGGTTTCACGCAGCAACGATACTTCATTGATCGCGGGGAGCGTAAAATGTGCTCCTGAAATCGTCTCCACCTCCATTTTGAGGGGCTTGACCTTGAAGGCACGAGCCTTGGCGAGGCGCTCGCTCAGGTCATCCAGATGCCAATTGTTCATCAGAAAGCCCACTGTGCCCAGATTCATGCCATAAACCGGCATGATGGCGCGGCGATTGAGCATCTGGTGCAAAGTCTGCAGCATGAATCCGTCGCCGCCGAGGACAACGGCCTGATCGGCTTCTTCCACCGGGACCCAGTCGATCATGGATTGCAGTTTTTCCGCGGCTTCCTGTGCAGGCTGCGTAGGCGACACGATGAGTGCCCATTTCTTCTTGGTCATCCGCCCGTAACGTTCATGTGACGCTCCAAAATCTCTGCGGACCCATCGAGCTGCGCATTGAAATCATGACGCTGCGGTTTGAGCTTTAGAGCCTTTTGGAGCAACCGGTCAACCGCAGCGATACCGTTCTGGCGGACCGCTGCGCGCAGATCGACATGCGCATTATGACCGAGGCACATGAATATCTTGCCGTCGGTGGTCAGGCGCAACCGGTTGCAGTCGTCGCAGAAATTGTTGCTCAGCGGCGTGATCAGACCGAGGCGCAGGCCAAGCGGCTCGACCGAGACATAGCGCGCCGGTCCGGAACTGCGATGGGGAATCGGAGCAATTGAATATCGGTCTCGCAACGGAGCCAGAAATTCATCGGCGGAAATATGGGCAAGCTGTCGATCCGCACCGACATCGCCCAGTGGCATGCTCTCGATAATCGTCAGGTCATGCCCGCGCTCTGCACAATAACGGGCCATTGGCAGCAGGTCGGCCTCGTTGAAGTCACGAACCGCAACCATGTTGATCTTGACGTGGATACCCGCTTCGCTGGCAGCCTTTATGCCATCCAGCACGATATTCACATCGGCACCGCGGGTTATCTCGGAAAAACGGTCCGGATCAAGCGTATCCATGCTGACATTGATTCGCCGGACGCCATGGGCTGAGAGATGGTCGGCATATTCGGTCAGCAGCGAGCCGTTAGTGGTTAGCGTCAGCTCTTCCAGTTCGCCGGATGCCACTTTTCTGCCGAGGCGCTGAATAACGTCTTTCATATCGCGTCTGACCAGCGGCTCCCCGCCGGTGAGCCGGATTTTGCGGATGCCGTGGCCGATGAACCGCTCTGCAATCAGGGTGATCTCTTCCAGTGTCAGCAGTTCCGACTTTGGCATGAAAGTCATCTTTTCCGACATGCAATATTGACAGCGGAAATTGCACCGGTCGGTGACCGAAATACGGAGATAATCAATTTTGCGTCCGAAACCGTCTTGCATTGGGCGCCTCATGTTGATTCAATGCTATAGGGCTAGCCTTTTTCGGATGGGCAGGCAACGGCCTATAAAGGTTTAGTTGCTACGGAAAAAGATAGTCCGTCGCCCGGTAAATCTCGTACAAGTGTCGCGATCAAAGGAGTTTTAAAGTCAAGATGTCGTCCATCCCGAGTGCCCGTCCGGCCGAATTCAGGAACCTGTTTCTGCTTTCAATCGAGCAGCGCGATCCGCTTGCGTCGGACATCGCTGCGCTGGGATGGCGGGTCCATTCCGCCCGCAGGCTTGATAATCTGGGGCCACGGTTTTTCTCCGCCGGTGCGATGATTGCAGTGATCGATGTCCGGCAAGCCGAACAGGACGGTCTGGCGGCGATTGCAGAGCTTTCTGGGACAGCGACCGAAAGCGGAGTTGCGATACTGGCGCTGGTCGACAGTCGCCAAAGCGCCGAGATTATCGCGCAATGTTTCGATGCCGGCGCGACCCATTATCTGGATTTTGCCGATGTTCGCGCGAATCTCGAACAGGCGATCAACTATGCCTATCGCTATGTCGAAAATTTCAGAGGCGGCGCGGAACGCGCCAGCCATGAACAGTCCCTCCTGACACTTGCGGATTTGCAATGGTCGATGACCATGGGACCCGCGAAAGAATATTGGATAAGCGATAGCCTGCTGGCCGCAGCGGGTGAAATTGACCTTGAACGCTATCCCATGACCGGTATCTATCGTACGCTATCGCACGAAGAACGGCTCCGCGTGCGAGGGGCGATGGGGCGTCTGCGGGATGGGGCCAGGCAGGCAGCGGTACCGCACCGGTTCAATGGCCGACCGGTCATCCACCATCTGCACGAAACAGACGGCCTGATAGCCGGCAGGATTGAATATCTCGCAAATCCCGAGGACGCGGAAGATTGGACGGGGCGGGATCTGCTGTCCGGATTGCGCAATACGGCATCGGCCCGCGCCTGGATCAAGCAGAAACTGGAAGATGGCAGTCAGTTGACGCTCCTGGCGATCGGTATCAAGAATTTCCGGATGATCAATGCTGCGTTCGGGCGCAATGCGGGAGACCAGTTGCTTCGGATCGTGGGACATAAGCTGATGGCGGAAGTCCACCGTCAATATGCCGGCCCGCAGCTGGTGGCCCGTCTCGACGGTCAGAATTTTCTGATCGCGCTCGCCAATTTCCACAGCAACCAGATATCGGATTTTGCCAATGACTTGATCGGCAATATCTTTGCCGACTTGCAGTTGGAGGGGCGGCCGATCAATCCGGTCGTCCGGGCGGGCGTCGCGATCGGCGACAGCGATTCCAGCGAAAGGACATTGATCAGAAAAGCGGTTCTGGCTCTAGCAGAAGCGACGGCTGCGGACGCTCTGCCAATCAACTTCAGTACGGTTTCGGAAGCCGATGTCCATCTCGAGCAAGAACTGGAAGACCAGTTGCCCGGAGCGATGGGCCGTGGCGAAATTGTCATCGTCTTCCAGCCGCAAATCAGGGTCGATACCGGTGAACTGTTCGGTGCGGAGGCTCTGGCGCGGTGGGAGCATCCGGAATATGGGTTGTTGGGAGCTTCAACATTATTTGCCGTCGCGGAGCGGGCAGGTGTGATGGATTCGCTCTCTACGCAGATCCACAAACAGGCCCTGACTCTGGCCGGAAGATGGCCGACGAGCCTCGGTTTCATGAGACTTTCATTGAATGTCACAGCTGGTGATCTGGCGGCGAAAACTTTTGTCGAAGATATGTTTGCACGGGTTGAGGCCGCCGGCTTTGAACCAACCCACCTGACCCTTGAAATCACCGAATCAGAACTGATTGGCAACTTGTCGGCTTCGGCGAACAAGCTGGACCAATTGCGCGCTGCGGGCATTTGCATAGCGATTGACGATTTTGGCACCGGTTACAGCAGCTTGTCCTATCTCAAGGAACTACCGGTGGACTATCTGAAGATCGACAGCGGTCTGACCGGGGATATTACTGGATCACCGAAGGACCAGGTTGTTGTGCGGTCGATCATCGACATGGCACACAGCCTTGACCTCAGCGTGATCGCTGAGGGCATAGAAACCGAGTCCCAACTCGCGATCCTCGCGGATCAGGGCTGTGAATTTTTTCAAGGATTCCTGCGGTCCGGAGCGCTTTCGCCCGATGAGTTCGAAGCCTTTGCCCTGCGGAGCAACTAGGCAGCCACCCGCTGGGCCAGTTTCGATAATCCGGTCGTCAGCTGCGTCAGGCCATGCAGGCGGGACTTGGGATCGCGCCATTTGCGTTCGATGAACAATTTATTGTCAGGCCGGATCTTGGCGGTGCCCTTGAGACGATCAACATAATCGAGCAGGCCCGGAACGTTCGGAAAGCTGTCGTTGTGGAAAGTGACCAGCGCCCCGCGCGGCCCCATCTCGATTTTTGCAATCTTGGCCTTCACGCAATTCATCTTGATATGCATGAGCTTGAGCAAATTGTCGGTCTGTATCGGCAGATCGCCGAACCGATCGATCATCTCCGCAGCGAAGGATTCGATTTCCTGAAGGGTTTTGAGTCCGTTCATGCGGCGATAAAGCCCCATCCGGAGTGAAAGGTCCGGGACATAGGCTTCGGGTATTAATATCGGGGCGTCGACCGTGATCTGTGGAGAGAAGCTGTCGGTGGCGGCTTGCAGTCCCGAGCCCTTGGCCTTGGCTTCCAATATCGCGTCTTCCAGCATGGACTGGTACAGTTCGAAGCCGACTTCCTTGATATGGCCAGACTGCTCGTCGCCCAGCAGATTGCCGGCTCCGCGAATATCCAGATCGTGGCTCGCGAGCTCGAACCCGGCGCCAAGACTGTCGAGATCGCCGAGGATTTTGAGCCTTTTCTCGGCTTTTTCGGTTATGATCCGGTCCTTTGGCGTCACCATATACGCGTAGGCACGCGTTTTTGAGCGTCCGACCCGGCCGCGGAGCTGATAGAGCTGGGCAAGGCCGAAACGATCCGCGCGGTGAATGATCAGCGTGTTCGCGCTGGGAATATCCAGTCCGCTCTCGACGATGGTGGTGGAGAGCAGCACATCATAATTGCGATCGTAAAATGCCGACATCCGCTCTTCCACGGTCGCCGGCGGCATTTGCCCGTGGGCCACGACATAGGTCAGTTCGGGGGCATGTTCCTTGAAGAAATCCTCGATGTCGGCAAGGTCGGCGATGCGGGGAACAACCACGAATGACTGGCCGCCACGATAATGTTCGCGCAGCAGCGCTTCGCGCAGCGGAACAGGGTCCCACGGCATGACGTAGGTGCGGACGGCAAGTCGATCGACTGGTGGAGTCTGGATAACCGACAGTTCGCGCATGCCGGTCATCGCCATCTGCAAAGTCCGCGGGATTGGCGTGGCGGTCAGCGTGAGGACGTGGACATCCGCCTTCATTGCCTTGAGCCGTTCCTTGTGGGTGACCCCGAACCGTTGTTCTTCATCGATGATGATCAGGCCAAGCCGCTGGAATTCTATGGATTTGGCGAGCAGAGCATGAGTGCCGATAACAATGTCGACTTCGCCGCTTGCCAAACCCTCTTTTGTCTTCTTCGCTTCTGCCGGCGAGACCAGACGCGAGAGGCGCCCGATTTTTAACGGGAAGGGCCGGAAACGTTCCTCGAAATTATTGAAATGCTGACGCGCGAGCAGCGTGGTCGGCGCGATGATCGCAACCTGCATACCCGCCATCGCAGCGGCAAAGGCCGCGCGCATTGCCACTTCGGTTTTGCCGAAACCGACATCACCGCAGACCAGACGGTCCATTGCCTTGCCAGAAGCCATGTCGCCAAGGACTTCCTCGATGGCCTGCTGCTGATCATCGGTTTCCTGATAGGGGAAGCGGTCAACGAATCCGGCCATTTCGCTAGCTTCTACACGGGCCGGTGTCGCCGGTTGCAAGGCGCGGGCGGCGGCGGTTTTCAGAAGCTCATGGGCAATCGCACGGATACGTTCCTTCAGCTTCGACTTGCGCCGTTGCCAGCCTTCGCCGCCAAGTTTGTCCAGCACGACGCTGTCGCCACCTTCGCCATAGCGGCTGAGAACATCGATATTCTCGACGGGGACATACAGCTTGTCGCCGCCGGCATATTTGAGGTGGACGCAATCATGCGGGCTGTCGCCGACCGGAATCGAGACAATGCCTTCGTAAAGGCCGATGCCATGTTCGAGATGAACCACCAGGTCGCCCAGGCTGAGCGCGGACAACTCTTCGATGAAGGCATCGCTGCTTTTGCGCCGCTTGGACTTGCGAACCAGCCGGTCGCCGAAAATATCCTGCTCGGTCAGCAGCGACAGATTTTCTGACCGGAACCCGGAAGATAGTGGCAATATTGTCAGCGCTATGGCGGGTGCTGCCGACAGGCAGGATTCCCAGTCATCGCATAGTACCGCTCCCTTGACGTCATGGTCTTTGAGAAGGTCGAAAATTCGCGCGCGCGATCCTTTGCTATAGCTCGCGACAATGGCGGTGGTTCCGGTCTTCGTCAGGCTGTTCAGATGGCTTCCCAAGGCCTGGTAGATATTCTCGTTGCGCGCCCGTTCCGGTGAAAAGTCGCGGGGTGAGGACACGGCCATCGACAGGACGGTGGTTGATTCCGGTTCGTCAAATTCGCTCAGAATGTGAATGGGCGCGTCATGTTCGTGAGTGCGCCATTCTTCCGGTGTGAGGTACAGCATTTCCGGAGGCAGCGGGCGATAGCTCGACAAATTGGCCTTGTCGGCTTCCACCCGGTTCTTGTGATAATCCGCAATGGCAACAAATTGCGCTTCTGCGGCTGCGGTGGCAGCGGTGTCCCGCAGGATCAAGCAATCTTTTTCGACATAGTCGAAAATGGTCGCCAGCTTCTCTTCGAGGAGCGGCAGCCAATGTTCCATCCCTGCCAACCGGCGTCCTTCGGAGATGGATTGATAGAGGGCGTCGCTTGTCGCAATCGCGCCGAAAAGATCGCGATAGCCGGTCCGGAAGCGGGTGATACTATCTGCATCCAACAGAAATTCAGATACCGGAAGTAATTCCAAGCTGTCGATATTGGCAACCGTTCGCTGATCGGCCGGATCGAATTGCCGCAGGCTTTCAATTTCGTCACCAAAAAGATCGATGCGAATGGGCAGCTCTGCACCCGGCGGAAACAAGTCGATCAATCCTCCGCGGGCGGCAAATTCGCCGCTATCCGCGACGGTATCCACGCGGACAAACCCGTTGGCGTAGAGAAAGGAGATCAGCTTCTCCTGCTCGACGATGGTGCCGGGTGCGAGATGGGTGACAAGCTCTCTGGTTCGTGACGGCGCCAGAACGCGCTGGGTAACCGCGTTGATGGTAGTGACGACCAGTTGCGATCCGGTGAAGGGTTGCGCCAGCCTGGCCAAAGCCGCCAGCCGGTCCGATGTGGTGTGAAGAGACGGCGAAGCCCGGTC
This sequence comes from Sphingorhabdus sp. SMR4y, assembly GCF_002218195.1. GTDB lineage: Bacteria > Pseudomonadota > Alphaproteobacteria > Sphingomonadales > Sphingomonadaceae > Parasphingorhabdus. The sequence continues at coordinate 1,087,868 of NZ_CP022336.1, read as the reverse complement.
ATAAGGCAGGCAGTCCCAGGCCGGAAATTCGATGATATCCAGATCGGGAGCAAAGAATCTGGCTGCCTCCACAACTGCGCTCATCGCCGCGTCGTCGGTCGCGATAAACATCGTGCGTCGCCCCGATTCCTTTGCCAGTCGGGACAGAAAGAGCGGGCGGTAACCGGTCGGGATACCGGCTAGCGTCATGCCGGTCTCGGCGGATGATATTCTATCTAGATAGGACACGGGAAATCGCTTTTGGATATAGGGAGTGAGATTATTTCGTGGCGTCAATATAGTCGAGTTTCTGCATCGCGGCCATTTGCGGTCCGTCAAAGGCAGAAGGGACGGGCAGAGTTCCGATCGCCCAAGCCATGACATCGACGTCGTCTTCCACGAGCAGTCTTTCGAACCAGTCCATGTCCTCGGCAGACCAGTTCTTGCTGTAGCGGTCAAAAAAGCCGCCGATCAAAAAATCGGCTTCTCTCGTTCCGCGATGCCAGGCGCGAAATTGTAGCCGTTTCAGCCTGGTTTCGCGATCCATATTCATTGCTCCAACTTGGCTGGCAAAATGCGCCAGCGAGGTATAAAGGCGGATAGACATGCGGCCCGAGATACTCAATCCATTATTTGGCGAAACCCAGTCGCTCAAAGGCGTCGGCAAGGCTTTGGCCAAGCCGCTCGAGAAGTTGCGACTGACCCGGATCAAAGATCTTCTCTACCATAAACCAAGCTACTGGATGCACCGCAAGCATGTCGATGAACTTGACGAGGTTGATGTCGGCGAAACGATCGTCATCGAGGTTACGCCGGTCGACTATCGCACCGGTGGCCCCCGCAGTCCATTGCGGGTTCATGCGACGGACAAGCGGGGCAATTATATCAGCCTGACTTTTTTCGGGAGAAATCCGGGCTGGCCGAAAAAATTGCTGCCGCTGGGCGAGCCCAAGGTGATTTCCGGCAAGCTGGAACGCTACGGGGACGAGCTCCAGATGGTACATCCCGATCAGATACTGGAGCCGGGGCAGGAAAGCGCCATTGCGCTTGTCGAACCGATTTATCCATTGGCCGAGGGGCTGGGCAATGTCCGGATGAAACAGCTGGTCGAACAGGCGCTGTTGCAGGTCCCGGACCTGCCGGAATGGATCGAGCCGAGCCAGCTGGCGGCGAAAGACTGGAAGAATTGGAAGCATGAAATTCAAGCTCTCCACCGGATGGAACGCGAAGCGAATAGCGACCGGCTTGCCTATGACGAGATATTTGCCAACCAGCTGGCCTTCATGCTGGTGCGGGCGAACAACCGCGCCAAAAAAGGCATGCCGATCAAGGGAAACGGCAGGCTTCGTGACCAGCTGCAATTGCCGTTCGAACTGACCAATGCCCAGAAACGTTGCATTGCAGAGATTGAGGGAGATCTCGCACAAACCGCTCCAATGCTCCGATTGCTGCAGGGCGATGTCGGTTCCGGCAAGACGCTGGTTGCGCTGATGGCGCTGCTGTCGACGGTGGAAGCCGGCTTTCAGGGCGCTTTTCTCGCCCCGACCGAAATATTGGCGCGGCAGCATTTCGAGAGCCTGCAAAAGATTCTGGCCGGCCTTCCGGTCAACATTGCGATCCTTACCGGCCGTGACAAGGGCAAGACACGCGAGGCGACCCTGATGGGGCTGATGGACGGCTCCATCCATATATTGGTCGGCACCCATGCGATATTTCAGGAGCATGTGAACTATAAGAACCTGGCTGTCGCGGTGATTGACGAACAGCATAAATTCGGCGTTTCCCAACGCCTGCTGCTGACCCAGAAAGCGGACAGAACGCCGCATCTGCTGGCGATGACGGCAACGCCCATTCCCCGCACGCTGACACTCAGTCAATTCGGTGAAATGGATGTCTCCCGTATCGATGAACTGCCCCCGGGGCGGCAGGCAATCGATACCAGCGTTATTTCTGCCGGACGCTTGCCGGACGTCGTCGAAGGGCTGGCCCGCCACATCGGCTCGGGCGGCCAGGCCTATTGGGTCTGCCCCCTGATTGACGAAAGTGAGAAAAGCGATCTTGCTGCGGCTGAAGACCGGGCTGCTGCTTTGAAAACGCGGTTCGGGGACCAGATCGGCCTTGTTCACGGCCGGATGAAGGGCCCCGAGAAAGATCTGGTGATGGAGCGCTTTCAGCGCAACGAGATCAAGGTTCTGGTGGCTACCACTGTGATCGAAGTGGGCGTTGATGTGCCCAATGCCAGCCTGATGATCATCGAAGCGGCTGACCGTTTCGGGCTCGCGCAGTTGCACCAGCTTCGCGGTCGCGTCGGACGGGGTAGTGTCAAATCGAATTGCCTGCTGATTCGCGGCGATACGCTGAGCGAAACGGCGCGCGCCCGACTAAGCCTGATGCGGGAAACCAATGACGGCTTCCGGATCGCAGAGGAAGACCTCCGGTTGCGCGGGGCAGGGGAGCTGCTTGGGACCCGGCAATCCGGAGACGCCGGCTTTCGCGTGGCAACGCCGACACAGGTCAGTGAATTTATCGGAGCGGCTACCGATGATGCCCGGCTGTTGCTTGATCGGGACGGAGGATTGGCCAGCGAGAGAGGGCAGGCTGCGCGCATCGCCCTATATCTGTTCGAGCGGGACTGGGGCGTCAGCCTATTGCGCAGCGGGTAGAGCCTATCAGCCGTTGATCATGTCGAGCATCGCGTAGAAATCCGGCTCCCGGATGACTCGTTCGAATTTGAAGCCATGGCGGCCCTGATGAGACCAGACCAGATAGGCTTCGATTCGACCGGCTACTGGCAGGCGAACGGTGACCCGGTCGCCCTTTTCCATGTCTATAGGGTCTGTCAGCATCATGCCGTTTGCGGAAATATTCGCGATTCGCACCCGGATTTCACGATCAGGATGAATTTCGCATACGGTTTCGAAGTCGACTGAAAACCGCGTGGCGCGACGCATGTCCGGGACTGTCTGAGGTGGTAAAGCGGCCATTCGCAGCGAACTCCATATTGTTCGTCACGATCATAACGCTCGATTAAGAATAATTGGTAAATGGCCGCTTTTAACAGCGCGCATTTCTGCGCGCTGTCAGCTGTTGCGAAGCAATCCGTGCTTTTTCTTGCCGGCAGAAATCTTCACGTCGGAGCCGGCAACAGCGATCATGTGGCCGCTGTCCTTTATCTGCGCGGCGTCAATCCGGGCGCCGCCGCCGGCAACCAGACGTTTGGCTTCGCCCTTGGAAGCACAGAAACCAATCCCGACGAGGGCATCCAGAATTGAAATCGTGCTGTCGGCTACCTCAAACACAGGCAGATCGTCTCCCGCAGCACCCTGTTCGAAAGTCTGCTGCGCGGTTCTGGCCGCATCGGCCGCCGCACTTTCACCGTGCGCCATCGCGGTTGCGGCATCGGCCAATATCTTCTTCGCTTCGTTGATTTCCGAACCTTGAAGCGTCTCCAGTCGCGCAATTTCATCGAGCTCGATATCTGTGAAAAGCCGCATGAACTTGCCGACGTCACGGTCATCGGTATTGCGCCAGAATTGCCAGTAGTCGTAGGGCGACAGCCGATCGGCGTTGAGCCAGATCGCGCCGTCGACGGACTTGCCCATCTTGGATCCGTCCGCCTTGGTAATCAGGGGGGTGGTGACTCCGAACAGTTCCGCCCCGTCGACCCGGCGCCCCAGTTCGATCCCGTTGACGATATTGCCCCATTGATCGGACCCGCCAAGCTGCAACTGGCAACCATATTGCCGCGACAATTCCAGAAAGTCATAGGCCTGCAGGATCATATAGTTGAATTCGAGGAAGGTCAGCGGCTGTTCCCGCTCCAGGCGTAGTTTGACAGAGTCAAAGGTCAGCATCCGGTTGATCGTGAAGTGACGGCCGATATCCCGCAGGAACGGGATATATTCGAGCTCGCCCAGCCAGTCGTTATTGTTGACCATGACGGCATCGGTGGGGCCATCGCCGAAGGTGAGGAAATTCTCGAAACTGTCTCGTATCTTGGCAAAATTCGCTGCAATTCCGTCATCATCGAGCAACTTGCGCATCTCGTCCTTGCCGGATGGGTCGCCCACCTTGGTGGTGCCGCCGCCCATCAGGACAATCGGCTTGTGCCCCGCCTGTTGCAGCCGCCGCAACAGCATTATCTGGACCAGATTACCGACATGCAGCGAATCCGCAGTGACATCAAATCCGATATAGCCGGGGATGACGCTTTTGGAGGCGAGCGAATCCAATGCTTCGGCATCGGTTAACTGGTGGATATAGCCGCGATCATTCAGTAGACGCAGGAGATCGGATTGATAATGGGTCATGGATGGGTGCGTTACATGGGGACAACGAAAGTCGCAATATGCGTTTGAACTTGCAGCGTCATCCCGAGACGCCGGGATCGGCAATCGATCAAATCACGGCCGACTGTTCGTTGTCGAAGAGCGGAACGATTTGGCTGCGATATCATGCAGAGGGAAATGTTGAGCAGGTCAAGCTTCCAGATGTTCCGGACCGCTCGGAACGGATGGATAATCTGTGGCAACAAAGCTGCTTCGAACTGTTTCTCGGCCAACCGGGAACCGAGCAATATTGCGAGTTCAATCTTTCTCCGTCGGGCAACTGGGCTGCTTATGATTTCGACCGTTATCGTGACGGAATGAGCCAGCTGGTGATAGCCAAAGCACCTGAAATTCATATGGATTTTAGCGATACACATATTGCGCTTGAAGCCACTCTGGCATTGCCCGAGCCTTGGGTGGCGCCCGAACTGGATGCCGGCCTCTCGGCGGTTATTGAAACGCTCGACGGAGAGAAAACGCTCTGGGCTTTGGCGCATCCCGGCGCTAGGCCGGATTTTCACCACCGGGACGGTTTTACGCTCAAAATGGAGGCAGCGGAAGGTTGATGAAATTCGGAATAGACAGGCTGATTGAAGATGCGGAATTGCGGCGGCCTCTGACGGGCAAGCGAGTCGCGTTGCTGGCGCATCCGGCTTCGGTAACACGCGATCTGGTGCACAGTCTCGATGCGCTATCCGCTCTGGATGATATCAATCTGACTGCGGCCTTCGGCCCTCAGCATGGCCTGCGCGGTGACAAGCAGGACAATATGATCGAGTCGCCCGATTTCAACGACCCGGTGCACGATATTCCGGTGTTCAGCCTTTATGGAGAGGTGCGCCGGCCGACCGCACCGTCGATGGAAACGTTCGATGCGATATTGATCGATCTTCAGGATCTTGGCTGCCGAATCTATACGTTCATTACCACCTTGCGCTATATGCTCGAAGCTGCCGCCGAGCATGGCAAGACCGTGTGGGTGCTGGACCGGCCCAATCCGGCGGGGCGACCGGTTGAAGGCACCTTGCTGGAAGACGGGTGGGAAAGCTTCGTCGGGGCAGGGCCGATGCCGATGCGGCACGGAATGACCATGGGCGAAATGGGCCGCTGGATGATCAGTCATTTCAATCTCGATGTCGACTATCGGGTTGTCGAGATGCAGGGCTGGCAGCCCGAGGGGCCGGGCTTCGGCTGGCCGGAAGACCGCATCTGGATCAATCCCAGTCCCAATGCACCAAATGTCAACATGGCGCGCGCCTATGCCGGGACGGTCATGCTGGAAGGCACGATGCTGTCCGAAGGGCGCGGCACAACACGGCCGCTTGAGCTTTTCGGCGCGCCGGATATTGATGCGCGCTCGGTGATGGCGACAATGCGGGACATGGCGCCGCAATGGCTGGAGGGGTGCCTGCTGCGGGATATCTGGTTCGAACCGACGTTCCACAAGCATCAGGGGCTGCTGTGCAATGGCGTGCACATCCATGCCGAGGGGCCAGCCTATGATCACGCGGCTTTTCGGCCCTGGCGATTGCAGGCCCTGGCTCTGAAGGCTGTGGCCGCCCTTTATCCGGGTTATGAGTTGTGGCGGGATTTCCCTTATGAATATGAAAATGACAAGCTGGCGTTCGATGTCATAAATGGCGGTCCGTCGCTGCGGGAATGGATAGAGGCACCTTCATCGACCGCAACCGACCTCGATGCGATAGCGGAACCGGATGAACAATATTGGAAAGAGCTGTCGACACCGTTTTATCTCTACTGAATTTGTTGCACTGCAACATAACCATTGCAATCGATCCGAAATCTGGTAATCGGCCGCCATGCTACCGAGTAAAGAGTTTTTCGAAGGTGTCGCGCTGAAAAAATGCGTGTCTGCGACTTATAACAAGACGGCTTTCAAACTGGCGCCGCATATTCTTTATACGCGCCATGACGAGATGCACGTCGATGCTGTGCCGCTGGAAAAGGACGGCCAGCCGCCACGGGAGATCAAGCTGGCAACGTTCAAGCTTGCCGGCCTGAAAGATGTGCGCGTCGAGGACCAGCATTTCGAACGGTCCGATGTTTTCGAACCGGCCGCTGAAAAATATGATGGTACGACCCTGCTCGCTATCGAAGACTAGCGATCAGCCCTGCTTGCGGGTCAATTCTTTCATCGCATCACCCAGACCGTCAACCGTCAGCGGGTACATCCGGTCGTTCATCAGTTCCCGGATGATCTTGACGCTTTGGGAATAGCCCCACTGTTTTTCCGGAACCGGATTGAGCCAGGCTGCGGCGGGATAGGTATTGGTCAGACGCTGCATCCAGGTTACCCCGGCCTCTTCGTTGAAATGCTCGACCGAACCGCCCGGATGGGTGATCTCATAAGGGCTCATCGATGCGTCACCAACGAAGATCAGCTTATAGTCATGACCATATTTGTGAAGCACATCCCAGGTGTTTGTGCGTTCGGAAAAGCGGCGGCGATTGTCCTTCCACAAGCCTTCATAGGGGCAATTGTGGAAATAGAAAAATTCAAGATTTTTGAACTCGCTGGTTGCCGCGCTGAACAATTCTTCGCAAAGCTTGATGAACGGATCCATCGACCCGCCAACGTCCAGAAACAAAAGTAATTTTACGGCATTGTGCCGTTCGGGGCGCATGTGGATGTCGAGCCAGCCCTGCTTGGCGGTGCCATTAATCGTCCGGTCGATATCGAGCTCGTCGGCGGCGCCTTCGCGGGCAAATTTGCGCAGGCGCCGGAGCGCAACCTTGATATTGCGTGTGCCCAGCAGCTTTGTGTTGTCAAGATTCTGGAATTCGCGCTTGTCCCAGACCTTGATCGCTTTCTTCTGGCCGCCTTCGCCGCCGATCCGGACGCCTTCGGGATTGTAGCCGGAATTGCCGTAGGGCGACGTGCCGCCCGTGCCGATCCACTTGCTTCCGCCTTCGTGGCGTTTCTGTTGTTCCTCGAGCCGCTCTTTCAGCGTCTCCATGATCTCGTCCCAACTGCCCAGCGACTTGATCTTCTCCATCTCTTCTTCGGACAGATATTTCTCGGCGACCGCTTTCAGCCAGTCGAGCGGAATATCTTCCTCCTGCGTGCCATAGGAGGTTTCGATACCTTTGAAGACTTTCGAGAAAACCTGATCAAAGCGGTCGAGAAGGCCCTCGTCTTTCACGAAAGTTGCGCGGGAAAGATAATAGAATTCCTCCGGACTGCGCCGGATAACGTCCTTTTCAAGCGCTTCGAGCAGAACCAGATGTTCCTTGAGCGACGCCGAAATGCCGGCGGCCCTTAGTTCGTCCATGAAATTGAAGAACATCGTATCCGCCTTTACCTAGCGAGCTTCACGTTTCGCCATGAACGCCAGGCGTTCGAACAGCATCACGTCCTGTTCGTTCTTGAGCAGCGCGCCGTGCAGGGGCGGGATCGCCTTGCTGCTGTCGGAAGATTGCAGGGCTTCGAGCGGCATATCCTCGTTCAGGATCAGCTTCAGCCAGTCGAGCAGTTCGCTGGTGCTCGGCTTTTTCTTGAGACCCGGAACGTCCCGGACTTCGTAGAAAATGTCCATCGCCTTCTTGACCAGAACGCCCTGAATGTCGGGGAAGTGGACGTTGATGATGTCCTGCATCGTCTCGCGATCCGGGAACTTGATATAGTGGAAGAAACAGCGGCGCAGGAATGCGTCGGGCAGTTCCTTTTCGTTGTTCGAGGTGATGATCACGATCGGGCGTTCCGTCGCCTTGACGGTTTCCTTGGTCTCGTAAACGTGGAATTCCATCCGGTCGAGCTCCTGCAGCAGATCGTTCGGAAATTCGATGTCGGCCTTGTCGATTTCGTCGATCAGAAGAACCGGGAGCTCGGGAGCGGTGAAGGCCTCCCACAGCTTGCCCTTGCGGATATAGTTGGAAATATCGTGCACGCGCTCATCGCCCAGCTGGCCGTCGCGAAGCCGCGCCACCGCGTCATATTCATAGAGACCCTGATGCGCCTTGGTGGTGGATTTGACATTCCATTCAATCAGCGGTGTGCCCATTGCCTTGGCGATCTCATAGGCCAGAACCGTCTTGCCGGTGCCCGGCTCGCCCTTGACGAGGAGAGGGCGCCGGAGGGTCATGGCAGCATTGACAGCAACCTTCAGATCATCAGTTGCAACATAGTCTTTGGTGCCGTCAAAACGCATGATTTTTTATTCCTTGCCTTAATAGTCAAAGCAAAGGCGATAGGGAAAACTCCCCGCGCAGGCAAGTTAATCATTTAGTTAATCTGTGCCGGAGATGGCGGGAATATTAGCGGGAAAGCTGCATATTACGGCGCGCTTCGAGCAGTTGCCACAGTCCGCGATGCTGATTGAGCAACTGTTCCGCGCCGAAATTCAACGCTCTTTCCAGAGCGGGTGTTTTCGCCAGCAGGATGTTTAGATCCGATGTCTGCCGGGCGCTGGGCAATATGGACGAGCGCGCTTCCACGCCTGTGCGCAGAGCGATCTGTTCCAGAATTTTTCTGATGCAGTGCCAGTCTGCCACCAGCGCAATGGCCGCGCCCATGGCGCATCCATTGCGATCGGACTGGGACAGCATATCCAGGGCCTTTCGTTGACCAAGCACTGCGGCGTTGCTCTGGTCATCGCCGCTGACACCGGAAATCGGACCGGCGGCTACGGTTAACTTGGTCAAAAAAGCGCGTTCGGCGGCAAAGCCATCGATCGCCTGAACCAGCCATTCGCGCGCATCATCTTCGACGGTCTTGGTTGCGGCATGATCGATGACACCGGGGTGACGGCCGTGCAAAACGCACAGGAAATGCACGATATCGGCGATATCGGCGCCCGACAGCAAAGAGAAATCTTCAGCAATCAGTCCTACATAGGGCGTTGTGTCGCTGCCATATGTGCCGGCCTGCCCAGCGGAGCCGGGCTGTGTTTCCAAATGTGCATTTTGTCCTAGCATCGCGTTTCCGATATCCGAATATGACCGCGAAAATGCATCAAACATCTTCGTCTGGCTTCGGATATAGCAACGATACCTAAAGAGTAGGTTTACCTGCTGTTAGGGAATTACAAACCATAGCAGCCGGGCGGGGCCTCCCGGATTACTGGTCCAGGAAGCTCCGCATTTTGCGGCTGCGGCTCGGGTGCTTCAGCTTGCGCAACGCCTTGGCCTCGATCTGCCGGATACGTTCGCGGGTAACGCTGAACTGCTGGCCGACTTCCTCGAGCGTATGGTCGGTGTTCATACCGATCCCGAAGCGCATGCGCAGCACGCGTTCTTCGCGAGGGGTCAGGCTGGCGAGCACGCGCGTGACGGTTTCTTTCAGATTGGCCTGAATGGCCGCATCGACCGGAATGATCGCATTCTTGTCTTCGATGAAATCACCGAGATGCGAGTCTTCTTCGTCGCCGATTGGTGTCTCGAGCGAAATCGGCTCCTTGGCAATTTTCATCACCTTGCGCACTTTTTCGAGCGGCATGGAGAGGCGTTCGGCCATTTCTTCCGGTGTCGGCTCGCGGCCCTGTTCGTGCAGGAACTGGCGGCTGGTACGCACCAGCTTGTTGATCGTCTCGATCATGTGAACCGGAATACGGATGGTCCGTGCCTGATCGGCAATCGAGCGGGTGATCGCCTGACGAATCCACCATGTGGCGTAAGTGCTGAACTTGTAGCCGCGGCGATACTCGAATTTGTCGACCGCTTTCATCAGGCCGATATTGCCTTCCTGAATGAGATCGAGGAACTGCAGGCCACGGTTGGTATATTTCTTGGCGATGGAAATCACGAGGCGGAGATTGGCCTCGACCATTTCCTTCTTGGCGATACGGGCTTCACGTTCGCCCTTCTGGACCATGTTGACGATTCGCCGGAATTCGACCAGCGACGTGCCGGTGGCATTGGCGATGTCGGAAATTTCCGTCCGGATACGGTCAACCGCATCGGCTTCCTTTTCGACGAAGGAGGCCCATTTCTTGTCGACTTTGGCCATGCTTGCCAGCCAGTTGTCGTCAAGTTCGTTGCCGATATAGCTATCCAGAAATGCGCGCCGCGGCACCTTGTGGCGCTCGGCCAGCCGTAGCATTTGTCCGCCCAGCGTCGTCAGCCGGCGATTGAACGAGTAAAGCTGGTCGACCAGAAACTCGATTTTATTGGCATGAAACTGCACGCTTTCGACCAAAGCGGTCAATTCTTCACGCAAATCGTGATATTTCTTCTCCGAAGCGGCTGGGAAATCCTTGCCCGCCGCCAGCGATTCCAGCCGGGTGGTCTGCAATTTGGAGAATTTCTTGAACACCGATGTGATCAGCGCGAATTTTTCCAGCGCGTCGGGCTTCAGGGCTTCTTCCATCTGCGCGAGGGAGAGGGTATTGTCTTCCTCTTCTTCCTCGACCACACGCTTGGTGCGGCGTTCGGTCAGCCCGGCTTCATCATCATCTTCGTCATCGGCGGATTCTTCGTCTTCGACCTCGTCGTCATCCTTGAAGGATGGACCTGCGGTCTTTTCGCTGATCTCGCCATCATCGTCGTCTTCGGCGTCTTCCAGATTCTCCGGAACCGGATCCTTGGAAAGCATCGCGTCAAGATCGAGGATTTCGCGCAGCTGCATTTCGCCATCGTTCAGCGCGGTTGACCACTCGATGATCGCGTTGAATGTCGTCGGGCTTTCGCACAGACCCCAGATCATGGTGTCGCGGCCGGCCTCGATGCGTTTGGCAATGGCGATCTCGCCTTCGCGGCTGAGCAATTCGACGGCACCCATTTCGCGCAGATACATGCGGACGGGGTCGTCGGTGCGGTCACCGCTCGCTTTTTTCGGAGCGGCGGCCGCGGATTTCTTGTCCTTGTCCTTGCCGTCAATGGACTCGACCTCTTCGCCACCCATTTCCTCGGCGGCTTCCTCGTCATTCTCGACGATGCGGACGCCCATTTCGGAGATCGCAGACATGACGTCCTCAATCTGTTCATTCTGGTCCTGGGGCAGGGCCTCGTTCAGCTCGTCAATCGTCAGATAGCCGCGCTTTTTCGCCTTTGCGATCAGCTTCTTGATCGCGCTGTCGTTGAGATCAATCAACGGTTCGTCTTCGGCTTTGGTGTTTTTCGCTTTACTTGCCAATGGCTCAGGCCCCTAATTAATAACTATATTGTGTCGTCGATCTGGGTCAGTTCGACCAACCGCTCGTGAAATAACTGCTTCGCTTTGCGAAGGCGCTGCTGCTCGGCATAACTTTCTTCCGTAAGATCATCCTGCACCCGCCGCGTCGCCTCTGCCAAGGCCGCTTCCAGTCCGGGGCGCGCTGTCACCACTTTAATCGCTTCTGCCAAATCCCGATGTGCCCGTTCGATCAATAGCGAAGGGGCGTCGTCTGGCAGTTTGCGGTTGAAAGTGAAATTCAGCGCATCGGCCCGTAACAGCCCTTTTGCGACATTATAACAATCTGTCTTCTCCAATATGGTAAGAAGGCCCTGCATATCAAGCGTTTTGTAATGTTGACTGATAGAATTGATCTCGCGCTCGGCGATGATCTCGAATCAAGCTAAGTGCCTGTAGCAGCCAAGTCTAATATTTCCCGCAAACGTCGGCTCGCTTCGTCATTTTCCCTCAGCTTGGAAACATGGTTATCATTTACCTTCGAAAGATGGACTTCTTCGATATCCTGATTCATGCTGGCCTCTAATTTTGATATAGAAAGCGCAAGTTCGCTTTTCGCTTCATAGTCATAGTTGATTGCATCGATGACAAGCTCCAAATCTCGAATTGGTTTAGTTGGATCGTCATGATGTTTGTAGAACGAGTATCCAAGATCTTTTTGAAAATCGCGCTTTGCTATCGGAGATACGTCGGCATCTAATAGCAGTTGTTCAACCATATCTTCAGTCAGATCAGAGTTGTGCAAGGCGATGTCCAATAAGCTACTCGACCAAGTTTTCTGAAATTCGTCCTCCAGCGGAAGTTTTCCAATTTCCTCGAACTTGGTTTTTAAGACAGTTGGATAACGCATCAGTCCGAGCATCACGGCACGATGTAAGGCCTTGTGACGGCCTTCGAGCGGGTGGTCATATACGTCATTTACGGCAGCTTTAAGTTTTTCAAAATATTGTCGCTTAAGGCCAAATCTTTCATAAAAAGCGTCGCGAAAAGTTCTGTCGTACTCCTTTCCGATTTGCACATCTGCAATAGATTTCGCAGTGTTTTGAAGGCGACTAAGGAGTTCGGCGCGGGCATCAGGTCCCGGCTCGGGCCCGATTCTTGCTAGCTCGTTTCTCCAAATTCGTGAATCAAGGGTTTCGCATTTTGAGAGTATTTCCTCAAATGCTGCTTTACCTTTGTTTTTCACGAAATCGTCTGGATCTTGGCCAAAAGGTAAAGTGGCAAACTGTAAGCTATGCGCTGGTCGGAGTAATGGAAGCGCACGAAGTGCCGCGCGTATAGATGCTTTTTGACCCGCTGCATCTCCATCGAAACAAATAATCGGCTTTTCCACCATTTTCCAGATGCGTTCGATCTGATGTTCGGTCAATGCTGTGCCCAATGGGGCAACAACTTCTGCGAATCCCGCCTGCGCGAGGGCGATGGCATCCATATAGCCCTCCACGACCAGAATCCGACCGGTCTGGCGGGACGCTGGGGAGGCCTTGTCGAGATTGTAGAGTGTCCGCCCCTTGTCAAACAGCGGGGTATCGGGGCTGTTGAGATATTTCGGTTCGCCGTCACCCAATATCCGCCCGCCAAAGGCGATCACCCGGCCGCGCGGATCGCGGATCGGAATCATCAGCCGGCCACGGAACCGGTCATAAGGTTCCCTGTCATCAACCTTGATCAGCAGGCCGGCCTCAATCAATTGGTCGACGCCATGTTGCGACAAAGCGTCCTTCAACTGTCCGCGCGAATTGGGGGCGAAGCCGAAGCCGAATTCGCGGATCGTCTTCTCCGAAATGCCGCGGTTCTTCAGATAGTCCCGCGCCGCCGCGCCTTCGGCGCTGTTGAACCGCTCGACAAACCAGTCCTGCGCTGCCGCCATGACGTTATGCAGCGTCGCCCGCACTTCCTGGCGCTGGGCGGCGCGGGGGTCTGGGGCAGGGACTTCCATCTGCGCTTCGGCGGCGAGATCCTTAACCGCATCCATGAAGCCAAGGCCGCGTTGTTCGGTCATCCAGCTGATCGCATCGCCATGGGCGCCGCAGCCGAAACAATGGTAGAAGCCCTTTTCGTCGTTGATTGTGAAGCTGGGGGTTTTCTCATTGTGGAACGGGCAGCAGGCCTTGTACTCGCGGCCAGCCTTCTGGATTTTCACGGTGCGACCTATGAGAGACGAGAGCGTTATTCGGGCGCGTAGCTCATCCAACCATTGTGGAGACAGTGCCATTATTTAACGCCCTTAGTAAACAGACTCACCCCGATATCGCGATGTTGCTTTGACCGTGCAGTATCATATTCGTAATTGAATTAGCAAGATTGTCTACGATGGCAGTGACTCAAGCCATTGGGGAAAAGGACAAGTATTTCCCTCCCGCAACCGGCAGGGCGAATTTTCACGAAAGCGCCGCCTTAACCAGCGCGCTGGCCTTGCTCATGTCGATTTCGGTGCCGTGGCGCTTTTTTAGTTCGCCCATCACGCGGCCCATGTCCTTCATGCTGTCGGCGCCGAGTTCGGTCTTGATGCCGGCGATCAGGGCGGCGGTTTCTTCCTCGCTCAGCTGGGCGGGGAGGAATTCCTCGATCACCGCCAGTTCCTGTTTCTCCGCCTCGGCCAGCTCGGTGCGGCCACCGCTTTCGAACATCGCAATCGATTCGCGGCGTTGCTTGGCCATTTTCTGCAGGACATCGGTGACCATGGTATCGTCATCCGGCGCATCACCCTTGGTGCGCAATTCGATGTCCTTGTCCTTGATCTTCGCCATTATGCTGCGGGTCGCGGCGGTGCGATCCTTGTCGCCGGCCTTCATGGCGGCAATTTGCGCGGCTTTCACGGTCTCGCGAATCATGGCTTTCCTCATATTTTTGGAATAAGCTACCACCATAGCGGGAAGATAATGTTTTTCATAGATTGTGACGCCAGAAATCTGGTTCTAGGTCCCGTGAAATTTTGCGCCTATGACCGACCCAAAGGAACAGCCCATGACCCATGCCCATAATCCCGCCGCTCCCGAGGGTGCAACCGGGATATTGGTGTTGGCCGATGGCACGATCATCTGGGGCAGGGGCTTTGGTGCGACCGGCTCTGCGGTCGGCGAAGTCTGCTTCAACACCGCGATGACCGGCTATCAGGAAGTGATGACCGACCCGAGCTATGCCGGACAGATCGTCACCTTCACCTTTCCCCATATCGGCAATGTCGGGACCAACGCGGAGGATGTCGAGGCGGACAGCCCGCATGCGCTGGGCTGTATTGTCCGCGAGGATGTGACCGCACCGTCCAATTTTCGCGACCAGCAGCCGTTTAACCAGTGGATGGCGGAGAATGGCCGGATCGGTATTTCCGGTGTCGATACCAGGGCCTTGACCCGGCGGATCCGGGAAGCGGGCGCGCCCAATGCGGTGATCGCTTATGATCCCGAGGGCCAGTTCGATATCGACGAACTGCTGGCCAAGGCGCGGGCCTGGGCAGGTCTGGAAGGCATGGATCTGGCGAAGCAAGTAACCGGCCACCAGACCCATCTTTGGGACAAGGGCGGCGCCTGGCGACTGGGTCACGGCTATGCACCATTGGAAGATTTGGAAGCATCTTTTGCCCGTCCGCATGTCGTGGCGATCGATTATGGTGCGAAGCGTAATATCTTCAGAAACCTTGTGAAGGCTGGCGCGAAAGTTACTGTTGTTCCTGCTGAAACTTCCTACGAAGACATCATGGCCTTGAAGCCGGCGGGCGTGTTTCTGTCCAATGGCCCGGGCGATCCGGCGGCGACCGGCGTCTATGCGGTTCCGGTGATCCAACAGCTGCTGGAAGCGGATATTCCGCTGTTCGGTATCTGCCTTGGCCACCAGATGCTGGCGCTGGCGGCGGGCGCCAAGACGGTCAAGATGCACCAGGGCCATCGCGGCGCCAATCATCCGGTGCAGCGGATCGGCGGCGGCTGGGACGCAACCGAGGGGCTGGTCGAGATCACCAGCATGAACCACGGTTTTGCGGTGGACGGCGACAGTCTGCCCGACAATATTCACGAAACCCACAAGAGCCTGTTCGACGGCAGCAATTGCGGCATCGAAATTATCGGCAAAAAGGCCTTTGGTGTCCAGTATCACCCCGAGGCGAGTCCGGGACCGCAGGACAGTTTCTATCTGTTCGAGAAATTTGTCGGGGGGCTTGGCTGATGAGCGGACCAATTGATCCTGCGCATCTTGCCGAAGAATGGGCCATTGATGACGAAATCCTGCAAAATATGGCAGCGGGCGGCGATTTGTCGCATATTGTGCGCGAAATTAACGTGCAATTTGTCGGGGCGGTTGCCGATCTCAACAAGCTGAAGAATGACGCGGCGAAATGGGGCTTTCGCTCGGCGCTGGTTTCCAACGAGGATGACGAGTGGGTGATCGAGCTGCAGACCGATCTCGACACCAGGCGCGAGACGATCCGCGAGCTGACCCGCAAATGCCTCGAGATCGAAAGCGAATATGACATCGACCATGATGGTTGGGGCTGCTTTGCCTGCAACGAAAATGGCGAAATTTCTGATGAGAACCCTGCATAATGCCCAAAAGAACTGACATAAAATCCATCCTCATCATTGGCGCCGGCCCGATCATTATCGGACAGGCCTGCGAGTTTGATTACTCGGGCACCCAGGCGTGCAAGGCGCTGAAGGAAGAGGGGTACCGGATCATCCTGGTCAATTCCAATCCGGCGACGATCATGACCGATCCGGAAATGGCGGATGCGACCTATATCGAGCCGATCACCCCGGAAATTGTCGAGAAGATCATCGAGAAGGAACGGCCGGACGCGATCCTGCCAACGATGGGCGGGCAGACGGCGCTGAACACGGCTTTGTCGCTCAACAAGATGGGCGTGCTGGAAAAATATGGCGTCGAGATGATCGGCGCCGACGCCGAGGCGATCGACAAGGCCGAGGATCGCGAGAAGTTCAAGGACGCGATGGACCGGATCGGTCTGGAAAGCCCGCGCAGCGCGGTTGCGCACAGCGAAGAACAGGCGATGGAAATCCTTGAAGATATCGGCCTGCCGGCGATCATGCGGCCGAGCTTCACGATGGGCGGCACCGGTGGCGGCGTTGCCTATAACCGCGAGGAATTCGTGCATTATGTGCGGACCTCGCTGGAAGCATCGCCGACCAATGAAGTGCTGATCGACGAAAGCCTGATCGGCTGGAAAGAATATGAGATGGAGGTCGTCCGTGACAAGGCGGACAATTGCATCATCATCTGCTCGATCGAGAATGTCGATCCGATGGGCGTGCACACCGGTGACAGTATCACCGTTGCCCCGGCGCTGACCCTGACCGACAAGGAATATCAGATCATGCGCAACGCCAGCATCGCGGTGCTGCGCGAAATCGGCGTGGAAACGGGCGGTTCCAATGTCCAGTTCGCGGTCAATCCGAAGGACGGCCGGCTGGTCGTTATCGAGATGAACCCGCGCGTGTCGCGCTCTTCGGCTTTGGCCTCCAAGGCGACCGGCTTCCCGATTGCCAGCGTCGCGGCGAAACTGGCGGTTGGCTATACGCTCGACGAGATCGACAATGATATTACCGGCGCAACCCCGGCGTCGTTCGAACCGACGATCGACTATGTCGTCACCAAGATACCGCGTTTCGCTTTTGAAAAATTCAAGGGCGCCGAGCCGCTTCTGTCCACCGCGATGAAGTCGGTCGGCGAAGTCATGGCGATTGGCCGCAATATCCACGAATCGATGCAGAAAGCACTGCGCGGACTGGAAACCGGTCTCGACGGTTTCAACCGGGTGCAGGAGCTGATCGGGGCGTCGCGGGACGATATCGCCGCAGCTCTGGCGCGGGCGACACCGGACCGGATACTGGTTGCCGCGCAGGCGATGCGCGAAGGTTTCTCCAATCAGGAGATCCACGATATCGCCGGCTTCGATCCCTGGTTCCTGTCGCGAATCCGCGAAATCATCGATGCCGAGCAGGCGATCATGGACAATGGTCTGCCCAATGACGCGCAGGCCATGCGGAAGCTCAAATCCATGGGCTTTTCCGACCAGCGGCTGGCGAAACTGGCGATTGAATCTGTTCATGTCGCCGGTGGCGCCGGACGCGCGGTCGCCGAAGGGCACGGGCTGGTCCATGATGCGATGGCCGCCATGGCGGGCGCGACCACGGAAGCGGAGGTCCGGGCCCTGCGCCACAAGCTGGGCGTTCGTCCGGTGTTCAAGCGGATCGACACCTGTGCCGCGGAATTCGAGGCCAAGACGCCTTATATGTATTCTTCCTACGAAGCGCCAATCTTCGGCGAGCCGGAATGCGAGGCGCAACCGTCGGACCGGAAGAAGGTCGTCATTCTTGGCGGCGGACCGAACCGGATCGGGCAGGGGATCGAGTTCGACTATTGCTGTTGCCACGCCTGTTTCGCGCTTTCCGACGCCGGTTTTGAAACGATCATGGTCAACTGCAACCCGGAAACCGTTTCGACCGATTATGACACGTCCGACCGGCTCTATTTCGAGCCGCTGACCGCCGAAGACGTGCTGGAAATCCTGCATGTCGAGCAGCAGACCGGCGAACTGGTCGGCGTGGTTGTGCAATTTGGCGGACAGACGCCGCTGAAACTGGCGCAGGCGCTGGAAGATGCGGGGATACCGATCCTCGGCACTTCGCCCGATGCGATCGATCTTGCCGAGGATCGCGAACGCTTTGCCCGGCTGGTCAACAAGCTGAAGCTGAAACAGCCGGAAAACGGCATGGCCCGGACCCGCGACGAAGCGGTCAAGATTGCCGAGCGTATCGGCTATCCGGTGCTGATCCGGCCGAGCTTCGTGCTCGGTGGCCGGGCGATGGAAATTGTCGATGGTCCGGCGCAGCTGGAAGATTATATCAACACGGCGGTGCAGGTGTCCGGTGATCAGCCGGTGCTGGTCGACCAGTATCTGCGCGACGCGGTCGAAGTCGATGTCGACGCGATCTGCGATGGCGACCAGGTGGTGGTCTGCGGTGTGCTGCAGCATATCGAGGAAGCCGGCGTGCATTCGGGCGACAGCGCCTGCACGATCCCGCCTTACAGCCTGCCCGATGATATTATCGCCGAAATGGAGCGGCAGACCGAGGCGCTGGCTTTCGGTCTGAAGGTCCGCGGCCTGATGAATATCCAGTTCGCGGTCAAGGATGGCGAAGTCTATCTGATCGAGGTCAATCCCCGGGCCAGCCGGACAGTGCCCTTTGTTGCCAAGGCGATTGGTGTGCCGATTGCCAAGATCGCTTCGCGCGTGATGGCCGGAGAGAAGCTGAAAGACCTGCCGGCAATCAACCGGCATATCGACTATATCGCGGTCAAGGAAGCGGTCTTCCCGTTCAACCGCTTCCCCGGCATCGATCCGGTGCTGTCCCCGGAAATGAAATCGACCGGCGAGGTGATGGGCATTGACCAGAGCTTCCCGATTGCCTTCGCCAAGTCACAGCTCGGCGCCAATACGCGGCTGCCCGATAGCGGCACGATCTTCATCTCGGTCAAGGAAACCGACAAGAAGGTGATCGAACCGGCCGCGCGGCTGGCCGAAAAGCTGGGGTTCAAGCTGATTGCAACATCCGGGACAGCTGCCTATCTGGCGGAACGGGGCATCACGGTCGAGAAGGTCAACAAGGTGGCCGAAGGTCGGCCGCATATTGTCGACCGGATCAAGGACGGCGATATCAACCTGATCTTCAACACCACCGAGGGTTGGCAGTCGACAAAGGATTCCAAATCGATCCGGGCGGCGGCGCTGGTTGGCAAGATTCCGATCTATACGACCGCGACCGCCAGCAATGCGGTGATGCAGGCGATTGAGGCGCTGCGCGACGAGACTCTTGAAGTTCGCGCGCTTCAGTCCTATTATAAGGCTTCGCAGACTTAATTTTCCGACATTTCGTCAAACTGCGGGCGCTTCTCCGGAGAGGGGCGCCGGAAAACTGTTTTTGACGCTGCACCGCAGGAAACGGCGGCGTTTCAGTAAGGAAAGGCCAATCTAATGGCTGTTGAAAAAGTACCAATGCTCGTCGAAGGCCACGCCAAGATGGAGGCCGAACTCAAGGCGCTCAAGGCAGAGCGGCCGATCATTGTCGACGCGATCGAAACCGCGCGTGCGCATGGCGATCTCTCCGAAAATGCGGAATATCACGCGGCCAAGGAACGGCAGGGCCAGGTCGAGGCGACGATTGGCGATCTCGAGGACAAGCTGTCCCGCGCGCAGATCATTGATCCCAAGACCCTGTCCGGTGACAAGGCCGTTTTCGGTGCGACGCTGACCCTGCTCGACGAAGATGACAAACCGGTGAAATATCAGCTCGTCGGTCAGGCGGAAGCCGATGCCAAGGCTGGCAAGATCAGCTATAATTCGCCAATCGGCCGGGCCCTGATCGGGCGCAGTGTCGGTGACGAAATCGAGGTGACGGTGCCGTCCGGCGACAAATATTTCCTGCTCGACAAGATCGAGTTCATCTAGACCTGATGCAAATTCCGGCGGGAAAACTGACCAACTGGCTGATCATCGCCAATGTCGTGATCTTCCTGTTGATCTGGCTTTTCGGCTGGGAATATCAGGCCCTGTTGCGGGGTGGCATGTTTCCGGTCCGGTTCAGCGGCGAGCCTATGGAAATTGTCGGCTTTGGCTGGGTGGTGCCGACCTGGCTGACACCCTTGTCTTCGGCGTTTCTGCATAGCGGGCTGATGCATCTCGGCTTCAACATGCTGCTGCTGCTGCTGTTCTGCGGGCGCTTCGTCGAACAGGCGATGGGCGTGCAGCTTACGGCTCTGATCTACGTCGCTGGCGCCTATGCAGCGGCCTTCGCGCACTATGCGGTCGACACCGCATCGATCATCCCGATGGTGGGCGCAAGCGGGGCGATTTCAGCGCTGCTGGGGTCCTATGCGCTGCTGTTTGCGCGCAACCGGGTGGAACCGGTCGGCCCGATACCGGGACATATCGTGCGGATCATCTGGTTGACGCTGGCCTGGGTCGGCATTCAGCTGATGATCGGAGTCGCCACCAGTGGCGGCCTTCAGGGCATTGCGATCTTCGCGCATATCGGTGGCTTTGTCGCGGGTTTGGTGCTGACCAGACCGTTGCTGAGATGGCGGTTCCGCAGCGCCTAGTCTTCGAGCGGAACGTCCGGCTCGAGCAGCTTGTGCATGTGGACGACCACATATTTCATTTCGGCGTCATCGACTGTCATCTGGGCCTTCGAACGCCATGCGTCTTCGGCTTCCTGATAATCGGGATAGACCCCGACCAGATCGATCTTGTCGAGATTAACAAAGTCCAGGCCGCGCGGATCCTTGACCCGTCCGCCCATGACCAGATGCATCTTGCTGCGTTGTTCTTTCATTTCTTGCCCTGATGTTCTTCTTTTACCGCATCCTGTGCTGCGGCCATCGCGGTCTTAGCAGCCTCGATCGCTTTGCCAAACATATCTTTGAACTGTTCGCGCATATTGTCGTTGGTCAGGCCGAGCTCGCTGATCTGGTCACGGCTCGCATCCTTGGCGGCCTGGTAGGCGGTTTTCGCGGTCTCGTTGATTTTGCGTCCCGCGCCGCCGACATATTTGCCTTCGGCCTTGCTCTTCGGCAGCAGCGCGCCGATCAGCACGCCGAGCGCGGCGCCGCCGGCGACGATGGCGAGCGGGCTGTTGCTGATCGTCTCTTCGGATTTGGCGGCGGCCTTTTTGGCGACATCGCGGGTTGCAGCCACGCGTTCCGCCGCTTTCTCGCGACCTTCGCCGAGCAGGGCAGCCGCGCGGGCCTTGCTCTCCGACATTTTCTCGCGCGCCGCCACGGTGCTTTCGGTCGCCATTTCCCTCGCCGATTCGAGCCGTTCCCGGGATGCCGCGCGGGCCTTGTCGATATTGTCGGTCAATTTGTTCATAGTCTATTCCTCGGTTTGATCCGGCCCGGATGGCTTGCGGTTGGCAATCAGTCTGGCAATGGGTTTGCGCATGGCAATCAGCGTCGCGGTGGCGGCGACCGTGGCGGAAAGGCCGGGATTGGCCCGGATGCCGTTGACCGCGCTGGTGCCGACGGCGCGGACGCGCTGCGCCGCCTTGCTTTTCGCTTCGGAAACGAGATTGGCAGGCTTCAGCCGTTCCCTGGCTTCCTCGCTATCCCTTTTGAGATTGGCGCGCGCCTGATCGCGGTGGATCGCCAGATTGCGCAGGCTGAAGATATCGTCATTATTGTGCGGCATTGTCATTCTCATGCATCGGTTTCATCCAGCGGCAGCTTTTTTGCCTGTTTTGTCGCCATACCCAGTGTCACCGCCGCAACCAGCAGGGCGAGGCCGGTGACGATGCCGGTTGCCGCGAGCGGGCCGACAAAATCGGCCAGCACCAGCAATAATCCCAAAATCAGGGCAATGATAGCCATCACACCAAAAATCAGTCCGACGCCGGCCAGCGTAACGATACGCTTGGTCGCCGCCATGTTGACCGACAATTTGGTGCGATAATATTCGACCTCTGCATAAGCGAGAACGCGGACATCTTCCACCAGGCCGGCAAGCTGGGATTTCAGCGAACCGGATTCCGCGGCGCCGGCGCCCGCAGCAGCGGGGTCTTCGGAAAGACGGTCTTCATCCAAAACGGGAATTTCCTTGTCCTGCAACATCGGTCACCGGTGCCTGTCTCGGGGCCACGCTACACTCATGCGTCGTTATCATCCATCCCCGATTTGATCAGACGGGAGACGAGAAAGCCGACCACTGCAGCCGCGCCGATAGCGACCGCCGGACTTTTGCGCACATAGCCGCGCGCATCCTCGACGATCTCGTCGATTTCCTTGGAATTCAGCTTTTCGGCGAAGGAAGATACGGCGTCGGCGGCGGAGCGGGCATAATTGCCGTATTTTTCGCCGACATTATCGTCGATGGTCTTGGCGCTGTCCTCGATCATCCTGCTCAGATTTTCGATCGCCGTGCCGGTGCGTTCCTTGCCCTGGCTGGCGGCAGATTTGGCCTTGCTGACTGCGCGTTCCTTGAAATCGCCGCTGGTGCCGGCACCGGTGTCCGGCGACGCAGCTGCGGCCTTGGTGGCGCCCGCTTTCAGCGGAGCGGCCTTTTGCGCTTTCGTGCTGCGCACTTCCGACGTGTCCTTGGTCGCCGTGGTCTTTTTGGCTGCCGGCTTTTTCGTTGCGGGTTTTTTCGCAGTGGTCTTCGCGGTTGATTTCTTGACTTCTGCCATGATCACTATTCCTTCTTCATTGTCTCTTGCCAACACTCCACAAGCGGAAAGCGTTCCATTTGTGGTCCCCGTATATTCGAAATGGTATCATTTGCCTATGAAACAAGGGGAAATCGCAGAGAAAAGCGGTTCAATGGATTGCAAGAAGCCGGTCATCGCATTAAGGCCGTCGCCATCATTTATCCATCATTCGGAGCCCCATCATGACCGCCATAATTGATCTTCATGCCCGCCAGATTCTGGATAGCCGGGGCAACCCGACGGTAGAAGTCGACATATTGCTGGAAGATGGCAGCTTTGGCCGGGCGGCGGTGCCCTCCGGTGCGTCTACCGGTGCTTATGAAGCGGTCGAGCTGCGCGACGGAGACAAGAGCAAATATCTTGGCAAGGGCGTCCTCAAGGCGATCGAAGCGGTCAACGGCGAAATCAAGGAAGCACTGACCGATCTGGATGCAGAGGATCAGGAAGAACTGGATGCGGCGATGATCGCGCTGGACGGCACGCCGAACAAGGCACGGCTGGGCGCCAACGCCATATTGGGCGTCAGCCTGGCGGCGGCAAAGGCTGCGGCCGATGCGCGGGGCCTGCCGCTCTATCGCTATGTCGGCGGCGTTTCGGCGCATGTCCTGCCGGTACCGATGATGAATATCATCAATGGCGGCGAACATGCCGACAATCCGATCGACTTTCAGGAATTCATGGTCATGCCGGTGGGCGCTGACAGCCTGTCGGAAGGGGTCCGCTGGGGAAGTGAAATTTTCCACACGCTGAAAAAGGGTCTGGCTGAAAAGGGGCTGGCGACGGCGGTCGGCGACGAAGGCGGTTTTGCACCCAATCTGGGTTCAACCCGCGAAGCGCTCGACTTCATCATGGCCTCGGTTGAAAAAGCCGGGTTCAAGGTTGGCGACGAAGTGGTTCTCGCGCTCGATTGCGCTGCTACCGAATTCTTCCGCGATGGCAAATATCATATTTCGGGCGAGAACAAGGTGCTCAGCCCGGCAGAAATGTCCGACTATCTGGCCGAGCTTTGCAAGGACTATCCGATCAAGTCGATCGAGGACGGCATGTCGGAAGATGATTTCGAAGGCTGGAAACTGATTACCGATGCCGTCGGCGACACGGTGCAACTGGTCGGCGATGACCTGTTCGTGACCAATCCCGAGCGTCTGTCGATGGGTATCAAGGACGGTCTGGCTAATTCGCTGCTGGTGAAGGTCAACCAGATCGGCACGCTTTCGGAAACATTGGCAGCAGTCCGGATGGCGCATAATGCATCCTATACCGCAGTGATGTCGCACCGCTCGGGCGAGACCGAGGATTCCACGATCGCCGATCTCGCGGTCGCGACCAATTGCGGACAGATCAAGACCGGCAGCCTGGCGCGGTCGGACCGGCTCGCCAAATATAACCAGTTGATCCGGATCGAGGAAGAACTGGGCAGCGTTGCGCATTATGCCGGGCGGTCGATCTTTAGTTGATCGCCGGTTCCTCGTTTCTGGGGGGCAGTTGGGCGCTGAACCGCCAAAATGAATGTTAAGCCTCTTGCCAGCGAATCACTTTTCTGATTCAAGGTGATATATGGCGCAACATGACAAAATTTCAGCTCTGATCAAAGCGGCTCTCGGCCCGGGATTTGCGCTGATGACCCTGCTTGCCATCGCCGGCTATGCCGTGCTTGGTCCGACCGGGGTGCTGGCATGGGGTGAATATCAGGCGAAGCTGGAACAGCGCGGGATCGAACTGGCCAAGCTGGAGGCCGAGCGCGACGCCCTGAAGAACAGGGTCGAGCTGCTCGACCCTCGTGGTGCCGACCCGGATCTGATCGGCGAATTGCTGCGCAAAAAGGTGAATGTCGTCCATCCGGATGAAATTATCGTTCCTCTGAAATAGCCGCCGGCCATTTTCATCCGCCAGTTGATTATTTAATCGTTCGCTGAACCTAAGTGCTTGGGTAACGCAACGGATTTGGCTATGCTATTTGCTAGTCAAAAAAAGGATCCCGCTCGCGTGGCAAAAGCTCCCCGGAAAACCACCCCAGCCAAAAAAACCACGGCGCCCAAGCGCGCGCCGGCCAAAGCCAAACCGGCCGCCCCGTCGACCGGAGGCCTGAAGGCCCCGATATACAAAGCAACGCAAGAGGAGATGCTGGAATTTTATGAGCAGATGCTGCTCATCCGGCGCTTCGAGGAAAAGGCGGGGCAACTCTATGGCCTCGGTCTGATCGGCGGCTTCTGTCATCTCTATATCGGTCAGGAAGCGGTCGTTACCGGCCTGCAGTCGGCGATCAGTCCGGGCAAGGACAGTGTCATTACCGGCTATCGCGATCATGGTCACATGCTGGCCTGCGGGATCGACCCGAATATCGTGATGGCCGAACTGACCGGCCGCGCATCGGGCATTTCGAAGGGCAAGGGCGGTTCGATGCACATGTTCTCGGTGGAACATGGTTTCTACGGCGGGCACGGCATTGTCGGTGCGCAGGTGTCGCTCGGCACCGGCCTGGCGTTCGCCCATAAATATAAGGAAGATGGCGGTGTCTGTCTGGCCTATTTCGGCGACGGTGCTTCCAATCAGGGGCAGGTCTACGAAAGTTTCAACATGGCCGAGCTGTGGCAACTGCCGGTGATTTTCGTGATCGAGAATAACCAATATGCCATGGGCACCAGTGTCAACCGGTCGTCCGCCGAAGACCAGCTTTACCGGCGCGGTGAAAGTTTCCGTATTCCCGGCGTGCAGGTCGACGGCATGGATGTGCTGGCGGTTCGCGGCGCGGTCGAGGAAGCGTTGAAGGATGTCCGTAGCGGTGGCGGTCCGGTTCTGATGGAACTCAAGACCTATCGCTATCGCGGCCATTCGATGTCCGATCCGGCGAAATATCGCAGCCGCGACGAAGTCCAGGACGTGCGCGAGAAATCCGATCCGATCGAACGGCTGAAGGCGGCTCTGCTCAAGCAGGGCGTGAAGGAAGAGGATCTGAAAGCGATGGACAAGAAGGTCCGGAAGACCGTGATGGAGGCGGCGGATTTTGCCGAGGAGTCACCGGAACCGGAACTGTCCGAACTTTATACTGACGTGCTGGTGGAGCAATATTGATGGCGATCGAACTGAAAATGCCCGCCCTGTCGCCGACGATGGAAGAAGGCACATTGGCCAAATGGTTTGTCAAGGAAGGCGACGAAGTCAGCTCCGGTGACATATTGGCGGAAATTGAAACCGACAAGGCGACGATGGAATTTGAAGCGGTCGACGAGGGCGTGATCTCGAAAATTCTGGTCGAGGCCGGAACCGACGAGGTTGCTGTCGGCACCGTGATCGCCGAGATGACCGGTGAAGACGAAGACGCCGAATCCGGAAGCAAATCCGATCCGGCCAGTGAGCCCAAGGAAGAGGCCAAGCCTGCGGCTGCGCAAGAAGATAAGCCCGAGATCATGGAGGCCGCACCGCCGGCTCCGGTTTCGCGGGCCGACGATCCGTCGGTTCCCGCAGGCACGGAACTGGTGCCGATTACCGTCCGGGAAGCCTTGCGCGACGCGATGGCGGAAGAAATGCGCAAGGACGACACGGTCTTTGTGATGGGCGAGGAAGTTGCCGAGTACCAGGGCGCCTACAAGGTGACCCAGGGGCTTCTCGACGAATTCGGGGCGAAACGGGTGATCGACACGCCGATCACCGAACATGGCTTTGCCGGCATCGGGGCCGGCGCGGCGATGGGCGGTCTCAAGCCGATCGTCGAGTTCATGACCTTCAACTTCGCGATGCAGGCGATCGACCAGATCATCAACTCGGCGGCGAAGACCAACTATATGTCCGGCGGCCAGATGCGCTGCCCGGTCGTTTTCCGTGGCCCCAATGGTGCGGCCTCGCGGGTCGGCGCGCAGCATAGCCAGAACTACGGTCCGTGGTATGCGGCGGTGCCCGGCCTGATCGTGATCGCCCCTTATGACGCAGCGGACGCCAAGGGCTTGCTGAAAGCGGCGATCCAGACTCCCGACCCGGTGGTGTTCCTGGAAAATGAACTGCTCTATGGCCGTTCGTTCGAAATACCCGAAATCGAGGATTATACGCTGCCGATCGGCAAGGCGCGAATCATGCGTGAAGGCAGTGATGTCACCATCGTCAGCTATTCGATCGGTGTCGGCCTGGCGCTGGAAGCCGCCGACACGCTTGCAGGCGAGGGGATCGAGGCCGAGGTTATCGATCTGCGCACCTTGCGGCCACTCGACACGGAAACCGTTCTGAAGAGCCTCGCCAAGACCAACCGGATGGTGGTTGCCGAAGAAGGCTGGCCGACCTGCTCGATCGCGAGCGAGATTGTCGCGCTGTGCATGGAGCAGGGCTTCGATGATCTCGACGCACCGGTGATGCGGGTAACCAACGAGGATGTGCCGTTGCCTTATGCCGCCAATCTGGAGAAAGCGGCGCTGATCGACAGCGCGCGGATCATCAAGGCGGCGAAGAAGGTTTGCTACAAATAGAGCCGTGCTGGCCCGGACCGGTCCTGGCTAGTCGACGCCGTCATACACATTGCAACTGGATACCGGATCACTGCCGGTCTTGTCGTATATCTGCGTCAGGTCGCGGCGATCGCGCACGTTGAAGGCACCGCGCGTGGTGATCGTGCGGGTGCTGGTAAAGGTGCTCGATATCAGTGGCTGGTAATCGTAGGAAACCTCGACAAAGATCACGGCCTGATTGTCCGGCGCGGTCACGCGGGCGCCTGCCGGCCCCATGCCATTGACCGGACGGGAGGGCGAACTGGCTCCCGCGGTACCATAGCTGGACTGATGGACCTTTTTGCCCTTGCACCGCTGCCAGCTGATATATTGATCGCCATCGCTATGTTTCTCGAGGCTGCTTATGATGATGCGGCCATGCTCATATATATCGACATATTTGCCGGCCTGGCGGTCCGCGCCGACAAACAGGTCGTTGATGTCGCTTTCGTAGATTTTCTTCTGTGACAACAGGGATCCCTCGCCGATGCGGGATGCGTTGTCCGCGGCGTGCATGGAAATCTGGTTGACCCGCATTCTGACCATCGCGACATTCGCAACCTCTGCGCCATACATGCCGACCCCCATGAGAATTGGCAGCGAATAGGCCAGTTCAATAAGGGCCAGTCCGCTTGTATTGACCGCAAGAGCGGACAAGGTGCGTTTGACAGACAACAAGGGTTTCCGCCGGCTAATCCTGGATATCAAGTGCAATTCTTTATCTCCCCGCGATCAGATTGTTCGCCGAACGGCTGGTTGCGGACAACGGTGCTGGCCTGAATGACTTCGTCCTGCGACATGCCGACCAGCCCGGCCATCGGAAACAGCCGGGGGTAGGTCACCTTGACGGTGTAGAGAACGGCATCCTTGGCATTACCCTGGCCGGCAGCACCGCGGTCGGCGTCCCAGCTGTCATTTCCGTTTACATCATCATAGGGTTCGCCATTATTGCATTCACCGTCATTGTTCGTGTCGGTGAAATCTTCAGGCTGCGCGACGTCGGAAAAATCGCTGTAATTCTTGCGCGTGAATTCGAAATCCGAGATCGGTTCCGGCTGCAGCACCGGCAACATCAGCTCCTTGACCCGATCATCGATCGCGCTGGCGTTTGCGGAACCATCGTCGAGACTGGCGTCGCGCGCAGCCTTTTGTACAGACCCCTGCAGAATTGCCGTTGCATAAATGCGGTGCCCGAGGTCCAGCATGCCCATTATCAGGAGGATGAGGACGGGCGACACCAGCGCAAATTCCACCAGTGCGGCACCGCCATCGTCTCTTTTGAGGGCGCGAAACTTTTTCAATAATCCGCGCATCAGTTTGTCAGTCTCAGTTGCGAGATGTCGTTGGCGATCGAGCGGAAATTGGCGAGCAATTCGGCGCTGTTGCTGGCGTTGTAGAATTTGCCCGAAGTTGCGCAGTTGCGCAGGTTGGTAATCGATCCCGCGCTTACGCCATTGCCGAACGAGACCACCCACAAGGTGATATTCTTGTTCTTGATCGCGTTGCACATCGCCAGGAAGCGGCTGTTGACCTGGCTTGTCAGGTCGTTTGACGACGGCGCGCTGCTTGCCGAAGTTCTGCGCCGGTCATACCATTCCACCCCGTAGGACGTATATTGGGTACTGCTGGTCACGGTGTCGCCATCGGTCATGAAGATCAGGTGACGGTCGATCGCGCCCCCGCTAGCCGAGGCGGCGTTTTCCGATTCGAATATCCCGGTTGGCGACAACAAACGGGCACCCCAGATCAGGCCGATATCATGATAGGTGCTGCCGATCGCATCGAGATCGTCGAGATAGGCATCGAAATCGGATGGCGTATCCCAGCGTTGCAGTTTGCGGGCCTCGTTGGTGCAGGTATAGCTGAAGTTACGGCTCAGATTGCTTGCCGTGGAAACCGTGCTGGTGGTGCGGCTGCCGTAGGAATTATATCTGCCCCAGACCGCAGTGTCGAGCAACGGCCCCCACTGGGTGGCGGGATCGCCGGTTGTCGGTACGCGGTCGATATCAAGATCATAGGCGGCCACGGGGATCGGACTGAAATTGCTGGTCCTGACGGTTTGCCGTTCCTCGATACAGCCGTCCCAGGTCACGCCGGTATCCAGGCCTTCATTGCCGACCGGAAGATCGATCGAGTCATTCCAGGTCGATCCACCCGCTTTCAGGCCGCTGACATCAAATGTTACAGGCTTGTAATCATAGCGGGAAAACACCTGCTGCTGCTCATATACCGGCGAGTTGATCTGGCGATATTCCCGCCGTTCGACGAGATCACGGGTGCGCAGCCTGATCCGGCAACGGTCCTGCCTGCTGCTGTAGCTGGTGCTATAGTCATATCGGGTGCCGTTGACATCGGTATACCAACGGGTGATCTGGTCGTCGCCGGATGTCCAGGTCGAATGACCATATGGTGCCCCTTCGCTGCCCGACATATCGTCATAATCCTCGGGCTGAAGATCGCTGCAGGCATTTCTGTTGCGCACATTATAGTGGGTCTCGACGGTCGAACGTCCGCTCCAGCCGCCATCATAGTAAAATGTGCTGCCATAGAGATAGGGCGTGCCCGGGGTGTAATCGACGATCACATTCTCCGCCCGGGTGATCGCCTCGCGCGACTGATAGGTCCAGCGATCGGCGATAAAATCATTGGGCAGAAGCTTGCCGACATTCACATTGGTGCTGTAGGGCACGAAGCCAAAGCGAAGATGGGCGGTATTTTCGCTACCGGCCGCCGGTGTCGATCCGCAATCCTCGCTGCTGTTTCTTTTTGCCAAGGTTTCATAGAAGCATTTCACGGCCGAGCGCAGGCCCCGGATTCGGGCGTTGGAGGCTTCTGTATTACCATTGTTGCTGCAATAGGTTGAACCGGTATCCGGGCAGTTCATCGACCCGGTCGTGTCCAGTACGAACATCACGTCGGTATTGGGAATGCTCATCGAGGCATCACATTCGACGGCGACATTCTTGGTGCCAAAGCCGAACATCTGCATCACTGCCATGTCCACTTTGACCGTGGCCACGCCGGTTACCGTGCCGGCATTTTCGGTAAAGGCATATGCGCCGTCGTAGGAGCCAAAGGCATCGGTATCGAAATTGGCCTTGAACATATTTCGGGCAGCAGTGTTGGCGGCGTTGCTGTTCGCGGTCCAGGTGCCGCTGCCCATCTGGCGCCGGCCAGCCAGCGCGCCGGCGTCGCATGCCTGTTGCAAACGTGTCTGCACCAGATAGATACGGCTGACATCGACACCGCCGCCAATCATTGCTGCGAGCGGGAACATTGCCATGCCGGCCATGGCCAGCGTATTGCCGGCGGTATTGGAACGCAGCTCCTGCAAAAACGATTTCGCTGCTTTCATCCTGTTTCTCTCAACCATGCCATGCCCCTGAAATATACGTGAACAGCAAAGCCATCCCGTTTCATTGCGGTATGCCTGATAGGGAGAAAAGGGTTAGTGACCGCGCAATAGGCTTGGTTAAGGCCATGTTTACCTTGATTTTTCCCAGAAAACCGTCGACGCCATGTCCATGTCTGACACGGTTTTACAACTAGAACCAATCCACAGGTTGATTCACGCCTATGCAAAGCAGCAACATCGCTCCCGATATGCGTTGCTATTCGCGCTCGATGCCCGTCTTGCCGATATTATCCGGTCGACTTCCGAAATATTGATTGGACAGATGCGGTTAACCTGGTGGCGGGACGTGTTAACCAAGCCGGCGGCGGAACGGCCGGCGGGCGAACCACTGGTCGAGCAGATCAATCATCTTGAAGAGAAAGGCGCAAATCTAGCGCCGCTGCTGACCCTGCTCGACGGGTGGGAGGCGATGCTGGAGGATTTTCCCTGGGGCGACCGCGAGTTCGACAATTATGCCGTTGCGCGCGGGCGCGGCTTTTTTGCATTCGGCCTGTCGGACGAAACGGCGCTGAGCGACCGGCAGGCCGACCTGGGCCAGGCCTGGGCGTTGTGGGATTTTGCCCGCCATTGCTCGGATGCCGCGATGCGCCAGTCCGCGTTCGACCGGTGTTCGGCCATCGTAAAATCCCGGGGTGCGCCCGATTTTGACAGAAGCGGTCGACCCCTTTCAATCCTCTGCAAACTGATGATCCATGATGTTAGGAAGGGGCAACTGGCTGCCGATCTATATAGTCCGGCCAGCGCCGTGCGCATCATCTGGCACGGGATTGCTGGCCGCTAGACCCCGGATCGAAAGCCGCTGATACGCGGGCTTTGCCTATGAAGACATTTCTCGCCGGGGCTGCCGGCATGATCCTGATGTTGTCCGCAGGCCTGTTTCTGTGGATCGGTGCGGAGGGGCAGGACGTGCCGATACCCGAAGCGCCACCACCGCCGGAATCGCCAGATCCCGAAGTCCTGCCGGTTGCCGAGCTGGACGTAGAAACGGTCGGTCCGACGCCGCCCGAAGCCTATAAGGCGACACGGGAAGAGATGCGGTTCAACCGCTATGACCGCAATCGCGACGAAAGCATCACCCGGCTGGAAATGATGAGCAGCCGCACCGATTCATTCCGCAAGCTTGATACCGATGGTAATAATCTGCTGACCTTCGAGGAATGGGCGATTTCCACCAGCGAGCGTTTCGCCGGCGCGGATAGCGACGGGAACGGGCAATTGACGCGCACGGAATTCCGGACCACCCGGCCGAAACGAAAGGCTTCCCGGTGCAAATGCTAGGCTATCTGGACACCTTCTGAAGACAGCGGCTGCAACCATTGGGCGAAATCGGTCCGCGCTCTTGCCGTATAGGCTTCCTTGCGTTCCTTCTTCTTGACCCTCTGCTCGAAGGGCGGGAACAGGCCGAAATTGACATTCATCGGTTGATAATCGCGGGCATCGGCTCCGCCGGTAATATGCGAGAGCAGTGCGCCGAAAGCGGTGGTCTGCGGGGGCAGGGTGAAAGGCTCGCCGCGGACCTCCGCCGCGACCATGCGGCCAACCATCAGACCCACCGCCGCGCTTTCGACATAGCCCTCGCAGCCGGTAATCTGTCCGGCAAAGCGGATATGCGGCGCTTTTTTCAGGCGCAATTGCTGGTCAAGCAGCTTGGGTGCGTTGATGAACGTATTGCGATGCAGTCCTCCCATCCGTGCGAATTCGGCATTCTCCAGGCCGGGTATCGTGCGGAGCAGTTCAGCCTGCGCGCCATATTTGAGCTTGGTCTGGAATCCGACCATGTTCCACAATGTGCCAAGCGCATTGTCCTGGCGCAGCTGGACCACGGCATAGGCCTTGCCACCGGTATGGCTGTTGGTCAGACCGACCGGCTTCATCGGACCATAGCGCAGCGTTTCGGGGCCGCGGGAGGCCATCACTTCAATCGGCATGCAGCCTTCGAAATAGGGTGTATTTTTCTCCCATTCCTTGAAGTCGGTTTTTTCACCGTCGAGCAGACCCTGGATGAAGGCCTTATATTGCTCTTCGTCCATCGGGCAGTTGATATAGTCCTTGCCGTCGCCTTCCGGTCCGACCTTGTCCCAGCGCGACTGCATCCAGGCGATGTCCATGTTGATGCTGTCTTTATAGACGATCGGGGCAATCGCGTCGAAAAAGGCGAGCGAGTCCTCGCCGGTCGCCGCGCCGATGCTCTCTGCGAGGGTCATGGCGGTGAGCGGGCCCGTGGCGACAATCGTCAGGCCGCTTTCGGGCAACTGGTCGATACGCTCGCGCATGATCTCGATATTGGGATGTTCGCTGAGTCGTTTGGTTACGGCTTCTGAAAAATGATCCCGGTCGACGGCGAGCGCCGATCCGGCGGGCAGGCGGTGCTTGTCGCCTTCGCCAATGATGATCGAATTGAGATCGCGCATTTCCTGATGCAGCAGGCCAACGGCATTTTTCTCCGCATCATCGGAGCGGAAGCTGTTCGAACAGACCAGTTCGGCCAGACCGTCTGTCTGGTGGGCAGGCGTCATCTCGCCGCTCCCCCGCATTTCGGAAAGACGCACTTTTATGCCTTGTTCCGCGAGTTGCCATGCTGCTTCGGAGCCGGCGAGTCCGCCGCCAATGATATGTACTTGTGTCATGCGCGCCTTAGTGTTGCCCCAAGGTCGCAATGTCAATCTGGCAGTCGTCCGGCTTGCATGTTAAGGACCGTCGCGACGAGGGGGAGATGATATTCCGATGAAAAGTGCCTTTGCCGAGAACCGGCCGTTTCTGCTGCTCAGCCTGCTGTTCGGCATCAGCTATTATTTCGCCTGTGTCTTGGACAGTCCGGAACTGCCCGAACCATTGATCGTCGCCTGGAAGGGCGCTGGCGTCAGCTTTCTGGCGATCTACGCGCTGATCCGTCTGCACCGGTTCGATGGCAAGATCGTCGGGGCGATCATGGCGTTTGGCGCGATCGGCGACATGGCGCTGGAATATGACATGCGGATCGGCGCGGGCGCATTCCTGATCGGGCATCTGATCGCCATTGCTTTCTATTCGCGCTACCGGCGACACAAGCTCAGCCTGAGCCAGAAAGGCTTTGCGATTCTGCTGGTGCCATTCTCGGTGTTCATCGCTTGGGCGCTGCCATCCGACAGGAGTGAAGCATTGCTCATCGCCATCTATTGCCTGTCGGTCGCGGTGATGGCGTCCATGGCCTGGACGAGCCGCTTCACTCGGTATCAGGTGGGGGCCGGGGCAATCATGTTTCTGGTGTCGGACCTGCTGATTTTTGCGCGTATGGGAGCGCTGGAAAACAGCTTCATCCCGACCCTGCTGGTCTGGCCGCTCTATTATTTCGGCCAGTTCATGATTGCCACGGGGATCGTCAGAACCCTGCGGCATGAAATGGCGGCCGACAGTGCCGACCCGGTTCAGCCCTGATAGGCAGCGATCGTGGTGCGGTGGAGCAGGCGGTCGTGCCCGTCATAACCGCCGGTCGCGCAGTGCAGCACCGAACGATTGTCCCACATGACCAGCATCCCCGGCTGCCACTTGTGGCGATAGATAAATTCTTCGCGGCTCTGCCATGCGTATAGTTTCTGGAGAAGCGGCAGCGCCTGTTCCTGCGCCATGCCTTCAAAACCGATAATATAGCCCAGACAGCTGAACAGCCCGGGCCGACCGGTTTCCGGATGATCGCGGACCAGCGGATGGGTCTGCGTCTCGCGGGCCGATTCGTCGGGGCGGATCGCCATGCTGCGGCCTTCGTCCTTGTCGCCATAAGCGCCATCCGGCGCGTAAGCCATTTGCGCGCTGTGGATCGCGATCAGGTCTTCATATTGCGCGAGCATCTCGGGCGGCATCGCATCAAGTGCCGCATGCTGGTTGGCGAATAATGTATCACCACCAACCGGGGGAATGGTGAGGCCAAGCAGGCAGGTGCCCGCCGGCGGTAGCGCCTGAAAGCTCCAGTCACTATGCCAGCTTTCTGCAAATAGAGGCGATTTTTCGTCGGCTTCGCGCTGGATCGCGGCGATATGCTGCCGGCCTTCGATCGGGGCAAAAAACGGGTCGTGGCCAAAGTCGCCGAAACAGCGCGTGAACCGCTCCAGATCGTCATCATTCATGGCCTGACCCGGGAAGGAGAGGACATGATGTTTGAGCCAGGCGATTCGCAAGCTGTCGATATCTTCAGCCGAAAGCGGCTGGGTCAGGTCAATGCCCGTCACTTCGGCTCCGCAGGCTTGTCCGGATGGTGTGACTTTCATCAGCTCTCCCTTCGACCTATTATCGTTCGTACAGAATCTCTTGCCGCATCTCTTTCTTGCCGGAGCTATCTTTCGCTAGACTTCCTCGCGACGGGCGCAGGACGAATGGCACCGGATCATTCAGAACTGTCTTCCGGTGTTTCATCTCCGGTATCGTCCGTTACCGCGACATCACCATCGGAAACGCCCTGATCGACCATTTCCTCGACCACCGCGTCTTCCGCATCATTTTCTGGTTCCTCTTCCTCGTCAATCTTGGCTGCGCCGACGACATGTTCGCCCTGCGCGACGTTGAACAGTTTGACGCCCGAGCTGTTCCGGCCGATCACGCGCATATCTGCAACTTTCATGCGGATCAGCTTGGCCTGGTCGGTGACCAGCATGACCTGCTCGTCGTCCGACGCGCGGAAGCTGGCGACGACCGTGCCGTTGCGCTTGATATTGTCGATATTGAGAATGCCCTGGCCACCGCGGCCCGACTGGCGGTATTCATAAGCGCTCGAGCGCTTGCCATAGCCGTTGGCGCAAACGGTGAGGATGAAGTCCTCGGTTGCGCTGAATTCGGCCATGCGTTCGGCGGACAATTCGGGAGCGTTCTCGTTATCCTTCCAGGGCGCGGCCTTGAGATACTGGTCGCGTTCTTCGGTCGAGGCTTCGAAACCGCGCAGGACGGACAGCGAGATAACCTCGTCATCGCCCTTCAGCGCGATGCCGCGGACACCGGTAGAGGTCCGGCTCTGGAACGAGCGGACAGCGTTTCCGGCAAAACGAATCGCCTTGCCGTTCCTGGTGGCGAGCAGCACATCGTCACCGTCGGTCAGCAGCTTCACACCGATCAGGCGGTCATCGCTGTCCTCGTCGAATTTCATTGCGAACTTGCCATTGGACGGCACGTTGGTGAAGCTGTCCATGCTGTTGCGCCGGACGCTGCCCTTGGCGGTTGCGAACATGACGTGCAAATCCGCCCATTCCGCTTCGTCTTCCGGCAACGGCAGAACGGTGGAAATGGTTTCTCCGTCTGCCAGCGGCAGCAGGTTGATCATCGGCCGCCCCTTGGTTTGCGGGCCGCCTTCCGGCAGTTTCCAGACCTTCAGGCGATAGACCTTGCCATGGGTCGAAAAGAACAGGACCGGCGTATGGGTGGAGGTCACGAACAATTCGGTGACTGCATCCTCTTCCTTGGTCGCCATGCCGGCGCGGCCCTTGCCGCCGCGGCGCTGGGCACGGAACGTGTCGAGCGGGGTCCGCTTGATATAGCCGCCATGGGTGACGGTCACGACCATCTCGGACCGTTCCATCAAATCCTCGTCTTCCAGACCATCCCAGGCGGCGGTGATTTCCGACAGGCGCGGCGTTGCGAATTGGTCGCGCACTTCTTCCAGCTCTTCGCGCATCACCGCATAGAGTTTCGCGCGGTCGGCCAGTATCGCGAGATATTCCTCGATCGCGGCAGCAAGCTCCTTCAGCTCGTCGCCGATTTCCTCGCGGCCGAGCGCCGTCAGCTTCTGCAGACGCAGATCCAGTATCGCTTTTACCTGAACCGGGGAAAGCTTGTAGCTGTCGCCCTCGACATCGGTTTCGGTTGCTTCGACCAGCCGGATATAGGGCGCGATTTCGGCAATCGGCCATTCGCGGCGGAGCAGCGATTCGCGGGCTTCCGCAGGCGTGGAGGAACCGCGGATGATCCGGACGACCTCGTCCATATTGGTGACTGCAACCACCAGGCCGAGCAAGATATGTGCCCGTTCACGCGCCTTGTTCAGCTCGAACTTGGTGCGGCGGGTGATGACTTCCTCGCGGAATTTGACGAAGGATTCGATGATGTCGCGCAAAGTCAGCACTTCGGGCCGGCCGCCGCGAATCGCGAGCATATTGGCCGGGAAGCTCGACTGGGCAGGGGTGAAGCGCCAGATCTGGTTGAGCACTACATCGGGGGTTGCGTCGCGTTTCAGCTCGATCACCACCCGCACCCCGGCGCGGCTGGATTCGTCGCGGATATCGGATACGCCCTCGATCCGCTTGTCCTTGGCGGCTTCGGCGATTTTTTCGACCAGAGCCGACTTGCCGATCTGGAAAGGGATGGAGGTCAGAACGATCGAACGTTTGTCGCCCCGTCCTTCCTCGATCTCGTGACGGGCGCGCATCATGATCGATCCGCGGCCATCCTTGTAGGCGGCGCGGGCGCCCGACTGGCCCAGGATCAGCGGCGCGGTCGGAAAGTCGGGGCCGGGAACGATCTCGATCAGTTCATCGATCGTGATAGCGGGATTGTCGATATAGGCGAGGCTGGCGTTGACCACTTCACCGAGATTGTGCGGCGGAATGTTGGTGGCCATGCCGACCGCGATACCGCCAGCGCCGTTGACCAGCAGGTTGGGGAAGCGGGCAGGGAGCACGGACGGTTCCTGCAGGCTGCCGTCATAATTGGGGATGAAGTCGACCGTATCCTTGTCGAGATCGTTGAGCAGGAAATTGGAGACCTTGTTCAGCCGTGCCTCGGTATAACGCATCGAAGCGGGCATGTCGGGGTCCATCGAGCCGAAATTGCCCTGACCGTCGACCAGCGGGACCCGCATCGACCAGTCCTGGGTCATCCGGGCGAGAGCCATATAAATCGCGCTGTCGCCATGCGGGTGATAGTTGCCCATCACGTCGCCGACGATCTTTGCGCATTTGCGATAGGGCCGTCCGGCAACCATACCGCCTTCCTGGGCGGCAAATAATATGCGGCGATGAACCGGCTTCAGGCCGTCACGGACATCAGGCAGCGCACGGCTGACGATGACCGACATGGCATAATCCATGTAGCTGGTTTTCATCTCGTCGACGATGTCTATCGGTTCGATATTGGACGGCGAGGGCGGAGTGGTTTGTTCGTTCACAAACGGACCTTTTTTATATGTTTTTTCTTGTCGGTTCTTCTAGGCGAACGGGCGGGCAAAAGCCAGCCTTTCGGGCCAGTTTTACAATAATATTACGCAGCCGGAATCAGGGCTCGATTTCCCTGCCGTCCCACGCAAAAATCTTGCCGCTGTCGGCCGGTTCCAGCGCATCCAACACGGTCAGAAGTTGACCGGCGGCACGACCGGAATCCAACAATTTTCCGGGTGGAACATTGCCCTGAAACGGGACGCTCAACGCCGTGTCGACGGTGCCGGGATGCAGGGCGACGATTATCGACTTTTCATTCTTGCGCGACCATTCGATCGAGAGATTGCGGATCATCATGTTGAGGGCCGCCTTGGAGGCGCGATACCCATGCCAGCCGCCGAGACGATTGTCGGAAATGCTGCCCACCCGGGCGGAGAGCGCCGCGAACCGGATCGTCTCTTTTCGCGCCATCAGTGGCAGAAAATATTTGGCGACCAGCGCCGGGCCGATCGCGTTGACCCGATAGTTTTCGATCAGCCAGTCGGCATCGAGCTGGCGCAGGCTTTTTTCCGGTCCCCGGTCGGCCTGGTGGAGCAGCCCGGTCGCGACAAACAGGAGCGAGGGCGTGATCTGGCTGTCCGCAAGCCATTTCGCCGCATGGCTTATGCTGTCTTCGCAGGTTACGTCGATCGGGACAGGGCTGTCGCCGGATCGGGAGAGCCGGATGACGCTGTCATATCGGCTACCGGCTTCCAATGCGTCGGCGACCGCGCGGCCAATGCCGCCCGACGCGCCGACTACGACGGCAGCCGGTCCGGTCATGTCCGCAGGAAGCGCAGGCTGCTTTCGGTGCTGCTTTCCGCATCATAGCGGTAGCCGTCATAGTCGAAGCCCTTGAGCGCTTCCGGATCGGTCAGATGATTCTCGCAGATATAGCGGGCCATCATTCCGCGGGCGCGCTTGGCCTCGAAGCTTATGAATTTGGGGCCGTCGGGGCTGTCCTTGCGGAAATCCACTTCGATGACCCGGCCGGGCAGTTTCGCAACATGCGGTTTGACCGATGCCCAATATTCGTTGCTCGCGAGGTTGACGATCGTGTCGCTGCCGGTCTGTTCCATATCGGCGGCCAGTGCGGTGGCGATCTTGTCCTTCCAGAAGTCGGTCAGCTTGCTGTAGCGCGGTGCCCATTTTGTGCCCATTTCCAGCCGGTGGGGGCGAATGGGGTCAAGTGGCCGCAACAATCCGTAAAGACCGGAAAGAATGCGCAGGTGATCCTGGGCAAAATTTATCGTGTCCTCTTCAAGGCTGCTGACCTCGAACCCGGTGTAGACATCACCATTATAGGCGTAAATTGCCGGTCTTTCCGGCTGCTCGAAAAATGCGCTGTAGCGCTCCCGGTTGAGCGCGATCAGATTGTCGGAGACCGGCATGATGGCTTTCAGTTTCTTGACCGTCAGATTGCCGATCGCGTTGGCCAGCCTTTCCGTTTCCTCGGGAAAGCGGTTCTCGGAGGGCGACATTGCCGGAATAGCGGATTCGAAATCCAGCGATTTGGCGGGGGATATGATTGCAAGCACGCGATTTTACCTCATTATATATTCATGGCTGTCTGCCGGCGGTAGCGAGCCCCGACTGTTCAACCTCTATTCAGCGGAATAACGCTAGAAAAGACGAGAAAGCTTGGTAATAGGGCCAAGAGTGTATGGTGCAACCATATTCCGGAGAACCCGTTTCTCCCAAATAATTACTATCCGGAGGATTTTCATGCGTTTTATATCTCATTTTTCCATGGCTGTCGCATTGGCAACGGTTGGCGCCGTGGCCCTGACCGCTGTGCCGCAGCAGGCTGAAGCCGCAAAGAAGAAGGCGAAGGCGCCCAAGAACAGCAAGGAATTCACAGCCGTGATCCTTCCCGTGCAGAAAGCGATGGAAGGCGAGGATCCCGCCTCCGCCAAGCCGCTCATGGACAATGTTCTGGCCCAGTCGTGGACCGGGATTGACCAGTTTGTAGCTGGCCAGTTTGCGGTCAATCTTGGTGTGAAACTGAAAGACCAGGGGCTGCAGGAAAAGGGATTGACGGCAATGGTCGCCAGCGGTTTGGCGCCAGCCGAGCAACTGCCCGCGTTCAACTTCTATCTCGGCAATTTTGCCTTTGGCGGCGAGCGCTGGAGCGAAGCCCAGCATTATTTCCAGGCAGCCTATGATCTTGGCTATCGCGGCAATAATTTTGAACCGCTGTTGGCCGAGACATATTTCAAGCAGAATATGCCTGCCGAAGGTCTCGCCAAGTGGGAGCAGATCATCAGCGATGCGAATGCATCCCAGACCAAGGCACCCGAAACATGGTATCGGCTGGCTCGTGACCGCGCGCTGGCAACCGGTGATATGGGTTTATATGCCAAGTGGGCGGCAAAATGGGCCGGAGCTTATCCTTCCGGGGATTCCTGGGGTGATGCTGTAGCGGCGACCCGCCGCACCTCCAAGGCCGACAGCACGCAGAATCTCGAACTGCTGCGCTTCATGAAAGCTGCGGGCGCGCTCAAATCTTCGAATGACTACAAGGAATATGCCGAGGAAGCGCAGCGCAAGAATCTGTTCGGTGAAGTGGTCGCCGTACTGGAAGAAGGTCAGCAAAATGGTACTGTCGGCGCTTCGCATCCGCTGATTGCCGAATTGCTGGTTCCGGCGCGGCGCGAAGTATCCGGCGACAAGGCATCGCTTCCGGCGCAGCCTTCTGGCGTGCGGGGATCGGGCAGCAGCTCGGTAATGATGAATTTTGCCGACGTATGGCTGGGCTACAAGGATTTCGACAAGGCCGTTGCGTTTTATGAGGCGGGACTGGCGAAACCCAATGCCGACCTGAATCGTGGCTATATGGGTATCGGTACGGCCCGGGCCTATGCCGGCGAATATGCCGCAGCCAAACAGGCCTTCGGCAAGGTGTCGGGAACCCGTGCACCGCTCGCCGGAATGTGGCAGACCTGGATTGATCAGCAGACCGCGCCTGCAGCGCCGGAAGCGGCTCCCGCCGCAGCGCCAGCGGCAGAGCCAGCAAGCTAGTCACACTGCTAACGAATATGTGAAAAAGGGCGCTCATGGCGCCCTTTTTTATTCCTGGATCGGAACCCCGGGCAAATGTTTGGCCGACCGGATCGTCAGCGAGGTCTTCACGCTGGCGACATTGGCTGCGGAGGTCAGCTGGCTGGTCAGAAAACTCTGGAACTGCTGAAGATCCTTGGCGACCACCTTCAGTATGAAATCGATTTCGCCATTGAGCATATAGCATTCGCGGACTTCCGGGAGCTGCTGCACATGCTCTTCAAATGCCTGCAAATCGGCTTCGGCCTGGCTTTTCAGACTGACCATCGCGAACACGGTGATCGTATAGCCCATTTTGGCAGGATCAATCGCGGCATGATAGGAATTGATCACCCCTTCATCCTCGAGGGCGCGCATGCGACGGAGGCAGGGCGGTGCCGTCAGGCCAACGCTATTTGCAAGTTCGACATTGGTAATCCGGCCATCATCCTGCAGCCGCTGCAGGATTTTGAGATCAATTTCGTCCAGGTTCGTATCAGCCATAGAGATGTAATATCCGTTCGCGAATCATTTGATCGTTATAATATAATAAGCAGGCCAAGCAATGCTTT
This sequence comes from Sphingorhabdus sp. SMR4y, assembly GCF_002218195.1. Lineage (GTDB taxonomy): Bacteria > Pseudomonadota > Alphaproteobacteria > Sphingomonadales > Sphingomonadaceae > Parasphingorhabdus. The sequence goes on along the minus strand of NZ_CP022336.1, from coordinate 1,046,576 downwards.
CTCCCATGTCCCACATTGTGACGCGAAAATTTCATTGCTTCCCGTTGCCGCCGGTAAGGGTTATCACCCGGTTAACAATTGGGTACACCACATATTTTCTGGATTAGACATTGCGCTTCGATGACCGCCTGACCACCGTGCTCAAGGGGAGCCTGCCGGAAGGCTCTGGCGCCGCTACGCAATGGCGGCAAGTGATCGATCTTCTGGCACAAAAACCGGGCGGACTGGCGAATCAGGATGTTCAGGCGGGGCTGACCCGTCTCCGGGACCTGCACGAACGGGTGTCCGAACAGGACCGCCTGATCGCTGTCCAGTCTCTGAACGGCCGTTTGCGTTCGGCTCCTCTGCTGGTCTATCTGACAGCCGATACAGATGCCGTCTGCGACGCGGCCATGGCTGCGGCGGACCTTACCCCGGATATTATCGCCGACGCTTTTCCCCGGCTTTCCCCGCGCGCCCAGCAACGGCTGCAGGCCCAAGGTTATGAATTTCCGGGGACCCAGCAGGAATCAGCCGTCCCGCCAGCCGAACCGGAAGTGCCGCCATCCGATAGCGATTCGGATGAAAATATTGCGATGGAATTGCCAGCAAATCCGTCGGAAGATCCCGCCGGGCAACTGGCGGAATCGCAAATCAGCGCGCTGGTCGAGAAGATCGCCGACTATCAGAAGAAACGCCCGGCCGAGCCGCCACGCCTGCCGGTTGACGACAGCAGCGACGACAGTTTTTTTGGTGAATCGCTCGAGACCATCCGGTTCGAGACTGACGAATCGGGTACGATCAACTGGACCGAAGGCCCGCCGAAAGGGGCCATCGTCGGTGTCACCATCGCCCAGCCCGCATTTGATGAAGGCCCGGGCCCGGATGCTTATGGTGCAGCGGCCTTTCGCCAGCGCATGCCGATGGAAAATGCCCGGATGCGGCTTTGCGGCGCGGATATTGTAACCGGTGACTGGCGGATGAGCGCCATTCCCTGTTTCAGCGAGGAAACCGGCCGGTTTGAAGGATATCGCGGCGTCATGCGGCGACCCAATATGGCGGAGGATGCGGGACAGGGCGGCATCAACGTGGAACGGCGCGAGCAATTGCAGCAGCTTATTCACGAACTGCGGACACCCCTTAATGCGGTGATCGGGTTCAGCGAAATTATCGAACAACAGCTGTTCGGTCCGGCTTCCTATGAATATCGTTCCCTGGCCCGCAATATCATGGATGAAGCGCGGCGACTGCTGGCCGGATTTGAAGATCTGGATATTGCCGTGAAGGTCGATTCCGGCCAGCTGCCCGAATCCAGTGGCACGACCAAGGCCGACTGGCTGTTCGAGCGGATGACGCAACGGTTGCAGGGTCTGACCCAGAGCAAGGTGGTAGAGCTCAACATCAGCAAGGCGGAGCCGGTTCGTCCGTTCGCACTCGACGGCGAATCGGTGGAACGGATATTTGCCCGCTTGCTGTCAGCCGCGATCATCTCCTGCGAGAACGGTGAAACATTGAAAGGCGAATTGCGGACGCGGATCGGTGTGCAGCCGACCAACCAGTTCATGCTGTCGCGGCCGTCGCGGATCAAGGGGGTTGCCGAGGAGAAATTGCTGGATCCGTCGCAGGGCATCGATGGCGATGTCGGGGAATCCTCGTTGCTCGGCCTCGGTTTCTCGCTGCGCCTGGTACGGAATCTCGCGCAGTCGGCCGGCGGGTCGCTGACCATAAACGCCGATAACATTGCCTTGACCCTGCCGGCAGCGGCGACTAGCAAAATCAAAATCCGGGAAACAGAGTCAGAATGATCTGACTGTTTGTGGCTGTGTTTCCGCGAGAACGCGGGCAATAGCGAGGCGGCAGACATTTCGGAACAAAATCATCATCCGATGAAAATCGAGCAGCCCGATCGTCCTATTGTCTGGCCGGATGATTTTGGCAGGCGTTTTCTGGTCTCCGTGGATACGGAAGAGGAATTTGACTGGGACGCGCCGTTCCAGAGCGCAGGGCATACGACCCTGTCGGTTCCCGAATTGAGAACATTCCAGCAATTTGCCCAGTCTCTCGGGTTCAAGCCGGTCTATTTCATCGATTATGCGATCGTCCAGGACGATGACGCGGCGGCATTTCTGAAAGCGGTGGCGGAAGCGAAAACCGCCACTGTCGGAGTCCATCTGCACCCCTGGATCAATCCGCCCTTTCAGGAAAAGGTGAATGTCCACAACAGTTTTGCCGGAAACCTGCCAGTGGAGCTGGAAGAAGAGAAGCTTGTCACCCTGCGTGACGCCATTCGCGACAGGGTCGGTGTCACACCGACGATTTATCGCGCCGGACGATATGGTATCGGGCCGCACACAACCGCGCTCTTGATCAAGCACGGCTTTGTTGTGGACAGCAGCATAAGGCCGCGTTTCGACTATAGCGGGCAGGGTGGCCCGGACTTCATGGCAGTGGGCTCGGAGCCGTTCTGGTGGCCCGGCAAGGACCGGCTGCTCGAAGTGCCGCTGACTACGGTCTATTCAGGCCTCTTGCGCAAGCAGGCGGGCCTGCTGGCCGGGATCATGGAAAAATATCCGCTGGTCAATGCCGTCGGCTCCCGGAGCAAGATGCTGGAACGCATTCCTCTGACTCCCGAAGGTATTTCCGCGCGCGAGACCAAGGAAGCCATCGACGTCGCGCTGGACGATGATCTGCGCTTGCTGGTATTTTCCTTTCATTCTCCATCGCTTGCGCCCGGTCATACGCCCTATGTGCGGACACAGGCGGAGCTGGACGGCTTTTATGACTGGTGGCGGGAGGTCATCGCGCATCTTGAGGCGCGTAACGTGAAACCCGTCGATATTGACGAGTTGGTGAAGGCGGCATCCCGCGCCTGATTGCCCGTGGCCGCCAATCGCACGAATTGCGATGATCGGTCTTGCCAAATCATCACGGCTTCCGCTATCGCACCATCCCATTGAGATTTGCCTGAAAAAGCTGCTCATACGGGCCTGTAGCTCAGTTGGTTAGAGCTGGCCGCTCATAACGGCTAGGTCGGGGGTTCGAGTCCCTCCGGGCCCACCATATTTTTTTCGACAGCTGTAAAATGCTCAGCTTTTGAGCGGCGGCAAAAAGAAGCGTAAAAACCCTTTGCTTTTCATAAAAGCACCGCCTAGGGGAAGCGCGCGTCGGGGAGTGGCGCAGCCTGGTAGCGCACCTGTTTTGGGTACAGGGGGTCGCAGGTTCAAATCCTGTCTCCCCGACCATTTTTTCCTCTGTATCTTGCGCTACCTGTCCGGCTCTGCCGCGGCCATGCCGCGGGCTAGCTGCCGTTTGACACCATTTTGCGCCAGAGCCGGAAACCCTTGTAGACCAGAAACAGACACAGGATCAGCATCACTGCGGCGATGACCAGCGCCGCGACCGGATTGGCGAAGGCGAGGAACAGCAGGCCGCCGGTTGCGATGTCCTCGCCGGTGGAAATCACCGCATTGCTGACCGGTTCCGGACTGGTGTTGACGAGGGCGCGGGCGCCGGATTTTGCGCCATGGCTCACCAGAGCAGCGCCGCCGCCCAGCAGAAACACCGCAACCTGCCAGACCGGATCGCCGGCATCGACCACCGCCAGAGCCAGCAGCGCGCCGCCGAGCGGCCGGATCGCGCTGTGGATCGTATCCCAGATCGAATCGAGCCAGAGAATCTTGTCGGCAAAAAATTCCGCCACCGCACCGAGCGCGCTGATCGCCAGAACCCAGGGGTTGGCCAGCGCATCGAGCATCTGCAGATTTTCCGGCAGGCTGATCCATTGCAGGCGCATGGCAAGGCCGGTGACAAAGACAGTCAGATAAAGCCGCCAGCCCGACAGCAGGCTGACGCTACCGGCCAATCCCAATAGCTCGACTATTCCCATTTGCCGATTCTGCCACGCCGGCCGGACTTTGGCAAATCTGTTCGTGGCGGCCTGACGAAAAATCAAAAGACTTGGCAAAGCAGTTGCTTGCTGTTCATATGCGGCCATGAATGATCCAGTGACCCGCAACGATGCACCTGAAATCGACGCCATTACCGGCGAGCCCATGCCCAAGCCGATTCCTGCTTCGACGCTGATAATATTCCGTGATCAGCCGGGCCAGAAGGCTCCCGACCTGCTGATGGTCGAGCGGTCGGCGAAGATGGTGTTTGCCGCAGGTGCTGCAGTGTTTCCGGGTGGCCGGATCGATGACGCGGATTTCAATTTCGCGCAAAATCTGGGTCATGACGATGTCGACGAATATGGCGCGCGCATCGCCGCGATCCGGGAATCGATCGAGGAAACGGGTATTGCGGTCGCGGTGGAGGGCGATCTGGATGCCAAGCGTGTCCTGGAAGCCCGCGCCGCGTTGCACGAAGGCACCGTCCTGGCCGATATTTGCAACCAGTTCGACTGGCAACTGGAGCTGGAAAAACTGATACCCTTTTCGCGCTGGTGTCCGCCCTTTGCGGAAAAGCGGGTGTTCGACACCCGTTTCTACATGATATCGCACGATGATCACCAGGCATTGGCGACAGTCGACGAGACGGAAAATTACAATCTCTTCTGGGGCAATGCGCAATCGGTACTCGATCGCGCCGAAGCCGGCGAGGTGAAGATCATCTTCCCGACCAAGCGCAATCTGGAACGGCTGGCGCAGTTCGGGTCGTTTGACGAGGCGGTCGCTCATGTGAAGGACCACCCCGCCGTGATGGTCTCGCCCAATATCGAGAAGCGGGGCGATGAAGTCCATTTGTGCATTCCGGAAGGCATTGGCTACCCGATCACTTCGGAGCCGATGCAGGCGGTGCAGCGCGGTTTCAAGAAATAGGAAAAATGGTGCGCCCGGCAGGACTCGAACCTGCTGCCTCAAGATTAGAAGTCTCGCGCTCTATCCAGATGAGCTACGGGCGCGCCATGGCATGGGCTTTAGCCATGTTTTGACCGGCTGCAAACCGTGATGTGCATCGACCGCCATAATTGTTGAATTGTCGCAAGCGCGGGCTAAGGTCCGCCGATGACCGATAATTCCATAGTCCGCACATCCGCTTCCAGCCAGACCGGCCACCGGTTCCGCTATTATGATTTCGTGATGGCGGCTTTTGTGACGGTGTTGCTGCTCTCCAATGTCATCGGCGCGGCCAAGCCGACCTTCATCATGATCAGCGGCGAACAGTGGATTTACGGGGCGGGGATCCTGTTCTTTCCGCTTGGTTATGTGATCGGCGACGTGCTCACCGAGGTCTATGGCTATGCGCGGGCGCGGCGGGTGATCTGGGCCGGTTTTGCCGCGCTGCTGTTCATGGCCTTCATGAGCTGGGTGGTGGTGTCGCTGCCGCCGGCGGACGGCTGGGACGGGCAAGAGGCCTATGAAAGCGTGTTCGGCCAGGTGCCCCGCATCGTTGCGGCATCGATCGTGGCCTTCTGGGCCGGGGAATTTGTGAACAGCTATGTGATGGCCCGGATGAAGGTCTGGACGCAGGGCAAGGCCTTGTGGAGCCGGACCATCGGTTCAACGGTGGTGGGGCAGGGAGTGGACAGCCTGATCTTCTACCCGCTGGCGTTTCTCGGCGTTTGGGAAACCTCGGCGGTGATCACTGTCATGGTCACCAACTGGCTGCTGAAGGTGTTGTGGGAAGCGGTGCTGACGCCGGTAACCTATCTGGTGGTCGGCTGGCTCAAGCGGCGCGAGGGGGTCGATATCTACGACGAAGACACCGACTTCACCCCGTTCAGTACCTCGGCCTGACTCTAGCGCAGCAGGCCGCTTTTTTCCGCGCGATACGCGAAGATTAGAAAGCCGGCGGAAAAAGCAAGGATCAGCACCGGCATGGTCCACCCCTGACCGGAGACATATTCGCTATAGCCATCGAGGATGAAATAGCTGCTGAACTGCACGATGACGGCGAGCAGGGAGAGCAGAAACAGCCGTACCGCGATCCGTTTCCGCAGCAGCAGGGCGAGGGCCGCGACGAAACCGGCAAATACGGCAATCGCGAAGGCGGCAGATACCCAGAGCGGCTGCGCTGACAAAAGGTCCTGCTCCACCTGCGGCAAGGCGGCGAACTGTTCGGCGCCCATCATCATCTGTTGAAAATAGGCCAGCAGGCCGATTGCATTCCACAGCACGGCCAAGACCGCGACAGCCCAAAACCATAGCGGCGCTTTCTGAAAATCTTGCATAATATGTCTCCATCCCTCTCCAATTGGCCGGACGATTTTGTGCGGGAAGCCTCATGCTTTCAAGCAGAGTCTTTTAATAAGTGATTGGGCCAATAACTTAAGCCACTTTAATCTATTTAACCTATCAAAATCGCGATGCTAGGCAGCCGGGCATCAACCCAAAGGAGACAGTAATGATCGGTAGAAATATTCCCCAGGTAACCCTGAAAACCCGCGTCCGTGACGAATCGCTCGGTGGTGAGAATCCCTTTCGCTGGCAGGATGTGAACACCAGGGATCTGTTCGCCGGCAAGCGCATTGCCGTTTTTTCCTTGCCGGGCGCATTTACCCCGACCTGTTCGAACGAGCAGTGCCCGGCCTATGAGCGCCTCTATGAGGAATTCAAGGCACGCGGCGTTGACGAAGTCTATTGCATCTCCGTGAACGATGCCTTCGTGATGTTCCAGTGGGGCAAGTCTCTCGGGCTGAAAAAGATCAAGTTGCTGCCGGATGGATCGGGTGACTTTACCCGCCGCATGGGCATGCTGATCAAGAAAAACCATCTTGGTTTCGGTGACCGCAGCTGGCGCTATTCGATGATTGCCGATGACGGCGTGGTCAGCGCCTGGTTCGAAGAGCCGGGTATCAATGATGATGGCGTCGACAATGACCCCTATGTCGAATCGACCCCTGAAAAGCTGCTCGCATGGCTGGACAATAACAAGGCCTGAGCTTTTTCGCCTGATGGAATGGAACCGCGAGCAAGAAATTGCTCGCGGTTTTCTATTGTGCGATAGGGGGAATATGGAGCGCCTCAACAAACCCATCATCATGACGGCGCAAATGGGCAGGGCAGACTTCGCCTGGGCCAACGGGCTGCGCAAGCGCCATTTCCCGCCCGAACGCAATGTGATCGACGCCCATATCACCCTGTTCCACCATCTGCCGCCACAGGCGCTTGATGAAATAAAGGCAGCCATTGCCGGGCTGACGGGCCGCCTGGCCAAGCCGGAAGCGCATTTGTCCGGCCTGATCCATCTTGGACATGGCGTGGCTTATCGCTTGCATGCGCCGGAACTGCTCGCCCTGCGGATGGAACTGGCGGACCGCTTTGCCGGCCTGCTGATCGCGCAGGACCAGCAGACACCCCGGTTGCATATCACCGTCCAGAACAAGGTCAGCGCGCGGGAGGCCCAGCGTCTGTTCGACGAGCTGTCCGCAGAATTCGAGCCGCGGCCCTTTGAAATTCACGGCATCGGGCTGCATTATTATCTGGATGGTCCGTGGCAGACCATCCGGACATGGCCGTTCAGAGGCTAGTAGACGCCGACTTCCTTGAGCGGAATCTCCGTATTGGCCAGTTCGTTCTTGTCGAGATTCAGCCCTTCGACGACCGCCTTGCGGCCCTGCACATAATCCTTGGTGGCGTTGACGCAATCCAGCGCGACGACCTTGCCGTCGCGATAATAGATCACCGAAAAGCTGCGCGAATCGGGATCGCCGCGGACGACATAGCTGTCATGGCCGGTGGAAAGGCCGACGGTCTGCAATTTCAGGTCAAACTGGTTCGACCAGAACCACGGCACGGCGTCATATTCGGTTTCTTCGCCGAGAATGTCGAGGGCGGCGACTTTCGCCTGGTCATTGGCATTCTGGACCGACTCGAGCCGGATCATTGCGCCGTCGGCATAGGCATTGCTGTGCGCCGCACAGTCACCGATCGCGTAGACATCTTCCAGACTGGTGCGGCAATGCTGGTCAACATCGACGCCATTGCCGGTCGCGGCGCCGGCGGCCACAAGCGGTCCGGTTTCAGGGATGATACCGATGCCAACGACAAACATGTCGGCTTCCAGCTTGCGCCCGTCGGCAAGCGTCACGGCGGTCGCGATGCCATCATCACCGGTTTCAAAACCGGCGACCGTGGCTTCCAGCTCTATCGTCACACCCTGTCTGCGATGCTCGGCTTCGAAGAAGCGGGACAGCGTTTCACCGGCCACCCGCGAGAGGACCCGGTCGAGCGATTCGACAACGGTGATCTGCTTTCCCAATTTGGTCAGCACGGCAGCAGCTTCGAGACCGATATAGCCGCCACCGATGACCACGACTTTCTCGACGGTCGGCAGGGCGGCCATCATCTTGTCGACATCAGCGCGCGAGCGCACGGCGTGAATATTCCGTGCCTGGCTGCCCGGGCAGTCGAGCATCCGCGGAGAACCGCCGGTCGCCCAGATCAGCTTGCCATAACCAATTTCATCGTCGGAGGCCAAGGTCACCGTTTTGGCTATCGGGTCGAGCTTTGACACCCGCCGGCCGGTCAGCAAGTCGATATCGCGTTCGGCCCAAAAACTCTCTGGACGCAGCAGGATTCGCTCAAACGGCTTTTCTCCCGCGAGATATTCCTTGGACAGCGGCGGCCGTTCATAAGGTGGGTATTTCTCATTTCCGACCAGGCCAATCGAGCCTTCAAATTTCTTCTGGCGTAATGCCACGGCCGCTTGCGCACCCGCATGGCCGGCGCCAACAATCAAAATGTCATAAAATGCGTTCATATCTGCCCCTTGGTGCCACATATCGGCTTGGAAAAGCGCTGTTAGCGCGGATCGCATTGGCCGTGCAAGTTTTAGCGTATTTCTCTCTTCAGCTTGTTGACCAGACCGAAGGCTATGACTATAGCGCCGCCGTCCAGAGAGAGTTTTGTCGTCAGAATGATGATCGACAGGACCGGTTGGCGGAGTAGCTCAGGTGGTTAGAGCAGTGGAATCATAATCCATGTGTCGGGGGTTCGAGTCCCTCCTCCGCTACCAACATTTTCCCGCAAAAATTTTCAGCTCGTCTGATATATCCCGATTTTGTGCCCGCCGTGCCCATTGGGCCTTGCGCGCGAGTGGCATGGATCACAGGTTTTTGCCCGGCGCTATATTATAGCATTTCCATCGCCCGCTATCCGCCAGACCGTCGGTCTTGGATCGCGGCCGGCGGGTCCTGCTGGTCCGCTGTTGGCGAGGGGGCATTTTCTTGCGCGGCATTTTCATGATCGTGGCGGATGGAGCCGAATGTCTGCCGTGGTTGCGGAAAATTTAACGCCATTGGATTTGGGCGGATTTTTAGGCTAGGGCGGGGCTTGCCGGTTTGTTTCGGGGCATCAAACAGGAGGAATATTTGGGCAAGGTTCAAGCAGCGCTTTCCGTCATGGCCGCCGGATCCATGGGGGTCTTGGCCTATGGAATATCGGGCCTGTTCCCGAAACCGGTCGAAGCCAGGGTCGCTATCCAGCCGGATATATCGGCAGCATGTCCAGACTGCGATGTTCAGGAGCGGACAGGGCCGCGCCAGAATCTTTTGTCATTGCCGCAACCGGCTCCGCTGTCCGCCGCAATCTATGGAAGCCTGCAGCAGGCGGCTGATTCTCCGGAATCACAGTCGCAGCAGGAAGAGGGGGGAGCGCCCGGGAAGACGGATTCGCCGGAGCAAGCGCCTGAGGACAAGGCCTATGTGCCGCCCGTGCAGGTAGAGCCGCCATTGCCGGAACTGCCGGAACTGCCGCAATTGCTACAGCAGGATTATCCGGACTGCCGGGAAGATCATCTGCATTTGCCCGATCCCCACGACAAGGCGAAAAACATCAATGCGTGCACGACGGCTTTGGACAATTATTATAGCAGTGTGCTGACCGAATATCGCGAGCGGATGAACCGGTATCAGGACGAGCTGTCCCGTATCTATAACGAGAAAGTGGCGGGGCGGATGGAATATTCGGCCGCCAGCCGGGATCGGTTCTACAAGGAAATGATGCAGGAGCATGCAAATTCGGATCCGGATGGTGCCAATATGGCGGTCTACCGGGCGGCCGAGCAGCTTTATCAGGCGGACCGCAATTATCTGAGCGACCGCTATTGTTATAATACCGGCTGTGGCGGTTATCCGGTGCCGGAAAATTATGGCTATACCTATGTGGCAGAGAGCCTTGCCGAAATGGAAAAGCCGAAAAAGAAGAGCAAGGCGAAGGCGGCGGATGACAAGAGCTGCAAGAAATCAAGGGGACGCGGCGGTCTTCTGGGCGGGATTTTTGGCAGTGTGGTCGGCTCCGTGGCCGGGCTTGACGATGTCGGAACGCTTATCGCCGGCGCGGTGGGCGCGGTGCTTGTCGGCGAGATTGCCTGCAAATTGAGTCAGGATGAACAGGAAAAGGCGGCAGAAGCCACTTTGGCCGTTGTCGAACAGGAGGAAGTGGGAGCGGTAGCGAAGTGGGAAAGCCCGACCCGGGGCGGGGTATCCGGATCGTCCACCGTAACGGCCCTCAATACCGAGCCCAATGGCCGCAAGTGCCTGACGATAACCGATGTTGCGATCATCGATGGCGAGGAAACACGCATATCCAAGCAGATGTGCCGCGGCGCCGGGCAATCCAAATATGCGATCATGGCTTGATCATGGCCTGAATTGACAGGGGCGGCATTCCGACGACCAGCGCGCGGAATTTGGCATGTCAGCAGGATTGGCGCGATATCGTGTCTGCAGCCGCGCCGCCAAATGTCGCTATCACCGGCCAAATTTATTCTTCGCTCGTTTTGTGGGCGATAGGTCTTGCCTTGCAGTATCGGGCATCCCTATTTGCAGGAAACAGAATCATCATCGTCAGGAACGTAAAATGGCCGAAACGCATCGCACGAAAATGCTTATTCTGGGTTCGGGTCCCGCTGGTCTGTCGGCAGCCATTTATGGCGCCCGCGCCGGACTGGAGCCCATCGTGGTTCAGGGGCTGCAGCCGGGCGGCCAGTTGACGATTACGACCGATGTGGAAAACTATCCGGGCTTTCGCGACGTGATCCAGGGCCCCTGGCTGATGGAAGAGATGCAGGCACAGGCAGAAAAGGTCGGGACCCGGTTCATATTTGACACGATCGTTGATGTCGATTTTTCCCAGCGACCCTTCCGGATGACCGGTGATGGCGGGGATGTTTACGAAGGGGACACACTGGTGATCGCGACCGGCGCACAAGCCAAGTGGCTGGGGCTTCCGGGTGAAGAGGAATTGTCTGGCAAGGGTGTTTCTGCCTGTGCGACCTGCGACGGATTCTTTTATCGCGGGAAGAAAGTCGCGGTAATCGGCGGCGGAAATACCGCGGTCGAAGAAGCGCTCTACATGACCAATCACAGCGATGATGTGACGCTGATCCATCGCCGTGACAGTCTGCGGGCGGAAAAGATCCTGCAGGAGCGGCTGTTCGCCAATCCGAAGATTTCTGTGCTGTGGAACACCAATGTCGAACGTTTTGTAGGCGGTGGCGAACCGGTCGGGCTGGTCGGGCTGGACCTGGTCGATACGCAAAACGGTGAAAAGAGCCATCTGGCTCTGGATGGTGCGTTCGTCGCCATCGGCCACGCGCCGGCGACAGAAATATTCAAGGGCCATCTCGATCTGATCGACGGCGGTTATATCCAGGTCGAGCCCGGCACGCCGAAGACCCGGATCCCGGGTCTGTTCGCCTGTGGCGACGTCATGGATCACGTCTATCGCCAGGCGGTGACCGCAGCTGGCACCGGCTGCATGGCAGCGCTGGATGCCGAACGTTTTCTGGCGGAACAGGAATTCGAACTGGTCGCCGCAGAATAATCAGGCGGCGCGCAACGCATCCAGCAAATTTTCGGTGAGCCAGGTTTTGGCCGCTTCATCTGCGAAACTGTGCGACGCGCTGTCGAGGGTCTGGAGGCTGATCGCGGAATTCCCCCGCGCTTGCGCAAAATCCGTGCTGTTCCAGGCGGCGAGAAACGCACGGGCCGTAGTATCGCGCTTTGCCAGCAGGATACGGACATCCTTGTCGGTGCCAGCAAGAGCATCGCTCAGCCGCAACGCCAGCCCGCCGGTTTCTTCGGTCCGGGACGCCCGTTTGATCCCTTTCAGCAATTTCGCGAAATCGATCTTTCCCGAAAGCAGGTCGAGCAACGTGCGGGGATTCCTGATTCGGTCCCAGTAGCGGGACCGGATGGCCGCTGCCGACATGGTCGGTTCATCGCCGGCCGGCTCCTCGCTCGTTTCAATCACCCAGGGATTGGCCAGCATATAGCCGTCGATGCCGGCGTCGGGGCCAAACAGGGCCAGCGCGGTAGCGGCATCGCAATTGCCGAAGGCAATGACCGACTGCAGCCGGGGATACTCCTGACGCAGAAATGCGACAGCAGCCTTGATGTCTGCGCCGCTTTCCAGAAAGCCTTTGTTATCGCCGGTGCTGTCGCCGATGCCGCGCCGGTCGTAACGCAACACGGGAAATCCCTGCTGCGCTATATGCTGCGCCAATCGGGCCATGCCGCGATGGGCACCCGAGCGGATTTCGTTTCCGCCGCTGACAATGAGCAGGGCGGTTGGACCGGACCCGGCGTCCAAAGTCGCTGCGAGCATGTCGCTTTCACAGCCTATGCGGTGGAAATTCCGCGTCATTTATCCATCCACGCAGCGATATCCTGCGCGATCGCAGATGACATCGCCGGGTCATCGTCGGGTTCGGCGCGGAGCCATAAAGCCGAACCATCGATCTGGACGTCGCCCGGTTTGTTATCCGAAGCGAGGCGGACGATCCGCTGGTTTTGCAGTGCCGGTATTCCGGCGGCGTTCAACTGCGAGAACAGGTCGGAGCCGATGATATTACCAGCAAGTTCGATCGGTCCCGCACCGGCCTGTTCAGTCAGTCCGGAAAGGCTGGTGGTCAGGCCGGCTTCCCGGTCGGCGGCCACTCTGGTGCGCATCATGGTCCGCAATATCGCTGCGCCTTTGACCGGGCTCAGCATCCAGTGGCTGGCGGCCGGCATTTCCGCGACCGTCAAGACGCCAGCCCGGAACGAGGCAATATGCGTTATCTGGTGCTGTTGCGCGCAGGCCTCGACGGCTTGTTGCCAGCCGGCCAGCGTTGCTTGTTCCAGCGGAAGCAGGCTTTCATTGGTACCCGGCAGGTCGGGTAAAAAGCTGCTGATATCAAGGGCATGCAGCGCCTGCATGACATCCACCAGCATCTTTCGCATCCGGTTCATTTCGTCGAAAAGGGGCGGGACCAGCATGACGTTTCGGCCCGACGGCGATGCCAGAGACAAACATAATTCTTTGCGATCCGCAAATTCGTAGGAGGCGAATGCGGGGAGAGGCTTCACTCGGTAACTTTCATCTCGGCGAAGGCGACCAGATTGCCGAAAGTCTCGAACAGTTCACCGTCGACTTCATCATCGTCGATCATGATGTCCAGCCGGTCCTCCAGTTCGGTCAGCAAGCCCGCAACGGCCATGCTGTCGAGTTCGGGAAGAGCGCCAAAAAGCTCCGTTTCCGCGGTAAATTCAGCGACTTGCTCCTCGCTCAGTCCCAAAATATCCCGCATCACTGCACGCACGGCAGCTTCCGGTGTCAACTCGACCTTATCTTGCATCAATACCCCCGAATCTCGGATAACGGCGCTTCCCTAAAGCGGTCAGCGCTTTCCGGCAAGGCCCGACGCATAGTGCCGCAAAATTGGTAGCCAGGACATGGGGTTATTGGGCCAGTAGAATTCCAGCCGATAGCGATCCCGGACATCTTCCATCCACTCCCGCTTGTAGCCGTCGTTGCCGGTGCCAAAGTCGATCAGATCGACATGGTCGACATCGATGGCATGCTGGAACATGGCTACAGACAGCAAGGTTCCGGGCGAAGTTTTTGTCGCGTCTTCGACATGGGCCAGCTTGTGGATCAACGCTTCGCCATTTTCCACGGTCCAGAACTGGGCCGCGACCGGTTCTCCGTCGATATAGGCGAGGCCAAGGCGCATGCAGCCGGCCGCCGCTTCGTGCCGGGCCAGATTTCTCAGAAAATCAGGATTGCCTTCCTCGGGTTTCCAGCTGCGCTCGTAAACCGAGACATAGTCGTCCCAATCCTCGTCGGAATATTGCGTTTCAATGCGGACCGACACCAGGTTTTTCTTCGCCTTTCGCCGCACCGTGTTGCGCAATTGCCCCGGCCGACCGGCCCAATATTGATCGAAGGTGCGTCCCTTGACGTTCAATATATGATTGTCATCCGCCTTCGAGCGGAACACGACCCAGCCGGCTTGCTCGAACGCGCGTTCGGTCAGGCTGGCAGCCGAGTCCTCGTCGGGAACGGGTGTGATTTCAATATGATGGGAACAGGATTTCAGCTGCTTTGCCAATTTTGCGAGCAGTGCCAATTTGGTCACTTCATCATAATCGCCGAGAAATATCGGGCGAAAGGTGAAATTGTACCAGTTGGCCAGGGCGGCATGGCGGCCAAGACCGGTTTTCATCAGGAACATCCACGCTTCCGCTTCACCTTCGGTAGCGTGGACGATTAATGGCGATTTGTCCGGGAGGCACAGCTCGTGCAATGGTTTCAGCCATTCGATCCGGTCGAACAGGGACTTCTGGACCGTTCGGCCGAGTTTTTCTCCGGCAATGGCTTGCACGGATTGAAAATTGCTATGATATTCACTGGTCATGGCTAAGGTCGTATCTGTCACAAATCTGCTCTTTTTCCCATAGGTCAAAAATTGAACATCACACCCGAAATCGCCGCTTTCCCGCTTGACCATCTGGCGATAGGCAAGGATCCGGATGCCTGCGCGCTCGTGACGCGTTCAGGGTCTCTTAGCTACAAGATGTTAAATCATCGTATCGGCTTGCTGGCGGCATGGCTGCAGGGGCAGGGGCTAACCAAAGGTGACAGGGTTGCAACATGGCTGTCCAAGACCGAACTGGCGTGCCTCATGCCGTTGGCAGCGGCCCGCGCCGGGCTTGTCCATGTGCCGGTCAATCCCTTGCTCAAACAGGCGCAGGTTTTGCACATAGCCGCAGATAGCGGGACCAAGATGCTGATCAGCAACGCAGGACGCCTGAAGACGCTGGAGGGGCATGACGCGAGCCATTGTCGTCTGTTCGAGGACAAGGCCGTGGAGCGCGCGCTGGAGTCGATAGCCGTGCCGATGGAGCCCAGCGCGAATTCAACCGATACAAATGATCTGGCTGCGATTCTGTATACCAGCGGCTCGACGGGGCGTCCGAAAGGGGTGATGCTCAGCCACGCCAATCTGACGCTGGGGGCGCTCAGTGTCGCCGAATATCTGAAATTGTCGGCCGATGATCGCACGATATGCGTTTTGCCGCTCAGTTTCGATTATGGCCAGAATCAGCTGCTGTCGACCTGGTCGGCTGGGGGCTGTGCCGTGCCGCTGGATTATCTGACACCGCGTGACGTCATGAAGGCATGTGCCCGCGAACGGATCACCACTCTGGCCGCAGTGCCTCCGCTATGGGTGCAACTGGTAGAGCAGGAATGGCCGGAAGACGCGGTAGCCTCGATGCGGCGCCT
This sequence comes from Sphingorhabdus sp. SMR4y, assembly GCF_002218195.1. Lineage (GTDB taxonomy): Bacteria > Pseudomonadota > Alphaproteobacteria > Sphingomonadales > Sphingomonadaceae > Parasphingorhabdus. Next base: position 1,031,106 of record NZ_CP022336.1, on the reverse strand, counting down.
GACCAATAGCGGTGGCGCGCTGACTCCGACGCTGGTCAAGCAGTTGCGGGAAATATTCGGTTCCGCGACCGATATTTATGCGATGTACGGTCTGACCGAGGCTTTCCGGTCGACCTATCTTGATCCTGCTCTGATCGATGGCAATCCGACCAGTATGGGCACCGCGATTCCCTTTGCCGAGATCCTGGTGGTCGACGCGGCAGGTGACGTTGCCGGCCCGGACCAGGCGGGTGAACTGGTCCATTGCGGACCACTGGTGGCACAGGGCTACTGGAATGATCCTGAACGGACCGCGCAGCGGTTCAAGGCCGCTCCCGCAGCATCACGATATGGCGGAACAGCGGTATTCTCGGGTGATACGGTGAAGCGCGGCGGTGATGGTCTGCTGTATTTTGTCGGTCGGGATGACGCGATGATCAAAAGCTCCGGCAACCGGATCAGTCCGACAGAGATTGAAGAAATAGCGGTCGAATCGGGTATCGTGGCGGAAGCCGTCGCTCTGGGCATCCCGGACGAGCGACTGGGCCATGCTATCCGTTTGTTCGTCCGGTCGGTTGAAGCTGGCGAGGGCAATCCGGAGGTCGCAGAGCAGCTGGCAAAATATCTGAAACAGAATTTACCGAATTTTATGCACCCCCGGGATATCATCCTGCTTTCCGAATTTCCCAAGAACCCCAATGGAAAGCTCGACCGCAACGCATTGGCCAGCATGGATATCGAATGATCAAGACGAAAGCTACCGGACCGATCCCGACCGGGTTTCATGCCATTGATGGCGAACTGGCCCTTGGCGGACAGACAGCCAGCGCGCTGGTCGCGGAAAATGGTTCGCCCCTGTTTGTCTATGCGAAAAACAGGCTCGACGATCGCATGGCGCAACTGCGGGCTGCGATGCCGGATGGTCTTGATCTGCATTATGCAATGAAGGCCAATCCCTTCCCGCCGCTGCTCCGCCACATGGTTGGTCTGGCCGATGGTATCGACATAGCGTCGGGTGGCGAATTGCACATGGCGCTGGAAGCCGGAGCGGCTCCGGACCACATCAGTTTTGCCGGACCCGGCAAGCGGGACGAGGAAATCGAGCAGGCGATCCGGGCCGGTGTCACAATTAACATCGAATCGCCCGGGGAATGCGATCGGGCGCTGAAAACCGGAGGCGCGCTCGGCAGGCAGCCGCGGCTGGCGATCCGGGTCAATCCGGATTTCGACCTCAAGGGGTCGGGCATGAAGATGGGCGGTGGTGCGAAGCCGTTCGGGATGGATATCGAACTGGTGGCGCCTACCGTGCAGACAATTCTGGACGCCGGAGCCGACTGGCGCGGTTTCCATATTTTTGCCGGATCGCAGGCATTGAGCGCGGATGCCATAATCGAGACACAGGCGCAGACACTGGAACTGGCGGCTCGTCTGGCAACTGAAATCGGCGCGTCTCCGGCCCATGTCAATCTCGGCGGTGGTTTCGGAATCCCCTATTTTCCGGGTGACGAACAGTTGGATATCATCAGGGTCGGCAGAGCCCTGTCGGACCAGTTCGCACAACTACCGGATATTTTGACATCGACGCAATTCGCGATTGAACTGGGCCGCTATCTGGTGGGCGAAGCGGGCGTGTATCTGACCCGGATCGTCGACCGCAAGCAAAGCCAGGGCCAGACCTTTCTGGTGACCGATGGCGGTTTGCATCATCAGCTTGCGGCCAGCGGCAATTTCGGGACGGTCGTGCGCCGCAACTATCCGGCTGCGATCGCCAACCGGTTCGAAGAAGAGCCGGCTGAAACGGTTTCGATAGTCGGCTGCCTCTGCACGCCGCTAGATCGTTTGAGCGACAACGCCGCCATGCCCAGGGCGAGCGTCGGTGACATCGTCGCAATATTCTGCGCAGGCGCTTACGGCGCTTCGGCAAGCCCGGCCAATTTCTTGGGGCAGGGGCCGGCCCGGGAACTGTTGGTCGACTAGATTCCGACCGTTCGGACAGCCGCCGGAATGCGGCCTTTGTTAATCGGAAATTCAGCTAATCCTAACGCTATATTCACTATTTTACGGCATAGCCATCTCGTGACTGTGCGTGATTTGCCTGTTTTCTGCGGAAAACTGGTCATTCACAGGTTGGATTATACGAGGTGGAAAAAATGCGTTCTGCGATTAAAAACAATCATTTGGCAAGGTTAATGGTCGGTGCCGGCATGGCATCACTAGCCGTTGCCGGTTGTTCCGGCAATTCCAGCGGACCGCAACTGCCGCCGGCGTCTTTCGTTTCGATGCAGGAAGGGCCCGGTGAAGAATATGTCATCGGTCCGCTCGACGAGCTGACGATCTTCGTCTGGCGCAATCCCGAGCTGGGCGCCAAGGTGCAGGTTCGCCCCGATGGCCGGATTACCACGCCGCTGATCACCGACATGCCGGCCGTAGGCAAGACGCCGGCGATGCTGGCGCAGGACCTGACGTTGCAGCTGTCGCAATATATCAACGAACCGCTGGTTTCGGTCATCGTCAATAATTTTTCCGGGACATTTTCCCAACAGATCCGCGTCGTGGGTGCCACGGAAAAACCGGCATCGATTCCCTATCGTGCCAATATGACTCTGCTCGATGCGATGATCGCGGTGGGCGGCATGTCGGAATTTGCTTCTGGCAACCGGGCCCGGCTGATCCGCTTTGATCGGGGCACAGGCAAGCAGCAGGAATTTGCCCTGCGCATCGATGATCTCATGAAGAAAGGCGAGACTCGCGCCAATGTCATGCTGCGTCCCGGCGACGTGATCATCATACCGGAAAGCATGTTTTGATAGGCTTTTGGCTCTTTATCACAGGAATTGAGCAGACATATGAACGGTCTTTATGATGAATTTAAAATAGCGGTGCACAGCGTCTGGAACAGACGCTGGCTTGCACTGGCTGTTGCCTGGGGGCTTTGCCTGCTGGGTTGGCTTGTCGTCGCGTTGATCCCGAACAGCTATGAATCGCACGCGCGCATTTCCGTGGAAATGCAGTCGATCCTGTCTGACAAGGTTGGTGTGGACGCGCGTGAGCGCAAGAAGAATATGGAGCGGGTCCAGGAAACGCTGGCCTCTACTATCAATCTTGAAAAGGTCGTGCGCGGGACCGCACTGAACCAGTCGGTGGCGACGGATCGTGAACTGGCCAACAAGGTCGAGATGCTGCGCAAGAATATCGAGATCAAGTCGGAAAAGGACAATCTGTTCGAGATTTCCGCAAAATCTTCCGCCAGCAATTTTTCGGATGCCGAAAATGCCGTTCTGGCGCGTGATATTGTCCAAAAGATGATTGACATTTTTGTCGAAGAAAATCTGTCGGGCGATCGTGGAGAGACCAGCGAAACAATCAAATTCCTCGACGCGCAACTCGCGGAGAGAGAGAAAGAGCTGCAGGAAGTCGAGCAGAAGCGTGTCCAGTTCGAGACAGAAAATCTCGGTCTGCTGCCGGGCGTGGGTTCGATTAGTCAGCGAATGGAAGCCGCGCGGGCCGAACTGGCGCAAATCGATTCACAGATCAGCCAGGCCTCCGGTTCGCTGGCTGCGCTGAATGGTCAGCTTGCCGGCACGCCTCCATCGATTGCCACGCCAGGCGTCGGCAGCGGCGGTGCCCGCGGCCAGCTTGCCCAGTTGGAATCCAATCTTGCCGGTGCCCGTGCGCGAGGATGGACCGACAGCCATCCCGATGTCATCTCCATGAAAAACGAAATCGCAGCGCTGCGGGCGCAGGTTCGCAAGGACCCAGCTGGCAGTGCTGGCTACCGTACACCCAATCCGGCCTATAGCTCGCTGCAAAGCATGCGCGCGGAACGGCAGGCAAGTCTGGCGGCCCTGCAGGCCCGGAAAAATGCGTTGCAGGCGGACATGGCGCAACTGGCATCGAAGCAGAGCCTGGAGCCTGGCGTTGCTGCAGAAATGTCGCGGATCAATCGGGATCACGAGGTTTTGAAAGACCAGTATGACAAGCTGCTCGCTGACCGGGAACAAATCAAATTGCGCGGTCAGGTTGAATCCGAAACCGATTCGCTGAAATTCCGGGTCATTGATCCGCCGTCCAGTCCGCGCTCGCCTGCGGCTCCAAACCGGCCATTGTTGCTGGCGATGGTGCTGATCGCGGGGATCGGAGGGGGGGTCGGCACGGCTTTCGCGATGGGGCATGTGCAGACCAGCTATCCGACAGCAGCGCGGCTCGAAAAGGCCAGCGGCCTGCCGGTCATCGGTTCTGTTTCGCAGATCGTAACCGGCGCGCAGCGGGAAATTCAGAAGAAAAAGCTGCGCCTCTTTTTCGGCACAAGCGGCGCGCTCTTTGGCGTGTTCGGAATGTTGATGATCGTTGAATTTATCCAGCGCGGCATGGTGGCCTGAGGGAGTAGAAATGAACCAGTATAATCCTCCCAAAAAGACCGGTTCCTTGCTCGAAAGGGCAGGGGAGATCTATGACTATATCCCCGCGGTCCGGACCGAAGAGCAACGGGACAATGCGCCGAAGTCTGCGCCACCCGAGACGCCAGCACGGCAGGTGATTCCGGTCAGGCAACGGCCGGTTGAGGCCTATGACGGCCCGACCGTGATTGTCGATCGGGACAAGTTGCGGGATGCAGGTTTCATCGTTCCCGACGGCCCGGTGACGGGCATCTCGGAAGAGTTCCGGATCATAAAACGCCAATTGCTGCTTGCTGCGAAAGGCAGCCAGAAAATGGCGCCGCTACCCCGGGGCGAGCGGATATTGATCTGCTCGGCGCATCCGGACGAAGGCAAGACATTCTGCGCCTTGAATCTTGCGCTCTCGATAGCGGCGGAAAAGGACAATGAGGTGCTTCTGGTCGATGCCGATTTTGCCAAGCCGAGCATCTTGTCCAGTCTCGGACTGGAAGGCAGCAAGGGCCTGATGGACGCGCTTGCCGATCCGCAATTGCCGGTAGAAAATTGTATCATTCATACCGATATTCCCGGACTGGCGATCTTGCCGGCCGGCGATCAGACCAACGCCGACACCGAATATCTGGCCTCGTCGCGGACCGAGCAGGTGCTCAATCGCCTGACCCAGAACAACCCCAACCGCATCGTGATATTTGATTCACCGCCGGCCTTGTCCGCTTCGCCGGCCTCCGTTCTGGCCATGCATGTCGGCCAGGTGCTGATGGTGGTCAAAGCCGATGAAACAACCGAAACCGCCCTGCGCGACGCGCTGAGTTTACTGGGTGGCTGTGATCATATCCAGCTCCTGCTGAACGGCACGAAATTCTCGCCCACCGGGCGGCGGTTCGGATCCTATTATGGATATGGAGAGTAAGCCATGACCGCGCTTAAAAACGGAAATTTCCTGAAATATGGAGCCGCTATCCTCCCGCTTCTGGGACTGGCTGCGCCCGCCGTAGAAGCGCGCGAACGACAAGCCGATGTGGCTCCTTATCTTGAAATCCAGCAGATATTGGTCGCCGATCTGAAAGATGGCAGCGATGTGTTGACCTATACGTCGGTCGCTGCGGGTGTCGATACGTCGCTGCAGACGCGCGGTGCAGAAGCCCAGTTGAACGTCCGTTATGAGCGCAGGTTCTATTATGAAGACAATCTGGGAGACGACGATATCATCACCGGCCTGGCCCGCGGCAGTGTACAGGTTGTTCCCAATCTGCTGGCATTGGAAGCCGGCGGGATTGCGACCCGAAGCCGGATCGATCTGCGCGGTGAAGCGCCTAGCAACACCGTGGGCAATATCGACAATGTGACCCTTCGAGACAGTCATCGATCGCGCCGACTGGGATCAGCTCGAGCATCGGGTAGAGCGCAACAGCCACGAGGTGCTGGCGCTGTTCGACGAAGCGGGCATCAAGGCGACATTCTTCATTCTCGGCTGGGTTGCCGAACGCTATCCCGCGTTGATGCAGGAGATCGCCGATGCCGGGCACGAAATTGCCAGTCACGGCTATGATCATGCTCGTGTATTCACCCTTACTCCCGCGCAATTTCGGGCCGATCTGGACCGCAGTCGCAAACTTCTCGAGGACCATTCGGGGCAGCAGGTCATCGGCTATCGCGCTCCCAGCTTCTCGATCGACCAGCGGACCCCCTGGGCGCACGAGATACTGGCGGAAGAGGGCTATATCTATTCCTCCAGCGTCGCGCCGATTTCCCATGACCATTATGGCTGGACGGAATCGCCCCGCTTTGCCTGGAAGCCGGTCGATCAGTCCGATCTCATTGAATTGCCGGTGACCACGGTTCAGCTTGGCAACCGTCGCTTTGCAGCTGGCGGTGGCGGGTTTTTCCGGCTTCTGCCTTATGCATTATATGAACGATCGATCAGGAAAATGCAGCGCGATGACGGCCATGGGGCGATTTTTTACTTCCATCCATGGGAGATTGACCCCGATCAGCCGCGCGTTGCCAATGCCCCGCTTCGATCCAAGCTGCGCCATTATACCAACTTGAGGGCGATGCGTGGCAAGCTGCTGCGGGCCGGACGGGATTTTCCCTGGGGCAGGGTCGATGAACTGGCAGCACTGGAAGCGGGGCTGATGTGATGAATATGGCCTTCAAGCCAACGTCCTTGTCGGTTCGCGTGCTGGAACAGGCAGATGCCAATGAACTGGCGCGGATCGACGCCTTTGTCGATGCTGCTCCGGACGGCACGCCGTTTCACCGACCGGCCTGGCTATTGGCGGTCAGCAAGGCCTGTGGACATGACTGGCGATATATTCTCGCCGAAGATGGAGAAGGGATGCTGCAGGGGATTCTCCCGCTGACCCTGATCCACTCCGCCCTGTTCGGCCGCGCGCTGACCTCCTCAGGATTTGCGGTGGGTGGAGGTATTCTCTCGGACAATGATCAGGCCGTCCAGTTGCTTGCCGATGCCGCGTGGCAGTTTGCCGAGCGCGCCAGCTTTCCTTCAGTGGAATTGCGCGGCGGGCCTGTCCCAGACGGACCCTGGCAACGCAAGCAGGATGTCTATGCCGGATTTGTCACGGAACTGGCAGCCGACGCGGAAAGCCAGTTGCTGGCCATTCCGCGCAAACAGCGTGCTGAGGTCCGCAAGGGCCTGAAAAATGGTCTGACCGTGCGCATCGGCACGACGCGTCAGGACCGGGACGACCATTATGCCGTCTATGCGGAAAGCGTTCGCAATCTGGGAACCCCCGTTTTCCCGCAGGCGTTGTTCGACGCCGTGCTCGATGCGTTTGGCAAGGACGCTGATATCCTGACCGTGATCAGCGACAATGTGCCAGTGGCCAGTGTTCTCAGCCTTTACCACCACGGCACGGTGATGCCCTATTGGGGTGGCGGAACATGGGATGCGCGGCGTGTCCGGGCCAATGAGATCATGTATTATGAGCTGATGAACCATGCGCGTGAACGGGGCTGTAATTTCTTTGATTTCGGTCGCTCCAAATATGGCACAGGGGCTTTCGCCTTCAAAAAGAACTGGGGCTTTGAACCGCAGCCGCTCTCTTACGCGACGCGTACGGCCGATGGCGAAGAGGCTCGCGATGTCAATCCGATGAGCCCCAAATACCGGTTGCAGGTCGCGCTTTGGCAGCGGTTGCCCCTGTGGGTTGCCAATCGGGTCGGACCGGTCATCGCCAAAGGCCTGGGCTGATGGCTGAAATATTGTTTCTGGCGCATCGCGTGCCGTGGCCGCCCAACCGGGGCGACAAGATCCGCTCGCACCATTTCCTGCAAAAGCTTATGGATTGCGCGGCAGTACATGTCGCCTGTTTTGCCGAGGATGAAGCCGAAAGACAGGCCGGCTGGGAGCGCAAAGAGGAACTGGCCTCCTGCGAAGTGGTGCTGCGGACCAAGTCGCAATGGGCCGGTGGAGTGGAAGCCATCCTGACCGGCAAACCGGTGTCGCTAACCTGTTTCGACAGCGCCGACATCCGTGCCTATGTCGCACAGGTGATCGCCACCCGCCCGATTGATTGTATCTTCGTGTTTTCAGGCCAGATGGCACAATATATTCCAGCCGACTTCGGCGGTCGCGTCGTAATGGACTTCGGTGATGTCGATAGTGCGAAATTCGAAAGCTACGCCGCGGAGGGTTCGGGGCCGATGGCCTGGATCAACCGTCGGGAAGGGCGGATGCTGAGGGATTTCGAGAAGGCGATTGCCGAGCGGGCCGATCATGCCCTGTTTGTCAGTGAAGCGGAGGCGGCCCTGTTCCGACAGCGTTCCGGTCTGACCGGCGACCGCGTGGAAGCGGTTGGCAACGGCATTGATCTGGAATTTTATGGCGCTCCGGACGTGCATCCGGAAAGCCTCGGCCATGGCGGACCGATGATCCTTTTCACCGGCCAGATGGACTATCAGCCGAATGTGCAGGCGGTGCAGAGTTTCAGCACACAGGTCATGCCGGCCATTCTCGCACGTTTTCCGGATGCGCGCTTTGCCATTGCGGGACGCGCGCCGACCGACAAGGTCAGACAGCTTGACGGGACCAACGGCACCATTGTAATTGGTGCGGTCGACGATATTCGCAGCTGGATTGTCGCTGCCGATGTGGTGGTAGCACCGCTGCGGATCGCCCGGGGTATCCAGAACAAGGTTCTCGAGGCGATGGCGATGGCCAGACCGGTGGTGGCATCCGGCTGTGCAGCGGAAGGCATTGACGCGGTCAATGGCGAGCATTTCCTCGTCGCCGATTCCGTGAACGAAGAAGCGCAACTGCTATGTGGGTTGCTGCAGAATCCCGATGAGGCCAGGCGCCTGGGAGAGCGGGCGGAACAGCTCATTCATGCGCGATATTCCTGGCAGACGCAGCTTGCCGGTCTGCCGGCACTGTGCGGTCTGCCCAACATCGCGGCGGCCGGGGTGGCGGCATGACGAGTGCGACCGCCAATCGCTTGGACAGCAGACAGCTTCCCGCCGTGCCTGCCTCGCTTTGGACCACGCATCTGCAGTTGCTGGCATTCGCCATGCTGGCCATATTGGCTGTTTTCTGGCGTGACGCCGCCGACATGGTCCGGACATGGTGGTCTGTTTCCACCTATAATCACTGTCTGCTGATTGTGCCGATCCTGTTTTGGCTGGTGCAGCAGCGGCGGGAAGAACTGGCCAAACTTGCTCCGCAAATCTGGTGGCCCGGTCTTTTGCTGAGCGGCGTCGCTGCTGCCGGATGGTTGATGGGAGAGGCCGCGGGCGTTTCCTTCGCGCGGCACCTCGGACTGTTGATGATGCTGCAGGGGGCTGTGGTCACAATGCTCGGTCCGACTGTTACGCGCGGACTCGTATTTCCGATCGCCTTCAGCTTTTTCCTCGTTCCTTTCGGCGAGGAGTTCGTGCCGTTCTTGCAGATGGTCACCGCAAGACTGTCGATGATATTTCTCGGCTGGGCGGATATTCCGGCCTTTATCGACGGGATATTCATTTCCACGCCGACCGGCTATTTCGAGGTCGCAGAGGCCTGCTCGGGCATCAAGTTCCTGATCGCCATGTTCGCTTATGGTGCGCTGGTCAGCAATGTGTGTTTCCAGAGCTGGAACCGCCGGATCCTGTTCATGATCGTCGCCGTGCTGCTGCCCATAATTGCCAATGGTATCCGCGCATTCGGGACCATTTATATTGCGCATCATACGTCGCTCGATTTTGCCATTGGTTTTGACCATATTTTCTACGGCTGGTTCTTTTTTGCCTTCGTCCTGATTTTGTTGATGGCGATTGGCTGGCCCTTTTTCGATCGGAAGATCGACGACCCGATGATTGATGGCGATGCTCTGGCCCGCAATCAGCCTGTACCAGCCGGCGCGCAAAAGCCGACGAAAGTGATGGCGGCGATGGCGGCAATCATCCTGACGCCGCTACTCTGGATATCAATCGTGGCGGCTCAGGAATCGGTTGTGCCAGACCGGATTGCGCTGCCGGACGTCGCCGGCTGGGAGAAAGTCGATTATCAACCGCTGTATCCCTGGAAGCCGCGTTTTGACGGTGCCAGCCATCAGTTGCTCGGGCGCTACCGAAATAGCATGACCGGCATGGAGGTCGATCTGTCTGTCGCGGTTTATGACCGTCAGGAAGAGGGCCGGGAGCTTGTCGGCTATGGACAGGGGGCGCTTGTTCCCGAGACCGAGTGGTCTCGCAATCGGGCTCTCGAAGCACCGGCGGGGGCCTCCGCGGTTGAACTGATCGCACCCGGGCCGGTGGTCCGCGATGTCGTCAGCTTTTACCGTATCGGCGGGAAACTTACCGGCAGTGGCTCGGCAGTGAAACTCGAGACATTGAAGGGCAGGCTGTTCGGCGGCCCTCAGCAGGCCGTGGCAGTCCTGATTTCTTCCGAAACGAAGCGCGAACAATCCGCCCAGGCTGCGATCAACGCATTTCTTGCCGATTTGGGTCCGGTCGATAAATTGGCTGACGCGATGGCGGGGCTGCGCTAGGGCGCGCCTATGTGCGGCATAGCAGGTATATTTCATTTGGAGACGGCCAAGCCGGTCGATCCCGATCGTCTGCGCAAGATGACCGACAGTCTCACGCATCGAGGCCCGGACGGCTCGGGAATCTGGACCGCCCCGGGGGTCGGGCTTGGCCATCGCAGGCTGTCGATCATCGATCTGGAAGGCGGCGCGCAGCCGATGCTGACCGCGGACGAAGCGCAGGTGCTCAGCTTCAATGGCGAGATTTACAATTTTCTCGAGGTGCGAGCCGAACTGGAAGGTCTTGGGCACCAGTTCCAGACCAACAGTGATAGCGAGGTCATTCTTTTTGCCTGGCGGCAATGGGGTGTCGATTGTCTCAAGCGACTCAACGGCATGTTCGCCTTTGCCCTCTACGATCAGCGGACTCGCCGGCTGTTTCTGGCTCGCGACCGGTTGGGGGTGAAGCCCCTTTTCTATGCTCGCGTTTCTGATGGTAGCCTGTTGTTCGGTTCGGAACTGAAAGCGCTGCTCGCCAACCCCTTGTTGCGCCGCGAGCCCAATCTGCGGGCAGTCGATGATTATCTCGCCTTTGGCTATGTGCCGGACCAGACCTCGCTGCTGAAAGGTGTCAAGAAGCTGCCCGCGGGACATTATCTGCTGCTCGAACAGGGCAGGCCGGAGCCGGCACCGGTGCAATATTGGGATATGGATTTCAGCCAGCGGCACAGGGCGTCCGCGGGCGCGCTGGAAGAGGAACTTGTTGCTCTCCTGAAGCAGTCGGTCGGTTCGCGGATGGTTGCCGATGTCCCGCTCGGCGCCTTTTTGTCCGGTGGTGTCGACAGCAGCGCCGTGGTCGCTCTGATGGCTGAGCAAAGCCAGCGGCCTGTCGAGACCTGCTCGATCGGTTTTGATCAGCAGTCGCTGGACGAGACCGGCTATGCGCGGCAGGTCGCGGAACGGTTTCGGACCGATCATCGCAAACGCATTGTGGCTGCGGATGATTTCGGCCTGATTGATACGCTTGCTGATCATTTTGACGAACCCTTTGCGGATGCATCCGCTTTGCCGACCTACCGGGTTTGTGAACTGGCGCGCGAGACGGTGACCGTGGCGCTGTCCGGTGATGGAGCTGACGAGGCCATGGCGGGCTATCGGCGGCATGTCTTTCATCACGCCGAAGAGCGGGTGAGGGGCCTGTTGCCGCAATCCTTTCGCGGGCCTGCATTCGGGTGGCTGGGATCGGTCTATCCCAAGGCCGACTGGGCACCGCGTCCGTTTCGCGCAAAGTCGACTTTGCTCTCGCTGGCCCGGACCGGGCCGGAAGGCTACGCCGAGGCGGTCGGAGTGACGGCGCCATCGGGACGCCAGCAAATCTATTCGGACCGCATGCGCAGCGATCTGGGCGACTATCAGGCGGAGCAGTGGATGATCGACCTGATGAATAATGCGCCAGCCCGAAACGGTCTGGACCAGGCGCAATATGCCGATATGAAGATGTGGCTGCCGGGCGATATACTGACCAAGGTCGACCGCACCAGCATGGCGGTCGGGCTGGAAGCACGCGAACCGCTGCTCGATTACCGGCTGATGGAATTTGCAGCGCGATTGCCGACCAATTTGCGGGTGCGCAAGGGGCAGGGCAAATATCTGCTGAAAAAATCGATGGAAGATTATCTTCCGAACGACATTCTCTATCGACCGAAAATGGGTTTCGTGACTCCGATCGCGCAATGGTTCCGCGGCCCGCTTGCCGAGACCGCCCGCGATATTGCCCGCGGGAGCAATCTGGCGCGGACCGGCTGGTTCGATAGCAAGGCGATGGGCAGTATTGCCGACGACCATATTGCCGGGCGCTCCGACAACAGTCGCTTGCTGTGGCAGTTGCTGATGCTCGACAAGTCGCTGTCGCGTTTATTCGGGCTCTAAATCAGTCGGATAGATCGCCTCGACGAAATAAAGGCCATCGGGCGGCGCGTTGAAACCGAGCGCGTTGCGATCTCGCGCTGCCAGCGCGTTTTTCAGATCCCCTTTCGACCATTTGCCGGTGCCGACCAGCTTCAGACAACCGACGATCGAGCGCACCTGATGGTGCAGGAACGAGCGGGCGGCTACCTCCACCTCTATCTCTTCGCCGAAGCGGCTGACAGATATGCTGTCGAGCGTCTTGACCGGGCTTTGCGCCTGGCAATGAGTCGAACGGAAAGTGGTGAAATCATGCTGCCCGGTCAGCACTTGCGCGGCATTGTGCATGGCATCGCTGTCGAGTGCCGGCGCAACCTGCCAGCTCAGGCCGCGGTCAAAGGTCAGCGGCGCCCGGCGATTGGTAATCTTGTAGAGATAGCGCCGACCCTCACAGGCGAAGCGGGCATGCCATTGCTCGTCAACGATGTCGCAGGCAAGCACCGCCACAGGGTGCGGGCGCAACCCGGCATTGATGCCTTCGCTCAGGCGGAACGGGGTCAGCTTCGTGTCCAGATCAAAATGGGCGCGCATCGCCAGCGCGTGGACACCGGCGTCGGTTCTGCCGGCGGCAAAAACACGCACGTCCTGTCCGGTGATCTTGTGGATCGCCTGCTCGACGGCCTGCTGGACGCTCGGGCCGTGATCCTGATGCTGCCAGCCCATGAACGGACGGCCATCATATTCCAGAGTGATCGCAAAACGGGTCATTGCAATTTCGTCCCCTTCGGGATTTTCATACCGTTGAGAAAGGCTTTGCGGTCCATGGCGGGTTTGCCCGCTTTCTGGATGATCTGGGGCTGGATCGACCCGGCGGCGCAGCCGATGAGCAATCCTTCGTCCAGAATTTCACCCGGCGCGCCTGCGGCCTCGCAGACATCGGCTTGCAGGATCTTGTAGCGATTGCCTTCGAATTCGAAAAAGGCGCCGGGGACAGGCGTGAAGGCCCTGATCTGGCGCTCGACCTGTTCGGCGGTCTGGTTCAAATCCAGACGCGCCTCCTGTTTCTCTATCTTTCTCGCATAGGTCGCGAGATCATCATTCTGGGCATCGGCGGGATAATCGCCCGGTGACGCCAGATATTGCACCATCAATTCTGCGCCCGTTGTCGCCAGTTCCTCGGTCAGCTGGCCCGCGGTCTTGCCGTTGACCGGGATTGTCGATTTCAGCAGCATCGGTCCGGTGTCCAGTCCGGCTTCCATCTGCATGATGGTAATTCCGGTTTCTTCATCGGCCGCGAGAATGGCCCGCTGTACCGGCGCGGCACCGCGCCAGCGGGGGAGCAGCGATCCGTGGATATTCAGGCAACCCATTTTCGGTGCGTCCAGGATCGCCTGCGGCAGGATCAGACCATAGGCAGCGACGATCGCGACATCCAGATCGAGCGCCGCAAAGGCCGTCTGCTCAGCTTCTCCCTTCAGCGACACCGGCGTGCGGGTTTCGATCCCGAGCGCCTCTGCAACCCGTTGTACAGGCGAGGGGGAGAGTTTCTTGCCGCGTCCGGCGCGGCGTGGCGGCTGCGAATAGACGGCGGCAATCTCGTGCCCCGCTTCGTGCAGTGCCTGCAACGCCGGCACTGCAAAATCTGGAGTCCCCATGAAGGCGATGCGCAGGGATGTGTTGCCGGACGTCATAAACTATCTTTCAAATATGTGATCCGTCACCGGCTTGACCGCGACAAGATCGTTCCACGGTGTTGCAGGACAGGCATTTTCTGCTTGGCAGTCTTGTGCGGCTGCTCCTAATGACTAAGCCATGGCATCGCAAGAGATCGAAAATCTGGTTCAGGCCCTCGCCAAGCTTCCCGGTCTGGGACCGCGCTCGGCCAGGCGGGCAGTGCTCTATCTGCTGAAACGACCGGACACCGCGATGAAACCGATTCTGGCAGCGATGGAACGGGTCGATCAGCAGCTCGTCACCTGCGCAATCTGCGGCAATGTCGATACGCAGAATCCCTGTCAGATATGCAGCGACCCGCGGCGCGACGAGAAATCGATCTGTGTGGTCGAGGAAGTTTCCGATCTCTGGGCGCTCGACAAGTCGCGCCTGTTTCCCGGAAAATTTCATGTGCTCGGTGGAAAATTGTCAGCCCTTGACGGCGTACGACCGGAAGATATCGGGATCGACACGCTGATCCGGCGGGTCGAGGGGGGTGGCATAGACGAAGTGGTTCTGGCGATGAATGCCACGCTCGAGGGGCAGACCACCGCCCATTATATCGCCGAGCGGCTGGAAAACTATCCGATCCGGTTGAGCCAGTTGTCACACGGCATACCCGTGGGTGGTGAACTGGATTATCTCGACGAGGGCACGTTGGCGCAGGCTCTTCGGTCCCGAAGGCCGATTCACAGCGACTAGTTTTATCCGTTGTCGCGCGATGCTGCGGGTTACGAATGCCCGCCTGCCGCGACCGCTGTCTCCCAAGTTTCCGACCAGCTTTGGGCCGGCGTTTCCCGATGCCTTCGCCGATTTTTCATCGCCAAGAATAGGCTGGCGGATCGATCCCGGGAGGCAATCGTCTTCTGGTTCATTCTATCGCGCTGGAAGTAAAATCGACAATAAAGCAACACCTGGTGGAAAATTGACGCAATGCTCTCAGATTTGGCTATCAAATGCGGGCGGTCTGGCTATCATTAGCGATAGTAAAAAAAAAGAAGTTTTCAGGAGAGCATGTCATGAAATTAGCCTTGAATCTGTCTGCCTGCGCGTTCGCAATGGCCGCCATCGCAACCGCCCCCGCTTACGCCCAGACGCAATCCGACTCGGCCGACCAGGCCAGCGGAAGTGATCAGGGCAATTTTGACGACAATGTGATTGTGGTGACCGCACAGGGCCGGGCCCAGGTGTTGTCCGATGTGCCTATTGCGGTTTCCGCTATTGGCGCAGAACAATTGCAGCAGAGCGGTACCAGCGATATTCGTGAACTCAATCAGCTTGCGCCTTCGCTGCTGGTGTCATCGACCGGCAACGAAGCCAATGGCTCCGCCCGAATTCGTGGTATCGGGACCGTGGGCGACAATCCCGGACTGGAAAGTTCCGTGGCTGTGTTCATCGATGGCGTATACCGTTCGCGTAGTGGTAACGCGCTAAGCGAGCTCGGCCCGATTGACCGGATCGAGGTGCTGCGCGGACCGCAAGGCACACTGGGTGGACGCAATTCTTCTGCCGGGATGATCAGCATTACCACCGCCGCTCCGGAGTTCAATTTTTCCGGATATGCCGCTGCGACGTACGGTAATTATGATCAGTTGCGCCTGGAAGGGGGCATCAATGGTCCGCTGAGCGATACTATCGCTGCGCGGATCGACGGGGTCTATCTGAAACGGGACGGTTTCTACACCGACGTCGTCAATGGGACCGATGTCAATAACAAGGACCGCTATCTGGTGCGCGGGCAGCTTCTGTTTGAGCCAAGCGACACTCTGAGCGTCCGCGTGGTCGGCGACTATTCGAAGAAAGACGAATCCTGCTGCGCCGCGACCTTTGTCCAGCCCGAATTTGCCCAGCAGGCACGGGTCAGCCCGGGACTGGATCCCTTCACTCTGCCACAACCGGGGTCACCGGCTCTTACCGACCCGGCCAATCCAATCATTCCGGTGCTGCTGGGGTTGGGGCAGAACAGCAACGCCCTCAACCAGAGCACGTTCAACCGGGATATTTACGTTACCCCTGGTCGTTCCTATGCCGGGGAAACGGAGGATTTCGGTGCTTCGATCGAGGTCAATGCCGAACTGGGCAACATGAACCTGACGTCGATCACCGGATATCGGGAATATTCCAACTTTCAGGCATCTGATACGGATTATACGCAGATCGATATCCTCTATCGCGAGCCGAATGAAAATGCCGGTGCCCGGGAATTCAAGACCTTCACCCAGGAACTGCGCCTGCAAGGGTCTGCCTTCGACGACAAGCTCGACTGGTTGATCGGCGGCTTCTACGCGAATGAAAAGCTCGAAACGCGGGACAATCTGCGCTTTGGCTCGCAATATGGCGCGTTCGCCCCCTGCCGGATCGTCAATGCGGTCAATCCTGCTCTTGCTTCGCCGACCAGCACCGGCTGTCTGAGCGCCGGGGGCAGGGCTGTATTGCAGGCCGCCAATGGCGGCGCTGGCGCATTTGGTGCTGCCACACCGCTGATTTTTGCCGGACTGGATAATCTGGCGCAGATCAACGACCGGGGAACGGTGCTCGATGTCTATAATCAGAAAAGCGAGAATTTCGCCTTTTTCACGCATAATATCTTCCATGTCACCGACAAGCTCGATCTGACGCTGGGACTGCGCTACACGAACGAGACCAAGGATTTCGATGCGGCCTTCTCCAATGACAACACCATGTGTCCGGTCCAGCGGGCGTTGTTCACGCCATTGCTTACCGGACCATTGGCCGGATTGGCCGGCGGTCTGATCGGTCTGTCCTGCCAGGGGAATTCCACGGCAGAACTGGACGGGGTCACGCTGAGCGACAGCCGGAGCGAGAGCGAGTTTACCGGCACCGCGATCCTGTCCTACAAGCCGACCGACGACCTGCTGATTTATGGCAGCTACTCGCGCGGCTACAAGGCCGGCGGTTTCAACCTTGACCGGTCCGCTTTGACCAGTTCGACGCTGGCCAATCCGGCATTGACCGGTGATACCGCCAATCTGCAATTTGACCAGGAGACGGTGGACGCATTTGAAATCGGCGCGAAATATTCGAGCCGGGAATTTTCGCTGAGTGTTGCCGCTTTCCGTCAGCAGTTTGACAATTTTCAGCTCAACACGTTCAACGGTTCGGTCTTCCTGGTACAGAATATCAATGCCTGCAGCGCAGATCTGAACGGTGCAGACAGAGATACTGACGGCAGCACGGGCAATTGCAATGCCGATGATGTCAAATATGGTGTCGTTGCCCAGGGCGTTGAACTGGAAGCGTCGATCGATCCGGTCCGCCATGTGAATGTGACCATGGGCCTGACCTACACCGATACCAGCTATGAAAATGATCTGGTTGGCCGTGACGATGGTACGGCGCTGGATCCCGCATTGCGGTTGCTGCCAGGCGACAATCTGTCGAACGCTCCGGAAATCACAGCGACCGCTTCGCTGTCTTATACTCCGCCCCTCGGGAATAGCGGCCTGACCGGATTATTCTATGTCAACGCCCGGACAACCAGCGACTATAACACCGGTTCGGACTTGCTCTACGGTAAGGAGCAGGATGGCTTCACACTGGTCAATGCGCGTATCGGTGTCCGCGGTCCCGACAATAGATGGTCAATCGAAGGCTGGGCGCAGAATCTGTTCAATGTGAACTATTCACAGGTCGCGTTTAACACGCCCTTTGTTGCTTCGCAGCAGACCTATTCGGCTTTTCTCGCAGAGCCGAGAACATATGGCATCACCGTGCGTGGGCAGTTCTGAGCCAATAGCCGGACGTTGATTACTGCAAGGCGTGTGGTTCGACCGATGAACCACACGCCTTTTTTGTTGCTGGGCCGCCGACCATTCGGTGGCACATCGCGGGCGTATCTGCCCGTCCGGTCTGTTTGACCAGGGCCGGAATATAGGAGCCGTAGTGGACGCCCTGGTCCGCGCCGCTTGACGAATCCCGGCAGAATCCCTAAATTTAGGCCATGGCTATATTACCGATCCTAGAGGTGCCTGATCCGCGCCTGAAAACTGTGTCCGAACCCGTGACCGTGTTTGACGACGAACTGAAAACGCTGGTTCAGGACATGTTCGACACCATGTATGACGCGCCCGGCATCGGTCTGGCCGCCATACAGGTCGGTGTACCCAAGCGGGTGCTGGTGATTGATCTGCAGGAACCGGCGCCGCACGATCATGACCATGGCGAGCATTGCGACCATGATCATGGCGTGATCAACGATCCGCGCGTCTTTATCAATCCGGAAATTCTCGATCCGTCCGAAGACCTGAACGTCTATCAGGAAGGCTGCCTTTCGGTACCCGACCAATATGCCGATGTCGAACGGCCGGCGACGATCACCGCCCGCTGGCAGGATGTCGAGGGCAAGCAATATGAAGAACAGATCGACGGCATGCTCGCGACCTGTCTGCAGCACGAGATGGACCATCTCGAGGGCATTTTGTTTATCGACCATCTCTCCCGGCTGAAACGGCAAATGGTGCTGAAGAAGCTTGCCAAGCTGCGCAAGGAGCACGGCATCGCGGCCTAGGCCGATTGATTTTGCGCTTGGTTCCGTTCGTACTGCGCTTGTCGAAGTGCAGCTGGCGGCGTGAACTGTCCTTCGACAGGTTCAGGATGGACGGCAGTTCGCTCATGCACCGCGCTGAATCGGCACTCTCGGATTGACGAGTATTGCCTATTCTCCAAAACGCTCCTAAGTTCCCTTTTCGTTCTTGTCGGAAAGTGAACTGTTTTGGACCCCATTTTTACCATTTCCGCAATCGTCTTCGCTCTTCTGGGCGGTCTGGCGCTCGGCTGGTTTATCGGCGGCAAGCCCGCCAAGGATGCGGCGCAGGCAACTAGGGAGGCGATCCAGTCGGCCAAGGAGGCGGCCCAGGCCACCGATGCCCTGCGGATCACGCTCGACGGCGTCCGCGACGAGCGCGATGCGGCGAGAACCGAACTGGCGGCGCTGCAGGCCGATGCCCGCAATCATGAAAAGCAGATGCAGCAGCTGATCGAGGCGAAAGAGGCCCTGTCGGCGCAATTTTCCGAGATTGGTTCGAAAATGCTGGAGACCGCGCAGCGACAGTTTCTCGAACGGGCCGACCAGCGCTTCGACCAGGCCAATGAAAAGGGCGGCGAGAAGATCGCCAAATTGTTGCAGCCGGTGCACGAGCGTCTGGCAACCTACGAGGCCTCGATCACCAAGATCGAGAAAGAGCGGACCGAATCCTATGCAGGGATTACCGCCACCATCGAACAGGTGCGGCAGGGGCAGGACAGGGTGCAGCAGGAAGCCGCCCGGCTGGTCAACAGCTTGCGCAACGCACCGAAATCGCGCGGCCGCTGGGGCGAGCAGCAGCTCAAGAATGTGCTCGAGACCTGCGGCCTGTCCGAACATACCGATTTTGTCACCGAACAGAGCATCGACACCGATGAAGGCCGTCTGCGTCCCGACGCGGTGATCAATGTGCCCGGCGGGCGCAAGCTGGTCATTGATGCCAAGGTGTCGCTCAATGATTATCAGGATGCGTTCGAGGCCGATGATGACGACAGCCGCAGCTTCGCGATGGCGCGTCACTGCAACAGCATGAAAGCGCATATCGATGGCCTGTCGAAAAAGGCCTATTGGGACCAGTTTGAGGAAGCGCCCGACTATGTGATCATGTTCGTGCCCGGCGAGCATTTTCTCGCCGCCGCGCTAGAGCATGAACCGACCTTGTGGGACCATGCCTTTGAAAAGAAAGTGCTGCTGGCGACGCCGACCAATCTGGTGGCGATTGCGCGCACGGTTGCCGGTGTCTGGCGACAGGAGAAAATGGCCGCCGAAGCCAAGCAGATCGGGCAGTTGGGCAAGGAAATGTATGACCGTCTGGCAACCGCCGGCGAGCATCTGAAACGCATGGGTTCGGGGCTCGGGTCGGCCGTCGGCAACTACAACAAGTTCGTCGGCAGCTTCGAGCGCAATGTCATGGCCACCGGCCGCAAGTTTGCCGAATTGCAGATTGAAACCGGCAAGAAGGAACTGGATCCCGTACCCGAGATCGAGGCGCTGCCGCGCTATAGCGAAGCGGTGGCCGAGCAACTGATCGAGGACGATCGGGAGCCCGGCCAGAAAGCCGCGGAATAGGTTCTAGGCCGAAGGGCCGGCGTCGCTCTCGGTAAAGGCACCGCCGCATCCGTTCAGCGTGCCGTTTTCGCTGGCTTCGATCTTGACCGTGTCGGCATAGACACGGTCGCTCATGCCGTCGTTACATTCAACGCCGGTGGTGATGTAGATGTTGATATTATGCCGGTCGGAAAAGCCTTTGACCTCCCAGCCGTCATCGGTTTTCTTCATCCGTTGGACCGCAAGCGTGAAATCATTCCCGCTCTGGGAAGTGAAAGCGATCTCTTCCCCCTTGATGTCGACGGCCCAGCCCGGCTCTGTACCGACGGCACTATAATCGCCCAGTTTTTCCTCGACGACCGGCGGCTCTTCTGCAGGCGTATCGCAGGCCGTAAGCGCGAGCGCTGCCAGCGATGAGAATATTGCTATAGTTTTCATATTTTTCCCCTCCGCCGGCAGGCTAACATAGAGAGGGCCAGACGCCAAATTATCTGTTGCGGCTCTGGTTCAGCACCTCATAGACCATGACGGAAGCGGCGACGGCAGCGTTGAGACTGTCGGCTTTGCCCATCATCGGCATCTTGACCAAAATATCGCAGGCGGCTTCATAATCCTCGGGCAATCCTTGCGCTTCGTTACCGATCAGCAAGAAGGTGGGAGAGCGATATTGTACCGACTGATAATCCTTGTCGGTGTTGAGGCTGGTACCGACCAGTTCGCCGGGGCCGTTGCGCAGCCAGTCCAGAAAATCCGGCCAGCGGGCCTGAACGATCTGCTGTGTAAAAACGGCGCCCATGCTTGCGCGCACCGCTTCAACGGAAAAGGGATCGACACAATCATCGATCAGGATCAGCCCGCCTGCGCCAACCGCGTCTCCGGTCCGCAATATCGTCCCGAGATTGCCCGGATCGCGCAGCGCCTGGGCGACCAGCCAGATATTTGAATCCGATCGATCCAGCTCCGCCAGCGGAACCGGATGGTCCGGATAGATGCCGATGATAGATTGTGGGTTGGATTTGCCGGACAGCTTGGCGATGATCGCCTCGCTGGTTTCGATAACATCGCCCCCGGCGGCCGCCGTCGCTGCTTCGATTTCCTGTGCCAGCGGATGCAGTTCCACGTCCTCGACCACGACCAATATTTTCGGTGTCCTGCCACTTTCCAGCGCTTCGGTGAGTATCCGGAGGCCTTCGGCGAGGAACAATCCCTCCCGCTTGCGATGCTTCTTTTCGCGCAGGCTGCGCAGCCGCTTTATCGTCGGATTGGAAAAGCCGGTAATCTGGTGGCGCATCGGCTCAGTCTTCGCCGAAACCGTCGAATATCAGACCAGCCAGTTTTTCCAGCGCGCTCTCTGCCTGGTCACCGGATACGATGATTTCGACGCTGTCGCCCTTGGCAGCGCCGAGCATCATCAGGCCCATGATCGACGTGCCTGTGACCTCGGTGCCATCCTTGGCGACACGGACATCCAGACCCTCTGGCAGTTTGCTGACATAGGTGACAAACTTGGCGCTGGCTCTCGCATGAAGGCCACGGTTGTTTGTGATTTCTACGGTTTTACGAACTTCGCTCACGCATCGCTTCCCAGAATTTCCGAAGCGACGCTGATATATTTACGGCCTGCTTCCTTTGCTGCGGCGATGGCGGATCCGATGTCCATGCACTTGCGCGCCCCGTCGAGGCGGATGAGCATCGGCAAATTGACTCCGGCGATAACTTCGACCTTGCCTTTTTCCATCAAAGAAATAGCGAGATTGGAAGGCGTTCCGCCGAACAGGTCGGTCAGAATGATGACTCCGTCGCCGGAATCCACTCTTGCAATGCTATCAGCAATCTCCTTGCGGCGTTCTTCCATATCGTCGCGCGCACCGATACCGATGGCGGCGATCGCCTTTTGCGCGCCGACCACATGTTCCATGGCAATGACAAACTCGGTTGCGAGATGCCCGTGTGTGACGAGGACCAATCCAATCACCTGATTAAATTCCCCTGTTTCCGTTTGATTTCTGCATTGATTCGAGCGCTTCTATCGGCCTTGACGCCAAATTGCGATGGAAGACATTGGGCGAAAAGCCGCTGGCACGCAAGTCTTTGCTCAGACGCTCGGCAACATGTACCGATCTGTGGCGGCCGCCGGTGCAGCCGATCCCGATATTGACATAGGCCTTTCCCGCCTCCTGATAGCGCGGAAGCAGGAACTTGAGCAGGTCTAATATCTTCTCGATCGCCTCGTGGTAGGCCGGGTCCTTGCCGATATATGCGGCAACATCTTCATCCAGTCCGGTTTTCAGTTTCAGTTCCGGGTCCCAGAACGGATTGGCCAGAAAGCGGACATCGAACAGAAGATCGATATTGTTGGGGATGCCGCGGGAAAATCCAAAGCTGGTGAAGGTGATCGTGGTGACCGCATCCTTGTCGAGGGTGAACTGCTGGCGGATTTCGCGTTGCAGGTCATTGGCGGTCAGGTCGGTGGTATCTATCACATGGTCGGCCCAGCTGCGGAACGGGGCAAACATGGTCCGTTCCAGCGCTATGCCCTGTTTTGCGGGGCGGTCGAGCGCCAGCGGATGCCGCCGTCTGGTTTCGCTGTAACGCCGTTCCAATTCACCACCGGCACAATCCAGATAGAGCGTACTGATCTGATAATCCTGTTTGGATTGCAGACGTTTTACGCTTTCGACCAGCTTGTCCGGTTCAAAACCCCGGGTCCGGCTGTCGAAACCGATCGCCAGCGGCGGATCGCTGTCCCCCCGGGAGCTGGAAGGTGGCGTTTTGAGCAAGCGTTCGACCAGCCGAAACGGGAAATTGTCGATCGTTTCCCAGCCGATATCCTCCAGCGTATTCAAGGCAGTGGATTTGCCCGCGCCGGACAGGCCGGTGACCAGCAGAACCGGTTTGGCAAGTTTGTCGCTCATGATTCCTTCGCGCCCTGCATTGTGCGTTGCATGGCCAGTTCGGCCTTTATCGCTGCACTTGGCTCCATAGCATTCAATGTACAGGATGGAAATTCCAAGCCTAGTAAAATCGTGACCTGCCGGTCCATCGGAAAGCGCTCCACCTGGTCTTTCAGGTCGATGATCAGGTTCAATGCGATTCCCGAAACATGTTCACGCTCCCATATTCCGAGCGAGCGCACCTCCAGTTTTCCGGCGAGCCGGGGAGGCGGACTGAGCGACAATTCGGGGCCCTGACGGCTGACGACGACCTGATCATCGCTGATCAAGTCGGCCCCCCGGTCGATCAGGCGCAGGGCGAGATCGGACTTGCCGGAACCGGATTTCCCCCTGATCAACAGACCGGCACCGGCAATCGCCACGGCAGTGGCGTGCAACGTCACTCGGTCCTTTTTATCATGACCGTCCGTCATCCCATGGCCTTGGGCAGCCGCACTTCAAAACAGGCGCCCGATTGGCCCCCGGGCCGGTCCATGATCCAGATCTTCCCCTGATGTCCCTCGACGATCGTCTTGGCGATCGCCAGTCCGAGTCCGCTATGCTTGCCAAAGGCCTCGCCATCGGGCCGGTCGGAATGGAAGCGCTGGAACACCTGTTCGCGCTGGTCCGGATCGACGCCCGGCCCCTGATCGGCGACATGGATGACAATCTCGTCACCATCCGGTGTCGCCAATATTTCCACAAGGCCGCCATCCGGTGAAAAAGAGACCGCATTGTCCAGAAGATTGCTGAACACGCGCTCAAGGCGGCCCCCGTCGCCCATCACCCGCGCTACATCCTTGGCGGGGCGGGCAAAAGCAATATGCACGCCGAGGTTGGAAGCTCGCTGTTCGCGCGCGGCGAGCAGCTGTTCGAGCATTTTGCCGATATCAATCGGCTCGAACTTGGCCCGCGCCAGTTCGGCATCAACCCTGGATGCGTCGGAAATATCGTTGATCAGCCGGTCGATCCGTTGAACGTCGTCATTGGCGACGTCGAGCAATTGCTTTTGCAGATCCGGATCATCGACCCGTTCCAGCCCTTCCAGAGCAGAGCGCAGCGAGGCGAGGGGGTTTTTGATTTCGTGGCTGACATCGGCAGCGAAGGCTTCGGTCGCATTGATGCGATAGCGCAAGGCGCTGCTCATATCGGACAGCGCGCGGCTCAGCTGGCCGATTTCATCGCGCCGGTCCGGCATGCGCGGAATGGCAATTTCGTCGGATCGTCCCATTCTGACCCGCAAGGCGGCGTGGGCCAGTTTTCTGATCGGTTGCACGATGGTCCGGGCGAGAAAAAGCGAAAGCAATATCGATACCGTGGCGGCTACCAGAATTACCAGCAGCACGCTCGACCGTTCGGCCCTGACAATGCGGGTGATGTCGCGTGCATTGGCCGTCAGCAAGATCGTGCCGGCTTCGTCGGGCAGTGATTTTCCTGCCGCGATAACCGGCGTCCGGTCGGGGGCCAGGCGGACCGAACTGACCGCTTCTGTCTCGCCCCTGGCCGCGACGAGCTCGGGCCACGCACCGGCAATATCAATGTCGGGTTCGCTGTATTTCGGGATCGGTGCGCTGAACACCAGACTTTCTATGGTGCGGTCGAGCAGGCGGGCCAGGTCCTTGCGGAGGGGTTCTGCCTCAGGGTCGACAAATTTATAACTAGGCTCTGCCAGCGCGAAGCTGTCGACGATTTTCGTGCCATCCGGGGCATAGAGCCGCAACCGGGCGCGGAGATGGCTGGAAAACTGCCGGATGAGCATATTTTTATACTCGGGCTCGACCGCCGACAAGGCATCGGCGACGATCGTCAGCTGCATTCTGGCCTGGACCAGACGCTCTTCGGTCAGCCGGTCGCGATAATTGTTGAGATAGAACAGACCGCCGGCCAGCAATGCGATCGCCAGAACATTGACCACCAGAATACGGGTCGTCAGCGAGAGCCTGGCCGACCAGCGGAGCGACAGTCCGCGGTCATTCGCTTGCCCGTCTTTATTCGGTGTAGCGATAACCGGCTCCATATAATGTATCTATTGCATCAAATTCGGGGTCTACTTCGCGGAATTTTCGTCGCAGTCTCTTGATATGGCTGTCGATTGTCCGGTCATCGACATAGACGTCATCCTGATAGGCGGCGTCCATCAACTGGTTGCGGCTTTTTACCACACCCGGCCGGTGCGCCAGCGTTTCCAGGATCATGAATTCCGTTACCGTCAGTGTGACATTCTCGTCTTTCCAGCGGACCAGATGACGTGCCGGGTCCATTTCCAGCTTTCCGCGCACCAGCGGTTCGGCGGCTTCGTCATCTTGGCCTTCGTCGACCGATTTCAGGAAATCGGACCGCCGCAATATAGACCGGACACGAGCGATCAGCAGCCGCTGGGAAAATGGCTTCTTGATATAATCATCGGCTCCCATCGCAAGGCCAAGCGCTTCATCCAGCTCTTCGTCCTTTGAGGTCAGGAATATGACCGGAACATTCGATTTTTCGCGGACCCGCCTGAGCAGTTCCAGGCCGTCCATTTTCGGCATTTTTATATCGAACACCGCGAGATCCGGCGGATTCTCCAATATCGCATGAAGGGCTGCCTCGCTGTCCGAATATACACGGGTGATAAAGCCCTCTGCCTGCAAGGCGATCGATACGGACGTCAATATATTGCGGTCGTCGTCGACAAGAGCAATATTGGCTGCCATTGTTTCGCGCTCCTTCGCCACTTGTGCTGGATGTGACCTAGTGGATGGGATACTATGTTACAAGATGGCTTGTCGGCAGCGGCACTCAGGCGGGAGTCGCAAACAGGCCCATTGACTTATTTTTGTCAGGTCGCGGGAAGAAATTTGACCGACTCGACTGTGTTGAGTAAGCGGCTTTTCAATTTCGCCGGGTCGGCGTAACCTCAACCTGTTTCCAGCCATAGGGGATTATCTGTGCCAAAAGTTTCGTCTGTAACGTTAAATGATCAAGGTTTCACCCATTCAGGCGAACAGCACTGGAATCTCGGAGCTTCCGCTCTGGTTGAAGCCGCCGTTTCCCGGGGGGAAGGGCATTTGGCCAAGGACGGACCACTGGTTGTCGAAACCGGCAAGCACACCGGACGCTCGGCCAATGACAAGTTCATCGTCCGCGATGGCGAAACCGAGGACAGCGTCTGGTGGGGCAAGACCAATGTCGGTATGACGCCGGAGCATTTCGCCGCGTTGAAGGAAGATTTTCTCGCTGCTCTGTCAGAAAAAGACACGCTGTTCGTACAGGATCTGTTCGGCGGTTCGCAGCCGGAGCACCGGGTCAACGTCCGCATCATCAACGAGCTGGCCTGGCATAACCTTTTCATTCGCACCATGCTGGTTCGGCCGACAGCCGATGAACTGGCGGCTTTCGATCCGGAATATACAATCATCGATCTGCCAAGCTTCAAGGCTGATCCGGCCCGCCACGGCACGCGTAGCGAGACGGTCATCGCGGTCAATCTGACCGAGAAGCTGATCCTGATCGGCGGTACCGCTTATGCCGGCGAAATGAAGAAGTCGGTGTTCGGCCTGCTCAATTATCTGCTACCGCTGGATTCGGTCATGCCAATGCACTGCTCGGCCAATATCGGTCCGGAAGGGGATACGGCGATCTTCTTCGGTCTGTCGGGAACCGGCAAGACCACGCTGTCGGCTGATGCCAGCCGCGTGCTGATCGGCGATGATGAACATGGCTGGTCCGATACGGCGGTCTTCAATTTCGAAGGCGGCTGCTACGCCAAGATGATCCGCCTTTCCGAAGAAGCAGAACCGGAAATTTACGCTACCACTCGCCGGTTCGGAACCGTGCTGGAAAATGTCGTCATGGATCCGGAAACCCGCGAGCTTGATCTGGATGACAGCAGCAAGGCGGAAAATACCCGTGCCGCCTATCCGATTGACTTCATTCCCAATGTTTCGAAAGAAAATATGGGACCGGTGCCGAAGAATCTGATCATGCTGACCGCCGACGCGTTCGGTGTTCTGCCTCCGATCTCCCGACTGACTCCGGAGCAGGCAATGTATCACTTCCTGTCCGGTTACACCGCCAAGGTTGCGGGCACCGAAATCGGGGTAACCGAGCCTGAGGCGACTTTCTCAACCTGTTTCGGTGCACCGTTCATGCCGCGGCATCCCTCGGTCTATGGCAATTTGCTGAAAGAGCGGATCGCCAAAGGGGGCGTTCGTTGCTGGCTGGTGAATACCGGCTGGACCGGCGGCAAATATGGCGAAGGCAATCGCATGCCGATCAAGGCGACCCGCGCGTTGCTGAACGCGGCGCTGGACGGCAGCCTGAACGAAGGTGAATTCCGGATCGACGAGAATTTTGGTTTTGAGGTTCCGGTATCGGTTGCCGGAGTCGACGATACGATTCTGGATCCACGCTCGACCTGGTCCGACCCGAATGCCTATGACGAAACCGCGCAGAAGCTGGTCAAACTGTTCATCGACAATTTCGAGCAATTTGCCGAGCACGTCGATCAGAACGTCCGCGAAGCGGCGCCCACCGCGGCTTAGTCTGCGGCTGCAAACTGGCCCATTCGGCGTTGACGGCATCGATTGCGATGCTGACGTCGACATGGGCCAGATCGTCGCTGGGTGTATAGATCAGGGTTTCTCCCTGAGTGCAGCCTTCGGACAAGCCCGGCGTGACGATCTTTCCGTTCGTGGTGATATCCTCGATGATCCGCACCAGATGCCGGCTCGCTGCAGCCAGATCACAGTCTTGGGATGTGGTCAGGCGAATTTCCTGACCCGCGAAATAATCCAGACCCCTGGTAACAAAATGTCCGGTGCGCACTTCGGTTACTGTGGTCCGCAGCAGAGCCGGAAAGGCTCCGCCGCCGATATATTGCCCGGCTGCCTGACGGAACCATGGAAAATCGACCAGCTTTCCGGATGGTAGCCACACTGTCCTTGTCGCGCTCAGGCTTTCCCCGACCAACTGGCCAAGCAGGAGCAATCGGCGATTGATCTCGTGAATATGTCTGGCGCTGGCCAGATTGTCTCCCGGCGTAATGCCGATAGCCTCTTCAGAGGAAGACGGCAGGTCACAGAGAAATGTTTCAATTTTCCCGGCCGTCAGTTTCCGGCCGACCTCTGTCGCTGTCAGGCGAGAGAGGCATAAGGGCATGGCGTCGACAATGACCTCGGCCATCTCCAGATTGGTGAACTTGCTGCGATTGACCGATATCTTTCCCTCTGCCGCTTCGCACCACGGCAATTGCCACAGGACCAAATCCTCCGGCAAGGGAGCGATGATCCAGAGTGGAGGTTCAGAATTGATCAAGGATATTCCGCTTCCCGTTCATCAAGCCTTTTGTATTTTGTGGATTAACCAAGCCGCACGCAACCGACAAAGCAAATCCGGATTTCCGGCCGGAAATGACATGTGCGAGGGCCGGAGAGGTGCAGCGACCTTGTGAATTCATTGAAAGAATCGATTGTCAGCCCTCTGCAGCAACGGTAATCGCTAGGGCATGTCCAACCTGATCTTATCGATACTCATGCTGGCAGGTGCTGCCCTGCTGGCCGGCGGAATCTATATTCTATACAAGGGCACCAATAAAAAGCAGGGCCTGCTGATGCTTGTGGCGGCCGCCGTCATGTTCGCCAATGTCGGCATCTGGACGATACCAACACCGGAAAGCCATCAGCCTGTATCATCGGAAAGCGGCGACTAGCCGACGTTCTACTTGATGGGCGAATCCGGGGCGAGCCGCATGTCGAGATAATTGTCGACCGAGCCCATCAGCAAATCCATCTCGTTTTCATAGAAATGGTTGGCCCGCGGAATCTCGTCATGATGGATCGTGATATGTTTTTGCGTCCTCAGCTTGTCGACCAGCTTCTGCACCGCGCTTGGTGTCACGACCTCGTCGTTCACGCCCTGAATGATGATACCCGACGAGGGGCAGGGAGCAAGAAAGTTGAAGTCATACATGTTGGCTGGCGGAGACACGGAGATAAAGCCGCGGATTTCCGGACGGCGCATCAGCAACTGCATGCCGATCCACGCGCCGAAACTATAGCCGGCGATCCAGGTGGTTTGCGCTTCGGGATGGAAGCTCTGGACCCAGTCCAGCGCTGCTGCCGCATCGGACAGTTCCCCAATGCCGTTGTCGAACGTACCCTGGGAGCGACCGACGCCGCGGAAATTGAACCGCAGGGTGGCAAAGCCGCGCTTGACGAATGTCTTGTACATCGCCTGTGTGATCCGGTCGTTCATCGTCCCGCCCGCTTGCGGATGGGGATGCAATATCATCGCAACCGGTGCGCGGTCGCGGGGTCCTGGGCTGAAGCGGCCTTCGAGGCGGCCTTCGGGTCCGGTAAAAATTACGTCAGGCATGGATTTTCAATTCTTCGGTCTAGATTGTCGTTTCCAGAGCGCGACAAGTCAGAATAGCTTTTGCGCTGGATGCAGCGTCTATATAGGGAGAGTGAACAAATCCGCAACTCAATCCCGCAAGCCAGAGAGTTTTTGCCAATATCGTGACCGAGACCAAACGCATATATCTCGACTATGCCGCAACCGCGCCGATGCTCGATGCGGCCAGAAAGGCCTGTGCCGAGGGTTTTGAGCATTGGGCCAATCCGTCCTCGCCCCATGCCGACGGACGTGCGGCTCAGGCCATGCTGGAAACTGCCCGGCGGCGTTTGAAGGCTGCTTTGGCCTGGGATGGCGATGTCATCTTTACCAGCGGGGCCAGCGAAGCCATCCGCATTGCGCTGACCAGATCGAAGCCGGCTGCTCAATATGTCTCTCCTGTCGAGCATGACGTGGTGCTGCGATTCGCACAGAATGCGGAGACGATCCCGGTCGATAGCCATGGTCTGGTCGAGCCGGCGAAGCTCAATCATCTGTTAAAGAGTGCCGATGAACCGGCGCTGGTGGCGATCCAGTCGGTTAACAATGAAACCGGCGTTATCCAGGATCTGGACGCACTGGCAAAGGTGGTGCGCGGCCGGGGCTGCTGTCTCCTTGCCGATTGCTCGCAATCGATCGGCAAAATGCCGTTGCCGGATGCGGATATGATCGTCGTCGCCGGGCATAAATTCGGTGGGCCGCCGGGTGTGGGAGCGTTGCTGGTGCGGGATTTGCGTTTGCTGGAGGCCGACGGCGGACAGGAGCAGGGCTATCGGTCCGGTACGCAGAATCTGCCCTATATCATGGGTATGACCGCGGCGTTGGAAACACCGGCCAACTGGGCCGGGCGCGCGGCGGAATTGCGCCAGCATCTGGACGATGCGATCCGCAAGCAAGGCGGTGCGGTCATTGCGGACAAGGCGCCGCGTATTGCGACGATTGCCAGCTATCATATGCCCGGCGTGGCTGCCAATACGCAGCTGATCAAATTCGATATGGCGGGTTTCTCAGTCTCCGCCGGCAGTGCCTGTTCTTCCGGCACGCTGAAATCGAGCCATGTTCTCGAAGCCATGGGCATCGATCCCCAGACGGCACGCGAAGTGATCCGGGTCAGTATCGGGCGGGACACCAGCCGGGCGGATATTTACGCCTTCATCGACAAATGGAAGGCGATCCATGCGGAATCGCGGCGAAGCTGAGCTGGGCCGATGAATCCCGTTTATCTTGACAATCAGGCGACCACGCCGCTGGCACCGGAAGTCTTCGATGCGATGTTGCCCTGGCTGAAAGACAGTTTCGGCAATCCGCACAGCCCCCATATGATGGGACGGAAGGCGGCAGCAGCGGTCGAGGTCGCCCGCGAGCAGATTGCCGGATTGCTCCCGCGGGGCGGGCGGGTGATATTCACTGGCAGCGCGACCGAGGCGATCAATCTGGCAATGGGAGCGGCGCGGACGCAGCCGGGACGCAACGGCATCGCCGTGATTGATACCGAACATGCCGCCGTGCGCGATACCGCGCTCTGGTATGGCACGCAGGGATTTGAAACCCGCCTGCTTCCGGTTGACCCGCAGGGGCTGCTCCTGCTGGAAGAATTGGAAGCATCTTTGGGGCCGCAAAGCGCTCTGGTTGGCGCGATGCTGGTCAATAACGAAATTGGCGTTATTCAGCCGATAGAGCGGATCGCAGCAATGGCACACCGGGTCGGTGCCCTGGTGCTCTGCGACGCTGTCCAGGGCTTTGGCCGTATCGCGTTGCCGCAGCAGGCCGATCTGATCGCATTGTCGGGACACAAGATATATGGACCCAAGGGGATCGGCGCGCTCTGGGTGCGGGATGGTATCGATATACCTCCGTTGATCCATGGCGGCGGGCAGGAGCAGGGCATCCGGTCCGGTACGTTGTCTCCCGCTCTCTGCGCGGGGCTGGGCGCAGCCGCGCAATTATGTGCCGAGCGTCAGGATGCGGACCTGGCCCATATCACCAGCCTTGCCGACAAAGCACGCAGCCTGTTTGCCGACTGGACGGTGAACGGATCGCTAGACCAGCGCTATGCCGGCAATCTCAATATCCGCCGCGAGGGACTCGATGTCGCCCGTCTGATGTCCGACGTGCGCGCTGTGGCCTTTTCCGCCGGTTCGGCTTGCGCCAGCGGTTCCGGGCGGCCCAGCCATGTGCTGGCAGCGCTCGGACTGGAGCCGGCAGCAATTAAATCATCGATTCGTCTGGGCTTTGGACGCTATAACAATGTCGAAGACGTCGAACGGGCAGCCGGTCTGATCAATCAAGCAGCGGAGAAACAGCTATCATGAGCAAGGTCACGGTCCATTTCGTCAGCGCGGACGAAGAATCAACGCTGTCGGTAGAAGCCTCGGATGGCGACAATCTGCTCACCATCGCGCAAATACATGACCAGCCGCTCGAGGGAACCTGCGAAGGCCAAATGGCTTGCTCGACCTGCCATGTGATCGTCCGGGCCGCCGATTTTGACCGGCTTCCTCCGGCGACCGAGATGGAAGAGGACATGCTCGATCTGGCCGCCGGTGCGCGCCGGACCAGCCGTCTGGCCTGCCAGATCACCCTGACACCCGACCTCGATGGCTTGACCGTCCAGATGCCCGGCGAAAGCCATAATATGCAGATCATCTAACGGCTTGCATTTTTGCCCGAGTCCCACCATATGCGCAGCGGGAGTCGGGTGGACGCAGTCGTCGCCAACCCGGTCAGGTCCGGAAGGAAGCAGCCGCAACGATTTTTCTGCGGGTCGCCCGGCTCCTACTTTACAACAATTCAGACGCGCGCGCAGGCTGTGGTGACAAGGAATGGCACTGTCCTGAAATCTCCGGTCCGGAAGATTCTCCGGCTGTTTTCGGACAGATCCGAAAATCACCGCGAATAGCCTTCGACAAGCTGAAGCCTCTCGCCTAAACTGCTCCTTCATGTCCGATTCACAAGATATATTCGCGGCTGGCGGTGTCGACGCGCCGGAGCAGCCGGCCCCCGGCGCGGCGCAGCCCTATCGGGTGCTGGCACGTAAATATCGGCCTTCCAGATTTTCCGAGCTGATCGGCCAGGATGCGATGGTGCAGACCTTGGGCAACGCGATCAAGCGTGACCGGCTCGCCCATGCTTTCCTGATGACCGGGGTGCGCGGAGTCGGCAAGACATCGACCGCGCGCCT
Source organism: Sphingorhabdus sp. SMR4y (assembly GCF_002218195.1). Classification (GTDB taxonomy): domain Bacteria; phylum Pseudomonadota; class Alphaproteobacteria; order Sphingomonadales; family Sphingomonadaceae; genus Parasphingorhabdus. The sequence goes on along the minus strand of NZ_CP022336.1, from coordinate 998,572 downwards.
GATTGCCAAGGCACTGAACTGCATCGGGCCGGACGGGCAGGGCGGTCCGACGATAGACCCTTGCGGTCAATGTGAACCGTGCCGCAGCATTTCCGAAGGCAGCTTTATCGACGTGATCGAGATGGATGCCGCCAGTCATACCGGCGTCGACGATGTTCGCGAGATTATCGAGGCGGTGCGCTATTCGTCGGTGTCGGCCCGCTATAAAATCTACATCATCGACGAAGTCCACATGCTGTCGAAAAACGCCTTCAATGCCTTGTTGAAGACGCTAGAGGAACCGCCAGCGCATGTGAAGTTCATCTTCGCGACGACCGAGGTCAACAAGGTCCCGATCACGGTTCTTTCCCGTTGTCAGCGGTTTGACCTGAAACGGATCAGTCCTGATCAGCTGTCGCAGCATTTCGGCATGATCATCGAAAAAGAAGGCGTGAGTGCCCAGCAGGAAGCACTCGATCTGATCGCACAGGCGGCCGAAGGGTCCGTGCGCGACGGTCTTTCGATTCTCGACCAGGCGATCGCCCATGCCGATATGGATGGCGATGGCGAGGTCAAGGCTGCCCAGATCCGGGACATGCTCGGGCTTTCCGATCGCGGCGCGGTGCGGCGGCTTTTTGCCAGATTGCTCGAGGGCGATTCTGCAGCGCTGCTCGATGCCATTGCCGAACAGTATAAAATCGGCGTCGAGCCGCTGTCGCTGATGAACGGATTATTGTCGCTGTCGCATCAGGTGACCCTGTTCAAGGTAGGCCGCGCCAGCGATCCGACATTGTCCGAAGAAGCCAGACAGCAATTCTCCGACTGGTCGGAACAGCTTTCCTACCCGGTACTACACCGGCTCTGGCAGTTGCTGCTAAAGGGCTATCAGGAAGTCCAGCAGGCGCATTTGCCGCGCGAAGCCTGCGAGATGGCATTGCTTCGCGTGCTGTGTGCCGCCGAGATGCCCGATCCCGGAAAGCTTGCGAAGATGCTGGAGCAGGGCGTTTCCACGGCAGCCGCTGCAGCACCCGCACAAATGTCCGCACCGCCGCCCGCAGCCGAACCGGTTGCACAGGCCACCGCTGCGCCGGCCATGGCGCGAGAGTCCGCAGCCACCGTCTTGCCCACCGAATTTGCCGATGTCATCACCGCTGTCGGTCGGGTCTCTGCCGTGCTCGAAAGCATATTGATTGCCGACATGCGGCTGGTCTCGCTCGATCCGCCCAATATTGTTTATCAACCCGCACGTCCGATAGCCGACGCCGATATCCGGAAAATAGCCGATGCGCTGAAACAGCAGACCGGGCGGGAGTGGACCATCGTCGAAGGGCCGGGCGAGGCGCAGCCCAGTCTGGTCGAACAGGAACAGCAGATCAGGGATGCCGAACGTCAGGCGATACTGGACGCACCGTTGGTGAAAGCCGCTTTTGAAGCCTTTCCCGATGCTATATTGCTGGAGGACGAAGATCCTCGCCCACAAGAATCAAGGAGCGCATAGCTATGAAGTCGATGGAAGAAATGATGAAAGCCGCGCAGGAAGCCGCGCAGCAGGTTCAAACCCAGATGGAGGACGCGCAGAAGAAGCTCGACAGTCTGGAAGTGGAAGGGCAGGCCGGTGGTGGACTGGTCAAGGTCAAGGCGACCGCCAAAGGCCGCGTTCTCGCGGTAACAATCGACGAAAGCCTGATGAAGGCCGAAGAAAAGCAGATGGTTGAAGATCTTGTTGCCGCTGCCTTCAATGACGCCCGCAATCGCGCCGATGCTGTTAGCAGCGAGGAAATGGGCAAGATGACCAGCGGCATGCAGCTGCCGCCGGGTTTCAAACTCCCTTTTTAGGCAGCCCTTCCGATCGGGCCCATTGCGCTTGAAGTGTCTCCAACAGGCACCATATAGTGTTCATAAGCGCTGTTGCAGCGCACAATGTTGGAGTAAAATGTCCGTGACCGAACCCAATCCTGTCCCTGAATCCAAATCACTGCCGCTGTTGCCTCTGCGCGACATCGTGGTGTTCCCGAACATGATCGTGCCGCTTTTCGTGGGCCGCGACAAATCGGTGGTTGCGCTTGAAAAGGCGATGGATTCGGACAAGGAAATTTTCCTCGTCGCACAACTCGATCCGGCGGAAGATGATCCTTCTCGCGATCAGCTTTATGATCTGGGCGTCGTGGCGAGCGTGTTGCAATTGCTGAAATTGCCCGATGGCACCGTGCGGGTGCTGGTCGAAGGCAAACAGCGCGCCCGACATGTTTCGCTGCAAGAGAAGCCGGACGGCTATGTGCTCGCCGAAATCGACCTGCTCGAAGAGCAGGCGGCCGAGGGTGCGGAAGCTTCGGCTTTGATGCGGTCCGTGGTCGACCAGTTTGAAAATTATTCCAAGCTCAACAAGAAAATGCCGGCGGAAACTGTCGTGCAACTGGGCGAGATTGACGATGCTGCGCGTCTTGCTGACGCCGTGGCCGCCAACATCAATGTCAAGGTCTCTGACAAGCAGAGCCTGTTGATGGAGGGCGACCCTGTCAAGCGGCTCGAAATGGTCTTTGCCTTCATGGAGGGCGAACTCGGCGTGTTGCAGGTCGAGAAGAAAATCCGCGGCCGGGTGAAACGCCAGATGGAGAAGACCCAGCGCGAATATTATCTTAACGAACAGATGAAGGCGATCCAGAAGGAACTGGGCGACGGCGAGGATGGCGAGGGTGACGAACTTGCCGAACTGGGCAAGAAGATCAAGGAGCTCAAGCTTTCCAAGGAAGCAAAAGCCAAAGCCAGTGCCGAACTGAAAAAGCTCAAGGGCATGCAGCCGATGTCGGCCGAAGCCACGGTAACCCGCAACTATCTCGATGTGCTGCTGGGTCTGCCCTGGGGCAAGAAATCGCGGCTCAAGAAGGATCTGAAACAGGCCGAGACGGTTCTCGACGACGACCATTTCGCGTTGGAAAAAGTAAAGGAACGCATTCTTGAATATCTCGCGGTGCAGACCCGTACAAACAAGCTGAAAGGCCCGATCCTGTGCCTCGTCGGTCCTCCAGGCGTCGGCAAGACCTCGCTGGGCCGTTCGATTGCGCGTGCCACGGGCCGCGAATTTGTCCGCCAGTCGCTTGGTGGCGTGCGCGACGAAGCGGAAATCCGCGGCCATCGCCGGACCTATATCGGTTCGCTGCCCGGCAAGATTGTCTCGAACCTGAAGAAGGCCGGCACGTCCAACCCGTTGTTCCTGCTCGACGAGATCGACAAGCTGGGTCAGGATTTCCGCGGCGATCCCGCGTCGGCCCTGCTCGAAGTGCTGGATCCGGAGCAGAATGACAAGTTCCAGGACCATTATCTGGAAATCGATATCGACCTGTCGGATGTCATGTTCGTGACCACCGCCAACTCGCTCAACCTGCCGCAACCGTTGCTGGACCGGATGGAGATTATCCGGCTGGAAGGCTATACCGAGGACGAGAAGGTCGAGATCGCCAAGCGCCATCTGATCGAAAAGCAGATCGAGGCGCACGGCCTGAAAGACGGCGAATTTGCATTGCGCGAAGATGCGCTCCGCGACCTGATCCGCTATTATACGCGGGAGGCTGGCGTACGGACTCTCGAGCGCGAAATTGCCAAGCTGGCGCGCAAGGCGTTGCGCCGGATTCTGGAAGGCGAGTTCAAGAGCGTTGAGATCACTCCCGATAATCTCTCCGAATATGCCGGCGTTAGAAAATATCGCCACGGCATCGGCGAAGAGGAAAATCAGGTCGGCGCGGTAACCGGCCTTGCCTGGACCGAAGTCGGCGGCGAATTGCTGTCGATTGAATCGGTCACTGTCTCGGGCAAGGGCCAGATCAAGACCACGGGTACGCTGGGCGACGTGATGAACGAGTCGATCCAGGCCGCGCTCTCCTTCGTGAAAGCACGAGCGCCGTCATACGGTATCAAGCCCAGCATCTTCAGCCGCAAGGATATCCATATCCACCTGCCCGAAGGCGCTGTCCCGAAGGACGGTCCGTCTGCCGGCGTTGGTATCGTCACCGCGATCGTTTCGACACTGACCGGAATTCCGGTGCGGCGCGATGTCGCGATGACCGGCGAAGTTACGCTACGCGGTCGTGTTCTGCCGATCGGCGGCCTGAAGGAAAAGCTGCTCGCGGCTCTGCGCGGCGGTATTACCACGGTATTGATCCCGGCCGAAAACGAGAAAGATCTGGTCGAAATTCCGGAGAATATCACTTCGAAGCTCAAGATCATTCCGCTGAAACATGTCGACGAGGTGCTCGCCGAGGCGTTGGCCGAGACTGTGGAGCCGATCGAATGGAGTGATGCTGACGAGCTTGCCAGCCACGCCACCGCTCCGGTAACCGATGATACCGCATCAACGGCACGCCACTGATAATTTTTCATCAGCGAGTCGCGCTTTCGAAACAAAGGTGAAATGCGGTAGTAAAATATTGGAAACAGCTACCGCATCTCAACCGTTCGTCTCATTTCGCGTCATTTGGCGTAAAAAATTGCCCTTTGGCGCAGAAAACAGCGGTTTTTCTTTGACACGTCCGGATAATTTCGCATTACTGCAGCCAGACAAGGGCGCGATTCAAAATGAATTGCCATTAGAGAAGGGGGGATTCCCATAATGAATAAACAGGACCTTATCAGTAACGTCGCCGATCAGAGCGGCCTCAGCAAAAGCGATGCCGGCAAAGCGGTAGACGCTGTATTTGATTCCATCAGCAGTGCATTGTCCGGCGGTGGCGAAGTTCGTCTCGTTGGCTTCGGCACATTCTCAACCTCAAAGCGCAAAGCTTCCACCGGCCGCAATCCGCGCACCGGCGAGCCAATGCAGATTCCAGCATCGACACAAGCCAAATTCAAAGCCGGCAAGGGCTTGAAAGACGCCGTCAACAAATAATCGATCCGGGGGGCAGAGTATCGCTCCCCGATTTTTTTTCGCGCTTTGTTCTGGAAAAATCAGGCGGGACCTCGAAGAGAGGCCCGCCTTTTTCTATTCAGGACGGGCACCATTCTCCGGGCCTGAGGGCCGGAGCCATCAGAGGTGTGCCGTTCCTGCCGAAGCGGCATGATCGGTCCCTTCCTGGATAGTTGAGGTGGGGACGCCAGGCAGGCAACCTTTTCCCCGCATAGCCGTTGCTCTTTTGACCAAGCGATATTTCTGGAGATTGTAATGGCAGGCGGATGGGCGCGCGACGGCGCCGTTCAGGATCAGATTGACGACACGATCACGGACGCAGTGAAACGCGCGCGGGCGGACATGCCAACCGGCGAAGCCGCCCGATATTGCGCAGAATGTGGCGATGAGATTCCGGAAGCCCGACGGCGGGCCTTGCCCGGGACGCGGACTTGTGTGGTCTGCCAGTCGGCCCGTGATGCCGGCCGGCGCAATGCCGGCATAAACCGGCGTGGCAGCAAGGACAGTCAACTGCGCTAGCAGGGGCTGAATTCCGGCCTCATCGGTACTTTCCTGCTCGACGAAACGCCTGTCCCCAGAGGGCCCAGAACCTTTGATTTCAATGTCCTGTGCTGACGTCAAGACCGCACCGGCTGGCTGGCGACAGATCCACGTCAATCGCGTCGCAAGCGGAACCGAACCCGCTCCCGGGTGTTGTTCGGACAACCCCAACAGAATTCTCTAGGAGCATGGCGATCGAACATCTGGCAGACAATTTCTGGAATATCCGCGGTGATTTCAAAATCGCCCATGTCATCAATATCGGCACGCATATGTCGCTGATACGCAAGCCGGGCGGGACCTTTATCCTGCTCGATTCCTACGAGCTGGACCGGCCGGATCGGGAGGAGCTACTGGCACTGACCGATGGTGGTGCGCTGATCGAAGCAGTTCTGAACGTGCACCCGTTTCACACTATCCATTGCCAATATATCCAGAAGATGCTGCCCCACGCCCGGTTGATCGGCACGCGCCGTCACCATGAGCAGGCACCGAATCTGGACTGGGATGCGGATCGCATCGAGGACGAGGCCACGCAAAAGCAATTTTCCGATATACTCGATTTTTCAATCCCTTCGGGCGTCGATTTCATTTCCGATGACGACAGCGTGCATGTCGGATCGGTGATCGTGCGGCATCGCGAAAGCGGCATTATTCATGTCGATGATACGTTGATGGTCATCGATCTGCCGGCGCTGGTCCAGAAGATGGTTCCGGGGCCAAAGTTGCGATTCCACCCCAAGCTGGCTGACGGTCTTGAAAAGCGGCCCGGCGCTGCGGATGACTATATTCGCTGGGCCAAGGAGCTGGCCCGCGACTGGGCCGACAGCAGCATCGTCTGCGCGGCGCACAGCGGCCTGCTGCACCTCGACGATCAAGACTTTCCTGAAGCGATCAGCAAAGCGCTGAAGCAGGCCTCCTGTACGCTGGACGATCATCGCAAATCCTGCGGCTGACTGTTCTCCAAAGCTTCCGAAGCCATCAACAAAATAAAAATAATCAAGGATTTCCCATGACCGACAAAAGCATTGAAACCGTAAATCCGCTCACCGAAGACCGGCTCGAAACCTATCCGATCATGACCGATGAAGAGGCCCTGGCAGTGGTCGAGAAGGCGCATCATGCCTTTCTGGACTGGCGGCTGAAAAGTCTTGATGAGCGAGCTGCCGTGATTGCTGCGATCGGTGATCGGTTACGCCAGTCGCAGGAAGAATTTGCCCAGCTTATGACCGATGAGATGGGCAAGCTGCTCAGCGATGCGCGCGCTGAAATCGAGCTGTGCGCAAGCATCTGCGACTATACCGCCAAAAATGGCCCCGAGATGCTGGCGGATGAAGAAAGAGACGTGCCGGAAGGACGCGGAATCGTCACTTATTCCCCGCTCGGCGTGATCTACGGAATTCAGCCCTGGAACTTCCCTTGCTACCAGGCGATTCGCTATTCCATTTCCGCCCTGATGGTGGGCAATGGCGTGCTGTTGAAGCATTCGGCCAATTGCACGGGCAGCGGGCTGATGTTGCGCGATATCTATGAAGCCGCCGGATTGCCCAAGGGCCTGTTTGGCGTGCTGCTGATCAGCCATGACCAGTCCGACAGAATTATCGAGCATGATCTGGTCCGGGGCGTGACTCTCACCGGCAGCGACAAGGCCGGGCGCTCAGTCGCTCAACGGGCCGCATCGGTCTCCAAGAAAACGGTTCTCGAGCTTGGGTCGAACGACGCTTATATGCTGTTCGACGATGCCGATCTCGATCTCGCGATCAAGGCTTGTGTGCAGGGCCGAATTTTCAACAATGGCCAGACCTGCGTGAACGCCAAACGCTTCATTGTGACCGAGAAAAATTATGATGCCTTTGTCGAGGGCTATGCAGCCGCATTCAAGGATGTGAAAATGGGCGATCCGAACAAGGAGGAAACCCAGCTTGGCCCGATGGTCTCCCGCAGCCAGCGCGACCAGGTTCACTCCCAGGTCGAGGAAAGCGTCGCAAAAGGCGCGAAGATCATCGCAGGCGGCTCTATCCCGGACCAGACGGGCTGGTTCTATCCCGCTACGGCGCTGGTCGACGTTGCGCCTGGTCAGCCAGCCTATGATGACGAGATTTTCGGACCGGTTGCCTCGATTATCAGGGCTCAGGACGACGAGGACGCCATGCGTATCGCCAATGACAGCCGCTACGGGCTGGGCGGCGGTATTTTCAGTAAGGACGTCGAGCGCGCGATCAAGATGGCGTCAAGCCGGTTTGATACCGGAATGGTGAATATCAATAGCTATAGCATCGCCTCGCCGGACATGCCCTTCGGCGGCGTCAAGGATAGCGGCTATGGCCGCGAGCATGGCGAGGTGGGACTGAAAGAGTTCGCAAACGTCAAGTCGATTACGATTGGCGCCTGACATGGCCAGTATCCTGCGATGCGACGTTGCGGTCATCGGCGCCGGCACCGCCGGTCTGGCGGCCGAGCGGGCTGCCCGCGCCAACGGGGCCAGCACCTTGCTGATCGATCCCCATTTCAACGGGACAACCTGTGCCAATGTCGGCTGCATGCCTTCAAAGCTGCTGATCGCGGCTTCGCATGCCGCGCATGCCGCGCGCTCCACCGACATCTTTGGCATCAGGGTTCCGACTGTCGACATTGATGGACAGGCCGTGATGCAACGCGTGCGTGACGAACGCGACCGATTCGCCCGGCTGACCCGCGAAAGCATCGCCGATATCCCGGCCCGGGTCCGCTTGCGGGGGCGGGCCCGGTTCATCGCGTCCAATAGCCTGGAACTGGACGATGGGCGGCAAGTCGAAGCCCGGCGCATCATCATCGCCACGGGTTCCAGTCCCTTCATTCCCGACCAGTTTGCGGGACTGGGAAAATGCCTGCTGACCAACGAGACCATATTCGAACTGGAGCATCTTCCCGTCCGCCTCGCGGTGGTCGGTTCCGGCCCCATCGGTCTCGAACTGGCGCAGGCCATGGCGCGCCTCGGTGTCGAAGTCACCCTGTTCGATCAGAATGAGAGGCTCGGCGGTATCCGCTGCGACAAGGTGCATGATTCGCTGAAGCAGATCATCGAGACCGATCTTGTTCTGAAACTGGGCGTGGACATTGACGCCAGCCCGACGGACGCCGGCGCACATCTTTCCTGGAGCGGCGGGGAATCGGGGCAGTCGGATTTCGATCATGTTCTGGTCGCGACCGGACGGCCGCCGAATCTCGACAGCCTTGATCTTGCGGCTGCCGGACTGGAACTCGACGATCATGGCGTGCCGGTCCATGACCGCAATACGATGCAATGCGGTGACAGCAGGATATTTCTGGCCGGTGATGTCGCCGACGATCTGCCTTTGCTGCACGAGGCCTCGCAGGATGGCGCGATAGCCGGGCGCAATGCCGTGGCCTATCCGGCTTCGATGCAGGCGGATCGCTTTCCGCATTTCAGCATCACCTTCACCAGCCCGCCCGTGGCACGGATCGGCCAGTCGGAAGAGGATGGCGTGATCACCCGCACTGCCGATTATAGCGATCAGGGCAGGGCGCGCGTGGAAGGCCGCAACAAGGGCGTCCTCACGCTGTATGCGGCCGCACCGGATGGCCGGCTGATCGGCGCGGACCTGTGCACGCCCGACAGCGAACATCTTGCGCACATATTGACCTGGGCGATCCAGCAGGGACAGACCGCCAGCCAGTTGCTGGAAATGCCATATTACCATCCGACGATCGAGGAGGGTCTGAAACAGGCGCTGAGGACGATTTGCGCGGCGACACCGATCGACTTGCCGGAAGACCAGGATCGCGGCGTCCCGTCGGGCGCTTAGCTAGGCTCTCTGGATGATGTTCGCAGCGTGCCAGGCATGCAACCGCACCAGCGGATAAAATTGCGCTGCATGCTCTGCCGGAAGCCATCCACCGGATGGTTTCTATATCGAAGAAAATGGTAGACGCTGAGGGGTTCGAACCCACGACCCGCTGATTAAGAGTCAGCTGCTCTACCAACTGAGCTAAGCGTCCACTACAGGGGCTATATAGGGCCGGATTTCCGGAACGCAACCGGTTGGTTGGGAATTTTCATCCAAACGCGTTGCCGCTTCGGCCCGGATTGCGTTCGATCGACATCAGGATGCCGACACAGATCATGATGGTCATCATCGACGAGCCCCCGTGACTCATGAATGGCAGGGGGATGCCGACCACTGGCGCCAGTCCCATCACCATCATCAGGTTGATCGCAACATAGAAGAAAATCGTCACCGTCATGCCCGCCGCTGTGAGCTGGGAAAAGCGGGTTTTTGCCTTCATGGCGACGCCAAGGCCCCAGCGGAACAGCAGGAAGAAGCAGAACAGCACCAATATACCGCCCATCAGGCCCCATTCCTCGGCCATGGTGGCGAAGACGAAGTCCGTGTGGCCTTCCGGCAGATAATCGAGATGGCTCTGGGTGCCGTTCAGAAAACCCTTGCCGAACAGGCCGCCTGATCCGATCGCGATTTTCGACTGGCTGATATGGTAACCGGCGCCGAGCGGATCATTTTCGGGGTTGAGAAAGGTGGTTACGCGGCGTTGCTGATAATCTTCCAGCGCGAAGAAATAGGCGAGGGGAGCCAGAACCGCGACCGCTGCCGCACCGCCGATAAAGAGGCGCAATGGCAGTCCGGCGAGAAAGGCGATGGTCAGCGCGCCGGTGACCACGGTGATCGTGGTGCCGAGGTCGGGTTGCATCAGGATCAGGGCGCAGGGCAAGGCCAGCAGCCCGAACAAGGGCCAGATCGCGCCCCATGTCCTGATCTGGGCGGGCGGCAGGAGATCGTAGAAACGGGCCACCGCCAGGATGATCGCGACCTTCATCAGTTCCGATGGCTGCAGCCGAATGACGCCGAGATTGAGCCAGCGCTGGCTGCCGCCCCCGACCGCGCCGATCAGCTCGACCCCGAGCAGCATGAGAACAACGACGATATAAATCGGGAAGGCCATGGTCTTCCAGAAATTTTCCCGGAAGCGCGAGAGCACGATGGCCATCCCGACAAAGATCGTGAAACGGACCATGTGCAGGCCGGCCCAGGGGGTCAGGCTGCCGCCAGCTGCGGAGTAGAGAACGACGAACCCGAAGCTTGCCAAGACAAACAGCAGCAAAATCGTTTTCCAGGGCAATTGCGCGATCGGAGCGGGAATGAAATCACTCAACCTTATTCTCCCGCGGTGGCATCAGCGCTGCTGTCGGCCGTGTCCGCTTCGGCAGCGGCCGGGTTTTCGGCCATTGCCTTTTCGAGATTCTTGCGGGCGCGATAGGCGGCCATCTTGCGGTCCATCCGTTCCTGGATCGTGCCGCCCCAGGATTTTTCCAGCCCGGCAAGCACATCCATTGCTTTCTGGCGATCATAGAGAAAGGTCAGTACGTCCCTGGCAACTGGATAGGCTGCGCCGGACCCGCCGCCATGTTCGATAACCACAGCGGCCGCATAGCGCGGATTATCATAAGGAGCGAAGCACACGAACAGGCCGTGGTCGCGATATTTCCAGGCGACATCCTGACCGCCGCGCCCGAAGTCGAGATTGACCACCTGCGCGGTACCGGTCTTGCCTGCCATCTTGACATCGTCAAGCGGCAGGCGCGCCCGTCCGGCAGTACCCGGCCCGTTGACCACATCGCTCATCGCCTTCTGGACGTAGAGCAGATGCTCGGGGTCGAGATTGAGCGTCTGGATGGGTGATTTTTTTTCATCCATGATCAGGCGAGGGACGATATTCTTGCCGGTCGCGAGCCGTGACGCCATGACCGCGAGCTGGGTCGGATTAACCAGCATATAGCCCTGGCCGATGGTGGTATTGACCGTGTCATAGGCCTGCCATTCGCGCTTGTGCTTTTTGCGCAGCCAGGCCGGATCGGGGACCGTGCCGTAAAACTGGCTGGCCACCGGCAGCGGATATTTCTGACCAAGACCCAGACGGTTGGCCATCAGCGCGATCGGATTGATGCCGATTTTCTGGGCAAAATAATAGAAATAGACATCGCAGCTCTGGTAAATGCCCTTGGCCAGGTCAACCCGTCCGTGACCGCCGCGTTTCCAGCAGCGGAAGCGCCGGTTGCCGACCTGCAGTCCGCCATTGCAATTGACCGTTTCATCGGGATCGAGCCCCGCTTCCAGAAAGGACAGGCCAACCATCGGCTTGACCGTGGACCCCGGCGGGAACAGGCTTTTCAGAGACTTGTCGAGCAGCGGCACATGATCATCTTCGCGCAACATGCCATATTCGGTGACGCCAATGCCGTCGGAGAAGCTGTTCGGGTCAAAAGACGGCATCGAGGTCATCGTCAGGATATCACCGGTCAGGCAATCGATGACCACCACAGACCCGGATTCGGGGCCGAGACGCCGGGCTGCATATTCCTGCAGGTCGATATCGAGAGTCAGTTGCAGCGGCTTGCCGGGAACGTCGGGCCGGGTGTTGAGCTCGCGGACGATCTTGCCCCGAGCCGTTACTTCGACCCGCTTTGCGCCGGGCTCGCCCTGCAAATGGTCCTCGAACATCTTTTCGAGGCCGTCCTTGCCGATCTTGTACCCCGGAGTAATCAATATCGGATCCGGGTTTTCCTTATAATCTTCTGCCGAGGCAATGCCGACATAGCCGACCAGATGGCCGATCGCCGGACCGCTCGGATAATTGCGGGAAAAGCCCTGTCGAGGCGACACGCCGGGCAAATCGGGAAGGCGGACACTGACGGCGGCATATTGTTCGGAATCCAGTCCGGTCGCGACCTGAACGGGCTGGAAACTGCCGGCCTGTTCCAGCTCCCGATTGATCCGCTCAAGCTCCTCCGGGTCGAGGGACAGCAGATTCGCCAGAGTCGCTACGGTCTTTTCCTTGTCGCGCAGCCGGTCGGGAATGATGTCGATACGAAAATCGGTCTTGTTGTTGGCAATCGGCTTGCCACTCCGGTCGATCAGCCAGCCACGGCGCGGTGGCACGAGCGTGAGATTGACCCGGTTGCTTTCCGACAACAGCTTGTAATGTTCGTTCTCGGCTACCGAAATATAGGCCATACGCGCTGCCAGCAGCACGCCAACGCCGATCTGCAGACCGCCAATTACCGTTGCCCTGCGGGTGAAGGTCAGTTCCTGCATGGCGCTGCTGATCGTTTTCGCCGGTTTCATGACGCCACCCGCCAGTTATCGATCGCACCGATCAGCCGGGCGACGAACGGATAGAGCAGGACAGAAAGCAATATCTGCGGCAACAGCAAGTCGAGCCGCAGCAGATTGGAATCGAAGTCAACGATCAGCATAGCGCATATTAGCACAATTGTGATGGCGATCGAGGCGATAAGCCAGTCCTGCCAATAATCACGCCGAACGGCTCTTCGATCAAGCGTCTCGAGCAGAATGAAAATGACCGACCAGAGAAACGCGGCGCTGCCAAAGGGCTGTCCGCTGAAAATATCGTCAACGAGGCCGAGCGGAAAACCGGCCCATACTGCCCAGTAACCGGGCCGGATCAGACGCCAGGCCAGTATCACCAGCAGACCTATTGGCGGCAGGATCGGGTAATCGGTGATAATCGGCAGTGCGGTGATCATCGAGCCAAGGACAACGGTCAGCGGCGGGATCAGCTTGATCCGCAACTGCGAGGGTTGGCGGCCAATCCGGGATTGACGGGACCGGGGCACTATTCGCCGGTTTCCTCTTCCAGATCATCCACCGGATTTTCCTCGATCTGGCGGACCGTCTCGGCCTGAAAAATCGGCTGGACAATGGCATGGCTGACCTTGGCAGGGTTGGCAAGCACCCGGCCGATGGCGCCGGTTTCGGTCTTGCGAATGACCACCGCCACGGGAATGCCAGGACTGTACAGTCCGCCGCTACCCGACGTGATCAGCAAATCGCCGCCCTTGAACGGATTGGTGCCGATGTTGATCGGCTGGATATCGACCGTACCGTCGCCGCGGCCGGTGGCAAAGGCGGGCAGGCTGTCACTGGCGCGCTGCACCGGCGTTACATTCTTGCTGTCCGAGACGAGCAGGACGCGGGCCGTGGTCGGACCGGTTTCCAGAATTCTGCCAACCAGACCCTCCGGCGAACGGACGGGCTGGCCGGGCTCAAGGCCACTGCTGCTGCCGACGCCCAATGTGGCGATGCGGCGGGCGCTCGATGCAGTCGAGCTGATCAGCCGCGCCATGGCAATGGAATCGGGAATTTCCTCATCCAGTTTCAGGAGCCGCTTGAGCCGGTCATTTTCCTGTCTGAGGGCTCGCGCTTCGAGGATTTCTATCCGGTTCTGCTCCAGTTCCTGCTGCATGTCGGCATTTTTCGATGCGGCGTTGAAATAGGCCGAAATTTGATCTCCGGCATTTCCGGTCAGACTGCCAAATTCGGAGAGAGTCTTGCTGACTGGCGCGATCGCTTCCGCACCGATGGTGCGAAGTGCTGAAAATCCTCTCGGATCGATGAAGGAGACAAGCAACAGAAGCAGCCCCAAGACCGCTCCCAATATGCCCAGTAGATAGCTGGCGAATATGCTATATTGCGCCCGCTTGGAAAAGCCTGGACGCCGATTGTTTGGCGGCGCCATATCGGTTTATCCTTTCGTTTCCTGTCGTTGTTCGATCAAATATTCGAAATCAGGCGGTCGTCAGAACGCCCCGGAACATCGGATCTTCCATAGCACGTCCGGTGCCGATAGCGACACAGGCAAGCGGATCTTCGGCCACCGTCACCGGCAGACCTGTTTCATCGCTGAGCGCGGCGTCGAGGCCGGCGATCAGGGCGCCACCGCCGGTCAGGACGATGCCCTGATCAACAATGTCGGCAGCCAGTTCGGGAGCGGTGTTTTCCAGCGCGATGCGAACACCCTCGATGATCGTGCCGATCGGCTCGCTCAGCGCTTCGGCAATCTGGCCCTGGTTGATGGAGATTTCTTTCGGAACGCCGTTCACCAGATCGCGGCCCTTGATATGGATGGTGTGACCGACGCCGTCGGCAGGAGCCTGCGCGACGCCGAAATCTTTCTTGATCCGCTCTGCCGTGGTTTCGCCGATCAGCAGATTGTGATGACGGCGGACATAGGAAACAATCGCTTCATCCATCTTGTCGCCGCCGGTACGGACCGATGTGGTATAGGCAAGGCCACGCAGCGAGAGCACAGCGACTTCGGTCGTGCCGCCACCCACGTCGACCACCATCGAACCGATCGGCTCGGTAACCGGCATGTCAGCACCAATGGCGGCAGCCATCGGTTCCTCGATCAGGAAGACCTGGCGGGCGCCGGCATTGGACGCGGCATCGCGAATGGCGCGCCGTTCGACCGATGTCGAACCGCTGGGAACGCAGATCACGATCTCGGGATAGCTGAACAGCTTGCTCTTGCCGTTCACTTTCTGAATGAAATGCTTGATCATCTGCTCGGCAACATCGATGTCGGCGATCACACCATCGCGCAGCGGGCGGATGGCTTCGATGCTGTCCGGCGTCTTGCCCATCATCATCTTCGCGTCATTGCCTACGGCCTTGACCTTTTTCACACCATTGACGGTTTCGATTGCCACAACAGATGGTTCGTTGAGCACAATGCCCTGACCACGCAGATATACTACAGTATTCGCGGTGCCGAGGTCGATCGCCAAATCTTGCGAACGGAACTTGAACAGATTTTCAAACATATTTGTGTCCGTAATTTCTTGTAGTTGCAGGCCTAGCTGCGACAATTAAACCAAGCGATAATCAAGCTGAACGGGTCATGAAGTTAACCATGGGAATCGCCCAAAAAATCAGGGGTCGCTTGCTAAGGTCGCTTGGGCTAGGAACGCCATTATGTCAATAAGAAGACTCCCAAATAGCCTCATAAACAGGATAGCTGCCGGCGAGGTGGTCGAGCGTCCGGCTAGTGCGTTAAAAGAGCTGGTCGAGAATGCGATCGATGCCGGGGCAAGTCAGATCCATATCCGTCTCGAGGAAGGAGGGCTGAATCTGGTCGAGGTTTCCGACAATGGCTGTGGGATGAGTCGCGATGATATTGCGCTGGCGCTGGAACGCCATGCGACCTCGAAGCTTCCCGACGAGGCCATCGAGCTGGTGACTACCATGGGTTTTCGCGGCGAGGCCTTGCCATCGATCGCCAGCGTGGCGCGGATGACGATCGAAAGCCGCAAGGCCGGAGAAGATGGCTGGTGCCGGGTGGTGGATCATGGCGAACTGGCGGAGGAAGGGCCCGCGGCAATCCCGCCGGGCACGAAAGTGCGGGTCGAGCAACTTTTCGGCAATGTGCCGGCCCGACGGAAATTTCTGCGCACCGCGCGCAGCGAATATTCCGCCTGTACCGATATTGTGCGGCGACTGGCGATGGCGCGGCCCGATATCGGTTTTACGCTGGAACATCAGGGCCGCAAGGCGATCGCGGTGCAGGCCGGGGAGACGGGGCCGGAGCGGGTCGCCGCGCTGACCAGCCGCGATCTGCGCGCCAATAGCGTCGCTGTCGATCTGCAGCGGGAGGAGATTCGCCTGACCGGCGTAGCCGGCCTCCCGACCTATAATCGCGGGGTTGCCGATCACCAGTTTCTGTTCGTCAACGGCCGTCCGGTCAAGGACCGGCTGCTGGTCGGCGCGGTGCGTGGTGCCTATGCCGAGATGCTTGCCCGGGACCGTCATCCGGTTGTCGCCCTGTTCATCGATATGCCGCCCGAGCTGGTCGATGTGAACGTGCATCCGGCGAAGACCGAAGTGCGGTTCCGCGAACCGGCGATGATCCGGGGAATGATCGTCAGCGGTCTCAGAAAAGCGCTCGACGAGGGCGGGTTTCGCGCTGTGCAGCGCCCGGCAGAATCTGCGCTCGGCAGATGGCAGAGCGAGCCGGTGGCGCCCGATCCGCAGGCCAGCATTTTTTCCTCTCCGGCCCGGGCCACCGTAGCCCAGCAACCTTATCCCTCCGCCACGGTCCGCGATGATCGCGCTGCCTTTGCGGAGACGGATCTGCGCGCGGAGATTGCACCGCTGATGGGCAGGGCCGAGGAAGCTTCCGAGCCTGTGCCGGAAGCCACTCGCCATCCTCTGGGCATCGCCCGCGGACAGGTCGCGAAAACCTATATTGTCGCCGAGGCGGAAGACGGGCTGGTAATTGTCGACCAGCATGCGGCGCATGAGCGGCTCGTACTGGAGCGAATGCGCAAGGCGGTTGAAGGCGGCACGGTCGCCTCGCAGGCGCTGCTGATGGCGGAA
The DNA here is from genome assembly GCF_002218195.1 of Sphingorhabdus sp. SMR4y. Classification (GTDB taxonomy): domain Bacteria; phylum Pseudomonadota; class Alphaproteobacteria; order Sphingomonadales; family Sphingomonadaceae; genus Parasphingorhabdus. The sequence continues at coordinate 981,964 of NZ_CP022336.1, read as the reverse complement.
GTGGTCGAACTGGATGAAAATGCCTGCGACCGGCTTGAGACCCGGGCAGCCGAATTATCGGAATTCGGGCTGGAGCTGGAGCGGTTTGGGCCGAACGCTATGCTGGTTCGGGCCACGCCGGCGATGCTGGGATCGGGGGACGTGAAGCAACTGGTCACTGATCTGGCTGATGAACTGGGAGCCTATGACCAGGCGCTGAGCCTCAAGGAGCGCGTCGACCATGTCGCCTCCACCATGGCCTGTCACGGCTCTGTTCGTGCGGGGCGCGTGCTGAGCGTGGCCGAAATGAATGCCCTGCTGCGCGAGATGGAAGTGACTCCGCATAGCGGCCAGTGCAATCACGGACGTCCGACCTGGGTGAAGCTGGCGCTGGAAGATGTGGAGAAGCTGTTCGGCCGGAAATGAGCATCATGCAGCAAATCCCGCGGTTTGTGATACAGGTCATTGCACGCTGGACAGACTGTCCTAGACAGGAGTCAGGAGAAAAGGGACCTAGCCATGCAATATCGCCCAACGATCTATGCCTTTGCTGCTCTGGCGATGGGCTACGGTGTCCCCGCTGATGCACGGTCCGATGCTGATAACGTGCAACATGCCAAACATGATCTGACCGGCTATTGGCAGCAGGCGGACGGTGAAATCCTGTATTTCACGCAGGACGGAACCAGTCTGATCTCGCGGCACAGCGATGAATCCGCGAGCCATGACCCCGGCGAGATAGATTTTACCGCGACCATTCACGGCACGCTGGTCTACGGCGCCCACCGGGCCCCTGCCTCGCGCGCGATGCAGGACAAATGCGCCCGGCAAATTTGGGTTGGCATGGGGCTGACGTTGAGCGAGGGCGGCACAGAGCTGAGAGGGTTCCGCGGCGACCGGAAAGTTGATCCAGGCACCTGCAGTATCACCGACAGCGCCCCGGTTGCGGTTGTCTATACCAGAATTTCAGGCAGGGATGCCCCGCGATAATCTCTCGGTTTTACCGGAGTATCAAGGCTTGAGCGCCTGCTCGAACGGTGCGAGGCTGCCGTCGCTGTCCAGGGGGGCGACGCCCGCCAGCCTTGCCACAAGCGAATAGATATTCACATTGTCAAATGCCGGGAGCAGGCCATCCGCACGGATACCCGGACCACTGGACAGAAAAAAGGCCATCATGTCGGGATCGCGATGGTCATAGCCATGACCGCCGCCAATTCCGGTCATCCATTCCGGCACATCCTGTAACACGACCCAACCGGTTTCGACCAGGCAGAAGATCGATGGTACGCGGGGATTGCTGCCATAGCCCAGTCCTGCCGGAATATTCTCTCGGTCCCAGCATTGCATATGCTCGTGTTGCTGGAGAAAGGCCGCGCGCACCGCATCTCCGTTGTTTTCCGCCGGTTCGATCGCCAGATAATTGCCGCTTTCGACCAGCCTGTATTGGTCGCGCGCCATGATCCGGTCGAGATAGATGATCCGGTCCGGTGAGGTCTCGGCCATGCCATGATCCGATGCGATGACGAAATTGACCGGTTGGTCGAGAGCCGCGAGCTGCTGCTTCAGGCGACCGATCTCGCTGTCCACTTCGGCGATGGCAGCGTGCAGTTTCTCACCCGGTGCGGGTCCATAATAATGGCCGGCGGTATCGACCGTGTCGAAATAGAGCGTCACCAGCCTTGGCCGGATTTCGGCGGGGCGCCGCATCCAGTCGACAATCGCGTTGACCCGGCGATCATTGGACAGTTTCTGGTTGAACGGCCACCAGTCGGCCGGCCGGACACCATTGAATTCCACTTCCGATCCGGGCCAGAACATGGTTGCCGAGCGAATGCCCTGTTTCTCTGCGGTGATCCAGAGCGGTTCCGCCTGACTCCACCAGAACGGATCCTGGGTGGCCATTTTGAAGACCTCGCCCGGCCGCGCGGCGTCTTCCATCGTGTTGCCGACAATGCCGTGATGATCGGGAGTCTTGCCGGTGACCAGCGTCCAGTGATTGGGAAAGGTCTTGCTCGGGAAGGATGGGCGCATCGGACCATAGATGCCGGATGCCGCCAGCGCGCTCAGATTGGGCGTAATTCCGCGTTCGAGATAATCGGGCCGGAAGCCGTCGATCGAGATCAGAATGGTAACCGGATCGCGTGGTTCAACTTTTTCGCTGCCGGAATCGTCCTGTTCGGGCGTAGTGGCCGCGAGGGATGGGGCCCCGGCCAGCAGGAAACCGGCCAAAACCAGCGAAAACAGATTATTGAACATTATAGCGATCCTCCGAACATCACGTCCTAGCCGGACAATGTGACAATTCAGACATTGAATTTGAAATTGAAGATATCGCCGTCTTTCGCGACATAATCCTTGCCTTCCTGCCGTAATTTTCCGGCATCGCGAGCTGCGCTTTCGCCGCCCAGCGCGACATAGTCATCAAAGGCAATGGTTTCGGCGCGAATGAAGCCGCGTTCGAAGTCGCTGTGGATTTCTCCTGCCGCTTCGGGCGCTTTTGCGCCCTTGTGGACGGTCCAAGCGCGGGCTTCCTTGGGGCCGACGGTGAAAAATGTTTGCAGGTCGAGCAACTGGTATCCGGCGCGAATGACCCGTGCCAGGCCCGATTCCTCAAGGCCCAGTTCGGCGAGAAATTCGGCGCGGTCTTCCGGCTCCATCTCAACCAGTTCGGATTCGATCGCGGCGGAGACGATCACGGCCTCCGCGCCTTCGGCCTTCGCCTTTTCGAAAACCTTGGCGCTGAGGTCATTGCCTTTTGCGGCATCGGCTTCACTGACATTGCAGACATAAAGCACCGGCTTGGCGGTCAGCAGCTGCGACTGGTCGAAAATCCTCTGTTCTTCCTCGCCTTCCGGCTCGGTCAGTCGCGCGGGCTTGCCTTCGCGCAGCAATTCCAGTGTCCGGCCGAGTACATTCGCCGCAACCTTTGCTTCCTTGTCGCCGCTACTGGCTTTTTTCTGGAAGGCTGGAACGCGCTTCTCGAGACTTTCGAGGTCGGAAAGCAGCAATTCAGTCTCGACCACTTCGGCGTCGGAAATCGGATCGATCTTGTTGGCGACATGCTGGATATCGCCATCCTCGAAGCAGCGCAGCACGTGCACGATGGCGTCGACCTCGCGGATATTACCGAGAAACTGGTTGCCCAGACCTTCGCCTTGTGACGCGCCCTTCACCAGACCGGCAATGTCGACAAAGGCAAGCTGCGTTTCGATGATCTTGGCGCTGCTGGCGATTTTCGCAATCTGCTGCAGTCGCGGATCGGGTACCGCCACCTGGCCGACATTCGGTTCGATCGTGCAAAACGGATAGTTTGCCGCCTGTGCTGCCTGCGTCTCCGTCAGTGCATTGAACAGCGTTGATTTTCCGACGTTGGGCAGGCCAACGATACCGCATTTGAAACCCATTTATTCACTCCGTCCTGCTGAAGCTGATTGTGCATCCCGTGCCAAATAGCCTGAAAGTTGCGCATATACGCTCTGGACCCTGAATCAAGTTCGGGGTGATGATATATGCAATAATGCCCGCTAATCCTGCATCCGCATGGCGACTTCGCTCATGAAGCGCGGATCATCGCCTTTCGCCAGCCAGTCGGCTTCGTCAGCAATCACCCCGAGCATATGGGCGAGATCGTCAATTTCCGACTTCGCATAATTGCCGAGCACATGGCCGGTCACCCGTGACTTGGTACCGGGATGGCCGATACCGATGCGCACGCGGCGGAATTCGGGGCCGATATGGGCGATCATCGATCTTATGCCATTATGGCCCGCCGCACCGCCGCCGCGCTTTACCTTGATCTTGAACGGTTCGAGATCGAGCTCGTCATAGAAGACGGTGACATCTTCCGGCTGCAATTTGTAGAAATCCATGGCCGCGCGGACGCTGTTGCCGCTTTCGTTCATGAAGGTTGCGGGTTTGAGCAGGATCAGTTTCTCACCGCCCAGCCGCGCTTCCATGGTCCACCCCTTGAACTTCTGCTTGGGTGGTGGAAAACCGTGCACTTCTTCAAGCGCATCAATCACCATGAAGCCGACATTGTGCCGGTGCATCGCATATTGCGCACCCGGATTGCCAAGGCCGACCCATAGTTGCATTTTCTAACGCGCTCCTCGCCCATAATGAGCATTTGGAAAGACAAAAAAACCGTCCACGCCCTGTTTGATAGGCATGAACGGTTTTTCGTTACATTGTTCGGTGGCTGAAGGTCTAGCTGTCTTCGCCTTCGACCGTATCGGCGTCCTGCTCGGTAACTTCCGTTTCGCCGTCTTCGCCTTCCGCTGCTTCGTCTTCATCATCGGAAGATTTCAGGGCAGACGGTGCGGTTACGCCGGCAATTGTGAAGTCACGATCCGTGATCGAGCTTTCCGCGCCGTCGGGCAGGGTAACGTGGGAAATATGGATCGAATCACCAATTTCCAGGCCGGTTACGTCGATTTCGATCTGGTCAGGGATATGATCCGCATCGCACATCAGGTCGAGCTCGTGACGGACAACGTTCATGACGCCGCCGCGTTTCAGGCCAGGCGATTCTTCTTCGTTGATGAAGACAACCGGAATATTGACCTGAACCTTCGCGCCTTTCGAAAGGCGGAAGAAGTCGACATGCAGCGGGCGGTCGGTGACCGGATCAAAGGCAACATCCTTTGGCAGAGTGCGGGTTTTCTTCCCGTCGACTTCCACCTGAACCAGCGAGTTCATGAAATGGCCCGTGCCGAGCAATTTGTTCAGTTCACGTTCTTCGACGTGGATGGTTACGGCTTCTTTCTTGTCACCGTAGATAACGGCAGGGACACGGCCTTCACGACGCAATGCACGGGAGGCTCCCTTGCCAGCCCGTTCGCGTGGCTCGGCTGAAATAGTCAGCTGATCACTCATAATGTTGCTCCAAAATTAGCTTTTGTTAGATTTCCGCCACGCCTCCAGGGTGCACATGGCCGGAAAGAGGGCGCTATAAGGTTGGATTATCGCAAAAGCAAGGGCTTTGCGCGGTCCGCAGGGACTAGCGGAAAAATCCGATCTGCGAACTCGTGGCAAGCAGAATGCCGCTCTTTGACCAGATTTCCACCCGGCCGTCGGTGGCACTGTTCCGTACGGTCGCCCCGGTAACGCGCAGCAACATATGATCGCTTCCCGCTTCCGCGAGGTCTTCTTCGCTGGCGTAGATATAGCTGGCCATGGTCACGCTGGAGCCGGGCCGGAATTGATTGGTAACAAAAAAAGTCCTCGGCATAGGCGTGTCGAGAATCGAAAGCAGGCTGATCCGGTCGACCGGCCGGCCATCGGTTTCCCTGATCCAGACAATGCCTTCCGGCGAATCGTTCACGGCAAAGGGAATGCCCTTGGCAATGCGCTGATCATAATGAACGACCCATTCCGGGGCCATGGGGTTGACCGAGGGCAGGGAGAGGGAGTCTTCCGGCAATTTGGCTGCCGGCATCTCTACCTGATAATCTATATCTGTCGGACGGCGCGTGCTGGTGACGATATCGGCGGCGTTGGTCAGCGATCCGTTCTGAGACAGTTCCACTCGCCAGAATTGGGTCGAAGACCCGGCGCGCAGCAATCTGACGGCCAATCTCACCTCACCCGGGCCAACGCCGGTCATGAAGATGATCTGCTGCGAAACCAGAGGACCGCGGCATTCCGGATGCATTGTCACCGCGCGACCCGCAATCGCCGCAACCCAGCCGCCAAAAGCCATGCCGGTCGGATTGCGATAGACATCGCTAGCGGGTACGCTGAACAGCCCGTCTTCCAGCGCCACCAGCGTGGTTTCCTGATCAAAAATATATGTCATATTGGGCCCTGATTACTGAATTTTTTCGACTTTATAGCCGCGTTTGGCGAGCGATTCCTGAACCGCGTCCGGCCCGGCCAGATGCGCTGCGCCGACCGCCACCAAAGATGTGCCGGGGCGTTGCAATCGCTTGTCCAGTTGCTCGACCCAATCGAGATTGCGAGCCACCAACAGATATTCACGGGTCCTGGGATCCGTCAGAATCCCGGTGTCGGATAGCGTCACGATATGCTCAAGATCGCCGGTCATCCAGGCGTTGAACAGTTTTTCAAAGGCTTGCTGCGCATCTTCCGATTCCTCCAGCACACTGGTCAGCATCTGGCGTTGCTGCTCTTCGGGGAGCTTGTCGAAATAGCCCAGTTGCAGTTCGATGGTTTCCAGCGCCTCTATCGGTTTGCCGGCCTTTTCAAACTGGGCCGTGAGCTTCTTCTCGACGCCACCGCTTGATTTCAGCCCGAGGCTTCTGGTCTGTGCGGACGCCAGCGATAATGCCGCGGCCCATGTTTCCATCCGGTTGAGCGCACGTTCGGAAATATCGGAGGCGTCGATGATCCGGTCGAGGTCATCATGCAGCGCCGGGTTGATGCGGTCATCCAGCTTCGCCTGTCCGGGAGAGATGGCCAGCCGGGAAAATATTCTGGCCGCATTCTGGGTATCCTCCAGCCCCAGCACCTCGATCACCAGCCGGTCAGAATCGGCGATCGCGGCCTCGAGTGCCGGCGTTCGCCATTGCACGTCGTCAGGCAGGATATGGATCGTACCGAACATATAGGCCACACCGACTTGGCCAGGCTGGGTGCCGCTGATCCTCCAGAGCGCGGGCGTGCCCGTTTTGACGGTGTTCAGCGCGACATGGTCGGGCGTGTTGTTGCAGGCCGTGAGCAGCAGTGAAGCAAGTAGTGACAGGATGATGGTCAGAAAATGCATATTGCCTAACTGGTGTGCGGGCGGGGAAAAGAAAAGCCGGGAGCGAGAATAATCAATATTCGACCCGTTCCGCCACAAGACCCTTTTCCGCCAAAATTGCCTGCAGGCTACTCGCTCCGGCGAGATGGCCGGCGCCAACCGCCAGGAAAATCGTGCCCGGCTCTTTCATCCGTCCTTCTACCCATTCCGCCCAGTTCCGGTTGCGATTGACCAGCAGGGTCTCGTAGAGCATCTCGTCCTCCAGCCCGGCATTCATCAGCTCACCCAGCGCATCGACATTGGCATTGGCCCATTCGGCGACCATCTGCTCCATGCCTTCGGCGGTGTCGTCGATATTGTCGACGGTGAAATTGAGAAAGCGGATCTGGACCTCTTCGGGCAAATCATCGAAAAAACCCAACTGCTGTTCCGGCGTCTCAAGCCCGGTAATCCGGATGGCGCGTGCTCTGGCCTGAGCGATCAGTGCATCCTCGACCCCCTGATCTGCAGCATAACCGCTGCGAACAAGCGGGATAAGCGAAAGATTGACGCTGGCGAACCACGGATCGAGCGGGTCGAATGCAGCAACCGGCATGTCCAGCTTGACCATCGTCGCTTCATATTCGGCGCGGTCTTCGACGTCCAGCTTGTCGCGCAGCGAAACGCCGCTTTTGTTGATCGCCAGCTCGTTGACGATATTCATCATCGTCGCGGCATCCGGCTTGATCATTTCGATCACCAGTTCGTCGGACGAGTCGAAGCTGTCCTTCACGGCCTCGTCGAACCATGTCATGCCCGGTTTCAGGATATGGACGGTGCCGAACAGATAGAGGGTCGTGTCCTCATCCCTGATCACCCAGAGCGCCGGATCTGCATCATCCGGCATTGTCGCGGGTATATATTCCGGAGTGGAAGCAACGCTGTTGACGGCTGCCGGTGTGGCATCGCTGCCGGTGCTGGCGATATTCTCCGCCGGCGCTGAGCAGGCGGCGAGCGCCATGGAGAGCGGAATAAATAAGCGGTTAAAGAGCCAGTTACGCGGCATGAAAGGAATGCTCCATCAATAAGATATCGTCGTCTTCATTGAACAATTGATGGCAAATGCCCAGCAAAAATTGCCGGAAAGATCGATCGGCAGAGGGGAGGTACTGGCGACTGCCAAACGAATCTGTTAATCAGATGGTTAAATCAAGGAGCCTATCGATGAGCACGATCCACGCCCGCACCTGTCATATCTGCGAAGCCAATTGCGGCGTCCTGGTCGAAGTGGAGGGGCGGGAGATACGCTCGATCAAGGGCAATCCCGATCATGTACTGAGCCGCGGGCATATCTGTCCGAAGGCGACGGCGATTGCCGATCTGCAAAATGATCCGGACCGGCTGCACAAGCCGGTGAAAAAGGTTGATGGACAGTGGCAGGAAATCGGTTGGGATCAGGCTTTTTGCGAAATTGCCGCAAAGCTGACCGCGCTCAAGGGGGAGGGCGCCAAGCCGGCCATGTATATGGGCAATCCGGCAGCCCATGATTATGGTATTTCGACGCAGATCAGCGCGCTGCGCCGGGCTATCGGGTTGAAAAATATCTACTCCGCCTCGACACTGGACCAGATCCCGCATCATGTCGTGCAATATCATATGTATGGGCATGTCAGCCTTGCCGCAGTGCCGGATATCGATCGTAGCCAGTATCTGCTGATCATCGGAGGCAATCCGGCAGCGTCCAATGGCAGTATCTGGACCGTGCCCGACTTTAAAAAGCGCGTGAAGGAAATGCGTGCGCGCAATGGACTGCTGGTGGTGGTCGATCCGCGCCGGACCGAGACCGCCAAGCTCGCCGACGCGCATCATTTCGTGCAGCCGGGGACCGACACCGCGCTTTTGATCGGGATATTGAAAAGCGTGTTTGACGCCGGGTTGGTCGATGTTTCGCGACTCGAGAATATTCTGGACGACAGCTGGGCTGCGATAGAACCGGCTTTGGCAGGCTTTGATATTGAACAGCTATCCGCCCATTGCGGCATCGCCGTGAAGGACATGCAGGATATGGCCGCGCAGCTTGCCGCCGACCAGCCGGCGGCCATCTATGGCCGGATGGGCGTTTCGGTCTGCGAGTTCGGCACGCTCAACCAGTGGCTGATCCAGATCATCAATATTGCGTCCGGCAATCTTGATCGGGAAGGTGGCACGATGGTGCCGGAACCCGCACTCGACACGATCAATCTGGTCGGCAGGGGATCGGTGCGTACGGCCAATACGGTGCGTGGCGTCATGCCCTCGGTGATGAGCGAATTGCCGATGGTGACCTTTGCCGACGAAATGCTGCGTGACGATGACGAGCGCATTCGCTCGCTGTTCGTGGTCACCGGCAATCCGGTATTGTCCGCGCCCGATGGCGCGAAACTCGACCGGGCGCTGGAACAGCTGGACCTGATGGTCTCGTTCGACATGTATGTCACCGCGACCAGCCGTCACGCCGACTATATATTGCCGCCCTGCGGACCACTGGAGAAGGACCATTATCCGTTTTTCTTCGGGCCGCTGGCCATCCGCAACTACGCCAGCTATTCGCCGGCGGTCTTCGAACTGCAGGATGGCGAAAAGACCGATTGGGAAATAATCGCCGAACTGGCGCGCGAAATCCTGGCGCAGGACGGGCAGGACGTCCCCAATATCCGCGAACCGCGCGATATACTCGACAATATGCTGCAAAGCTCGCCCGCCGGCCTGACTTTGGCAGAGGTGGAGGCGGCTCCTAATGGCATTGATCTCGGACCGCTGCGCCCGTGCATGGCCGAACGGCTGCGCACCGAGGACAGGAAAATCCACTGCGCCCATCCGGACTTTCTCGCCGAACTGCAGCGCTTTGCCGTGTCGCTCGACGCAGAACAGCTCGACAGCCTCCGCCTGATCGGCCGCCGCCACGTCCGGCAGAATAACAGCTGGCTGCACAATAGCGAACGGCTGCTCAAGGGCCCGGATCGCTGCACGCTGATGATCCATCCTGATGACGCTGCCGCACGCGGATTGACCGATGGCGTCATGGCGTCAGTTGCCAGCCGGGTGAACAGCGTCGAAATCCCGGTCGAAGTCACCGATGACGTCATGCCGGGCGTGGTGTCGATCCCGCATGGCTTCGGTCATGGCCGCAAGGGTGTCGGCCTGTCGGTAGCGCGCGAGAAGCCGGGCGTTTCGATCAACGACCTGACCGATACCGAGCGGTTCGATCCGCTGTCGGGCAATGCGGTGCTGAACGCGGTGTCGGTGACGGTGGAGAAAGCCGAGCTATTGGTCGCAGCGGAATGAGCGCGTCATCGGAATGTTCTCGTCATCCTGAACTCGTTTCAGGGCCTCGAAAGGCTGTGTGCGATCTCAAGGGGTCCTGAAACGCGTTCAAGATGACGAATAAGGTCGCAAATCAGGCCATTCCTCACTTGACCCTCTGGCGCCCTTTCGCCAAAGCAGCGCGTAAATATTGCACCTCCCTTTTTGGCATGAGAAGAAAGTCTTCATCTTGACCGATACGAAGCCGCTCAGCTTCCAGCAGATCATCCTCAAACTCCATCAATATTGGGGTGACCGCGGCTGCGCGATTCTGCAGCCCTATGATATGGAAATGGGCGCTGGTACCTTTCACCCCGCGACAACATTGCGGGCGCTTGGTCCCGACCCCTGGAACGCCGCTTTCGCGCAGCCCTGCCGCCGCCCGACCGATGGCCGCTATGGCGAGAATCCCAACCGCTTGCAGCATTATTACCAATATCAGGTGGTGCTCAAGCCGTCGCCGCCGGATATCCAGCAGCTCTATCTCGACAGTCTTGTCGCGATCGGCATCGATCCGATGCTGCACGATATCCGCTTCGTCGAGGATGACTGGGAAAGTCCGACTCTCGGCGCCTGGGGTCTGGGCTGGGAAGTCTGGTGTGACGGCATGGAAGTCACGCAATTCACCTATTTCCAGCAAATGGGCGGGTTTGACTGCAAGCCGGTGGCCGGCGAACTGACCTACGGGCTGGAACGTCTGGCCATGTATATCCAGGGTGTCGATAGCGTCTATGATCTGGATTATAACGGTAGTGGAGTAACTTACGGCGATATCTTCCTCGAAAATGAGAAGCAGATGTCGGAATGGAATTTCGAGATCGCCGATACTGACAGGCTGTTCGAACTGTTCAAAATGGCAACCCGGGAATGCAAGACCTGTCTCGACAAGAAATTGCCGCTGCCGGCCTATGAACAAGCCATCACGGCAAGCCATATTTTCAACCTGCTGCAGGCCCGCGGCGTGATTTCGGTGCAGGAGCGCGCCAGCTATATGGGCCAGGTCCGCGATCTGGCGAAGGGCAGCTGCGAAGTCTATATGCAGAAAAACGGGTGGGCCGCGTGATGGTGCAACTATTTCGTCATCCTGAACTCGTTTCAGGCCCCCTTGGGGTGATGCGCCTGCCGCACGAGATCCAGAAACAAGTTCAGGATGACGAGTGTCAGGGAGGAAAATCATGACCGACTTCCTGCTTGAACTGCTCTCCGAAGAAATTCCCGCGCGGATGCAGGCCAAGGCCCGCGCCGATCTTGAACGACTCTTCACCGCGCAAATGGCTGAAGCGGGGCTGAAAGCCGGGACGATTACCGTTTATTCGACGCCAAGGCGCCTCGCGCTGATCGCCAGTGACCTGCCGGCGCAAACCGAAGCGGTGAGCGAGGAAGCCAAGGGGCCGCCGGAAGGCGCGCCGGAACAGGCTGTTGACGGTTTTTGTCGCAAGAATGGGGTGACCCGCGACCAGCTGGAAGTGCGCGACGTCAAGGGACGGCCGACCTATTTTGCGGTGATCAACAGGCCGGGCCGCGAAACCCGGGATGTGCTGGCGGAAGCCATTCCGGCGATCATCAGGGGCTTTCCATGGCCGAAATCCATGCGCTGGGGTGATGCCAGCCTGTCGACCGAAAGCCTGCGTTGGGTGAGGCCACTGAGCGGTATCATTGCGCTGTTCGGCGATGAGCTGGTGGAATGCAGCATTGACGGCATAAGCTCTGGTTACGACACGGTAGGGCACCGGTTTCACCACTCCGTTCGCCCTGAGCCTGTCGAAGGGCAGTTGGCGAAAGGTGCTTCGACAAGCTCAGCACGAACGGAAGTGGGTAAGATTACAATCGGAAACGCCGCCGACTATGCCGAAAAGCTGCGCGCCTGCCATGTGATTGTCGACCATGAAGAGCGCCAGAATATCATTCGTGACGGCGCTGCGAAAGCGGCATCGGATGCCGGTCTCGATCTGGTCGAGGACGAAGGTCTGGTAATTGAAAATGCCGGCCTGACCGAATGGCCGGTGCCATTGCTCGGCAGTTTTGGCCCCGCGTTTCTGGATGTGCCGGAAGAGGTGATTCAGCTGACCGCCCGAGTGAATCAGAAATATTTCATCTGCCGCGACAGGCAGGGTGCTTTGGCGCCCAATTTTGTCTGCACGGCGAATATCGACGCCAGCGATGGCGGCAAGGCTATTATTGCGGGGAATGAAAAAGTCCTTGCTGCACGGCTCTCCGACGCAAAATTCTTCTGGGAACTGGACCAGAAGACCCCGCTGGAGGATCATGCGAAGAAATTGAGCAACATTGTTTTCCATGAAAAACTGGGAACGGTTGCCGACAAGGTAGAGCGTGTGGCCAAGTTGGCCGAGTGGCTGGTTTCTTTAGAAGGGAATGGTTTTTACCAGCCCAGCCCCGGCGATACATTTCATGGTGAAGTGTCCGAGGCCGCACGTCTCTGCAAAGCCGATCTCGTCACCGAAATGGTCGGCGAGTTCCCCGAGCTGCAAGGCTTGATGGGCGGCTATTATGCAGAGAAAGAAGGAAAATCGCAGGCGGTCGCCAACGCGATCCGCGATCATTACAAGCCGGTCGGGCAGGGCGATGAAGTGCCGACCGATCCGGTGACGGTCTATGTGAGTTTGGCGGACAAGCTGGATACGTTGGTTGGTTTTTTTGCGATTGATGAGAAGCCTACGGGATCAAAAGATCCGTACGCCTTGCGCCGGGCGGCATTGGCTATTCTAAGACTGATTGTTGAAAATAGCATACGCACAAGCCTTCAGGAGTTGATTGAAGAAAGCTACTATCGCTTTCAGTGCGCAGCCGACCGTGGCTGGTTTCTTTATCTAGTTGCTGTGGATGGTGGTGCTGGATTTGTACCAGCAAGTTATGATCGTCTGAAAGCCATGAACAATGATGTTTTGTGGGCATTCGATAAAGATCCAAGCGATGACTCGTTTCAAGTTCCCTATGAACAAGATCAATTGGAAGCTTACAGCAAAGCTAGATTCGAGAGATTCAATACCCTGAAGATCGAACTAATGGCATTTCTTGCCGATCGCCTCAAAGTCCAGCAACGCGAAGCGGGCGTCCGTCACGATCTGATCGACGCGGTCTTCGCGCTCGGCGGTGAAGATGATCTGGTACGCTTGCTCGCCCGGGTAAAGGCGTTGCAGGCCTTTGTGGAAACTACGGATGGCGTGAACCTGCTCGCCGGTTACAAGCGGGCTTCGAATATCTTGAAGAAAGAGGCGCCGGATGGCGCATCCAACACTCGTCATCCTGAACTTGTTTCAGGATCTCCGGAGGTCCTGGAACAAGTTCAGGATGACGAAGGTAATGTTGCAAAACCCCTTTCCTACACACCCGAAAAAGCGGAAAAGGCACTGATCGACGCGCTCGACGCGGCGCAGCCGCAGGTGAGTGCCGCGATCGAAGCCGAGCAGTTTGAGCAGGCGATGACCGCGCTGGCCGCGCTGCGCGGACCGATTGACCAGTTTTTCGAGGATGTGACCGTGAACGACGATGACGAAGACAAGCGCAAAGCCCGGCTTGCCCTGCTCGCCCGTTTTCGCAACGCCGTCCACCAAGTGGCTGATTTCTCGCAGATCGAGGGCTAGAAGATATTTGATTCATAACAGTGTAAAATGTGTAAAGTTCGGCGGCGTATTTTTCGGCAATGCGTAGTGCATGAGAAGCCTCTCTTCTTCAGGGGAGGGGATTGAAGGATGGGGTATGAGGCAAGCGGCTCGAGGCCGCTTTCCGATTTGTCCGGTGACCCGGCATTACCCCAGAACCTCTTCTGAAGAGAAGGGGCTAACATATGGAGTTGAAAGCAAGAATGACCCAATATGTATATCGTTTCGGTGGCGGCATGGACGCAGATGGAGCGCCATCTGACAAAACAGAGGCTCGCAACCTGCTTGGCGGAAAAGGTGCCAATCTCGCCGAAATGGCCAATATCGGTTTGCCGGTTCCTCCCGGTTTCACGATCTCGACCGAAATGTGTACGCGCTATTATGCCGAGGGTGGCCAATATCCGGACAGCGTCCGCGACGAAGTGGCGCAGGGCGTTGCTCATATCGAATCCGTAACCGGCAAGACATTCGGCGATGCCGCCGACCCGCTGCTCGTCTCGGTCCGCTCCGGCGCCCGCGCCTCGATGCCGGGGATGATGGACACGGTTCTCAATCTGGGCCTCAATGACGAAACCGTGGAAGGCCTGGCCAAGACCTCCGGTGACGAACGCTTTGCCTGGGACAGCTACCGCCGGTTCATCCAGATGTATTCCGATGTGGTGCTCGAACTGGACCATGACGCGTTTGAAGAAGCGCTTGAAATTGCCAAGGAAGACAATGGCTTCTTCACCGATACGGAGATGGAGGCGCAGCATTGGCAGGCGCTGGTGGCCGAATATAAGTCACTGGTCGAGGAGCAGTGGGGCAAGCCCTTTCCGCAGGATGTGAATGATCAGCTCTGGGGTGCGGTCAGCGCCGTGTTCGGCAGCTGGCAGGCCGAGCGCGCAAAAGTCTATCGCCGCCTCAACGACATTCCCGGCGAATGGGGTACCGCGGTCAATGTCCAGGCCATGGTCTTCGGCAATATGGGCGAAACCAGCGCGACTGGCGTAGCATTCACCCGCAACCCGTCGACCGGCGATAGTGCCTATTACGGCGAATGGCTGATCAACGCTCAGGGCGAAGATGTCGTCGCCGGCATCCGCACGCCGCAATATCTCTCCAGGGCAGCGCGCGAGCAGGCCAATGCCAAGCCGCTGTCGATGGAAGAGGCGATGCCGGAGACCTACAAGGAACTGACCGACGTCTTTGATCTGCTCGAACGCCATTATCGCGATATGCAGGATATCGAATTTACCGTCGAACGCGGCAAATTGTGGATGCTGCAGACCCGATCGGGCAAGCGGACCGCCAAGGCGGCGCTGAAGATCGCGGTGGATATGGCCCATGAAGGTCTGATCACCGAGGAAGAAGCGGTAATGCGCGTCGATCCGATGGCGCTAGACCAACTGCTCCACCCGACACTCGATCCGGATGCCAAACGCGACGTTCTGACCGCCGGTCTGCCGGCGTCTCCGGGCGCGGCCAGCGGGTTGATCGTGTTTGACAGCGATACCGCCGAACGGCGCACCGAAATGGGCGATGACGTCATTCTCGTCCGGGTCGAAACCTCGCCCGAGGATATTCACGGCATGCACGCCGCGAAGGGCATATTGACCGCACGTGGCGGCATGACGTCACATGCGGCCGTGGTTGCCAGAGGCATGGGAAGGCCTTGTGTTTCCGGCGCCGGCACCATTTCGATCAACAATGACACGAAGGTCATGAAGGTTGGCGACCGCGAACTGAAAGAAGGCGATCTGCTGACCATCGATGGCAGCAATGGCCAGGTGATGGCCGGCCGCGTTGATACGATCCAGCCCGAACTGGTCGGCGACTTCGGCGTGCTGATGGTCTGGGCCGACAAGGTCCGCCGTCTGGGCGTCCGCACCAATGCGGAAACGCCGCTGGACTGCCAGGTCGCGCGCGATTTCGGTGCCGAGGGCATCGGCCTGTGCCGGACCGAACATATGTTCTTCGATGCGGCGCGGATCACCGCGGTCCGCCAGATGATCCTGGCACCCGATGAACAGGGCCGCAGACAGGCGCTTGCCAAATTGCTGCCGGAACAGCGCAATGATTTCCGCCAGATTTTCGAAGTCATGGTCGGCCTGCCGGTCACCATTCGCCTGCTGGATCCGCCGCTGCACGAATTCCTGCCGCATCACCAGTCAGAATTCGAGGAAGTGGCGAAGGCGGCTGATGTCGGTGTCGAAACGCTGAAACAGCGGGCCGCCGAGCTGCACGAGTTCAACCCGATGCTCGGACACCGTGGCTGCCGGCTTGGCGTCACCTATCCCGAAATCTACGAAATGCAGGCGCGCGCTATCTTTGAGGCGGCCTGTGAAGTGGCGGAAGCCAGCGGCGAAGCGCCGATTCCGGAAGTCATGATCCCGCTTGTCGCCACCGCGCGCGAGCTGGAACTGATGAAAGATGCGGTCGATCGCATGGCGAAAGAAGTGTTCGCCGAAAAAGGTCGGGAGATCGAATATCTCGTCGGCACGATGATCGAACTGCCGCGTGCTGCGCTGATGGCCGGTGAAATTGCCGAACATGGCGAGTTTTTCAGCTTTGGCACCAACGACCTGACCCAGACCACTCTGGGTGTCTCGCGCGACGATGCCGGGCGCTTCCTGACTCAATATGTCGACAAGGGCATCTTCCCGCGCGATCCGTTTGTCAGCCTCGATATCGAGGGCGTGGGTCAGTTGATCGAAATCGCGGCCGAACGGGGCAGGGCGACGCGCTCTGGCATCAAGCTGGGTATCTGTGGTGAACATGGCGGGGATCCCGCATCGATCGCCTTCTGCGAGAAAACCGGCCTCGATTATGTCAGCGCCTCGCCCTACCGGGTACCGATCGCCAGACTGGCCGCAGCGCAGGCAGCCCTGTCGCAACGATGAAATCAAGCCGCCCCGCTGGCTGAGCGGGGCGGTGACCGGCCGGGCATGACAGTCCGGCAGGCGGCTCCGCAACCAGCGCGGGGCATTGCTGGTGATGGAATGGAAAGATAGTTGGGCAGAAGGGCAATTTATGGGTTGCCAGCGGGGAATTCAGCCCCTATCTGCACCATCTGGTTAGCGCCCATAGCTCAGCTGGATAGAGTACTTGACTACGAATCAAGGGGTCGGGAGTTCGAATCTTCCTGGGCGCGCCACTTTCCTTCTTTTGCAAAAGCCTGCACCAAGGTGCACTTGCGTGGCGGCCTGTGGTCGCCTAGTTTGTCAGCCCGTATCCGATCAACCGAAGGACCCGAATTGGCCGACCATTCCCTTTCTATCGAAGACGCGCTTGCAGAGCGCGAAGCCCAGAAAATTCCGGTACCCGACGAGGTGCAGGAAGCGGTGCGCACATTGTTGCGCTGGTCGGGCGAAGACCCGGAACGCGAGGGGCTGGTCGACACGCCGAAGCGCGTGGCGCGGGCGTGGAAGGAATATTGTGAGGGCTATGCCGAGAACCCGGCTATGCACCTGGCGCGCACCTTTGAGGAAGTGGGCGGCTATGACGAGCTGGTGCTGCTGAAGGACATTCCGTTTCACTCCCACTGCGAACATCATATGGCGCCGATCATCGGCAAGGCGAGCATCGCCTATATGCCGACCGACAAGGTCGTCGGCATCTCCAAGCTCGCCCGCGTGCTGCACGGATTCGCCCGGCGGTTGCAGGTTCAGGAAAGACTGACGGCGGAAGTGGCCGAATGTATCTGGGAAAATCTGAAGCCACAGGGCGTGGCGGTCGTGATCGAAGCCAGCCACAGCTGCATGACCGCGCGCGGTGTCCGCACACCGGGCGTCTCGATGACGACCAGTCGATTGCTCGGCTGTTTTCTGGACGATGCACGGAGCCGCGAGGAAGTCATGAGCCTGATGGGCTATTGAACGGTCAGGCGTAACGGGGATGCTGTCGTTGTTCCCGAACCGCCCGGTCGAAAAACAGACAAGTTTGCCGGAAATGAAAAAGCCCGGATCTGGTAGCCATCTTGCGATGGTCCGGACCCGGGCTTTCCAAATGAGAAACGGAAGAAACTATTCCTTGGTTTCGGAATCGTCCTCTTCTGCAGCTGTTTCTGCGGTTTCAGCAGCTTCGGCATCGCCTTCAGCAGCTTCTTCACCGTCATCTTCGCTATCGGGCGAAAGCGCAGCTGCAGCCAGTTCAGCCTGCTCTTCTTCGAACATCTGGGCGATCACGTCGATGCCGTCTTTCTGAAGATCGGCTTCGTCGTCAGAGCGGGCCACATTGGCCTGGATCGTGACATTGACTTCCGGGTGGAGACGAATGCGGACATCGAAAACACCGAGCGTCTTGATCGGTTTTTCCAGAATGACCATGCTCTTCTCGACCGGAGCGCCGTCAGCATTAAGGGCTTCGACAATGTCGCGGACCGATACGGAGCCGTACAGCTGACCGCTGGCCGACGACGCGCGGATCAGAACGATCTGCTTGCCGTCGATGCCGCCGGATGCCGCTTCGGCTTCCTTGCGCTTCGCTTCATTGTCCGCCTCGATCTGCTGGCGATTGGCTTCGAAGACCTTCTTGTTGGCTTCGTTGGCGCGCAACGCTTTCTTGTTGGGAAGCAGGAAGTTGCGGGCATAGCCGTTTTTCACGGTGACAACGTCGCCGATGGTGCCGAGATTTTCGACTCGTTCGAGCAAAATAATATCCATTGTTTCGCTCCTATTTCACGAGGTAGGGCAGGAGGCCGAGATGGCGGGCGCGTTTGATGGCTTTGGAAAGCTCGCGCTGCTTCTTGGCGGATACTGCGGTGATACGACTTGGTACGATCTTGCCGCGTTCGGAAATGAATCCCTGCAGCGTCTTCACGTCTTTATAGTCGATGGGCTTGGCGTTTTTGCCGGAAAAGGGGCAGCTTTTGCGGCGACGGAAAAATGGACGTCCCATGGTTTAACTCCTTCTCTGGCTTAATTGTCGTCGCGGCGCGGTTTGCGTTCGCGATCACGTTCGGGTTTGCGCATCATCACGGACGGACCTTCTTCATGCTCGTCGACGCGGATGGTCAGGAAACGGATGATATCTTCGTTGATCCGGGTCTGGCGTTCCAGTTCCAGGACAACACTGCCCGGTGCATCGAGACGCAGCATGACATAATGGGCCTTGCGGTTCTTCTGGATCTTGTAGGCGAGCGTACGCAGGCCCCAGGTTTCGGTCAGTACGACCTTGCCTTCATTCGATTCAACAATTTTGGTGGCTTCCTGCGCAAGAGCATCAACCTGAGACTGGCTCAGATCCTGTCGCGCAAGGAAGACATGCTCATACATTGGCATGCAGTCATTCCTTCATTTACCGCCGATCGCTGACGCCGCACCATGCAGACACGCCCCTCCGGCTTTCTTCTTTTCCGGCTATCAGGGCAGGCCCGATCAGACGGAAGCGGCGCCTATGGCGGAATTGCCGGGGGAATGCAAGGGTGGTTTTGCGGTGATCCGCGAACAGCTATGGAAAACGGAAGCTGTCATCTCGGTCCTCTGCAAACCAGCCACGCAAATAGCTGGGTATTCCGGCGCAGCTTCCCTCCTCGAGACATTTTTCGAGGCACGTTGCGAGAGCCGAAACCAGGCAGAGCAACGGGTCACTATGCAGGTCCACCCGATGTTCTGGCTTCACCTATTTTCGAGTCCATTATTTTACAGTTGTTTACCATTCTGCAACACCTCGCGTTTATAACTTCGTTCGCAATGGCAAGCGAGAAGACATCACGAATGGAATTGGATACATCCGTCGGTACTGAAAACCCGCGCGTGACAGCCGGCCTTTCCGGTTCCCGCAGGCTTTTAGGCAAGATCGGATCCCGGATCGGTGCACAGGCGCCGGTCGCGTCCGGTGATATCAAGGCATCCGAGGCGCTTCTCCTGCTGAAAAATTTCGAAGAAAGCCGGCAGGGCTGGTTCTGGTCGACGGATGCATCGGGCAATCTTACCTATATAACGGAATTCATTGCGGAATTGCTCGGCAGTAACCCCGCTGACCTGCTCGGAAAGCCGATTGCGTCCCTGTTTCTCAAGCCCGTCCATCATGATGCCGGTTCCCGGTCCCTGCCATTCATCTTTACCAAGAGAATGCAGTTCAGTGACTTTGAAGTGCAAGCTGGCAATTCGGACGAAGAGTGCTGGCTGTCAATTTCCGGCAGACCCCATTTTGACAGTTCCGGGAATTTTCTGGGCTTTCGCGGCAGCGGCAGTGACATAACCAAACAGCGCCGGGCCTCGGAAGACACGTCTCGACTGGCGATGTACGATTCTCTCACCGGTCTTCCGAACCGGGCCAGCATGGCAAAAAAACTGGAAGCCACGCTCGCAGCCTATCGAATACAGAAGCGGACCTGTGCGGTGATGCTGGTCGATCTGGATCGGTTCAAGCAAATTAACGACACTCTGGGGCATCCAGCGGGTGACGCCCTGTTGAAACAGGTTGCCGAGCGGCTGCTCAAGATGGTCGGACAGAGCGGTGAAGTCTATCGGCTGGGCGGTGACGAATTCCAGATCATGTTACCCGATTGCGATGACCGGGGTGTTCTCGGGGACCTTGCCGGCAAGATTATCGAAAGCCTTTCCCAGCCTTATTCTGTTGATGGCCAGCGGTGCATCATTGGCGCATCAATCGGTGTCTCTGTCGCTCCGTTCGACGGCCTGTCGAGCGATGATATAATGAAAAGTGCGGACCTTGCGCTCTACGAAGCCAAAGGCAATGGTCGCGGACGGTTCCGTTTCTATTCCAAGGACCTGCAGCAGTCAGCCGAAGACCGGCGCTTGTTGGAAGAAGATTTGCGGGATGCTGTCGCAAAGGACGAGCTCGAGCTTGCCTACCAGCCTATCGTCAACACCAAGACCAATATTGTTGAAGGTTTTGAATCGCTGATGCGCTGGAATCATCCGGAACGCGGCCAGATTGCTCCGGCCCTGTTCATCCCGATCGCCGAAGATGCCAATCTCATCTGGAAACTGGGCGAATGGGCCATTCACAAAGCCTGCGAAGACGCGGCTAGATGGCCCGGAAAAGCAAAGGTTGCGGTGAATGTATCGGCAAACCAGTTTGCCAATCAGCAATTTCCGGAAGTTGTGGACGCTGCGTTAGAAGCATCCGGCCTGTCTGCTGAACGGCTGGAGCTCGAGATCACCGAGCGCGTATTCATGGCCGAAAGCCAGGAAACCAGCGCCATGTTCGAGGCGCTCAAGGACCGGGGTGTCCGTTTGGTTCTTGACGATTTCGGCACCGGCTATTCGTCCCTGAGCTATCTGCAGGCAGCGCCATTTGACAAAATCAAGATCGACCAGAATTTCATACGCGGCGCAACGGAACCCGGTTCGCGCAATGACGCGATCATCTCCGCCATCGTCGCGCTGGCCGACGCGCTCGGGATGGAAACGACGGCAGGGGGTATCGAGACGCTCGACGAATTCGAGCTGATAAGCAAGCTGAACGTCAGCCATGTTCAGGGGCATGTTTGCAGCAAGGCGGTCAGCAACGCGGCGCTGGTCGAGAATCTGGATGGCGGAAGCTGGACTATTGAACCTACCGGCCCGCGTCGCCATCGCAATGACCGGCTGTCCATGTTCCGCAAGGTCCGGTTGATCCACGAAAATCATGTCTACTCGATCGTGGTCCGCAACCTGTCTGTGAGCGGCGCGCTGGTGGAAGGCCTCTACAATGTGCCGGTCGGAACAAAATTCGTGATCGACTTTGGCGACGGTCAGCTTGCGTTGGCGACGGTCTGCCGGTCGAGCGGCAATCAGCAGGGCGTCGAATTTGAGACGCGACTGGTCAGCGATGGCAATGGCGGGCTATGCACCAGCCGCCGCGTGTCGCCCTATCTGATCGCGGAAGCGGGGCTGGAAGTCCCGAATATGCCGCCCGGATATGTGCCAACCACAAAAATTGACAAGGATTCGCTTTCGGTCCCCGCGTTCAGCACCGTCGCGGACTGGAAGGCGACCCAGATCAAGCCCAAATAGAGGGGGCGGGCCAGCATCGGCAAACCGGCCTCTTGATGGTTCGATATCGACGGACGACAGCGGCGGAGCAGCCCGTGCATGGCCACGGCTGTCACCCCACGCTATTTTTTCCTGTTCAAAAATCCGAACATGTCGCCGCCTATTTTGCGCATCTGGATTTCCTCCGCCCCTTCGGTGATCCGGTAGCGGCGGTGGTGGCGGTAGATATGTTCGAACGGCTTGTGACGCGAATAGCCCATGCCGCCGTGAACCTGCATCGCACGGTCGGCCGCATCGCAGACCAGCCGGTTTGCGCGATAGTTGCACATGCTGACCTGGGCAGAGAGATATTTGGCAACATCCGTTTTCGGCATGGTGTCCATCTTGGCTGCCGTTGCATAGATCAGCTGGCGTAGCATGGCCGCTTCGGTATGCAGTTCGACGAGTGGAAACTGGATGCCCTGATTGACCGACAAAGGCTTGCCAAACGGCTTGCGTTCGCCCGCATATTTCACTGCTTCGTCGATACAATATTGTGCCGCTCCCAGCGAAGAGGCGGCCTGGCGTATGCGGTTTTCATGGACGAAATGCTGGGCGCAGGCGAGGCCCATATCGAGATCGCCGAGCACGGCATCGGCAGGTATCCAGACATTGGTGTAGGAACATTTCGGATGGTCGGTGGGCATGTTGAACGTCCACATATATTCGCCGATCTCGAACCCTTCTGCATCGACCGGGACAATGAAGCAGCCGATGCCCTTTGCGTCGCCGTCCTTGCCGCTGTGCCGGGCAAAGGTCATCACGTGCGAGGCCTTGTGCAGGCCGGTGGTCCACATCTTATTGCCGTTGATCAGCCAGCCCTCGACCCCGTCACGGGTTTCCCGCACGGCGGTCGTATCCATCCATGTCGCGTCGGAACCATGGTCTTTTTCGGTCAGGCCAAAGCACCAGCCCATTTTCCCGGCCAGCATCTGGGGAATATAGTCCTGTTTTTGTTGCTCCGTACCGAAATCGCGCAGCATCAACGGCTGTACCAGATTGCCGACGATCGAATTTTCGTTCTGCAGATCATTGTGCAGGCCGAGCCCCTTGTGCGCGAGATGTTCGCGGATCCGAGCCATGCCCAGATTGCTACCGTCCTGTCCGCCGAATTCCTTGGGCAGGGCGTAGCGATAATGCCCAGCGGCATCGGCCACCTCGCGCATCTCGACCAGCAAGGCCTCCCATTCCTCGGTCGGCAGGCCATGATTGTCCCAGTTTGTCCGGGCATCCTCCCGCCGGTGGTCGAAGAAGCGGATATTGTCGTCACGCTGTTCGATCGGTTTGATCTCGGCCTCAATGAAGGCATCGAGCACGCCAAGATAATCTTCAATGTCCTGCGGGATTTCGAAAGCGGTCATGATGAGCTCCATTTCTTGAGCGCGACCTTCAGGCCGGCATATTTGGGTTGATCGATAGACAGTCGTTCAAGCGCGGATAGTCGCAGGTGATCCCAGACGGTCGGTGCCGTAATTCCAATGTCTCCGTTTGAAAGGCCGGTGCAAAGCTGTCCATGATCATAACCGATAGCGGCCAGGCGCGCTCTGGACGCCTCGCGAAAATCCGGCCCCCATTCAGCCTGACGCCGCGCGATTCCCAGAGCATTGCCAGCAACGCGGGACTGGAATTTGGCATGGCCGTCAAGGCCGGGCTGGACATGTTCGGTGTTCCATTCACCCAATGCGGTCAGCAATTCTCCATATCCGGTTTCGCCGGTCTCGGCTCTTTCGTCGGGGATCGACCAGTCGAGTGGTGAACAGATCTCGCCGGGAAGAATTTCCTCGAACAGAAGGGCGAGATCAATTTCGACTTCGGATACGCGGCGGCCGATCACGGTTCGCTCCAGCGAACGGTCGCCATGGCTGCGCCATATCTGGCCCATCACCATGCAGGCGACGCCCCACCAGAGCGTGGAATAAATGAGCCAGAAGCGGAAGCGATCCGGGTCGACCTCGCTGCCGCTGGCTTCGGCATAGGCCCGTAACAGGGATTCGGCGCTGTCGAAGCCGCCCGCAACCTTTTCATATTGACCGAACCGCCAGCTTGGCGTGCACAGATAGGCAATGTCCTGCACCGGATCCCCGAGCCGGACGAGTTCCCAGTCGAGCACCGCGGATAGGCCCTGATGGCCAATCATCAGATTGCCCATGCGGAAATCGCCGTGCACGAGATATTTGTCACTGGCGTCCGGCACGTTCCGGTCCAGCCAGTGAAAGGCATATTCGTAAATCGGTATATGACCGCCAATCTCGTCATATTTTTCTTTTTGCAGGCGGATCAGTTCGGCGGGTGAAAAATATTCCAGCGGAGCCGTGATCGATCGCACCGGAATCCGGTGGATGGCGGCAAGCTCCCGGGCGCATTGCCGGGTCAATTTTCTCTCGGCTTCAGCGAAATCGGGATTGCCTAATATCTTGTGCGGCAGGGTTTCGCCCGCCGCCTTGCTCATGATGAAGCCTTCGCCAATATCGTCTTCCGGACTGAGCCGACCGCGAACTTCCGGAGCGGTGACCCCGGCGGTGCGGGCCAGTTCGATGATATCTGCCTGCGTCGCTAGCGGGACTCCGCGCAGGCCGGCGTCATCGGGGGACAGACCCGACGGCAGGCGGCGGAGGACGAATTCTTCACCCCCATAAGCGAAGGCCCAGCTTTCCATGCTGGCTCCCCCTGATAATCGCCGCAATTGCTCGAGTTTTCCGTCGGTGCCAAATGTTTTTGTGCAGTAATTCTCGAGCTTTGTCTGAAATGCCTCATCCGTCATACCCATGGCTTAATCATGCGATTAAATTAGCGCAAATGATTTTAACGGATGCGTCCGGCGCTTGCATGACTGGCCATTCGTGCCTAATTCCCAATCCTGTTTGAAAATCTGGGGGTCATCATGCGTGCATTTATTTTTCCGGGACAGGGTAGCCAGGCCGTTGGCATGGGCAAGGCGCTTGCCGAGGCGAGCAGCACCGCCCGCGAAGTATTCGAGGAAGTCGATCACGCGCTCGAGCAAAACCTGTACGAGCTGATGTGCGAAGGGCCGCTTGACGAGTTGACCCTGACTGAAAACGCGCAGCCCGCGATCATGGCGAATGCCGTTGCGACCCTGCGAGTGCTGGAGAAAGAAGGCGGCAAGTCGATCGAAGATATCTGCTCTTTCGTCGCCGGTCACAGTCTTGGTGAATATAGTGCGCTCTGCGCGGCGGGGGCGCTGGACCTGACGACGACGGCGGAATTGCTGAAGCTGCGCGGTCAGTCGATGCAGAAAGCCGTGCCGGTGGGCGAGGGCGGAATGGCGGCGCTGCTGGGCGCTGACATCAAGAAGGCGTCGGCGCTGGCCAATGCCTCATCCCAGGGCGAAATCTGTACCGTTGCCAA
This sequence comes from Sphingorhabdus sp. SMR4y, assembly GCF_002218195.1. Classification (GTDB taxonomy): domain Bacteria; phylum Pseudomonadota; class Alphaproteobacteria; order Sphingomonadales; family Sphingomonadaceae; genus Parasphingorhabdus. Next base: position 957,011 of record NZ_CP022336.1, on the reverse strand, counting down.
TGACAACGACCCCACGCAGGTTGTGATTTCCGGTCATATCGGCGCCATCGAACGAGCTATTGCTGCCGCCAAAGAACATGGCATCAAGCGCGGTATGCTGCTCCCTGTCTCCGCACCTTTCCATTGTTCGCTGATGGCACCCGCGGCGGAAGCCATGGAAGAGGCGCTGGCGGAAGCCAGCATTTTCCCACCGGTTGTGCCCCTGTTTGCGAACGTGACGGCGGCTCCGGTATCGGATGCAGACGAGATTCGGGAATTGCTTGTTCAACAGGTGACCGGCGCGGTCCGCTGGCGGGAATCCGTCGGCAATATGGCCGAATCCGGCGTCGAGCAATTTGTCGAATTTGGCGGCAAGGTGCTGACCGGAATGGTCGGGCGCATTGCTCCGGAAGCGGAAAAGGTCAGTCTGGTTTCCATGGATGATATCGAGGCGTTTCTGAAAAGCCTGTAATCGGCAACAAATGGCCAGTATCTTGAACTTTTGAAGGAATTAGCAATGTTTGACTTAAGCGGAAAAACCGCCCTGGTAACCGGCGCCTCCGGGGGAATTGGCTCGGCAATCGCCAGGTCGCTCGCCGAGCGGGGTGCCACCGTTGCGCTGTCGGGCACCCGCAAGCTCGTGCTGATGGAGATGATCCCGGAATTGCCGGGCGAAGGTCATATTGTCATGCCATGTGACCTTTCCAACCCGGAGGAAGTCGATGCCCTGGTGCCGGACACGGTGGCAAAGCTCGGCAAGCTCGACATCCTGGTCAACAATGCCGGCATCACCCGCGACGGGCTGGTGATGCGCATGTCGGATGATGATTTCGCCGATGTGATCCGGGTCAATCTGGAATCGGCTTTCCGCCTGATCCGCGCTGCGGCGCGGCCGATGATGAAAGCGCGCGGCGGCCGGATCATTTCGATTAGTTCTGTGGTCGGCGCGACCGGCAATCCGGGGCAGGCCAATTATGTCGCCTCGAAAGCCGGACTCGTCGGCATGTCCAAGGCGCTGGCGCAGGAGTTGGCCTCGCGCGGGATCACCGTCAATTGCGTGGCACCGGGTTTCATTGCATCGCCGATGACCGATGAGCTGACCGACGCCCAGAAAGACGAGATCAACCGCAAGATTCCGGCAGGAAAAATGGGCAGTGGTGACGATATTGGCGCTGCTGTTGTCTATCTGGCCAGTCAGGAAGCCGCTTATGTCACGGGTCAGACGCTGCACGTGAATGGCGGTATGGCGATGATTTCCTAGAGCTTTGTCGAAAAACATCATCTCCGGTACGATTTCGACTTCACGGACACTTGCAAGGTGCGCGCCAGCGCACTAGGACGAAATGGAAATTCAATCCTAACAAAAAGGACCTCTCATGAGTGAGACTGCAGACCGCGTAAAAAAGATTGTTGTTGAGCATCTGGGCGTTGAAGCCGACAAAGTAACCGAAGAAGCTGCATTCATCGATGATCTGGGCGCTGACAGCCTCGACATCGTTGAGCTGGTCATGGCGTTTGAAGAAGAATTCAGCGTCGAAATTCCGGATGATGCAGCAGAAAAAATCGGTACCGTCAAAGACGCCATCGATTTTATCGACAAAAACAAGGGTTAATTGATTTTGGGGTGTTGCCAGAAAGACAGGCGCGCCTCAGGGCCAATGATCGCTGAAATATCGCAAAGCGGCTCACCGGCCCGGGACGAACATCCCGATTCGGTGGCCGTTTTTTGATTGTGAGCAGGGTATTGAATCTGGGCAAGGAAAGCCCGCAAGGAGAGGCATGATATGCGCCGTGTAGTTGTAACCGGAATGGGCCTGGTAACGCCGCTGGGTGGCGATGTGGAAACGACCTGGAGCAATATTTTGGCTTCCAAGTCGGGCGCCGGGAAAATCACCCGCTTTGATGCATCCGATCAGAAGTGCCATATCGCCTGCGAGGTCAAGCCCGCGGATCATGAATATGGCTTTGATCCCAATCTCCGCGTCGACCACAAGGTCCAGCGTCAGGTCGACCCGTTCATCGTCTATGGCATCGATGCTGCCGGTCAGGCGCTCGAGGATGCCGGTCTTACCGATATGTCCGATGAAGCCAAGCTGCGCGCAGGCTGCTCGATCGGCTCGGGCATCGGCGGACTGCCGGGCATTGAGAAAGAATCGCTGGTTTTGGCCGAACGCGGTCCGGGCCGGGTCAGCCCGCATTTTGTCCACGGCCGGCTGATCAATCTCATTTCCGGTCAGGTGTCGATCAAATATGGTCTGATGGGTCCCAATCACGCTGTGGTCACAGCCTGCTCGACCGGTGCGCACAGCATCGGAGACGCAGCGCGGATGATCGCGCTGGATGATGCCGATGTGATGCTGGCCGGTGGTGCAGAAGCGACCATTTGTCCGATCGGCATTGCCGGCTTCGCGCAAGCCAAGGCGCTGTCGACCAAGCGTAACGATGACCCGACGGCAGCATCCCGTCCCTATGACAAGGATCGCGACGGTTTCGTAATGGGGGAGGGCGCCGGTGTCGTCGTTCTGGAAGAATATGAACATGCCAAGGCCCGTGGTGCCAATATCTATTGTGAAGTGGTTGGCTATGGCATGTCCGGCGACGCCTATCATGTGACGGCGCCGCATCCGGACGGAACCGGTGCCTATCGCTCGATGGAAATGGCGCTCAAACGGTCCGGTCTGACGACCGCCGATATTGACTATGTCAACGCGCACGGCACCTCGACGATGGCCGACACAATCGAACTGGCAGCAGTCAGGCGTCTGTTCGGCGATGATCTCAAGACCATGTCGATGAGCTCGACCAAATCGGCGATCGGCCATCTTCTGGGTGGCGCCGGTGCTGTCGAAGGCATTTTTAGCATCCTCGCCCTGCGCGACCAGATTGTTCCACCGACCCTCAATCTGGACGATCCCGACGAAGGTTGTGAAGGCGTTGATCTGGTGCCGCATGTCGCGAAAAAGCGGGAAGTGAAAGCCGTGCTGAGCAACAGCTTCGGCTTCGGCGGAACCAATGCCAGCATCATCATGAAAGCTGTCTAAAATCATGCGCCGTCTCGGTTGCCTGATATTGGTGGCGGCGGCGATCATTGCGGTCCTGCTGGGCGGTAGTTTTCTCTATGGCTGGAACGCCAGCGGGCCGCTGGAAGAACAGCGTATCGTCCTGATCAAATCCGGGTCGAGTCTGGCCATGGCGGCGGAATCTCTGGAATCGGAAGGCGTCATAGAATCCGCTGACGATTTCCTGACGCGCGCCAAGATTCTCGGCGGGTCCGAACCGATCAAGGCCGGAGAATTCGAAATTCCCGCAGGCGCCAGCAACGCGCAAATTCTGTCCATTTTGCAGGGCGGCAAGGCAGTACAACGCCTCATCACGGTACCGGAAGGCACGCCGTCGATCATCGTCCATGAAAAGCTGATGGCCGAAAAGCTGCTCAAGGGCGATATTCCGGTGCCGGCGGAAGGATCAATCCTGCCCGACAGCTACAGTTTCGAGCGCGGCGAACAACGCGCCGCCGTGGTCGCACGGATGCAGAAAGCGATGAAGGATACAATCGCAGAGCTTTGGCCAAAGCGCACCAAGGCCAGCGTCGTCAAGACGCCGCATGAAGCGCTCACACTTGCGGCAATCGTCGAAAAAGAGACCGCTCTGGCCAGGGAACGCCGAACAGTCGCCGGAGTCTACAGCAACCGGATCCGCAAGAATATGATGCTGCAGGCCGACCCGACGATCATCTACCCGATTACCCGGGGCAAACCGCTGGGCCGCCGCATCCGGCAATCGGAGATCGCTCAGGTCAATGACTATAACACCTATGCGATGATCGGTCTTCCCAAGGGGCCGATTGCCAACCCGGGGCGCCGGTCGATCGAGGCGGTGCTCAATCCGGCGAAAACCGACGCACTTTATTTCGTCGCTGACGGCCGTGGCGGTCATGTGTTTGCCGAAACGCTGGAAGAGCATAATCGCAACGTCGAGAAATGGTTCGCCATACGCCGCGCCCGCGGCGAAATGTGATATCATGGCGCCTTGCGGTCTGCTCGCAGGGAGAGGAAACGGCTGATGTCGGCAAGACTGGTTGAGATAATTGTTCCGGATGCCGGCGTGGCGCAGGCAAAAGCCCTTATTGCAGAGCACTGCAGCCGTTTCTGGCAGGAACCGGTGCCCGACGGTCTCGAGAAATTTTCCTGCGTCGTGCCCAGCCGTTCGATTGAACGGCTCCTCGCCGCACTGGATGAAAATTTTAGTGGGAGCGCAGGCTTTTCCGTTCTTGTCCTTCAGGTTGAGGCGGTTCTGCCGGAAATTCCGGAGTTGCAGGAAATTGCGCTGCCCGCTTCCGGCCACCGGAAACCGCCGACAAAATTGGAAGCTTTTTTTACCCGCGACCGGATCAGCACCAACGAATTATATGACGATATCGAACCCAGTCTCGAATTGCGCCCCAATTATCTGCTGACAGTGATCCTCTCGGCGCTCATAGCAGCTCTGGGTATGCGGAGCGGCCAGACCGCGGTGGTGATCGGTGCGATGATCATTGCGCCCCTGCTCGGTCCGACCATGGCTATGGCCATGGCAGCAACCGTGGGGGACAGGCTGCTCGGTCGCAGAGCAATGATTACCCTTGTCACCGGGATATTGGCGGCCCTGATTTTTACCTTTTTGCTGGGCCTGTTTATCGAGATCGATCCGCTGGTCCCGGAGCTCAGGAACCGGACGATCGTCCATCCGGCCGATATAGCCCTGGCGCTGGCTTGCGGCGCCGCGGGCGTTCTGGCGTTCAGTCAGGGTGCCTCGCTCTCTTTGGTGGGTGTGATGATCGCAGTGGCCTTGGTCCCGCCCATTGCCGCCGCAGGGCTGTTCTTCGGAAGTGGCAATGTGAATCTGGGGATTAGCGCCCTGTTTCTGCTGGCCACTAACCTTGTATGTATAAATGTCTCGGGGATCGCTACCTTTCTGGTGCAGGGGCTTCCCCCGAGAAGCTGGCGGCTGACCAGCGGCATATTCGTTATATGGCTGCTGATCCTCGTCCTGTTCATCGGACTGGTGGGCGGGCGCATTGCCCTGGGTGCTGACGGAGCAATCCATGGGCCGAGCAACGGATTAGAGTCGTCCAGCTTGGGCTGAACGGGTTCCAGTCAGCATCCAGGCTAAACGCCACTAATAGTTGAAGCGCTCTTTCAGGCTTTCACGCGCGTCGCGATATTCGCGGGTGAACTGTTCGACCATGTCCTGGACGCTCATCACGTCATTGATCAGACCGATACCCTGGCCGCAGCCCCAGATGTCTTTCCAGGCCTTTTTCTCGGTATTGCCGCCGGAACCGAAGTTCATGGTCTTGTAATCGCCCTCGGGCAGGTTGTCGGGGTCAAGTCCCGCATTCTCGATCGACTGGCGCAGATAATTGCCTTTCACGCCGGTAAACAGGTCGGAATAGACGATGTCGCTGGCTTGGCCCTCGACGATACCTTCCTTATACCCCTGGTCCGCATTGGCTTCCTTGGTCGCGATGAAGGCGGAACCGGCATAGCCGAGGTCCGCGCCCATCGCCTGCGCTGCCAGAATGGACGCGCCATTGCCGATCGAGCCGGAGAGCGCCACGGGACCGTCAAACCATTCGCGGATTTCCTGCATCAGGGCGAAGGGAGAAAGTGTGCCGGCATGGCCACCTGCGCCGGCCGCCACCGGAATCAGGCCTGTCGCGCCTTTTTCGATCGCCTTGTGGGCGAAGCGGTTGTTGATGATATCGTGCAGCGTGATACCGCCCCAGCCTTTGACCGCGGTATTGAGGTCCTCGATTGCGCCGAGCGAGGTGATGACGATCGGCACTTTCCATTTGGCACAGGTTGCCATGTCCTGATCAAGCCGGTCGTTGGACTTGTGAACGATCTGGTTGACCGCAAAGGGGGCCGCCGGCTTGTCCGGATTGTCCCGGTTCCATGCCGCCAGCTCTTCGGTAATCTGATGCAGCCATTCGTCGAGCAACGATTGCGGGCGAGCGTTGAGTGCAGGAAAACTGCCGACGATACCAGCCTTGCATTGCGCGATCACCAGTTCCGGTCCGGATACGATAAACAAGGGAGAACCGATAAGCGGCAGGCGAAGATTGTCGAAAATGGCTGGTAAAGTCATGGAACCCCCGATCAGAAAGAATATGCCACCGCAATAACCGATGCGGCGGTATATTCTACTATTATTTTAACCGAACGTTTAAATTATTTTAACCGATCGTTTAAATCCGGTTGACGGCGCTGAGCAAAGCCTCGACTGACGCCCGCGCAACATCGCTGTTTATACCGACGCCGTAAAATTCCTTGCCGTCGTCCGACTTGCATTCGACATAGGCTGCCGCCTGCGCATCCTTGCCGGACCCCAGCGCATGTTCGGAATAATCCTTGATTTCCAGATTGATTCCCAAAGCGGTTGAAACAGCATCAACCACACTTGAAATCAGGCCATTGCCGCGTCCGCTGACCGATATTTCGCCATCGGGACCCTTGATCTTGCCGACAAAAATACGCTCGGTACCGGTCTTGCGTTCTTCATAGTCGACCAGTTCATAGCGGCCGCTGCCGTCAATGTGGTAGCGCTTCTGGAAAGCATCCCAAATGTCTTCGGAAGACAGTTCCCGGCTCGTCTGGTCCGCCAGTTCCTGCACAGTGCGGCTGAAATTGGCCTGCAGCCTTTTGGGCAGTTTCAGACCGTGGTCCTGTTCCAGGATCCAGGCGATGCCGCCCTTGCCGGACTGGCTGTTGACCCGAATCACCGCTTCATAGTCGCGTCCGAGATCGCGCGGATCGATTGGCAGATAGGGCACGTTCCAGATTTCGTCGTTGCGCTGCTCCTGGGCGGCAAAGCCTTTCTTGATCGCGTCCTGGTGCGATCCGGAGAAAGCCGTGAAGACCAGTTCGCCAGCATAGGGGTGGCGGGCCGGAACGGGCAACTGGTTGCAAAATTCGACCGTCTTCACGATTTCGTCCATATTGGAAAAATCTATCTTGGGATCAACGCCTTGGGTGTAGAGATTCAGGCCCAATGTGACCAGATCGACATTACCGGTGCGTTCGCCATTGCCGAACAGGCAGCCCTCCACCCGGTCTGCGCCGGCCATCATGCCCAGTTCGGATGCGGCGATGCCGGACCCCCGATCATTATGCGTGTGCAGACTGATCACGACATGGTCGCGCTTGCTGATATTGTTGCACATCCACTCGACCTGGTCGGCATAGATATTGGGTGTCGAGGCCTCGACTGTCGCGGGAAGGTTTAAAATCAACGGCTTGTCGGCCGTTGGTTCGATGATTTCCATCACCGCTTCGACGACCTCCAGACTGAAATCCAGTTCGGCGGTGGAAAAAGTTTCCGGCGAATATTCGAAATGCCAGTCGGTATCTGGATATTTCTCGGCCTGTTCGCGCAAGATGGTCGCGCCTTCCCGGGCGATATCCTTGACGCCCTGCTTGTCGAGCCGGAACACGACATCGCGCCAGGCGGGGGAAACGGCATTATACAGATGAACGATAGCGGCCCGCGCGCCCGCGAGGCTGGCAAAGCTGGTTTCGATCAGGTCACGGCGCGACTGGGTCAATACCTGCACGATGACGTCGTCAGGTATCTTGCCCGATTTGACGAGGCCGCTGATAAAGTCGAAATCGGTCGCACCGGCGGAAGGAAATCCGACTTCTATTTCCTTGATCCCGATCTTGACCAGAAGATCGAAGAACCGCTGCTTCTTCTGGGCATCCATCGGATCGATCAGCGCCTGGTTGCCGTCGCGGAGGTCGGTGGACAGCCAGCGCGGAGCCTTGTCTATCGTGCGCGAGGGCCATTGCCGGTTGGGCAAGTCGATCTGCGGGAATGGGCGATATTTCTGTGACGGGTTCTGGTGCATGTCTTCACTCTTATGCTGCTGGAAATTGCGCGCAAGGCACAAATTCGCGGGTTTGCTTGTAATATCTGGAAAATCGTCCCTTAGGCGGGGCGCTGCGCCGTTCCGGCAGCAGCATTGGTACGCCTAAGGGCGTATAAGTCGTAGCAGCAGAAGAGCTTTGGACCGTGTCATGTCAGCCTATCTATCCAGAATGATGAAAAAATCAACCTCAGCAATATTTTTTTATCTGGCGAGGCGCCCTTGTTCTGCCGCAACGTTGCGATTGAAGAGCAATGCACGGGAGAATCTCCAGTGGCGGCAAAGAAAAAGGCGGCGGAGATAGTCTCCACCGCCCGTTTTCCGCCCGTCGATACGACCTAGTTCTTTTCTTTGTCGACCAGCTTGTTGGCACCGATCCATGGCATCATGGCGCGCAACTGGGCGCCGGTTTCCTCGATCGGATGGGCGGCGGCCTGTTTGCGGGCCGCTTTCAGTTCCGGCTGACCGGCGCGGTTGTCGAGAACAAAATCCTTCACGAAACGACCGGACTGGATGTCGGCCAGCACGCGTTTCATTTCCGCCTTGGTGTCGGCGGTGATGATCCGTGGACCGGTCGTGATATCGCCATATTCCGCGGTGTTGGAGATCGAATAGCGCATGTTGGCTATGCCGCCTTCATAGAGCAGGTCAACGATCAGCTTGGTTTCGTGCAGACATTCGAAATAGGCCATTTCCGGTGCGTAGCCCGCTTCGGTCAGGGTTTCGAAACCCGCCTGGATCAAATGGGTGATGCCACCGCAAAGCACGGCCTGTTCGCCGAACAGGTCGGTTTCACATTCTTCGCGGAAATTGGTTTCGATAATGCCGGACCGGCCGCCACCAACGCCGGAAGCGTAAGCAAGGGCAACATCATGGGCATTGCCGGATACGTCGCGGTCAATCGCGATCAGGCAGGGCACGCCGCCGCCGCGCTGATATTCGCTGCGCACCGTGTGGCCGGGGCCCTTTGGCGCAATCATGATCACGTCGAGATCTTCGCGCGCTTCGATCAGACCGAAATGGATATTAAGGCCATGCGCGAAGGCGAGGGCGGCACCCTCCTTCATGTTGGCGTGCAGGTCATCGGCATAGATGGCCGCCTGATGCTCGTCGGGCGCCAGGATCATGACGATATCGGCCCATGCAGCCGCTTCCTGATTGGTCATCACCTTGAAGCCGGCATCTTCTGCCTTCTTTGCGGTGGCAGAGCCGGCACGCAGCGCGATGGCGACTTCCTTGACGCCGCTGTCGCGCAGGTTCTGGGCATGGGCATGGCCCTGGCTGCCGTAACCGACAATTGCGATTTTCTTGCCGGTGATCAGGCCGAGATCGGCGTCGGCGTCATAATAAACTTTCATTTTTCTTCCTTATATTCAGATGATTGCGAATGGAATTTGACCAGCTGCGGTAGCTGGAGACGATGGATCTATCGACGATATATGGCGGTCATGCCGTTTCCGGTCCCCGGCCGATGGCAACGACACCGGTTCGGCCAACTTCAACCAGGCCGACTTCACGCATCAGGCCGACAAAAGTCTCGATCTTTTCCGGAGCACCGGTGATCTCGAAAACAAAGCTTTCGGTTGTCGCATCGACAACCCGCGCACGATAAATATCCGCCAGTCGCATAGCCTCGATGCGGTGTTCGCCCTTGCCGGCAACCTTGACCAGCGCCAGCTCGCGCTGGACGTGCGGACCGGATTCGGTGAGATCACGGACGCTGTGTACCGGCACCAGGCGATCGAGTTGCGCAATGATCTGCTCGATCACATGCGGTGGCCCGTTGGTGGCGATGGTGATCCGGCTGACGGCATGGTCTTCGCTGATATCGGCCACGGTCAGGCTGTCGATATTATAGCCACGCGCGGTGAACATACCGGCGATCCGGGCCAGGATGCCCGCTTCGTTGTCAACAAGAACGGCAAGAACGTGGCGTTCAACGGCTTCTTCGTGAATATGCATCAGACTAGGGCCTTTGCTTGGTCGTCCATCGTGCCCCGGACATCGGCTTCGGTGAGAAGCATCTCGGTATGGGCAGCGCCCGATGGGATCATCGGAAAACAATTTGCAAGTTTTGCCACGCGGCAATCGACCAAGACCGGCCCGTCGGTCTCGATCATTTTCTGAATTCCGGATTCCAGATCGGCCGGATTCTCGATCCGGATGCCGGTCCAGTCATAGCTTTCAGCCAGCTTCACAAAATCTGGCAAACTATCGCTATAACTGTTTGAATAGCGGCTTTCATAGGTCAGCTCCTGCCACTGGCGGACCATGCCCATATATTCGTTGTTGAGAACAAAGATCTTCACCGGCAGCCGGTATTGGGTTGCGGTGCCGAGTTCCTGGATATTCATCTGGATCGATGCTTCGCCGGCGATATCGATGACCAGCGAATCAGGATTGCCCAATTGTGCACCTATCGCAGCGGGTAATCCATAGCCCATGGTGCCGAGGCCGCCGCTGGTCAGCCATTTGTTCGGCGATTCAAAATCGAAATGCTGGGCGGCCCACATCTGATGCTGCCCGACTTCGGTGGTGATGATCGGTTCGCGCTTGTGGGTGGCCTCCCACAATTTGCGGATCGCCTCCTGTGGCATGATTTCTGTCTTTGTCTCGGGATAATCGAGACAGTTGGTTGCCCGCCATCCGGTGATCCGGGCCCACCATTCGCCAAGCTCGGGAGTGGCATAGCGGCGCCCCTTGAGCACGGCTATCAACTGTTCCATCACCCGGCCGACATCACCGATTACCGGCAGGTCGACGCGAACCGTCTTGTTGATCGATGACCTGTCGATATCGACATGTATTTTCTTGCTGTCCGGCGAGAAAGCGTCAAGCCGCCCGGTGATCCTGTCGTCAAAACGGGCGCCAAGGCAGATCACAAGGTCGGCTTTGTTCATTGCCATATTGGCTTCGAATGTCCCGTGCATGCCGAGCATGCCCAGCCATTGTTCGGAGGAAGCGGGATATGCGCCCAGGCCCATCAGCGTCGATGTAACCGGACATCCCAGCAATTCGGCCAGTTCCCGCAATGTTTCGCTGGCTTTCGGTCCGCTGTTGATGATGCCGCCGCCGGTATAGAGGATCGGGGCTTTTGCAGCCATGATCATTTCGGCAGCCGCGTTGATCGCCTTGAAGTCACCCTCGGTCTGAGGCTGATAGCGCGTATTGGTCCGCGCCGCATTGCTGCTATATTCAGTCGCTGCGACCTGGACATTCTTGGGAATATCGATGACCACCGGACCCGGGCGGCCCTTGGTGGCAATGTGGAAGGCTTCCTGGACAACCGGTGCCAGATCGGATGGCTTTTTCACGAGATAATTATGTTTCGTGCAGTGCCGTGTAATCCCGACCGTGTCGGCCTCCTGAAAGGCATCACTGCCGATCAGGTTGGTTGCGACCTGGCCGGTTATGACGACCATCGGGATGCTGTCCATCAGGGCATCGGTGATACCGGTCACCGCATTGGTCGCGCCCGGTCCGGAGGTGACCAGAACGACCCCCGGCTTTCCGGTGGAACGTGCATAGCCTTCTGCAGCATGGGTCGCAGCCTGCTCATGACGAACCAGAATATGCTTGATCTTGGGATGCTCGTAGAGCGCATCATAAATGGGAAGCACCGCGCCGCCCGGATAGCCGAAAACGGTATCAACACCCAGTTCCAGCAGGGTTTCGACCAATATATCGGCGCCGCTTTTTTCGGCCACATCATGCTCCATCAACTGTCAGTTACGCTCGGTCCCCGCCATGATGCACTGCAACACAATAGGCAAGGCTTATCAATTCGGGGCTGGCTACATATCTGAAAATGTTATGTCAAGGCCTAATTGCGTAATATAATATCAAATATATGATCACTATTGATATTATCTACCGTCTCCAGTCGACCCCATTCCGTCGGACTCTGGTTGCGGAACCAGGTATACTGGCGCTTTGCATAGCGCCGGGTGGCCGTTTGCGCCTGCTCCACTGCATCGGCCTGATCAATGTCACCTGCTATCCAGGCCGCGATTTCGGCAACCCCGATTGCCCGCATGACCGGCAGGTTTGCAGGGATATCGCGGACCAGAAGCTGTTCCACCTCTTCCCGGGCTCCGCGTTCGATCATTTCATCAAACCGCCGGTCACAGCGTTCATAGAGCCATTCCCGTGGCGGCAGCAGTATCAGAGGATGCAGGGTGATACGGCCGCCAATCCCGCCTGTCTTGTGCTTGTGCCAGTGGTCAAGCGGCTTGCCGGTCGAGCGGACCACTTCCAGTGCTCGCTGAATGCGGGTTGTGTCGGTCGCGTGCAGCCGCTCGGCCGAAAGCGGATCCATCTGCTGGAGTGAGTGATAGGCTTCCAATCTTTCCATTTCCCTGATTTCCTGCCGGATTTGCGGCTGTATTTCGGGAATTGGCGCAATGCCTTCAAGCAATGTCCGGACGTAAAGCCCGGTTCCTCCCACCAGTATCGGCAGAAGATCGCGGTCATGGGCCGCTGCGATTGCCGTCTTGGCGTCACTGGCCCAGCGCGCAGCAGAGCAGGCCTCCATGCCGTCGATATAGCCGAATAGACGGTGATCGATGCCCTCCATTTCCTCCTCGGTCGGGCGCGCGCTCAATATCGTGAGATCGCGGTAGACCTGGGCGCTGTCGGCATTGATGATTACCGAGGGTTGCTTTTTGGCAATGTCCAGTGCCAAGGCGGATTTGCCGCTGGCCGTGGGACCTACGACCAGCACAACATTCTGGTCCTGTTTCGGAGAAATCATGTTCATCGCCACGCTCATAGCAAAAGAATCCCTGAATGAGAGAGATATTCAATCGGCGATTGCCAGCCTTGGTCAGGCCGGAGCCATTGTCACGCGTCAGTCCGATCTGATCGACGGGCGGGTTGTAGACATTTTCTTCGAGGGCGAACCCGGTCCGGCGCGCGCCTGTCTGGAAGCGATTGGAAATGATATCGACATTGCCGTCCAGCCGGAAGCGGATCGGTTGAAGAAGCTGCTGATCTCGGACATGGACAGCACCATGATCACGGTCGAATGTATCGACGAACTGGCCGATTATGCCGGCATCAAGTCCGAAATCGCAGCGATTACCGAACGCGCAATGCAGGGCGAGCTCGATTTCGAAGAGGCGCTCCGCGGCCGGGTGGCGCTGCTAAAAGGGCTCGAGACTGCCGCTATCCAGCTCTGTCTGGATGAGCGGGTCAGGATCATGCCCGGTGCGGAAACGCTGGTGAGAACCATGGCGCAGGCAGGGGGGACCACCATTCTGGTGTCAGGCGGATTCACAAAATTTGCCAAACCCGTGGCGCAATCCATTGGATTTGAATCCTTTCATGCCAATGTGCTGGGCGAATCCGCCGGTCTGCTCACCGGCCGGCTCGACGGACCGATTGTCGATTCGGCCCGCAAGGACCAGTTGCTGCAATCCGCCGCGCAGGAAGGCGGGCTATCGCTCGATTCCTGTCTGGCCGTCGGTGACGGAGCCAATGATATCCCTATGCTGCAAAGGGCGGGGCTTGGCGTTGCCTATCACGCCAAGCCAAAGGCTGCGCAGGCCGCAGATGTCGCGATCAAATATAATGATCTGACCGCGCTCTTGTATATTCAGGGCATTTCCGCGGACCAGTGGGTCACCCCGTAGAGCCGATCAGCGCCGTTTGACGATACAGTCGTTGCCGGACGCCTTGACTTGGCCGCACATGGAATCGGCTTGCGCACGGGTCGCAAAAGGCCCCGCCTGCAAGCGTGTAATACCACCCGCTCTGACCAGATAGGGCTGTAGTCCAGCAAGCGCCGAAACACGGCCTTCAAGCCTGGTCCAGAGGGTTTTCGCCTTGTTCTCGTCGCTGAACGCTCCGAGCTGTACACGCCAGTCGCCCCTTGCGGCCGCGCGCACGGGCGCTGCTGTCGCCACAGGGGCGGCCGGCGCCGGTTGCGGGGAAGGAGCATAAGTCACGCCGGGCGTGATCGGGCCGGGTGCTGGTGCGGGATCGGGGAGTGCCGGTCGCGAAGGCGGCAATTGGGCCGTTTGCACTGCACCGGGGGTCTGTGCCGGACGAAAACCGCCGATCTGCGCGGTTCTGATGCGCTTTTCATCCTGTTCCATCTGGCCGGCCAGTTCGACCGCGCGGCGCCGGTCCTCCACCGGGATGAATCGGTCCATCTGTGCCAGATTGGAGGTCGCCTGTGGCAGTTCCTGTGCCGATGCACGTGTCATCAGCGCATAGGCCCTGATCCAGTCCTTCTCGACAAAGTCGCCGTTGAAGTGACCGGTCCCGAGAACATATTGGGCGCGGGGTTCGCCGCGCTGTGCGGAAGCCTGCAAATAGGGGAGGGCTTCACTGCGGCGATTGGCCTGAAACAGCACCAGGCCATAATTGTCATTGGCCTGCAAATGGCCCTGATCGGCGGCTCTCTTGTACCATTTTTCGGCTTGTGCGAGATCCTGCGGTACACCGCGGCCGAGCTTGTAGGCCTGTCCCATATTGAACTGGGCATCGGCATCGCCCCGCTCTGCAGGACCGCGCCATTCGTTGATCGCGGTTTGAAAATCACCGCGCCCCCACGCATCGACGCCGTCCTTCACATCCGCCAAGGCCGGTGTTGCACTCAAGGTCAGCGCCAGGCCTAACAGTGGAGCCATATAGTGATGGGCCTTGTTCATGGAATATCCTCGATAATCAAATTTCAACAGTATCAGCCGTATTCAGTTTGCTAAACCCCTGAGACTCTTCAAGTCTAGTAAAAACTGGAGAGACGGTTTCGGAATCCTCTGCAGGGGGGGATGTAACCGATAATTTCACCAGCGCAAAATTCCCGGTGATCCTGTTAACCCTATTTTAGCGCTGTTCTGTCACAAAAGCCGCAGATTATAGATTTTCAGGCAAATATTGCCGCGATTGAACAAGGGGAAGAGCGTGCGAGTTCTAGCAATGGCTTCGCAAAAGGGCGGTTCCGGCAAGACGACATTGTCGGGCCATCTGGCTGTGCAGGCACAACTGGCCGGGGCGGGGCCCGTCGTACTGATTGACATCGATCCGCAGGGATCGCTGGCCGATTGGTGGAACGAGCGGGAAGCCGAACTACCGGCTTTCGCGCAAACCACGGTTTCGCGCCTCGCTGCGGATCTGGCGATATTGCGTCAGCAAGGCTTTAAACTGGCTGTCATCGATACGCCACCGGCGATCACCATGGCGATCCAGAGCGTGATTTCGGTTGCCGAACTGATCGTCATTCCGACACGCCCCAGTCCGCACGATCTCAGGGCCGTTGGTGCCACCGTCGATCTCTGCGAACGGGCGGGCAAACCCCTGATCTTCGTGGTCAATGGTGCGACTCCGAAAGCGAAGATCACCTCCGAAGCGGCGGTTGCACTGTCACAGCACGGCACTGTCGCGCCGATAACCATTCACCACCGCACCGATTTTGCCGGTTCGATGATCGATGGCCGGACCGTGATGGAAGTCGATCCGAAGAGCCGCTCGGCCCAGGAAGTCGTCCATCTCTGGTCCTATATTTCCGACCGGCTGGAGAAAAATTTCCGCCGGACAATTTTCAGCGCACCCGCAATGGCACAAAATGTCAATCCGGGCATCCAGCGGGCGGGCGGCAATTTTGGCCGCCGCGTTGTTGGTTCGTGATGGGAGAGGCTGAAAAAATGAGCGATCCCAAACCCCTTGCATCCCTGTCGTCCAGCTTGCTGGCACGCAAAGGTGGCGCAAAGCCGGCGATGCGTCGTCAGGGCTACTCGAACTTTCCGGATCATGGCGCCCACTCTGGCGGCGAACTGCATGAAGATCTCGGCTGGGACGACATGGGCTATGATGTCGATCCTGACCATAATGCGCATCCGGTTGAGCATGTTCACAATCCGCTGGCCGGCGCTATTCCGAACCCGGGTGCAGCCGTCCGCCAGCAGCAGGAAGAAATTGCCGCCAAGCTGGGTGTGAAATCTTCGCATGAAGAGCCTGCCGAAGCCGGCACGGAAGACGCGGGCGATGCTCCAGAAGCGCCGTCGATATCCCGCGAAGAAAACGCGTCCGCCGACAAGCCGACGGTGCTGGAATCCGCCAGGGTAGAGAAAATAGAGGTCGTAAAGCCACGTCCGGCGACAAAATCCCGGACACGGAAGGCAAAAACGGCTTTCACGCTCCGGCTCGATCCGGAACGGCATCTGAAATTGCGGCTGGCAACGGCGGTCAAAAACATGTCGGCCCAGCAATTGGTCACCAAGGCTGTGGACGAATATTTGAAGACCATTCCCGAGTTGGACGATCTGGCCGAACGCGTTCCGTCGCGCGGTGCTGCCTGAAACAGGCTTGAAGAGAATATTGAACGGAAACGACTGACTTTTATTGCGAGGGCATAAAAATGAAACGCGATGTAATTTTGAGAATGGCTGCTTCCTCCATGGTGTTCGCCACTATGTTGACAGGCTGCGGTCCTGTTGGCGGCGGCTCGGTCGCATCCATGTCCAGCAAGCCGGCGACCGTCAAGGACGGCGCCAAATATGCCAAGAAGGCCGAGAAGGCTCTGGCGAAAGGTGATCTCGATGCTGCGATTGCCTATGCCGAGCGTTCCGTCGCCGGTGTCGGCAACGATCCGGAAACACGGGCTCTTCTGGGCCAGGCCTATCTGTCTGCCGGTCGTATGGCATCAGCGGAACGCAGTTTTCAGGACGCCATGGAACTCGGCAAGTCCGACGCACGGACGATTCTGAGCCTCAGCCTCGCACAATTGGGGCAGGGCAAAGCGGAGAAGGCCAAAACCCTCATCGTCAACAACCGTCAATATATTCCTGCGTCTGACTATGGCCTGGCACTGGCATTGGCCGGTGACAGCAAGACAGCCATCGAGGTTCTCGAGCAGGCGATCCGTGGATCCAATGTCACAGGCCGCACTCGCCAGAATCTGGGACTGGCCTACGCCCTGGATGGTCGCTGGAAAGAAGCCAAGCTGATGGCGGTGCAGGACGTTGCGCCGGCAGCGGTCAATCAACGCGTTATGGAATGGGCCCAGATGGCCCGTCCCGGCGCTTATCAGACACGCATCGCCACCGTGCTCAAGGTGACCCCGGTCGCGAATGATCCGGGCCAGCCAACCCGACTGGCGCTCCGCCCGAATGTTGTGCCGGCCGATGTCGCGGCATCTCCCCAGCAGGATTATGGACGTGAAGTTGCCAGCTTCGACCGGAACACGCCGCTCCCGGCTATCGGGCCCGCACCAAAAGCCGGATCGGATACGGACTTCCTCGCCAAGGAAAATAATGTCGAAGTGGCTTCGGTCGCGTTGCCGGCCAGCAACGCTGCGGCAAAGACAGCTGCCCCCGAGCCTGTCGCCAGAACATCGTCCAAGCCGCGCGTTGCTGCGGCCCCCGCCAGCTTCGCCGTTGAGCGCGACGAGCCGGCTTCGGTAAAAACCGCCGCTGTCCAGAACAGTCCGGCTGCCAAACCTCTCCTGCAGAAGACCTCCTACCAGCCAGTGTCGCAAACCGTGGTTACGACCTCCGGAACGCATCTTGTTCAGCTCGGTGCTTTTTCGTCGCCCGCAAGTGCCAAGCGCGCCTGGGGCATATTGTCCGCCAGAAACAGCGATCTGAAGTCTTTTCAACATGCCAGTTCGCGGGTTAACGTGAAGGGCAGGACACTTTACCGGTTGGCAGCGGTCGGCTTTGGCAATGCGCAAACGGCTGAAGCCATGTGTGCCGGTATCAAGGCGAAGGGCGGCAACTGCATCGTCCGCCAGGCCAAAAGCGTCAACAAGGTCGCGCCAACGCGCATGGCCAGCCAGGCTCCGAAGAAACTCGCTTCGCGCTAAATCATTTAGTCATGTGATAAGGGCGGCGAGCTAATAAGCTCTGCCGCCTTTATATATGGCCGTTACCCGGCCCTGGACCGGCAAGCCGTCAAACGGCGTATTGCCAGCGGCGGCCGCCATTTTCCGCGTGTCGACCTGCCATGGCGCATCCTCATCGATCAGGATGAAATCCGCTTCATGACCCGCTTTCAGCAAGCCTGCGTCCACCCCGAGGATTTTCGCCGGGTTGGTAGATAGCAGTTCAAACAGGCGTCCGATCGGGATTATACCATCACGAACCAGTGTGAAGGCCAAGGCCAGCAAGGTTTCCGCTCCCGCCATGCCCGGTGCGGCTTCGGCAAAGGGCAGGCGCTTGTCCTCGGGGCCACGGGGATCATGTCCGGACGAAATCACATCAATGGTGCCGTCTCTGACGGCCTCGATGCAAGCCAGGCGGTTTGCCTCATCCCGCAGTGGCGGGCTCAGCCGGGCAAAGGTCCGGAAATCGCTGATCGCGATATCGGACAATAGCAGATGGGCAGGGGTGATCCCGCAAGTCACCGGCAGGTTTTCCGATTTGGCTGCCCGGATCAGGTCCAGGCCGGCCGTCGTGGTCACCTGACGAAAATGCACATGGGCACCGGTTTCGCGAACCAGCGCGATATCCCGCGCAATCGAGAGCGATTCGGCCGCCGCTGTGGCGCTGGCCAGCCCCAGACGTGTGGCGGTCTCGCCGTTGGTCGCGACCGCGTCGCCGGTCAGCCCGGCATCCTCGCTGTGCACGATCAGCGGCAGGTTCAGCGATTTGCAATATTGCAGCAGCCGCAGCATGATACCGCTATCGGCGATCCATTGCCGGCCCGTGGCCACCGCCTTGGCACCGGAACGCTGCATCAGGCCGATTTCGGCGAGCTGCTGCCCTTTGAGCCCCTTGGTCGCTGCGGCGATCGGATGCGACCAGAGATCCGGTTTCCCGTCGACGGCATTATGCTTGATCATCGCCGGCAGATCGAGGACCGGGGCCTGGTCCGGCATCAGCGCCGCCCGGGTTATTCCGCCAAAGCGGAACGCCGGCTTGTCGATCGCAAAAACGCCGAGATCGACGATCCCCGGCGCGAGAAGTTTGTCCTGGCAGTCGATTGCTCCGTCTGGTTGATCGTCAGCACCAATATTTATTGCGGTGATGCGGTCCCCTTCGACGAGCAGGCTGCCTTCAACCGGTTGCTGTTCATCCGGCAGCACCAGACGGGCATTGGTGAAATTCTTTTTCATGACCAGCCCTCCACGCCGCGGGATTTGCGGGTCAATATATCCAGGCAAGCCATGCGCACGGCCACGCCCATTTCGACCTGCTCGGTGATCGCGGAATTTTCAAGATCGTCGGCGACGTCGCTGTCAATCTCGACGCCGCGGTTCATCGGGCCGGGGTGCATGATCAACGCGTCCGTATTGGCCAGTTTCAGCCGCTCGCGCGTCAGGCCGTAAAGATAGTGATATTCGCGCGGGCTGGGGATGAAGTCGCCGTTCATCCGTTCGTTCTGTAGCCGCAGCATCATCACCACATCGCTGCCCTTCAGCGCTTCGTCAAAATCGGTAAAAACCTCGACATTGAACCGGTCGAGCGCGGCGGGGAGCAGGGACGGCGGCGCGCAGACCCGGACCCTGGCGCCCAATGTGGTCAGGCAATAGATATTGGACCGCGCCACCCGGCTGTGCATGACATCGCCGCAAATGGTCACGGTCAGTCCGCTGATCTCGCCCCGCCGGCGCTGGATGGTCAGCGCGTCGAGCAACGCCTGGGTCGGATGCTCGTGCCGCCCGTCACCGGCGTTGAGCACCGGACAGTCGACCTTGTCGGCGATCAGCTGCACCGCGCCGGAACTGCCGTGGCGGATGACGATCGCATCGGCCTTCATTGCGTTCAGCGTGACTGCCGTGTCGATCAGCGTCTCGCCTTTCTTGATGCTGGATTGCGCCGCGTGCATGTTGACCACATCCGCGCCCATCCGCTTTCCGGCGATTTCAAAGGAGAGCAATGTTCGGGTGCTGTTTTCGAAAAAGGCGTTGATCACGGTCAGGCCGTCCAGCCTGTCCGCATGTTTGCTTGATTTCCGGTTCAGATCGACCCACTGCTTGGCCTCTTCCATCAGGAATAATATCTCCCAGGGCTGCAGCCCGGCGATACCCAATAGATGGCGATGTGGAAAAGCATCCGATCCGGCTGGAAAGGTCTGCGACGATGCGGTTTTGTGCGATGTCATTAAAGCGGGTTCTATAGAGTCATCGGGGCAGCGCGGCAAGCCTGTCGATGGCCCCCTGCAAAATATAGGCGGCGGCCATTTTGTCGACGACCTTGGCCCGTTTCTTCCGGCTGACATCCGAGGCGATCAGGTCGCGGGTGACTGCCTGCGTGCTCCAGCGTTCGTCCCACAGGAGAATCGGCAGCCCAAGCGGTTTCAGATTATGCGCAAAGGCCCGTGCCGCCTGGGTCTGCGGGCTCTGGCTACCGTCGAGGTTGAGCGGCAGGCCGGCGACCAGTCCGACGATATTCTGTTCGGCAATGACCGTCTTGATGCGTTCGAGATCCTTGGAAAATTTACGCCGTTCGATCGTCTCGGCAGCTGTTGCAAAGGTCCAGTGCGAATCGCACAGAGCCATGCCCACGGTCTTGGTGCCGATATCCAGCCCCAGCAGGCGCCCGCCATCGGGCAGCGCAGCGGCAAAGGCCGCGACATCATCGGAGATCAGCGTGCCGGAAATGCTGCCGTCCTCCGGCGCGCATCGGCGCGCACATTGGCCCAGAACAGGCTGTAATCGTAGACATGGTAATTATTGCCGGGCAGGGCATAGGGGCCGATTTCCGGGGGATCGCCGATCAGCAGGAAGCCCCGGTCGTCGCATCTTGCCGGCACCGATCCGGCGGTCAGCTTCGCTTCGCTGAGATCATCATTGGGAACCAGCGTACCGAGATTGGCCGAAGCCGAAGCCGAGGAATTGATGTCGCCATTGATCGGATTGCTGCAGAGCAATTTTGTATTCTTGCGCGGCTGACCGTTGAACCCGATGGTCATGTCATAGACCTTGGTGATCCGGTCATAATCGGCGGGCTCGGCAAAGCTTTGCCAGGCCATGATGCAGCGCGTCTGGTCAGGCTTCTCGCAGATATCGAGCCCCATTTCCGGAATATCCGTATCCACCGATACTGGCCAGCCGACGACATAGGCGGCGACAATCCGGTTGGCGAGCGGCGTGCCCGCAACCCGGTCCTTGAGGAGATTGGTCAGATGCAGGCTGCCCTGGCTGTGCCCGGCCAACAGGATCGGCTGGTCGCCGGGAATTTCCGAGACAAAGTGGTCAAAAGCCGCCAGCACGTCCCGATAGGCCGCATCCAGTGCCCGCTGGCCTTCCGGCTTTTCGGTCAGAAATGCCCCCAATGTGGCCTGGCGATAGCGCGGCGCCCAGACTTGGCCGATGGCGTTGAAGGCGCTGGCCTGTCCCCGCAGGAAGATGCGCGCCCGGTCCTGTGATTCTCCATCATCCAGCGGCGCGTTCCAATGATCTTTTTCCAGGAATGACGTCGGATGGACGAAGAAAACGGCGGCTTTCCCTGTCTCGGGAAATGCCGGCTCGCTGTCTTCATAGTCTTGTGGCAGCCAGAGCGCCGGATTGCCCTCCACCAGTTCGGGTCGCGCCAGCCACATCGCCGTATCGGCATAGACATTGTTTTCCAGGACTTCCTGCGCGGTAAATTCGGTGTCCGGGACGAAGGCCACTTCCATCAGTTCGTCACCATAAAGGCGGAAAACAAACGCGCCGGCGAGCACGAGAATGACCATGCCTGCGACAAAATAGAGAAACTTGCGGGCCAAATGATACTCCAACCTATCTATTGCTGCTTCAATCCGCTTGAAGCCGCTCCGCGCCAGTGCTAGCGGCGCTCGGTACACAATAAAAATCCAAAATACCCGAAAAAAGATGAACCTGAAAAGAATGAGTCATGTCAATCGATAAGGAAACCGTCAAAAAGATCGCCAGTCTCTCGAGGATCGCGATTACCGAAGCCGAAGCGGATGCCTTCGTGCCCGAGCTGAACCAGATACTGGGCTGGGTCGAGCAATTGGGCGAAGTGGATACTTCGAAGGTTGAGCCGATGACGGCGGTGATCCCGAACAAATTGCGGCTGCGCGAGGATGTCGTCACTGACGGCAATATCCGCGACAAGATACTGGCCAACGCGCCTGTTGCCGAACATGGCTTTTTTGCTGTTCCGAAGGTGATCGAATAATGATGGTCCGGAAAGAAACCCCGTTCGCCCTGAGCCTGTCGAAGGGCCCCGCGGCAACCACCCATGCTTCGACAAGCTCAGCACGAACGGAGCCAGTGCTATGACCGCAATATATGAAATGGGTATCGCAGATATCCGCAACGGCATTGCCGACGGCGATTTTACCGCCAAGGAAGTCGCCGAGACGTTCATCGCGCGGGTCAGCGCGGCCAAGCCGCTGAACGCTTTTCTGGTCGAAACGCCGGACCATGCTCTGGCGGCTGCAGAAGCCACCGACACAGCCAAGGCAAATGGCGAGACCCTCGGCAAGATGGCCGGCGTGCCGATTGGCATGAAGGATCTTTTCTGCACCGAAGGCGTGCCAACCACCGCTGCCAGCCGCATCCTTGAAGGCTTCACCCCGCAATATGAATCGACCGTGTCGTCCAATCTGTTCAAGGCGGGCGCGGGTATGCTCGGCAAGCTCAACATGGACCAGTTTGCCATGGGCAGCTCGAACGAGACCAGCGCCTTCGGCAATGTGATTTCGCCCTGGCGGCGCAATGATGGCAGCAATGCCGATCTCGCCCCGGGCGGTTCGTCGGGTGGCAGCGCGGCGGTCGTCTCCGGACGCATCGCACCGGCCGCCACCGGCACCGACACCGGCGGCTCGATTCGCCAGCCCGCCGCGTTCGTTGGCATCACCGGTTTCAAGCCAACCTACGGCCGTTGCTCGCGCTGGGGCACGATTGCCTTTGCCAGCTCGCTCGATCAGGCCGGACCGATGGCCCATGACGTCCGCGATTGCGCGATCATGCTCGAATCCATGGCCGGTTTTGATGCCAAGGACTCGACCTCGCTCGATCTGCCCGTCCCCGACTGGGAAGCGGCGCTGAGCAGCAATCTCGCCGGCAAGAAAATCGGTATTCCCAAGGAATATCGGGTCGAGAATATGCCTGCCGACATCGATGCGCTCTGGCAGAAAGGCATCGAGATGCTGAAGGATGCCGGCGTGACCATCGTCGATGTCTCGCTGCCGCACACCAAATATGCGTTGCCCGCCTATTATATCATCGCGCCGGCGGAAGCCTCATCCAATCTCTCGCGCTATGACGGCGTGCGTTATGGTCTGCGCGATCTGCCGGACGGGGCAGGGCTGCAGGACATGTATGCCGCGACCCGCGAAGCCGGTTTCGGTGACGAGGTGAAGCGCCGGATCATGATCGGCACCTATGTGCTCAGCGCCGGCTATTATGACGCTTATTATACCCAGGCGCAGAAGGTTCGGACGCTGATTGCGCAGGATTTCGACAAGGCCTGGAACAGTTGCGACCTGCTGCTGACGCCAACCGCACCCAGCGCCGCCTTTGGCCTGGGAGAGAAAAGCGATGATCCGCTGGCCATGTATCTCAACGACGTGTTCACCGTGCCCAGTTCGCTGGCCGGTCTGCCCGCCATGTCGGTGCCGGCTGGCCTTGATGGGAAAGGATTGCCCCTCGGTCTCCAGATCATCGGCAAGGCGCTGGACGAACAGAGCGTGTTCAACGCCGGTCTGGCAATTGAAGAACGGGCCGGATTTGTCGCGAAACCGGAGCAGTGGTGGTAAAAATGACCGAATCAACATATCGTATCCAGGGCGGAACCGGCGAATGGGAGGTCGTGATCGGCCTCGAGGTCCACGCCCAGATCACCTCCGAATCGAAGCTCTTTTCCGGGGCTTCCACCGAATTTGGCGCGGAACCGAACACGCAGGTCAGCCTGGTTGACGCGGCCATGCCCGGCATGCTGCCGACGCTCAACGCCGAATGCGTCCGTCAGGCGGTGCGCACCGGTCTCGCGATCAATGCCCAGATCAACAAATATTCGCGCTTCGACCGCAAGAATTATTTCTACGCCGATCTGCCGCAGGGTTACCAGATTTCCCAGCTCTACCATCCGATCGTGGGTGAGGGCGTGATCCAGATTTCGCTCGATGAAAAAGATCCCGATGCCCATGGCAAGGCGATCGGTGTCGAGCGCATCCATATCGAGCAGGACGCCGGCAAGCTGATGCACGACCAGCATCCGACCATGTCCTATGTCGACCTTAACCGCTGCGGCGTCGCGCTGATGGAAATCGTCTCCAAGCCGGACATGACCTCGCCCAAGGAAGCGGCGGCCTATGTCCGCAAGCTGCGTTCGATCCTGCGCTATGTCGGATCATGCGACGGCAATATGGAACAGGGCTCGATGCGCGCCGATGTCAACGTCAGCGTGCGCAAGCCCGGCGGCGAACTCGGCACCCGAACCGAGACCAAGAATGTCAACTCGATGCGCTTCATCCAGGCGGTGATCGAATATGAAGCCCAGCGTCAGGTCGATCTGATCGAGGACGGCGGCGCTGTTGTGCAGGAAACCCGTCTGTTCGATCCCGATCGCGGAGAGACGCGTTCGATGCGGTCGAAGGAAGATGCGCACGACTATCGCTACTTCCCCGATCCCGACCTGCTGCCGCTGGAACTGGAAGATGATTTCATCTTCGACTGCAAGGCGAGCCTGCCGGAATTGCCGGACGAAAAGCGCGCCCGCTACAAGAATGTTCTGGGCCTGAGCGCTTACAACGCCGCAGTGCTGACCGCAGAGCATGAAACCGCGCTTTGGTTCGAGGAATTGCTCGATACCACAGACGAGCCGGAAAAGATCGCCAGCAGCGCCGCCAACTGGATGACATCGGAACTGTTCGGCGCGCTCAACCGGATGGGGCTTGATATCGCCGAAAGTCCGGTTTCTCCGGCACAGGCCGCAGAATTGCTCGGCCTTATCGCCGACGGCACGATTTCCGGCAAGATCGCCAAGCAGGTGTTCGAGATCATGCTCGAAAGCGGCGATGGCGCTACAAAAATCGTCGAGGAACAGGGCCTCAAGCAGGAATCCGACACCGGAGCGATCGAGAAAGTCATCGCCGAAGTGATGGCCGCCAATGAGGACAAGGTCGCCCAATATCGCGACGGCAAGGACAAATTGTTCGGTTTCTTCGTCGGCCAGACAATGAAAGCCATGCAGGGCAAGGCCAATCCGCAGGTGGTGAACGAGCTTCTCAAGAAGACGCTGGGTTGATTCGTTCACAAACCCCACTTGCCCTCAACGCGCCTTTCGGCTAGGCGCGCGGGTCAATCGTACTTCGATAGGGCTTTGACGACTTAGCTGGGCGGGCGTGGCGGAATTGGTAGACGCGCCAGATTTAGGTTCTGGTATCTTCGGGTGTGGGGGTTCGAGTCCCTTCGCCCGCACCAAGTTAGTTGCAATATCTTTCGAAAAACACCGAACATGAAGGCACCAAAGGATAGTCATGCAGATTGTTGAAACGCTGAACGAAGGTCTGAAACGGGCCTATGAAATCAAGATTACCGCGAAGGATATCGAGTCGCGGGTCGAAGCCGAGGTCAAGAAACTGGCACCTCAGGTGAATATGCCCGGCTTCCGCAAGGGCAAGGTTCCCGCAAATCTTGTTCGCAAGATGCATAATGATGCCCTGATGCAGGACGCGCTGACCAGCTCGATCCAGGAAAGCATCGAAAAAACCATGACGGACAACAAGCTCCGTCCGGCGATGCAGCCCAATGTCGACCTTGATGAAGGCTATGAGCCTGGCAAGGACGCCAATGTGAAGCTGGATCTGGAAATCCTGCCGGACGTTCCGACCCCATCGGTCGACGGCCTGAAACTCGAGCGGCTCCAGGTCGAAGCGGACGAGAAGACCGTTGACGAAGCGCTGCAGAAATTTGCCGAAAGCCAGAAGCAGTTCGAAACCGCCGCAAAATCCTACAAGGCGAAAGAAGGCGATCAGTTGCTGATCGACTTTGAAGGCAAGGTTGACGGCGTGCCGTTTGAAGGCGGCAAGGGCGAAGGCATGGCGATCGAACTCGGTTCCGGCCGACTGATCCCGGGTTTTGAAGATCAGCTGATCGGCAAGAAAGCCAATGACGAAGTGCTCGTCAAGGTGACCTTCCCCGACGATTATAATGTCGAGGACCTGAAGGGCAAAGACGCCACCTTCGACGTGGTTGTTGCCGAGGTGCAGAAGCCGAAGGTCGCAAAAGCAGACGATGAAATGGCCAAGTCTATGGGGCTCGAAGGCATCGACCAGCTCAGCGAATTGCTGAAAGGCCAGATCGAGCAGGAACTGAACGGCCTGACCCGTACCCATATGAAGCGCAAGCTGCTCGACCAGCTCGCCGCCAATCATGATTTCGAAGTGCCGCCGGGCATGGTCGAAGCCGAATTCAACCAGATCTGGCAGCAGCTGGAGCAGGAAGCGGCCCAGGAAGAAGATCCGGAAGCCGCCCGCAAGGAAATGGAAGACGAGAAGGACGAATATCGCGAGATTGCTGTCCGTCGCGTTCGGCTCGGACTGCTGCTGTCGGAAATTGGCCAGGCCAATGGCGTCGAAGTCAGCCAGCAGGAAATGGGCATGCTGATCCAGCAGGCGGCCCAGCAATATCGTCCGGAAGACCGCGACCGGTTCGTCCAGTATATCCAGCAGGACCAGATGGCTGCAGCCCAGCTTCGCGCACCTATGTACGAAGACAAGGTCGTCGACTTCCTGTTCGAAAAGGCAGAGATTACCGACCGCAAAGTAACCCGCGAAGAGCTGGAAGCAGCGATCGAAGCGGAAGATGAAGCGGAAGCCAAGCCGGCAGCCAAGAAGAAAGCACCGGCCAAGAAGGCTGCGGCGAAAAAACCGGCAGCCAAGAAGGCTCCGGCCAAGGACGACGCTGAAAAGGCACCGGCCAAGAAACCTGCTGCCAAGAAAGCGCCAGCC
Source organism: Sphingorhabdus sp. SMR4y (assembly GCF_002218195.1). Taxonomy (GTDB): domain Bacteria; phylum Pseudomonadota; class Alphaproteobacteria; order Sphingomonadales; family Sphingomonadaceae; genus Parasphingorhabdus. The sequence continues at coordinate 930,274 of NZ_CP022336.1, read as the reverse complement.
AAGAAAGCCGCTGACGACAAGGCTCCTGCCAAGAAGCCAGCCGCTAAAAAGCCCGCTGCCAAGGCCAAGAAATAATCTATTCAGACTGAATGCACAAAAAAGCCGGGCAGGGCGGACCTGTCCGGCTTTTTTATGCGCTGACAACCGTCAGCTTCGGTCCGCGACTTGCGGCTATTGCCAGCGTCAGATCTTAACTTCGCTGGCCTTGTTGATCACCGTGCCGAGAATGCCATATTCCTTGGCTTCTTCGGTGCTCATCCAGTAATCGCGATCAATATCCTTGCGGACCCGCTCGACATCCTGCCCGGTTTCATCCGCGATAATCCGTGCCAGCCGTTCGCGCATCTTGACGATTTCCTGCGCCTGGATTGCAATGTCCGATGCCTTGCCGCCGGCACCGCCGGAGGGCTGATGGATCAGGAATCGAGTATTGGGCAGGCAGAAACGCTGCTCCTTGGGAACGCCGAGGAAAATATGCGTGCCGGCGCTGGCTACCCAGCCGGTTCCGATCATCGCGACCGGCGAGCTGATATAGCGCACCAGATCGTGGATCGTGTCGCCGGATTCGACGTGGCCGCCGGGAGAATTCAGGAAAATGCGAATGGGATCGTTATTGACATGATCGAGATAGAGCAGCTGCGTAGACACGCGCTCCGCCAGCTTCTGGTCAATGCCGCCAAATATCATGATCGTGCGGGCTTCGAGAAACTTCGTCATCATGGCGCCGGGCAGGCCACCGGACTTGTTCTCTTCGTCGTCCTCTTCGTTATAAAAGGGGGTGATTGGGCTGTTGTTGGTTATCATTCTTGACTCCGCAGATGGAAATTTGACCAGCACCGATCACGAAATGATCAGCATTGCCTTGCAGAACATGTAGGGATAGCCGGGATGGTGCGCAATGATCGTCATGCCGGCGAAGGTTTTTTTCTCGGTCGCAATCATTCTCGGCCAACATCGTTAAAGGCCTTGAACAATTCGGCGATAATCCCGATGTAGTGGCGACGCTGAAGAGAAGCGCAAAAGAGATAAAAACAGGACGACTTACAACATGCATGACCCGATCACAGACGCTCTAGTCCCGGTTGTTATCGAACAATCCAACCGTGGCGAACGCAGTTTTGACATTTTTTCCCGACTGCTGCGCGAGCGGATCGTATTTGTAACCGGTCCGATTGAAGACGGGATGGCATCGATCATCACCGCGCAATTGCTGTTTCTGGAATCCGAAAATCCGAAAAAAGATATCTATCTTTACATCAACTCGCCCGGTGGCGTGGTGACTGCCGGAATGGCGATCCACGACACGATGCAATATATCCGGCCGCGAGTCGGTACGGTCTGTGTCGGTCAGGCGGCTTCCATGGGCAGCTTCCTTCTGGCTGCGGGTGAACCGGGCATGCGTATGGCCACCACCAACGCGCGGATCATGGTGCATCAGCCCTCAGGCGGCGCCCAGGGCATGGCTTCCGACATCGAGATCCAGGCCAAGGAAATCCTGCGTATCCGGTCGAGCATGAATTCGCTATACGCGAAATATACCGGCAAATCCGTAGAAGAGATCGAAAAGGCCATGGATCGCGATACCTTCCTGGAAGCGAACGAAGCCAAGGCATTCGGCATTGTCGACGAAGTCTACGACAAGCGCCCGGTGCCAAGCGACGGGGACAAATAAGCGCGTCGCGCCACCCCGGTAGACATCAGCAATATGGTTGACAGGCTTGCATATACGCCGAAAGGGCGGGTAAAAAGCTGTGGCAATTTGGAATTTGACGGTTAGATTACAATAATCGCCGGTTTAAAGGACTTTTTATGACGAAATTGACGGGATCTGATTCGAAGAGCACGCTATATTGCTCCTTCTGCGGCAAATCCCAGCATGAAGTCCGCAAGCTTATTGCCGGACCCACGGTTTTTATCTGCGATGAATGTGTCGAGCTGTGCAACGACATCATCCGCGAGGAGACCAAGGGTGCCGTTACCGGTCGCAAGGACGGCGAAGTGCCGACGCCACAGGAAATCTGCGACGTGCTGAACGATTATGTGATCGGCCAGAACCGTGCGAAACGGGTTCTCTCGGTTGCCGTGCACAATCACTACAAGCGTCTCAACCACGCCGCGAAGTCGGGCGATATCGAACTCGCCAAATCGAATATCCTGCTCGTCGGTCCGACCGGTTGCGGCAAGACCTTGCTGGCCCAGACTCTGGCCAAGACATTCGACGTGCCCTTCACCATGGCCGACGCGACCACGTTGACCGAGGCTGGCTATGTCGGCGAAGATGTCGAGAATATCATTCTGAAACTGCTGCAGGCGTCCGACTATAATGTCGAGAAAGCCCAGCGCGGCATTGTCTATATCGACGAAATCGACAAGATCAGCCGCAAAGCGGAAAATCCGTCGATCACCCGCGATGTATCAGGCGAAGGCGTGCAGCAGGCACTGCTCAAGCTGATGGAAGGCACCACTGCCAGCGTTCCGCCGCAAGGTGGCCGCAAGCATCCGCAGCAGGAATTCCTGCAGGTCGACACCACCAATATCCTGTTTATCTGCGGCGGCGCATTCGCCGGTCTGGAAAAGATCATCGGTGACCGTCTCGAAGGAAAATCCATCGGCTTTGGCGCCCATGTCGCTGCGCCGGAAGAACGCAGGGTCGGTGAGCTGCTCGCTCAGGGCGAACCGGAGGATCTGCTGAAATTCGGCCTGATCCCGGAATTTGTCGGCCGTTTGCCGGTAATCGCGACTCTCGAGGATCTCGATGTCGACGCGCTGGTAACTATCCTTCAGGAACCGAAAAACGCGCTGGTGAAACAATATCGCAAATTGTTCGAGCTGGAAGACGTCGGACTGACCTTCACCGAAGACGCGCTGGTCGCAGTGGCCAACAAGGCTATCGAGCGAAAAACCGGTGCCCGTGGCCTGCGCTCCATCGTCGAGAATATCCTGCTGGACACGATGTTTGATCTGCCCGATCTGGAAGGCGTGGACGAGATCGTGATCGACAAGGATGTGGTCGCGGGGACGAAAGATCCGGTGAAGGTGATCGCCAAGGCGAAGAAGGAAGACGCGGCCTGATCGTTCTTGAACGAAGGCCGGGGCAGGCTCCTGATATTTCCCCAACGAACGACTGACTTTTACAACCGTTGCTAGTCTCTTGGTCATCGGTGATACAGGCCCTGTCGACGCAGGCGCACTGTTACTTATAAATACAGCTGTCCAGACGCTCGTTCCGCACCACATTGATCCGCACAGCAATCGTGTTGCCATAGCGCGCGGTAAAGCCGCTGGCACCGTTTACAGCGCGTTTCTTGGGTGAGGGCAGGGCCGCCGCGATGCGCGCGGCTTCGATCCGGGTCAGATCCCTGGCGTCCTTTTTATAGTAGCGCTGGGCCCCGGCCTGCACGCCATAGGTGCCGATGCCGGTCTCGGCGATATTGAGATAGACTTCCATGATCCGTTTCTTGCTCCAGATCGTCTCGATCAGGAAGGTGAAATAGGCTTCCAGCCCCTTGCGGAAGAAGCCGCCACCCTGCCAGAGAAATGCGTTTTTCGCGACCTGCTGCGAGATGGTCGACCCGCCGCGCTGGCGTTTGCCTTCGATCCGTTCTTCGAGAGCCTCCTGTATAGCCTCGGTATCAAAGCCGTTATGGCTGCAGAATTTGCTGTCCTCGGCAGCGATCACCGCCCGCGCCATATTGGGGGAAATGTCGGAAAAGCTCGCCCAGTTCTTGGTGATGCCGTTTTCGTCCAGCAGCATTGTCACCGTCACCGGCGGCGGTACGATGGCATATAATCCGACCCACGCGACCGTGATCAGGATGAAATAGATCAGGAATTTGAAGAGAAATTTGATCAGCCCCATTGCCGGAGCCTAAAAGCAAAACGCCCCGAAAACAATTTCTGTTTCGGGGCGTTCTGCTATTTCGTGCCTTTATCAGGCTTGATGATCAGTTCGCGGCAAGAAGCTGCTTTTCGCCGGCAATGCGCAGCATCGCTTTCTGCAGTTTCTCGAAAGCGCGGACCTCGATCTGGCGGATCCGTTCGCGGCTGACTTCATAGACCTTGCTCAGGTCTTCCAGCGTCTTGGGATCTTCCGACAGGCGCCGTTCAGCCAGAATATGCTGTTCGCGCTCGTTCAGCGAGCCCATGGCTTCGGTGAGCATTTCGTGGCGGAAGTCGGCTTCCTGAGAGGCTGCAATCGCTTCGTCGTGCAGCGGGCCATCATCTTCCAATATGTCCTGCCATTGGCCGCTATCGCCGTCTTCGGACGAAAGGGACACGTTCAGCGATGCATCGCCGCCCATTGACATGCGACGGTTCATATTGACCACTTCATGCTCGGCTACGCCCAGATCGGTGGAGATTTTCTGTACATCTTCCGGTGACAGATCACCGTCTTCAAACGCATCGAGATTATTCTTCATCCGGCGCAGGTTGAAGAACAGCTTCTTCTGTGCGGCGGTGGTGCCCATTTTCACGAGGCTCCAGCTACGCAGCACATATTCCTGGATAGACGCACGAATCCACCACATCGCGTATGTCGCGAGGCGGAAACCGCGGTCGGGTTCGAATTTCTTGACGCCCTGCATCAGGCCGACATTGCCCTCGGAAATCAGATCCGAGACGGGCAGGCCATAGCCGCGAAATCCCATCGCGATTTTCGCGACAAGCCGCAGATGCGAGGTGACGAGCTGGGCGGCGGCTTCCTGATCCTTGTGTTCAGAATAGCGTTTCGCCAGCATATATTCCTGTTCGGGAGTCAAAATAGGAAATTTGCGGACTTCCGAGAGATACCGGTTCAGGCTTGCGTCCCCCCCTAAGGCAGGGATTTTTGCCGGAACATTGCTACCATTAGCCATTTTCGTTCCTTCTTTGTTGTGCCGCCGGGCCTCATCAAGCACCCTTTGGTCAAAAGCGTCTATAAGGTGTGTTACTTATACACGCAACTTCATGAATAGTTCCTGCATATCGTCCGGAAAACCGATAGAAAACATCAATTTTTCAGCCGTTATGGGGTGAACAAATCCAAGACTAGCAGCATGCAGCGCCTGGCGTCGAAATTGAATATCTTTTCGCCGGGAAAGTAATGATTTTCGACCAGCGCCATAGAGCGGGTCACCAATCAGACTGTGCCCGATATGGGTCATGTGGACCCGTACCTGGTGGGTGCGTCCGGTTTCCAGCGTGCATTCCACCAGAGCCGCCCCGTCGAGCATTTCCTTGACCGTATAATGAGTCATCGCCGCCTTGCCGCGATCGTCGCCGACAACTGCCATTTTCTTGCGGTTGACGTTGCTTCTGCCGATGGCTCCCTCGATCGTTGCCATGGGCGGATTGGGGCGGCCGTTGACGATCGCCAGATAGCGGCGCTCGATATCATGTTTGGCAAACAGCGCGCTGAGCCCCTGGTGCGCGGCGTCGGTCTTGGCCGCGACCATCAGTCCCGACGTATCCTTGTCGATCCGGTGGACGATACCGGGCCGGGAAACGCCGCCAATGCCCGACAGCTCGCCCCGGCAATGGTGGAGCAGCGCGTTGACCAGCGTACCGTCGGCATGACCGGCGGCGGGGTGGACGACCAGCCCTGCCGGCTTGTTGACAATGATCAGATGCGCGTCCTCGAACACTACATCGAGTGGAATATCCTGTGGCTGGGCCGGCCCCTCTATCGGTTCGGGTATCGTGAGCTCGAATGATTTGCCGGCCAGCTTCTTGGCCGAGGGGTCGGTGAATTTCACGCCTCCGACCCGCAGATGTCCGTTTGCAATCAGCGACTTCACCCGCTCGCGCGAAAGCCCCTCCACCACCTCGGTCAGTGCAGCATCCAGACGCTGTTTTCTCTGAGATTCCGGTAATGTTCCGGATATGGTAGATTGCCCCGCGTTCATCGCGTAGATGTGGGCCATGAAAGTCTGTATATCAAGCGCGATCTTGGCCGAACTCCAGCAATTGGCCAAAGCCGGTGAACCGCAGGAAATCTGCGGGATATTATTCGGCGACGACGGGCGGGTCAGCACCTATCGTCCAGCGCCGAATGTGGCCGCCGATCCGCTACGCCATTTCGAGATCGATCCGGGGATATTGATAGCGGCCGAACGGGACCAGCGTGGCGGCGGCAACAGCATTGTCGGCTATTATCATTCGCACCCCGGCAGCACCGTGCAGCCCTCAGCAACCGACGCGGCCAGCGCCGCCGCCGATGGCCGGGTCTGGCTTATCGTAAACGGGACAGATGCCGCGGCATGGCAGGCGATTGAAAACGGGGATATTTATGGCCGCTTCAATGCGATCACCCTTGATTGCTCCGGTGCAAAAGGCCAAACAGCCGCGGAATGAAACTATAGTTAAGGGCGTGTTTATATGTCGAATAGCGAATTTGACCTGGCAGCATTGCTGTGTTCGAAAATATGCCACGATCTGCTCAGCCCGGTAGGAGCGCTCAACAACGGGCTGGAATTGTTGGAAGGCGAAACCGATCCGGTGATGCGTGATCGCTGCATGGACCTGCTGGCAGACAGCGCGAGGGTCTCGGCCAACAAGCTGAAATATTTCCGGCTCGCCTTTGGCGCGGCAGGCGGCTTTGGCGACAATGTCGATCCGGCAGAGGCGCGCCAGCTGATCGAATCGCTGCTCGGCGATTCGGGCAAGATCACGCTGGGTTGGGCATTGCAGGGGGAAGCCCTGCCGAAAAAAGCGATCAAGATACTTCTCAATCTCGCGCTGATCGCGAAAGAATCCCTGGTGCGCGGTGGACGACTGGATGTCGGTGCCGAGCAGGGAGAGCTGGGCGTCGAGGTCGTTATCAGGGCGGAGGGCGACAAGATCGCGCTGGATGAGGGGATCCGGGCTGCTCTGGATGGCACCATCCCGCCTGCCGATCTCAGCGCGCGGACAGCGGGCGCGTGGATGACCCGGGAGCTCACATTGCAAAATGGTGGCGATTTGCGGATTTCTCCACCTTCCGCGACAGAATTGCTTCTGGGTGCTATTGTCACCGCCTGAGCTGCAGAGGAGGGGCCCTTCATGGATGCAATTTGGACGCCGTCTCCGAATTTTGACGAACGCAAGCTGCCGATCAATATTCTGGTCATGCATTATACCGGCATGCAGGACGCCGCTTCGGCGATAAACTGGCTGGCCAATCCCGAAGCGAAAGTCTCGGCCCATTATGTCGTGACCGAGGACGGGCAGATCGTCCAGATGGTCGACGAGGAAAAGCGCGCATGGCACGCCGGGCGCGGCTTCTGGCGCGGAATCAGTGATGTTAACAGCGCCAGCATCGGTATCGAAATCGTCAATCCCGGGCATGAATGGGGCTATGTCCCGTTTCCCGAAGAACAGATGGATGCGGTGACCCGCCTGGCCCATGACATCGTGCAGCGGCACAATATCACCGCCTCCAATGTTATCGGTCACAGCGATCTCGCTCCGGCGCGCAAGCAGGACCCGGGAGAACTGTTCGACTGGGAAAGACTGGCGCGCCACGGCATTGCCCTGAAAAGACCGACCGCGAAGCTCAACGATCCGCCCTGGACCGATGGCGGATTCATGCTGGCGCTGGAGCGGTTCGGCTATGATATATCCGACCAGACCGCCGCCGTCGTCGCCTTCCAGCGACGTTTCCGGCCAGAGAATATCGATGGCGTGATCGATGGCGAGTGCCGATCCCTGCTTTTGTCTTTAATGTTGGACAGGGAGCGCGGAATCACTAAATAGGGCGCACCAGAGGGTCGGCCAGCCGCGGCAGTTTGTCGAGGAAAGTCCGGGCTCCACGATTAAAAGGTGCCGGATAACGTCCGGCGGGGGCAACCCTAGGGAAAGTGCAACAGAAAGCAGGTCGCGACGGCTTCGGTCACGTGACAGTGAAAGGGTGCGGTAAGAGCGCACCGCGGGACTGGCAACAGGCCTGGCATGGTAAACCCCACCTGGAGCAAAACCAAATAGGGGCGGCATATGGCTTTTTCGGCTTGCTGCCCGGGTTGGTTGCTTGAGCCACGCAGCAATGCATGGCCGAGATGAATGGCTGGCTATTCCGTTTCGGCGGATGGACAGAACCCGGCTTACAGACCCTCTGGTATTCTTGATTTGATCGTTGAACAGCAAGCGGTCAGTGGTAGACTGGCCTATGAAAAAATTTCTGCTCAGCTGTCTTGTCTTCGTCGGCCTGTTCGGTTTCGATCACCCGGCCGCGGCGAAATGTGAAGCCGCTCAGGGTGAACGCGGGGTCGCGCTGCTCATTGGTATCAGTGCCTATGACGGTCTCAACTGGCCGATACTGGCGAATGCGGTCAATGACATAGACCATGTCTGCACCGCCTTTGCCCGGGCAGGGTTCGAAATTATCGATGTGCGTGACGCGAATATCGCAGAATTGAACAGCGCCGCCGAGGCTTTCGCGGTCAGGGCAGCCAGCGCCGAAAGCGCCGTCGTCTATTATGCCGGTCACGGCTTTGAATATAACGGTCGCAATTTCATGGTGCCGGTCGATGCGCCGGCTTTCGCCTCCAGGGATGAACTGGATACAGAGTTTCTGCCGCTCGAAAAAATGCTGGAAGCAGCCTCGAAGGCGAAGCGGTTCAACCTGTTCTTCATGGATGCCTGCCGGACCCCGGATCCCGTTGTCCGCCTGAAGGATGTGAGCAGCGATGATCCCGACGGCGATGTATCTCCGATGGGATTGCTCGAGATGAAGCAGGGCGCTGTCTTTTACTCTACCGCCAAAGGGCGGCCCGCGCTCGATGCGGCGCCCGTGGACTCCACAACCAGCCCCTTTGCCAAAGCGATCGCGAGCAAGCTTGCCATTCCCGGCCTCGAGCTGTCGGACTATTTCAAGGTCGTGTCGCGGGAAGTCTATTCCAACACAAGGGGACTGGATTTCGGGCCGCAACAGCCCTTCCATTACGGTAGCTGGTTTGAAGATTTCTATCTCAATCAGCCAGGTGGGCCTTCGGCCACTCCCGGCAGCCCATCGGCCTTGCCGTTGGGCTTACCCCTGTCGCCTCTGAATATCCCAATGGACCGTCTGGCGATTGAGGACGAAACCATATTGGTGGGCGAGATTCTCGGCGATTTCGGTCTCACCAATCTCACCCGGCTGGCGACAGAGGGAGACCCGCTGGCGCAATCGTTTCTGGGGTTCATGTATCATCTCGGTATCGGCGTTCGCAGGGATCTCGAACAGGCGCTGGTCTGGCTGGAAAAATCTGCGGCGCAGGGACATCCGGCGGGACAGACGGAACTGGCCTGGTATTACCAGGAAAACGAGCCTGAAAAGGCAAGCCGCGCACTGGAATTATATCTGCTGGCGGCTTCGCAAGGATATGCAAAAGCGCAATCCCACCTCGGTTTTGCCTTGTGGGAGGGTAAATTCGGCCTTGTCGACAAGGAGCGAGCGATTGCGCTGTTCAGCGATGCATCGGATCGCGGGCATCCCTATGCAACCTATGCGCTCGGCGTCTACGGAAAGCAGATGGATGAATCCCTGCGAAAGCTGCGTGCGCTCGCCGATGACGGTAATGTGGAAGGCAATAACTGGATATGCGAATTGCATTATCAGCAAGGACGGGCGGATCAGGTCGCCCAGGATTGTTCGCTAGCCGCCCGAGGCGGCTATGCCGGGGCAAGAGCAATATGGGCGCAGCTTCATCATTCGGGCCAGGGCGTTCCCAAGTCGCCCAGCGAAGCGCGTTATTGGGCGAAGCTGGCAAACAGTCAGGTGGAACTTCAGCAGCGACCCGATCTGGTCCGCGCTACAGCCAATATATTGTCTCGTGACTAGCCGGTTGAAGAGGCTGGTAGTTAACTCCAGTCTTTGATAGAGTCGCAATCATGCCCAAAGCAAAACGATCCGATAATTGGGGGTTCCCCCGCTGGGGAAGCTATGAAAGCTCCCGTGAAACGCAGCAGGTCAAGATTTGTGACCGGCACGGTTGCGACGAACCCGGCAATTGCCCTGCACCAAAATCTCCCAACAGCCCGGAACGCTGGTATTTCTGCCAGACCCATGCGGCTGAATATAACCGGGGCTGGGATTATTTTGAGGGTCTCGACAAGGAAGAGCGCAAGAAACGCGAAGCCGACGAGCAACGCGATGCCAATGCCTATCAGGAAGCCAAGCATTACAGCTGGATGGGGTCCGGCGACGGTAGCCGTTCGCGCGATGAAATGACCGCGCTGGAGATTTTCGACCTGACGCCCGATGTCGAATTCGAAACGGTTAAAAAAGCGTGGCGCTCGATGGCCAAGGAATATCATCCGGACGTCAATCCGGGCGATGAAGAAGCGGCGAAGAAATTCCAGGCAGCGCAGGCGGCGTTCGACGTTCTGCGGATTGCCGAGGAACGGCGAGTATGGAAGCCGGTCTAGGCTTTTTGCAGGCGTTCCGCAGTCTGCTGGATCAGAGCGATCATATTGGGAATGCCCTGGGTCCGGTTTGAACTCAGCTGGTTTTTGAGATCAAACGGTTCCAGCACCGCCGCGATGTCGGTGCTGACGATATCATCCACCGCCTGATCTTGAACCGTTTCCAGCACAAGCGCGATAATACCCTTGGTGATCGCTGCATTGCTGTCGGCCAGAAAATGCAGCCGTCCGTCGTCGAGTTGCGTGGGATAGACCCAGACCGAGGCGGAACAGCCCCTTACCAGCGTCGCATCCGTCTTCAGCGCGTCCGGCATCGGATCGAGCTGTTTGCCGAGATCGATCAGCAGCCGGTAGCGGTCATCCGGTTCAAGAAATTCATATTCTTCGATTAAATCGTCAATTTTGCTCATGGGGAGGGCGGTTAGCAGGGGTGAACCGCGACGTCACCCATTTTTGCCGTTTGGTTGGCCTGGGTCAGATCATCCGAAGGTTGTGAGAGAACCGTCCGTCCTGGGCTTGTCGAGCCGAAGGTGACCGCAGGTTAACGGCAGGCGGTACGCGCTCTCGCCGATGCTGGGACTAGCTTGGCACGAAGGGTGCGGCTTTAAAGCTCCACGCCTGCGGCAATGGCTTCCAGCTTGCGGATACGCTCCTTGAGATCCGCGACCTCGATCCGCGATGTCGCGGTGGGCGGATTGTCCTCGCGCCGCTGCTCAATCTCGCGGGATTTCAGCGCGATCCAGTCACGCCAGCCGCGCAGGGCGACCAGCGCCACGACCGTCAATCCAATTAGCGAAAACGCCGCAGTGATCATATAAAAAGCAGGTTCTTGCATCATGCTCATCCTTCCACTTCCCGGACCGGCTCACCGATCCCGCAATTTCTCGATCTCGTTTTCCAGTTCCCGGGCACCGCGATCATCGGTGGCAATTTTCTCGAGCACGGCCACGCGCTCCTTGAGATATCTGACTTCTTCCTGCAGGCGGCCAGTGTCCTGGCTCTGGGCGGCAATTTCGTTGCCATGCTGGTCTTCGACAATGCCATTCTGTGCCCGATAGCGCGTGCTCAGCACTTTCCCGATCGTTATGACGATGATGATGGCAACGACCATTTCAAACGGATTCATTTAAACTTTCCCTCCACTTTTCGCAGGCTCCGTTAGCGGCTGCGCAATTGTTCGATCTCGCTTTCCAGCTGCCGCGTGCTGTGGCCGTCGGTCGTGATCTGTTCCAGAACCGCAACGCGGTCTTTCAGATATTTAAGCTCTTCCCGCATCCGCTGTGCATCCGCGTCATTGGTCCCGGGAAACTCGCCCCGCATCTTGATCATCTTGCGCTGATGGCCGGTCCAGATGGCAAAGCCCGCTACCGCAAAGGCGCCAAATGGTATCAAAAGAGCGATTATGCCTTCCATTGTCCCTGTCCCTTCAATTCGTGCGCTTGTCGCGCAATTGCTCGATTTCCTGCGTCAGCCGGTGGCTGTCATCGGTGACGATACGCTCCACATTGGCCAGCCGGTCCTTCATCGAGCCGATTTCGGCCCGCAGTTCGGCATTTTCGTTGGTTAGCAACTTGACCCGCTCGACCGCTTCCTGGTCGGTTTTGGGATAGACCGACTTGCCCCACTGGTTTTCCAGTGGATAGCCGTTCTTGACACGCATCCAGGTGGTGGCGACCCAGCCGACAGAGATAGCGACAATGCCTACGGCCAGCATCGGGGCCAGTTCCGTGATCATGGCAACCTTGTCCGGGGACATCAGTTTTTCTCCCTTAGCGCTTCAATTTCGTCAGCCGTGCGTTTCGCCGGATCGGTGGCGATCCGTTCGAGGACCTGCAGCCGTTCCTGAAGACGGTCTATCTTGCCGACCAGCTCTGCGTTTTCGTTGGAAAGCAGTTCGATTTTCCGCTGTTCGTCCGGACCGGTCTTGCTGCTTTTACCGCCCCATTCATCTTCCAGTTCATAGCCATGTTTGGCTCTGATCCAGTTGTTGATGATCCATCCTCCATAGCTGACGGCGATGATGGCGATAACAAATTCCGGGCTGCCAAAATCCATTTTTCTTCTCCCTGTTCCGGCGTCTAGCGCAGATTTTCGATTTCGGTGGACAGCGACGTGTTCTTGCTCGTGTAATAGAGCTCCATATCAGCCAGCTTGCGGTCGATTTCCCGGAAGCGCGACTTGATATCGCGGGTGGTGCGGCGGGGTGACTGGCGCACGCCCTGCCAGAATTTCGTGTCTTCCGGATCGCTCAGATACATGCCCACCGGTTTTGGCTCGGATATTTTCGCTGCGACCCAGTAAGCCACGAGGGTCCACGGGAATGCGAAGGTGACCGTGGCAATGATCGCTGCCAGTCGGACCCAAGCAACATTTATCCCGGTATAATCGGCGATCCCGGCACAGACACCACTCCATTTTGCGCGCTGCTTGTCGAGATAGAATTTCGTGCGTGAAGAGCTCATGATGGGTGCCTTTCTTTCTTCAGAAGCTCGTCAAAATTTTCGAGCGATGGGGCCTGGTCAGATTTCGAAGCGGGCAGGGCGGATTGCCGCCAGTCGGGATTGTCCGCTGCCATGATCCGTTCGATGGTTTCCATCCGGTCATCCAGACGGCGCGCCATATGATGCAGTTCTTCCAGCAAATGTTCGTCTTCGTTGGTGATCGTTGCGGCGGTTTTCCATTTTGTCACATAGTGGAATATCAGCCAGGGCAGACCGATGAACAATGTCCCCATGACGATCGGAATGATGATGAGTTCTTCCTGCATTATGCGTCACCTTTTTTCATGGCTGCCTTCATGGCCTCCAGTTCTTCATCGACCTTGTCGCTGGATTCGAGCGCAGCGATCTGGTTCTCCAGGCTCTGTGGTTCGCCACCCATGCCAAGCGCGTCTGCGCGGCCTTCGGCAAAATCAACCTGGCGTTCGAGATATTCGAAACGGGAGAAGGCATCGTGGACCTTTTCGCCATTATACATTTCGCGAAGCTTCACGCGGTTTTCTGCGCTTTCCAGCCGGTTTACCAGGCTGCTCTGGCGCGAGCGGGCTTCCTGCAGCTTCTTCTGCAATTTGGCAATGTCACCTTCGGATGACCGAAGCGCGTCGTCGAGAGTCTGGATTTCGGCTTTCAGCTGGTCGGCCATGTCGGCGGCCTTGCGCTTTTCGACGAGGGCTGCCTTGGCCAGATCCTCGCGATCCTTCGACAGCGCGAGCTGGGCTTTCTCGCTCCAGTCCTCGGTCAGATGGTCGAGCTTGTCGATATGACGGCGCATTTCCTTCTGGTCGGCAATGGTGCGCGCGGCAGAGGCGCGAACTTCGACCAGGGTTTCTTCCATCTCGAGGATGATCATCCGGATCATTTTCGACGGGTCTTCGGCCTTGTCCAGCATGTCTGTGACGTTGGCGGCGATAATGTCGCGCGTTCTAGAAAAAATACCTGCCATGTACATACTCCGGTTAGGTCTGCGGTTGGGTTTGAACTTGTTGGAACCTTCGCCCCGTTCCTGTTCTACATCAACCTGATGAATTTCAAAAGGTGGCCGGGACCTCACTTCGACAAGGGGGAAAGAAGGGGACCCGGCCATTTTGTCTGTCACGCCCGATAACCCATGTTAACGAAGCTGACAGCGGGGGACTCTTTCTGGTTTTTAACCATGGTGCCTTCGGCCTGTGCCGGTCCGACGGCGCTGATCAAGATCATCGTGCTGAAAAGCAGGATCGAGATAATCGCGGAAATATCGGTGCGGCTGATTTTGTTCAGGGCTGGCATGGTGTTCTCCAGTAGATGTGTTGCGTATATGAAACCAGCATTGCAGAAGCCGTGCCAACTTACATAAAGCTCTGATATAAAAGGATAAAATTATTTTCTCCAGGCTGCGTGCATAGTATTAATTGCTATTTAGTGGGATTTTCCACTATATCTTGGCCATGGAAAGAGAAGGTCAATTTGTCGGCGAATCGGGTGCTTTTCTCGACGCCGTGGAAAAAGCCAGCCGGGCGGCGCCGCTCGACCGGCCGGTGCTGGTGGTCGGTGAGCGCGGGACCGGCAAGGAACTGATTGCAGAGCGTCTGCACCGGCTCAGCATGCGATGGGACGGGCCGTTTGTAACGCTCAATTGCGCCGCGATGCCGGAAACGCTGATTGAAGCGGAGCTGTTCGGCCATGAAGCGGGTGCCTTCACCGGCGCGACCAAGGCGCGGGTCGGGCGATTTGAAGAGGCCGACGGCGGTACCCTTTTTCTCGATGAACTGGGGACCCTGTCCACCGGCGCGCAGGAACGGTTGTTGCGCGCGGTGGAATATGGCGAAATCACGCGGATCGGATCGTCACGGCCGCAGCGGGTCGATGTCCGCATCGTCGCCGCGACCAATGCCAATCTGCCAAAAATGGCGGAGGAAAACACATTCAGGGCCGATCTTCTCGACCGTTTGTCGTTCGAGGTCGTCACCTTGCCACCGCTCCGCGTTCGGGAGGGCGATATTCCAGTGCTGGCCGACTATTTCGGCCGCCGGATGGCCGCCGAACTGGAATGGCCGTCCTGGCCGGGCTTCGGGCGTCTCGCGTTGGAGGCGCTAAACCGGCACGAATGGCCCGGGAATGTCCGCGAATTGCGCAATGTGATCGAACGCGCCGTCTACCAGTGGAATGACCACTGCAGTCCGGTTGACCATGTCGTGTTCGATCCGTTTGAATCGCCATGGAAGCCCCGGGAAATGCAAACCGCGCCAAAAAGCGAACCGGCCGCGGAGCCAATGACGGAAGCAGTGCCGGCGCAGGCCGAAACCGCTGCCACAGATCTGGCCTTCGACGGGGTCGACGACATGAAGGCGGCGGTCGAGGCTTTCGAGAAACGGATATTGGAGGCCGCGCTCGCCAGATCTCGCTATAACCAGCGGCAGACCGCCAAGGCGCTCAATCTGACCTATGACCAGTTGCGCCATTCGTTGAAGCGCCACGACCTTCTGGGGACATAAAAAAGGGGGCTCTCGGGCCCCCTTTTTCATGCTTCCAAATCTTCCAATTTCATCCGGCGTTGGCGTTTACCATCGTGTAGAACATGGGCAGCGACAGCAGCACGTTGGTGCGCGATGCCATCAGTGCAACCTTGCCCGCTGCGGCTTTCTCGTCTGCCGTCGCTTCGACAATGCCGAGAACTTTTTTCTGCTTCGGCCAGATGATGAACCAGACATTGGCCGCCATCACGATGGCGATCCACATGCCCACACCGATCAGCGTGAAAGGCTGCTGCAGCGTCATTGCCTGATGGACCCAGCCGCTGGCCCATGCGACATAGAGACCGGTGACCACGGTAAGCAGGGCAGCCCAGCGGAAATAAAACAAGACTTTCGGCGCGATATGCTTGCCGACAGCAGGCTTCAGTTCATCCGGAATGGTCGGCATCAGCGGCACCTGAACAAAGTTCAGATAGTAAAGCAGGCCGATCCACAGCACACCGAAGAACAGGTGTAACCAGCGGCCGATCGCATTGCCGGTGACCATATCACCGTGCAGGCCGAACATCAGCGCGATTGCCGCAATCAGACCGACAATCATCACTGCATTTAGATTTCCAAAAAATTTCGCCATTATTTCCCCCCAATGAGCTTTTTACAATTAGACTTGAACTTTATGCAAGCGCCTCGCCGATGTCACGAAAAAATGGATTTTTGGGCGCGTCAGGCGATCAGAATGATATTTACTCTTGCATCTTTTCCGCGATTCATGCGTTGAGGCACCACATCTCAAAAAAAATGGAGAAACGACAATATGGCTTTCGAACTTCCCCCGCTCCCTTATGAAAAAACCGCCTTCGGCGACCTGATCTCCGAGGACACGTTCAACTATCACCATGGCAAGCATCACAACGCCTATGTCAGCAAGGCCAATGACGCGATCAAGGGCACCGATCTCGAAGGCAAAAAGCTTTCGGAAGTCATCGACGCCGCTGATGGCGGCCTGTTCAACAACGCCGCTCAGGTCTGGAACCACAGTTTCTACTGGCTGTGCCTCTCGCCCGAGAAAAAGGAAATCACCGGCGAGCTGAAAGACCGGCTTGAAAGCAGCTTCGGTTCGATTGACGAATTCAAGAGCAAATTCAAGGACGAGGCTGTTGGTCATTTTGCCAGCGGCTGGGCCTGGCTGGTGCTCGACGGTGACGAGCTGAAAATCACTTCCTATCATGATGCTGACACGCCTGTTGCACATGGTGTCAAACCGGTATTGACGCTCGATGTCTGGGAACATGCCTATTATCTGGACTACCAGAATGCGCGCCCGGATTATGTCTCGGCGCTGCTCGACAATGCGATTGACTGGGACTTTGTTGCGCTGAACCTTGACGGCGACGGCGTTAGCCGCGCCGACCAGGGCTGATAGCCGATAGCAGCCGTAAAAATTTAAGCCGCGTCCTGACCGTCAGGGCGCGGCTTTTCTTCAACCGAAAAACCGTGCTTCATCAGCATCGGAATATTGGCCATCGCGAAAATGAAGGATGCGGCGGTCACGCCCCAGACCTTGATCGTCAGCCACCAGTCAAAGCTCAGTGTCGCCACCATCAGTTCGTTGACAATTGCCATGCCGGTAAAAAACAGCGCCCAGTTGCGCGACAGTTTCAGCCAGCCTTCGTCGGTCAGGCCTTCAAAGGCCGCCTGCAGCAGGCTTTTCAGCATCGCCTTGCCGCGCAGCAATCCGCCGAATAAGATGATCGCAAATCCGGCATAGATGATCGTCGGCTTGTGCTGGATGAAGCGCGGATCATTGAAATAGATGGTGAGGGCACCAAAGCCGAGGATCAGGATCGCCGACATCCACATCATCGGTGAAATCTTGCCCAGTTTCCATTTCGAGACGATCATCGCGATGACGATGGCAATCATGAAGGCGATCGTGCCATATATTGCCGAAGTGATCGGGTTGCCCACCGGGGCGCCGAATTTATAAACCAGAAAGAACACCAGCAGCGGGCCGAAATCGAGCGCAAAGCTCAGCCCTCTATGTTCTTTTGGAATTTCTTCAATTGCTGTGGCTTCGGTCATGATTCTATCCCGGCTATGGCTGCGGCCAGATCTTCGGCTTGAAAGGGACGCAGGTCCTCTATTGTTTCACCGACCCCGATGGCATGGATCGGCATTCCGAATTGTTTCGCCGCCGCCACCAGCACCCCCCCGCGGGCCGTGCCGTCGAGCTTGGTCATGATAAGACCGGTGACCTTGGCCACGTCCTGAAAGACTTCGATCTGGGACAGCGCATTCTGTCCGGTCGTGGCATCCAGTACCAACACGACATTATGCGGTGCTTCGGGATTGAGCCGGCCCAGCACGCGCCGGATCTTGTCCAGTTCGTCCATCAGCTCGCTGCGGTTCTGCAGCCGCCCGGCTGTATCGACGATTAACACGTCGATCCCGGTGGCTGTCGCCTGCTTCACGCCTTCATAGACTATGCTGGCGCTGTCGCCGCCCTGCGGTCCGCTGATAATCGGCACGCCCAGCCGTTCAGCCCAGACCTTGAGTTGCCCGATCGCGGCCGCCCGGAATGTATCGCCCGCCGCCAGCATGACGCCATAATCCTGCTCGAGAAACAGATGGGCCAGCTTGGCGATGGTTGTGGTTTTGCCCGAACCGTTGACACCGATTACCAATATGACCTGGGGGCGGGGAAAGGCATCGATTTCCAGCGGGATGGCCACCGGTTCCAGTATCGCGGTGATTTCGCGCTGGATGATTTCCTTCACCGCATGTTCGCTTAGGCCTTTTTCAAAGCGCTCCGTCGCCAGCTTTTCGCGGATAGAGGCGGCCGTAGCCGGGCCCAGATCCGACATGATCAGCGCGTCCTCGATATCGTCGAGCGTGGACTCGTCAAGCTTGGCCTTGGTCACCAGCCCGGCCAGATTCTCGGTCAGCCGGGAGGATGTCTTGCTAAATCCGCCGAACAGGCGGTCTTTCCAACTGCTATTCTCGCTCACGCTGTCACTCTACCAATCAATTGTTTCTGTTGAAGGCCGACGATATCCACCGGCACGATCCGTCCCTTGCCGATCGGCTGGTCGATCTGCACCCGTGCAAAATTTTCCGCATATCCGGCATCGCCCGACATTTCGATCAGCAGATTCTGCCGTGTCCCGACCAGCGACCGGCGCCAATCGGCGGCGCGCCTCTCTACTCTGTCGCGCAATATTTTCGCTCTTTTCCGAATAAACTGTCCATCGACCTGCGGCATCTTGGCTGCCGGCGTGCCCAGTTTTGGCGAATAGGGAAAAATATGGCCATGAACAATGTCGCATTCATCGATGATGGCCAGGCTGTTGGCGAACATGCTTTCCTCTTCGGTGGGGAAGCCGGCGATGATATCTGCGCCTATCGCAATCTCCGGCCGTTTGGCTTTCAGCCGTTCGACCAATGCAATCGCCTGTTCCCGGCTGTGCCGCCGCTTCATCCGCTTGAGGATCATATTGTCGCCCGATTGCAGCGAAAGATGCACATGAGGCATGAGCCGCGGCTCACCGGTGATCAGGTCGAACAGCCGGTCATCAATCTCGATCCCGTCGAGCGAGGAAAGCCGAAGTCTCGGCAATTCCGGTACTAGTTTCAGGACGCGCTCGATGAGCATCCCCAATGTCGGCTCTCCAGGAAGATCCGGGCCGTAGCTGGTAACGTCCACGCCGGTCAGGACGACTTCCTGAAAGCCCTGGTCAACCAGGGCCCGAACCTGATTGACAACTTCACCGGCGGGTACAGACCGGCTGTTTCCGCGGCCATAAGGAATGATGCAGAAGGTGCAGCGATGATCGCAGCCGTTCTGGATTTCCACGAAGGCCCGCGACCGGTCGGCAAAGGCGCTGACCATATGTGGCGCGGTTTCCCGGATCTGCATGATGTCGGAGACCCGGATATCCGGGCGGTTGCTTTGCAGTCCCAGCTTGAAATTGGCCGCATCATATTTGTCGGAATTGCCGACCACCGCACTGGTTTCGGGCATGTCGGCAAACATGCCAGGGTCAATCTGCGCGGCACATCCGGTGACTATGATATCCTTTTCCGGGTTTTGCTTCTTGGCCCGTCTGATAGCTTGCCGGGTTTGCCGGACCGCCTCGTTGGTAACCGCACAGCTGTTGACGATGACCAGATTGCCGCCATCGATATTGCTGGCCGCTAGATTCTGTCGCAATGTTTCGCTCTCGGCGATATTTAGCCGGCAGCCCATGCTGATCATTTCGGGTGCGTTCATGCGAACCGGTCCCAGTCTGCTTCACCGGAAAAGACATAGGTTGTCGGTCCCTGCATCTGGATATGCTCGCCTTCTTTCCAGTTGATCACCAGAGACCCGCCCGGCAGTTCCACCCGCACCGGGCTGCTAACCAGGCCGCGCCTGATAGCGGCAACAGCGGTGGCGCAAGCTCCCGTGCCACAGGCCTGCGTCAGACCCACACCGCGCTCCCAGACCCGCAAATGAAGACTCCCGTCGGTGATATGCGCGATATTGACGTTCGCCTTGTCCGGAAACAGCGGATCCACTTCAATCATCGGGCCCAGACGTTCCAGTTCGACACTATCGCTGTCATCGACAAAGAAGATGACGTGCGGATTGCCGACATTGACGCACGCAGGGTTTTGCAGATACTCCCAGCCGACCGGCATGGACAGGGTATCCATGGCATAGGCGAGGGGGACGGACTGCCACTCGAAACGGGGGGCACCCATGTCGACAATAGCGCCATCTTCTGTCGCGCTGCCGACAATGATGCCGCCTGCGGTCTCGATCCGGGTTTCATCACCGATCAACTTCGCCACGCATCGGCTGGCATTGCCACAGGCCTCGACTTCGCTGCCGTCAGCATTGTAAATCTGCATTTTTAGGTCGGCTTGATCGGAAGCGCGCAGGACGATCAGTTGATCACAGCCGATCCCGTTGTGACGATTGGCAATTGCGGCCGCTTTTGCCGGGGACAGGTCCACTTCTTTCTCGCGCGCATCGATAATGACAAAATCATTGCCCAATCCGTGCATTTTATGGAAGCGTCCTGTCGTCATGACTGGCGATTTAGGGATGCCGTTCCCGGGAGTCCAGCAATTCGGCTAGCCAATGCCGGCAGTAGCCGACTCTAGCCCGTTTTTTGGATCGATTCTTTTTGTATGGGCGAGGAGGACGGAGCGCTTTCCTGCACTTCGGTCTCATCAATGTCTCCGGCCGGCAACAGATTGCGCTCGGCCAGAATCTTCCGCGCTTCCGCAACGGTATGCGGGCGTCCGTAATACCAGCCCTGACCTTGCGCACAGCCGATGCTGCGGAGCTCGTTTTCCGTATCCTTGTCCTCAATCCCTTCCGCCGTGATTGGCAAGCCAAGGCTCTCTCCGAGGCCGTTGATCGCTTTTACGATAGCCTTGCTTTCCGGATTGTGGAGAAGGGACGATACAAAGCTGCGGTCAATTTTGATCCGGTCGAACGGCAAGGCGCGCAGGTGAGCGAGGGAGCTGTAGCCGGTCCCGAAATCGTCGAGGGCAATCTTGATGTCCTGATTCTTCAGGCTGCCGACGATGGACTGGGCGAGGCTGAGGTTTTCAAACAGCGCGCTTTCGGTGATTTCAATTTCCAGACGGCTTGACGGATAACCGGTTTCGACGAGCAACTTGACGATTTTCTGTGCCAGCCATGGATCGAGCAACTGGACCGGTGCAATATTGACCGAAAGTTTCAACGAGGCGTCCCAATTTCTGGCATATTCCAGCGCCTGGCGCATGATGCTGAGCGAGAGGTCGCCAATCATTCCGGTTTCTTCTGCAATCGGAATGAATATTTCCGGTGAAATCAGCCCCTGCGTCGGAGATTCCCAACGGGCCAGAACTTCGAAACCGGTCAATTTGCCGGTTGCGAGATCTATCTGCTGCTCGAAATAGGGAACAAATTCCCCTTTCGGTATACCCATTCGCATGCCGGTTTCCAGCAAACTTCGGGTTTGCAGTTCCTGTTCCATATTCGCGTCAAACCAGCAATGGCGGTTCCGGCCCTGCTTTTTCGAACTGTACATCGCAATGTCGGCCCGCCGCATCAGCATATCCACACCTTCCGATTCCGAATCGTAGCGGGACATGCCGATGGAAGTGGTTACTTCCAGATGCATACCATTTTCGATAATCGGTGTTGCGATAGCTTCGATCAGATCGTCGGCGATCCGTTCGACCATTTTCGGTTGTTCGGGATCAAATACAAATGCACAGGCAAATTCGTCGCCACCGAGCCGGGCCAGCAGATTATGCGGCGGCAGGACCTGCTTTATCCGATGGGCGACCTGCTTCAGTACGGCGTCGCCGGCGCTATGACCGTGCACATCGTTAATCGTTTTGAAATTGTCGAGATCGAGCATCATGAATGTGATGCTTTTGTTTTGTCGCTGTGCAAGGCTGATCATTTCCGCTGTCCTTTCGCCGATCGTGCGGCGATTGAGCAGCCCGGTCAGCGGATCTGTAACGGCAAGCGAATGGGCCAGCTGTTCGGCAGCGGCCCGTTCTTCGAGTTCTTTGGTCAGGTCCTTGTAACGGCGCCAGCCGAACAGGATCAGGGCGATGTTCAACAGAAAAGCGGGAACCAGCACATTATCGCCGGCTCTGGTCTGGCCTGTCATCGAATCGATGGCATCGGACAGGACAGTGCCGCCGGTACCGGCAAACATGAGGATCGCCAGAATAACGATGATACCGGTTACAACGTCACGCCCAATCGAGACTTTATATCCGTTTTTCATCAACCTGAGCTTCTGGTCGGCTGCTGGTCGAGCCATAGTTGTTTTCCCGCTATTGTTGGGTGGCTTTTGCCAATCAGTTCTCAATTTCTGGTTAACGGCTGTTTATATCTTTGTAATTCCGGACTTGCGATATCGCGGGAACTGCAGTAACAGGCTGCCAAATCGGGCGGTGCTTGTATCGCCAATCCAGTTTAGAGTTCGAAAAACTCACACGTCGATCAGCGAGGTTTCGCCCATCGGCGTTTTTTGCGTTGGCTGGGAAACCGGTCTTTTGAAGGAAGAAAGGCGGAGACATGTTTGATAAGTTGAGCGACCGCCTTGGTGGAGTTTTCGACAAGCTGCGCGGGCGCGGCGCCCTGCGGGAAGAAGATGTTCGCGGTGCCATGCGGGAAGTGCGGATTGCATTGCTCGAAGCCGACGTCGCGCTTCCCGTCGTCAAGGATTTCGTTGAAAAGGTCACCGAACAGGCGGTTGGCCAGTCGGTCCTCAAATCGGTCACGCCGGGTCAGCAGGTGGTCAAGATCGTCAATGACGGTATTGCCGAAATGCTGGGTTCGGAGGTCAGCGGCCTTGAACTGTCGGTCGCGCCGCCCGCCATTATCATGATGGTCGGCCTGCAGGGTTCCGGTAAAACCACCACGACGGCCAAGATCGCCAAACGGCTGAAGGACAAAGAGAACAAGAAGGTCATGATGGCCTCGCTCGATGTCAATCGTCCTGCGGCGCAGGAACAACTGGCGGTACTGGGCGAGCAGATCAATGCTGCCACCCTGCCGATCGTCGCTGGTCAGCAGCCGGTCGAGATTGCCAAGCGCGCTTTGCAGGCGGCCAAATTGCAGGGCTTCGATGTTCTGCTTCTGGATACCGCCGGACGGCTGCATGTCGATCAGCAGCTGATGGACGAGATGAAGGCGGTTTCCGACATTGCCAAGCCGCAGGAAACCCTGCTGGTGGTCGATGCACTGACTGGACAGGACGCCGTCAATGTGGCGCAGAATTTCTCCGAACAGGTCGATCTGAGCGGTGTTGTTCTGACCCGGATGGATGGCGATGCCCGCGGCGGTGCGGCGCTATCGATGCGGGCCGTCACGGGCAAGCCGATCAAATTTGTCGGTGTCGGCGAGAAAATCGATGCGCTGGAAGAATTCCACCCGGAACGGGTCGCCGGCCGGATCTTGGGCATGGGCGACGTTGTCAGCCTGGTCGAAAAGGCGGCGCAGGTCGTCGACAAGGAAGAGTCCGAAGCGCTCGCCGAGAAAATGCTCAAGGGTCAGTTCGACCTCAACGATCTCCGCTCGCAGCTCAACCAGATGACAAAAATGGGTGGCCTGGGTGCCATGGCATCAATGATGCCGGGCATGAAAAAGGCGAAAGCGGCGATGGCCGGCGGCGCGATGGACGAAAAGGTTCTGGTTCGCATGGATGCCATTATCGGGTCGATGACCAAAGAAGAGCGGAGCCGGCCAGGACTGCTCAACGCCAAGCGCAAGCGGCGGGTCGCGATCGGTTCCGGTACCACGGTGCAGGACGTCAACAAGCTGCTCAAAATGCATCAGGAAATGGCCAAGGCGATGAAGCGCATCAAGAAGATGGGCGGAATCAAGGGTCTGATGTCGATGTTTGGCGGCGGTGGCGGAGCCGCTGGCGCCGGGATGGGCGGCCAGGATGGCGGCCTCGCCGGTATGCCCGGGTTGCCCGACATGCAATCGGGCGGGCTCCCCCCTGATCTGGCAAATTTATTGAACAAGAAGAAATAGTCGTAACAATTTGAATTTTTGTATTTTTAGAAAGGTTTATTACAATGGCAGTAGCAATGAGAATGTCCCGGGGCGGTTCCAAGAAACGTCCTTATTATAAAATCGTGATCGCCGATGCCCGCGCTCCACGCGATGGCAAGTTCATCGAACGCATCGGCAGCTACAACCCACTGCTCGCAAAAGACGACGAAAAGCGTGTGGTTCTGGATACGGAGCGTGCAAAGCACTGGCTCGAAAATGGCGCACAGCCTTCCGATCGCGTTGCCCGCTTCCTTGACGCCGCCGGTCTGATGAAGCGCGAAGCGCGCAACAACCCGAACAAGGGCAAGCCAGGCGAGAAAGCCACCGAGCGGCTTGAAGAGAAAGCGGAAAAAGCCGCTGCTGCTGAAGAAGCCGCCAAGGAAGCCGCTGCGGCTCCTGCTGAAGAAGCGCCAGCCGAAGAAGCTCCCGCTGAAGAAGCTGCAGCTGAAGAAAAGTCCGAGGGTTAATCCTTGGACACGGTTGATCCGGACAAACCCGTCCCCCTTGCCGTCATCATTGGCGCGCACGGGGTGACCGGGGAAGTCCGGCTCAAGCTTTTCTGTGACAGCCTGGACAGTCTCAAGGCGCACAAGATATTCAACGGCGGCGCATTGACGCTGAAATCCGTCAAGCCCCACAAGATGGGAGCGATTGCACGGATCGCCGAAATTACCGACCGCAACGGTGCCGAGGCCGCGCGCGGCACCGAACTCACCGTCCCGCGCGCCGCTCTGCCGGCGCTGGACGAAGACGAATTCTACCATATCGACATTATTGGCCTGCGCTGCGTTTCGGACGCCGGCGAGGAACTCGGTAAAATCTTCGCCATTTATGAATTCGGCGCGGGCGATGTAATCGAGATTGAACGCGCCAGTGGCAAAAAGTTCATGGTGCCCGTGAAAGCCATCGATATGCGCCATGATCCGGCGATCGTGCTGGCGGATTTCGTCGAACCATGATGCTTATCATGATCATTCTGATGATAGCCTGTCTGTCCATCGCGATTATCGAAATTGCGAAGCGGGTGCAGCCGGATATTAACCTGGCCTGGTTGCCTTTTCTGGCTAGTCTGCCCGTTCCCGGCCTGTTTGTTCTCTACTGGCTGTTCAATTTCTGGTGGCTGCAAACGGACAATTGTCTGGATATTCAGGATTGTGGTCGCGAAGCGATAATGAGCATGTCCGTTGGTGCCGCCGTTGGCTTTTTCGGCAGTTTCTTTGTCGGTATGACAATCTCCATCCTGTGGATCAACTGGCGCAGGAAGAAGTGACCTTCAACGCGCAAATCCTGACTCTCTATCCGGACATGTTTCCCGGTCCGCTAGGCACATCGCTGGCGGGCAGGGCGCTGACAGAAGGAAAGTGGGCGCTCGACACGATCAACCCCCGCGATTTCGCTACCGACAGGCATCGCAGCGTCGATGATACGCCAGCCGGCGGCGGTGCCGGCATGGTGCTGCGGGTTGACGTCATGGCGGCTGCTGTGGACCATGCGGTTGAACGGATGAAACAAAAGGTGGCGGCACAAAACTCCGTTCGTCCTGAGCCTGTCGAAGGACCTGGTTTTCGCGCCGCCCGTACTTCGACAAACTCAGCAGGAACGGCTGGCAGAGCGCCCGCCGTTCCCATCCTGGCCATGACCCCGCGCGGAAAGCCGCTTACCCAGGCCCGTATCCGCGAAATCGTGTCCGGCCCCGGTGTCACCATTATCTGTGGCCGGTTCGAGGGATTTGACGAACGCCTGCTCGAGGGGCGGCCGATCGAAGAGATCTCCATCGGCGACTATGTCCTGTCCGGCGGAGAAATGGGCGCTCTGGTGCTTTTAGACGCTTGCATTCGGCTGCTTCCCGGGGTAATGGGCGCGTCTTCTAGCGGAGATGACGAGAGTTTCGAGCACGGAATACTCGAATATCCGCAATATACCCGACCTCAAATATGGGAAGGGCGCATTATCCCTGAAGTCTTGCGATCGGGGGATCATGCGAAAATAGCTGCTTGGCGGAAACAAAGGGCAGAGGAAGATACACGGCTAAGGCGGCCGGATTTATGGGAGCGTCACAGGGATGCTCCGGATCAGTCGCCCTCTGGTGCGCAGGAAAAAGATAAAGATAAGGAATAGGTCATGAACCTGATTCAGACATTGGAAAAAGAAGCTGTAGAAGCATTTGCAGCATCGAAAGAAGTTCCCGAATTCCGCGCTGGCGATACGCTGCGGATCGGTGTCCGCGTCGTCGAAGGCGAGCGCGTTCGTACCCAGAATTTTGAAGGTGTGTGCATTGCACGGACCAATCGCGGCATGGGCTCCAACTTCACCGTACGCAAGATGTCGTTCGGCGAAGGCGTCGAGCGTGTTTTTCCGCTATATTCCCCGAACATCGAAAGCATCACCGTGGTTCGCCGCGGTATCGTGCGTCGTGCGAAACTTTACTATCTGCGCGGGCGGACTGGTAAACGGGCCCGTATTGCGGAGCGCCGTTTGAACCAGCCTTCGAAAGGCACTGAAGCAAAATAACCAACGCTTCATAACAGTTTCAAACAGCCGGTTCTCCCCACAGGAAAACCGGCTGTTTTAATATCAGCTACAGGAAAAGTTTCATGGGTTACAAAATCGCAGTTGTTGGCGCCACCGGCAATGTCGGTCGCGAAATGCTCAACGTATTGGTCGAGCGTGAATTTCCCTATGACGAGATCGCGGCCGTCGCTTCGTCGCGTTCGCAGGGCAGCGAAATCGAAATCGGTGATACCGGCAAGATGCTCAAGGTCCAGAATATTGAACATTTCGACTTTTCCGGTTGGGATATCGCCCTGTTTGCCGCAGGGTCCGGCCCGACTAGGGAATATGCGCCCAAGGCGGCCGCCGCCGGCTGCGTGGTGATCGACAACAGTTCGCTCTATCGCATGGATCCGGACATCCCCCTGATCGTGCCGGAAGTGAACCCGGAAGCGATCAGCGGCTATACCAAGCGCAATATCATCGCCAATCCCAATTGTTCGACCGCCCAGATGGTCGTTGCGCTCAAGCCGTTGCACGATGCCGCGACGATCAAGCGCGTGGTGGTTTCCACCTATCAGTCGGTTTCCGGCGCCGGCAAGGGCGGCATGGACGAGCTGTTCGAACAGTCGCGCGCGATTTTCGTCGGCGATCCCAAGGAAAACAATGTCTTCACCAAGCAGATCGCGTTCAACGTGATCCCGCATATCGACGTATTCCTTGATGACGGCTCGACCAAGGAAGAGTGGAAAATGGTCGTCGAGACCAAGAAGATCCTCGATTCCAGGATCAAGCTGACCGCGACCTGCGTCCGCGTGCCGGTCTTTGTCGGGCATAGTGAATCGATCAACATCGAATTCGAGAACGAATTGTCCGCCAAGGACGCCCAGAAAATCCTGCGCGACGCGCCCGGCATCATGCTGGTCGATAAGCGCGAGGACGAAGGCTATGTCACGCCGGTCGAATGTGTCGGCGACGGCGCCACCTTCATCAGCCGCGTGCGCGAAGACCCGACGGTCGAAAACGGCCTGAACATCTGGTGCGTCAGTGA
Organism: Sphingorhabdus sp. SMR4y; assembly: GCF_002218195.1. Taxonomy (GTDB): domain Bacteria; phylum Pseudomonadota; class Alphaproteobacteria; order Sphingomonadales; family Sphingomonadaceae; genus Parasphingorhabdus. The sequence continues at coordinate 902,863 of NZ_CP022336.1, read as the reverse complement.
TAATCTGCGCAAAGGCGCAGCGCTCAACGCGGTGCAGATCGCGGAATTGCTTGGCCGCAAGCATCTGAAAAAGGGCTAGTGCGCCGCACTGGCCGCTTCGGCTGAATCGACTGCCATCCGCTGGGGTTTCTTCATCAGGAACACCAGCGGAACACATAGGGCAGTGACCACCGCCATCAGCCAGAAATCACCGATATAGGCGATCATCAGCGCCTGGCGATTGACCTCTCCGTCGATCATCATCATGGCCTGTTCCCCATATTGGCCGAGCCGGCTGATGCTGGTCGGGCTGATCGGAGACAGCCGCGCTTCGGTCACATGGCCGGCCAGATCGGCGTGACTCGTCTGCCAGTTGCGGCCCAGCAAACCGACAAAGACCGCGATGCCGACCGAAGCGCCAATCGTCCGCGAAAGATTGAGCAGGCTGGCTGCATCGGTGCGCAGGGCCGGAGAAAGGGTGGAAAACCCCAATATATTCATGGTCACGAACAGCGTGCCCATGCCCAGCCCCTGAATCAAGCCGCTGGTGATCACCGGCCAGCGGTCCATCTCCATGCTCCATCCCGTCATCATCCACGCTGAATAGGAGGCGAGCGCCATGCCCGCCGCAACGACATATCGGGCGTCTACATGGGTTGCCAGTCGACTGCCGATTGCCATGCCCATGAAAACACCGATGCCGCGCGGTGCCAGGACCAGGCCGGCGTCAATCGGCGTATAATGATAGATATTCTGCAGCATCGGCGGTAACAGGGCCATGGTCGAAAACATCGCAACGCCGGCGACCATCATCAGCAGCATCGCGGTGACCAGATTGCGATCGCGGAACAGATCACGCGACAGGAACGGATTTTTGCCTGTCGCCATATGGATGGCGAATATCCACAAGGCCGCCGCGGCAATGCCGAATTCGATGATGATTTCCCAGCTCTCAAACCAGTCCTCGCCATTGCCGCGATCGAGCATCAGTTGAAACGAGGCAATGAATATTGCGAACAGGGTGAAGCCGAACAGATCAAACTTGCGCCGGGCAATCGGTCGCGACGGTAATAGCGTCCAGAGCATGACGAAGGTAATGATCCCGAGCGGGACATTGATCAGGAAAATCCATTCCCAGCTGTAGTTTTCGGTCAGATAGCCGCCGATGACCGGCCCGGTGATCGGTGCGATCATCACGCCCATACCCCATATCGCCATTGCTCTGGGGTGGTTCGTCGGCGGATTGATGTCGAGCATCACCGTTTGCGAAAGCGGCATCACAAAGGCCCCCGAGAGACCCTGCATGACCCTGTAGAACACCAGCATTTCCAGGCTGGTAGCGGTTGCACAGAGCAGGGAGGACAGCGTGAATCCGGCGATCGACCAGAGAAACAGCTTGCGTGACCCGATCCGGTCCGCGACCCAGCCGGTAATCGGAATGGCAACCGCCGAGGCCAGTATATAGCTGGTCAAAACCCAGGTTACCGTATCGAGCGTAGCGCCCAGACCCGATTGCATATGCGGCAAGGCAACATTGGCGATCGTCGAATCCAGAATTTGCATGATATTGCCGAGCATGACGGCAATGGTCAGCAGGACCCGATTGTCGACCGGCAGCGCCGCCACGTCGGGATTGTGCGCGTTCACTCGTTGCCGTTGCGCAGATCGACGGTCACTTCCGCCGAAATGCCGGCGATCAGTTGCCGTGGCGACTTGTCCAGGATCCGGATCCGAACCGGAACCCGCTGCGTGACCTTGACCCAGTTGGCATTGGCATTTTGCGCCGGCAGCACCGAGAATTCCGATCCCGTGCCTGCGCCAATGCTGTCGACACGGCCGTTGAGTTCCAGTTCCGGATAAGCATCAAAGGTGATTTTGGCCTTTTGCCCGACCTTCATTCTGGCGAGATCGGTTTCCTTGAAATTGGCTTCCACCCAGCTGTTCCTGTCATCGACGATGGAAAGCACCGGCAGTCCGGACACCATCATCTGGCCGATCTGCAACCGGTTGGACTGGGCGATCCGTCCGGAGACCGGTGCCACCACCCGTGTGCGGTCGAGGTCGAGTAAAGCCTGGTCCCGCGCGGCTCTGGCCTCTGCAACATCCGGATTCTCGCCGGGAGCGGCAGAGCCGGTCGACAGGCGCGACCGGGCTGCGACAACATCGGCCTGCGCGGATTTCAACCTGGCCCGGGCGAGATCGACTTCATGCTGGGCGGCGTCGAGCCGTGCCCGGGTGGTAAAACCCTTGGCCATCAGCGCGGCCTGCCGCTGATAGTTGGACTGGGCAAAGGCAATGTCCTGACGCGCCACTTCGATATCCACGCCGCTCACCTGATAGTCGGTGCGGAGATTCTGCACTTCGACTTGCGCGGCGGCAATGCGGGCATTGCTCTGCGCGACGGCCAGCTCAAAGGGCGCGGGATCAATCGCAAACAGCAAATCGCCGGCTGCCACCTGCTGATTCTCCTCGACCGTCACTGCCATGATTTTTCCTCCGACCTCGGGGGAAATGGAGACGATATGCTGCTGCACATAGGCATTGTCCGTGGATGCATAGCGGTCACTGGCAATCCAGTAATAGATACCCAGACTAGCCAGTAAAAGCGGCACCGACAGCATCAGCAGCCAGCGGATGACATTGTGTCCGGTCGACCGCTCCGTAGTGGGCGCTTCGGGTGAGCTTTCCGTCAACGGCGCCATGTCGATATCGGGATTGGGATTGTCAGCCACGGGCAGTCCGCTTCGCGCGCGAATCATCTTCGTCGATCGATTGCAGATTGGTGCGGAACCGTTCGAGCAAATGATACATTTTGTCCTGATCCTCGGGCGATATGTCGACAAGCGCCTCCTGCAGCAATTCTTCACCGATGGGTTGTAACTGCTCGGTCAGCGCAATGCCCTTGCTGGTGAGATATAATTTCCACGCGCGGCGGTCGGCGGGATCGGCACGGCGCTCGACCATGTCCGCTGCTTGCAGCCGGTCGACCATCCGGCAGAGGGCCATGGCATCGAGTTCCAGCATATCTGCAAGGGCGCTCTGGTTTATCCCTTCATGGCGCTGCAGCCAAGTGAGCACCCGCCATTGCGGACGGGTGATACCGATCGCCTTGGCCCTTTCGTCGAAGGTCCGTCGGATCAGTCGGGAAATATCGCCGACCAGAAATCCCATATTGTCGCTCATGCCAACCATTTTATAACATATGTTATAATAAGCAATGATTAGTTTTGAAATTTATAGAAGGCGGTCGATGATTGTGCCATATGACCGGCATGACATTGCAAGCAGACGTTTATTGGTCTTTCCGTTCGCCCTACAGCTATCTGGCTACAAGGCGCTATGTTGCCCTGACTCAGGACTATGATCTGCAGATCAACCAGCGTTTCGTCTATCCGCTGGCGATCCGGGAACCGGATTTTTTCGAGAAAAACCATCCCAACTGGCTGGGCTATACGTTTCGCGATATTTTCCGCGTGGCGCAGCATATGGGCATCCCGATGGCACCGCCGAAGCCCGATCCGATTGTGCAGGATATCGCCACGCGCAAGATTGCCGATGAACAGCCTTATATTTTCGAATTGACCCGGATGGGGCAGGCGGCGTCGCGGCGCGGCAGGGGGCTGGAATTCGCCAATGAAGTCTCTCAGCTGATCTGGGGCGGCACTGCGGGCTGGAACGAAGGCGACCATCTGGAAAAAGCCGCCGAGCGCGCCGGACTGGATCTGACCGAATTGCGCGCCGAAGCCTCAACCGAAGCAGAGGGGCTGGACGCGGAAATCGCCGAAAACCAGAAGGCGCTCGAAGCCGCAGGCCATTGGGGTGTGCCGACGCTGGTATTCGAAGACGAGCCCTTTTTCGGCCAGGACCGGATCGATCTCGCGGTCTGGCGGATGAAACAAAAGGGCCTTGCCAAGCGATGAGTGCACGTCGGTCCGGCGACCGGGCCGACCATCGCGAGAATTGGGAATGTAAAAAATGACAGCAAAAAAATGGGACTTTACGTCTTTCGACGGGGTGAAGCTCAAGATTCACGAATTGGGCGAGGGCCGTCCGGTCCTTCTGCTCCACGGGCTGTTTTCCAATGCCGAAACCAACTGGATCAAATTCGGTCATGCCGGGGCGCTGGCCGATGCCGGATTCCGAGTAATCATGCCCGATCTGCGTGCGCATGGAGAGAGCGAAGCACCGCATGATCCTGCGGCCTATCCCGATGATGTGCTGGTGCAGGACGTGCTGGCGTTGATCACGCATCTGCAATTGACCGATTATGATCTCGGCGGCTTCTCGCTGGGCGCGCGCACGACGGCCCGGCTGCTGGTGACTGGGGCAAAGCCGGGCAGGGCGATACTCGCCGGCATGGGGCTTCAGGGCCTTGCGGGATGGGAAAAGCGTCAGGCATTTTTTCAGGAGGCGATCCGGCTCAAGGACAGCGCCAAACGCGGCGATCCGCACTGGATGGCGATTCAGTTTATGAAGAGCCAGAAAATCGATCCGGAGGCAGCACGTTTGTTGCTCTCGACTTTTTCCGATATGGATCCTGCCGAGGCAGCCAGCATAGAAACCGAAACATTGGTGCTGTGCGGCAGCGAGGACCGCGACAACGGCGATCCGGAAGAACTGGCGGCGATTTTGCTCAATGGTCACCATGTCGAAATACCCGGTACCCATATGAGCAGCGTGACCAAGGCGGAAATGAACCAGGAGATGGTGCGCTTTCTGGTCGGTTAGGAGGGACGATGCCGAAACTGTATAGCTGGCGTAATTTCTGGATTTTCTGGGGTGGCGGGCTGGCGCTGTTTATCTATCTGATAGCGTCAAATGGCGCGCTTGAGACTTTGGCGGCACCCAACGGGATACTGGATCATCAGAGTGCCGCGACAGCAGATAGGGTGAACGCCATCCAGCAAAGCTGGGCGGAATCCGGCGTACTGGACCTCGCCCGATGGGCTATGATTGCCGACCTTGTCTTCATTACCCTTTATATGTCGGGTGGCATTATCGGCGGGCGGCTGATCTGGCAGCGGGCCAAATCACCCGCGCTCAAGAAAACGGGTCTGCTGTGTGTGCTTGCCTATTTCGTCTTCGGCCTGACCGACTATATCGAAACAATCAGCCAGCTGGTGCAACTGGTCAACGAACAGGGCAGCGATATCCTCGCCGGAACCGCGGCGCTGGCCAAACCGGTCAAGATCATCAGCTGGATTGTCGGGACAGTTGCCATGATTGCAGCGCTAATCTGGCGATGGCGTGAAACACGGACTTGACCGGCAGAGATTAAAGTTTCAATTCCAACCAAATCAAAACTGTTGAGGATCCATTTATGAAAACCGCCGCTTCGATCGTTGCAATTGCCACCATGGCCCTGTCTACTCCTGCTCTGGCCAAGCATCATGAAAAAGATGCCATGGAGGAAACGGCTGCACCGACAGCCGCCGATGCTGAGCAATTTGTAGCCGAGACCGAACAGAAGCTGTTTGATTTCTCGATCGACGCCGCCCGGATTTACTGGATCAACGCGAATTTCATCACCGACGACACGGACGCGCTGGCGGCCAAGGCCGGCGCAGAGGGAACGACGATGTCGGTGAACGCAGCTATCGAAGCGGCAAAATTCAACGACGTCAAAGGGCTGGATGCGGTTACGCGTCGCAAGCTCGACAAATTGCGCGGCGGGATTGTGCTGCCTGCACCGACTACGGATGGCGCCGCCACCGAATTGAACGAGATCGCGACCAAGCTGAACTCGGCCTATGGCAAGGGCAAGGGCACGCTCAACGACGAGGAAATCAACGGATCGGACATCGAAGCCGCCATGGGCACCAACCGCAACCCCGAAGAATTGGCTGAAATGTGGGAAAGCTGGCACACAAATGTCGGCGCGCCGATGAAGGATGATTATGCCCGTATGGTCGAAATCGCCAATCAAGGGGCCCAGGAACTCGGTTTTGCCGACGTCGGTGCGATGTGGCGGTCCGGCTATGACATGCCGGCCGACGATTTCGCCAAGCTGACCGACAAGCTCTGGGCGCAGGTCAAACCGTTATATGACCAGCTGCACTGCTACACGCGCGACAAGCTCAACGAAGAATATGGTGATGCGGTTCAGCCCGAAACCGGACCGATTCGCGCCGATCTGCTCGGCAATATGTGGGCCCAGGAATGGGGCAATATCTATGATATCGTGGCACCCGAAGGGGCTGGTGACATCGGTTATGATACGACCGAATTGCTGGCGGCCAATGATTATGACGCGATGAAGATGGTGAAGGCCGGCGAAGGTTTCTTCTCCTCCTTAGGTTTCGAGCCGCTGCCGGAAACATTCTACGAACGCTCGCTCTTCACCAAGCCGGCTGACCGGGAAGTCGTCTGTCACGCCAGCGCCTGGGATATCGACAACAAGGACGATATCCGGATCAAGATGTGCATCAAGGTGAATGGCGACGATTTCATCACCATCCACCACGAGCTGGGCCACAATTATTACCAGCGTGCCTATAACGAGCAGAGCTACCTGCACCTCGACGGCGCCAATGACGGTTTCCACGAGGCAATCGGTGATATGGTCGCACTATCGATCACACCGGAATATCTGGTCCAGGTTGGTTTGCTCGACGCCGAAAAGGTTCCCAGCGCGGACAAGGATGTCGGCCTGCTGTTGCGTCAGGCAATGGACAAGGTTGCGTTCCTGCCGTTTGGCCTGCTGGTCGACAAGTGGCGCTGGCAGGTGTTCTCGGGCGATATCCAGCCGGACAATTACACCCAGGCCTGGCATGATCTGAAGCTGGAATATCAGGGCATCACGCCACCGGTTGACCGGCCTGCCGATGCTTTCGATCCGGGCGCAAAATATCATATTCCCGGCAATACGCCTTATTCGCGCTATTTCCTCGCCCGGATCCTGCAGTTCCAGTTCTACAAGGCCGCCTGCGATGAAGCCGGATGGACCGGACCGCTGCACCGCTGTTCCTTCTATGGTAACGAGCAGGTCGGCGCCAAGCTGAACGCAATGCTCGAAATGGGCGCTTCCAAGCCTTGGCCCGACGCGCTGGAAGCCTTTACCGGGACGCGGGAAATGGATGGATCGGCGATGATCAGCTATTTTGCCCCGCTAATGGACTGGCTGAAGGAAGAGAATAAGGGCAAGAGTTGCGGGTGGTGAGGCCAGAATTGATGCGCATCTTGAAAATATCAGCAGCGCTGGCGGTTTCAGCACTACCCCTAGCGACCATCAATGCCCAGGTCGTGGCCAGTGATCCAGAATCCGTGGCAATGGCGGTAGGGAAAGCGGGGTATCTCGCGAAGATGCAGAACGACTCCTTTGGAGATCCGCAGATTGCGACCAAGATGAGCGGCTGGAATGTGACGATCAATTTTTACGGCTGCACGAACAATGCAGACTGTCAGTCGATACAGTTGAGTACCGGTTTCGACCGGACATCTCCAATGGACTGGAAGAAAGCCAATCACTGGAACAGCAATCGGAGATTTGGTTCGGTCTCGCTCGATGAGGACGGCGATCCCTTCCTGACTTGGGACGTGATTTTAACCGAGCCTGTCGCGCAGTCGATTTTCGCTACTGCTTTGGAAACCTATGATGAGGCCGTTGGGGATTTCGGCCTGATCGCATTTGAAGATCAGGCCGAAAAAAACAGTGAGTCAAAGGTCAAGACAGAGACCTCTGATGCTGGCGATCAAAGCTGATCGAGCATATATTCCGCGGCGCTGACCTTGAAATCGCCCGGTGCTTCGACATTCAGTTCCTCGACCACGCCGTCGTTGACGATCATCGAGAAACGCTGGCCGCGCTGGCCGAGGCCAAAGCCGGAACCGTCCATGGTCAGGCCGACCGCCTGGGCAAAATCGCCATTGCCGTCTGCCAGCATGGTGACATCTTCTGAACCGGCTGCATCATTCCATGCGCCCATGACAAAAGCGTCATTGACGGCGGTACAGGCAATTTCGTCGACGCCCTTGGCTTTCAGGTCTGCTGCTTTCTCGACATAGCCGGGAAGATGTTTGGCGGAGCAAGTCGGTGTGAACGCGCCGGGGACGGAAAATAGCGCCACTTTTTTGCCGGCGAAATATTCGCTGGAGCTGATCTGCTGCGGGCCTTCTGCGGTTGCCTTGACCAGTTTTACGTCGGGAATCTTGTCGCCTTTGTTAATCATGTCTTGCTCCTGGTTTTGATATTCTCGAGAACGCGTGTCTCTACAGCTGATAGTGGTGACAGAGGGAGGAAAATGCAAGTCGGCAAAGCGACCGGAAACGGGACCTGTGACTTTTGCCATGGGAAGTTCATATTTGCAGCGCTATGCTGGCATTCATGAATGATCCTCTATTTTTCTCCGGCCAGTTTCTCCTCGCAACCCCCGGAATGGCCGATCCTCGCTTCTCACGCTCGGTGGTGGCGATTTGCTCGCATGATGAAAATGGAGCCTTGGGTATCAATATTGGCGAGACCATGGAGGGGATCCGTTTTCACGATATTCTCCGGCAATTCGACATCGACCTAACCGGAGCGCCCGATTGTGATGTCCATCTGGGCGGCCCGATGGAAACGCAGCGTGGCTTCATCCTGCACAGTCTGGATATCAACATGCTGGATACGCTCCAGGTCGGGGATCGATGGGGTCTCAGCAGTTCGGTCGACATGCTGAAGGCCATCGCTCAGGGGCGAGGGCCTGAACAGTGGATCATCGCGCTCGGCTATTCGGGATGGGGCGAGGGGCAGCTGGAAAATGAACTGACCCAGAATGGCTGGACAATCGCCGAGGGATCGCCCGACTGGCTCTATGAGAAGCGGTCCGGCGACAAATGGCTGATGGCCTGGGATGCATTGGGCATCGATCCGACAAAACTGTCGAGCGGATTTGGCAGCGCCTGAGCCATTGATTGTTTCGGTCTGGGTCGTGGCAGGCTCACAATATATCAAATATAAAGACATCTTTATATTTGCGTCCGGAGCCGCGAACCTCTATTGAAAAGCCATGTTGTCGTATCGGATTGCCCGTGCGGCATTTCGTTTTTCAAGGAGACATGACGTGGCCACCGCAACCCAGGATTATATCATCAAGGATATTTCCCTCGCCGATTTCGGTCGGAAAGAAATTGAAATAGCCGAAACCGAAATGCCGGGTCTGATGGCATTGCGGGAAGAATTTGGTGCAGAAAAGCCCCTGAAGGGCGCTCGCATTACCGGTTCGCTGCACATGACCATCCAGACTGCAGTGCTGATCGAAACCTTGCTCGAGCTGGGCGCGGAAGTGCGCTGGGCGTCCTGCAACATCTTCTCGACCCAGGATCATGCGGCGGCCGCAATCGCAGCCGGCGGAACCCCGGTCTTCGCAATCAAGGGCGAAACGCTGGAAGAATATTGGGCCTATGTCGAGCGCATCTTCGACTGGGGCACCGACCAGACCTGCAACCTGATTCTCGACGACGGCGGCGATGCCACCATGTTCGCGCTCTGGGGCGCGCGGGTGGAAGCCGGCGAAGAACTGTTCAAGCCGGAAAATGAGGAAGAAGAAGTCTTCGTCGCGACCCTGACCCGCTTTCTCGCGGAGCGTCCCGGCTATCTGACCCGGACGGTAGAAGCCATCAAGGGCGTTTCGGAAGAAACCACCACCGGTGTTCACCGTCTCTATGAGCTCGCCAAGATCGGCAAGCTGCCTTTCCCGGCAATCAACGTCAACGACAGTGTCACCAAATCCAAGTTTGACAATCTCTACGGCTGCAAAGAGTCGCTGGTCGACGCGATCCGCCGTGCCACCGACGTGATGCTGGCCGGCAAGGTCGCCGTCGTCGCCGGTTTCGGTGATGTCGGCAAGGGATCAGCACAATCGCTCCGCAACGGCGGTGCCCGCGTCCTGGTCACCGAAATTGATCCGATCTGTGCGCTGCAGGCAGCCATGGAGGGCTTTGAAGTCGTCACCATGGAAGAAGGCACGAAACGGGGCGACATATTCGTCACCACCACCGGCAACAAGGATGTCATCACCGTTGATCACATGCGCGCCATGAAAGATCGTGCGATCGTCTGTAACATCGGTCACTTTGACAGCGAAATACAGATTGGTGCGCTGAAGAACATGAAGTGGACTGAAATCAAGCCGCAGGTTGACGAAGTTGAATTTGCCGACGGCAAGAAGCTGATCGTTCTGGCGCAGGGCCGTCTGGTCAACCTGGGTTGCGCAACCGGTCATCCCAGCTTTGTCATGTCGGCCAGCTTCACCAACCAGGTGCTGGCCCAGATCGAACTGTGGCTGCGCCCGGAACAATATGAAAATGATGTTTATGTCCTGCCGAAGCATCTCGACGAGAAAGTTGCCGAGCTGCATCTCGCGAAGCTTGGTGTGAAGCTGGACAAGCTGAGCCAGGAACAGGCCGATTATATTGGCGTGCCGGTCGAAGGCCCGTTCAAGCCGGACCATTATCGCTACTAGGCGGAAAGCAATTCGCAATAAAAAGCCGGGTCATGCACAAAGCATGGCCCGGCTTTTTTGATGGTTGTTGCTGTGGTTAGCGGGCCGTGAACTGGGTTTTGCGCCGGTCCGGATTGCCGGGAAATTGCGGCCATTGATTCTGCGATAGCGCGCGGGCGCTGACCGACTGGAGACCGGCCTGTTTCTCGTACATCCAGTAGTTGCGCAGGATGATCGAGACATAGCCGCGCGTCTCCACATAAGGGATGCTTTCCATGAACAGCAGCGGATCATCATTGTCCCGCACTTCACTGTTCCAGCGTTGTACGGCTCCAGGGCCGGCATTATAGGCCGCGGCAATTTTTGGCAGCTTGCCGCCGGTGATCGATGATTTGCCAAGATATTCGAGATAGGACTGGCCATATTCCAGATTGGTCGATGGCCGGTAGAGGTCGGACTCGCTGAATTGCAGGCCATTGGCCCGTGCGATATCTCCGGCGGTTCCCGGACGAACCTGCATCAGGCCGATGGCGTTCGCGGGGCTGACCACTTTGCTGCGGAAGGCGGATTCCTGCAATGTATGCGCATAGACAAGCGCCGGGTCGACACGCCAGCCGCCGTCCGGTTTCCACTTCGGCGCCGGGAAGCGGGCCTGGGCATCGGGTTTTACACCGCGCGGCGCATTATGGGCGAGCCAGAGCTGGGTCCGTGGCAGATCAAGTTCGCGAGCCAGTTTGATCAGGGCAGGGTGGTCACCGCTGTCCCCGATTGTTGCTTGGTGCCGGAGCACCTCGTCGGCCAGCTGTTCTTCGCCAATTTCCACCAGAGCAATAGCTGCGCGGACATTCTCGTGCCGCTCGAGCGCGCGCCAGTCCGATTTTGCGAAGGATTCGCTCTGTTCGGATGGGCTCGCTTTCATACCGAGCGTTTGTGCTGCAAGCATGCCGTAAAAACTGTCATCGAAACGGGCCGCTGCCTGCAGCTTGCCTTGTACTCTTTCCGGCAGGCCGCATTTCAGGTCGGAACGGGCGCTCCAGTATAGGCCGGCTGCCTGCAGATCGACATTGGCGGCCGATCGGCCGACTTGCTCGAATGCATCGCCCGCCGAGCGGCAGTCGTTCAGCCTCCATGCGGCCAGTCCGGCCACCCAGTGCGCATGGCCGACCCATTCGCCGGAACCGTTTTGTGCCTGCCGGGCAAGGCGCAGGGCGGATCTGTCGTCATTCTCGATATAATAGGACCAGGCGACCCGCTGTTCCAGTTCCGTGCGCCCTTCGGACGACATTTGCGCGGCACTGGCATTCAGCAGTGCCTCGGCGCCTTGCGGATTGTCATTCTTGATAAAATCGATGATCTGGCTGCGCACACCATTGGCCGCGCTGTCTGAGCTTATTTCCTTTGGCTTCGAACGGATCGGAGAGCCGGGAATCCACGATAGGTTGCGGCGCTGGGGCAGATCGGGAAGCAACTGCGCGCCGCGTTTCTGGGCGAGACGGCCCAATTGTGCGGCTTGGGGAATCTGAGGTGCTTCATTGACCAGAGTCAGCAACGGTCCGAGTTCGGCTCGCGGACTGTTGGCAGCCAGAAAATATTCGGCCTGCGCGATCGGCTTCAGTGGGCCGGTCGGTGCCGTATCCAGCAAATTCTTCGCGACCTCCCAGTGATTGGTGCTCATGGCCGAAAACAGGGCACGATAATGATCCGACTGTTTCTGCTTAAGCTGCGAGGGAACATATTTTGCAATCGAAGCGCTGTTATAGAGTACGGCGCCATCGTCGGCGAGCGCGGGGGCCGCGGTGAGAGTGAGGAGCGATGCGGTCAGTGCAAATTTCAGTTTCACGAGGCAGAAATCCTTGTCAGCATTTGCAGATCCTTCCATGCTTCGGCCTTGAACAATGGCCGCTCGATCAGGATCCGCGGGTGAAATGTCACGATCGCCTCTGTTTGTGATGAACTATGGTTAATAAATTGCTTATTTTTTCGTGCGGTCAGCAGGTCCTGTCCGAAAATGATCTTTGCGGCCAGATCACCGAAGCAGATAACCCGATTCGGTCGAACCAGCCCGACATGATGCAGAAATCGCGTCTTCAGCGTCGGCCAATGCTGTTCGTCGATCCGGCCGTCATAGGGCAGGGATGTAGCGATGTTAGCCAAATAGAACTGGTGCGAATCGCACCCTATTGCCGCCAGCATCTTTTCCAGCAGCTTGCGGTTCTCCGGATTGAAAAGCTGTACTTCGCCATTGCGGTTTTTTTCCGGCAGCGCGGAAACCACCATGACTTCCGGTTCCAGCACCCCTTGCGGCGCCACTCTCTGATTAGACCAGCTTGATTCGATCAGATCCTCGTCACTGGCCAGCCAGTCGACAAATTCCGGATAGCTGGCCGGCAGCCGCTCGTTCTGTGCCGGGATTTTCACCGCTTCCGGCACGGGTTCCGTAACGGCTGCCGCCTGCGGCACCTCTGGTGCCGGCGCCGCTTTTGCGGCGGCCAGCAGGGCTCCGGGATGATCGGTATAATCCAGTTCGACGCCAGCCAGCGACCACCAGTCTTGCAAACTGTGGATCATCGACTCAGTCGACGGATTAGACGTTGGTGCAGGAATTAAATTCATTTATGCATAGAGTCATGAGTTGACGAATAGGTCAATTGGCGGGAAAGCAGGTTTCTGCCCAGCGGGTTTCGGTTTACGACAGACCGAATGTACAAGAGAATAAAAGCAAGAATTGTAGGAAAAGCGACATGAGCGAACGAGAGTCAATGCCTTATGATCTGGTGATAGTCGGGGGTGGCCCCGCCGGTCTCAGTGCAGCCATAAGGTTCAAACAGATGGCCGACGAAGCAGGCAAGGACCTGTCGGTCTGCGTGCTGGAAAAAGGCTCCGAGATCGGCGCGCATATCCTTTCTGGTGCGGTGATCGACCCCAAGGGACTGGATGAGCTTTTCCCGTCCTGGCGTGACGAGGATTGCCCGCTTGCGCAAACGCCAGTGACCGAAAATCACCACTGGATATTGACCAAGAAGAAGAAAATTTCGCTGCCCCATTTCATGACCCCGTCGTTCATGCACAACAAGGGCACCTATACCGGATCGCTGGGCAATCTGTGCCGCTGGCTGGCCGAGCGCGCCGAAAATATGGGGGTGGAAATTTTTCCCGGATTTGCGGCTGCCGAAATCCTCTACAATGAAGATGGCTCGGTAAAGGGCGTGGCAACCGGTGATATGGGCGTGGCGCGCGATGGCAGTCACAAGCCGGATTATGAACCGGGCCTCGAACTGCATGCCAAATATACATTTTTTGCCGAAGGTGCGCGCGGCCATCTGACCAAGATTCTCAAAAACCAGTTTTCGCTGGATGCCGAAAGCGAGCCGCAAATCTATGGTCTCGGGATCAAGGAATTGTGGGATATCGATCCTGCCAAGCACAAGCCGGGCCGCGTCATTCACTCGCAGGGATGGCCGCTCAGCGAAGGCGCTAATGGTGGTGGTTTTCTCTACCATCAGGCCGACAACCAGGTCGCGCTCGGCTTCGTCACCTGGCTGAACTACGAAAATCCCTATCTGTCCCCCTTCGAGGAAATGCAGCGCTGGAAGCAGCATCCCGAAATCCGCAAGATACTGGAAGGCGGCAAGCGCGTTTCCTATGGCGCGCGGGCGATCAACGACGGCGGTTTCCAGGCCGTTCCCAAGCTCTATTTCCCTGGTGGCGCGCTGATCGGCTGTTCCGCCGGTTTCGTCAATGTTCCGCGCATCAAGGGCACGCACACTGCGATGAAGACCGGTATGATGGCCGCAGAAGCCGCTTATGAAGCGATCGTGGCCGATCGCACCAGCGACGAGCTGACCGCATATGGCGCCGCATACGAAAATAGTTGGGTTCGGGAAGAATTGCGCGTGGTTCGCAACGTTCTGCCGGCGGTTGAGAAATATGGCGATTTCCTAGGGTCCATCATTTCCGGCATCAACATGTGGGCCGAGCATCTGAAGATCAAAATGCCGTTCACGATGAAATTGCACCCCGACTGGTCGCGTCTGAAACGCGCGGAACATTGTCATCCGATCGAATATCCGAAGCCCGATGGCGTGATCAGTTTTGATCGCCTGTCGTCGGTATTCCTGTCGAACACCAACCATGAAGAAGACCAGCCGGTCCATCTCCAGCTCAAAGACCCGAATATCCCGGTCGATGTCAATCTGCCGGTCTTCGCCGGGCCGTCGGCACGCTATTGCCCGGCCGGTGTCTATGAATTTGTCGAGGACGAGGCCGGCAAGCCGAAGTTCCAGATCAACGCGCAAAATTGCGTGCACTGCAAGACCTGTGATATCAAGGATCCGGCCCAGAATATCAACTGGGTGGTTCCTGAAGGTGGCGGAGGTCCCAATTATCCGAATATGTAGTCTCGGCCTGTCTGCGCTGCTCGCCGCTGGACTAGCCGGCTCACCGGCACTTGCCAGTCGCGGCGACAGTGCCGCAGCGCTCAACCGCTTTGTCGAAGCCAGGCTGGCTGAATCGTCCGATCAGTCGCAGGTCGCTGCGGCCATTTATGCGCAGAGCCTGAAGGAACAGCCGGACAATGCCCTGCTGGCCGGCAAGGCCTATGTCAGCGCCATTGAAACGGGCGATGTCGAACTGGCGGTAAAAGCCGTTCGAGTCCTGCAATTGCGCGGCCAGGCCGAGCCCGAAATGCCGCTGCTGCTCTTCGCCTCGGCTTTTGCGCAGCGCGACTGGAACGGCGCTGAACTTGCCGCTGTCGAACTGGAGGCGCTGAAGAATTTTGCCTTTCTTGAACCCTTTCTGGCGGCCTGGTTGGAAACGGCAAGAGGGGGCGACGGCATCGCCATTCTTTCGCGGGCCCGAAGCGATGCCACTGCCCGCTACTATCTTGAAGAACATCTGATCCTGAACAGCCTCGCCCACCGGCGGGAAAAGGAAGCGCTCGCCCTGCTCGGTGCAGTGGTCGAACGCAACGAACCGCGGATGGCGCCGGTGCGGATGATCGCGGCCCGCCATTTGTGGGCCAGAAATGAACCGGAAGCGGCGAAGGATATCCTGAAAACACGGTCGACCGCGCCGGAGCAAAGGCTATATCAGCAGATTGAAACCGGACAGAAAAAGGGTGTGGCACAAAAGGTGTCCGCATCCACCGGTCTGGCCTTTCTCTTTCAGCGGCTCTCGAGCGATCTCGCGTCGCAGCAGGCCGATTTTCTGTCGCAACTGCTGGCGTTGGCCAGCGCGCATGTGGCCGGCAATTCCGACTATGCCCGTCTGATGCTGGGACGATCCTATGCTCGGGCGGAAAAGCATGATCGCGCGGTTGCCGAATTCTCCCGGATCGGCAGCGAGAGTCCCTATTTTCTTGTCGGACTGAGCTCCGGGATCGCCAGTCTGGTCGCTGATGGCAATTACAAGCAGGCGATTGCCCGGCTCGATTCGGTCATGGACCGGGATCCGGATTCTCCGGAACTCCATATATTGAAGGGACAGACGCTTCAGGCGCAGGGCGACCATGCGGCGGCAGCGGGTGCATTTGCCTCGGCGGTCAGGCTGGGGGAGAGACTGAACCGCTCTGATCTGGTCATGGCCAATTACTGGCTCGCGCTGGGCGGAGCGCAGGAACAGGCCGGAATCTGGCCGGAAGGGCTGGAATCCCTGCGCCGGGCCAATGAACTGCAGCCTAATTCTCCCACGATCCTCAACTATCTTGGCTATGCCCAGCTCGAACGGCGGGTGAACAAGGCGGAAGCGGTAGCCGCGATCAAGCAGGCACACGAATTGCGATCGACCTCGCCCGCGATCACCGATTCCCTCGGCTGGGCCTATTTCATCACCGGTGACCATGAACGCGCCGTCACCTATCTCGAGACGGCGCTTGAAGGCCAGCCGCAGGACCCGACCATCAACGAGCATCTCGGGGATGCCTACTGGACCGTCGGTCGGATTTATGAAGCGCGTTACGCATGGAAATCCGCGAAACTGTTCGCGGAAGACGAGGATGCGCAACGTCTTGCCAGTAAAATAGACCTGGGCCTTCGGCCCGACCTTGTTTCGCCCTGATGCCCGGTCCGGATTTGGGCGCGCGGGATGAAGAAACGGCCTATGCGAAAATCAATCTGGCGCTGCACGTTCGCAGGCGGCTCCCCGACGGCTACCACGAACTGGAGACGATATTCGCCTTTCTCGACCGGGGTGACGGGATATCGGTGCAGTCGGGCGAAAGCATTTCCTTGCAGATTGATGGTCCTTTTGCGGATGGCCTGAGCACGACCGACAATTTGATTCTGCGCGCGGCCAACCGGCTTGCGCAGCATGCAAATGTAAAGCGGGGTGCTCACCTTCATCTCGACAAAATGCTGCCGGTGGCCTCGGGTATCGGGGGAGGCTCGGCGGATGCCGCGGCGACATTGCGACTGCTCAACCGTTTCTGGCAGCTTGATCTGCCGCAGGCCGAACTGGCGGATGTCGCGCGACCGCTAGGCGCCGATGTTCCAGCCTGCCTCGCCAGCCGGACCTGCCGCGGCACGGGTATTGGTCAGGATCTTGAGCGGATCCTTGATACAGACTTGCGCGGCACTGTCGCTCTGCTGGTCAATCCGCTGGTTCCGGTTTCGACGGCAGCAATATTCGCGGCGTGGGATGGCGTTGATCGCGGTGCTCTTGAAAGCGGTTCGCCGATAGAATCCGCTCGCAATGGCAGGAATGATCTGCAGGATCCGGCGATAGCTCTGGTACCGGAACTGACCGGATTGCTCCGGTCGCTGGAGGAGTGCCAGCCGATTGTTGGCCGGATGTCGGGATCGGGAGCTACCTGTTTTGCCCTGTTCGATTCGGTTGGTGACGCCAGAATGGCGGAGCGCCACTGCCGCAAGACGATGGACCGAATATGGACGATGATCGGGGAAATCCGTTGACCGACGCGTACGAAATTTCCGGTGTCCCTTCCGAAGGCGGGGTGCTGCTTCTGGTCGACCATGCCTCCAGCCACATTCCCGATGACATCGACCTCGGCATTTCACCACAATATGCCCGGGACCATATCGCCTATGATCCCGGAATTGCGCCGATAGCCCGGCTGATGACCGAGCAGGGTGGCTATCTTGCCATTCTCAGTACGGCTTCCCGGCTGATCGTCGATCTCAACCGCTATCCCGACGAACCAGCCGTCATCGTGGAGCGCAGCGACGGCGTCGAAATTCCGGGCAATCGTCTTTCCGAAGAGGAAAGGCAGGCGAGGCTGGATCGCTTTTTCATGCCCTATCATGACCGGGTCGCGGCGCTGATCGCCGACTTGAAGCCGGTTCTGGTGGCCTCGCTGCACAGTTTTTCGCCGGTGCTGCGCACCAATCCGCAACTGCAACGCCCGTGGGATATGGGAATCATGTATAATGAACATCAGACGGCTCCGCGTCTGGCGCTTCAGTTTCTTGGCGAAGAGGAAGGTTTGATCGTCGGTGACCAAATGCCTTATTCAGGCAAGGATCTCAACGCGACGATGAACCGGCAGTGTGAAACCATCGGCCAGCCCTATATCGGGGTGGAGGTCCGTCAGGACCTGATCCGTGAAGAGACCGGACAGCGGCGTTTTGCCGATATTTTATTGCGTACGTGCGATAAAATAAGAACGGCTCTTGCTTAACCGGCGGACTTTTGGAAGGACGATCCGGAAATTGCCATATTGGAAAGCCAGAATGACCAACAGATTCGATAAATCCCGCTTGCCCAGCCGTCACGTCAGTGTCGGTCCCGAACGCGCGCCCCAGCGCAGCTATTATTATGCAATGGGCATGACCGAAGAAGATATCGCAAAACCTTTTGTCGGAATCGCTTCCGCGGGTAACGACAGCGCGCCCTGCAACACATTGCTCGACGGTCAGGCTGATATTGCGCGGGAAGGCGTGATCGAAGGCGGCGGCACCCCGCGGCGGTTCAACACGATCACCGTGACCGACGGCATTGCCATGGGCCACCAGGGCATGAAGGCCTCGCTGGTCTCCCGCGAAGTCATAGCCGACAGCGTCGAACTGAGCGTTCGCGGCCACTGCTATGACGCGGTGATCGGCTATGCCGGTTGCGACAAGAGCCTGCCCGGCATGATGATGGCGATGCTGCGGCTCAATGTCCCGTCAATATTTGTCTATGGCGGCTCTATCCTGCCCGGCCGTTTCCACGACCATGATGTCACCGTGGTGGACGTCTTTGAAGCCGTCGGACAGCATAGCGCCGGCAATTGCCCGTTGCAGGAACTGATCGAACTCGAGAAAGTCGCCTGCCCGGGGCACGGTGCCTGTGGCGGCCAGTTTACCGCCAACACCATGGCCTGCGTTGCCGAAGCGATCGGCCTGTCGCTGCCGAACAGCAATATGGCACCGGCCCCCTATGAAACCCGCGACGACATGGCGCGCGCCGCCGGTCGTCAGATCATGAACCTGATCGAACTCAATCTGCGGCCGCGCGATATTTGTACAAAGGATGCCTTCATCAACGCCGCGCGCGTGGTCGCCGCCACCGGAGGCTCGACCAACGCCGCCTTGCACCTTCCGGCAATGGCCAGCGAAGCGGGTATCGACTTTGACCTGTTCGATGTCGCCGAAATCTTCAAGACCACGCCCTATCTGGCCGACCTGAAACCGGGCGGCAAATATGTCGCCAAGGACATGCATGATGCCGGCGGTGTCTACATGTTGATGAAGACGATGATGGACAACGGGCTGATCAAGGGCGACTGCATCACCGTCACCGGCAAGACGCTCGGCGAGAATATCGAGGAAATCGTCTGGAACCCGGACCAGAAAGTGATCTACGACGTACAAAATGCGATCACGCCAACCGGCGGTGTTGTCGGTCTGCGCGGTTCCCTGGCCCCGGAAGGCGCTATCGTGAAAGTCGCCGGCATGGCCCGCCTGCAGTTCCGTGGCCCGGCCCAGGTTTTCGAATGCGAGGAAGATGCTTTTGATGCCGTCGAGGACCGGCAGATCAAGGAGGGCGCCGTAGTCGTCATCCGCAACGAAGGGCCTAAGGGCGGCCCCGGCATGCGCGAGATGCTAGCCACCACCGCTGCGCTTTACGGCCAGGGTATGGGCGAGAAAGTCGCGCTGATCACCGATGGGCGCTTCTCCGGTGCCACCCGTGGTTTCTGCATCGGCCATGTCGGACCGGAGGCGGCCGATGGAGGGCCTATCGGCTTGATCGAGGACGGCGACATGATCAATATCGATGCCGAAAAGGGCATCATCGATCTGGAAGTCGACGAGGCGATATTGGCCGAGCGGCGGAAAAACTTCACGCAACGCGAAACCGATTATGGTTCCGGTACGTTGTGGCGCTATGCTCAGAATGTTGGGCCGGCCTATAAGGGTGCGGTCACCCATCCGGGGGCCAAGGCGGAAAAACATGTCTATGCGGATATATAGCGCTGTTGCTTTAATATTATTGTTGACGGCCTGCGAAAACAGGCCGGACAATGCTGTGCTTGCAGAAGCAGAACAGCGTGCGGCAGCGCAAGCCGGGGACGACGGGAAAATCAGTTGCGCCATCGACGGTGCCAGCGATTTTACCCGTGACTGTCTGGTTGAGCGGTTGAGCGGTGAAAATGGCGTCACGATGATCATTCGTCATCCCGATGGCGGCTTTCGTCGCTTCAATGTCCTGACCGATGGCCACGGCCTGGAAGCCGCTGACGGTTTTGACAAGGCGCGGATATCGATTGTCGAAGATGGCAAGATTCAGGTCAGCGTCGGACCGGATAAATATCTGTTGCCCGCGCAGATCAAGCCGGACGCGGGTGCGCAGGGATCATCTGCCAGCCAGGAAGATCCGGCAACAGCCGGAAACTAGAGGTCCGCATGATCAATCAGGGAAATATGCTGACCGCCGCTGAAATGAAGCGCGCGGAGGACAGGCTGATCGATTCCGGAATTTCGGTCGACGAACTGATGCGTCGCGCGGGGCAAGGCGCCGCGCAGATGATCTGGCGAATCGCCGCCGATCAGCCGACCCTGGTGCTCTGTGGCCCGGGTAATAATGGCGGTGACGGTTATGTCATCGCGCAGTGGTTGCGCGAAAACGGCGTTGACGTCTGCGTTGCCGCGCCGCTTGATCCGACAACCGACGCCGCGCGCCATGCCAAGTCGCTATGGCAGGGAAAGACAGCCTCCCTGGAAGAGGCGCAACCCGCCGCGCAATTTGTCGACTGTCTCTTCGGCACCGGATTGACGCGTGCCATTGGTGACGACTGGTTCAGCCACTTCTCTCGCTTGTTCGACGGCGCGAGACGGAGGGTCGCTATTGATCTGCCCAGTGGGATTGAATCCGATCAGGGCAAATTGCTCAACGATACCCCGGCCTTTGATATGACGATAGCGCTCGGGGCCTATAAGCCGTCCCATTATCTGGAGCCGGCGCGATCGAAAATGGGTGGTCTGGTCGGGATAGATATTGGCATTACGGCGGACAGCGATCTTCTGATATTGCCGAAACCGCATATATCCGCACCGACTTCGGCAGACCACAAATATAGTCGCGGTCTCGTTGCCGTGGTTGCCGGGGCGATGCCGGGGGCCGCGCAACTCACCGCGATGACCGCTCAGAAATCCGGAGCCGGCTATGTCAAAATATTGGCCGCGTCCGGATTTTCGTCCCCCCATCCGAGTATCGTGGTCGAGACCGTGGAAGATAGCCCCGACCTGCAGGAAAAACTGTCGGATCAGCGCATCTCTGCGATCATAATCGGTCCGGGACTGGGTCGCGATGACCGGGCGAGGGAACTGCTGGATATTGCATTGGCAGCCGATGCACCGCTGGTCATCGATGCCGATGCGCTAACCGTGGCCGGAACGCAATTTTCTGCGCTGGTAAAGAAGCGCGATGCCGCGACGATCGCGACCCCCCATGCCGGAGAATTTGCCTCCCTGACGGGGCAGGCACCCCGGCACAAAATCGAGGACAGCCGAAAGCTCGCGGAGCAGGCCGACTGTAGCATTTTGCTGAAAGGCTCGGATACGGTGATCGTCAGTCCCGAGGGCGAGGCATCTCTGTCGACGCAGGATTGTCCGTGGTTGTCGACAGCCGGGACCGGCGACATATTGGCCGGGATCATCGCAAGCCGCTTGGCAACGGGCCTCACTGCTTATAAGGCAGGCTGCGAAGGCCAGTGGCTGCACAGCCGGGCCGGACAACTGGCTGGCCCCGCTTTCACGCCGGAAATGCTTGTCGACCAGATCCCCGCCACCTTGCAGGAATGTTTATGATCGCGACCGCCGATCCCGACCTGATCATTCGCGTTGCCGCGAAGGGCGATGGTGTGACCGCTGACGGTCGCCACATTGCTTTTTCTGCGCCGCTCGATCGGCTGAATGATGAGGGTGGCCTGATCAAGGGGCCACATCATGTTGAACCGCCCTGTCAGCATTTCCAGTCCTGCGGCGGTTGCAGCCTGCAACATCTCGATGCCGAGAGCTACACCCGCTTTCTCACCGAGCGCGTGGCCTATGCACTGGAAGGCCAGGGGCTGGTCGCCGGAACCATGCACCCGCCCCAGATTTCCCAGCCCAGAAGCCGAATCCGTGCCAGCCTGCGGGCGGCGAAGCTGGGCGACCAGTTCAAGCTCGGGTTCAGCGGAGCCGGCAGCCACAGGATTGTCGATCTCAAGCAATGCGAGATCATGGCGCCCGAACTATTCGCTTTGCTCGCGCCGCTGCGGAGCTTTCTCAAAAAGGTCTCTCGCCGCAAACATGACATGAATATCGAGATGACCCTGATCGATCAGGGTGTCGATCTGCTGATCAGCAATTACGAACCGGAAGGTCTGGAGCAGCGCGAAGCGCTGTCCGCCTTTGCCCAGGACAACGGTGTCGCGCGCCTGTCGGTCGACGGCGGCTATGGTCCCGAAACCCAGTGGGAACCGGAACCGGCAACAGTCACGTTGAATGGCACTGTCGTCGGTTTTCCGCACAGCAGCTTCCTGCAGCCAACGCGGGAAGGCCAGCAGGCTCTGGTTGCTGCCATGCGGGACGCGGTTGGTGAAGCGCGTCTGGTGGCGGACCTGTTCGCCGGGCTTGGCACATTTACCCTGGCTCTTGGCCCGGACCAGAAAGTCTACGCGGCCGAAGGCGCGCGCGATGCTATCGGGTCGCTGAAAATGGCCGCCAACCATTCGCCCCGGCAGATATTCTGCGAGCACCGTGACCTTTTCCGGCGGCCGCTAAGCGTTGAAGAGCTGAACCGCTTTGACGCCGTCATTCTCGATCCGCCGCGCGCCGGTGCGCGCGACCAGATCTTGCAGTTGGCGCAGTCCGACGTCGCGAAAATATGTTATATCAGCTGCAACCCGGCCAGTTTCGCCCGCGATGCCAAGCAGCTTTGCGAAGCGGGTTACAAACTCGACCAGGTCTGGCCTGTCGGCCAGTTTCTCTGGTCGACCCATGTCGAGCTTGTTTCCAGCTTCAGCCGCTAGAAGAGCCTGAAAGGTCTGCTCCCAGGCTCTTGATCCTAGTGAAAAACGGCGATAGCCGCGTGGATCGCCAGCGCGATGATGCACAGGCTCGACAGGGCGAATAATAGGAACCGGAAGATCACCCGGTTGATCGTGACCTGCACAAGGCTGTGCAGCACGCGCAAGGCAACATAGGCCCAGGCGATGGTCAGGTTCAGTCCATAATCCTGCCCGGAAAGGATCAAAACGACACAAATCGCGTAAAAAAGCGTCGGTTCTGTCAGCAAATGGTTATAATTATGCGCCTTCCACTGCACTTCCGGCGGCAAAAGCTCATCGAGATCGCCGCCCTTGGCACCCACCAGATTGACCGAGTCGATCTTGGCCTTGTTCATCGCTGGAATCCGCGTGGCATACATCCACAGCCAGATCAGCATGGTCCATAATATGAGCGCAACCATCGGCTGCAGCAACGGGCTGTTCTCCATAAAAATCCTCCCAAATAATATTGTGGTTCTACAAAAGCGTGACCCACAGGGCGTTGATCGCCATGATGAACAGGCAGACCGTCGACGCGATGAACAGCAGAAAGCGGACCTTGACCAGATTGACCGTGGCCTGCCAGATGCTGTGAATGATCCGGATGATCACATAAGCCCAGGCGAGATAGAGATTCATTCCGTGGCCGGCACCGGCAAGCGCCAGGATCACGACCGTCGCATAGAAAAGCGTCGGCTGTTCCATCAGATGGGTGTAATTATGGGATTTCCAGTTCACCTTGTCGGGGATAACCCCTTCCAGGTCACCGCCGCGCCCGCCCGGCTTGGCATTCGCGAGATCGGCGCCGGATTTCGCCATGGCCGGAAATCTGGTGCCGGCCATCCAGAACAGCATGATGAGCGACCATAAGACCAGCACGGCTGCCGGCGCCAATATTGCAATTTCCATGATTCATCTTCTCCCAAAATCCCGGAGAAACTGCGTCAACTGTAACAGATTGTCAATTGCAACCTATATTGCCGTTTAGGCGGTCGGAAAGGACACGACATTTTCCCGGTCGGAACGATCGAGATTTTCGCCGACATAGAGGCTCGCCATCGGCTCGTCGGTGACGTCATACTCCTCGCTGCTGCCATAGCCGTTGAACTTGGTCCGCATCGCCGATCCATAGGCGCCGAGCATACCAATCTCGATATAGTCGCCGGCCTTGATGCTGTCGGGCAGGTTGAACGGTCCGGCCATGAAATCCATGTCGTCGCAGGTCGGACCATAGAAGCTGAAGCCGGTGGTCGCGCCGTCTTCCTCTTCGGCACCGATTTTCCGCACCGGAAAACGCCAGCCGATATGCGCCGCGTCGAACAGGGTGCCATAGGCGCCGTCGTTGATATAGAGCTCATTGCCACGGCGTCGTTCGACCTTGACCACCAGCGAGCTATATTCGGCCGACAGGGCCCGGCCTGGCTCACACCAGAGTTCGGCGGAATAGCTGATCGGCAGATCCTCGAACGTACGGTCGATGGCGGTGAAATAATGGTTGAGCGATACCGGCGCCAGATCCGGGTAGATCGACGGAAAACCGCCGCCGACATTGACGATGTCTACCGTGACCGAAGCGCCGACTATGGCATTGCGCACGCGTTCCAGCGCGTGGACATAGGCGAGCGGCGTCATCGCCTGGCTACCAACATGAAAACAGATGCCGAGGCAATCTGCCCGCTGCCGGGCCCGCTGCAGCAGTTCTGCCGATTCATCGACATCAATGCCGAATTTGGAGGCAAGGCTGATTTCGGCAAATTCCGATGCCACGCGAATCCGGACGCAGAGCGTCAGGTCTTCGGCCGAGTCGGTTCCCAATTCGATCTTTTCCAGTTCCTCGATACTGTCGAGCGAGAATATCCGCACGCCATGCTCGTGATAGGCTTCGCGCACCGAGGCCAGCTGTTTGACCGGGTTCATGTAGCAAAGCGTGGCTTCCGGCAGCGCGGCGCGGACGATCCGTACTTCGTCGATCGACGCGACATCGAAATGGGTCACGCCTTCTTCCCACAACAGTTGCAGCAAGGCCGGGGAAGGATTCGCCTTCACCGCATAAAGTGCCTTGCCGGGAAATTGCTCGACAAAATAACGCGCGGCGCGACGCGCTGCGTGTGGCCGGTTAAGCAAAACTGGAATATCTGGGCTAAGAGCCTTCGTCAGCTCCTCGGCATCATGGTAATAGCGCAACTCAAGGGACCCCCTATCGGCTTAGATCGATTGAGCTGCCTTGCGGATTCGCAAGCGGCCATGGGGCAGCGAAGCGCGGCTATATGGCCGCTATATGAGTCTGTAAAGTCCTACATTTACAGAAAGTGCCGCCACCGGTTGATTTTCTAGCTCAACCGGCCCTCAAACACCGTCCAATCGAATGTTTTTACGCATTGCAGCGCATCGTTATCGCTGTTCCAAAGCCAAATCGAAGGCAAGGGAACACCGTTGAATGTGTTGGTCTTTACCATCGAATAATGCGCCTGATCAAGGAAAGCGATGCGTTGCCCGATATGCGGGGTGGCGGGCAGGATATAATCGCCGATAATGTCCCCGGCGAGACAACTCGGTCCGCCGAGGCGAATGGCGGTGCCTTCACTGCGCTCTCCCAGCATGGCCGGACGATAGGGCGCTTCGATCACATCGGGCATATGACAGGTTGCTGAAATGTCGGTGATCCCGACCGGCATGCCATTGTCGAATATATCCAGTATCTCGCCGACCAGAATCCCCGCATCGAGCGCCACAGCTTCGCCGGGCTCCAGATAGATATCGCATCCCGACCGCTCTTTCAGGTCTCGCAGAAACGCAACCAGCGCCTCGCGGTCATAATCATCGCGGGTGATATGATGCCCGCCGCCGAGATTGATCCATTGGAGCGTGTCAAAATGCGGCGCGACAATCGGCTCCACCTTCTCCCAGGTCCGCTGCAACGCATCGAAGCCCTGTTCGCAGAGATTGTGGAAGTGGATGCCAGACAGATGTTGGAAATGCTCCGACTTCAACTGATTGATCGGAAAACCCAATCGGCTATGCGGCTGGCTTGGGTCATATTTCTCCGTCTCGCCGAGCGCGATCTGCGGATTAATTCTTAAACCAATTTCAGAACTATCGAGTTCAAGATTCTGATTAGAATAATTTTTCCATCGATCTATCTGTGCCGGATTGTTGAACGTAATATGTCCAGAAATCTTGACCAATTCGGCCAGATCATCTTCTTTATAGGCCGGAGAATAGGTGCTGATAGGCCCGCGAAAATGCGCCTTGGCAAGCCGGGCCTCCCACAGGCCCGAAGCGCAGTAGCCGTCGAGATATTCGTCAATCAGCGGCGCCAGAGACCACATCGAAAAGGCCTTAAGCGCCAGCAGAACCCTGGCGCCGGAACGTTCCCTGATGTCCGCAAGGATCGCCAGATTGCGGCGCACAGCCGCCTCGTCCACGACAAAGGCAGGCGAGGGGACCCGTGCCAGATCAAAATGCGCGAATGCGCCGGGATCGCCAGCCTTGGTCTCCATCCTAAAAGGCCAAAGGTGCTTCCAATTCTTCCATTTTCCATGGCAGGCCATGCGCGTTCAGCATCGCCATGAACGGGTCGGGATCAAATTCTTCCATGTTGAAAACACCATCGCCCTGCCACTGGCCCGACAGTATGAGAGCCGCGCCGATCATCGCCGGAACGCCGGTGGTATAGCTGACGCCCTGATTCCCGGTTTCCTCGAAAGCCGCTTCGTGGCTGCAGATATTCTTGACGTAGAGGGTCTTCTCGACACCGTCCTTCACGCCGGTCGCGATCACGCCGATATTGGTATTGCCCTTGGTCGTTTCGCCGAGGCTCGCCGGTTCCGGCAATACCGCTTTCAGGAATTGCAGCGGGATGATTTCCCGGCCCTCGTACATAACCGGATCGATCCGAGTCATGCCGACATTCTGCAGCACCGCGAGATGGGTCAGATACGCGTCGCCAAAGGTCATCCAGAAGCGGATCCGCTGGATTTCCGGCAGATGCGTCTTCAGCGATTCGATCTCTTCATGATACATCAAGTACATGTTCTTCGGGCCGACCGCTTCGAAATCAAATTCCTGCTTCTGGGTCAGGGCAGGACCTTCTACCCACTGGCCATTTTCCCAGTGCCGCGAATTGGCGGTCACTTCCCGGATATTGATTTCCGGATTGAAATTGGTTGCGAAATGCTGGCCATGATCGCCACCGTTGCAATCGAGAATGTCGAGCGTGTCGATACGGTCAAAATGATGCTTCTTCAGCCAGCAGGTGAAGACGCTGGTCACACCCGGATCAAAGCCGGAGCCGAGCAAGGCCATGATGCCCGCATCCTTGAACCGGTCCTGATAATCCCACTGCCATTTATATTCGAACTTCGCTTCGTCGCGCGGTTCGTAATTGGCGGTGTCGAGATAGTCGGTATTGGTCGCCAGACAGGCATCCATGATCGGGAGATCCTGATAGGGCAGCGCCAGATTGACGACCAGATCAGGCTTTTCCTGCTCGATCAGCGCAGTCAGCGCCGGCACATCATCAGCATCGATTGGCATCGTCCTGATTGCCACGCCGGTACGCTGTTTGACCGACTCGGCAATGGCTTCGCATTTGGAGACAGTGCGACTGGCCAATATAATCTCGGTGAAAGGCCCGCTGCCTGCCGCAATCAGCTGCGCCATTTTATGCACCGCCACCGAACTGACGCCGCCTGCGCCGATAACCAATGTTTTGCCCATGATTTCTACTCTAAATGCTGGAGAAACGAAAAACCCGCATATAGGGAGAGACTATGACAGAGCAAGACCTGATGGACCCGCAACGGCAACCCACTTTGGCAGGGGTGGAGCGAGCGGCGCAGAAAATTGCGGCGATTTTGCCGCCTACACCGCTATTGCCGCTCGATATTGAAGGCACGACAATATGGTGCAAGGCGGAAGGCCTGCAACCGATCGGTGCCTTCAAGATTCGCGGTGGCTGGCACCGTCTCACCGATCTGGACGACGCGCAGCGCGAGCGAGGCGTGATTGCCTTTTCCAGCGGCAATCACGCGCAGGGCGTGGCCTGGGCTGCCCGACGGCTCGGCGTTCCGGCGACCATCATCATGCCGGAGGATGCCCCTAGGGCAAAGCTGGAGAACACCCGGGCCCTGGGCGCCGAAGTGATCACTTATGACCGGATGAACGGCAATCGCGAGCAACTGGCGGCTGATCTGGCACAGGAAACTGGCGCCGTGGTCGTGCCAAGCTTTGACGATCCGTGGATCGTTGAAGGTCAGGGCAGCTGCGGCGTGGAGATCCGGAGGCAGATGCAGGCCCTGACCGGCTTGGAACCGGATCAGATTGTCGTCTGCTGTGGTGGTGGCGGTCTTGCCAGCGGTTCCGCGCTGGCCAACCCGGATGCCCGCATTTTCATTGTCGAGCCTGAAGGCTGGGACGATATGAAGCGGTCTCTCGAACGGGGCGAAATCGTGCCGGTGGAACCGGACCCGCCCGCCACCGACTGCGACGCGCTGCAAACATTCCGCGTTTCTCCGATCACCTTTGATATTTTAAGCGCTCGTGACGCCACAGGCCTGACCGTATCAGAGGATGAAGTGCATCACGCGATGCGGGTGGCATTTGAGAAACTGCATGTCGTGGTCGAGCCTGGGGGCGCGGTCGCGCTGGGGGCTGTTCTGGCCGGAAAGCTGCCCCTGACCAACCGGACGGCGATCACGCTGTCCGGCGGCAATGTTGACAACCGGCTGTTCGCGGAAATCATCGCGGGCACTTAAAGCCCGAATCTTCTTTCCTACAGCCACCCCGATTGGATATCCTGCGTCGCAATTGATGCAGGCTCTTTGACATTCTGGATAGATTATCGTGGACCCTCTTGCCCGCCGGAATTGCACCGCTATTCTCCAGCGAGCATGGAAGGTTACACTAGAGACACTGCCGACGTGCTCAAAGAGCTGGAATTTCGCCGGTTCTGGGCGAAGTTTACAGAAAAGAAAAAACCATGTTTGTGTAAAGCGCGCGCGGGGCTGTTACTGCGAAAGTAGAAATTCTTGTTCTTCTTGGCGAAGATTTACAGCAAAACCCTGTCCGGAAATCAGGCGGCGATCGCCCGTTCCAGATCCATCCGGCTCCAGATTTCTACCAGCGCCTTGGTCAGATCAACCATCATGGCTTCGCTGTGGGCCGGTCCGGGGGTGAAACGCAGCCGCTCCGTGCCGCGCGGCACGGTGGGATAGTTGATCGGCTGCACATAGACGCCATATTCGGCGAGCAATATATCGCTGATTTTCTTGGCCTTGACCGGGTCGCCAACCTGCAGCGGCACGATATGGGTCGAGGAGTCCATCACCGGCAGACCAGCCTCGGCGAACAGGTCCTTGAGCTTTTGCGCCGCAGCCTGCTGACCATCGCGCTCGGCGCTCGACTGTTTCAGATGCCGGATGCTGGCCAGTGCGCCCGCGACCAGCACAGGTGACAGGCTGGTGGTAAAGATAAAGCCGGGGGCATAGGAGCGGATCACATCGACGATCTTCTGGTCGGCCGTAATATAGCCGCCCATGACGCCAACGGCTTTGGCCAGCGTGCCTTCGATGATCGTGATCCGCTCGGCAGCCTTGTCGCGTTCGGAAATACCGCCGCCGCGCTCGCCGTACATGCCGACGGCATGAACTTCGTCGCAATAGGTCAGGGCGTTATACTTGTCAGCCAGATCGCAGATTGCGTGCATGGGCGCGACATCACCATCCATCGAATAAACGCTTTCAAAAGCGATAAGCTTGGGCGCTTCGGGATCTTCAGCCGCCAGCAATTCTTCGAGATGCTCGAGATCATTGTGCCGGAAAACCCGCTTTTCACAGCCGCTGTTCTTGATTCCGGCGATCATTGAAGCATGGTTCAGTTCGTCGGAGAAAATGATGCAGCCGGGCAGGATCTTGGTCAGCGTTGAAAGCGTCGCTTCGTTCGATACATAGCCGGACGTGAACAGCAGGGCGCCGGTTTTGCCATGCCAGTCGGCCAGTTCCCGTTCGAGCTGGATATGATAATGGGTGTTGCCGCCGATATTGCGGGTTCCGCCCGATCCCGCGCCGACATCGTGCAGCGCTTCTTCCATCGCAGCGATCACATCGGGATGCTGGCCCATGGCGAGATAGTCGTTCGAACACCAGACGGTGACAGGTTGTGGTCCGTTGTGATGCGCGAAACAGCGGGCGTTCGGAAACGAACCCTTGTTGCGCAGGATGTCGATGAATACCCGGTAGCGGCCCTCGGCATGCAGCCGGTCAATCGCTTGCGAAAAAATCTTGTCGTAGTCCACTGTGCACCAAATCCTGCGTCAAATCTGAGTTTGCTGTTTTCTGGAAATGGCCTTTAGCGGCCTTTTCTCGCAATTTCCAGCGCGAACCACTCGCAATAAGGGTGGTTCGCCATAGGCTTACAGCTTTTCGAACCGGCTTATGCCATATTTCGCGAAGGCGGGGCGATAGGATGCGACGTCGATAATATCGCCTGTCGTGACGAAAATGCCGTGCTCATTATGCTTTGGCCAAATCCTGTCCCTTGTCAGATAGGCAATCCGGCGCGCGATGCCCTGGGCGCCGTCAATGAAGTGGACAGGCTTTCGCGCGGCGATGGCCAATTCTTCGCGCAGTAGCGGAAAATGGGTGCAGGCAAGGATAACGGTGTCCAGTTCTTCGCCGCCGGGCTGGTCCATAAGGCCTGACATGGCCGCCGCGATCGCCCGGATATCCGGCTGATCTCCGCGCAGCTTGGCTTCGGCGGCATAGACCAGCTCCGGAGCAGCATGGCGCAGCAGCTTTTTGTCAGCAGCAAAATCCGCAGCGAGCCGGTCCACATAGGGTTGCCGAATGGTCGCCTTGGTGCCGAGAAGGCCAATTACGCCACTACTCGTCAGTTCGCTTGCCGGCTTGATCGCCGGTACGGTTCCGACGACCGGGATATCCAGGGCGGAACGGACATGATCGAGCGCGATGGTCGATGCGGTATTGCAGGCGATGGTGACCAGCTGCGGTCTGTAGCGTTCGACCAGACGGCCCAGAAGCGCTGGGACACGGGCAGCAAGCTCGGCTTCTGACTTCATGCCATAGGGCAGGCCAGCGTAATCCGCGGCATAGATGATCGGCGCGTTGGGTAGCAATTTCATCGTTTCGCCCAGAACCGAAAGTCCTCCGACGCCGGTATCGAAAAACAACAAGGGAGGGCTTTCGCCAGTCTGCGCTTCGGTCATGTTTTGCCCATAGCCAGATTAGCATGGCAACGGCAACTGCTTCGGTTCGTCTGACAGACGTTTGGCCTTGGCCGTTTTTTCATGCGTAATACTTGCCCATCATCCCGCGTGAATATAGCGCGGATCGAAATAGGGGTATTTTCAGTGCAGTCTATGTGGATAGAACCGATATTGGCGTTGTTGCTCGGCTATTTGCTGGGATCCGTTCCTTTTGGGCTGGTTCTGACGCGGTTTTCCGGTGGCGGAGATTTGCGTCAGACAGGATCCGGTAATATCGGGGCCACGAATGTTTTGCGGACCGGCAACAAGGGGATGGCAGCGCTGACCCTGCTGCTTGATATCGGTAAGGGTTATGCTGCGGTCTTCTTGGCCTTGCAGGTTTCTGACGGATTGGGTGTTTTGGCCGGCCTCGGTGCCTTTCTCGGCCATCTCTACCCCATATGGCTCCGTTTCAACGGTGGTAAGGGCGTCGCGACGCTGCTGGGTATCGTGACTGCCCTGATCCCCATGGCGGGTTTGATATTTGCGGTCACATGGCTTGGTTCGCTGGCGATCTGGCGCTACTCTTCCGTCGGTGGCATGCTGGCCGCCATATCGGTACCGATAGCGGCTTTCGTGCTGGGAGAATATGCGATGATGCCCATGTTCATCGGGCTGGCCTTGCTGGTTTTATGGAAGCATCGCTCCAACATCGAACGGTTGATCGCCGGCGAGGAACCGAAAGTCGGAGCGTCAAAAAAGGCATGAAGTGAATGGGTGATAGCCAGGAAGCGTTCGACCGGCTCCGGCTAATCCGATCCGAGAATATCGGACCCGTTACATATCGACAATTGATCAAACGGTTCGGGACGGCGGCCCGGGCACTGGATGCTATTCCCGATCTGGCGGCGCGCGGCGGTGGACGGTCACCGCGCATTGCCGATGCAAAGCGAATTGATGCCGAACTGGAATCGATCCACAAACTGGGTGCGGGCTGTCTGTTTCTCGGGGATCCCGCTTATCCGAATCTGCTCGGAGAGCTTGGCAATCCACCACCGGTCATTCTCTGGCAGGGGCGGCTCGAGCTTACGAACAAGCCGATGGTGGCGTTGGTAGGAGCAAGAAACGCCTCGGCGGCCGCTTGCCGCTTTGCCCGTGATCTGGCCAATGCTCTGGCTGAAGCAGGCGTTTCGGTAGTATCCGGTCTGGCGAAAGGCATTGATGCCGCTGCCCACCAAGGTTCGCTCGGGAGGGCCACAATCGCGGTAATCGCGGGTGGGCTGGATATCTTCTATCCGCCGGAGAACGAAAGCCTGCAGCGCCAAATAGCGGAGAGGGGCTTGCTGCTGGCAGAGCAACCGCCGGGCACAGAGCCAAGGGCCCGGCATTTCCCTTATCGCAACCGGATCATCGCCGGGCTGGCACGGGGCACCGTCGTTATCGAAGCGGCCCCGCGTTCAGGCTCGTTGATCACCGCTCGGCTAGCCGCCGAGGCAGGACGGCAGGTGCTGGCGGTTCCCGGTTCTCCGCTCGATCCAAGGTCGAGGGGGTGCAACATGCTGATCCGTGAAGGTGCGACCCTCGTCCAATCGGCTGACGATATATTGGAAATGATTCGTCATTTCGATGAACGGGCCGAACCGGCGAATCAAGAGAGTGAACTTCGAGCGGTTCGGGAAAGTCCTTTCATAGAAGTATGTCCGCAGACCGAGTTGGAGCATTCGGAGCGAGCGCCGCTGATCGAGTTGCTTAGTATGACGCCCGTAACCGTCGATGAACTGGTCCGGCAGTCAGGTCTCGCCGCGCCCTCGGTGCAATTGGCCCTGCTTGAATTTGAATTGGCCGGACGCTTGATCCGACATGCCGGTGCCCGGGTCAGCCTCTCGAACTGATCGCTTCTGGACAGGCATATTTTCAATCGCCATTGACAAAAATCTTCATACAGGGCCTTGACCTGAAGCCAATCCCTGCCACAGCCTCGCGCGTATACGTGAGAACAGAGAAAATCGGAACATATGCAGCTAGTCATTGTCGAGTCACCCGCCAAAGCGAAAACCATCGAGAAATATCTGGGATCGGATTTCAAGGTATTGGCTTCCTACGGCCATATTCGCGACCTTCCGCCCAAGGATGGTTCTGTCGATCCTGACGATGGCTTCGCGATGACATGGCAAAATTACACCGACAAGACCAAGCAGCTCAAGGCGATTACCGACGAATCGAAAAAGGCAACGCGATTGATCCTCGCAACTGACCCTGACCGGGAAGGCGAAGCGATCAGCTGGCATGTTCAGGAAGTGTTGCGGAAGAAAAAGGCACTTCCGGAAAAGGTCGACCGGGTCACGTTCAACGCCATTACCAAGGCTGCAGTGACCGAAGCCATGGCCCATCCTCGCGAGTTGGACGAGGACCTGATCGATGCCTATCGGGCGCGGCGGGCACTCGATTATCTCGTGGGATTTACCCTGTCTCCCGTACTCTGGCGCAAGCTCCCGGGGGCAAAGTCAGCAGGGCGCGTACAGTCGGTGTCGCTCAAGCTGATCGTGGAGCGGGAACGTGAAATCGAGGCATTCAAGCCGCAAGAATATTGGTCGGTTACAGCCCAAATGGAACAGGGCGGTCAGGCGTTCGAGGCGCGGCTGACCGTGCATCAGGGCAACAAGCTCGGCAAGATGGACCTTGCCAATGACGAGCAGGCCACGATTGCCAAAAATGCCGTTGAAAACGGTCTTTTCACGGTTGAAACCATCGAGACGAAGCCGCTTACCCGCAATCCGCCACCACCCTTCACGACCTCCACCCTGCAGCAGGAAGCCGCGCGTAAACTCGGCTATTCCGCCAGCCATACAATGCGTATCGCGCAACAACTCTACGAAGATGGTGCGATCACCTATATGCGTACCGATGGTGTCCAGATGGATGGGAGCGCCATCTCTGCTGCCCGCAAGGCCATCGCTGATCGATACGATGCGAGCTATGTTCCGGACAGCCCGCGCATATACAAATCGAAAGCCAAAAATGCACAGGAAGCCCATGAAGCTATCCGTCCGACCAGCTTCACCAAGCGGACTGTCGGAAGTGGCGATCATGCCAAGCTTTACGATTTGATCCTGAAGCGGGCGATGGCAAGCCAGATGGCTTCGGCCCGGCTTGAGCGCACGACCGTCGAAATGCTCGATGGCAGCGGGCAAACGGGCCTACGGGCAAATGGGCAGGTCGTGAAGTTCCCCGGATTTCTGGCGCTTTATGAGGAAGGCCGGGATGACGACAAGGGTGAGGACGGTGGTCTGTTGCCAGCCATGTCCAAAGGCGACAGCCCGGCGAAAAAAGCGGTGGATGCATCGCAGCATTTCACTCAGCCACCACCGCGCTATAGTGAGGCCAGTCTGGTCAAGAAGATGGAAGAACTGGGTATCGGCCGGCCGTCAACCTACGCCTCGATTATCAAGACGCTGAAGGATCGCGCTTACGTGCGCGTCGAGAAAAACCGCTTCTTTGCGGAAGAAAGCGGCCGGCTTCTGACCGGATTTCTCGAACGCTTTTTCGATCGCTATGTGGCCTATGATTATACCGCCGGACTTGAAGATGAGCTAGATGAAGTCAGCGGGGGCAGAGCCCAATGGCAGGCGATTCTCGAAGCTTTCTGGCACGATTTCAAACCCAAGACTGTCGAAGTCATGGAAAAGATGCCGTCAGAGGTGACTGCCGAACTGGACAAGTTCCTCGGCGATTATCTGTTCCCCGAAAAGGAAGATGGATCGGATCCCCGGCTTTGCCCGCGTTGCAACGAAGGCAAGCTGGCGCTGCGCGGCGGCCGTTTCGGTGCTTTTGTGGCCTGTTCCAACTATCCGGAGTGCAAGTTCACCCGGCGCTTCGCGCAGGGCGGAGGTGCCAACGCCGACGAGGATGAAGGCCCTCAGGAACTGGGCGTTGATCCAGACAGCGACGAGAAAATCACCAAGAAGGTTGGCCGTTTTGGTCCCTATGTGGAAAAAGGCGAGGGCAAGGAAGCGAAGCGCTCGTCGATCCCGAAGGATATTCCACCGGAAGATTTTGGTCTTGAATGGGCCGTGAAGCTGCTGTCGCTGCCCCGTGAAGTTGGCAAGCACCCGGAAACTGGCGAACCCGTAACAGCGCAGATCGGTCGCTATGGTCCTTACCTGAGCCACAATGGCAAGTCTGCCAGGCTCGAGAACACGCAGGAGGTTTTTGAAATCGGCATGAACGCTGCCGTGGCCAAGCTGGCAGATGCCGCCAAAAATGGTGGCGGTCGCGGACGCGGCAAGATGGAGCCGCTCAAAATCATGGGCAACCATCCGCGCACCGAGGTTGAAATCAAGCTGATGGACGGCCGCTATGGTCCTTATGTTACCGACGGGACAACCAATGCTTCACTGCCGAAGACGGTCGACAAGGATCAGCTCACGTTGGAAGAAGCGGCTCAGTTGATTGACGACCGCGCAGCCAAAGGACCGGCCAAGAAACGGGCCAAGAAAAAAGCGGCTCCAAAGAAGAAACCGGCCGCCAAGAAAAAGCCGGCAGCGAAGAAGAAGCCAGCTGCAAGGAAGAAACCTGCAGCCAATAAGGCGCCGGCCAAGGAAAAATCAGAATAGGGCAAGGGTCGATAAGGGCGGCAAGGCAGGCGCGGCGTTGACGGATATTCGGGAGGCAGAGTGCACGGCCAGCTTGTTCCAGTGCTATTCGGGTAATCTAATTGTCCGACTCTTACCGCTATATCCGCAATTCGCGATCTCCCCGCGCCTTTTGGCAGGCCCTGCCTCCAATTCGGTCAGGCGGTCATCTCCAGACGATTTCGACCGCTAAGTGTCACGTCATATATGATGACAACACACTAGATGATATATGGACGGTCCGCTTCTCTTGCGCAGACTATTTGACCCAGTCCAGCCCCATATCTTGATACAGGCTGCGATCTTCATCCCAGTCTGCACTGACCTTTACGTGGAGATAAAGATGTACCGGTTTGCCCAGAATGCCGGACAACTCAGCTCGCGCCTTTGCTCCTATTTCCTTGATCTGATGACCGCCTTTGCCGAGAATGATCGCTTTCTGACTGGCCTTTTCAACGAGGATTTGCTGATGTATTTCGAGTGATCCGTCCGGGCGCTCTTTATATTGCTCCATTGCAATAGCGGTCGCGTAGGGCAATTCGGCATGCAATTGCCGGAACACCTGTTCCCGGGTAATTTCTGCTGCAAGAATCCGTTCGCTGGCATCGGAAACCTGATCTGCAGGAAAATGCCAGGGGCCTTCCGGCATCGCTTGCACGAGATAAGATCGCAAGTCTTCCAGTCCATCGCCGGTTTTGGCACTGACAAAAAAGGTTTCCTCGAAATCCGCCAATTCATGCAGCTTGACGACATGGCCGAGCATCTTGTCTTTGGCGGCGATATCAACCTTGTTCATGACCAGTATGATTTTTTCGGACCGATGTTTGATCCTCTCCACGATCGATGTCACCTTGGTCCCGAGGCCCGCGCGTGCATCGACGAGCAGGACGATTATATCGGCGTCTTCTGCACCTTCCCAGGCCGCAGATACCATGGCCCGGTCGAGGCGGCGGTGTGGTTCGAATATGCCCGGCGTATCAACCAGCAGGAGCTGCGTGTCTTCTTCAATCGCTATGCCGAGCAGCCGCGTTCTTGTGGTTTGCGGTTTGGAGCTGGTTATTGCGACCTTTTGGCCGACCAGCGCATTGATCAGGGTCGATTTTCCGGCATTGGGGGCTCCGATCAACGCCACTACACCGCATTTTTGAGTCATGTGAATTTTTCCAGAAATTTCTTGGCGGCTTCGGTTTCGGCGGCCTGAATGGCAGACGCGGTCGCCACAACCTCGCCTATGTTCCTAACGCTGACCCGTACGGTGAACTTCAGGTCATGATGGGGGCCGCTCTTGTCGACCAGCTCATATTCGGGGATTTTGCGATTATTTGCTGCGGCCCATTCCTGCAGCGCGGATTTGGGATGCCGGACGTCGCCGACCGTCGAGGAAACCCGGCTTTCCCAGTGACGAAGGATGAAACTGCGGGCGGCATCCATTCCATGGTCGATATAGACTGCGCCAATCAGTGATTCCATCACGTCCCCCAGAACCTTGACGCTTTTTCTCGCGCCATCGTCTCGGGCCTGCTTTCCGAGGAGGATGTGGTCGCCGGCCCCTATCTGTCTGGCAATCTCACCGCAAACGGAACCGGAAACCAGCCCGTTTAGGCGCTGGGACAGTCGGCCTTCCGGTTCCTTCGGATATTGGCGATAGAGATGGTCCGCGATCACCAGCCCCAGTACCCGGTCGCCGAGAAATTCCAGACGTTGATAGTCCTTCTGCCCATGGCTGCCATGTGTTGCCGCCCGGACATACAGTTCCGGCGTCAATGGCGTCCTGCCGGTGATCTCGGCGATCCAGTCGAGAAAATCCGTCCGGCTCAAAAGCTTTCTCCGATCCGATTCCAACGCGCGGCGGTAAACCAGGTCCACGGTTTGATCCATTCAGCCGAGCCGTCGGTCGAGAATACTGACACCAGCGCCTTGCCGACAAGATTTTCCTGGGGAACCATCCCGATCGCCTGGCCTTCCTGAGCCGGGAAGCGGCTATCGGCGCTTCGATCTCTATTGTCGCCCATCAGAAACATGTGGCCATCGGGAACCACGAAAGCCTGTGTGTCATCGCCTTCCGAGTTTTCGAAAATATCGAGCGTGCGATACGTCACGCCATTGGGCAGGGTTTCCTGAAACTGGGGATAGCGACACATTATCGTTCCGTCATGTATCGCGGTTGCAAATTCTTCACGATAGCAGGGGCTGTTCGGCGTGACCGGCAATTCGAAATCTTCTATTCTTTTACGTTCGACAGGGGTGCCGTTGATGGAGATCACGCCATTGGTGACTTGAACGATATCGCCGGAAAGCGCGATTACCCGCTTGATATAGTCATCTTGCGCCGTCGGAGGGGCTTTGAACACCACGACATCACCCGGTTCCGGTGAACGTGGCAATATGCGGCCGGGGAACAGCGGTATATTGAACGGCAGGCTGTATCTGGAAAAGCCGTAAGGCCATTTTGCCACCAGCAGATAGTCGCCGACGACCAGCCGGGGTTGCATTGATTCTGAGGGAATATTGAACGGCGACACGATGAAACTTCGCAAAATCAGGATGAATAATGCAAGTTTTACAAGGAACGCGACAAAGTCGCCCGTTTCCGATCGTTCTGCTTTATCACGCGCCATGCCGCCCCTTCGCCGACATTGGCATTGGCGTCAAGATTTCTTGCGATGTGCCGATCCCAGCTATTTTCGACTTGAGGCCAGTCGGTCCGGCAGATAGGGCTGGGACACTCAACGGGCGCACGTGATTTGTACTAACAAGATCGGACTATTGAATGACTTCAGACCGCTGGCAAAGCCTCCGCGCACTTCCCCTGTCTCCGCTCACCCATCTGTTTGACGCAGACAGCGCGCGAGTCTCCAAATTTGGGTTGGAACAGGCCGGCATCTATTTCGATTTTTCCAAAACCCATCTTGAGGACAAGACGGTTGCGGCCTTCGCTGAATTGGCGGACGAGATGAGACTTTCCAATCGCGTAGAGGCGCTGCTTTCCGGCGAGCCGATCAATATCAGCGAAGGACGTGCGGCGGAGCATTGCGCGGAACGGGGCATCGGTAGTCCGGCGAGCGTCGATAATGCCCAGGCGCTTCACCAGCGCATGAAAAGTCTGGTGGAAATCATCGATTCCGGCGCTCTCGGGGAATTTACGCAGATCATCCATCTCGGCATCGGCGGCTCGGCACTGGGGCCGAAAATGCTGCATCAGGCACTGAAGCTGGGCGACGAGAAATATGAACTGGAGGTCGTCTCGAATATCGACGGTGTCGCTCTCGAACCCATTCTGGAGCGCTTTGATGCTGGCAAAACGCTGCTGGTCATCGCTTCGAAGACATTCACCACAGCGGAAACTCTGATGAACGCACGGTCGGTGCTCGACTGGATGCGGGAAGAGGGTGTTGCGGATCCGCTGGGCCAGGTGGTGGCGTTGACGGCGAATCCTGAGCAGGCGGTTGAATGGGGTGTTGACGAGACGCGGATACTCCCGTTTTCCGAGACAGTCGGCGGGCGCTATTCCTTGTGGTCATCGATTGGTTTCAGCGTCGCTCTGGCACTGGGTTATGAGGTGTTCGAAAATATGCTGGCGGGTGCTGCCGGAATGGACCAGCATTTTCAGGATAGTCCATGGGACCAGAATATTCCTGTGCTGGCGGCCTTTGCTGATCAATATTATGCCCAGATTCGCGGGTGCGAGACCCGGGCGGTCTTTGCTTATGACGAACGGCTGGGCTTGTTGCCCGACTATCTTCAGCAGCTCGAAATGGAAAGCAACGGCAAATCCGTGACGCTTGAGGGCGAAAAGTTGACTTTGCATTCCAGCCCGATTGTCTGGGGTGGGGTCGGTACCGATGCCCAGCACGCCGTGTTCCAGCTGCTTCACCAGGGCACCCATCTGGTGCCGGTAGAATTTCTTGCGGTTGCGGAAGCGGGGGATTCGCTTGATCCGGCGCACCATAACGGTCTGCTGCTCAATTGCTTTGCCCAAGGCGCTGCGCTGATGGCGGGCAAAGAATCCGATGACAGTCATCGAAACTATGAGGGTGACAGGCCGTCGGTCACGATATTATTGGAAGATTTGGAAGCATGTTCACTGGGTGCGTTGCTGGCTTTTTACGAGCACCGGACCTTCGTGAACGCGGTTTTGCTGAACATCAATCCATTCGACCAGTTTGGCGTGGAGCTTGGCAAGCAGATGGCGAACGAACTGGCGGACGATGATGGTAACCGATTGGACGCCTCGACCGAAGAATTGAAAAAGCGGGCGTTTGGCGCCTGACATCAAGGAAGTTTACATGGCTGAATATGATTATGACCTGTTCGTTATAGGCGCGGGCTCCGGAGGGGTGCGAGCGGCGCGAGTCTCTGCATCATACGGCGCGAAAGTGGCGGTTGCCGAGGAATATCGGGTTGGCGGGACCTGCGTTATCCGCGGCTGTGTGCCCAAGAAACTGCTGGTTTACGGTTCCCATTTTTCGGAAGAACTGGAAGACGGCAAGAATTTCGGATGGACATGGGAAAATGCCAAATTTGATTGGGGGCGTTTGCGCGACCATGTCCTCAAAGACGTCGACCGGCTGAACAATGCCTACACAGATACCCTTAAAAATCATGGGGTTGAGATCATTCTCGAGCGGGCCGAACTGACCGGACCGCATGAGATCAAACTGGCTGGCGGAAAGACCGTGACGGCGAAATATATCTTGATCGCGGTCGGGGCCTGGCCCGCCGTGGCTGATTTCCCCGGCAGCGAACTGATGTCGACGTCCAACGAGATGTTCCATCTCGAGAAGCTTCCCGAAACGATCATCATCGCCGGCGGAGGCTATATTGCCAATGAATTTGCCGGAATTTTCAATGGCCTGGGCAGCGATGTCACCGTGGTCAACCGCTCCGACATCATCTTGCGCGGTTATGATGAAAGCGTCCGCGACCGGCTGATCCAGATCTCTCTCGCCAAGGGTATCAGTTATAAATTCAACTGCACCTTCGACCGGATCGAAAAGCGCGATGACGGCGCTCTTGATGTCTACATGGACGGCAAAAAAGACCCGGTTCGTGCCGATATTGTGCTCGCAGCCACCGGAAGGCGGCCAAAAGTCGACAATTTGGGGCTGGAAAATGCCGGCGTTGCTACCAATGACAAGAATGCCATCATCGTCGACGACTATAGCCAGACCAATGTCGAGAATATTTATGCGGTCGGCGATGTGACGGACCGCGTGCAACTGACACCGATCGCGATCCGCGAGGGGCAGGCCTTTGCCGACACCGTATTCGGCGACAACCCCCGCACGGTCGATTATGACAATATTCCCTCGGCCGTATTCTCGCAGCCGCCGATTGCATCTGTCGGCCTGACCGAGAGCGAGGCGCGGGAGCAATATGGCAATATCAAAATCTATTCGTCCGATTTCCGGGCGATGCGCAATGTTTTCGCGGACCGGGCGGAGCGTAGCCTCTACAAGATGATCGTCGAGCATCCGACCGAGAAGATTCTCGGTCTGCATATGATCGGGCCGGATGCGCCGGAGATTTTGCAGGCTGCAGCGGTCGCGGTGAAAGCGGGGCTCACCAAGCAGGCCTTTGACGATACGGTCGCTCTGCACCCCAGCATGTCCGAGGAACTGGTACTGCTTAAATAGATAATATTACGGCAACCGTAGCGTAAAGCTGGTGTTTAATCGCGCAATTAATTGCTATTGACGATTGCCTAACCGGCTGTGCATTGACTAGGGCATATCGCACCAAGTGATTCACAGCCGGGGGTTTAATGTCAGACATTATCGCACAATTGGAAGCCAAACGCGCTGAAGCCATGCTCGGCGGCGGGCAAAAGCGGATCGATAGCCAGCATGCCAAGGGCAAGCTGACCGCGCGCGAGCGGATCGAAATCCTGCTCGACGAAGATTCGTTCGAAGAGATCGACATGTATGTCGAGCATAATTGCGTCGATTTCGGAATGGAACAGACCAAGATAGCCGGTGACGGCGTGGTCACCGGATCGGGCACGATCAACGGCCGGCTGGTCTTTGTTTTTAGCCAGGATTTCACCGTTTTCGGCGGCTCGCTCTCCGAGCGCCATGCCGAGAAAATCTGCAAGGTCCTCGACAATGCAATGAAAGTCGGCGCACCGGTGATCGGCATCAACGACAGCGGCGGCGCGCGTATTCAGGAAGGCGTGGCGTCACTCGGTGGCTATGCCGACGTGTTCCAGAAGAATGTTCTGGCCAGCGGCGTGATTCCACAACTCAGCCTGATCATGGGGCCCTGTGCCGGCGGCGCGGTCTATTCACCGGCGATGACCGACTTCATCTTCATGGTAAAGGACAGTTCGTACATGTTCGTGACCGGGCCCGATGTGGTCAAGACGGTGACCAACGAGAT
The DNA here is from genome assembly GCF_002218195.1 of Sphingorhabdus sp. SMR4y. GTDB lineage: Bacteria > Pseudomonadota > Alphaproteobacteria > Sphingomonadales > Sphingomonadaceae > Parasphingorhabdus. Next base: position 860,785 of record NZ_CP022336.1, on the reverse strand, counting down.
CGTGACACAGGAAGAACTGGGCGGGGCGGTGACGCACACCACCAAGACCAGCGTCGCCGATGTCGCCTATGAAAATGATATCGAGGCGCTGCTCGCGGCCCGCGACTTCATCGACTTCATGCCGCTTTCCAATCGGGAAGAAGCCCCAGAACGGCCGACAGCCGATCCGTGGGATCGTCTCGAGGAAAGTCTCGACACGCTGATTCCTGCTAATGCCAATCAGCCCTATGACATGCACGAAGTCATCCGCAAGATGCTCGACGAGGGCGATTTCTTTGAAGTCCAGCCCGCCCATGCCTCCAATATCATCTGCGGCTTTGGCCGGATGGAAGGTGCCACTGTCGGTGTCGTCGCCAACCAGCCGATGGTGCTTGCCGGTTGTCTCGACATCAATGCATCGAAGAAAGCGGCCCGCTTTGTCCGCTATTGCGATGCATTCAATATTCCGATCGTGACACTGGTTGACGTTCCAGGCTTCCTGCCCGGTACTTCTCAAGAGCATAACGGTATCATCAAGCATGGTGCGAAGCTGCTCTTTGCCTATGCCGAAGCGACGGTGCCGAAAATCACCATCATCACCCGCAAGGCTTATGGCGGCGCCTATGACGTGATGGCGTCCAAGCATCTGCGCGGCGATCTCAACTATGCCTGGCCGACCGCGGAAATCGCGGTGATGGGTGCAAAGGGCGCGGTCGAGATCATCTTCCGCGGCAGGACCGAGGAAGAGATTGCCGAGCGTACCGCGGAATATGAAGCACGCTTCGCCAATCCGTTTGTCGCGGCGCAAAAGGGCTTCGTCGACGAGGTGATCATGCCCCATTCAACCCGGCGCCGGGTGGCTCTGGGACTTCGGAAACTGCGGAACAAGCAATTGGAGAATCCGTGGAAAAAGCATGACAATATTCCGTTGTGATATTTCCCAGATGATTGCCCTCCGTCATGGCGAGCGCAGCGAAGCAATCCAGGGCGTCGCTTGCCGCTCTGGATTGCTTCGTCGCTTCGCTCTTCGCAACGACGGAGTTGTGTAATGCCAACAGGACTAGTAGCCCTTCTCGACGACGTTGCGGCAATCGCTAAGGTCGCTGCCGCATCGGTTGACGACATCGGTGCCGCGGCGGCGCGGGCCGGGACCAAGTCGGCCGGCGTGGTGATTGATGACGCGGCGGTTACGCCGACTTATGTGACCGGTTTCGATCCGTCGCGCGAATTGCCGATGATCTGGAAGATCACCAAGGGTTCCTTCAGGAACAAGCTGGTCTTTTTGTTGCCGGCTGCGGTGCTTCTGGGGCAGTTCGCGCCCTTTCTGATACCGATCATCCTGATTTTCGGCGGTTTGTTCCTCTGTTACGAGGCCGCCGAAAAGGTTCTGGAAATTTTCCACGTCGACGAGTCCACCAAACATGACCAGCCCGCGATTGTCGAAGGGCCGGGGCGGGAGAAGGAAATGGTCTCGGGCGCGATCCGCACCGACCTGATCCTGTCGGGCGAGATCATGGCGATCGCCCTGTCCGAACTGACCGACCAGGTCTGGTGGGAACAGGCTATCATATTGGCGATCATCGGCATCGTAATCACCGTTGCCGTCTATGGCTCGGTCGCGCTGATCGTGAAGATGGACGATATCGGCCTGCATATCGCGCAGAATAACGAGGGCGCATTGCGATCTTTCGGCTGCGGTCTGGTCCGGCTGATGCCCAAATTGCTCGCGGCCCTGTCGATCATCGGCACGCTGGCGATGGCCTGGGTCGGTGGTGGGTTGCTGGTGCACAATGTTGCCGCCCTGGGATGGCACGGACCGGAACATCTGATCGAATGGCTGTCGCATCCGCTGCTCAGCCTGTTCCCGGCTTCGGCCGAGCTGATGGTCGGCGGGATTGCCTTTGCGCTTCTGTCGGGGATACTCGGCGTGCTGGTCGGTGCAGGAATAGCGCCGCTGGTGCACAGATTCATTCCGCATGGAGAAGGACATTAGATGAAACTGGGAAGAATGAACCATATCGGCGTGGCTACGCCCGATCTTGACGCCTCGATCGCTTTTTACCGCGATGTCATGGGCGCCACCGACATCACCGAGCCGTTCGTGCTGGATTCGCAGAAAGTGCGCGTCTGTTTCGTCAACACTCCGGGCGAGGGCGGCACCGCCGGCACGCAGGTCGAGCTGCTGCAGCCAACAGAAGCGGACAGTGCGGTCGGCAAATGGCTGGAGAAAAACCCGCTCGGCGGCCAGCATCATATCTGTTTCGAAGTGCCCGACATTCATGCGGCAAAGGCGGAATTTGAAGCGATGGGCAAGCGGGTGCTTGGCGAACCGCGCATCGGTGCGCATGGCACGCTTATCTTTTTTGTGCATCCCAAGGATATGGGCGGGATGCTAACCGAAATCATGGAAACGCCCAAGGGGCATTAATTATACAATCGTCATCCTGAACTTGTTTCAGGACCCCGCGAGATCCTGAAACAAATTCAGGATGACGAGACATTCAAAAGGACCGCACATGGAATTCGAAAATATCAAGCTGGATATCACCGATCAGGTGGCCACCATCACGCTCAACAAGCCGGAGCGCCTCAACGCCTGCTCGCTGGCTATGGCCGACGATATTTTCGTCGCGCTCGACAAGCTTGACGACGCGCGCGCTCTGGTGATCACGGGGGAAGGGCGCGCCTTTTGTGCCGGTGCCGATTTGCAGGCCAAGAATGACAGCGCCCTGTCGGGCGGACAGGGTAGCTATGCTGCGCTTCTCCAGCATTATAATCCGCTGATGCTGAAACTGGCGAAGCTCGACATTCCAACAATTACCGCGGTCAACGGACCGGCTGCCGGCGTCGGCTGTTCGATCGCTCTGGCGAGTGATTTTGCCATTGCCGGAAAATCGGCCTATTTTCTGCAGGCTTTTGTCAATATTGGCCTGGTGCCTGATGGTGGCGCATCATGGATGCTGACCCGCCTCGTCGGCAAGGCACGGGCAACCGAAATGATGCTGCTCGGCGAGAAGATCCATGGCGAGAAAGCTGCCGACTGGGGATTGATCTACAAATGCGTGGACGATGCCGATCTGATGGACGAAGCGGGCGCGTTGGCCAAGCGTCTCGCAAGCGGTCCGACCGTCGCTCTGGGCGTTATGCGTCAGAACCTGGCGGCTGCGCTGGAAAGCGACTATGCTTCGGCGCTCGTGCGGGAAGCCGAAGGGCAGCGAATTGCCGGAGACAGCAAGGACGCGCGGGAAGGGGCGATTGCCTTTCTGCAAAAACGGCCAACTGAATTCAAGGGCGAGTAAAAGATTGGCCCCGGGCCGGTCGAACCGAAGCATGGCAAGGCTGACAGCGCTTTTTGCTTGAGCAGCGTGGTTCGACAGGCTCGCCACCAGCGGCTGATATATTCGAATAGAGAGAAACAGGGCAGATATGACCGACAAACCGACGATCAAAGACTGGCAGGAACTGGCCGACAAGGAAGTCAAGGGCCGCGACCTTACATGGGAGACACCCGAGGGCATCGCCGTCAAGCCGCTCTACACGGCGGAAGATGCCGGTGATCCCGGGCTACCCGGCTTTGGTCCGTTCACCCGCGGCGTCAAGGCCAGCATGTATGCGGGCCGTCCTTGGACGATCCGGCAATATGCCGGCTTTTCGACGGCCGAGGAATCCAACGCCTTTTATCGTCGCAATCTGGCGGCGGGGCAGAAGGGGCTGTCGGTAGCCTTCGATCTTGCCACGCACAGAGGCTATGACAGCGATCATCCGCGCGTGGTCGGTGATGTCGGCAAGGCCGGTGTGGCGATCGACAGCGTCGAGGATATGAAAATCCTGTTCGACCAGATCCCGCTCGACGAAATGTCGGTGTCGATGACGATGAACGGCGCGGTCATTCCGTGCCTCGCTTTCTATATCATTGCAGCGGAAGAGCAGGGGGTTTCGCAGGAGAAGCTCTCCGGCACGATCCAGAATGACATTCTCAAGGAGTTCATGGTCCGCAACACCTATATCTATCCGCCAGCGCCTTCGATGCGGATCATTTCGGACATCATCGGCTATACGTCGGAACATATGCCGAAGTTCAACAGCATCTCGATCAGCGGCTATCATATGCACGAAGCCGGCGCGACGGCCGTTCAGGAACTGGCCTTCACCATTGCCGACGGCCGCGAATATGCCAAGCAGGCGATGGCGACGGGGCTCGATATCGACGCTTTTGCCGGCCGTTTGAGCTTCTTCTTCGGTATCGGCATGAATTTCTTCATGGAAGTTGCGAAATTGCGCGCGGCGCGGACCCTGTGGCACCGGGTGATGACCGATCTCGGCGCCCAGTCGGAGCGGTCGAAAATGCTGCGTACCCATTGCCAGACTTCAGGCGTGTCGCTGACCGAGCAGGATCCTTATAACAACGTGATCCGGACCACGATCGAGGCGATGGCGGCGACCCTGGGCGGCACCCAGTCGCTGCACACCAACGCGCTCGATGAAGCGATCGCGCTGCCGACCGATTTCTCGGCCCGGATTGCACGGAACACGCAGATCGTGTTGCAGGAAGAAGCGGGGATTACCAAGGTCGTCGATCCGCTCGGCGGCAGCTATTATGTCGAGGCGCTGACCGAGGAACTGGTCGACAAGGCCTGGGAAATTATCGAGCGTGTCGGAGCCGAAGGCGGCATGGCGAAAGCAGTGGCCGATGGCTGGCCGAAAGCGATGATCGAGGAAGCCGCTGCCGGTCGCCAGGCGGCTGTCGACAAGGGTGATGCGGTGATCGTCGGGGTCAACAAATATCGGCTGCCCGAAGAAGATCCGATGGAAACGCTCGACATCGACAATGCCAAGGTCCGGCAGGGACAGATTGCGCGGCTCGAGAAGATGCGCGCCGATCGTGACGAAGCGGCCTGTCAGGCGGCGCTCAAGGCGCTGACCGATGGCGCCAGGGGCGGCGGCAATGTGCTGGCGCTGGCGGTTGATGCGGCGCGGCAACGTGCGTCGCTGGGCGAGATTTCCGACGCGATGGAAGCGGTCTTCGGCCGCTACGAAACCCAGCCGACGCCGGTCAAAGGTATTTACGGCAAGGCGTATGAAAATGATGCGCGTTACGCGATGGTTATCGACGGCGTCGATGCCGTGTCGCAGCGCCTGGGCCGCAAGCCGAAAATCCTGGTCGCGAAAATGGGGCAGGACGGTCACGACCGCGGCGCCAATGTCGTCTCCAGCGCCTTTACCGACATGGGCTTTGACGTGATTTCCGGGCCGCTGTTCCAGACGCCCGGCGAGACCCGCGATCTGGCTCTGGCGGAAAATGTTGACGCGGTTGGCGCGTCCAGCCTGGCGGCGGGCCACAAGACATTGATCCCCGAACTGATCAACCTGCTGAAAGAATCCGGGCGCGGCGATATCAAGGTTTTTGCCGGTGGCGTGATCCCGGCAAAGGACTATGAATTCCTGCGCAAATCCGGCGTGGTCGGAATCTATGGACCGGGCAGCAATATTGTGGAATGTGCCGCGGACATATTGAGATTGCTGGGCCATAACATGCCCCCCGAAGAGGAAGCTGCGGAATGAGTGACGTGACAGAGACGGAAGAAACCGAAGTTCGCAACGACTGGACCCGCGAGGAAATCGCCGCGCTGTTCGACTTGCCGTTCGACGATCTGGTGTTCCAGGCCGCGACCGTGCACCGCGCCAATCACAAGGCGGGCGAGGTTCAGCTTTCGACGCTGCTGTCGATCAAGACCGGCGGCTGTCCGGAGGATTGCGGCTATTGCAACCAGTCTGCGGGGGCGAAATCGGGACTGAAGGCAGAGAAACTGCTCGACGTGCGCACGGTGCTGCAAAATGCGGCGCAGGCGAAGGATCGCGGATCCTCGCGCTTCTGCATGGGGGCCGCCTGGCGGAACCCCAAGGACCGCGACATGCCGGCGATCATCGAGATGATCAAGGGCGTCCGGCAAATGGGCATGGAAACCTGCATGACGCTCGGTATGCTGACCAAGAAACAGTCCGACATGCTGTCCGAAGCCGGCCTCGACTATTATAATCACAATATCGATACCTCGCCGGAACATTATGAGAAGGTGATCACCACGCGCACCTTCGACGACCGGCTCGAAACGCTGGAAAATGTCCGCAACAGCGGCATCAACGTCTGCTCCGGCGGGATTGTCGGCATGGGCGAGACCCGCGAAGACCGCGTCGGCTTTGTCCACGCGCTGGCGACTTTGCCGAAACATCCGGAGAGCGTTCCGGTCAACGCGCTGGTCCCGGTCAAGGGCACCGTGCTTGGTGATATGCTCGCCGACACGCCGCTCGCAAAGATTGACGATATCGAATTTGTCCGCACGATTGCCGTCGCCCGGATCACCATGCCCGCCTCGATGGTGCGACTATCCGCTGGCCGCGAGAGTATGTCGGAAAGCACGCAGGCTTTGTGCTTCCTCGCCGGTGCCAACAGCATCTTCACCGGCGACAAGTTGCTGACCACCGGCAATGCGGGTGACGATGCGGACGAGACATTGTTCGCCAAACTGGGGCTGGTGCCGATGCAAGCCGAGCAGCGGGATTGCGCGCTGGAGGCAGCTGAGTGAGCTTATATTCTCGTCATGCTGGACTTGTTTCAGCATCCACCTCTCAACAATCACCGTCGGTGCTTTTCGCACGATGGACCCTGAACCAGGTTCAGGGTGACGAACTGCTGGAGTCATATTGTGTTTAAAAAGATCCTGATCGCAAACCGCGGCGAAATTGCCTGCCGTGTTATTCGTACTGCCCAGAAAATGGGGATCAAGACGGTTGCCGTCTATTCCGATGCTGACGCGCGCTCGCCGCATGTCAAAATGGCGGATGAGGCCGTGCATATCGGTCCGTCGCCGGCAGCGGAATCTTATCTGATCGCCGAGAAGATCATCCAGGCGTGCAAGGATACCGGAGCGGAAGCGGTCCATCCCGGCTATGGCTTCCTGTCCGAACGGACCAGTTTTGCGCAGGAACTGGCGGACAATGACATCGCCTTCATCGGCCCGCCAGCCAATGCGATTGCCGCAATGGGCGACAAGATCGAATCCAAGAAGCTCGCGGAGAAGGCAGGCGTCAGCGTTGTGCCCGGCCATATTGGCGAGATCGACGACACCGAACATGCTGTGCGCATTTCCAATGACATCGGCTATCCGGTGATGATGAAAGCCAGCGCCGGCGGCGGCGGCAAGGGCATGCGGCTGGCGTGGAACGAGAAAGACGTTCGCGAGGGCTTTGAAGCGACCAAGCGCGAAGGTCTGGCCAGCTTTGGCGATGACCGCGTGTTTATCGAGAAATTCATCGAACAGCCGCGCCATATCGAAATCCAGGTGCTCGGCGACAAGCATGGCAATGTCATCTATCTCGGCGAACGCGAATGTTCGATCCAGCGGCGGCATCAGAAAGTAGTCGAGGAAGCGCCTTCGCCCTTCGTCGATCCCGAAATGCGCAAGAAAATGGGCGAACAGGCGGTCGCCCTTTCGCAGGCCGTGGGCTATTATAGCGCCGGTACGGTCGAGCTAATCGTCGGCGCAGACAAGAGCTTCTATTTCCTCGAAATGAACACCCGGCTGCAGGTTGAGCATCCGGTTACCGAATATATCACCGGTCTGGATCTGGTCGAACAGATGATCCGCGTCGCCTATGGCGAGAAATTGCCGCTGACACAGGATGAAGTCAAACTCACTGGCTGGGCGGTCGAAAACCGTGTCTATGCAGAAGATCCCTATCGCGGCTTCCTGCCGTCGACCGGTCGTCTGGTCAAATATCGGCCACCGGAAGAGGAAGAAGGCATTCGGGTTGACGATGGCGTCGCAGAAGGCGGCGAGGTCTCGATCTTCTACGATCCGATGATCGCCAAGCTGATTACCTATGGCGAAACCCGGATCGAGGCGATCGATCGCCAGATCGACGCGCTCAATCGCTTCGAGCTGGTCGGCCCCGGTCACAATATCGATTTCCTCTCGGCGCTGATGCAGCATGAGCGCTTCCGCGAAGGCACGATCACGACCAATTTCATTGCCGAAGAATATCCCGACGGGTTCCAGGGCGCTCCGGCAACCGACGAACTGCTCGTCAATCTTGCCGCTATCGGGGCTTTTGCCGCAACCGCCCATGCGGATCGTGCACGCCGCGTCGACAATCAGCTCGGCAAGCGTCTCGAAGCGCCGTCCGAATGGCAAGTGAAGATCGGCGACAAGATCATGGACGTGCGGATCTCCGAAGAGGAAATTGCGGTCGATGGCACTGCGGTGGACCTGTCGATGGAATATACGCCGGGCGACAGCCTGATCCTCGCCGAGGTTGCGGGCAAGCCATTATCGGTGAAAATTGCCAAAAGCACCGACGGGTTCGCGCTCAACAGCCACGGCGCAACCCACAAGGCGCGGATATTGCCCGCCCATGTTGCGCAACATGCTGTGCACATGATCGAGAAAATTCCGCCCGATCTGTCGAAATTCCTCCTATGCCCGATGCCCGGCCTGCTGGTCGCGCTGCACGTGGGCGAGGGCGACAGTGTGGTCGAGGGACAGCCTCTGGCGGTGGTCGAGGCGATGAAAATGGAAAATATTCTCCGCGCCGAGAAAAATGGCGTGGTAAAATCGGTGGAAGCCGCGCAGGGTGATAGCCTTGCCGTCGATGCGGTGATACTCGAACTGGAATAACCGATTGAAAAAGTCTTGGGGAGGGCACAGATATGACCAGTGAAGCTGCGATAGCGGGACAACGCGAACCGACGCAGAAGGAAATAAGACTGGTCATAGCGGCGTCCTCCGCCGGCACCATTTTCGAATGGTACGACTTTTTCATCTACGGCACCCTGTTCTACATCATCGGGCCGACCTTTTTTCCCAGCGGCAATCCGACGCTGGAAATCCTGATGGTCTGGGCGACCTTTGCCATTGGCTTCGGCTTTCGTCCGGTGGGCGCCATTCTCTTCGGCTTTCTCGGCGACAAGCTGGGCCGCAAATATACTTTTCTGGTTACCGTCACCCTGATGGGGATTGCCACCGCCGGGGTCGGTTTCATACCGAGCGCCGAGACGATCGGGTTGGCGGCGCCGCTGATCGTGATCTTCCTGCGGATATTGCAGGGCCTGGCGCTGGGCGGCGAATATGGTGGTGCGGCCATCTATGTCGCGGAACATGCACCGACCAACAAGCGCGGCTATTATACCAGCTATATCCAGGCCAGCGTTGCCGGCGGTTTTGTGCTGTCGATCGGCGTCATTCTGGCTTGTCGTTTCCTGATCCCCGAGCAGGCGTTCAACGACTGGGGCTGGCGCGTGCCGTTCCTGTTGTCGATCATGCTGCTGGCGATATCGCTGTGGATGCGGCTGAAGCTGAATGAAAGCCCGGTCTTTCAGGCAATGAAAGCGGCAGGCGAGACCGCAGGCAATCCTTTTGTCGAAAGCTTTACCTATCCGGGCAACAAGAAACGGATTTTCGTCGCCCTGTTCGGCATCACCGGGGTGTTGACGACCATCTGGTACACCGCCTTTTTCTCGGGCATGTCCTTCCTGCGCGGGCCAATGAACATGGAGGCGCGCACCGTCGACATAATCCTGTTTGTTTCCGGACTGATCGCCATGTCATTCTACCTCGTCGTCGGCAAATGGTCGGACCGGGTCGGGCGCAAGAAGCCGATTATCGTGGGCGCTCTGCTTTCGCTGCTGCTGCTCTTCCCGGCATTCTGGGGACTGGGGCAGCTCGCCAATCCGGGACTGACCGAAGCGGCCGAAGCCAACCCTGTCCGGGTCGAAGGCAGTGCTTGCAGCACCGATCCCTTTGCCGAGCTGTTCAGCCGTGAGCAAAGCGATTGCGGAAAAATCCTGGAAACCCTGACATCCGCCGGCGTGTCCTACACGCTGGTCGATACCAGCGAACTGAAACTGAGCGCCGGCAGCAACCCCATCAGCATTGACCCTAGCTGGCTGGACGATGGTGCTGCGCGCAGCAGTGGCATCCGCGATGCGCTCGCCGAATATGGCTATGATTTTGCCAAGCAACAGCCGGACACGATAAGAATATTGGGTATCGTGGCCATCCTGCTGGTGCTCGGGGCCCTGAGTGCCTTGACCTACGGATCGGTCGCCGCGCTGCTGTCGGAAATGTTTCCGGCCAAGATCCGCTACAGCTCGATGTCGATACCCTATCATATCGGCGCCGGTTATCTTGGCGGTTTCCTGCCGTTGATTGCTGGCTATATCGTGGCGCGATCCGGCGATATCTACGCGGGCCTCTGGTATACATGGGTTGTTGTTGCTTTCGGGGTCATCGTTGCCTGGTGGGGCATTCCCAACGACCCGGAAGCGTCTCTCGACGAAGCGTGATAAAGGTCCTATCGGTCGCTTCATGAGTGACGAGAAACCGAATATTCCGCCAACCGCACGCGTGAAGCTCGACTCCGACGCGCTGCTTGCCAACTGGCGCGCGCTTGACCTTATGTCCGGAGACGCAAAGGCAGGGGCGGCGGTCAAGGCCAACGCCTATGGGCTGGGGTCACGCGAGGTTGTCGGCCGACTGCTCGCGGCGGGTTGTACAGATTTTTTTGTCGCCAATTGGCAGGAAGCGCAGGAAATTGAAGACCTGACCACGGGGAACGCGGAGGTGTCCGTACTCAATGGCGTGCGCGCAGCGGATTTGCCTTTCGCGCTCCAGTCTCCGGCAAAGCCGGTGCTGAACAGCCTCGAGCAGGTGCAGCGCTGGAAAGCCACCGGCAAGCCGTGTGACATCATGATCAACAGCGGCATGAATCGCCTCGGCATCAATGTGGAAGACCTGAAAGCCGATCTGTTCGCCGGCATGGCGATCGACATGGTGATGAGCCATCTCGCTTCGGCCGATGAAGACGGTCCTCAGAATGAGGAGCAGCTTACCCAGTATAAGGCTGCGCTGGCAATCGTCACGGGCAAGCGGGCCAGTCTCGCGAACAGCGCCGGTATCGCACTGGGCAGCGATTATCATTTCGATGTGACCCGTCCCGGTCTTTCGCTCTACGGGGGGATCCAGCGTCCGGCACTGGACAACGTCATTGCTCAGGTGGCGATTCCGCAGGCAGAAATCATTCAGGTGCGCTCGCTGCAGGCGGGCGACAAGCTCGGTTATAATGCGCAATATGTTGCAGCCGAACCGCACAAGGTTGGCATATTGGCGATGGGCTATGCCGACGGCTATTTGCGGGGATTTTCGAACAGCGGCATGTTCATGCATGAAGGACTTCTGTTGCCGGTACTGGGCCGGGTATCGATGGATCTGATCGCGATTGATCTGACCGCAGCACCCCATTTGCAGGAAGGGGACTGGGTTGATTGTGAATATGATCTCGAGGTGGCATCAGCCCAATCGGGGCTGTCGCAATATGAGTTGATCACCGGCCTCGGCAATCGTCTCGGCCGCGTTTGGACCTAGTACCGCAGGAATACTGTATATCTACGCAGTTGCACAAAATAAAAATGCTGCGCAAAAAACACCGATAGCAACAAAAGTTGCGGCAATGCACAAATAGGTTTAGTGCTCTTGCAACATATACATAATTGGAGGCTGGAAAGTCCTGATCGAGAACAGGATTCCAGCCCATCGGGAGCAGATATGGCCAAGTCCAAGAACGTTAATCCAGGTGATCCCATAACGATCAAGAAATACGCCAATCGTCGTCTCTACAATACCGAGACATCGAGCTATATCACGCTCGACTTTCTCGCCGAGATGACCCGCAATGATCAGGATTTCATTGTGGTCGACGCGAAGACGGGCGAGGATATCACGCATAATGTGCTGACCCAGATCATTGTCGACGAGGAAAGCAGCGGCAAGCAGATGCTGCCGGTCAAGTTCCTGCGCCAGTTGATCTCCATGTATGGCAACAGCATGCAGTCCCTGATGCCGTCCTATCTCGAAGCATCGATGGATAATTTCCGCAAGAACCAGAAGCAGTTTCAGGAAGCGGTCGAGGGGGCGCTCAACAAAAATCCGCTTGGCCAGATGGCGGTGAAGAACCAGAAGCAATTTCAGGAAGCGGTTGAAAATGCCCTGAAGGCCAGTCCGCTGGCCGGCGTATTCGAAAAGGCGTTGAGCATCGGCCAGAATGACCGGGGCGAAACGGATGATACAGCGGAAAATCAATTGTCCGAGAAGGATATTGAAATTATGGAGCTGAAAAAACAGTTGGCCGATATTCAGTCGAAAATCGACAAGATCGACAACTGACCATCGGCCCCCATTAATCCGCAGGAAAAACCAGTGAAGAAAAATGCCCTATCCATCACCCGTGAAAAAGATTTTGCGGGATGGTATCAACAGGTGATCACGGAAGCCGACATGGCTGAAGAGTCCGGCGTGCGCGGCAGCATGATCATGCGTCCCTGGGGCTATGGCATCTGGGAACGGGTGCAATATCTGATGGACCAGCGGATCAAGGCATCCGGCCATGAGAATTGCTATTTCCCGCTGTTCATTCCGCTCAGCTATTTTTCGAAAGAAGCTGAGCATGTCGACGGCTTTGCCAAGGAAATGGCGGTTGTTACCCATCACCGGCTGATCAAGGGCGAAGATGGCGGACTGGTCGTCGATCCGGAAGCCAGGCTGGAAGAACCGCTGGTCGTGCGGCCAACCTCCGAAACGGTGATCGGCACCGCTTTTGCCCGCTGGGTGCAAAGCTGGCGTGACCTGCCGGTGATGATCAACCAGTGGGCCAATGTGGTGCGCTGGGAAATGCGCACCAGAATGTTTCTGCGGACCACCGAATTTCTCTGGCAGGAGGGGCATACCGCCCATGCCACCAAGGCCGAAGCGATGGAAGAGACGCTGAACGCGCTGGAAATGTACCGCGACTTTTCGGAAAGCGTGCTGGCCATGCCGGTCGTCGCCGGAGAAAAGCCGGAGAATGAGCGTTTCCCCGGCGCTGATGCGACCTATTCGATCGAGGCGATGATGCAGGACGGCAAGGCATTGCAGGCCGGCACCAGCCACTTCCTCGGCCAGACCTTCAGCAAGGCGCAGAATATACGCTATCAGGACAAGGAGGGCGAGTTCCAGTTTGCCTATACCACCAGCTGGGGAACGTCGACGCGGATGATCGGCGGGGTCATCATGACCCATGGTGATGACGACGGCATGCGTGTGCCGCCGCTGATTGCGCCCTATCAGGTGGTGATCGTGCCGATGCTGCGTGACAAGCCGGAAGACGAAGAAGTGCTGGACTATTGCAAGGCTCTGGCGAAGGATATCGGCAAGCTGCGGGCCTTTGACGAACCGGTCCGGGTCAAGCTGGACATCACGGGTGCCAAGACCCAGACCAAGCGCTGGTCCTGGATCAAGAAAGGCGCGCCGGTCATATTGGAAATCGGACCGCGCGACATGGCCGACGACAAGGTGGCGATGATCCGGCGCGATGCGCTCTATCAGGACAGCGGCAAGCTCGACACGAAATTTCTCGCCAAGGCAGAATTCATTCCGGAGATTCCGGCGCTGTTGTCCGAGATCCAGTCCGCCCTGCATGCCGAGGCCAGGCAGCGCCTCGAGGGCAATATCACGCGCGGTGTCGAACATTGGTCGGACGTCGAGCGTTTCTACAAAGAGAATAAGAAATATCCGGGCTGGCTGGAAGTGCAATGGTCCAAGGCGACCGGCGACGAACTGGACGCGATCGAAGAGCGGCTGAAAAAGCTGAAGCTGACCTTCCGCAATGTTCCGGTGGATGCCGCACCGGCAGACGGGGTCTGTATCTTCACCGGGAAACCGGCGGTCGAGCGGATCATCATCGGCAAAGCCTATTGATGGCCGGTCCGAGAAAAACCCACAAACCGAAACAGGTTCCCACGCGCAAACAGATACTGGATTTTATCGAGCGGTCCGACCAGCAGGTCGGCAAACGGGAAATCGCGAAAGCCTTCGGATTGCGGGGCTCGGACAAGATTGCGCTGAAAGCGCTGCTGAAGGACATGGCCGACGAAGGGCTGATCGACAGCACGCCGGGGCGGGCGTTCCATAAAATGGGCGGTATTCCCAAGGTCACCGTCCTCAAGATCGTTGCAATCGACGGCAATGAAGCGATCGGCGTTCCCGAGCGCTGGGAAGCGGATAATGCACCGGCACCAAAGCTGCGCATAAAGGAAAAGGGGCGCCGTGCGGCGCTGGCCGTTGGCGACCGGATATTGGCGCGAACCGAAGAGCGCGGGCAGGGGCATGTCGCCTTCATGATGAAGAAGCTCGCCCAGAGCAGCGAGATGCTGATGGGCGTGGTCGAGAAAGACGAACGCGACCGCTATTGGCTGAAGCCTGTCGACCGCAAGATTCGCCGCAGCACGCCGATTCTCGATCTGGGTGAAGCCGAGCCGGGCCATCTGGTGCTGGCCGAGCCGGTGAAGCGGGGATCCGAGGTCAAGGCGCGGGTGAAGGACATTTTGGGCGATCCGTTCGCTCCCAAATCCTTCAGCCTGATTGCCATTCACAAATTCGAGATTCCGCTGCACTTTCCCGATGCGGTGAAAGAGGAAGCGGAGCAGGCGACCAAGCTGCCGCTTTCAAAGGACAAGCGCGAAGATCTGCGCCATCTGCCGATTGTCGCGATTGATCCGGCCGATGCCCGCGACCATGATGACGCAATCTGGGCCGAGCCGGATGACAATCCCGACAACAAGGGCGGGTTCAAGGCGCTGATCGCGATTGCCGATGTGTCCTATTATGTCCGCTCGGGCAGCAAGCTTGACCGTGAAGCCTATAAGCGCGGCAACAGCGTCTATTTCCCGGACCGGGTCGTGCCGATGCTGCCGGAAGCTTTGTCGACCGATGTCTGTTCGCTGAAACAGGGCGTCGAGCGGGCGGCTCTGGTCTGCCACGTGACGATCAATCCCAAAGGGCAGGTGATCGCTTCGCGCTTCACTCGCGCGATCGTCAAGCTGGCCGGCAATATTGCCTATGAAGATGCACAGGCGGCGATGGACGGCAAGCTGGATCATGAACTGAAGGCCAATGCACTCGCGCCCCTTTGGGCTTGTTGGAAGCTGCTCGCCAGGGCGCGCGACGAGCGCGAGCCGCTCAATCTCGATCTGCCCGAAAAACGGGTGGTGCTCGACGATCAGGGCAAGATTGTCGAAATCGCCGTCCGCGAACGGCTCGATGCGCATCGTCTGGTCGAGGATTATATGATCGTCGCCAATGTCGCGGCGGCGCGGATGCTGGAATCGAAAAAATCCCCGGTCATTTACCGTGTTCACGAGACACCCTCGCGCGAGAAGCTGATTGCGCTGAAGGATTATCTCAAGAGCTTCGACATGAGCTTTGCCATGGGGCAGGTGATCAAGCCGGCCGTATTCAACAATCTGATCAAGCAGGTCGACGACGAACTGCTGCTGCCGCTGGTCATGGAGCAGATCTTGCGCAGCCAGACCCAGGCCTATTATGGCCATACCAATATGGGCCATTTCGGCCTGTCGCTGGGCAGCTATGCGCATTTCACCAGCCCGATCCGTCGCTATGCCGATCTGGTCGTGCACCGGGCGCTGGTCAGTGCCTGCAAGCTGGAGCAACCGGCGCCGGAGAACAGCTCAATCCCCGAATTTTCCGGACTGGGCAAGGAAGAGGCGGGGCGTCTCGAACGGATATCGGAAACAATTTCCAAGCTCGAACGCCGCGCGATGAAAGCGGAGTGGGAAACCGTCGATCGCTATATCTCTGCCCATCTTGCCGACCGGATCGGAGAGGTGGTCAAATGCCGGATCACCGGGGTCCAGAATTTCGGCTTTTTCGCGACCGTGGAGGATCTGGGCGGCGACGGGCTGGTCCCGGTCCGGACGCTGGGCGCCGAACGGTTCGACTATGACGAGTCGAAACAGCAGCTCACCGGCATGGACAGCGGTACCACCTATAATATCGGCCAGAAAATCGAACTGCGGCTGGTCGAGGCGAATGCCGCCACCGGCAGTCTGTTGTTTGAATTGCCCGAGGGCGCCAATCACATGGCAGCCCGGCCGGCCCCCTATCGTGCGCGCAAGGGCAAGCCGCACCGCAAGGGCAAGCCCGGCCGTCCGGCCAATATTCGTGGCAACAAGGGCAAGGCCCGGAAGAAGAAATAGTTTGGCGTAATGGCGCAACCATCGGGCCAGATCAGGGGTTTTCCTGTGAATGGAAAAGGAGTTTTTCCCATGCCGAATATTTTGCCGACCCAAGACCGTTCCCGACTTCACTGTTCCGCTGATCGATGGCGGAAAATTTCACCTGAGCCAGCGGCTTGGCGACAATTTTACCCTGTTGCTGTTCTATCGTGGTGTCCATTGTCCGATCTGCAAAATGCAACTGCGCGAATTGCAGCGCAGGTTAGGCGCGTTTTCCGAGCGCGGGATAACAGTCCTCGCGATCAGCATGGACAGCAAGGAACGGGCGGAGAAATCGGTTGACGAATGGGGCGTGGACGAGCTGTTGCTCGGCTATGGCCTGAGCGAAGACCTTGCCCGCGATCTTGATCTCTATATCTCGTCCGGTCGTCCCGGCAGCGAAGAGCCGACAATTTTTTCCGAACCGGCGATGCTGCTGGTGAAGCCCGACCAGACGCTGTATTTTGCGAGTATCCAGAGCATGCCGTTCACCCGGCCGCCGCTCGACGAACTGCTCAAGGGAATCGATTATGCGATGGAACATGATTATCCGGCGCGCGGCGAGCTGGCGAAATCCCGCTAGCTTAGCCGGTCAATTTCTTCCTTGGTCAAGGATCCGGGAACAACCATCACCGGGCAGGGCAATGTCCCTGCTTCGGTGGCGGCAAAATGGCTGACCAACGGTCCGGGCGAGCCCGTTGCTGCTGCTCCGAGAACCAGAGCCGCCAGACCGTTGACGTCATCCATCATTGCCCGCACGACTTTCGGACCCTTGCCCTGTTTCACCGTGATCGAGGGACGGATACCTGTTTCCTCGAACAAGGTCCCGGCGGCGCCGGACACGAGCGCTTCGGCGCGGCTTTTTGCTTCCTCTTCAAGCGTGGCCTGGACCCCGCCCCAGGCGACGAATCCCTCACTCTCCACGAGCGCGAGAATATGCAGCGCGCTGTTCGTTTTCATTGCCCGACGCGAGGCAAAGCGCAGCGCGAGGCTGGCCTCGTCGGTCTCGTCGATTACCACCAAATAGGTACGCATGAACCCTCCTCACCCTGTCAAAAACACTTGTTGCGATAAAAACAGCCGCAAGGCAAGCGACTGCCCTTGACGGCATTGGCGCAATGTTGGACAGCTTTTGATGATAACAGGACTTATTCAGGAAAGATAACCGGCCATGCCCATTAACCTCCAAATGCCTGCGCTCTCCCCGACAATGGAAGAAGGAACGCTCGCCAAGTGGTTGGTGAAGGAAGGCGACAGCATCTCATCGGGAGATCTGTTGGCCGAGATTGAAACCGACAAGGCGACGATGGAATTTGAAGCGATTGATGAAGGCGTAATCGCCAAGATCGTTGTGGCCGAAGGCACGGAAAATGTGAAAGTTGGAGATGTGATAGCTATAATTGCCGAAGAAGGCGAAGACGCCAGTGAAGCCAAGGCGGCGCCAGCACCAAAGGCGGAGAAATCTGCAGAAGCTGCGCCCAAGAAAGAAGAACCTGCGCCGACACCTGCGCCAAAGGCCAGCCCTGCACCGGCGGCCAAAGCGGCGGCGGGGGCGAATGACGACCGGCTTAAAATCAGCCCGCTGGCGCGCCGTCTGGCCGAGCAGAAGGGCGTCGATCTGACTGCTGTTTCCGGTTCCGGTCCGGGTGGCCGGATCGTGAAGGCGGATATCGATGCAGCCGAAGGCGGCACCGCTCCGGTCAAGACCGAAACGCCGGCTCCGGCTGCGAGCCCCGCACCTTCTTCTGCGCCGAAGAAGGGCGCCGAGACTGGCAGTGATTTCGATATTCCGCACACGGTCGAAAAACTGTCCGGCATGCGCAAGACAATCGCGCGCCGCCTGACCGAGGCGAAGCAGACGATCCCGCATTACCGCGTCAGCATCGATATCAATATCGACAAGCTGCTGGCATTGCGCGGCGAACTTAATGCCTCGCTGGAATCGCGTGGCGTCAAGCTGTCAGTGAACGATCTGTTGATCAAGGCCCAGGCGGTTGCCTTGATGCAGCAGCCGGACTGTAATGTCAGCTTCACGGAAGACAATCTGATCCGCTACGAACGGGCCGATATCGCGGTTGCGGTCAGCATCAAGGGTGGTCTGATCACCCCGATTGTCACCAGTGCCGACAGCAAGTCGCTCAGTGCGATCGCGACCGAGATGAAAGATCTCGCCGAGCGTGCGAAAGCCGGCAAACTCAAGATGCATGAATATCAGGGGGGCACCGCGAGCCTGTCCAATATGGGCATGTTCGGCGTGACAACATTTGATGCGGTGATCAATCCGCCACAGGCGATGATCCTGGCGATCAGCGCCGGTATCAAAAAGCCGGTGGTGGTCGAGGACAATGTCCAGATCGCAACGATCATGAACGCGACCGGCAGTTTCGATCATCGCGCGATTGACGGAGCGACCGGAGCCGCCTTCATGAAGGCGTTCAAGGAGATTGTCGAAAGTCCGATGGGAATGCTCGCTTGACGGACCTGACCGGGAAAGTCCCTGCTATTCGAACCATCGTGATGCCGACTGAAGGCAATCCCTATGGCGTGGCTTTCGGTGGCTGGCTGATGGCGCAGATGGCCCAGGCTGGCGGCGCACTGGCCGCGCAGCATAGCCGGCACCAGTCGGTTGTGGTCGGCGCGAACGACGTCCGTTTCGGGCATCCGGTTGAAATTGGAGACGAATTGTCCGTCTATGCGGAATTCACCAAGATCGGTCGCAGCTCTATGACGGTTGAGGTTGAAGCCTATCGCCGCGATCGCCATGCGGATGAAAGAACCAAGGCCGCTTCGGGCCTCTACACATTTGTGGCGGTGGACGCAGACGGCAAGCCGGTGCAAGTCCCTGCTCTAGACTGAAGATTATCGAAAAGGAATATAATGGCAAACGCTTACGATCTCATCGTTCTCGGTTCCGGCCCCGGCGGCTATGTCGCGGCTATCCGGGCCTCGCAACTTGGTCTCAAGACCGCGATTGTCGAGCGCGAAAATCTTGGCGGAATCTGTCTCAACTGGGGTTGTATCCCGACCAAAGCGTTGCTGCGCTCCGCCGAAGTCTTCCACAATATGAAACATGCGGCGGATTATGGTCTGGCTGCCGAGAAGATCAGCGCCGATCTCGACGCGATCGTCAAACGCTCCCGCGGTGTCGCCAAGCAGCTCAACCAGGGTGTCACCGGCCTGATGAAGAAGAACAAGATTGATGTTGTCATGGGCGATGGCACGATTAGCGCGCCCGGCAAACTGACCGTGAAGACGGACAAGGGCGAGGAAGAACTGACCGCAAAGAATATCATTATCGCGACCGGCGCCCGTGCCCGCGACCTGCCGTTCGCAAAGGCCGACGGCAAGCGGATATGGACCTATCGCCATGCAATGACGCCGAGCGAAACACCGACCAAGTTGCTGGTCATCGGTTCCGGGGCGATCGGCATTGAGTTTGCCAGCTTCTACAATGATATAGGCGTTGATGTTACGGTTGTGGAGATGCTCGACCGGATCGTGCCGGTGGAAGACGAGGAAATCTCGAAATTCCTTGAAAAGTCGCTGAAAAAGCAGGGCATGACGATCATGACCGGTGCTGGCGTGAAGAGCATCGAAACTGGCGACAAAGGTGTCAAGGCAGAGATCGAGGATAGCAAGGGCAAGAAAGAGACTCACGATTTCAGCCACGTCATCGTCGCCGTCGGCATCCAGCCCAATATCGAGACCATCGGCCTCGACGAACTCGGCGTGCAGCCGGACGAACGCTATCATATCAAGACCGACGAATATTGCCGGACCAATATCGATGGCATTTACGCGATCGGCGACTGCACCGCTGGCCCCTGGCTGGCGCACAAGGCGAGCCATGAAGGCGTCATCGCCGCTGAAGCGATTGCCCAGTCGATGGGCAAGGACGCCCATCCGCATGTCATGGACGTCAATAATATCCCCGGCTGCACCTATTGCCACCCGCAGATCGCCAGCGTCGGTCTGACCGAAGCCAAGGCGAAGGAAGCGGGTCATGACGTCAAGGTCGGTAAATTCCCCTTCATTGGCAACGGCAAGGCGATTGCGCTGGGCGAGACCGAGGGCTTCATCAAGACCGTGTTTGACGCCAAGACGGGGGAATTGCTCGGCGCCCACATGATCGGCGCGGAAGTCACCGAACTGATCCAGGGCTACACCATCGGCAAGACGCTCGAAACCACCGAGGCCGAACTGGCCAACACAGTTTTCCCGCATCCGACTCTGAGCGAAATGATGCACGAGAGCGTGCTGGATGCTCACGGGCGTGTTTTGCACATGTGAGCGACCCGTCCCTGACGGGAAGCGGTTTCCCAATCATGATAAATGCTCTCCGCCGCGGGGCGGGGGGCATTTTTTTATGAGCCATAACCAAAGGGTTCAGGCGTGTTTCCGCGGTCAAGATAGGGACATGGCAAAAAGGCGATTGCCGGAATGGTCCGGCAATCGCCTTTTCGAAAAAGAATCTGAAAGCATTTTGCGCCTGACCGCTTTGCGGATCAGACTTTCGCGCAATCAACCCTGAGGTGAGGCCTGTTTGCCGACCCGTTCGATAAGAGTGCCATCGACAACCAAGTACAAAATGCCGAGGCCGGCAAACCACAGCATGTCATTCTGTGCGACCATCCAGACGATGGAAGGCATGAAATTCTGGACACCGCCGAGGAAGGTTGCCGCGACCAGCAAAAGTGCCTGATATGTCGCAAAGGCTGCGGCAAAGGCCAGGCCGAGCGAGAGCAGGCTGCGGTCGGACCGAATATCCAGAACGGTCTTCGCTACGAAGAGGGCTGCCAGCGCGGTTGCACCCATGGCGAGGCCGTGGCCGAAACTGTTGGCGGTCTGCGGATAGCCGAGAAGCAGATAGCCGACCAACTGGTTGGCGAACCAGACCGCGCCCATCCAGGCCGCTGCCTTGCGGAACGGCAAGCTTGCCGCGAGCAAGGTCGCGATCGCAGCAAAAGGAAATATGCACGCAAGGGCAAGACTTCCCAGAACCGACGAAGTTGCCAACACACCGGCCCATATATTCTGGACGGATGATGAAGATTGACTGAGTTGCATGTGATCATATTCCCTTTTGCTATTGGTAATCAGAAACGCGCACGCGCTCCAATGTAAGCCGAACGACCCGGAGAGCCAAAATCAGTGGCTGTTTCATAGGTTACATCAAACAGATTGTCGATACGTCCGAAGACCTCAAAAGCGTCAGTCACCGCTATGCTGGCGCGGGCTCCGGCCAATATATAGCCGTCGATGCGACGATTGTTGGCCAGATCGTCAAAACTGTCACCCACCATCTGCATATCCGCCCCGAGGTTCAGTCCAAAGGCGGTTTCATAGCTGGTGTTGAAATAGAGGCTGCTGGCGGGACGACGCGCCAGTTCATTGCCGTGATTGGCGCCGGTCGAACGATTTTCGGTGTCAAGCCAGGTATAGTTGGCGTCAAAGCGCAGTCTTTCCACCGGGGCAATCGATAATATGGCCTCGACGCCCTTCGTCCGGTTGCTCTCGATATTCAGCGTCGTGCCAAAGGGACGGCTGCCGTTGGTGCAGACTTCGGGAGCGGGGTCCGGCGCCACCGGGCAGGCCGCAAAGGCGATCTGGTTCTTTGTGTCGCGCTGGAACACAGTCACCGACAGTTGAACCGCATTTCCGATCAGCGACTGGTCCACGCCAATCTCGTAGGATTTGGCTGTCTCGGGTACCAGATCGGGCGTGCCAAAGCCGAACGGCCGATCGTCGAGGTCGATCAGCGACGGAGCCCGGAAACCCTCGGCATAGCTGGCCCGAATGGTCGGACCGCGATCACTCGTGCGATAGGACAGATTGGCCGAAAGGCTGGTGTTGCCACCGAAATCCTCATGATCGTCGTGCCGGATGCCACCGGTCACGACCAATCCGTCCAGCGGCTTGACGACAGCCTGGAAGTAGAGCGAGTCGATGCCGGTGGAGTCGGTCACGCCGCTGTTCCTGTAGCGGCTGTCCTCGGTCTCGGCGCCGAAGACCAGGCGCAATTGTTCGATCACCGCGAAATCGCCCCGATATTCGAACCGTTCGGTGCGCCCTCTGGGGAGCGAAGTGAAGGACGGATTGATGATGTCGCGGTTGATGTCGGAAATGCTGAACGCCAGCCGGTTCTGCAAGCGACCGTCAAGGGCCTGCGCGACTATCGCGGCATTGCCGTAAATTTCCTCTGCCAGAGAAAACTGGTCACTATCCGAACTGAACGGCGGGAAAACGCTGTCATTGTCGACCCGGCTGTCGGCATAATAGCCGCTCGCTTCGAGGCGGATCGCATCGGTCAGCTCGACCTGCAATTGCCCGGATGCCGAATATTGGCGATAGCCGTCGCGTTCGGATCCGCCGGAATAGGTGCTGATACCGTCGGTGCGGACATAACCGCCGCCGATGCTCAGGCCGACCGGGCCGATCTTGCCGGAAGCATTGCTGACCAGCCGCACCGTGTCCTGCGCGCCATATTCGCCCTGTGCAAACAGAGTGAGATCATCACTTGGCGCTTTGGTGGTGATGTTGACCACGCCACCGACCGCCTGGCTGCCCCAGGTGACACCGCTCGCGCCGCGCAGCACTTCGATCCGTTCGATATTGCCTGCCAGAAGATTGCCGAAATCGAAGGCGCCATCGGGCGACGACGGGTCATTGACGCGGATACCGTTGATCAGCACCAGCGTCTGGTCGCTCTCTGCGCCACGGATCCGCACCGAAGACTGGCTTCCAAGGCCACCGCTCTGGGTGACATTGACGCCTGGCAGTTCCTGGAGGATATCGGAGACCGAGATGATCTGCTGGTCGCGAATCTCCGCTTCATCAATCACCGATATGGCGACGCCGGTATCCTCTATATCCTGCTCGATACCGGTGGCCGTAACAATGATCTCGCGATCCTCTGCGGCCAGCGCCGGCGCGGCAATAGAATAGGCGGAAGACGCCAAAAGCGTGGCTATGGTTCGGAATTTATACATTACTTGTCCCTTCTGTTAACGACGTGAATTGCCGTTACGCAGGGAAAAGCCCCGTTCACCCGACACACCCCGTCCGGCTGAAGAACGACGATATTGGGCAGGTCTCCTGACTTGCGGATCGCTGTCGATATGCCGCCTTCCCAGATCCGGAGATCCAGTGGCATATGGCATATCGGCTAGCCGCTTACAGTTGCGGGGGCAGTACCGGATTCGAAGTTGGCCTGAGCCAGCGTCTCACCGATTTCCCTTTGAATTCTCGATTAAGAGAAACCCGATATCTGGCGCCCCATTCGCCGAAAAAGATTCGCGATGCAAGGGCAAATTTGAGTCGGGTTGCGGGTCTGCCCCCGAGCCATGCCTGGCCTTGGAGAAAAGCCGGAAAACCTGTTCCGGCTGTCGCCGACCCGTAAAATTTCGTCGCCTGATGACGGAATCTGCTTCGCTCCCCGATTTCAAATATGCTATGGAGAAGCAGTCAATTTAGGAATGATAGTCATGATTGCATTTTTGAGTATTGCCTTGTTCAGCACCGTATCAGCCGCCTCGATTGCCGACGCGGAGACGGCACGGGTTGCCTATTCCAACTGCCTCGTAGATTTTACGGTGGCGCAACTGGATGAGAAAACCGGGACGGGCGCGTTTAAAAAAGCCGCCAAGACAGCCTGTGTTGCAGAGCGTGAAGCGATGATCTCTGCCATCAAGAAAGACGAATTAACCTACGGCAGTTCGGACGAGGAAGCCGCCAGCTTCGCAACGGAGGAAGCCGACGGCGTTCTGTTCGCGTTTACCGACAGCTATGCGGGTTACGCGAGCTCCAGCACGCGGCCCGTAAGACAGGACTGACCGGCTAACCGACGCGGTACGCCTTTGTCATGCTCGCACTACGGCGCAGGGCAAGGACAGGCGTGCCCGGTGGTTCTGACTGTGTGAAATCAATTTCTGTCGATTGAAGGCGGGATCAGACTGGCGATGCGGTTTGACGAAACGCGTGTCGGCAATACCCGCATTCGTCAGGTAGGCGCTTTCTCTGTCGTGCAGTCTCGGGGCGTGGACGGCAGCCTTCATGATGCGATATTGTTCCGGCCAGGTGCTTAGCCATTGCCCGATCGCAGCTATGGCTGTACGGGCAGCAGCACTGTGCGGGAATAGACCGGCGCGCACGGTTCGATCCCACCATCAAGGAACTATGAACGCATATGCCGCCATTCACACCACCGACCTTCCAGGAACGCACTCAAATGGCTGCCAAAGCCAAGCAGGCGGCGCTGAAGAAGCTGAAGGAAAAACCGCAGCTCAGCGATGAGGTCCTTGCCGAGCGCAAGGCCGCCCAGCTTGCACGCGAAGAAAAGCAGGCTGCGGCAAGCGAAGCCAAGCGCGCGGCCTTTGAACAGGCGAAGGCGGAGCGCAAGGCGGCAAAAGAGAAGGCCAAGCCCAAGCTGGCGCTCGGACTGACGGAAGCGGAAAAGAAAGCCGCTCGCGACGAGCGCTATGCCAATCGGAAAAAGCGCCGGAAGTAGGACGCAGACGCCCAGTCTGGAAAATCGTGCGCTGCGCCTAGCCTTGTCGGGTTAACATCTGCGCTGAGTCCGGTCCGGAGCAAAGACGCAAGTCCGCACCGGGCTGTTTCCCGACTAGGCCAGCAATATTCCACGTAGCGCGCAAACGGGTCGGTAGACATCGCCCACGAATTCGAGCAGTTATCAGGCGGTCATGACATCCAGGCTTATACCTCTCAGCGCCCTGTTGCTCGGCTCTCTGTTTCTGCTGATTGCTGGCGGAATCAATGGCCTGATCCTGCCGTTGCGCGGCTCGATAGAGGGTTTTAGCGCCTTTTCCCTTGGCCTGCTCGGTACCGGCTGGGCCGCGGGCTATGTATTCGGCTGTCTCTATACGCCCTTGCTGGTATCCCGGGTCGGGCATATCCGGGTCTTTGGAACTCTCGCCGCATTGGCGGCGATCGCAATTTTATTGTCGGCCATGTTCCCGACCCCATGGACATGGATCCCATTGAGAGCGGTGTCGGGATTCTGTTTTGCCGGCACGGCGATGATCGTTGAGAGCTGGCTGAACGAGGAAGTGGATTCCTCTATCCGTGGCCGCGTGTTCGGAACCTATACCATGATCAATCTCGTCGGTACAACGGGAGGCCAGTTGGTCCTGATCGGCGCGGACGTGTCCACAGCATGGTTTTTCATGCTGGCGGCCATATTTTACTGCCTGGCCCTGATACCGACGACGATCAGCTCCAACCGAGCCCCGTCGCCATTGTTCGAGGTCAAGCTCAACGTCCCGCAGCTTTGGCGCAATTCCCCGGTCGCTGTGTTCGCCGTGCTGATGATCGGAATCTCCAACGGCAGCTTTGCTGCCCTGGCACCGGTATATGGCAATAATATCGGGCTGGATGTGACGACGATCGTGCTTTTTTGCAGTCTGCCCATTCTTGCCGGCGCGATGTCGCAGATCCCGGTCGGCCGTATGTCCGATCGTTCTGACCGGAGGAAGGTCCTGGTCTTTCTGGCGTTGGCGGCCGCTGCTGCCGACGCCGCCTTCATATTCATGCGGCCTGATTCCGGCTCGGCCAATCTCTTGATTGGTGCATTGCTGGGTGCGGCGATTTTTGCAATGTATCCGATCGTGGTGGCGCATGCCAATGACCATGCGGATCCCGGACAGTTTATCCAGACCAGCGGCGGGTTGCTGATGGTGTTCGGGATCGGTTCGATAGCCGGACCGTTTATCGCCGGCATCGCCTTGACCGCATTCGGACCAGCAGCATTATTCTCAACCCTTCTGGTGGCACATGTGCTGATAATACTGTTCGCCATGCTGCGCATCTGGCGGCGGGAACAGGTGGATTCCGAAGACAAGGCGAGCTTTCAGACCGTACCGTTTGCGCGAAACAGCACGCCGGAAACCGAAGTGCTTGCCGACCGCGACAACCAGCCGTGAACGGTCGTGCGACGGGTGTCCTCGGGCGATAAGCCGCCGTCTGGCAGCGAGGCGATACTGCGAACGTGGCAATAGCGGGACCAGGGGCACTGTTATCGGCCTGGTGATTTGCAATGGAAAACCGCTCAGCCGGCGCCGATGCGGCGCTGATTTGAACACGATGTTTTGACCGCAGAATTGGTTCAGAAATTGCGGCGGTTCACAAAAGCGTCAGAGCTGCTATAGGCTATGAATGAAAGCCGATGTCGCAGGGGACATTATTGTTTTTCGGCTTTGCAGTGGGTTCGATAGGTTATCCGGTCGGACGTGTTTTTCCCTTAAAACTGAAACTGAAACCAAAAGAGGGTTAATTGAACTATTTAAAAACGGGCACATCGCTCGCGGTCATCGCAGCGCTGGGTTGCACATCTGCGCGAGCTCAGGATGCAGTCGGAGAAGAAGGCAACACAGGCGTAACAGAAATTGTCGTTACCGCGACAAAACGGAGTAGCAACCTTCAGGATGTTCCAATCGCGGTGCAGGCTCTGGGCGAAGAAACGCTCGATCAACTGAACGTAACCGTATTTGAGGACTATCTTCAGCAGTTGCCCGGCGTAACAGCCGGCGGCGGCGGGCCGGGCCAAAGCACGATTTACATCCGCGGCCTCGCATCAACGACACCCAATCTGACAACGGCCGGGGTCGCAGGACTTGCACCCAATGTGGCGCTCTATCTTGACGAACAGCCAGTGTCACAGCCTGGCCGGAATCTGGATGTTTACGCAGCGGATATGGAACGTGTGGAAGTGTTGTCCGGACCGCAGGGGACTTTGTTCGGGGCCAGCTCACAGGCCGGCACCGTGCGTCTGATCACGAACAAGCCTGTCATCGGGCAGTTCCAGGCCAAAGTGAGCTCTGGTGTTGCGTTCACGAAGAGCGGCGATCCGAGCTACAATATCGAAGCCATGGTCAATGTTCCGGTCACCGACCGTTTGGCAATCCGTGCTGTCGGCTATTATGACAACAAGGGCGGCTATATCGACAATGTTGCCGGCACGCGCAGCACCGCCGAAAGCGCGCGCTTCCGTCCCGCGGGTACAGTGCGCGACAATGGCGTTCCTGTCAGCGGTTTTCGCGAGGGTTTCCAGGCGGGCGATGATCTGAGCGGCGTCAATTTCATTCTGGCGGACAATTCGGCTCTGGCAGAAAAGAATTTCAACGATACGCAATATCTTGGATTCCGGATTGCAGGCAAATATGAATTTTCAAATGACTGGAACCTGACCATTGCCCATGCCCGCCAGGGACTGGATTCTGATGGTGTTTTCTTTGAGGATCCGACACTGGATGACTTGCAGATCGAACGCTTCGAAGAGGATGAAATCAAGGATGATTTCAGCAACACGAGCTGGACTCTGGAAGGCCGTCTTGGCGCACTGGAACTGGTTTACACCGGCGCTTATACCAAGCGTGAAACGACGCAGCGGGTCGATTATTCCGACTATCTGTTCGTGGGCCAATATCTGCCCTACTATATTTGTGACGGCTCGGTTTCTTATCCCGGCGGTGCGCCGTCCGGAACCTGTCAGGCGCCCAATCTGCGGGTAGACTCTCGTACGGAAACGGAAGTGATGACGCATGAGCTGCGTTTCAACACGCCGGCCGACTATCCGCTACGTCTGACCGCAGGCGGCTTCTACAGCGATCTGGAATTGCTGGAGCGCAATGACTTTGTCTATCCTGGCAGCACCGCGATTGATCTGTTCGGCGGCTCTTTCCCTCCGAACTTTTCGCAGCCGGACGCCTTCAGTACGGACACGAGCGCCTATCCGGCCGGCGTGATATTCCGTAACGACGTGCGCCGGACCGACAAGCAGTTCGGTCTGTTTGGCGAAGCGACTTATGATATTTCGGATCAGTTCGCGGTCACGCTGGGCGCGCGCTATTATGATGTCGAAGTTGATCTGGAAGGGAGTGCAAACTCGTCTTTCTGCAATTCCAGCGGCGTCGACGAAAATGCCTTTGGCACCAATATCAGCGATCTCTATGACGGTGATGGCAGCTATACATTTATCGGCACGTGCAATGACGCCCTGCGTCAGACCTTTACCGAAGGGCAAACGGTTGCCGACATCCAGGCCGCCGGATTGAGTCTGTCACAGGCACAGCAGGTGTTCAACGCGCTGAGTGCGCCGGACAAGGCGGCAACGGACGGCTTTATTTTTAAGGCCAATCTGACTTGGACGCCAACCGATGACTTGCTGTTTTATGCAACCTATTCGGAAGGCTTCCGGCCAGGACTGCTGAACCGACCGGGCGGCGCCCAGAGCCCGAACGGCTTTACCGTTCCATTCGCGCTGGAAACCGATGATGTCACCAATTACGAAATTGGCTGGAAGACGTCGCTGTTCGACAATCAGTTGCGATTCAACGGCAGTGCGTTCTTTGTCGATGTTCAGAATTTGCAGACCACGATCTTCGATACCAGTATCGTCAATCTGTTCTTCTCGGACAATGCGGCGAATGCAGAGATCAAGGGGATTGAGGCGGATGTCACGATCGCACCTTATTCCATCGACGGTCTGACGGTCAGTGCGGCCTTCTCGATTCTGGATACGGAAATCACCGATGTCCTGACTCCGACGAATGACGTAATCGCAGGACGCAGTCTCGCTTATGCACCGAGTTTCCAGGGCAATATGCGGGCACGCTATGAATGGGACGTGTTTGGTGACTGGACGGCGCATATCCAGCCACAGGTCACGCATTCTGCATCGTCCGCAACCGACATTATCGAGATCAACCGGATTACGCTGGACAGCTGGACGACCTTCGGGCTGTCGGCGGGTCTGACGGATGACAGTTGGTCGTTCGAGATATTTGGCGAGAATTTAACCGACAAGCGGGCCGAGATCAGCGGCAGTTTCGTTTATGATCGGGCACGGATTACCGTGAACCGTCCGCTGACCGTTGGTGCACGTTTTTCCTTCGCCTATTAAACCAAAAGCATGGGGAGGCCTGCCGCTCGGCGGGCTTCCCCTGCAATCAAGGACTGCAAACCGAGAATAGATGTCTGAAACTGTTCCCGATATTGAAGAACAGCTGAAGCTGGCGCGCGCCCGCATGTATGAGGGGCGGTTTGATGCGGCGCTGGGACTGGTTGAATTTGCCTTGCGTCACGACGCAGACCATGTCGACGCCCTATATATGAAAGCGGTTTGCGAGCGTTATATGGGGCAGGGCGATACGGCCCTCGCCAGTGTCGACCGTCTCAAACGGCTGTCTCCCGACTTTGGCCGCGCCCATCAGGAAGAGGGGCATATCCTCAGGGAGATGGGCGATTTCGATAATGCGCTGATCGCCTATCGCAGGGCCTGCCAATGCAATCCCGTGTTGCAGGCAAGCTGGAAATCGCAGGCGGAGATATTGGAGAGCCGGGGGCAGGCGGATGCCGCCAGGGAAATGCGCGGGCAAGAGCAGCGTATAGCCAATATGCCCAAGCCGCTGGTTGCGATAGCGCATCTCCTTTATGAGGGAAAATTGCTCAAAGCCGAGACCGCCTGTCGGCATTTTCTGCAAAAAAATCCCCATCACGTGGAAGCCATGCGGCTGCTGGCCGAAATCGGTGCGCGACTCGGAATATTGGAAGATGCAGATTTCTTGCTGGAAAGCGCGCTGGAATTTGAACCGGACAATATTCAGGTCCGCATTGATTATATCCAGACCCTCCGCAAGCGGCAGAAATTTGCCGAGGCGCTGGAACAAAGCCAAATCCTTTACCGGAAGGAACCGGACAATCCGGTGTTCCAGTCGCTCTATGCGATCGAATCCATGCAGACCGGAGACTACGAGCAAGCGCTGCAACTATTTGAGAAAGTGCTGCAACGGCTTCCGGAAGATCCGGTCACGCTGACCTCTCGCGGCCACGCGCTGAAAACATGCGGCCGCCATGAAGAAGCGGTCCAGTCCTACCGGAGTGCGATACAGGCGGACCCAGGCTATGGCGATGCCTATTACGGTCTGGCCAATCTGAAAACCTATCGCTTCAGCGACGAAGAGATACAGGAGATGGAGGCTCAGGAAGCTGGTAACCGATTGAGTTATCAGAATCGGATCCATATCTGTTTCGCGCTGGGCAAAGCCTATGAAGACCGCAAGGACTACGACCAGTCCTTTGCCCATTATGATCGCGGCAACCGTTTGAAACGCGTCCAGTCGCGCTATGATGCCGATCAGATGACCGACGAGCTCGATAGCCAGAGACGGGCCTGTACGGCAGCACTTTTTGATAAGCAGGCTGGCAAGGGATGCGATGCCCCGGACCCGATCTTCATTCTGGGGCTGCCGCGCGCAGGGTCCACGTTGCTGGAGCAAATTCTCGCCTCACACAGCCAGATCGATGGCACACTGGAACTGCCCAATATCCTGTCGCTCGCACATCGATTGCGACGGACCAAGCAAGCCAGCAACAAGTCGCTATATCCGGACAATCTTCATGAACTCGACGCAGCGCAATTGCAGGCGATGGGGCAGGAATATATCGACAGCACGCAAATCCACCGCCTGGACGCACCTTTTTTCATCGATAAAATGCCCAATAATTTTCGCCACATCGGCTTGATCAAGCTTATTTTACCCAATGCCAAAATCATTGATGCACGGCGGGAACCGATGGCCTGCTGCTTTTCCGGATTCAAACAGCTGTTCGCGGAAGGGCAGGAATTCACTTACGGATTGCGGGAAGTGGGCCAATATTACCGGGACTATGTTCGGCTGATGGATCATTGGGACAGCGTTTTGCCTGGCGCTATATTAAGGGTGCAGCATGAAGATGTGCTCGACGATCTTGAAGGACAGGTCCGCCGGATGCTCGATTTTCTGGGCTTGCCATTCGAGCAGGCCTGTCTCGATTTTCACCGGACAGAGCGCGCAGTTCGCACCGCCAGTTCCGAGCAGGTGCGGCGACCGATTACCAAGGCGAGCGTCGATCTGTGGCGTCACTATCAATCACATTTGCAGCCGCTGAAAGATGCGCTGGGAAATATCATAATGGAGACTCAGCAGTGAGCGGAACGGAAACAGCAGCGGCGGACATTGTCGATAGCGACTATGAAACCGACTATGAAGCGGGTCAGGACAATGTGAACGCGTTCGGACTGGAAATGCATAATCCGGTGTTCTTTGTCAGCGCCATCCTGATTATCGCATTCGTCCTGCTGTCGCTGATCTTCCCGCATCTCTCGCGAGTTGGGCTGGAAGGGACCAAGGCGTGGACGCTGCAATATTTTGACTGGTTCTTTGTCATTGCGACCAACCTCGTGCTGCTTTTCTGTGTCGCGATCGCGATTTCACCCATGGGTAAAATTCGGCTGGGGGGTGCGGAAGCAAAGCCTGAATTTACAGTGGTTTCCTGGATTGCCATGCTGTTTTCCGCCGGAGTTGGCATCGGCATGCTATTCTATGGTGCGGCCGAACCCGTCGCTTATTACACAGATTGGGGTGGAACGCCGCTCAACGTCGAAGCGCGAACGCCGGAAGCCGAGCGGCTGGCGATCGGCGCGACTGTCTTTCACTGGGGACTGACTCCGTGGGCGGTTTATGCGGTTATCGGACTGGCACTGGCGTTCTTTTCGTTCAACAAGGGGCTGCCGCTGACGATACGCTCGGCATTCTATCCCTTGCTGGGTGAGCGGATCTGGGGCTGGCCCGGGCATCTGATCGACATTCTTGCGGTGATTGCGACCCTGTTCGGGCTGGCAACATCCCTGGGTTTCGGCGCGCAGCAGGCGGCGACCGGGATATCCTATCTGTTCGGCGTGCAAGTCAGCCTGACGTCCCAGCTATTGCTGATCCTCGTCATCTCCGGACTGGCGATCATTTCGGTGATCCGCGGACTGGACGGCGGTATCAAGCTGTTGAGCAACATCAATATGGCTCTGGCTGCGGCGCTGCTCGCATTTGTATTTCTGGCCGGACCGACGATGGCGATTTTCAAGGGCTTCGGCACGGCTGTCGCCAGCTATGCGGAATATGCCGTTCCGTTAAGCGACTGGACCGATCGCGAGGACAGGATATGGTATCATGGGTGGACGATATTCTACTGGGCCTGGTGGGTTAGCTGGTCACCATTTGTCGGAATGTTCATCGCCCGCATTTCCCGAGGCCGCACCATCCGGCAATTTCTGACGGTGGTGCTGATCGTTCCGGTGATTGTCGCGATCATCTGGTTCACGACATTCGGTGTGACGGCGGTCGAGCAGGTCAAGGATGGTGTCGGCGAATTGCAGGCGGGGATCAGCGAAGTGCCGCTGGTGCTGTTCCAGATGCTGGAAAACATGCCGTTTCCCTTTCTGGCATCCTTGCTGGCGATCATTTTGCTGATCATATTCTTTGTCACTTCTTCGGATTCCGGATCGCTGGTGATTGACACGATTACCGCCGGCGGCAGAACCGATTCACCGGTTGCACAGCGTATATTCTGGGCCGTCTTGCAAGGCCTGGTCGCGGCGGCACTGCTGGTCGGTGGTGGTGCGGCAGCACTGGGGACGCTGCAGGCAGGCGCGATAGCCAGCGGTCTGCCGTTTACAGTGGTATTGCTGGTCTGTTGCTACAGTCTGTTCAAGGGACTGATGTCCGAACACCGCCTGTTGCGCGCCCAGGACGATATCGAATAGCTGTCATCTGGTCCCTGCCGGGCGTTTCTTTCCCGGCTGGCGTCCGTTGCCCGTTGCGGGAGGCGAATCATTGTCTGGCCGCTTGCGCAGGATAGCCGCCAGCGGAGCGGCTCAGGATAGCGGGATGTAGGCTGGGCTGAACGACCACGGGGCAGCGACGGGCCGATTGTCTACTCCTACTATTGCGAGCACAATTGACATGCCCGATCGCATCTGGTCTGCAGCTAGGCACAATATGCGAGGAGAAAAATATGTCGGTTGTCACCACTGAAAAACATGGCAATGTTCTGGTCATCATCTCGAACAACCCTCCGGTCAATGCGCTGGGTGCGGCGGTTCGCCAGGGCTTGGTCGATGGTATCGAAGAGGCATTGTCCGATGATGGCGTTGAGGCTGTGGTGATCCGCTGTGACGGACGGACATTTTTTGCCGGCGCCGACATTACGGAATTCGGCAAGCCGATGAAGGGCCCCAATCTCGGCGAAGCGATCGATCGCCTCGAGGCAAGCAGCAAGCCCGTGGTCGCCGCGATCCATGGCACCGCTCTGGGTGGCGGCTGTGAAGTGGCTCTGGCCTGTCATTACCGGGTTGCGGTTCCATCTGCCAAGATGGGGCTTCCGGAAGTGAAATTGGGCCTGATCCCGGGAGCGGCCGGGACCCAGCGCCTGCCGCGGATCGTCGGCGCGGAGGCGGCCCTGCCACTGGTTGTCATTGGCAACCCGGTATCGGCGACAAAAGCCAAAGCCATCGGACTGGTCGACGCGCTGGTTGGCGAAGACAGCCTGGCGGACGATGCAATCGCTTTTGCTCGCCAGCAAATCGGCAAGGAGCCACCCCGGTCTTCCGCAGGCACAGCCAATCAGGATGGTGTGAAGAACCCCGCTATCTTTGACGAGTTCCGGCAGAAGAACGGCCGGAAGATTCGCGGATTTGACGCCCCCGAGGCGGCTATTCAGGCAGTGAAGGCGGCCGGTGAACTCTCTTATGCAGACGGCGTGGCGAAAGAACGCGAGCTTTTCACGAAGCTGATCACCGGCACCCAGTCGGCTGCCATGCGGCACTATTTCTTCGCGGAACGTGCGGCCAACAAGATCGACGGTATCGACCCCAAGATCGACCTGATTCCGATCAGGAAGGTTGGCATATTGGGTGCCGGAACGATGGGCGGCGGTATCGGCATGAACTTTCTGTCAGCCGGCATTCCGGTAACCATTGTCGAGCTCAAGGAAGAGGCGCTCGAGCGTGGCGTTGGCGTTATCCGGAAAAATTATGAAAATACCGCCAAGCGTGGACGGATGACCGAGCAGCAGGTCGAAGATGCCATGAGCATCTTGACGCCCAGCCTGTCCTATGATGATCTTGCAGACTGCGATCTGGTGATCGAGGCGGTGTTCGAGAATATGGATGTCAAAAAGGACGTGTTCACCAAACTCGATGCGATCGTGAAACAGGGCGCGATCCTGGCCAGCAACACCAGCTATCTCAATATCGACGAAATTGCCGCGGTAACAAAACGCCCCGAATATGTGATCGGTCTGCACTTCTTCTCGCCTGCCAATGTCATGAAGCTGCTGGAAATCGTGCGTGGCGATAAAACCGCTGATGACGTGCTGATGACGGCGATGAAGCTGTCGAAGAAAATCGGCAAGGTTGCAGCGGTTTCCGGAGTCTGTCCCGGCTTCATCGGCAACCGGATGCTCAGCCCGCGTCAGGAACAGGCCAATCAGATGATCATGGAAGGGGCCAATTACTGGGATGTCGACGACGTATTGCTCGATTTCGGTTTTCCGATGGGGCCTTTCCAGATGTCCGATCTGGCCGGTGTCGACATTGGTTGGCATCGCGATCCGGAACGCATCGAAACGTTGCGGGACGCCCTTTGTGCCGTTGGCCGCTGGGGCCAGAAGGTCGGCAAGGGATTTTATGATTATGACGAGGCGCGTCAACGCACGCCGTCTGACGAAGTCAAAGCGATCATTGCCAACTTTGCCGCCAAGAGTGGCAAGGAGCAGCGGGAAATTTCCAAGGACGAGATCCGGGAGCGTTTGCTCTATCCCATGGTCAATGAAGGCGCCAAAATCCTCGAAGAAGGCATGGCGCAGCGAGCGAGCGATATCGATGTCGTCTGGATAAACGGTTACGGTTGGCCGCTTTACACTGGCGGTCCGATGTTCTGGGCCGATACGGTAGGGCTCGACAATGTCGTTGCCGGGCTTGAGAAACATGATTTGGCAGTTGCCAAATTGCTGAAGGAAAAAGCCAACGCGGGAGGCACGTTTAACGGCTAGGCTAACGCCCGCCGATCAGGAGAGAAAATTTTGTCAGTTGAAGCACGAGATCCACTGGAAAAGTGGACGCCGCCGGCTGGCTGGCCCGTACGGTCGCGCAAGGAGGTCGAATCCCTCTTGTGCGCGCCCGGTCAGCCGTTCGAAATGGAAATGGTCGACATTGACGGGGTCGCCACCCGTGTCTGGAAAAACGCCCATCCCACGCTTGCTGCTCTGGCGAACCATGCGCGCGGCCATGGTAACAGCGAATTCCTGATATATGGAGATGAGCGGGTTACCTATGAAAACTGGTATCGCGCCGTTGCCGCTCTGGCTGTCGAACTGCAGGATATCGGCGTGTCGAAGGGAGACCGCGTCGCGCTGGCGATGCGCAATCTGCCCGAATGGCCGGTCATTTTCTTCGCTGCGGCGTCGATAGGCGCGATCGTCGTCCCGCTTAATGCGTGGTGGACCGAGCAGGAACTGGTTTTCGGGCTGGCGAATTCGCAGACCAGTGTGCTGATCTGCGACGCCGAGCGATGGGATCGCATAGCGCCGCACAGGGCAGATTTGCCTGATCTGGAAAATGTCATCGTGGCGCGTAGCCAGGGCACATTGGCAACCCCGGGCCGGTCACTGGAAGATATTGTCGGTCGACCCACAGATTATGCCGATTTGCCGGATCAGAAGTTGCCGGCGGTCGATATTGCGCCTGATGATCCGGCGACAATTTTCTATACCAGCGGAACGACCGGCCAGCCCAAGGGCGCGCTCGGATCGCACCGCAACCTCACCACCAATGCCATTTCGGTCGGCTATTCCGGTGCGGCAGCAGCGCTGCGTCGTGGTGACCAGATTCCCGAGCCGACGGTCCGGGTGGGGCTGACCGTGGTGCCGATGTTCCATTGCACAGCCTGTTCGGCGATCATGATGCCGACCGTTCACGGTGGCCACAAAATGGTATTCCTGCACAAATGGGACACCGTCCGGGCGATGGAGATTATCGAGACGGAAAAGGTCAATGCCACCGGCGGCGTTCCTTTCATTGCCTGGCAATTGATCGAACATCCGGACCGCGAAAAATATGATCTGAGCTCGATCGATTCCATAAGCTATGGCGGCGCGCCTTCGGCGCCAGAACTTGCCCGGAGAATTTATGAAGTTTTCGGCGCTCTGCCGGGTAATGGCTGGGGCATGACCGAAACCATGGCGACGGTGACGTCGCATGTCGCCGAGGATTATCTCAATCGCCCGACCAGTTGCGGCCCGCCGGTGGCAGCCGCCGACCTGAAAATCATGAGCGAAGATGGCAGCCAGGAAATGCCGGTCGGGGAAGTGGGAGAATTATGGGCCCGCGGGCCGATGGTGGTGAAAGGCTATTGGAACCGACCGGAGGCAAGCGCGGAGACATTCATCGATGGCTGGGTGCGGACCGGCGATCTGGCGCGGCTGGATGATGAAGGCTTCTGTCATATTGTCGACCGCGCGAAAGACATGATCATTCGCGGCGGCGAGAATATCTATTCATCGGAAGTCGAGAATATACTCTATGACCATCCGGCGGTCATGGATGCTGCGCTTGTCGGTATCGACCACAGGACGCTGGGTGAGGAACCGGCGGCCATTGTGCAGCTCGTTCCGGGAAAAACCGTGAGCGAAGCGGAATTGCAACAATGGGTACGGGAGCGACTGGCCGCTTTCAAGGTGCCGGTGAAGGTGCTTTTCCGGACAGAAAGCCTGCCGCGCAACGCCAATGGCAAGATATTGAAAAAGGATTTGAAAGCGCTTTTCTGAGGTCAGCTTTTTGGCGGTATCAGCCGGATCAGGCCTTCCTGAACGGCCGACGCGACAAGAGTGCCGTCCTGCCGGTACAGCGAACCGCGATTGAGGCCGCGGGTGTTGCCGGTCCAGTCGCTGTCCATCACGTAGCAGATCCATTGATCGATTCTGAAATCGTCATGGAACCACATCGCATGGTCCAGGCTGGTCGAGAATAGTCCGGGGGTCGTCCAGTGCAGGCCATGCGGGATCATGGACGTTGAGAGCAGACCCATGTCGGAGGCAAAGGCGAGGGTGGCGCGGTGGGTCAGAGGATCATCCGGCAGCGGCGCCACGGTCTTCAACCACTGATATTGGCGCGCGTGGTTGGTTTTGCCTTCTGGATGAAAGCTGCGCACATCAAACGGCCTTGGCATGCTCATCCGCTCGATATGTTCGTCCGAGACCTGAGGGTTGCGGGCCAGTTGCTCCATGGCGCTCATGCAGTCTTCCGGCGGAAGAACATCGGGCATGTCCAACTGATGATGATGTCCATGTGCCGGTTTCTGGAAGGAAGCTGTCAGGTTGAAGATGACTTTGTCATCTTGCCGGACAACGACACGGCGGTTGGAAATGCTGCGCCCGTCAAAGTCGCGATGGACGCGAAAATGCAGGGGCTTGGTTTCGTCTCCGGCGCGCAAAAAATAGGAATGGAGCGAATGGATATTCTTTTCATCATCCACGGTGTGATCGGCAGCGACAAGCGCCTGGGCGATAACCTGGCCGCCGAAAATCCGCTCGCGTGCGCTGGAAGCGAGCGCGGGATAGGTGAATTCGTCGGCGGTATCCGCGGTTAGCTTAAAAGTAGCGAGCAACCCGGCTACCAGCTTCTCCGCAGGCACGGAGGAGCGATGGGCCAAGGCCTGCGAAAGCCGGTTTGCGACTTGTTCGTCTGTCAACTGGGTCAATGTTTTCTATTCCGTAAAATACCGCTGGGGGAAACGAAAGTCCTGTTCAGGAATATATCTCGAACAGCCCGGCACCGCCCTGGCCCCCGCCGATGCACATCGTGACCACGCCCCATTTCGCTCCGCGGCGACGGCCTTCCTGCAACAGATGACCGGCACAGCGCGCGCCGGTCATGCCGAACGGATGGCCGATGGAAATGGAACCGCCGTTGACGTTATATTTTTCCGGATCAATACCCAGCCGGTCGCGGCTGTACAGACATTGGCTGGCAAAGGCTTCGTTGAGCTCCCAGAGGTCGATATCATCGACGGTCAGACCCTGCCGCTCGAGCAATTTGGGAACTGCGAACACCGGACCAATACCCATTTCATCGGGTTCGCATCCAGCGACCGCCCATGAAACAAAGCGTCCCAGCGGTTCAAGACCACGGCGCTCGGCTTCCTTTGCCTCCATCAGTACGAGTGCTGCAGCGCCGTCTGACAATTGGCTGGCGTTGCCGGCTGTAATATATTTGTCTTCGCCCATGATCGGTTTCAGGCTGGCCAGGCCTTCCAGCGTGGTTGTTGGTCTGTTGCACTCATCCCGATCAACCAGATAATCAATGATGGTTTCTTCTTTTGTTTCCTTGTCGACCCGTTTCATCCTGGTCTCCATCGGAACGATTTCGTCGGCAAAATAACCGGCTTCCTGGGCCTTTGCCGTGCGCTGCTGGGATTGCAGGGAATATTCATCCTGATATTCGCGGCTGATATTATAGCGTTCCGCAACAATGTCGGCTGTTTTAATCATCGGCATGAAAATCGCCGGTGCGATTTTCAGAATTTCCTCGTCGATTGTGCCTTCCTGCGCACGGGGGCCTTGCATCGAGATGCTTTCGACACCGCCAGCCACGACACAATTGGCGCCATCGCCGCGAATATGGTTTGCCGCCATCGCGATGGTCTGCATACCGGACGAGCAGAAGCGATTGACCGTTGCGCCGCCGGTTGTTTTAGGAAGTCCGGCCAGAAGCGCCGCATTGCGACCAATATTGGGGGCGCCGTGCGACACGTTGCCCATCAAGCTGTCTTCTACAAAATCGCTCTCGACACCGGCCTTGGCGACGGCATGTTTAATGGCGTGAGCGGCCATGGTCATCGGCGGTGTTATGTTGAACCCTCCGCGAGCGGCTTTTGCCAGGCCGGTACGAGCATAGGATACGATGACTGCTTCACGCATGATGGGTTCTCCTGACGGTTTGCCGCGCGCACCCTATTGGAGATTCTGCGGCCTGGTTCGATCGGGATTTATAGGAGGCATTTTGAAAATGTCCACCGCCGAGCCGCCTGCTGTTATCTCACTGGATTTCAGGCGTCGAGATGGCAAAAGCAAACCGGCATTGCACGCGGCTATGGCAGGAATTCAAGGCTTTAAGCCACCACCAAGAGCGATGAACAGCGATACCTGGTTCTGATCATTGGCGCGTATCAGTTCCAGCAGTGCCTGCTGGGCGCTGAACAGGTTCCTTTCGGCGTCCAAT
Organism: Sphingorhabdus sp. SMR4y; assembly: GCF_002218195.1. Taxonomy (GTDB): domain Bacteria; phylum Pseudomonadota; class Alphaproteobacteria; order Sphingomonadales; family Sphingomonadaceae; genus Parasphingorhabdus. The sequence continues at coordinate 821,600 of NZ_CP022336.1, read as the reverse complement.
ACTTCCAGATAGCTCACCACGCCCTCCCGATATCGCAGTCGGGCGATCCGTGCCGTGGCTTCCTGTGCTGCGACCGTGCGGCGTGCTGTGTCTACCTGTTCGCCGAGCCAGCGACGACCGGCGAGCGCATCGGACACTTCGCGAAATGCCGTCTGGACCGCTTTGTCATAATTGGCCACCGCTTCGGTTTCGAGGGCACGGGCAAGGCCGAGATCGGCTTCGCGTGCGCCCCAGTCGAATATCGGCAGACTGATCGACGGGCCGAAGCTCCAGGTGAAATTGTCACCGCTGAACAGATCATTCAGACTGTCCGATGTCAGACCGCCGGAACCGGTCAACGATATGCGCGGAAAAAATGCCGCGCGCGCGGCACCGATATTGGCACGGGCTGCGGTCAGGCTCTGTTCGGCCGCGACAATGTCGGGACGGTTGAGCAACAGATCGGATGGCAGGCCTGCGGCAAGTGGTCCGGCAAATTGCTGGTCTTCCAGGGGAAGACTGTCGGGCAATTCGGCTGGAAGCCGCCCTCCGACCAGGACCGTCAACCGGTTGCGGGATTGCGCTTGCGACAGCCGCTGTGCGCCCAGTGTTTGCTGTGCCTGCGTCAGCAGGACTTCGGCTTGCCGGTAATCCAGGGCGGAAGTGACACCGGCATCAAGCCTCAATTTGGCAATCCGCAATCCTTCAGTCCGGCTCTGCAGCGTCGCTTCGGCAAAGGCGATCTGTTCTCCTGTTTCTATCAGGTCGAGATAGGTCGAGGCGACATCGCCGATCAGCGAAAGATAGAAGGCGCGCTGAGCGGACAGGGTGGCAAGATAATTGGCGCGGGCGGCTTCGCTCAGATTGCGCACCCGGCCCCAGAAATCGAGCTCGAACGAGGTAACGGCTACGCCGACATTATAGTTGTCGACTGTCACCGATCCACCGCCCGTGCCTGCCGCACCGGCATTGACCGGGGTGCGCGTGCGAACTGCGCTGCCGCTGGCATCGGTCTGCGGGAGGCGCTGGCTGTCCTGAATGCGATATTGCGCGCGCGCCTGCTCGATCCGCGCCGTAGCTGCCACGAGGTCACGGTTGTTCTCGATCGCGGTCGCCAGCAGCAACTTGAGTTGCGGATCATTGAAATATTCGCGCCAGCCCAGTTGCGAGGCAACAACGCGGCCATCGGGGCGATATTCGCCGTCATAGGCTTGCGCGACCGGCAGTTCGGGACGCCGGTCCTCGGGCGCCAGATTCACGCAACCGCCGAGCAGTGCGGAACAGGCCAGAACGACAGCAAGCGCAGGGCAGGGCTGTTTGATCATGCGCGGTCTCCTTCAGCCTGCTCCTCATCGAGCGAACCGGCGGCCGCAGGGGCTTTGCGGCTCAGTTTCTGCCGTACCAGCATGTACAGCAACGGTATCACGAAAATGCCGATGGCAGTGGCGCTGATCATCCCGCCCATCACGCCTGTTCCGACAGCGATGCGGCTGTTCGCACCGGCGCCTGTCGCGATTGCCAGCGGCACCATCGCAAGAATGAAGGCAAGAGATGTCATGATGATCGGCCGCAGGCGAAGGCGAGCGGCATTTTTGACCGCATCGATGATCGATTTGCCCTCGGCCTCTTCCTCAATGGCGAATTCGACGATCAGGATGGCGTTTTTCGCCGCCAGACCGATGATGGTTATCAGTCCGACGTTGAAATATACATCTGCCGACAAACCGCGCAGCATCGAGAATACCACCGCACCCAGCATCCCCATGGGAATGATCAGCAGGACCGCAACCGGCACCGACCAGCTTTCGTAAAGCGCAGCCAGCAGCAGGAATACCACCAGTATCGAGAGGCCAAGCAGCAGTCCGATCTGCCCCGCCGACTGTTTCTCTTCATAGCTGATACCGGTCCATTCATATGCGATACCGTCCGGCATCCGGGTCATGGCCTCCTCGACTGCCGCCAGGGCGTCGCCGGAGGAAACACCAGCAGCCGCAGAACCCGAAACGGTCATCGCAGGATAGCCGTTATATCGGGCAAGACTGGGTGCCCCGGCCGACCATTTGGCGGTGGCGAACGTCGAAAAGGGAACCAGTTCACCCTGATCATTGGGCACCCGCAGCGCCATGACGTCATCGGGTGTCATCCTGTAGCGGGCATCGGCCTGCACATAGACTTCCAGCGAGCGCCCGTCACGAATGAATTCATTGGCAAAGGCAGAGCCGAAATTTATCGACAATGTGCTGTTTACATCGCTGATAGAAAGGCCGAGCGACCGTGCCAGAACCCGGTCGATGTCAACCTTGAGTTGCGGGGCGGGTTGCTGGTCCTCCGGACGCACGCCGGTCACGGCATCGCTTTGCGACAATATGCCGAGCAACTGGTTGCGGGCTTCGGTCAATTTGGCGCGACCGAGTCCGCCGCGGTCTTCGATTTTCACACTGAAGCCGCTGGCATTGCCCAGAGACTGGATCGCGGGTGGCTGGATGACGAATATGATCGCATCATCATTCCGGGAAAACTGGCCCATGGCCTTGGTCAGCAACGCATCAGCCTTGCTTTCGTCAGCGGTGCGTTCGTTCCAGTCGACTAACGGCGAAAACATCATCGCATTATTCTGGCCCTGGCCAAAGAAGCTGAAGCCGCGCAGCACGACCAGATCGGCGACTTCATCCTGGCTTTTCCAATATTCGGATACCGGCTTGATCGCCTCTTCGGTACGGGCCTGGGTCGCGCCGGAAGGCGCCTGTATGACAGTGATCAAATATCCCTGGTCCTCGGTGGGCAGAAAAGCGGTCGGCAGGCGCAGGAACAGCAGGCCGGCAACAACGCACAGCAGCAGGAACACGGCCAGACCGCGCATGGGCCGGCTGAGTATCGAATCGGTCGCGCGCCCGTAACGGTCTGTCAGCCGGTCGAACCAGATATTGAACCTGTTCAGCCCGTCGGACAAGAAGGCAGAAAATTTTCCCCAAATATTCGCAGGCCCTGAACCCGGGAGCGTTTCAGGAAGCGGTTCAGCCGCGCTATCGGCATTGTCAGGGCCGGCATGGCTGCCGGTTTCGCCTTCCCGGATGGGTTTGAGCAGGGTCGCGCACAAGGCAGGCGTCAGGGTCAGCGCCATCAGGGCAGAGAACAGGATGGAAACCGCCAGTGTGACCGAGAATTGGCGGTATATGCCGCCCGTTGAACCGGGGAAGAAAGCCATTGGCAGAAACACGGCGACCAGCACCAGTGTGATACCGATGATGGCCCCTGTGATCTGGTCCATCGCCTTGCGCGATGCCTCGATCGGTCCGAGCCCTTCCTCGCGCATGATGCGCTCGACATTCTCGATGACGATGATCGCGTCATCGACCAGAATACCGATGGCGAGTACCATGCCGAACAGGGTCAGAACATTGATCGAGAATCCGAACAACCACAGCCCCAGGCAGGCCCCCGCCAGCGCTATCGGCACCACCAATGTCGGGATCAGCGTGGCCCGCCAGCTCTGCAGGAACAGGAACATGACGAGGAAAACCAGAACCATTGCCTCGACCAGGGTGGTTACGACCTCCTCGATCGAAATATCGATGAAGGGGGTGGTGTCATAGGGTATGCTCCATTCGACATCGGCGGGCAGGCTGGCCTCTATTTCATTCATCCGCGCCTCGACCCCCTCGGCGACCGAAAGCGCATTCGCGCCGGTGCCAAGCTGGATCGCCATGCCTGCCATCGGCTGGCCGTTCAGCGTGCTCGATGTGGCATAGCTTTGCGCGCCGATTTCCACACGCGCGACATCGCCCAGCCTGACCGTTCCGCCCCCCGTTTCGGCGCGCAATATGATTTGCTCAAACTGTTTTGTGCTGGTGAACCGGCTTTGCGTGGTGATGGTGGCATTGATCTGTGTGTCTTCGAGAACCGGCAGCGCGCCCAGAGACCCTCCGGCGGTCTGGCTGTTCTGCTCGCGGATTGCGGCGAGCACGGTCGAAGGGGTGAGCCTGAATGACGCCAGACGTTCCGGATCAAGCCAGATCCGCATGGCATATTCGGAACCGAGCAGGGTAACGTCACCCACACCGCCGACCCGGCGCAGTTCATCGATGATCTGGGTCGATGCAATATTGCCGAGATCGGTCGAATCAAGATTTCCGCTTTTTGAGGTGAGGGCGACAATCTGCAAAAAGCCGCTTGTCGCCTGGCGCACCTGTATTCCCTGCTGGGTGACGTCGCCAGGCAGTCGCGCCTCGATCGTGCTGAGGCTGTTTTGCACATCGGTTTGCGCAATATCGATATCCGTGCCCGCTTCGAAGGTCAGCGTGATCGATCCGGTGCCGTTGGACTGGCTGGACGAGGACATGTACAGAAAACCGTCGATGCCGTTCAGCTGCTGTTCGATCAACTGAATGACATTCTGCTCCAGCGTCGCCGCGTCTGCACCGGGATAGACGACCGAGATGCTCAGCGACGGAGGCGCGACTTCAGGATATTGTTCGATCGGCAACTGACGCAAGGCAATGAAACCGAACAGCAAAATACCGAGTGCGATGACCCATGCAAAAATCGGCCGATCAATGAAATATCTTGGCACGGCTCAGTTCGACTTTCGCGCAACAGATGGCAGGCTGGAGCAGATCATCGGGCTGCCTCCTTTTCCGGCTTCGAAGCAGACGGAGATGCTTGCGGTTTTGTGGCGGCGCTGGCGCCATTATGGCCAGATCCATTCGGCGCCGGCTTCGCTATCACGGGAATGCCGGGCTGGATTTTCTGCAGATTGCTGACAATGACCTGATCGCCTGCGTTCAGGCCGCCTTCGATTATCCACATAGCGCCGGTCATGGCGCCAAGTTCCACGGGACGTATCGCCGCGTTGCCGTCATTATCAATGACCATGACGGTGCCGCCCGTTTCGCTCAGCGTCACTGCTTTCTGAGGAACGACAAAGCCGCCCTTTTTCTTGCCCACGAAGATGCGCGCCCGGACAAATTCACCGGGCAGCAAAAGACCGGAGGGATTGGCAAATTCGGCCCGCAGGGTAACCGTACCGGTGGTTTCGTTGACGGAAAAATCGAGAAAGTCGATTTGCCCGGGAATCGGATATTCGGTGCCGTCTTCGAAAATCAGTTCGACCTCGGCCCGGTCATTCTCGTTCAATATGATTGAGCCGTCGGTGATGCCCCGCCTGATGTCCAATATGCGCGACGATGATTGGGCGAACGTGACATAGACGCGACTGGCCTGCTCGATCCGCGTCAGCAATGTGGCTTCGGAAGCGCTTACCAGAGCGCCTTCGGTGACTTCGGCGCTGCGCACACGGCCGCCGATGGGAGCCCGCACCGTGGTGTAGCCCAATTGCAGATTGGCCGCATCGAGCTCTGCCCTGATCTGGGCTACGCTGGCCTGCGCTTCGCGGGAGGCGGCGACCGCTGCATCATATTCCTGCTGGCTGATCGCCTGTTCCGCGACCAGCGGGCGATAACGATCGACAACCGCCTGGGCATTGGCCGCTGTGGCTCTGGCCCGTTCCAGGCTTGCCTTTACTTGTGCGGTGCTTGCGCGCAATTCCGAAGGGTCGATGGAGAAGAGCGGCTGCCCGGCCTTCACATTGCTGCCTTCTTCATAGAGGCGCCGTTGCACGATACCGGTCACGCGCGCTCTTACATCGGCGACCCGCACCGCTTCGACGCGGCCGGGCAGTTCGACGATATTGGGTATTTCGGATTCGCTGACGAGATATGTTTCGACCGGCATGGCTTGCTGGACGGGGGCTTCGGGAGTGCCGGAACATGCCGTCAGACCGAGAATGAATAGCCCGGTCAGGATATTTTTTATCATGTTCATTTTCCTGTTGGTCGTGGGGGAGCGCCAATGAGGGGTTGCGGAGAAATAGGGTGACAGGAGGGAATCTGCAATAAAAATTGTGCGGTGCAGCAAGAATGATTGCTTTAGACCGATAAATTCATGCTTCTCCCTGCCGGGAGGATTTTGACGGCTGCAGGTTCAGGCCGGTGTTGGCGCTGGACATGATGTCGGACATGATGTCGGAGTGGGCAGGAATGGGCAGGGCCGGGTTGGCTGGCAAAGGGCAGTGCCCGACCGGGGAGGGGGCGGCGCCACGTCTTCTCTGCTTTTTCTGCGGACCGGCAGCGAGAGCGAAGGGCCGGTCGCGCCATCCTGCCCTTGCTCGCCGCCGAATGTTCAATATGGCTCCCGTGCGGATAGCGGCGGGTTTGCTGCCACGCGCCCCGTCACTTTTTGTTTGGCGCGAAGGGTTCGGGTGCCGGCGGGGCTTTTGGGGGTTCCCAGCCTTCGGGCACGGGCGCGGGTGTCTGTTCGCGGGCGTAGACCTCGAGGCTGGAGAGGGAGGGGCCATAATCCTCTGTCGGCGCGCTGAGCCATTTCTCGTCCATCGCCCGGGCGGCTTTCACCAGATGGGCAGGCAGACCCTCGACGCCCTCCGGAATGGTCTGGAAATGGGTGAAATAATTGATCTGGCCTTCGGCCTGTCCCATCAGCATCCACGGCAGCCAGGGCGTGATCCGTGACCAGGAGCCGATATGCGGGATATGGGTGAGCGCGGGATTTTCCACATCCGCCTGCTCGACAACATAGATGAAATGTTCCGAGACCCGGTTCATCACGCCGGCCGATTCGCGCGGCCACTGGCCCGGCTGCAGCGCGTTGGGATACATCAGGTCGATGCCGGTGTTCAGGATCATCGTGCCGTTCGGCCCATATTCCCAGTCCTGCAGAAACGGCTTGCGCTCGCGCAGGTCGGTGTTCAGTCCGCCATAGGAAGGCCCTTCGGGCTGGAACTTGCTGATCGTGAAGTTGAACGGGTCATTGGCAATCGGCACCACCTTTACCGTCTCGCCGGTATAGGGGTTGAGCCACTGGTCCAGCACTTCGCCGCTTTCCAGATCGGTATAGAAGACGATCTCGCGGAGCATCCTGCGGTAGCTGCCGTCTTCCAGTTTCTTCATCCGGACAAAACTGAACCCCTCGACACCGAAGAGCGTGCGAACCTTCTCGTTCGGGCGGACCCCCATGGCCTTGCCCTTGATCCAGCCGCATTTTTCCTTGCTCGGATCGATATCCCCGTCGATCCGCGCATAGGTGTCGCGGTTCCACTCGGGATCCTTGAAATCGATGGTGCTGACAAAATCGACGGCCGGCTTGGGCTGGTGCGCGCGGGCTGCCGCAGGAACGGCGGCCATGCCGGTGGCCAGAGCGGCAAGGCCGAGACTTTCACGCCGGCTGAGGTTGAATTTGTCCATGTTGGTCTCCAGCAAATATGATCAATCACCTGATAGGATGACACTTGTTCTCCATTCATGAAAGCCCGGGCAGCAAAATGCACCGGCTGTTCGCCTGCCGGATAGACGGCTGAACGGCTTGTAGCGCGCGCCCGGCCAAGCTGGCATAGTCACGGGGAAATACGGACGGAAGCGATGGAGTCGATGATGCTGAATATATTCCAACAAGCCAGTCACGCAGCCTTGCCCAAGGCCACGCATGATGAAGCGGCGCGCGAGGAATTTGCCAAGAGCTTCAAGGGCTTTATCCAGTCGACATTGCTGCCGGGGCTGACGCCGGTTTACAATGAACAGGTGAAGCCGGCGTTCCGCAAGGAGCACGGCCGGGATCCCGCCGACCGGCGCGACATTCGTTCGGCGATGGTAAACAATCTCTATTTCCAGCATTATGCGTCGGCCAACCGGATCGCGCAGGAGATATTGTGGGAATCGGTCAATGTCTCGATCGACCGGCAATTGCCCGAATTGCTGGAGACGGCAAAGACATTGTCGGCCTCGAGCAAGGCGAAGCTGGACATTCCCGAGGATTTTGTCCCGCCGCGCTACATCACCGCGCTCGACATCCACTGCATGCCCGGTGGCTATACCAGCGAGATTACCGATCAGGATATCACCGCCGGCGCGCTCTATGACCGCGGCGTCTATCTCTATGCGATGGGCTATATGGGCCCCGACAATGACGACATGGGCCGCTCGGTGTGCAACTATCTGCGGCGCAACAGGCCGGACTTCAAGCCCATGCGCATTCTCGACATGGGCTGCACCGTCGGCCACGCGACCCTGCCGTACAAGGAATATTTTCCCGAGGCGGAGGTCTGGGGCATTGATGTGGGCGGACCGGTGGTGCGCTATGCCCATGCCCGCGCCGCGGCGATGGGGCAGGAGGTGAATTTTGCCCAGATGAACGCGGAGGAAACCAGTTTTCCCGACGGGCATTTTGATCTGGTGGTCAGCCATATCCTGTTGCACGAGACCAGCGGCAAGGCGATGCCGCGGATCTTCAACGAATGCCATCGCCTGCTCTCTCCCGGCGGCATGATGATCCATGCCGATCTGCCGCCCTTCGACCTGATGGACCCGTTCACCCAGTTCATTCTCGACAACGAGACCTGGTATAATAACGAGCCCTTCTGGGGCGCGATGCGCGAGATGGATCAGGTGGATCTGGCGAAACGGGCAGGGTTTGCCGCCGAGGCGATCAAATTTGATACAGCGCCGATGGCGGTGATGGAATTTGCCGGCGGATCGGATGGCTATAGCCAGGAGACGGCAAGCGAAGTGGCCGAGCGGGAATTTACCGCGGGCGAATATGCACCGGGCGGCGGCTGGGAGGTGCTTGTCGCGGAGAAGGCGCAGGCACGGGAGATGGCGGCATGAGCAGCGAGGCGATGCAGGACGAGCGGCCGCATGTGATCCGCGATGCGCGCGGCAAGCGTCCGCAATTTTACGACACGCCGGGCATGGATCAGGTGATGTCGATGATCATGGTGCTGGCCGGCGAGCTGTGCGTCGTGCGCGACCGGCTGGATGCGGCCGAACGCGTGGCGCGGGACAATGGCCTCGATCTGGCCGCCGGCATCGAGGCGCTGAAGCTGGACGACAAGGCGCTGGAAGAGCGCGAGGCCCGCCGCCAGGACCTGCTGGCGCGCATGTATGCCCTGATGCGCAAGGAAGCCCATGAAGCCAGCGAACGCGAAAGCGAGCAGGCCTATCGCGAAACCATCGAAGATATCGCCCGGCGCTAAGCCCGCGCTTATTTGAAGAATAACCGAACGGGGAGCTGGTTCGCCGCGTGGATTCGTTCGTCTACAAGCGGGATGAGGCAGGTTTGGTGGCGGACAGGGTGGGATTCGAACCCACGGAGAGCTTGCACCCTCGGCGGTTTTCAAGACCGCTGCATTCGACCACTCTGCCACCTGTCCGCATGGCCCCTTGGGCCGGGTCGCACGCGTCCTAGCGTCATCGATTTGAAAGCGCAAAACATTTTGTTGATGGAGGTTGCGGGCGAACGGGATTTTGGCAAATTTCGGCTTTTGGGGCGAATGGTTGCTTCTTCGGGTTATTTAGGGATTCCCCTCGGACTCGCTTTGTGCGACAACGGCGTGACGAAAGGGAAGTATGCATGCGTATCATGACCGCTATCGCTTGCGGCGCTCTTGCTCTTTTTGGCATCAGTTCCGCAACGCCGATGCAAAATGCCAGAGCACAAAGCAGTTCCGGTTTTGAATCCTATCTCCAGCAGGTTCGGCAAAAGGCGCTGCAGCAAGGTGTGCGGGCGCAGACGCTGGACCAGGTCTTGCCGGGCCTGACCTACAATCCCCGGGTCGTCGCGCTGGACCAGTCGCAACCGGGTGGCAGTCCGAACAGCGCGATACCGCCTTTCGCGCCCTATCAGCGGCGACATATCACGAGCCAGAGAATCGCCAATGGCAAGGCGGCCTATCGTCGCCTGATTGCCAAGTTGGTCGATGTCGAACGCGAGACCGGCGTGCCCGGTCCGATCATCATGGCGATATATGGCAAGGAAACCAATTATGGTTCCTATATGGGCGATTTCGATATTCCGCGCTCTCTGGCAACCCTGGCCTATGAGGGGCGCCGGCGCTCGCTGTTCGAACCTGAATTGCTGGCCGTGCTCCAGCTGATCGACAAGGGCGTTCCCCAGTCCGCGCTGAAGGGTAGCTGGGCAGGGGCCATGGGCATGCCGCAATTCCTGCCATCGGTCTATCTGCGACTGGCTAAGGATGGAAGCGGTGACGGCTATGCGGACATCTGGAACAACGAACATGACGCTGTGGCCTCGATCGCCAATTATTTTGTCAATTCCGGCTGGCGCCGCGGAGAGCCGTGGGGCATCGCTGTCAAGGTGCCATCATCGCTTGATCGCGATGCGGTGGCAAGCAAGATCATGCCGACGCGCTGTCCGCGTGTGTTCGGCCGCCACAGCCAGTGGAAAACCATGGCTGAATGGCGGGCGCTCGGCGTTGTGCCGGCGACCGGAAAGATTCTCGAGGACGATGTGATGGCGACCCTGCTCGAGCCAGATGGCGCGGGCAGCACGGCGTATTTGCTGACCGGCAATTATCGCGTCATCCTGGATTATAATTGTTCAAATTTTTACGGGCTAGCAGTGGGGTTATTGGCGGATGAGATACGCAGTTAAATTTGGAATATTGTCGGCCGCGACGCTGGCTTTGGCCGGCTGTAGCGGCTCGCGCGATTTCGGCCAGTTTCCCGATGGCAAGCCGGCGCCGCGCGGTACCGGTGCGGCGTCCGGTGCGGCCGCGGTTTCCGATTTCCCTCAGAAAATAGGGGATCCCTACAAGGTTGGCGGCAAGACCTATACCCCCGAAGATGTGCAGAGCTATGACGAAGTGGGCTATGCCAGCTGGTATGGCGAAGAGCTGGCCGGCAATCCGACGGCCAATGGCGAGCGTTTCAATCCGCAAGGCATTTCGGCCGCGCACAAGACTCTGCCCCTGCCGTCCTATGTCGAGGTGACGGCGCTGGATACCGGACGGACAATATTGGTGCGAGTCAATGATCGCGGTCCGTTCGCCAACGACCGGCTGATTGACCTGTCCCACGGGGCGGCCAAGCAATTGGGTATCGATCGCGACGGGGTCTCGGGCGTGCGCGTTCGCAAGGTCAATCCCAATGAACAGGAGCGCGCGGTGCTGCGCATGGGCGCCCCCGCCGCCGAGCGGATAGCAACGCCCGATTCCCTGCTGGCGATATTGCGCAAGAATCTGGCCAAGCTGCCGACGCCAGCTGCGCCGGTCAAGCAGGCCGCAGCCCCGGTCCCTGCCAGCCCGGCCAAGGCGCCCGCTACGGCAGCCCGGCCTTCATCGGCCACCGGCAGCCGCGATGGCCGATTCATTATAGAAGGCGCGGGCCGACCGGTTGGTGCCGAACAAAGTATCGGAAATAATTATGTCGGCGACCTTGTCGGGGCCTATGTCGTGCAGGTCGCAGCTTTCAGCGACAAGGCGAGGGCAGACACGCTCGCCAAGAAGATCGGTGCCAAGGTGATGCCCGACGGGACACGGTCGATCTGGCGCGTGCGTTACGGCCCCTATGCCAGCGAAAAGGACGCGCAGGCAGGGCTGGCACAGGCGCAGCAGCGCGGCTATAGCGGAGCGCGAATCTTGCGCGCGGACAAATAGTTTTTTGCCGTTTAATTCTGATCGGGAATCCTGTCCTCAATGAAAAAATATCTTCTGTTGTCGGTGCCTTTCATGGCCTTGTCGTCGGTTGTCATCGCAGCGCCCAGTTTCGACACCAAGGCGCCGATTGCCTATATGACAGATCTCTCCTCGGGAGCGGTCCTGTACGAAAAAAATGCCGATCGGCAGATACCGCCGGCGTCGATGGCAAAGATGATGACCGTCTATGTCGCCTTTGATCTGATCAACAAGGGCAAGCTCAAGCTTGATGACAAGTTCCGCGTCAACGAGGCTACGTGGAAGAAATGGAATAATCAGGGCTCCACGATGTTTCTCGGCGTAGGCGACCAGGTCAGCGTCAGCGATCTGCTGCACGGTATCGTGACGCTATCGGGCAATGACGCCTGCGTCGTTCTTGCAGAAGGCATTGCCGGGACCGAGGAAGCCTTTGTCGACCTGATGAACAAGCGGGCCAAGGAGCTGGGCATGGCGAACAGCCGGTTTGGCAACAGCAACGGATGGCCGGATGAAGGCCGGACCATGGTCACGGCGCGGGATCTGGCCCGACTGGGCTCGGCTACGGTCAATAATTTTCCGGAACTTTATGATGATTTCTATGGCCAGGACGAATTTGCCTGGAATGGAATCAAGCAGTCCAATCGCAATCCGCTGATCGGCAAGGTAGCCGGATCGGATGGTTTGAAAACCGGCCACACGGAAGAGGCCGGCTACGGGTTTACCGGTTCGGCCGAGCAAAAGGGTCGGCGTCTGATATCGGTGTTGGCCGGACTTGAAAGCTACGGCGGTCGTATCGAGGAATCGGTGAAATTCATGAACTGGGGCTTCAACGCGTGGGAGCCGAAAAAGCTTTTCGACAAGGGCACGAGAATTCAGAATGCGGAGGTGCAGCTGGGCGACAGTTCGACCGTGTCGCTTGTTGCGGCGAGGGATCTCTTTGCAACAATTCCAAAGGCTTCTGACGGAAACATATCAATGAAAGTGAGCTATAATGGTCCCATCAAGGCTCCTATAAGCAAAGGCCAGCCCATTGCAAAACTGATCGTCAGCACCTCCGATGCCGGGCAGCAGACAGTGGATCTCGTTGCTGGCGAAGATGTGGACGAAGCCGGCTTCCTTGACCGTGTCTGGGCCGGATTGAAATCCTTGCTCGGACTGGCGTGAACCAGGGCCGATTCATCACGCTGGAAGGCGGGGAGGGGACGGGCAAGTCGACCCAGGCAAGAGCCGTCGCAAATGCTCTCGAGAAAGACGGCCTGAAAGTTCTGCTGACCCGCGAGCCCGGGGGAACTCCAGCAGCGGAAACGATTCGCGAACTGTTGCTGACCGGTGCGGAGGAAAAGTGGACTATCCGGACCGAAGCGCTGTTGTTTGCTGCTGCGCGCGCCGAACATTGCGCCAAGTTAATTCGACCGGCGCTGGCGCGCGGCGAATGGGTGATCTGCGATCGCTTTATCGACAGCAGCAGGGCCTATCAAAGCGTTAGCGGACAGCTGAGCGACTCTGAAATCCTGGATATTCATCGTATCGGCAGTGAATATCTGATGCCGGACCGAACCTTCATCCTCGACCTGCCGGAAGAGGATGCCTTGCGCAGAGCGGCGGCGAGAGATCGCGGAGAAAGCGACCGGATCGGGGGCAGGGACAGCAGCTATCACCGAGCTGTCATGGCCAACTTCCGCAAATTTGCGGTCGACGATCCGGATCGCATCCGTTTGATTGACGCTTCGCAATCTGTAGAAGCCGTCACCGCCGATCTGGTGCAAAATCTGGACGGCTTGACGGCATGACGTCATATCTTGGTCATGACAAGCCTCGCAAAACCTTCCTTCAGGCCTTCGCCCGGGACAAGCTTCACCATGCCTGGATATTGGCGGGAGACAGAGGATTGGGCAAGTCGGCCTTTGCCCAGCAGGCGGCGCATATGCTGCTCAATTCGCGCAATCCGCAGGCGGGCTTTTCGGATGGTCAGGATGATGAAGCCGGACATCTTCTCGCTGCCGGCTCGCATCCGGACTTTCGCTTGCTGAGGCGGGGAGCCAAGGGCGACAAGGAGGAGAAAAAGGCACGGGACAATGGTCTCGATTCTCTCGAGGAACATGAACTGGCGCGCAATATCAAGGTCGACCAGATACGCGCCCTCCAGCCGCTGTTTCAGAATCAGGCATCGATTTCCGATTATCGCGTGGTCGTGATTGACGCCGCCGACGATCTCGAACGCGCAGGTGCCAATGCCATTCTGAAAAATCTCGAGGAGCCGCCGAAAAACACGATATTTTTCCTGATCAGCCATATGCCTGACCGGTTGCTGCCAACGATACGGTCGCGATGCCAGATGTTGCGCTTCGATCCCCTGGATACCGAAGACATGCGACATGTGCTGAAGGCCGCTGCGCCGAAGCTGACAGAGGAGGAGCTGGAAACGCTTGTCAGGGCCGGCGAAGGCTCTCCCGGACGGGCCCTGCAATATGCCGAGGTGGGACTCGCCGAACTGGAAGGAATCGCCCGGCAGATCGTCATATCCGGTGACAGGGATAACAGTTTGAAAAGCGAATTGGCCCGCAAGCTCTCGTTGAAGGCGGCGACCCCGCGATATCGCGCTTTTCTGGACCGGGTCCCCAGTCTCATGGCCGAGCAGATCAAGGGATCTGAAATTGCAGCCTCGATGGAGAATATTGAAAAATGGCGGGAAGCCAGCGATTTGGCCTCGACCGCGCTTCCAAAAGCGCTGGATAATCAGGCGGTGATTTTCCGCTTGGGCAGCCTGTTGGGGGATCTTGCCAAGGCCGGATGAGCAAAATTGATATTTTGGCTGTTTACAACCGCCGCCAATCCATCAAGAGAGACGGCTATGTCTGAACCTTTCTATATCACCACCGCAATAAGCTATCCCAATGGGCGCCCGCACATTGGCCATGCTTATGAAGCCATTGCTGCTGACGCAATTGCCCGTTTTCACCGGCTGAGCGGCCGCGATGTCCGTCTGATCACCGGTACCGACGAACATGGACTGAAAATGGTCCAGACCGCGCGGGATGCGGGCGTCGAAACGATCAAGCTTGCCGATGAAATGTCATCATATTTCATAGAGATGTGCAGCAAGCTTAATATCGGTCATGACGGATTCCGGCGAACCAGTGAACCGGAGCATCACGAGGCCAGCAAGGCATTGTGGAAGGCAATGGAAGCCAATGGCGATCTCTATCTGGATCGCTATGAAGGCTGGTATTCGGTACGCGACGAAGCCTTCTATGCAGAAGAGGAACTGGAGACAGGCGAGGGGGGCGAAAAGCTGTCGCCCCAAGGTACGCCGGTGCAATGGACTGCGGAAGAGACCTGGTTTTTCAAACTGTCCAAATATCAGGACAAGTTGCTGAAATTATATGAGGATCATCCCGAATTCATCCAGCCCGAAAGCCGGCGGAACGAAGTCATGCGCTTTGTCGAAGGTGGATTGCGAGATCTCAGTGTTTCCCGAACCAGCTTTGACTGGGGCGTTCCGGTGCCCGGATCACCGGGTCATGTGATGTATGTCTGGGTCGATGCGCTGACCACCTATATGACCGGGGTCGGCTATCCCGATACCGAGGGGATGTTCGCCAAATATTGGCCGGCCGACCTCCATCTTATCGGCAAGGATATCGTGCGCTTTCATGCAGTCTACTGGCCCGCTTTTCTGATGAGCGCCGGCCTGCCATTGCCCAAACAGATTTTCGGTCACGGCTTTTTGCTGAACCGCGGCGAGAAAATGTCGAAATCGGTCGGGAACGTCGTAGATCCGATGGAACTGGCGGAACGCTTCGGTGTCGATCAGCTCCGCTATTTCCTGCTCGCCGACGTCGTTTTCGGCAAGGACGGGACCTATTCGGCGGAAGCCATCATTACCAAGACCAATGCCGATCTGGCCAATAATTTCGGCAATCTTGCGCAGCGAAGCCTGTCGATGATTGCCAAAAATTGCGACGGGAAAATACCGTCACGTGGCGAACCCACAGCGGCGGAACTGGAATTGCTGAGCCAGCTGGACAGTTGTTTTTCGGATGTGCAATCGGCGATGACCGGCGGCCTTTTCAAAATCGATCAGGCGCTCGATGTCATTCGCGAACGGCTGAGCGCCACCAATATATACTTCGCCGACCAGGCGCCTTGGGCATTGCGCAAGACCGACCCTGCGCGCGCCGACACTGTGCTCTACCATACGGCAGAAGCGATCCGTCAACTGGCGATCATGCTGCGCTGGGTGATGCCCGACAGCTGCGACCGGATGCTCGATCTGCTGGCGCAGTCGCCGGACAGCCGCGGTTTTGAACATCTGGGCAGTCCGATAGAGCAGGGGCTCGACTTGCCGAAGCCGGAGGGGGTTTTCCCACGCCTCGAAATGCTGAAAGATGAGGCCGGAGCCTGATATGCTCGTCGATAGCCACTGCCATTTAAATTATAAGGGTCTGGTAGAAGAGCAGGGCGCTGCCCTTGATCGCGCACGGCAAAGCGGTGTCACGGCAATGCTCAACATCTCGACACGCGAGCGCGAATGGCGCGATATCGTGGCCACGGCCGAGCGGGAAAAGGATGTCTGGGCCAGCATCGGTATCCACCCGCATGAAGCCGACGCGCATCCCGATATCGATCTCGCAAAGCTGCTGGAAGAGGCCGCGCATCCACGGGTGGTTGCGATTGGAGAAACCGGGCTGGATTATTATTATGATCACAGCGACCGGGACCGCCAGAAACAGAGCTTTCGCACGCATATTCAC
This sequence comes from Sphingorhabdus sp. SMR4y, assembly GCF_002218195.1. Lineage (GTDB taxonomy): Bacteria > Pseudomonadota > Alphaproteobacteria > Sphingomonadales > Sphingomonadaceae > Parasphingorhabdus. Next base: position 805,388 of record NZ_CP022336.1, on the reverse strand, counting down.
GCGGCGCGCGAAACCGGCTTGCCGATCATTGTCCATACGCGCGATGCCGAGGCTGATACGGCCGCAATCATGGCGGAAGAAATGGAGCAGGGCGCCTACACCGGTGTCATCCACTGCTTCACCGCAAGCGAGGATTTTGCCCGGAAAGCTCTCGCTTTGGGTCTCTATATTTCGATCTCCGGTATCGTGACGTTCAAAAATGCCAAAGACCTGAAGGAAACGGCAGCGAAATTGCCAGCAGACCGGCTTCTGGTCGAAACAGATGCTCCCTTTCTGGCGCCGGTCCCGCATCGTGGGAAGACAGGGGAGCCCGCCTTTGTCGCCGATACCGCTCGCTATCTGGCCGAGCTGCGTGGCGAGGATTATGATCAGCTTTGCGAAACGACCAGTCGCAATTTCTACCAATTGTTTAACAAGGCACGTCCCTGAATGTGGCTTTGAAACTGACGATATTGGGATGCGGGACGTCGGCGGGGGTGCCGCGGATCGGCAATGACTGGGGCGAGTGCGACCCGAATGAGCCGAAGAACCGGCGAAGCCGGGTGTCCATTCTGGTAGAAAGCGCTGCCACCCGAATTCTGGTCGATACCTCGCCTGATCTGCGCAACCAGTTTCTGGATAATGGAATAGACCGGATAGACGCTGTTATCTGGACGCATGATCACGCCGATCACTGCCACGGGATTGATGATCTCAGGGCGGTATTCCAGCAGAAGCGTCAGCCGATTCCGGGCTATGCCCGTCCATTCGCACTCGAGAGCCTGCAACATCGCTTCGCTTATGCCTTCGAGGGACATAAATATTATCCATCGATCTGCGAGGCCCATATATTGGACGGCGATGTCACTATTGGCGACATCACGGTCCGCCATGTCGACCAGCCGCATGGCAGTATCACCTCTGCCGGACTGCGGTTCGAACATCAGGGGCGATCGATCGTCTATGCCACCGATTTTGGCGAGGTTACCGCCGATATGCGCGCCCTGTATCAGGGGTGCGATCTGCTGGTTGTCGATGCGTTGCGCGATGAACCGCATCCCACGCATGCGCATCTGGATATGACACTCGATCTGATTGATGATGCCAAGCCGGGACTGAGCCTGTTAACACATATGGACAAGTCGATGGATTATCACCATCTTGTGTCCATCCTGCCCGATCACGTCCGGCCCGCTTATGACGGCTTTGTGAAGGAAATCTGATATCTTGACCGAAGACCAGAATATCAATCTCGTTTTTGCCATTGGCGCTCTGGTGCTCGTGGCGAGCGCGTTATTCTCGCGACGAATTGGTTTTGGCGAGATCGTGCGAACGGCTCTGGCCTGGTTCGCCATATTTGCTCTGTTCATCGTCGGTTTCTCCTACAAGCAGGAGATTATGGCGGTCTGGAGCCGGGTTTCCGGGGAACTCACAGGCGCCCATGACCAGGTTGTTGTCGGCGAAACCCTGCGCATTCGGCAATCGGTTGACGGTCATTTCTGGGTCGATGCAAAGGTTAACGCGAAGCCGGTCCGCTTCCTGATCGATAGCGGAGCGACAACGACGGCGATGACCTTGCGGACGGCCGAGGCAGCCGGCATCGAGATCAGCAGTAGTCCGTTTCCGGTGATATTAAGCACGGCAAATGGCTCGGTCGAAGCGCAGCGCGGGCGCATCCAGTCTTTACAGGTTGGGCCACTGGAGATGGCGGACTTGCCGGTTGTCGTCGCGGAAGAATTTGGTGATGCGAATGTGATCGGTATGAATTTTCTCTCAAAACTGGGAAGTTGGCGGGTTGCGGGGGGCGAAATGGTACTGGAGCCCGTTGCGTCCGGCAATCCGTAATTTAACATAATATATATTATCAACCTTAATCATGGGTTAGAACGGAAGAGCTTTTGATTGATCCCCTGCTAGAAATCATGCGGCGTTTACGCGATCCGGACGAGGGTTGTGACTGGGACAAGGTGCAAAGCTTCGAGACCATAGCGCCCTATACGATCGAGGAAGCCTATGAAGTCGCCGACGCGATAAATCGCGAGGATATGTTGGCGCTCAAGGACGAACTCGGCGATCTCCTGCTCCAGGTCGTGTTTCATAGCCAGATTGCAGCCGATACAGGCGAATTTGACTTCGACGATGTCGTGTCATCGATCTGTGACAAGATGACGCGGCGTCACCCGCATATCTTCGGCGCAGCTGAACAGAGCCCGGGTTGGGAGCAGATCAAGGCGGATGAACGGGCGCAGACGGGTCAGTCGAGTGCGCTCGACGGTGTGGCGCTTGCCCTGCCCGCGCTGTTGCGCGCGCAGAAAATCCAGAAGCGGGCGGCGCGGGTCGGCTTTGACTGGCCCGACAAGGCACCGGTGAAAGAGAAGTTGCTGGAAGAACTGGAAGAAATTGCGGCCGCCACCAGCGGTGCGGAAATCCACGAGGAAATCGGCGACCTGCTTTTTTCCGCCGTGAATCTGGCTCGGCATTACAAGGTTGACGCAGAACGCGCGCTCGCCGATGCGACAGGCAAATTCACCAGAAGATTCAATCAGATAGAGTCCAGTGTTGGCGGTGACTTGCAAGATATGACGATCGAAGAACTGGAAGCGGAATGGCAAAAGGCCAAGGCTCGCCTGGCCGGCGGCTGAAGCGTCATTCCAGCGCGTCGAAGCGGCCCCAGTTGCGCGGTGACATTTCCACGGTGACGCTCAGTTTGTCACCATCCTGCTCGCTGTTCAGAACCCGGCCATTTTCGTGCAGCCATGCCATTTTCCTGCCATCGGAGGCCTCGACGGTGATCGTGTCCGATTTATAGCCCTCGGACAGCGTTCTGGAGATCAGGTTGACCAGATCATCGACACCTTCACCGGTCGCCGCAGAAATCGTGCAAACATTGTCCGGCAATGCTGACGTAATGCGGCTATATTGCGGGTCATCGGGCCCGATCGTGTCGATCTTGTTCCATGCCTCGATAACGGGAGGCCCCTCGCCCGCTTCCTCGGATACACCGAGATCCGCCAATATCTGCCGGACATCGCGGGCCTGAGCATCGCTGGCCTCGTGCGAAATATCCCGCACATGGACGACGATGTCAGCGGCGCCCACCTCTTCCAGTGTCGCCCGGAAAGCGGCGACCAATTGTGTCGGCAGATCGGAGACGAAGCCCACCGTGTCGGACAAAATCGCCTTGTCATATCCCGGCAGCGGAAATTCCCGCATCGTCGGATCGAGTGTCGCAAAGAGCAGGTCTTCGGCAAAAACGTCGGCACCGGACAAGCGGTTGAACAATGTTGATTTGCCGGCATTGGTATAGCCGACCAGCGCGATCACCGGCCAGGGCGCTCGCTGCCTGCGTTCGCGGTGGAGGGAGCGGGTCTTGCGCAAATGGGTCAGATCCTTGCGCAACTTGGCCATGCGGTCGCGGATCATCCGGCGATCTGACTCGATCTGGGTTTCACCTGGCCCGCCGAGAAAGCCAAATCCGCCCCGCTGCCGTTCCAGATGGGTCCAGCTGCGGACAAGTCGACCGGCCTGATAATCGAGATGCGCGAGTTCCACCTGCAGACGACCTTCCGCGGTCGCCGCCCGCGCCCCGAAAATCTCCAGAATGAGGCCGGTGCGATCGATGACCTTGACCTCCAGCTTCTCTTCGAGATTGCGCTGCTGGATAGCGCTGAGGCTGCCGTCGACAATCAATATCGAGGCGCCCTGCTCCTGCATCATTTTGCGGATCTGGTCCACCTGACCGGAACCGAAAAGGGTCGCCGGCTTGGGATTGCGGACCGAGAAATAATGGGACGCGGTCGCAACCAGCCCGATAGCAAGAGCGAGACCGACAGCTTCTTCCAGGCGATGCTCAAGCGCGGACTGGCTTAGCGACACCATGTCGGGATGTACGACGAGCGCTTTCTGGCTCTTGCTGTCGAGACTGTCCTTCTCAAATGGTATCAATGCGCACCATCGTCGGCATTGTTATAATCCGCCAGATTCAGCGGACCCCCGGGCTGCACGGTGGATATCGCGTGCTTGTAAACCAGTTGCGACAGCCCTTCCCGCTCAAGCAGGATGCAGAACAGGTCATGCGCAGCGACTTCGCCCTGCAGCATTACGCCGTTGACGAGAAACATCGTCACCGGATCATTGCTGTCACGCACCGCGGTCAGAAAGACTTCCTGCAAAACCCCGGGGCGGTTCTTAGCCTTGTCCATCAGATCGGAGAAAGGCTGTGTGTCGAGCGATTCCGAAGGCATGATCGTCGAAATGGCATGTTTGTACACCAGCTGGGATTGACCGTCGCGGCGCAGCAGGACGGAAAAATTGTCAAACCAGGTCACAATGCCCTGCAGCTTGACGCCCTTGACCAGAAACATGGTGACAGGAGTTTTAGATTTGCGGAGGGAGTTCAGGAATAAATCCTGCAAGTTGTTCGATTTATCGGTCATATTTGACTCCAATTATTGGCCAGCTTTGCGATGGCATATTATTATTTCTCTGACGGCATCTGCTCTTCTCGGGGAGCCTTGGCCTTCATATATGATATTCGGCCTGTCTCGACAACCGTCAAGCCCGCAATCTCATTCGACGTCGGATTTCTTTCGTGAAGCGAGGCCCAATATCTTCAGTTTCCGGTGCAGGGCCGATCGCTCCATACCGATGAAATTGGCCGTTTTGGAGATGTTGCCGGAGAAACGCCGGATCTGCACCTTCAGATATTCGCGCTCGAAACTTTCCCGTGCTTCGCGCAAGGGCGAGCCCATCAACGATGCGACCCCCTGGTCAAGATCATCATCATTGCCGAGAATTTCCGGCGGCAACATGTCCACTTCAATTTTCGAAAACCCGTCTTTCGGGGCCAATATGATCGTTCGCTCGACCACATTGCGCAACTGGCGAACATTGCCCGGCCAGTCGCAGGCTTGCAGTGCCGCCATGGCTTCATCGGAAATCTCCGGCGGCTGCAACCGCTGTTCCGCTGCAAAGCGGGCTGCATAATGGTCGACGAGAACCGGAATATCCTCGCGCCGCTGGTTCAGCGGTGGCAGCACCACGGGCACCACGTTGAGCCGGTAGAACAGATCTTCGCGGAAGCGTTTCTCTCGGATCTCGACTTCCAGATCGCGCGAGGTTGCCGAGACAACCCGGACATCGACATTCACCTTTTGCGAGCCGCCAAGCCGGTTGAAACTCTGCTCGGTAAGGACCCGTAATATCTTGCCCTGGGTGTCCAGCGGCATGTCGGCGACTTCATCGATGAACAGGGTTCCGCCATGGGCCTCTTCCATCAGGCCGGTTTTCTCGATCTTGCCGTTGCGTTCGGTGCCGAACAATTCCTCTTCGACGCTTTCCGGCGACAGCCGCGCGGCGCTGATGGTGACAAAAGCGGCGTCGGAACGCGAACTCCAATTGTGCATAAGCCGCGCGGCCACTTCCTTGCCGACTCCCGCCGGACCGGAAATCAGCAGACGGCTGCCGGTGCCGGCGACGCGTTTCAACGTAGCGCGGACATTATTCACCGCCGCCGAATTGCCGGTCAGTTCATCGGCAAAGCCGACGCGCGCCTTGAGAATTTCATTTTCCCGGCGCAGCCGGTCGGTCTCTGTGGCGCGTGATACCAGATGCAGCAGATGTTCGGCTTCAAAGGGCTTTTCGATAAAGTCGACCGCGCCTTGTGATATGGCGGCGACCGCCGTGTCGATATTGCCATGACCCGAGATCACGATGATCGGCATTTTCGCGTCGAGCTGCTTCAACTCGGTCAGCAGCTCCAGCCCGTCGAGACGCGAACCTCTCAGCCAGACGTCGAGCAGCACCAGCGAAGGCCGTCGCTCGTTGACAGCCGCCAGCGCTGCGTCACTGTCGGCGGCCACCCGGGTGGTATAGCCTTCGTCTTCCAGAACACCGGATATCAGATCACGGATATCGGGTTCGTCGTCGACAACCAGAATATCTAACGCCATGTTGAACCTCTATTCCTCATTCTATTCATTATGCAATTCGCTATGATCCCCGTTCGGGCTATCGTCGGCTGTATCGTCCGAAATCTGCGTATCTCCATGGGTCAGCCGCGCCAGTTGCGATGGGCTGAACCTTATGGTCACCCGGGTACCGCCATCAGGGGCGTCGCTGAACTTCATCTCGCCGAAATGTTCCTCGATGATCTTCTTCACGATCGCGAGGCCCAGTCCGGTGCCGCTGGCCCGGGTTGTCATATAGGGTTCCACGATCCGGTCGCGCTCGATTGGCAGTCCGATGCCATTGTCCGTCAGCTCGATCACGACAATCTGGTTTTCACTGCGGATTTCCAGATTTATCTGACCGTCGGAAAGCTGAAAATCCGCGCTGGATTCGGCTCTTTGCTCAATCGCTTCTGCAGCATTCTTGATGATATTGGTGAAGGCCTGCCCCAGCTGCCGACGATCGCAGACCAGCGATATCGGCTGATCGTCCGAGTGGAAGTCAAACGCGATAGCGGGCCAAGCGACATCCTGCATGAACAGTGCCTGTTTCAGCACGTCGTCGATATTTTCCCGCCGGAAAACCGGTTTCGGCATCCGTGCGAAGGAGGAAAATTCGTCGACGATATTCCGAAGATCGCCAACCTGCCGAATGATAGTATTGGTGAGATTTTCGAATATGCTGACGTCATCCGTCATCCGCGAGCCAAACCGGCGCTGCAGCCGTTCGGCCGCGAGCTGGATCGGCGTGAGCGGATTCTTGATCTCGTGAGCGATGCGTCGGGCCACGTCGGACCAGGCGGCCCGCCGTTGATCCAGCAATTGCTGTGTGATGTCTTCAAAGGTGATGACATGGCCGGTCGGTCCGCCGACAATCTTCACCGCCAGGGTGCGCATGTCGGAATCGGAGGCAAATTCGATGATGCTGTTCTCGACACCCTCCTGGACGAGTTCGGCAAATTGCGGTGCCGCCGTGCCGATATCGGCCTCGAGCAGATCATCAATCGGCTTGGAGAGCAGCGACTGGGCTTGCGAATTGACAAGCCTGATCTCGCCTTTTTCATCCAGGCTGATGATCCCGGCAGTGACCGATTCCAGCACGGCCTCGATGAAGGCGCGGCGGCTTCCCAACTGTTCGTTTGCCGTGATCAGAGCGGTGGTCTGGGTCTCCAGCCGCTCGGTCATGCGGTTGAACGCGCGCCCCAATGTGCCGATTTCGTCATTTTCAAAGGTTGTCGGCACCCGGGTGGCCAGGTCGCCCTCGGTCACCCGCTTCGCCGCGTGGACCAGATCGCTGACCGGCTTCACCATCCGGTCGGCAACGGCCAGCGCGATCCACAAAACCAGCCCGACAATCAGCAGCGAGATGACGAACAGAGCGATGTTGAACTGCAACTGCAGACTGCGCGATCGCGAAAACAGATCCTCATAGTCGGCGAGCACCGATTGCGCCCTCTCCCACTGGCTCAGCGCCAGCATGTCGGAGTCGCGGGCCGCGTATAGGAATATGCGTGAATTCAGGTCGAGCGCGGTAACCGCCTCGATCTTGTTCGGCCTTGCGGTGACGACATAGCTTTGCCCCTGTTGCAATTGCTCGAGCACCGCATCGGTTATCTTCGGCTGCTGGTCCGTGTCATCGGGATCCACCGCCGCCGCCGTCCGGGCAACGCCATCCGCCCCATATTCGATGATCGCCGATTCATTGAGCTTTCGCGAGAGCACCTGAAACACATAGCCTTCGGCAAATTGCGGGCTTTCAAGATCGGCCTGTTGCAAATAGTTGCGCAGATCATTGGCCATGGTGATCGTCTCTTCACCGACTTCCCGCTGATTCTGCTCATAATAGCCGCGCGCCAGATCATTTGCATTTTCCAGCATGCCGCGGGCGCGATCGGAAAACCAGAATTCCACGCCATATTGGAACAGCAGCGACGCAAAAATCACCACCAGCACCATCGGGATGCTGGCTACCAGCGAGAACAGGGCAACCAGACGGACATGCAGGCGGCCCTTGCTGCCGATCGACGATTGCGCCGCCCTGCCCTTGGCGATCCGGCGTCCAAACAGGACCAACAGGGTCATCGCCGGAATCAGGTTTGCCACCAGCAGAGCAGCAGTAAGCGGCGGAGATATAAAGTCTGTCTGGTCGGATTGGGTGCGCAGCAGAAAATAGGTGCCCAGCATGATCACGCCGAACAGCAGTGCGACGATCCATTCGACCCGCCGCATCACCGCCTCTTTTTCGGCCATTAGCGACAGGCGCCGCAGCCAATTGGGGACGCGCGGTTCCGTCAGGGGATTGGACACTGTCATTGTGCTTTCAATACAACAGATTCGTTGCGGAAAAAGCACAAATATTGTAAAAATATCACGGTTGGGCGAAGCAATCCTTCACTTCATCGTGACATGTCATTTCGACTCGGAAGGATCGATTTGATATTCGTTCAACTTCTTGCGTAACGTATTGCGGTTGATCCCCAGAATTTTGGCGGCCTTGATCTGATTGCCGTGGGCATGATGCATCATTTCGGACAGCAGTGGTTTCTCGAACTTTTCCAGCGCCTGGGCGTAGAGATTTTCCTTTTCCGGCGCCGCCATCAGATCCAGCACCATCGCCTTGATATGGGCTTCGAATTCCATGTGGGCCGACTGGGCCCGATCTTCGCTGCGCTCGGTTGCGAGGATCTGCCGGATGGCGTCTTCCGACAGCGTATCCTCTCTGCCGGTCACGACGAGCCGGTAGATGACATTTTTCAATTCCCTGACATTGCCGCGCCAATAATGGTGGCAGAGCAGGTTCATTCCTTCCTCGGAAATCTGCTTTAGGGGCAGTCCCTCGGTGACAGCGAGTTTGAGAAAATGCTGTGTCAGCGCCGGAATGTCACTCGACCGTTCTCGGAGCGGCGGCAGTTCGATCGGCACGACATTGATCCGGTAATAGAGATCTTCGCGGAACTTGCCCTGTTCGATCAGGTCGAGAAAATCGTGGTTCGTCGCCGCGATGATGCGCACGTCGAGCTTGACCGGACCCTTGCCGCCGACCCGGTTGATTTCGCCGGATTGCAGCGCGCGCAGCAGCCGGGTCTGGGCGTGCATCGGCATGTCGCCGATTTCGTCGAGAAACAGCGTGCCGCCCTGGGCCTGTTCGAACTTGCCCGAGGCATTGGCGACGGCACCGGTGAAGGCGCCCTTTTCATGGCCGAACAGCTCCGCCTCGATCAGTTCCGAGGGGATCGCGGCCATGTTGACCGCGATGAACGGGCCGGATTTGCGGTGGCCGAGTCCGTGAATCGCCTCGGCGACCAGTTCCTTGCCGGTGCCGGATTCGCCGAGCACGAGCACCGACAGGTCGTTTTTCAGCAGTCGGGCGATCATCCGGTACACTTCCTGCATTGCCGGACTGCGGCCGACCAGCGGCAGGCTTTCCTCGTCCATCGAGGGTTCGACCGGTTGGATATTCCTGGGCTTCAGGGCCTGGCCGACAACTTGCACCAGTTCGTCGAGATCAAATGGCTTGGGCAGATATTCAAAGGCCCCGGTCTCCGACGCGCGGACTGCGGTGTTGAGCGTGTTCTGGGCAGAGATGATAATGATCGGGATATCGGGATGGGTCGACTTGACGCTGTCGAGCGAGGATATCCCGTCGCCCTCCCCTTCGCCCAGCCCGACATCGGTGAGCAGCAGGTCATAGTGGCTGCTTGACATCAGCGCGTCGCGCTCGGCGATCGATTTGCAATTTTCGACGTCATAGCCTTCGGCGCGCAGAGCGGTGATGATGACATGGCTGACCGACAGATCGTCCTCTACCAATATGATTTTTTCTTTGGCCATGATTGAAGTCCTGACGTCAGTTTTTCGGAGCAACGGGAAGGAATAGAGTGAAGCGGCTCATCTCGTCCTGATTCTCACGATCGTAGCGGATGCGCCCGTTCATATCGCGCATCAACTTTTTCACCAGCGCGAGGCCTAGCCCCTGTCCTTCCTTCTTGGTCGAGACGAAGGGCGAGAAAATTTCGCGCTCCAGTTCGGCGGGAACGCCCGGACCATTGTCGCAGACCATGATCTGGATCGGCAGGCGGACCGCCGCCGTTTCTCCCTGGGCCGAGAGCGACGCGCCAAAGCTGTAGCGGGTAATGATGCGGATCTGCGGGTCTGGCAGATGTCTGGTTGCGTCGACGGCATTGGCGAGAAGATTGGTCAACACCTGCATCATCGCATCCGGATCGATCAGCGCGTCCGGCAGGGACGGGTCGAATTTGTCGTGGATCTTCACCGCCTGGCCGGTTGCCGCCTCGGTCGAACGCCGGGCACGGTCGATCAGGGTGTGAATATTGACGGCCTTGGTCTGGGCCGGTTGATTGGAGGACAGGGTCTGCATCCGGTTGAGCAGATTGACCACGCGCTCCACTTCCGCCGTAATCATCTGGGTTAGCGGTTTCTGGCTGTCATCGAGCTGCCGGTCGAGCAATTGAGCTGCGCCCTTGATGGCTGCCAGCGGGTTCTTGATCTCATGGCTGAGTATGTCCGGTGCGCGGATGGCCAGGGTGGACGGATCATTATTCTCATCTTCGAGTATCGGACCATCCTGGGGCATGGGTGTCAGGGAAATCAGGCGCCAGCCGGAATCGGAGGCCAGCGGGTGAATGTCAAAATCGACAATCCCCAGCTTGCGTTCTTCGCCGGATATCATAACTCCGCGTGCGGTCAGGCTGATGTCCCGTTCGGTCCGGGCAGCGTCCAGCCTGGGATCCGAGAAATACAGTATTTTATCGATTCTGCGACCCACCAGATGTTTGGCACTGGTGCCAAACAGGGCTTCCCCGGCGGGATTGACCCGGGTCACCATATGGTCCGAGTCGACGACCAGAAGCGCTTGGCTCAGCCCGGCCAGAATGTGTTCAGCCGGAGGCGTCCCGTCCATCAAGCGGCCGCTTTGTTCAACCAGGGTGAATAGAATTCCTCGAGCATTTCGAGCACGACATAGGGATCGCTCTCGCTATTCGCCCGGTTGCGAAATTCCGCCGAGCCGGTCAGGCCCTTGGTGTACCAGCCGATATGCTTGCGCGCCACCTTGACGCCAACATGTTCGCCATAGAGTTTCAGCATGTCGCGATAATGTTCGTCGAGAATGGCATATTGCGTGGCAATATCGGGATCCGGCAGGCGCTCCCCGGTCTTGAACCAGTGCATGAATTGCCCCAGCAACCACGGTTTGCCATACGCTCCCCGACCGATCATCACACCGTCGGCGCCGCTCTGTTCCAGTGCTTTCTGCCCGTCCTCGATGGAGCAGATATCGCCGTTGACGATTACCGGCAGCGATACCGCCTGCTTGACCTTGCTGACAAAGGCCCAGTCCGCGCTGTCGCGATACATCTGGCACCGCGTCCGGCCGTGCACGACGATCATCTTTGCGCCCAGATCCTCTGCGATATGCGCAAGTTCCGGGGCGTTCAGGCTTTGATGATCCCAGCCCATCCGCATCTTGACGGTTACCGGTACATTGACAGCTTCCACCGTGGCCTTGATCAGTGAGGCGGCGAGCGGAAGATCGCGCATCAGCGCCGATCCGGCATCGCCGTTGACGACCTTCTTCACCGGGCAGCCCATGTTGATATCGATGATCTGCGCGCCGCGATCCTCGTTCAGTCTTGCCGCATCGGCCATCACAGCGGGGTCACAGCCGGCGAGCTGCATCGATACCGGCTCCTCGGACGCGTCCCACGCGCACTTCTGAAGCGACTGGCGGGTCTCCCGGATCATCGCCTGGCTGGCGATCATTTCGGTTACATTGAGTCCGGAGCCAAATCGCCGCACCAGTTTGCGGAACGGCAAATCGGTAACACCGGTCATCGGTGCCAGAATGACCGGACTTTCAATTTTCAGATCGCCGATGAAGATGGGATTGATTTTCATATCTACTGCCTAAATTTTAAGCAGCCTCTACCGACAAATCATTTTCGAGGCAAGAATTGCTTCATACTCCTTCTCGGCGTAGATCGCGATTCATGGTTACGAGCCCCAATCCCTCCGTACAGACCCACGCGCTCATCGTGGCCGCCGGTGTCGGTGCGCGGTCCGGGCTGGACCGTCCCAAGCAGTTCGAAACCATCGCTGGCAAGCCTATGATCCGGCACAGTGTCGAGAGACTGTCATCCCATCCCGGTATCGATCAAATATGGATCGTGGTTGCGAAAGGACAGGAAGCCTTTGTGGATCAGGCTCTTGCCCCCCTTTCCTCTTGCAAGATCGTGATCGGCGGTGCGACGCGCCAGCAATCGGTTTACAATGGGCTGACAGAGATCCGGCGCGCGGGCGGCGGAAAATATGTCCTGGTCCATGATGCCGCGCGACCCTTTGTGCCGGATATTGTGGTCGATCAGCTTCTTGAACGGCTAAAAAGCGCGCCCGCGGTCATTCCGATATTGCCGTGCGTCGATACGATGGTGCAGCTTGATCGCGACCAACTCGACCGGACGGTCGACCGGAACAGCCTTTGGCGCGTGCAAACACCGCAGGCATTCGACTTTCCGAAACTGGTCGCCGCCCATGAAAATTATTCCGGCGGCAAAGACGCCAGTGACGACGCGCAGATTTTTCAGGCTGCCGGACATGCGGTGTCGACGGTCGCCGGTGACGAAGCGCTCAAGAAATATACTTTACCGGCGGATTTTGCCGCAAAAGGATCAGAATATATGGCTCAGACACGGACCGGAATGGGCTTTGACGTTCACCGCCTGGCGGCGGGGGAGGAATTATGGCTGGGTGGCGTGAAAATCGATCACGATAAAGGCCTTGCCGGGCACAGCGACGCCGATGTGCTGTTGCACGCGCTGACGGATGCCTTGCTCGGAACAATCGCCGCCGGTGATATTGGCGACCATTTCCCACCCTCGGACCCGCAATGGCGCGGTGCGGCATCTTCGCGGTTTCTGGAACATGCCGCTGCGCTGGTCGCCGGGCGAGGCGGTCAGATTCAGAATGTCGACATGACGATCATCTGCGAGGCGCCCAAAATCAAGCCGCATAGGGATGCCATTCGGGAGAAGATTGCATCCCTGCTGAAGCTTGACCAGAATCAGGTCAGCGTTAAAGCAACCACGACCGAAGGTCTGGGCTTTACCGGACGCAAAGAAGGTATAGCGGCGCAAGCCATTGCCACGATAATATTGGAAGGATAGAAAATGAGAAAGCTTGCATGTTGCGTCACTTTGCTCAGCGCGCTCAACATAGGAGCGGCCCAGGCCGCTGAAACGAAGGCCTGTGTGTCAGCCGAACAGGCCAATGCCATATTCACCTATATCCTCCCGGTTGTCTTTGACGCAGCGGGATCGAAATGCAGCCCCCATCTCGACCAGAATGTACCGCTGATGCAGCAAGAATCTGAATCCTATCAAAAATATAGCATCGCATCCGAACAGGCCTGGCCCACCGCCAAGCACGGCATCAGAATTATGTTTGGTGAGAAAATGCCGGAAAGCATGGACGTCGAAGCCATGCGTCCCTTCCTCGACGGTCTCGTTACCGCCATGGTCAGCGACGGTATCAAGCCCAAAAGCTGCGCGATCATCAGCGAGGCTTATACCTTGCTGGAGCCTTTGCCGGCGGCCAATTTCGGCGGTTTGATCGGGCTGTTCATGAAGCTGGGAGCTGAAGGGGATAAAAAGCCACCGATAAATATTTGTGAAACCACGGATAAATAGACTATCCTTACCGTTATGGAAAATCTTCTTCCCCCCGAGCTGGCCAGGTTGGCGAACAAGGTCATCGAGCAGAATCGCAAGGCCGGGCGGCGGATTACCGTGGCCGAAAGCTGTACCGGTGGGCTGGTCGCCGCCGCATTGACCGAAGTGGCGGGTAGCAGCGATGTGTTCGATTGCGGATATATCACCTATTCCAACGATGCCAAACAGGCCATGGTGGGCGTCAGCGGAGACTTGCTCGAGACATTTGGCGCCGTATCCATCGCCGTCGCTTGGGAAATGGCGCAGGGTGCTCTCGATAAATCCGGTTGCGATGTTGCCGTCGCGATTACCGGAGTCGCGGGGCCTGGTGGTGGAACGGAGAAAAAGCCGGTCGGAACAGTCGTCTTCGCCAAGGCTGAAAAAGGCAAAAGCGTTGACGATGTGGTAGCAGACCGCAAGAATTTCGGTGACGACAAGAGTCGCGCGGATATCCGCTTTCAGGCCGTGCTGGTTGCGCTCGAACTGTTGCTGCCCGACGAAGCCGTGTAGCTGCTGCCATAAATCTCGCCGGCCCGGTCGACGAAGGCACTGGTCATCTTGTGCAGGGCCTTGGCGAACATCTGCCCTGCCAGTTTCTCGAACATGCGGTTCTTGAACGTGAATTCGACATAGAAGTCGACGTGGCAACCACCGCCCGCGCGCGGACGAAAGCGCCATTCATTGTGCAATTGCTTCAGTGGGCCATCGAGATAATCAACGTCGATCGACTGGTTCCGGACCTTGATGACGCGCGATGAAAACTGCTCTCTCAGGCCTTTGAAGCCCACCAGTACATCGGCCAGCATTTCGGTTTCGCTATTGGACCGGATACGCGTTCCGACAACCCAGGGCAGAAATTCCTGATAGCGACCGACATCGGCGACCAGCGCATACATTTGTGCGGCGCTGTATGGCAGGTCACGGGTTTCCCTATGGACGGGCATTCAGATCACCGGAACGCGCCAGTTTTTCCTCGCGCGCCTGACGCATCTTCGCAAAATCCTCTCCGGCGTGATAGCTGGAGCGGGTCAGCGGGCTGGATGCGACCAGCAGAAAACCCTTGGCCCGGGCGACCGATGCGTAGGCGTCGAACGCCTGCGGCTTGACGAATTCGCTGACCTTCACATGTTTGGTCGTAGGCTGAAGATACTGGCCCATGGTCAGGAAGTCGATATCGGCGCTGCGCATATCGTCCATCACCTGATGCACCTCGAGCCGCTGTTCGCTCAGGCCGAGCATGATGCCCGACTTGGTGAAGATCGACGGGTCGAGCCGCTTGACCTGCTCGAGCAGGCGCAGCGAGGCATAATAGCGCGCGCCGGGGCGGATCGTCGGATAGAGCCGCGGGACGGTCTCAAGATTGTGATTATAGACGTCGGGGCGGGCCGCGACGATAGCCTCGACCGCCGCTTCGGTCTTGTTGCGGAAATCCGGCGTCAAAATTTCAATCGTGGTCTTCGGTGTCGTCCGGCGAAGCGCCTCGATCACCTTCACAAACTGGCTGGCGCCGCCATCGGCCAGATCGTCCCGATCGACCGATGTGATAACAATATGCTCCAGGCCCAGTTTGGCGGCTGCGTCGGCCGTGTGCTGGGGCTCCTGCTGATCGACCGGCATCGGCATGCCGGTCTTGACGTTGCAGAAGGCGCAGGCCCGGGTGCAGACATCGCCAAGGATCATTACCGTGGCATGTTTCTTTGTCCAGCATTCGCCGATATTCGGGCAAGCCGCTTCTTCACAAACCGTATTAAGTTTATGCTCGCGCATCAGCGCGCGGGTTTTCTCGAATTCCGCGCCCATTGGCGCCTTGACGCGAATCCAGTCGGGCTTGCGCAAGCGTTCGGGGCGGGGCTCCGGCGGAGTGATCTTGGTAATTTCGTTCATTTCTATCAGATAGGGAAAGAAAACCACTCTTGCCACCCCCAAAACCGGTGATATGGATCGAAACATGACTAAATTTACAGACTTGCTCGACGGCTATCGCCGCTTCCGTTCCGACCAATGGCACACCCAGCGGGAACGCTGGAATGAACTCAAGGAGGGCCAGAGTCCGAAGGTGATGATCATCGCCTGCAGTGACAGCCGGGTCGACCCGACCCAGATTTTCGACACCAATCCGGGCGAGACATTCATCGTCCGCAATGTGGCCGCGCTGGTGCCCCCTTTCGAGACTACACCGGGACAGCATGGTGTGTCGGCGGCGCTCGAATTTGCGGTCCAGTTTCTCGAGGTTGAGGAAGTGGTGGTCATGGGCCATGGCAGCTGTGGCGGTTGTGCCGCTGCACTGTCCGAGCAGATGAAAGACATGCCACACGGCAAAGGCGGGTTTATTGCCGACTGGATAACCCTGCTCGACGACGCCCGGGCCAAGGTTGCGCACGATCACGGCGATCTTGCCGGAGCTGACGCCCAGCTCGCCATGGAGCATGAAGGCGTCCGCACCAGTCTCGCCAATTTGCGCACCTTCCCCTGTATTCAGGAAAAAGAGGCCAATGGCTCGATTCGCCTGATCGGCGCCTGGTTCGCGATCGCCGAGGGCAAGCTGCACGTGCTCGACCAGGAGAGCAACGAATTCTCCGTCGTCGACTGAATCCGACCGGAAATGTCGTGAATTCAGAGGCTTGATTCGCCATGTTGAGAATGTTCCGGATTTTGCCGGAAGGTTTCGCCTGGCTTTGCCGATGAACTTTACAAACTTTACACGGTTATAAGAAAATATCCTGCTCCGGACGCCGGGTCAAAGAGGAGCGGGCGCGCGAACGCTATTCGCGAGCAGACAAAGTCCGTATGTCAAAGAGCCGCCTGCCTTATAATCGATCGGCTCTGCTGTAGGACAGGCTTTTTCCTCTTGAACGCCCTCCCCGCGCGGTCCATCAAAGCGTCATGAACCAACATAATGACAATATCGCCCTGCTGATCGATTCCGACAATGCCAGCCACAATGGTCTCGATCCCGTGCTGACCGCGCTCGCCGAACTGGGCACTGTGAATATCCGCCGCGCCTATGGCAACTGGCGCAAACAGTCGCTCAAGGGCTGGGTCGACATATTGCACAAATATGGCGTCGAGCCGCAACAGCAGTTTGACATGACCAAGGGCAAGAATGCCACCGATATGAAAATGACGATTGACGCCATGGACCTGCTGTTTCGCGGCAATGTCACCGGTTTCGGGATCATGAGCAGCGACAGCGACTTCATGCCGCTGGCGATGCGGATCCGGCAGGAGGGACTGCCGGTCTATGGTTTCGGAAGTGCCAAGACGCCGGAAGCCTTCAAGCAGGCCTGCAGCCGCTTTATCGACGTCGATGCGCTGATCAAGGCCGACCGGCGTCACCGTTCCGGAAGCGGTAAAAGTGACGTCAAGCCGTCAACCAAGGGCGAGACGCCAAACGGAACCGGCGACAGCAACGGCGGCAAGGTGGATGACGAGTTGCTCAATCTCCTGATCGACGCCTATCAGGCCACAAAACGCGATGCCGAGGGCTATGCCAGTCTCAGCGAAGTCGGCAAGATTGCCGGCAACCGATCGAGCTTCGATGTCCGCAACTATGGCTTTTCGCGGCTTTCCGAAATGTTTGAAGAGGTTCCCAACTTTCAGACGAAACGCGATGATAACGGGCAATTATTTGTGAAACGGCTTCGGTAGTTTTGTCTCCCGGGGGGATATATTTCCCTGAACCGGGATCCACCGGCAGGCTCAGGACGAATGGCCCTCAGCCGGAGCAGTGCCACTCCCTCTGTTGTGCGAAAAAGGGCGCGCTGGTCCAGACCAGGGCCCCTGCCAAAAAGGCAGGTGGTGACTCGCGCGTCAAAATCGTTATGACCGTCGGATGCAAACCGGAGCTCTCTTTTCACTCGCCCTTTATTTCATCCTGATGCTGGCCATCGGCTATTATGCCTGGCGCAAATCGACCGACAGCAGCGAAGGCTATTTGCTGGGAGGACGGGATCTTCACCCGGCGGTGGCGGCGCTGTCCGCCGGGGCGTCCGACATGTCGGGCTGGCTGTTGCTCGGCCTGCCCGGCGCGCTTTATGCGGCGGGACTGGTCGAGGTGTGGATTGGCATCGGGCTGTTTGTCGGCGCGCTGGTCAACTGGATCGTCGTCGCGCCGCGGTTGCGGGCGCAGACGGAAAGCTACGGTAACGCCCTCACCATCCCCGAATTTCTAGCGAACCGCTTTCCCGACAAGGCATTGGCTCTGCGGGTGACTTCGGCGATCATCATCGTATTATTCTTTGCCGTCTATACCGCAGCCGGTCTGGTCGGTGGCGGCAAACTGTTCGAGACCAGCTTTGCCGGCCTGTTCGGCGATACCGGCATGAGCGATTATATGACGGGCATCTGGCTGACCGCGGGCGTAGTGCTCGCCTATACAATGGTCGGCGGTTTCCTGGCTGTGAGCCTGACCGACTTTGTGCAGGGTTGTATCATGGTCGTGGCACTGGTGCTGATGCCGCTGGTGGTTCTGACCAGCGATGGCGGCCTGGGTGCCGCCAGCGCCCAACTGAACGCGATCGATCCCGATTTCCTCAGCCTGACCGCCGGATTGTCGTTTATCGGCTTTCTCTCGGCGATCACCTGGGGGCTCGGCTATTTTGGCCAGCCACATATCATCGTCCGCTTCATGGCGATCCGCTCGGTGCCGCAGGTGGCCACCGCGCGCAATATCGGCATGAGCTGGATGGGCGTCGCCCTGCTCGGCGCGATCGGCGTCGGCATCACTGGCCGCGCCTATGTCGAGATGAACGGGCTGACGCTGGAGGATCCGGAAACCATCTTTATATTGTTGGCCAACACCCTGTTTCACCCGCTGATCACCGGCTTCCTTCTCGCCGCATTGCTCGCCGCGATCATGAGCACGATCAGTTCGCAATTGCTGGTTTCATCGAGCTCGCTGACCGAGGACTTTTACCGCCTGTTCCTGCGCAAGAACGCGAGCGAGCGGGAAACCGTCAATATCGGACGGTTGTTTGTGGCGCTGGTGGCGCTGGTCGCTATCTATATTGCCCGCGATCCGGACAGCAAGGTGCTGGGGCTGGTGTCAAACGCCTGGGCCGGCTTTGGTGCCGCGTTCGGACCGCTGATCCTGCTGTCGCTGACCTGGAAACGGATGACCGGCGCGGGCGCTGTGTCGGGACTGGTGGTCGGGGCCGGCGTGGTGATCCTGTGGATCTCGATGGACTGGAACAGCGCATTCATGGGCGGACCGGGGATTTACGAGATCATCCCGGGCTTTGTAGCGGCGATGGCGGCGATTGTCGGGGTTAGTCTGGCTGGGAAACCGGCTGCTACGGCTTGATACTGCCGGTCATTTTTCAGAGAAAACATTGCACTTTCCTTCTTCCGTGAGGGAGAAGGATGTGAAGACTTGCGAACTTGTTCGCTGGTCGTAGCTGGATGAGGGTGTTCCACATTGCAGATAACGGAACGCCCTCTTTCAACTCTGCCTAATCGCCAGAGCGATAAGGCTCTGTACCCTTCTTCCTCACGGGAGAAGGCCTGTAGTGGAGTTTTTCTGGATCACTATGAACTGGAACAAGGAATTCGTCGGAGCTCCCGGGGTTTACGGGATCATTCCCAGCCTTGTCGCAGCGTTAGTGGCAATTGTCGGGGGTAGTCTGGGGGGAACGCAGACCGAGGATATTTAAAACGCCTGATCATTGTGATATATTCGCGTCATGACTTCACAGGATGCCATCCCCACTTCCCATCAAAAGGCGCTGCTGACCACACAGGAGTTTTACCTGTTATGTGAATCGGGGACCTTTCGGGAGTGCGCGAAAGCCGAGTTGCTGGATGGAGAAATCTATACCATGAACGCACAGCATCGACCGCATGTCATGGCCAAAATGGACCTTTATGACGCCATCAGGGACAGGCTAAACGATACAGGATCAACCTTGCGGGCCGTGCTGGAAGCGACTGTCGAACTCGACGCAGGCAACGCTCCCGAGCCCGACATCATTCTGACATCGGAACCGTATGGCGAGGGAGCAATTCCCGGCTCGTCAGTTGCGCTTATCGTGGAGATCTCAGACACCACGCTGATAATGGATATGGGCAAGAAACAAGCCATCTATGCTCAGGCAGCCGTTGCCGAATATTGGGTCGTCGATTTGGAAGGCGGGAAATTGCACCAGATGTGGTCCGTGAAGGACGATGTCTATCTCGAAAAACGCGCATTGCCATTCGGCGCAAAGGTCACTTGCGAAACTGTCGGGCAACTGGCTGTTACACTGGATATAGGACCGGCATACCGGACTTGATCCGCTGCCCAGAGCGGCTAGACATCACAGCCATTGATCGCCGCTCTGGTTGTTGAATCAAGTTCAGCATGACGCTTAGATATAGATTAGCGCGCCTTTTGCTCGGTCAAGCAGCCTATCTAGTCAATTTCTTGTACGTCGCGCGGCTTGGCTTCAGTGCATCTTCGCCCAGACGCCGGACCTTGTCCTCTTCATAAGCCTCAAAATTTCCTTCAAACCATTCGACATGGCTGTCGCCTTCAAAGGCCAGGATATGCGTCGCCAGACGGTCGAGGAAGAAGCGGTCATGCGAGATGACCACGGCGCAGCCGGCGAAGCTTTCCAGCGCTTCTTCCAGCGCCGACAGGGTTTCGACGTCGAGATCGTTGGTCGGTTCGTCGAGCAGCAGCACATTGCCGCCTTCTTTCAGCATCCGCGCCATATGCACCCGGTTGCGTTCGCCGCCGGAGAGTTGACCGACCTTCTTCTGCTGGTCGGTGCCCTTGAAGTTGAACGCGCCGACATAGGCGCGGGTCGACATTTCATGCTTGCCGAGAGTCATATAGTCGTGGCCGTCGGAAATCGCTTCCCAGACATTCTTGTTCGGGTCGAGTTCGTCGCGGCTCTGGTCGACATAGCCGAGCTTGACCGTGTCGCCGATCGACACGCTGCCGCTATCCGGCTCTTCCTGGCCGATGAGCATCTTGAACAGGGTCGATTTACCCGCACCATTGGGGCCGATGACGCCGACGATGCCGCCGGGAGGCAGAGTGAAGCTGAGATCGTCGATCAACAGCTTGTCGCCAAAGCCTTTCGACAGATGGTCAACCTCGATCACCTTGCCGCCGAGGCGCTCGGGGGTCTGGATAAGGATCTGCGCCTTGCCGGGATCGCGGTTTTCCTGGGCCTCGACCAGCTGGTCGAAGCTCTTGATACGCGCCTTGGACTTGGTCTGGCGGCCCTTGGGATTCTGCCGCATCCAGGCCAGCTCGTCGCTGATCGCTTTCTGCTTGCCCTTGTCCTCGCGGGCTTCCTGCTCGAGCCGTTTGGCTTTCTTCTCCAGATAGAGCGAATAATTGCCTTCATAAACATAATAGCGGCCGCGATCGAGCTCGAGCATCCAGTTTACGACATTGTCGAGGAAATAGCGGTCATGGGTGACCATGATGACATTGCCGGGATATTCGCGCAGATGATTTTCCAGCCAGGAAACCGATTCCGCATCGAGATGGTTGGTCGGCTCGTCGAGCAGCAATATGCTGGGTTTCTCGAGCAGCAGGCGGCAGAGCGCGACGCGGCGTTTTTCACCGCCTGACAGATTGTCTACCGCGCTGTCGCCGGGTGGGCAGCGCAGGGCCTCCATCGCGATTTCGAGCTGGTTGTCGAGCGTCCAGCCGTCAACCGCGTCGA
This sequence comes from Sphingorhabdus sp. SMR4y, assembly GCF_002218195.1. Classification (GTDB taxonomy): domain Bacteria; phylum Pseudomonadota; class Alphaproteobacteria; order Sphingomonadales; family Sphingomonadaceae; genus Parasphingorhabdus. The sequence continues at coordinate 784,079 of NZ_CP022336.1, read as the reverse complement.
TTTTTTCCTGCAGCACGCCCATTTCTTCCATCAGCGCATCGAAATCGGCGTCTTCTGGCGGATCACCCATCAATTCGGTGATCTCATTGAAGCGGCGAATATGATCGGCAATCTCGCCGACGCCATCCATCACATTTTCCTTCACCGTCTTGCTCTCGTCGAGCTCCGGCTCCTGTTCCAGATAGCCGACGGTGATCCCGTCCCCTGCCCAGGCTTCACCGGTAAATTCGGTGTCCTTGCCGGCCATGATCTTCATCAGGGTCGATTTACCAACGCCGTTCGGACCGACGATGCCGATCTTGGCATCAGGATAAAATTGCAGATTGATATTATCCAATACCGGCTTCTGCTTGTTCTGGTAGGTCTTGGACAGACCCTTCATGACGAAGGAATATTGGGCGGCCATTTTTAATTCTCTCTTGTTCAAATGCCGTTAGTCCTGAACCTGTCGAACGTGCCGATCGGTCAGCATGTCTCGGCAAGCGCAGCATTAACGGGAAATAGGGCTTGTTTGATGGACCATGTAGCTATTCCGTCCGCCTGTCGCAAGAGACCATTGGTCAGCCTATTGGCAAACGGCGACGGGCGGGTTAGTCAGCCGGCATGAGAAAAATATCCATACTGCTCGCCGGCGTAACCGCGCTGTCTCTGTCCACTACAGCGCTCGCCGGGGATCATGATCCGATGAAGCTGCAGGCCAAGGCACTGCAGGATGAAATAGCCTATGATATTGTCGAGGGCCTGACCACCGAAGTCGGACCACGGCAGGCCGGTACCGAGCAGGAAGCACGCGCGCGTGACTGGTCTGTTGCCAGGCTGAAGGCACTGGGTTTCCAGAATGTCCGCAGCGAATCCTTCATGATGCCGACCTGGGTGCGCGGGGCCGAGACGGCGGCGGTTGTCGCGCCTTATCCCCAGCCACTGTTTGTCACCGCGCTTGGCAATAGCGCCAGCACCGGTGACGCGGGGATTACGGCAGAAGTTGCCTATTTCGACTCCCTTGATGCGCTGAAAGCGGTGCCCGACGGCAGCCTGGCCGGCAAGATCGCCTTTGTAACGCACAAGATGCATCGGGCGCAGGATGGTTCAAGCTACAGCGCATTCGGACCGGTCCGCTGGATCGGTCCCTCGATCGCCTCCCAGAAAGGTGCGGTCGCCTACGTCATCAAGTCGATTGGCACGGATTATCACCGCAATCCCCATACCGGAAACACCGGCTTTGGAGAGGGTGTCAAACCGATCCCGGCGGGTGCATTATCGCTTCCCGACGCTGACAATCTCGAGCGGATGGTCAAGCGGGCGCAAGAAGCCGGACAATCGGTGACGATGAATCTCGTGCTGACGCCAGAGAATCTCGGCCAGCAGGAATCGGGCAATGTCATCGCCGAAGTCGTCGGACGGGACCCAAGCCTGCCAATGATCTTGATCGCCTGCCATCTCGATAGCTGGGATCTGGCAACCGGCGCCTTTGATGATGCAGCGGGTTGCGGGATCATCGCGGCAGCGGCGAAAAATATCATGGAGCACGGCCAGCCCTTGCGCACCATCAGGCTGCTCTGGGCGGGCGCAGAGGAAGTCGGCATCTGGGGCGGCAAGGCCTATCGCGATGCCCATCGAGAGGAAAAACACGCGATTGCCATGGAATCGGACTTTGGAGCCGACAGGGTCTGGCGGGTGGAATTCACCCTGCCCGATGGTGCTAAACCGGTCGCTGACGCAATTTCGTCCAGTCTGCTTAATCTCGGCATCGGGCGTTCCGCTGGCAAGGCTGGTGGCGGCGCGGATATCGGACCGATTATCAGCGACAGCAATCTGGCAATCATCGATTTGCAGCAGGACGGCAGCCGCTATTTCGACCTGCATCACACACCGGATGACACGCTCGACAAGATCGATCCACAGCAATTGCGGCAAAATGTTGCGGCGTGGAGCACGGTGCTTTCGATCATCGCCAATAGCGAAGCCGATTTCACCATGCCGGTGAAGCCGTGAGAGCGTTCCCGCTTCTGGGGCTCGGCGCGTTGCTGCTGGCCGCCTGTTCCGAAACCCCGATGGAGGAAAAGGGTGACGCGGCCATTGCCGAGATGGAGGCCGAGATAGAAGAGGATGCACGGTCGCTGGAAGAAGCGGCGGACGAGGCAGCGAAAGTGATGGCCGAGGAGATTGACGCAGAACTGGCCGCCGATGGTATCACTGCACCAGCCGCGACATCGGAAACCTCGGCAAACTAGTCACCGTCGGCATTTGCCGGGCGCAAGGCCGCCAGCCTCTCGTTCAGCCGAGTGGCAGTTTCAGCGTAGCGCGCAGTCCGCCGCTATCGCGATTTTCAAGGATGATATCACCACCATGATCCCGCGCGATGGCACGGGCGAGCGTCAGGCCGAGGCCCGAACCGCCGGTGGCACGGTTACGCGATCCCTCGCCGCGCAGAAACGGTTCGAACATCGCTGCAATTTTATCCTCGGGAATGCCGGGGCCTTCATCGTCGACATGGACGAGCAGGTTTTTGCCGGCTTTTTCCACAGAGATATCCGCAACGCCGCCATAGAGCGTGGCATTGCCGACCAGATTGCGCAGCGCCCGTCGGACCAGGGTTTCGCGGACCGCGGCAATCTGTCTCTCGCCACGCTGGTAGCGGACGGTACGGCCAAGGTCGGTGAACTCGTCAACGACGGTTTCGATCAGCGAGCGAATGTCGACAGGATCCGCCTGCTGGGTCGAGCGACCCAGTCGGGCCAGCGACAGGATATCCTCAAGCATGTTGTTCATATCTTCGATGCCGGTAATCATCCGTTCGCGCTCGGTATCGTCCTCGACGCTTTCGACGCGCACCCGCAAGGCCGCCAGCGGAGTCCGCAGATCATGGCCGATGGCCCCCAGCATGACGTCTTTTTCATCGATCATCCGCGTCACGCGGTCGCTCATGTCATTGAACGCGCGGATCAGTTCCCGCGTGTCGGGTGGCCCCTGTTCCGCCAGCGCTTCGGTGGTGCCCGGCTGAAATGACTGGGCCCTCGCGGTGAGCGACTTCAACGGCCGGGAAATATAGCGACCTAGCAGGATCAGCGGGATCAGCATTAGCAGATATATGGTGAAGGTCTGGAACAGCAGCGTACGGACCAACAGCGGCGAGCGTTCGCGAACGGTGGAGGCGATGCTGACCCACTGGCCATCGTCCTGTTGCGCGGAAATAATGACAAATCCTCTCGGCTCCGGTCGTTCCGGACCGCCGCCCATCGACCGGTTGATCGGACTGTTACGCCACTCGTTGCGACTGGCGCCAATCACATGGCCGCTCATGTCGGCGGTCAATTCGTCCAGCATTGTCGCGCGGATATCTGTGAAAGCGATGCCCATATTGGCAAAGGCCTGACCAGCACGGGCTTCCAGTTCGGGGAGTCGTCGCATGGTGTCGGCTACGGGACTTTCCGCACTGTATCGGAGCTGTCCCCAGCGCCGTGATCGCATGCTGGTGCGCCGCGTGGCCGGGCGGTCACTTGCCTGACGGTCGAGGCTATAAGCGATGCGGGACACGGCCGAGGTCGATGCTTCGACCAGATTCTGGTTTTGGGCCCCCCGATAAAGCAGAAAACTGTTGATTCCCTGCGCCAGCAGCAGGATCAGTGCAACGACCAGCAGAAGCTGCCCGACCAGGCTATGGGGCCACAGGCGTTTCACAGGGATTTCACCTCGCCGGCCAGTACATAGCCGCCGCCCCAGACGGTCTTGATGATTTCGGGATTTTTCGGATCAGCCTCGATCTTGCGACGCAACCGGCTGATCTGGTTGTCGACGGCGCGGTCAAACGCATGGGCTTCGCGACCCTGGGTAATGTCGAGCAGTTGATCACGGTTGAGAACCTTGCCGGCGCGGGACACCAGGGCCAGCAGCATCTGATATTCGCCGGTCGAGAGCGACACGCTCACACCTTCGGAGTCGACCAGACTTCTCTTGTCACATTTCAGGGTCCAGCCCGAAAATTGATAGACGCCGCCGCTCGTGCCGTTGTGCGCGACGCCGTTCTTTTCGGCGCGGCGCAACACGACCTTGATCCGCGCGACCAGTTCGCGCGGGCTGAAGGGTTTCGTAATATAGTCGTCGGCGCCCAGTTCGAGGCCGATGATCCGTTCGGTTTCCTCGGTCTTGGCGCTGATGAAAATGACCGGAATGTCGGTCTTGTCGGTGACATGCCGGCACAGGCTGAGCCCGTCTTCGCCGGGCATCATGATGTCGAGCAGGATGATATCGAAATCGTAAGCATTGAGCAGCGACCGCGCGATGCTGGCATCGGCAGCCTGCTGCACCTTGTAACCCTGTTTGATAAGATATTCGGCCAAAGGTTCGCGCAGCGAAACCTCATCATCAACCAGCAATATATGTATCTTGTTCGTCATTGCCTCGCCCTATCACAGGTTTGGAAAAAAGGAACGGACCGCCAGCCAATTTGGGGGAGAGGGGGAGATGGCTGACGATCCGTTCGCAAAAGAGTGGTTCAGGGATTAACCGCCTCTTTTATTCCGTTCGCCCTTGCGCGCCTTGAAGGCCGCCTGGCGTTCTTCCTTGGTCAGTTTGCCGTCACCATTGGTATCGGCCTTGTCGAAACGGGCCAGTGCCGCGGTGGTGAATTCAGCCTTGCTGATCTTCTGGTCACCATTGGTATCGGCCTGACGCATCATTGCCATGCCGTGACCACCACGTTTGTGGCCCTTGCCGCGCATGCCTTTGCCGCCGCGCTTGCCTTTCATGGCCTGGGCCTCTTCCTGGCTCAGCTTGCCGTTTCCATCCTTGTCAGCGCGGGCAAACCGGGCGGCCTTGCGTTCGGCGCGAGCCGCTTCCATTTCTGCCTGGCTCAACTCGCCATCACCATTGGTGTCGGCTTTTGCAAAACGTTCGCCGCGTTTGGCAGATCGTTCAGCGCGTTTCGCTTCTCGGTCTTCCCTGGAGAGCTGGCCATCACCGTTGACATCCATCTTGGTGAAGCGGTTGTTCAGCGATGCCGTCATTTCGGCCCGGCTGATCGTGCCGTCGCCATTGGCGTCAGCTTTCATGCCGCGGTCACCGGGTGCGGCAACAGCGATGCCGCCAGCCATCAAAAGGGCCGTGGCGCTCGAGATCAAAATTGCTTTTTTCATAATATATTCCTCATGTTCCAGTTCAGGGAAACGGTCTTATCGTTCCGCCATGAATGTTGTTCTACTAGCGACTTGTCGCTGAACTTTGTCAGAACGGGCAAAAATTGTCGCAAAATGTATCAATTGGCGTCAGCGGTTCATTTTCGCGACAGGAAGCTGCAGGGTCAGGCGCAAATTTGCCGCCCGGCAGCGGCCTTGCGCTCTATCGCGGCTCAGCCGCTCATGATGGTATAGCGTGCCGCCCCGGGTAGTTTGCACATGGTTTTCGAGACTTTCAGCTCTTCGCCGTCGACGATCACGATATCCGCGAGCACCATGCAGGGAGTGCCGTCGGGCAAGGCGTTTTTTGACGCGACAGTCGAACTGCCCGAGACATTTTCACGAACCGTGCTCTGCCATTCGACCGTCTTGCCGATTTCTCCACTCTCCGTAGCTGTCTGCGTCGCCTCGGCTGCCTGTTTCTGCTCTTCGGGGTAGAGCCGGCAGGCAACCGCCTGCGACAGGTTATTGGCGCTATCGACGAGGAAATCGCCGACCAGCGGAATTTTTCTGGTCATTCTGGCCATTCGGTCGGCCATGCCAAACAGGCCTTTGCGGCGGGGACCCGCCTGATCTGCCGCCTCTTTGCCCTGGCCGTTGCCGCATAATGTGTCAAAGGACGTGGCGCCTGCTGGTTCGGCAGCGACACCATCGGTACCGGTGGTGGCGATCGCGGCGTCTTCGGATACCGAGCCGGTGGCTGTATCTTCGCTGGCTGCCGGGGCCTCTTGTTTCCCTTCTTCCGATTTGTCACCGAAAAGACCGGCGAACTGGGCTGATACTGGCATTGGCGTCAGCATTACTCCCACGACAGTCGCCAGAATTGCCCGTTTCGCACGTTTCGTCAGCCCGCTATGCATCAAATTTCCCCTTGGCTGTACCGTAGCGATGGAGACTGTCCAGGCAAATGGATTAACGGCGGTGCCCGTGGTCGCAAAAGATTTTACAATCGCTGATCCGGTTTACAGCCGTGCTGGGCGAATGGTCTGTTCCCATGCTTCAATTAGCTCTGTCGATCGAGCATTGATTTTCCCGGACCGTTTGAAATAAGCTCTATTTAGCCATTTCGGGAACCGGAATAGCCAGTCTCGCGTTGAGGAAGAAAATAGACCATTAGCGGATAATATTATGAGCCATCAGATTATGATCGTGGAAGATGAGTTTCTCATCGCCATGGAACTGGAACAGATCGTCGGTAACCTGGGATATGAATGCATCGGGGTGGCCGATGATACCGAATCCGCGCTCGCTCTGGTCCGGAAAAAGCCCGGGATTGCGCTCGTCGACGTCAATCTGAGCGATGGGCCGACCGGTCCGATGATAGGCGAACGTTTGGCCAACGAATTCGGCGTGAAGGTGGTTTTCATCACTGCCAACCCGCGGCTGCTGGGTGACGGGGTCGAGGGAACGCTGGGCGCGGTGACCAAGCCGGTGGAAATCGAGGTTCTGAAGGACGTGCTGAAATATCTGATCGACGTTTCCAACGACAAGGATGATGTCGAACCGCCGCAGAGAATGAAACTGTTCGACTGATTCATGTCGGGCTGCGGCCCTAGCTGCCCGACAATCGGGAGGCCTGAACCTGCATTTCGATCCGCAAACCGGCGGGCAGCCAAAATCTTTCAAGCTTGCCGCCCAATTGCTGGGTCACCGACATTTCAACAAGTTTGGAGCCAAATCCCGATCCGGTCGGCGGACTCTCGATCGGCGTACCGCCGTGTTCGGACCATTTGAACAGCACCATGTCCTGGTCCCGGGAAATTTCGAGTTCAACCTGCCCTTCATCGGCAGCCAGAGCGCCATATTTCATCGAATTTGTCGCCAGTTCATGGAACACCAGCGCAATCGGCGTCGCCGCCCGGTCACCGACCGCGATGTCGCCCCCCGATATCTGCAACCGGTTATCCGAGAACGCCGGGTAGGATGCAAAAATCTCGGAAAGCAGGCGCTGCATCGTAACGTCGCCCAAGACAGATTGATCCCTGTCATTATGCGGCCGCACATATTCATGGGCCCGGCCCAGCGCCGCAATCCGGCCTTTCAGGGTTTCCGCTGGCTCGCGGAAACTTGCGTCGCCGCGCGCGGTCATGCTGATCAGCCCCGAGATTATCGCAAAAATATTCTTGATACGATGGCTCAGTTCCTGACTGAGCATCTCATTGTGACTCGCGGTCTGCTTGGCGTCCTCGATATCAGTACAGGTGCCAATCCAGCGCTGGATCTTCTGATCAGGACCGATGATCGGCAGCGCGCGCCCCAATACCCAGCGATATTGGCCGGAGCGGTGGCGAAGGCGATATTCGACCTCATAAGGTTCGCCGGTTTCGAGACTGTGATTCCATCTTTTCCATGCTTCCGGCTGATCGTCGGGATGGAACATTTCGGCCCAGGCTTCGCCGTCGGTGGACCCGTCAGGCGCGCCGGTATATTCGTACCAGCGGGCGTTATAATAATCATGATCGCCGTCGGGCAACGTCGACCAGACCATCTGCGGCATGGTGTCGGCGAGGGCGTGAAAGGCATCGCCGCTCTGCTGCAATGCCCCGCGTTCCTGCAGACGGACGTCATTCGTGTGACGGTCTCTATATTCGTTCAACCTGAAATTCTTGATCTGGCTGCGGGTCGGCATAGTCAGCTTCCACTATTGGCTGAGATTCACGCTCAGGTTACTCGATACTTGGGATTTGGCGGTGTAGCAGCGCAATTTAGTCTATTTTTCACAAATGTAACCAAATCTTTTCCGTTGTGCGAATTTTCCTGCTCGCAACCTATGCGACAATCGTCCGCAGCAGTTCAGCGGCGGTGCAACAAACCCGCTTGCCCCGCATTGGGAGAACAACTGTGCCATCTCCATTCTCCGGCTCTGTTACTCCGTCCGTCGTTAAACGCGCCCGCCTCGCGGGTTGTGTTGCAGACGTAATATTGGCCAGATCAGCGGGTCGCTGACGTTGCTTTCGTGCGGTTTGGCCGGGTCTGACTTGTGAAGATGGAGCGGGTGAAGGGAATCGAACCCTCGTCGTAAGCTTGGAAGGCTTCTGCTCTACCATTGAGCTACACCCGCATTTCCGAACCGACCGATATGTCAGCCGAATGCGCCGCTATTGCCACCGCTTTCATGGCCCGTCAATCAGGAAAGGTGCAGATTTGACTATGAAATGGGCTGCTGTTGATCGAACCACCGGGCGACGGCCTGCTGTTCGGTCGTTGTCATATGCAATCCCAGTTTTGACCGGCGCCAGAGAATGTCCTCGGCGGTGCGCGCAAATTCCCGGTCGATCAGCCAGCGGAGCTCGAACTCGTAGAGGCCGGCGGCAAAATATTGTCCCAGGTCCGCTGCCTTCCGGACATCTGCCAGCATGATGGCTGTATCGGTGCCATAAGCCCGGACCAACCGGTGTAATATGGAGCGGTCGATAAAGGTCCAGCGCTCTTCAAATTGGTCGACGAGCGCATCGAAGCCTTCGGGACGGAAATCGCCGCCGGGCAGCGGCGCTTCTTTCGTCCAGTCATTGCTCTGGACATCGAGCGCGTCCGCGAGCGTCCGGATCGCCTGCAGGGCCAGCACGCGATAGGTGGTTATCTTGCCACCAAAGATCGAGAGAACCGGCGCGCCGTTGTCCCGGTCATAATCAAAAACATAATCGCGGGTGACCGTGGCGGCACTACGGCTATGGTCGTCATATAGCGGCCGGACACCGGAATAGGTCCACTGGATATCGTCGCGGTTAACGGGTTTTACGAAATATTCGCTGGCGGCATCGCAAAGATAGTCAATTTCGCTGTCGCTGATTGTCGCGTCGCCTTCGGCATAGCTCCATGGCTGGTCGGTGGTGCCGATAAGCGTGTGTTCGCCCTCATAGGGAATGGCAAAGATGATGCGCCCGTCCCTGTTCTGGAAAATATAGCTGTGGTCGCCCTGATATTTCCGCTTCACAACGATATGGCTGCCTTTGACCAGTCGCAATTTGGCGGCGTGGTTGCTGCGGTCGTAGAGCGCCGTGATCGGATCGACCCAGGGGCCGGCTGCGTTCACCAGTACCCTGGCCTGCTCGGTGCTGCGCTCGCCATTCTGGCTGATATCTATATTCCAGTGATCCGCGGCCCGGTCCAGCCCGACGCATTCCGTGCGCGTCCGGATTTCGGCGCCCCGGTCAGCCGCATCGCGGGCAGTGAGCGACACCAGCCGGGCGTCCTCGACCCAGCAGTCGGAATAGGCAAAAGCTTTCCTGAGACGTTTCTGCAATGGATCACCGCGGCGGTCCCGGAGCAGATTGAGGCTCGAGGTGCCCGGCAAAATCTCGCGGCCGCCCAGATGGTCATAGAGGAACAGGCCGAGCCGCAGCAGCCAGGCCGGACGCATGCCCTCGTCGACCGGCAGCACGAAGCGCATTGGCCAGATGATATGCGGCGCAGCGCGGAGCAGGACTTCCCGTTCCTTGAGCGCCTTGCGGACAAGGTTGAATTCGTAATGTTCGAGATAGCGCAGGCCGCCATGGACCAGCTTGGTGCTCGCGGAGGACGTATGCGAAGCGAGATCGTCGCGCTCGACCAGCAGGACTTTCAGCCCCCTGCCCGCTGCATCGCGGGCAATTCCGACGCCGTTGATGCCGCCGCCAATGATTGCCAAATCGTACATTAGCGACCTCATAGACAACCCAGCGATTTGTGCAATGTTGCATTGCAGCATGAGCCGCTTTAGCTTGCCTTTTCAATGCCAGCTTATAGCGTGCAATGGCAATTGGGGAGCGAAGCATGGCGGCACAGCATATTTTGGTCATCGATGAAGGCACAACCTCGACGCGGGCGATGCTGTTCGGTTTCGACGGCAAGCTGCAGGGATCGCAGCAGGAAGCGCTGACACAATATTACCCGGCGCCAGGACTGGTCGAGCATGATGCGACTGAAATCTGGGACAAAACATTGAGTTGCTGCCAGAAAATGATCGAGAAAGCGGGGGGAGCCGACAAGATTGCGGCAATCGGGATCACCAACCAGCGCGAAACGGTCGTCGCCTGGGACAAGAGATCGGGCGAACCGCTCGGCCGGGCGATTGTCTGGCAGGACCGCCGCACCGCCGACCAATGCGACAAGCTGAAAGCGGATGGCCTCGAGCCGATGGTGCAGAAAAAGACCGGCTTGCTGCTCGACCCCTATTTCTCCGGCAGCAAGATCGGCTGGATGCTGGAAAACTGGCCCGACGTACGGGCCGCAGGCGATAATCTCGCCTTCGGAACGATCGAATCCTATCTCATCTACCGGCTGACCGGCGGCCAGCATGTAACCGACGCCAGCAACGCGAGCAGAACGATGCTGATGGCGCTCGATTCCGATGACTGGGATGACGAGTTGCTCGCGCTTTTCAACATTCCCCGAAAAGCCCTTCCGCAAATTGTCGACTGTGCGGGAACGCTGGGGACCACGGCATCCAGCCTGTTCGGCAGCCCGATCGCGATTTGCGGATCGGCCGGTGACCAGCAGGCTGCGACCATTGGTCAGGCCTGTCTCGATGTCGGCCAGACAAAGGCGACCTTCGGCACCGGTGCCTTCATCCTGACCAACAGCGGCGAAACCGCACCCCGGTCGGACAACCGCCTGCTGTCTACCGTCCTGTATCAATATCAGGGCAAGAGGGTGTACGCTCTTGAAGGGTCTGTGTTCGTGGCCGGGAGCCTGATGCAATGGCTGCGCGACGATATCGGCTTGCTGAAATTTGCCGGAGAGAGCGAGGAACTGGCCCGGTCGGTGGATGACAATGGCGGGGTCTATCTGGTCCCTGCCCTGTCTGGCCTGGGAGCGCCGCATTGGCGCGCCGATGCGACGGCGACCATCTCGGGTTTCAGCTTTGCATCGAAAAAGGCCCATATCGCCCGTGCTGCGCTCGAGTCGATGGCCTATCAATGCCATGACCTGAAAACCGCTTTTTCCGCTGACGGAGTCGATTGGCAGAATCTGCGGATTGATGGCGGCATGGTGGCGAATGACTGGATGGTGCAGGATCTCGCCGATATTCTAGACATTACGGTCGAGCGGCCGGAGTTTTTCGAAACCACGGCGCTCGGCGCTGCGATGCTGGCGGCGGTTGGCTGCGGCATTCATGCCTCGCTCGAAGCCGCGGCGACGATGATTTCGGGGCTCGACGTGCACGAACCGGCGATCGACGCCGAAACCAGAGAATTGCGTCTGGCCGGATGGCGACAGGCGATCAATTCGGTGCTGGCCAGCTAGAATATTTCGTGCATAAAAAAGCCCGCCTAAAGCGGGCTTTTCTATTCATCAGCTATCGAAGCAATAGACCTTCAGGCTTTCTTCTTCTTTTCCGCTTTCACGTCGGCCCAGATCGTCCGGTAGGACAGATAGGCGAGGATCGTCGCGATCAGCAGGAAAGCGAGAACCGCCCATCCGGTCTGATGCCGCTCTTCAAGCTTTGGCTCTGCCGTCCAGATCAGGAAGGCGGTCACGTCTTCAGCCATCTGATCGATGCTTGCGTTGGTGCCATCGGAATAGCTGACCATGTCTGCGGCGGCCAGTGGTGGTGCCATCGCGAGGTTCAGGTTCGCGAAATAGGGATTGTAATGCAGTCCCGGCCCCGGCTGGTTTGCTTCCGGCAGGTTGGCCGGCGGGTTCTGATAACCGGTCAGGAGCGAATAGACATAAGGTGCTCCACCTTCACGCGCCTTGGTGATCAGCGAAAGATCAGGCGGGATCGCGTTGTTGTTGGCAGCGGCAGCCGCAACATTGTTGGCGAACGGTTTCGGGAATTTGTCGGCAGGCAGCGATGCTCGCGTGGTCATTTCTCCGGTGTCCGGATCAACATCCGGAGACTGAATCGGCCAGTTGGCGGCAATGGCTTTCACTTCATCTTCGTTATAGCCGATTTCTGCAAGGTTGCGGAATGCGACCAGACGGAGCGAGTGGCAGGCTGCGCAGACTTCCTTGTAGACCTGAAAGCCACGTTGCAGTTGCTGGCGATCAAATTTGCCCAGCGGACCGTCTGATGTGAAGGAGATATCCTTCGGTTCCTGATGGAACGCATGTTCAGCGGTTTCCGCAGGCGGATTGGAGATATATTCTTTTGCACCCAATGCAAAAGAGACCAGGAGCCAGCCTGAAAAGAACAGACCAACCAATATTCCGATAATTCTTACCATTACGACAGGTCCCTGTTTCTTAGCTGGCAGTGTTGAGTGGCTTGCCGGTTACCGATTCCGTAATACTGTTCGGCAAAGGCTCAGGCTTTTCCATCCGCGACAACAGCGGCAATATGATCAGGAAATGCGCAAAATAATAAGCGGCGGCCAATTGGCTGATCATCACAAATGGCTCCTCGGCCGGTGCACCGCCGCAATAACCCAGGATCAGGACATCAATCACGAGGATGCCGAAGAAGATCTTGAATTTGGGACGGAAGTTGCCCGAGCGAACCGGAGATTTGTCCAGCCATGGCAGGAAGAACCATACCAGAATTGCGGAGAACATCGCCAGCACACCGAGCAGTTTCGCCGGAATGAAGAGGAAGTCGAATGTGAAGGCCCGCAAAATCGCGTACCAGGGCCAGAAATACCATTCCGGCACGATGTGGGCAGGCGTCGACAGCGGGTTCGCCGGAATATAATTGTCGGCGTGACCGAGCGCGTTCGGCAGGAAGAACATCAGCGCGGTGAAGAATATCAGCGCGAGACCGATCGTCCAGCCGTCCTTCGCGGTATAATAAGGATGGAACGGAACCGTATCCTGCGGGCCCTTTACATCGACACCCGTCGGGTTGTTCGACCCCGGAATGTGCAGCGCCCAGATATGCATGATGACAACGCCGGCGATGACGAATGGCAGCAGATAGTGGAGCGAGAAGAAGCGGTTCAGAGCGGCATTGTCCGGCGCGAAACCGCCAAGCAGCAGTTCCTGAATCGGCTTGCCGACCAGTGGAATGGCTTCGAACAGGCCGGTAATCACCTTGGCACCCCAGAAACTCATCTGCCCCCAAGGCAGAACATAGCCCATGAAAGCGGTCGCCATTGCGAGAAGATAGATAACCACACCGAGCAACCACAGCATTTCCCGCGGCGCCTTGTAGGAGCCGTAGAACAGACCGCGGCCGATATGCAGATAGATGGCGATAAAGAAGAAGCTAGCACCATTGGCGTGTGCATAGCGGATCATCCAGCCGCTGTTCACATCGCGCATGATATGTTCGACGGAATCAAAGGCAATATTTGCGTTGGCCGCATAATGCATCGCCAGGATGATGCCGGTAACGATCTGGACGACCAGAAACAGACCGGCGAGGGAACCGAAGTTCCACATATAGTTCAGGTTGCGCGGAGCAGGATAGCCGGCGCCGACGCTGTTATAAATGAACCGTGGCAGCGGCAGCTGCTTGTCCATCCACTGACCCAGGTCAGTTGTTGGTGTATATTCTTTTGCCCAAGGAAAGCTCATTTTTCTTCTGCCCCTTAGCCGATTTTCACGACAGTATCTGATAGGAATTCATGTTCCGGAACCACAAGATTTGTTGGAGCCGGGCCTTTGCGAATGCGGGCTGCGGTATCGTAATGCGATCCGTGGCACGGGCAGAAATAGCCGCCAAATTCGCCTTTGATTTCACCCTGTGCTGCACCGAGCGGAACGCAGCCGAGGTGGGTGCAAACGCCGAGAGTAATCAGCCAGTTTTCCTTGCCCGGAGTGGTCCGGTCGGCGAGGCTTTCCGGGTCACGCAAGCCCGCAGCATCTACCGCGTTTGCTTCAGCGATTTCCGCTTCTGTCAGGTTGCGGATGAAAATCGGCTGCTTGCGCCAGCTGGTCTTGATCGCCTGTCCGGTCTCAATCGCGGAAATGTCTACTTCGATCGATGACAGGGCGAGAACATCGGCGCTCGGGTTCATCTGGTTCACCAACGGAAAAACCGTCGCCACCGCCCCGGCACCAGCGAAGCTCACTGCTGCTATATTGATAAAGTCCCGGCGGCGAACGCCGCCTTCTTCTGCGACTGCCGTATCAGCTGTTTCAACCGTTGCCATGCAAACAAGCCCTATAGAAAATTTATGACCCCAAAACTGCCAGAATGTCCGGTGCTGCTCAATAGCAGTTTGAACAGGCAGTGAATTGCGCGCCTGATAGCCGCGAAGGATAGGGTTTGCCAACAGGGAATTTTCGATTGACCAAACATTCACTTCCCGCGCAAGGTGCCTACCCTATGAGAATAGCATTGTATCAACCCGAGATTGCGGGAAATTTGGGAACAATATTAAGGACTTGTGCCTGCCTGGACGTCCCGGTCGACATCATAGAACCCTGTGGTTTTCCGTTCAGCGACCGCAGTTTGCGACGCGCCGGAATGGATTATTTCGATCATGTCGATTTTACCCGCCACGCCGACTGGGATGCATTTCGCGCAAGTGTTGATTCCCGTGAATCGAGGATTATCCTGCTATCCAGCAAGGCGGACGCCCCGCATTTCGAATTTGCCTATCGGCAGGATGATATCCTTTTGTTCGGATCGGAGGGATCAGGGGTTCCCCTTACTGTACATGAGCAATGCGATGGGCGAATCACGATCCCGATGAGACCCGGCATGCGCAGCTTGAATCTGGCGGTTTCGGCTGGCATGGCCTTGGGCGAAGCACTTAGACAAACAGGACGATTTCCGAAATGACCAATTCATTGGACGGCCAGCAGCTTACGGCGCAGACATGGTTCAAGGATCTGCGGGACCAGATATGCGCCGAATTCGAGAAGATTGAGTCGGAAGCCGGCAGCGATGCGACGTTCGACTATATACCCTGGGACAGGCAGAATCCCGATGGCTCGCCGGGCGGTGGCGGCACGCAGGGCCTGATGAAGGGGAAGATATTCGAGAAGGTCGGGGTAAATATTTCCACGGTGGACGGCGTGTTCAGCGAAGAATTTCAGGCCCAGATCAACGGCGCTGAAGAGGATCCGCGTTTCTTTGCGACCGGAATCAGTCTGGTCGCGCATATGACCAACCCTCATGTACCCAATGTCCATATGAACACGCGGTTCCTGTGCACGACCAAACGCTGGTTTGGCGGAGGCGCCGATCTCAACCCGGCTATTGTCTACGATGATGACACCGAAGAATTCCACGCGAGGCTGCGGTCGGCATGCGCGCCGCATAATCCCGAATATTATCCGCGTTTCAAGAAATGGGCGGACGACTATTTTTACATCCCTCACCGCAAGGTCCATCGCGGTGTCGGCGGGATTTTCTACGACCATATCGAACTCGACAAGGGTACGGACTTTGACCGGCATTTTGCTTTTACCCAGGATGTCGGGCGGGCATTTCTCGATATATTTCCCAAGCTTGTGCGCAAGCGCATGGACAGGGAATGGACCGAAGAAGAAAAGCAGCGGCAGCTGGAATGGCGGGGTCGCTACGCCGAATTCAATCTGGTTTATGACCGGGGCACGACATTTGGCCTGAAGACCGGCGGTAATGTCGATGCGATCCTGATGAGTCTGCCGCCCGAAGCGAAATGGGTCTGAATTTCTGACCATGCCGGCTCGGGCCGTTCCGGCAGGCCATGTTGCCACCATCATTTCCCATCTGGAGATGCTGGACAAGCCTGTCCTGCCCAAATTGGCATCGAGCCTTCATCTCGAACGCTGGAATTGTCCTGACGCAGAAGAATATTGCACGCTGTTCCGAAAGGTCGGCGAACCTTGGATGTGGATATCACGGCTGTTGCTGGACCGGGACGCGCTGATCGCCATTATCCATGATCCGGCGGTGGAAATTTCGCTGGTCCGGGACGGGAGCCATGCAGTCGTCGGCTTTATCGAGCTGGATTTCCGGCTGCCGGGCGAATGCGAGATCGCCTTTTTCGGACTGGTCCCCGCAATGAACGGCAAAGGCCACGGTCACTGGATGATGAACCAGGCGCTGGCGATGGCATGGCGGGAGGCTATTGGCCGGGTCTGGCTGCATACCTGCACCCTGGATTCCCCCCGTGCCCTGCCCTTTTACCTGCAATGCGGCTTCCGTATATTCAGACAAGAGATCGACATGATGGAAGACCCGCGCGTGACCGGCCATTTGGCGGAGTCCGCCGCGCCGCACGTGCCGATATTGAAATAGCGCGTCAGGTCTCTGTCTGCCGGTATCCCGACAGTTCGATGTAAATCGATACGATGACCGCATAGAGGATAAGCTGGAAGACGGTTCCGACCAGTGCAGCGACAAGGTTGACGATCAGCATCCATCCTTCGCCTCCGGTGGCCAGTCCGACCACGATTCCCGTCACGGCTTCCAGCACATTGGTGGCAATGCCGCCGACAACCATTATGATCAGCAGAAAAAAGAGGATGGCAAAGCCGCTGTCCCGAGTCAGCGACCAGCTCTGTTTCAGCAGTTCGATCGAACTGCGTTCCTGCCGGTCGGCAAGAATGACCGGGATCAGCACGAACCGGCAGGCAAGATAAAGACCGGGCAGGATGAACAGCATCAGGCCGAGCATGATCATCACACCGGACAGCAGATTGGCAATCAGGTAGATCACCAGAAATTTCAGTGCGGCAGTCAGATTATCGGCGACCGTGTGGCTGCGTGAAGGAACGAGAGCGAAATAGATTGCCAGCCCGCCGAAACCCATCACCAGATTGGAAGCCAGCATCGCGAACGCATTGTCGTTGAAATAGGCCGCATAGATGGCAATCAGCGCGTTTCCGTCTTCTTCGCCGGTCAATATCGGTGGAGCAACATATTGCGCGAACAACAATGTCGGCAGAAAGAGAAAAACGCCTGCGATTGCGAGGATGGCCTCTTTATGCGCGCCGAGCAGGGCCATCGCGCCATTCCAGCATTGCATATAGTCGAGCTTCATCTGTTCGTTCCCAAATCCATTTCTGTCTCGCTAGCTCTTGCCACCCGGCCAGCAAAAGTGCACGAAATTTCTATGACTGCTCCCAATGACATTGAATGGCGCGTCGCGCCGCAAAAGATCGAATATCCCGACGCGCTCGCCGAAATGGAACGGCGCAACGCCGCGGTTCAGGCCGGCGATGCGCGGGAACTGATCTGGCTGCTCGAGCATCCGCCGCTCTATACGGCCGGCACCAGTTCCGATCCCGCAGAACTGCTCAGCCAGACCTTTCCCGTATATGAGACCGGGCGCGGCGGTCGCCATACCTATCATGGTCCGGGGCAGCGTGTCGGCTATGTCATTCTCAATCTGAAGAAACGCAATGCCGACGTGCGCGGTTTCGTCCATGCCCTTGAAGACTGGGTGATCGCCGCGCTCGCTGAATTTGGCGTGGCGGCGCGCGCGGTGGAAGGCCGGGTCGGAATCTGGTGCGACACGCCGGATGGTCAGGAAGCCAAGATCGGAGCGATCGGCATCCGGATCCGCAAATGGGTGACAATGCACGGCTTTTCGGTGAATATTGACCCCGACCTCAGCCATTTCGGCGGGATCGTGCCCTGCGGGATCAGCGAATATCCCGTTACCAGTCTCGCTCAACTGGGCATCGCAATAAAGCTTCAGGAGTTTGACGAGGCGTTGCAAAAAACGGCTGGCGCTTTCCTCAAGGCAATTGATCACGGCTGATTGCAGGCTATGAAGCTGCGAACAGCCAGTAAGGATGAGAGGACAAGATCATGATCAAATTCACCAAGGTTACGGCAGTCGCGGCGGCTGCACTGGCGATATCTGCCTGTTCGGGCAATGACGCACCCGATTCCGGTGACGTGACGGAAACCCGAATGGATGACATTGACGTCATTGATGGCACGATCAGCGACGAGATGGTTGATGTCGATACGATAACGGAAGTCGATGCAACCGGAGAATCGTCCGAGAATGCCGACGAAACAGCGTCCGCTGACTCCGGTGAATCCGCGGAAGACGCCGCAGAATAGGCCTTCAGGCCAGGCCCAAAATCTTGTGTGTCTGCAGTGACAGGCGCCATTTCGGATGAGCCTGCACAAATGTTATGGCCTGTTCGAGATTGGCCTGACTGGCAGCCGGGTCGGAAATTGCATCTTTGGGTTGCAATAGCAGGTTGGCGAAATCCCACCCCTGCATGTCCTGCCAGTCGCTGTCCTGTTGCGGCCAGACCAGTTTCAACTCGTCGCCGGACCGCTGCACCGTTTCGCTTTGCGCTTTCGGGCTGATGCAGATCCAGTCGATCGAGCGCGGCACGGGGAGTGTACCGTTCGATTCGATTGCGATGAAAAAATCTTCACGGTGCAAGGCATCGATCAGCGCCTCGTCAACCTGCAGCATCGGCTCGCCGCCTGTCAGCACCACGAATCGCGAATCCCGTCCCTTCCCCCATGTGTCGGCGACAGCCGCAGCCAGAGCGGCGGCCGAGTCGAAGCGGCCCCCACCGTCGCCGTCCATCCCGACGAAATCGGTATCACAGAACTGGCAGATTGCGCTGGTGCGATCGCGTTCCAGTCCGGTCCAGAGATTGCAGCCGGCAAAGCGGACGAATACAGCACGACGACCGGCGTGTACGCCTTCGCCCTGCAGGGTCAGAAATCGTTCCTTGACCGCATAGCTCATAATGTTGCGTATCGGGTCGGATCGATGATTCCGGCCTCTTCAAAACCCTTTTGTCGCAACCGGCAGCTGTCGCACAGACCGCAGGGAAGACCATCTTCGGTCGGGTCATAGCAGGACCAGCTCCACGCCGGGTCCAGCCCGAGCCGGATTGCCTCGCTGGCAATGTCAGCCTTGCTCATATGCTGCAGGGGGGTCCGGATTGTGAAGCCGCTGCCCTGATCTCCGGCCTTGGTCGCGAGATCGGCAAGACGTTCGAACCCCTGAATGAATTCAGGACGGCAGTCCGGATAGCCGGAATAGTCCAACGCGTTCACGCCGATGAATATATCACGGGCGTCTCTTGCCTCCGCCAGGCCGAGGGTCAGCGACAGGAATATGAGGTTGCGCGCGGGAACATAGGTCACCGGAATATCGTCGGTCACTCCGGATTTCGGCACATCGATATCCGCTGTCAGTGCCGATCCGCCAAAGCGGCTCAGGTCGAGCGGGAGAATGATATGTTCCGCTACATCGAGTTTCGCTGCGATGGTCCGGGCCGATTGCAGCTCGACCTTGTGCCGCTGGTTATAATCGACGGTGAGAGCGATAAGGCGATAGCCTTGTTCGGCGGCGATTGCCGCAGATACCATCGAGTCCAGTCCGCCGGACAATAAAATGATCGCTGTTTTCGATTCGGAAGTCATGATGCGCCCCGCTAATGGGCTTCCCCGCGCGGTGCAAGTGTTCCGCACAAGTGGGGCACGCGATAAGCAGCTAGCAGCTGCCGGTGCGGCGTCCCTCAAAATCGACGGAGAAGGGATCGCTGTTGCGGAAGCCCTGCGAGGAAATCTGAACCAGACTGCTGGATTCCCGCTTGATTTCGGTTACGCCATGCCCCGCAGCACCGCATTTATAACTGACCCGGAGTTTCTTCGGGCTATTTTCGATAACATATCGGGTGCAGTTCGCGCTGCCATGCTGAATCTGCAGCAGCATTTCCGGATTTCCGAGACAGACTTTCTTTCCCGCGCCACTGGAACCGCGCGGTTTCAGCGTCCACTCGCCGCTCATCAGACCGTCAAACAAGACCATGCCTGGCGTCTGCGCGGGGGCCGCTATTGCAAAGCCCGACAGGATCGCGGCGAATATGCTGACAGTTTTGATCAGTTTCTTGCCTTTCATCATATTCGTCCTGTCATATTGTTTGCCTGAGCGCTGATGGTTGATGCCGTGATAATCCTGAAATAGGGCCAATATTGTCGCGAATTATGTCAATCGATAGGAATTTTACGACAATCGCGCAGAATTGCCTCTTTTTTGACGGTATTCAGTTGTTCAGACTGGCGCCGGTTATTGTAAAAGTCTTGCTGCAAAATGCGCAATCTATCGCGATATTCCCCCGTTCGTCGACCATGTCGTCCTTATCCGCTTTCGGGAAGCGTGCGATCACGTCCCTGATATGGTCTTCATTACACCGACAACCCTTAACGCACGCTTTACCGCTCAGAACCCTCACTTCGTCGCTCTCGCTGAACAGCCGCCACAATATGTCCTCCAGCGGCAGGGCGATGTCGGTCAATTCTTCAGGCCGGATGCTGCTGCCCATGATCTCGACATGTTCCCATTCGGGGTGATCAATCTGAGCGTGCAGCCGCTCGCGCCCCTCTTCCCCTTCGGGCAGATGCTGGACCAGCAAGCCACCCGCCGAAATGCGCCCATCCGTTTCGTCAATGGCTACGCGGATCAGCGTCGGTATCTGCTCTGACTGGAAAAAATAATTCTGCACCGCTTCCGACAGGCTCCCGCCTTCCAGCGGCACGATGCCCTGATTGCGCCCGCGCGGTTGCGGCAGGTCAAAGGTAATCGCAAGATAGCCTTTGCCGAACAGCGACATCAGGCTGGGTTCGGCCGGCTGGGCGGCAAACCGTTCGCGGTCGAATGCGACATAGCCGCGCAAGGCTCCATCCTTATAGTCGCAGGCAAGCAGGTCGATCACGCCCGCCTCGGTCTGGGCCTGCAAGGTCAGTTGCGACCCCTCTTCCTTCATCAGCGCGCCGAGCATGGCCGTCAGGCATACAGCTTCGGCCAGGATATCGCGGATCACCGGCGGATAGCTGTGCGCTGCCAGAATTTCGTCGAGCGCGGGGCCCAGACGAACGACCCGGCCACGGCAGTTTTTCGCCGGTATCGCGAAGGACAATATGCTGTCGGTCAGGCCAATTTCCATCTTCAAATCTGCCCGAAACACCAGCGCAGCACGGATTTCTGGGCGTGAATGCGGTTTTCCGCTTCATCCCATACGACGGATTGCGGACCGTCGATGACCGAAGGCATCACTTCCTCGCCGCGATGGGCGGGCAGGCAGTGCAGGAACAGGGCGTCCGGCCTGGCCTGTTCCATGATCACGTCATTGACCTGAAAAGGCATCATCGCGGCAAGCTTTGCCTCCGCATGTTCCTGTCCCATCGACACCCATGTGTCCGCCACGACCACATCGGCGCCGGCGACGGCTTCATTCTCGTCCCGAAAGATCGAGACATTCGCGCCGGCAGCCCGGGCATTTTTGATAAATTCAGGATCGGGATCATAGCCTTCGGGGCAGCCGATACGGACGTTATACTTCATCAGCCCGGCTGCCTCGACGATACTGTTGAGCACATTATTGCCATCACCCAGCCATGCGACTTCGAGACCCGGCAAGGATTTTCCATGCTCGACCAGAGTCAGGAGATCGGCGACGATCTGGCAGGGATGCGAAAGATCGGTCAGCCCGTTTATCACCGGAACGCTGGCGTTGGCAGCCATTTCCTCGATTTTCGCATGATCGTCGGTGCGGATCATGATTGCGTCGCACATGCGCGAGAGGACCTTGGCCGTGTCGTCCACGGTTTCGCC
This sequence comes from Sphingorhabdus sp. SMR4y, assembly GCF_002218195.1. Classification (GTDB taxonomy): domain Bacteria; phylum Pseudomonadota; class Alphaproteobacteria; order Sphingomonadales; family Sphingomonadaceae; genus Parasphingorhabdus. Next base: position 762,511 of record NZ_CP022336.1, on the reverse strand, counting down.
GCGGCCGAGTTGCATCGAGCCGCTGTCCATGACGATGCTGGAACCGCCGAGCTGGCGGATCGCGATGTCGAAGGACACTCTGGTACGGGTGCTGCTTTTTTCAAAGATCATCGCCAGCACATGATCGGCCAGCGGTTTGTCCGCGTCCGCCTTGCCCCTGGGCCAGCCAGCCCGTGCCGCCTTGCGCTCGATCGCGTCGTTGATCATCGCGGCAATGGCGTCACCGCCGGCATCGGTCAGATTGAGAAAATGCCGGTTCATGATTGGGGTGCCTCGTAGTCAGCCGCGCCCGCGGACAGTTTCTCGATAAAGGTTGCGATATGACTGTCATCGATATTAAGCGGCGGCAATATCCGCAGGGTATTGTCTCCTGCAGCCACGGTCAGCAGCCCGTGATTGTCGCGCAGATGGGCGACGAAACTGCGCGCTTCCTGCGTCATCATTATTCCCAGCATGAGCCCCTTGCCCCGGACCCCGATGAAGAGATCGGGATAGTTGCCGATGAACTGCTCAATCGCTGCCCGCAGCTTGTCTCCCGTGGTCCGCACATTCTCGAGAAATTCGTCATTGGCGACTACGTCCCAGACCGCATTGCCGGCAGCCATCGCCAGCGGATTGCCGCCGTAGGTCGAGCCGTGCGTGCCCGGTACCATGCCGCGCGCGGCCTCTTCGGTGGCCATGCACGCGCCGAGAGGAAAACCGCCGCCGATACCCTTCGCGGTAGCGACGATGTCCGGCTTTATCCCGTAAAGTTCATAAGCATAGAGAGCACCCGTACGCGCAACACCACATTGCACCTCGTCCAGCGCGAGCAAAATGCCATGTTTGTCGGCCAGGTCGCGCAAGCCCTTCATGAATTCGTCAGAAGCCGGGCGAACACCGCCCTCGCCCTGGATGGGCTCCACGAGAAATGCGGCGGTCTTGTCGGTTATCGCCGCTTCGGCTCCTGCCAGATCGTCAAAGTCGACATATTTGAAGCCGGCCAGCAACGGCGAAAAGCCGTGATGCATTTTTTCTTGGTTGGAAGCCGAGATTGTCGCCATCGTCCGGCCGTGAAAGGCATTCTTGAAGGTGATGATCTCAAACCGGTCGCTGCCCGCCGACTGGTGATAGACGCGCGCCGTCTTGATCGCGCATTCCACGGCTTCCGCGCCGCTGTTGGTAAAGAATACGGTGTCGGCGAAAGTCGTGTCGACCAACCGTTGCGCGAATTTTTCGCCCTGCGGACTGCCGTAGAGATTGGAGACGTGCATCAGGGTTGCCGCCTGGTCCTGGATCGCCTTGGTCAGATGCGGGTGGCCGTGCCCCAGCAGATTGACCGCAATGCCGCTGGCGAAATCCAGCGCGCGGCTGCCGTCTTCGGAAATCAGCCAGGCGCCCTCGCCTCGCACAGGACGAAAACCGCACCGGGGATATACGGGCATGAGCGGGGTAATCGTCATCTTAATTCCTTCCAGCATTCGAACGCCAACAAAATAGAAAAGGCGACCCGGTTGGCCGCCTCTCGAAATAGCCTGCCTTATATGCCGCTTCATGAAGCCGGTCAATCGTGCTACTATGGCAGAGGATACCGTGCCCCGAACACCGGACCCCGAACACCGGACTTGAGTGACTATTCTGATCACAGAGACAGGGAGAATTCATTTAGCGGGTCCACCGCCATATTGTAATCAATGGCATCAGTGACTGACGACGCAGACGCAGCACCAGAAAAGGAGATGTTCTAATGGATATGAAAACAACAGGTTCCCCTGAAGGATGCCCGATGGGCTTTGAAGGCGGAGTGCGAAGCCTTCTCGGACGGACCAATCGCGACTGGTGGCCCGACTCGCTGCAGCTTGAAATTCTGACCCAAGGCGGAACGTCCCCCGATCCGATGGGCCCCGATTTTGACTATGCAAAGGCCTTCAGCGAGCTGGATTATCAAGCTCTGAAAGACGATCTGAAAGCACTGATGACCGACAGTCAGCCATGGTGGCCGGCGGATTATGGTCATTATGGCCCCTTCTTCATCCGCATGGCCTGGCACGCAGCCGGCACCTATCGCACCGGTGACGGCCGCGGCGGCGCCTCGAGCGGACAGCAACGCTTCGCTCCGCTCAACAGCTGGCCGGACAACGGCAATCTCGACAAGGCGCGCCGCCTGCTCTGGCCGATCAAGCAAAAATACGGCAAGCATATCAGCTGGGCCGATCTGTTCGTCCTGACGGGTAATGTCGCGATTGAATCGATGGGCGGACCGGTGTTCGGTTTCGGTGGCGGCCGCAAGGACGTCTACGAGCCGGAGAAAGATGTCTATTGGGGCTCGGAAGAACAATGGGTCAACGAAGGCGTTCCAACGCGTATCAATCCCGATGAGGGCAAGGCGATGGAAAATCCGCTGGCCGCGATCCAGATGGGTCTGATCTATGTCAATCCCGAAGGTCCCGGCGGCAATCCGCACGATGCCGAGGGCATGGCCCGCGACATGAAGGAAACCTTTGCGCGTATGGCGATGAACGACGAGGAGACCGTCGCGCTGACCGCTGGCGGACATGCGTTCGGCAAATGCCATGGTGCGGTACCGCCCGATCAGCTGAGTGGTGACCCGGAATCCGGTGACCTGCACCTGATGGGCTTTGGCTGGGCAACCGATCCCGAACAGATTGGTGAAGGCCATATCACGACCTCCGGTCTCGAAGGCGCGTGGACTCCCAACCCGACGCAATGGGGCGGCGACTATTTCCGGCTCTTGTTCAAATATGACTATGAACTGGTCGATAGCCCGGCTGGTGCCAAGCAGTGGCAACCGGTCAATCCGGACCCCGAGGATATGGCACCCGATGCCCGAGATCCTTCGAAAAAGGTCCCGACGATGATGACCACCGCCGATATGGCGCTGAAACGCGATCCGGACTATCGCAAGATTTCCGAGCGTTTCCGCGATGATCAGGCGGCGCTCGACGACGCCTTTGCCCGCGCATGGTTCAAGCTGACCCATCGCGACATGGGCCCCAAGGTTCGCTATCTTGGTCCAGAGGTCCCCGAGGAGGATCTGATCTGGCAGGATCCGGTTCCCGCCGGTAGCGAAGCTTCGGACAGGGAGGTTGCGGACTTCAAGTCCAAGGTTCTCGACAGCGGCCTTTCAATATCCGAACTGGTCAAGGCGGCCTGGGCTTCGGCGTCCACCTATCGCAAGAGCGACCATCGCGGCGGTGCCAATGGCGCGCGCGTCAGGCTCGCTCCGCAAAAGAACTGGGAAGCCAATGATCCCGAAGAGCTTGGCAAGGTATTGGCGAAGCTAGAAGAGTTGCGCGGTTCGCTGTCGATGGCCGATGCCATTGTCATCGCGGGTAGCGCAGCGGTCGAGAAGGCGGCACAGGATGCCGGTTTCGACGTCACGGTTCCGGTCACGACGGGCCGCGGCGACGCGACGGAAGAGCAGACCGATGGCGAAAGCTTCGAACCGCTCGAGCCCTTTGCCGACGGTTTCCGCAACTATCTCAAGACCAAGGCGAGCGTGAAGACCGAAGATATATTGGTCGACCGGGCAAACCTGCTCGATCTCTCGATCCCCGAGATGACCGTACTGGTCGGTGGTCTGCGCGTTCTCGGCGCCAACCATTCGAGCGCGCCGACCGAAGGCGTGTTCACCGACCGTCCCGGACAGCTGACCAACGACTTCTTCGTCAATCTGCTGGAAATGGGCACGGTTTGGGAAGTTGTCGACGAGTCCGCTGACGAGCTTTTCATCGGCAAATGCCGTCTGAAGGGCGAAGAGAAGTGGCGCGCGACGCGGACCGATCTGGTGTTCGGATCAAATTCGCAACTGCGGTCGGTCGCCGAAGTCTACGCCGAAGACGGGCATGAACGGAAATTTGTCGAAGATTTCGTTGCGGCCTGGGCAAAGGTCATGGACGCCGGGCGCTTCGATCTGGCCTGATATCTAACAGACACCCGCAGAGACGGCCCGCTGGATGAACCGGTGGGCCGTTTTTTTTGCCCGGTCGGTTTTCGCAGATTTATGCCAGGCGGGCTTTCGCGGTTTCCCAATTCCTGCCGTCAAATTTTCTGATGCTCGGTTCCAGATCATGGCCGTCATCGAGGCAGTTGTAGTTCACGCTCCAGCTGTCCGGATGGGACCGGGGCTGGTAGAAGCTTTTGACCCCGCAATTCTTGCAGAAGAGATGATGCGCCTGTCCACTGCCGAACCTGTAGCTGGTGAGACCCCCCTCGCCCTTGAGCAGAGTGAAATCCCGGTGCGGCACAAACAGGTGCAGAAAGCCCGTGCGGGCGCAGATCGAGCAATTGCAATCGAGCATTTCTGGCCTGCGTTCGACTTGGGCTGCAAAGCGGACCGTTCCGCAATGGCAGCCGCCGGATATTTTGCTCGTCACTCGATATTCTCCCCGTTGGTGCTTTCCCCGCGCCGCGGCTGGAAACGCAGCGACAACGGAGTGATAAAGCCGTTATTGTTTACCCGCACGCGAATAATGCCCTGCAGTGCCGGATCGGCAAGCTTCTTTTCATAGCCGCCAGCGGCTTGCTGGGCGACATAGAGCCGATCCCGGGTGAGCCCGTCATTGCCTTCCTCGCTCCACGGATTGACCTGTACCAACGCATCGCAACGGTCATCCGGCATCTGGTCTGCCACATCAAGGTCGCGTACTTCCACGCTTGCAATGGCAGGAGCGGTGCCGCGGATACAAAGGCTCTTCCGGGACGCCGCCCATATCGGCAGCTGATCCTGTTCGACCGCAGGCCAGTCGTAGCGGAACTGCACATAATGGCCGCGCAACAGATCGCGCGGGTCATAGCCGGCGATCGGCACATCCCATTCCGTGCCTTCGCGAGATTCCTGCTCCGTCGCCAGCCAGATCAGGCCGAGCCCGACCAGCGGCAACAGCAGCGCCAGCGGCAGCAGAAAGCGGCTTAACCGGGTCATAGCCCCTCCTCCTGATGGTCATGCTCAACCGGGGAGGCTTTGTCGGGAGCCAGGGTCGTGGAAACGCGATAGGCGATCACCGCTATGGTGATGGTGACCACACCCGCGAGTATCAGCCCAATACCGCTGCTGAACAGGTCGTGGGCCAGCTGGAAACTCAGCACGATCAGGCGCAGCGCTATGATCGCGACCACCGCCTGGAAAACATTGCGCCACCCGGAGTAGATCGCGCTCCAGCCAACGGCGGCCCAGAAGGCCATGAAGATTGTCGCATTGACCAGAGGAGAACTGGGTTGCGCGACGCTGCCGGCAAAGCTGATGATTGCGGCGGCGGTCAAAATAGCCGCGATGCTGATACCCGAAGCGGTGCGGTTATAGACATAGATCAGCAAAGCGGCCCCGCTCCAGAGCAGCATCTGGATGACGGCAATATCGCTCATAAATCTGCCCGGATCGGATAATATCGGGCCGATCGGCTCGACAATCAGTTTGAAACCGACCCCGGCCACAAAGGTCGTCAGAGAAAATTGCCCGATCTGTTTCCAGAACGCCTGCCTGCCGCTTGTTTTCCGCATGAATATGGAAAAGATCAACGCAAGGACCGGCAGGCTGGTGATGACGGCAACATAGACTGCGCGCGGTGCATCGGTCTGCTGGAAATACCAGTCCAGAAACTGGACTGCCGTGCCCAGCAGGCCCGCCATCCAGAGCAGTGAAATCAGCCAGCCACGGCCGGTCAGCAGCAACAGAGGTGAAAACAGCAGCAACCAGATCAGCAAAGGCTGCCATAATGGCGAGCTCGTCTGGTAGACTTGGCCGAGATGCCCGAAGAAGGTCAGGCCGAGCACCGCCAGCACGAACAGCAATATGTCTTTCAAATAGAGCCCCAGGTAACCCTTGCGCGGCTGAAGGAGATAGACGGCGGCACAAAGGCAGATGATCAACAAAGCGTGAATGGCAAGCCGGACCATCCCGGGAATATCGTCCCAGTTGGCGGCGACGAGCGAGACAATGCCCAGTCCGATGGCAAGCGCGCCCAGCCCGATCAGCGCCCAGAGACCCAGCGGCCTTGCGCGTTCGCTTTCATATTCCCGGATACGCTGCGCCGTGTCCGCGTCGATCACACCGGCATTGAGCCAGATATTGATTTTTCTTTCAGACAATCGCCGCTCTCCACTCCGGAAAAAAATCTACGCCAGCGGTGCGCGATTGGCAAGTTCCGCAGGCACGCGCTGTATCATCCCGATGATCGCGATCATCGCGATCAATCGCGGACTTCGGTGGTGTGAATGTCGATCCGGTTTTCCAAGGTCCTGTGAACGGGACATTTCTCGGCAATCTCGAGAAGCTTGCGGCGATCCTCCTCGCTCAGGTCTCCTTGCAGGATGATCGAACGGTCGATCACATCGATCCGGTTGTCGTCATTGTTGCAGCTGCTGCAATCCTCGACATGTTCGCGGCTATGCTCGAGCAGGATATGAACCGCTTCCAGCGCTATGCCCTTGCGGTCGGCGTACATTTTCATCGTCATGGACGTGCAACTGCCGAGCGCGGCCAGCAACAGGTCATAAGGTGACGGCCCGCTATCCGTACCGCCAAAGGAGATCGGCTCGTCGGCAAAAAACTCATGTTGGCCGACCCGAACCGTCTGCTGGAATTTTCCGCTGGCGGTTTCGACGGAGACGAGAGAGGGATTTGTTGCCATGATTATTCCACCGTTACCGATTTTGCGAGATTGCGGGGCTGGTCGACATCTGTGCCCTTGGCGACTGCGACATGATAGGACAATAGTTGTACGGGCACGGCGTAGACCAGCGGGGCGATCAGGGGATGGACTTTCGGCATCTCGATCGTGGCCATACAGCCCTCGCCCGCTTCCGCTATCCCGTCCGCATCGGAGATAAGCACTACTTTGCCACCGCGGGCCATGACTTCCTGCATGTTGGATACGGTTTTCTCGAACAACGGACCAGACGGCGCCAGCACGATGACCGGTACCGCTTCGTCAATCAGCGCAATCGGCCCATGCTTCATTTCCCCCGAGGCATAGCCTTCGGCATGGATATAACTGATTTCCTTGAGTTTCAGGGCTCCTTCCAGAGCCAGGGGATAGTCCGGACCTCGGCCGAGATAGAGGACATCCCGCGCCGGCGCGATCAGATGCGCCATTTGCGCAATATCTTCATCATGCGCCAGGGCTGCATTCAGAGCAGCGGGTGCCTCGGTCAGATGCCTGACAACATCCCGCTCCTCGTCCCGGGTCATCTTGCCTTTTACCACGGCCAGATGGGCGGCGAGCGCGGCGAGTACCGCAAGTTGGCAGGAGAAGGCCTTGGTTGAGGCTACACCGATTTCCGGACCGGCATGGGTGGGCAGCAAGAGATCGGCTTCGCGCGCCATGCTGCTGGTCGGAACATTGACGACAACGGCAATCTTCTGGCCATTTTCCTTGCTGTGCCGCAGTGCGGCCAATGTATCGGCGGTCTCTCCCGACTGGGAAATAAATAGCGCCAGACCGCCTGGCTCAAGGACCGGATCGCGATAGCGGAATTCCGAGGCAAAATCGAGATCGACAGGCACACGGGCGAACGTTTCGAACCAGTATTTCGCCACCATGCCTGCATAATAGCTGGTGCCGCAGGCGACAATCGTCACGCGCTTGATATCGCGCAAGTCGAAATCCATTTGCGGCAGCGCCACCTGCTGTTCGAGCGAGCGGATGTAGCTTTGCAGGGTCTGGGCAACCACAGTGGGCTGCTCGAAAATTTCCTTCTGCATGAAATGGCGGTAATTGCCTTTTTCAATGGCGGTTGCCGAGACGCCGGACGTTGTGATCTCGCGCTCGACCGGAACATTATCCTTGTCATAGATGGTTGCGCCATCGCGCGTGATGACCACCCAGTCGCCTTCTTCCAGATAGGCGATTTTCTGGGTCAGCGGCGCCAGCGCCAGAGCGTCGGAGCCGAGATAGGTTTCGCCGTCACCATAGCCGACCACCAGAGGCGAACCGAGCCGGGCTCCGATCAGAAGGTCGGGCTGCGAGCGGAAAGCGATGGCCAGCGCGAAGGCCCCGCGCAAGCTTGGCAAGACTGCCTGCACGGCTTCTTGCGGGCTTTTGCCCGCTTCGACCTGTTCGCTGACCAGATGGGCTACAACTTCGGTATCGGTTTCGCTCTCGAACGACCGGCCGCGCGCGCTCAACTCTTCGCGCAGGCTTTTGAAATTCTCGATAATACCGTTGTGCACCAGCGCCACTTCGCCGGTTGCGTGGGGATGGGCGTTGCTGGTGGTCGGCGCGCCATGCGTCGCCCAGCGGGTGTGGGCAATGCCGATATTGCCGGCAGCATCGTCGTTTTTCAGCACCTCGACCAGATTGGCAAGCTTGCCTTCCGCGCGGCGACGGATCAGCTGGCCATTGTCCACGGTGCAGACACCGGCGCTGTCATAGCCGCGATATTCCATGCGTTTCAGACCATCGACAAGACGATCCGAGACGGGCTGATTGCCTACAATTCCAATAATTCCGCACATGGTTTCTGGGCTTTCTGCTAAAATGTATAAGGTATCCGGATGCCCGGCATATTGGCCGGAAAATCCTGTGTGTTACGGGTAATCAAAATGGCACCGTTAACCTGCGCAGTGGCAAGAATCATGGCATCAAGCAAGTTCATCTGCATGCGATAGCGGATATCGGCAGCGGCATCACAAATTCGTGCATCCAGTTCAACGATTTCGAACGGGGCCAGCAAATCCTGTATCTTGCGGCGGGTTTCCAGTGGTTCGCTGGCAATTACTTCCGTCCAGACCACACGACTGATCCGGTGTTTTGCATATCGCTGTAATTCGGCGGCCGCGCCGGGCCGGTCCTGCAACCAGTCGATGATGATATTGGTGTCGAAAAAGGGTGTAGACATGGGCCGCTACGAAGTTGCGCGGTCTGCGCGGATTGCATGCTGATATGCCATACTGTCTCCGATATCATCGCGATCTTTCCAATAGCCGCGTCCCTTGGCAATCCAGTCCTTGCTGCCCTCGGCGCGATAAGCCGCTACCGCGTCCCTCAGCAGTTGGGCGCGAGACTTGCCCTGCTCCGCCGCCCTGGCGTCGAGCCATTTTACATCGTCTTCGGGGAGATCAGCAAGGATTCGGGTCATGATGATATAACGATATCATATAGTGATATCATGTCAATTTCAAACCGCTTAGGGCCCTGATCCATGATCGTGACAATCACGGAACTGGAACTCCCGCATCACTTGCCGGATTTTTTCTTTGCGCTCGCTGCATTGAACCGGTCAGCCCAGCCGGCCTTTGCTGTCTGGTCCGCACGAACCAGCGCCAGATCACCGGCGGACACATTCCTTGTCAGTGTCGCGCCTGCCCCGACAATTGCGCCGTCACCAATGGTCACCGGCGCCACCAGTGCGCTGTTCGATCCGATAAAGGCGCCCTTCCCAATCACCGTTTTATATTTGAAATAGCCGTCATAATTGCAGGTGATCGTGCCCGCGCCGATATTGGCGCCCTCGCCCACTTCGGCATCACCCAGATAGGTCAAATGATTGGCCTTGGCGCCCTTGCCCAGAGTCGCCTTTTTCATTTCCACGAAATTGCCGACCTTGGAGCCTTCTTCCAAGATAGCACCGGGTCGCAGCCGGGCGAAGGGTCCGACATTGGTCTTTGGGCCAATGGTTGCGCCTTCAATATGGCTATGGCCGTAAATCCTCGCTCCCGGGGCAATGGAGACGCCGGGACCGAAGATCACATTGGGTTCGATAACAACGTCGGCAGCAACTTCTGTGTCGTGCGAAAACCAGACCGAATCCGGCGCGATCAGGCTGACCCCGTCGGCCATGGCCTGTTCGCGACGGCGGGCCTGCCATTCGCCCTCAACCGCAGCGAGTTCGGCGCGGCTGTTCACCCCGGCAACCTCGGCGGGATCATCGACCTCGATCACCGCACTTTTCTGACCCGGGAGCATGACGATGTCCGGCAGATAATATTCGCCCGCCGCATTGTCATTGCTGATCTGGTCGAGCAGGATGAACAGGTCGGTCGAGCGTGCCGCCATCAGGCCGCTGTTGCACAGATTGACCGCGCGTTCGGCATCGCTGGCGTCCTTATACTCGACCATTTTCTCGATCTCGCCCTGGTCATCGGCGATAATCCGGCCATAAGCGCCCGCGTCGTCGGGGCGGAAGCCGAGCACGACCGCGCGCGGATCGGAGCCATTGTTGAGACGGAAGATCATGTCGCGCATAGTATCGGCGCTGACCATCGGTACATCGCCGTAGAGAATAAGCACATCTCCGGCGAAGCCCTTGAGCGCGTCATGGGCTTGCGCCACGGCATGGCCGGTTCCAAGCTGGTCTTCCTGCACCGCGATTGCGACGTTGCGGTCACTGACACTCTCTTCGATCTGTTCGCGGCGGGCACCAACAACAATGACGGTGCGCTCCGCGCCGATTGAATCGACCGTATCGAGCAGATGATGCAGCATCGGTTTTCCGGCAATGGGATGCAGCACCTTGTGCTTTTCCGACTTCATTCTGGTGCCCTGTCCGGCGGCCAGGATGATTGCGGCTAGCGGGCGATCTGTCATCGAAATTCTCCGGAACATGTTGGTCTCAAGCGGCGCTGTCTCGGCCATTGGCAGCGGCTAATGCCATGCAAAAAGGGGATAAGCCACCCTGTTTCTTCACTGTCTGGCGTGATCATTCCGGCCGCTGTCCACCCTTTCGCCATTTGGTCCACAAATGCCGCGCGAGCATCAGTGGCGGCATGCGCAGCCAGTGGGAGCGGATGTAGAAAGCGAAGCGAACCAGCTTGCGTGTCTCGCGTCCATAGCCGTCGCGCGCGAGCAACCGGCGTATATAAAGCGCGTCGGTTACCGCCGCCCGGCCCGCCAGGGACGAGTCCACCGGCGTGGCATATAGAGCCGAGGCCAGCCGCAGAGCTCTTGCCAGTTCATCGGACAGCCCGTGAACGCGCGCACGCTCCGCCAGATGGACCCAGAATTGCGTATCTGTTGCAGACCATTGCCGCAGCAGATGGTTTATGTCCCACAGGTTCCGCAAGCCGCCCGCGAGATCCCCATCTGCGAACAAATGCGCGATCGAATGCAGCGCCATGTCGGCCGGAGCCATGACATAGAGACCATTTTCCAATCGCACTGCGCTTTGCAATATTGCCTCGGCATCGGGTGTCGGACCGGCGGTCAGCGGTAAAATTGTATGGTGCACATCGATCATCCGGTCGCGCTCGCGGTGGATCAGCGGCGGCAGTTCGTGCATGTGTTCGCGATAATATTGATCGTCATAGGGGTCCGGCTTGACCCATTCCCAGCCGGCCTCGAGCAAGGCGCTTTCGACCACCGGCAAATCGTCCCGCGCGACCATGATGTCGAGATCGCCGATGCTGCGCCCGATGCCGGCGGCAAGGTTCGCGGCGACATAGGCTGTCCCCTTCATCAGGACGATCCGGCCGGGATAGTCGGCCAGGGCTCGCCGCGCGCAATCGGCTTCCCACAATGCCTGTTGCCGTGCCAGATCATGGGCCCCGACGGCATCTTGCAGCACCATGCGAATCCGCTCAGGCACCTTCGAATGAATGATCCGGTGAGCGAGCGAACCGATCAGCGATTCCGCGCGTGCGATGCTGATCAGATCGGTCCATTCGCCGCCACTCAGCGATTCGACACTGGCCGGTTCCCGCAGAGCATCGACCAAAGGGCGGGCATCGCGCATCATGGCAAGTGGCTCCACAAACTGTCGATCAACTCTACGGCCTGATCAACGGATTGATAATCCATTGCTCTGGCAGGAACCTGCTCGACGAAGCGAGTCAGGGATTGAAAACCGGCTTCGCCAAGCGCCACATAATTGGTCGAAGCCTGTGTCAGTCGTACGAATATTTCAGCCTGCCCCATATCGCGCAATTCGGGCGCATGGCCAAAGCGGGGGAAAAGCAGAAGCGCCGGTCTGGCGGGCGCATTCATCTGCGTAATGGCCTCCAGCGGCGGCACGAGATGGCGGATATCGCCTTTGGGTGTCCCCTGCAACTGCGGTCCGAAGCGGTCAGACGATGCCACTTTCTGCATTGCGGCAATGGCCTCATTTTTCAGGCTGATCAGCCGGGGGAAAGGCATAATATGGCCGGAAGCAGGGTCCAGCAGGGCAAATTCGTCGCCCATGAAGCGCCAGCCTCGTTCGGCCAGCATCGCCGACAGGGTCGACTTGCCGGAGCCGGAGAGGCCGGTCATGACCAGCGCTTTACCGTCCTTTTCGACGCTGCTCGCATGGAGCAGCAAATGCCGGCGCCAGCCCAGCGCCATTTGCAGGTTCATGCCCATCTCGGCAGCGAGCAGCCCCTGTGTTAACGGCAAGGGCGCAGCATCGGGCAGCCAGAAGTCGCCGCCGATATGCACGGATGGACGAATATGACGTCGCCAGGGTTTCTCGGGTTCAAGCCGAACAGTGAAATCGACCTGCCCGCCGTCCGGTGCCGGATAGTCCCGATACAGGCTGGCCAGTTGGTCCAGCGGTCGTCGCCATGCGGATGCTATACGAAATGCAGCCGGGCCGATTTTGAGCAGGATATGATGCATTTCGCCCATCAGTCCGCAACCCGCGACACCAGGCCCAGTGCGGACAGTTCTTGCAGTCGGGCGAGAACGATATTTTCCGCATCCACTTCGGATTCGATGTCGAACTGTGCCGACAGACGGGCTGTTATTTCCGTGGTGCTGAGAGGTGCGTCTCCCATTACCGCGATGATCGCAGGCGCGGGGTCGGCCAGCATATGGGTTATTCCGGATGGTCGATGGAACAGCAATGTCATGCTGTCCAGATCATGCCAGATCAGATCCCCTGCCGGCGCCGCCCGATATTTCTGGGTCATGAGGAATTACCTGCGAATCTGGTGCGACATAGCCGGAGGATAGCAGGCAAAAGTTAATTTGGAGCGGAAATATCAGCGCGGCATTTGCAACGATGCATAGCATGTGAAGCCGCTCTGCCCCGATTGCAGCCGGCGGATATAATTTACATAGGCCTGCGACTGTTCGTAGGACGTGCCCGGCAGCGTCCGACCATTCATCGCCTGACGCACTTCCTCGCCGGTAAATTTGCGGCCTGCGGCCGGGAATGCCCCGGGCGTGTCAACGGTGACGACCGTTCCGTCCGCTGCGATATAACCGCCTGCAGCATGGTTTCCGGGTACCGGAATTTCGCAATTGAGAACCGAACCGGCGGTCTGGGCCAAGGCGGGCTTGATACTGACCACCGCCGAAGCCGTGACGGCCCCCATCATCAGCGCGCGACGGCGGCTTACCACGCCGTCATTCCGGTCCGCTGTTGCTGGTGATTCGGATGGAAGGTCTTCTTTCATCGAATATCTATCCATGGTTTCTCTTGTTTCTTTCGCTCGCTCATAAGCAGAAATCGCGCGAAAAGCGAGCAAACACTCTTCCGCTCGCAACCGCGTCTATATTCGGGACATAGACACGGAAATCGTTAAGATCGGCTATATATCGATTAAACGGATCGCGCCCGCCGAAACATTCCCGTTGCCGATCAGACGGAGCTCCGTCTAGATAGCCGCGATGAAAATGCCAGAATCGCCCAGATGAATTCGGTTTCGCCCCTGCGCCTGCTGGTTGCGCTGGCGATCATTTTCGGCGGTGGCATTCTGGCCAGCCAGTTGCCGCAATCCAGCCAGCAATTCATTGTCTTTATCATCTCGGGCATGTTCGCGTTGTTCACGGTCTTGCAGGACCGGCCTGCCCCGCCGCTGCCGGACCCCGCTGCTCTGGAACGGCAAACCAAGCGCATCTTATATCAGGGCCGATCGGAAGCCTATCAGGATATCATAGACCCGATCACCGATCCGATCATGTTGATACGCAATGCCAAGGTCGCCGCTGCCAACCCGGCCGCCGCCCAGGTCCTGGGCAATCATATTGTCGGCGAAGATGTTCGAATCGCTATTCGACATCCTGCCGCTGCTGATCGTCTGGCCAATCCGGATGCCAAACATACCGGCGAGCCGATTTTGCTGGTCGGTGTCGGGAGCACGGATCAAAGATGGGAATTGCGCATCCATACGCTTCAGGACGGGTTGAAATTGGTCCAGCTTTCCGATCGCAGCAGTCGCTATGCAGCAGAGAGAATGCGCACTGATTTTGTCGCCAATGCCAGTCACGAACTGCGCACCCCGCTTGCGGCGATCAAGGGGTTCATCGAGACACTGGAAGATCCCAAGGCCGGCAAGGACGACGCGACCCGCGCCCGGTTTCTGAAAATCATGTATGATGAAGCCGACCGCATGCAGCGCCTGATCGAGGATCTGATGTCACTTTCCCGGATTGAGGCAGAGAAATTTGAATTGCCCTCGGACGAGATCGACCTGAGCGAACTGGTCGAGGAAGCGCGGGATTTCTACATCAACAGCCGTGGCAAGAAGGAAAGTGAAATACAGGTCCGCTTTCCACCGCAGATCCCCCTGATAAACGGCGATCGCGCGCAACTGGCACAGGTCCTCGCCAATCTGCTGAGCAACGCTTTCAAATATGGCAAGAAGGGAACGCCGGTCACGATCAGCGTGGCGCCCAACAGGTCGGGAACGATGCTTTATCTGGCGATCAGCGATCAGGGCGACGGCATAGCCCCGGAACATATTCCCCGGCTCACAGAACGTTTTTACCGGGTCGACAAGGGGCGGAGCAAGGCGATCGGCGGGACCGGGCTCGGGCTCGCTATCGTCAAGCATATTTCGGAACGGCATGGCGGGCGGATGGAAATAAGCAGCGAGCTGGGTCGCGGCACGACGGTATCCGTGCTGTTGCCGATTGCGAACAAAAGTCCGGCAGTTGATCCTCCCCGAGAGGAGGCTGGTTGAACGATGGTTGGCGAATGGATTCCCTCCGCAAGAACCGCTCGGGCTACGCTGTCACATATTTGTAATATATCTGTCACGAACAGGACATTGCGTCTCCCTAGAAGCCTCCCGAACAAGCCTGCTGATCCGGTCCTTGGTGAGATTCATCAAGGGACGCGCGCAGATGAACTAGGAATTATTCAATGTTGAGAACAATCGCGCTCGCGGCGATCGCCTCCCTCGGGCTTGCCGCCTGTCAGGATCAGGCTTCTGGCGGTCAGGGCGGCACTCGTGGCGAAATCCGGATCGTCGGATCATCGACCGTTTTCCCCTTTGCCAAGGCTGTCGCTGAGCAATTCAGCATCAATGGAGCCAATCCCTCGCCGATCCTCGAGTCGACCGGCACCGGCGGCGGCATGAGTCTTTTTTGCGCAGGCGTAGGCGCGGACACCCCGGATATTGCCAATGCGTCCCGCCGGATCAAGGCGTCCGAATTTGAACTGTGCCAGAGCAATGGTGTTACCGACATCGTCGAAGTCCAGATCGGGATCGATGGCATCGCCATTGCCCAGGCGAACAACGGCCCGGCCTTTTCGCTGACTCCGGCGCAGATTTATGAAGCCATTGCAGAGCGGCCGTTCGGCAAGGAAAATCTGAACAGGAAATGGTCGGATATTGACCCTTCCCTGCCCGATTTCGCGATCAGCGTTTACGGGCCCCCATCTACGTCCGGTACGCGTGACGCGCTGACCGAACTGATCATGGAAGTCGGTTGCGTTACCGATCCGGCGACAAAGGCGCTCAAGGACAGCGATGAAGAGCAATTCAAGAATATCTGTCATGAAGTCCGGACCGACGGCGGATATGTCGATGCTGGCGAAAATGACAATCTCATCGTTCAGAAGCTGAAGGCCAATCCCAATAGCGTCGGTATTTTCGGCTATAGTTTTCTGGAAGAAAATCTCGACAGCGTCCGCGGTATTTCGGTTTCTGGTGTCAACCCCACCTATGAAGCCATCGCATCGGGCGAATATCCCGGGGCTCGACCACTTTATGTCTATGTGAAAAAACAGCACGTTGGCGTGATACCGGGGCTGCGTGAATATATGCAGGAGTTCATCAATGCGGGAACCCGTGACGGATATCTTGTAAAAGCCGGTTTGATTGCTTCGCCGGACAATGTACGGCAAAAGATGACCGAAGTGGTCGACAACATGACCCCGCTTACGGTTGGCGAACTCAAATAGCCACGTCTGCGCGGGCGTTGCGTTCTAGATGGTATTGATGCAGGGGCGGAAACCGATATTGTGACAAGTTCAACGCTTCTTTTTCTCGTTTTCGGCCTCGGTCTGGTCGCCTGGTTTTTCGGCCGCCTGAAAGCGTCCGGAATGCAGTCGGGCGGCAAAACGTCGCGATCCGCATTGCATTCGCTACCCAACTATCATGGCTGGTATGTCGCGTTGTGGGCGATAGTGCCCGCCGCCATTTTCATGACAGTCTGGAGTTTTGTCAGTCCGGCGCTGATCACCGATGCCGCGCTGACCAGTCCGGCAGCGGCGGCCTTGCCGCAGGACGGTTTTTCCCGGGCAGCGATCCTGTCCGAGGCGCGCGCCATTGCTTATGGCAATCAGGTCAATGCCTTTAATCCGCTGTCGCAGTCGATGGTCGAGCCCTATCGCGAGGCCATCGCCTATTTCCAGATGATCGGAGCGGTCGCGGCCCTGCTGATGGTCTTCGCCTGCGGCGTCTATGCCTGGCTGCAGATCAAGCCTGACCTGAGGGCGCGGACCAAGATCGAGCGCGTGACGATGCTGATATTGCTGCTCGCGTCGCTCATCGCAATCATTACGACCGTGGGGATATTCCTGTCGCTGGTCTTCGAATCGGCGCGCTTCTTTTCCATGGTTTCACCGATCGATTTCCTGTTCGGCACCGAATGGAATCCCAAGGCGGTGGCGGGGCCGAGAGGCGAAACCGGATTTGGTGCCATCCCGCTGTTCTGGGGCACGGTATTCATCGGCGCGATCATCGCGATGATCGTGGCGATACCGCTCGGTCTGATGAGCGCAATCTATCTCACGCAATATGCGCCGGCGAAGTTCCGCGCGTGGATGAAACCGATACTGGAGGTCCTCGCTGGTGTCCCAACAGTGGTCTACGGCTATTTCGCTGCTTTGACCGTTGCTCCAGCGCTGCGCGACTTTGCCGTTTCGATCGGTATCACCGGCGCGTCTTCGGAATCGGCGTTGGCAGCCGGTGTGGTGATGGGCATCATGATCATCCCCTTTGTATCCTCGATGGCCGATGACAGTATTGCCGCCGTTCCCAGTTCTATGCGCGACGGATCACTGGCCATGGGCGCAACGCATAGCGAGACCATCAAGAAGGTCCTGATCCCCGCCGCTCTGCCGGGCGTGGTCGGCGGCGTTCTGCTCGCTGTCAGCCGCGCAATCGGCGAGACCATGATCGTGGTGATGGCCGCCGGTCTGGCTGCCAATATGACGGCAAATCCCTTTGCCAGCGTCACGACCGTCACGACCCAGATCGTGCAGCTGCTGACCGGAGACCAGGAGTTTGACAGCCCGAAAACACTGGCGGCCTTTGCTCTTGGTCTGGTCCTGTTCATCGTAACCCTGCTGCTCAACCTCATCGCCCTGCGCGTGGTCAAAAAATATCGGGAAGCATATGAATAGTCTCACCGAAATGAAGCGCAATCCGACCGATTGGCAAGGCGAGGCCATGCAGAAGCGCATTGCCCGCCGCTATGCGGCCGAGCGGCGGTTCAAGGCCTTGGGCATGGCAGCAGTCATACTGTCGGCGGGCTTTCTCGCCTTTCTGCTGATCGTGATGGTCGGTAACGGTTTCCGCGGCTTTACCCAGACCGAATTGCCGGTCGATATTGATTTTCCTGCGGTTACCGGCGGCGCTTCGGCCAGCCAGTTTGAAGGGCCGAATGCGGATGCCAATCTGCAGTCAATGGGCCTGCGCGAAATTGTCGATAGCAGTATCGAGATTCAATATGGTCCGGACGGCACCGACCTGTTCTCGCCGGGTGGATGGACCGCGGTCAACGCGATGATCCTGAACGATCCGGACATCGTCGAGCAGCAGGCAACCGTCTATCTGCCGGTCATTTCGGATATAGATGTTGCCTACAAGGACGCCGGCAATCCGGAAGCCGAGGCGAAGGTCCGCGAACTGGGGGATCGTCTGTCGACCGGTTTCAACTGGAATTTCCTCAGCCATTCCGATGCAACGGATCCGATGCAGGTCGGAATCTGGGGGGCGTTCAAAGGCTCGCTGATCACCATGATCGTGACCCTGTTGCTGGCTTTTCCGGTCGGTGTTCTGGCGGCGCTCTATCTTGAGGAATATGCCCCGAAAAACCGGCTTACCGATCTGATCGAGGTTTCGATCAACAATCTGGCAGCCGTACCCTCGATCATTTTCGGGCTGCTGGGGCTCGCCGTGTTTCTGAACTTTTTCGGAATGCCGCGATCCGGCGCTCTGGTCGGCGGCCTCACCCTGGCACTGATGACCATGCCGGTGATCGTTATTTCGGGACGCAACGCGGTTAAATCCGTGCCGCCGTCTATCCGCGAAGCGGCGCTGGGCATCGGCGCGAGCCCTCTGCAGGTGGTGTTCCACCACGTCCTGCCGCTGGCGCTCCCCGGCATATTGACCGGCACCATTATCGGCATGGCCCGGGCGCTCGGCGAGACGGCGCCGCTGCTGATGATCGGCATGCGCGCCTTTATCGCGACACCGCCCAGCGGCATCACAGATCCGGCGACCGTTTTGCCGGTCCAGATCTTTCTCTGGTCCGACGAAGTCGACCGCGGTTTTGTCGAGAAAACATCAGCAGCGATCATTGTGCTATTGTTGTTCCTGCTGACGATGAACGCCCTGGCCATCTATCTGCGCAACCGTTTCGAAACCCGGTGGTAGGTGCCATGATGAATGATGACCTGACAATGCAGGAAGCAAGTGAAAGCATGAATATGACAGATCCGGCCACGACAGCAATGCCAGGCGACGCCTCCACGCCGAAGATGACGGCGCGCAACGTCAATGTGTTCTACGGCGACAAGCAGGCGATCAACGACGTGTCCATCGACGTGAATATGGACAATGTCACCGCTTTTATCGGACCGTCCGGCTGCGGCAAGTCGACCTTCCTGCGCTGTATGAACCGGATGAATGATACCATACCGATTGCCCGGGTTACCGGTGAAATCCAGCTCGACGGCGACGATATCTACGCCCCGAAAATGGATGTCGTGCAGCTGCGGGCGCGGGTCGGCATGGTGTTCCAGAAGCCGAACCCCTTTCCCAAATCCATCTATGACAATATCGCATACGGGCCGCGTATCCACGGACTGGCCACCAGCAAGGACGAGCTCGACAATATTGTCGAATCCTCCTTGCAGCGCGCCGGTCTCTGGGGCGAGGTGAAGGACCGGCTGCTCGACAGCGGCACGGCCTTGTCGGGTGGTCAGCAGCAGCGCCTGTGTATCGCGCGCGCGATTGCCGTTGATCCGGAAGTGATTCTGATGGATGAGCCCTGTTCGGCGCTGGATCCGATAGCAACCGCAAAGATCGAGGAGCTGATCCACGAATTGCGCGGGAAATATGCTATCGTCATCGTGACGCATAATATGCAGCAGGCCGCGCGTGTATCTCAGAAAACAGCTTTTTTCCACCTCGGCACCCTGGTGGAATATGACGACACAACCGATATTTTCACCAATCCGCGGGAAGAAAAAACGCGGGACTATATCACCGGACGTTACGGCTGATATCTCGAAGTTTAGGAACTGAAAAATGGTCAATACTGGCACAGAGCATACGGTCAAAGCCTTCGATTCCGACATCAACGAATTGCGCGGCATGGTTGCGGAAATCGGCGGTCGCAGCGAGCAGGCGATTTCCAAGGCGATGCGCGCGCTGGAAAACAGCGATCTGGAACTGGCCGAGGAAGTGGTCCGCGAAGACAAGCTGATCGACGAACTCGAAAAGCGGATCGACGAGCTGACATTCCAGACCATTGCGCTGCGGGCGCCGATGGCCGACGATCTCCGGGAACTGATCGCCACTTTCAAGATTTCCGGCGTGGTCGAACGGATTGGCGATTATGCCAAGAATATCGCGAAACGGGTCCCGCTCGTGACCAAGACGCATCGGCTGACACCCATTTCCCTGTTGCCGTCGATGTCGAAAATCGCCAGCGAACTGGTACGGGATTCTCTCGATGCTTTTGCCCGCCGGGATGCGGAGCTGGCGATGGAAGTGAACCGGCGCGATCAGATCGTCGATGATTTCTACAACAGCATTTTCCGGGCGGTGATCACCCATATGATCGAGAACCCGAAGGATATTGGCGAAGCGGCGCATCTGCTCTTCATTGCCAAGAATCTTGAGAGGATTGGCGATCATGCCACGAATGTTGCCGAAATGGTCTATTTCGCGGCGACCGGTGAACCGATGCCGGAACGGACGCGTGGTGAAAATCCGACGACGCCGGTAGACGAATCGCTCGGCGACGGGGACGACTGATGGTCAACGCCAAATTATTGCTGGTCGAAGACGATGCCGCGCTAGCGGAACTGCTGTCCTGGAATTTCAAGAAAGAGGAATATGACGTCATCCACACACCGGACGGCGAAGAGGCGTTGTTGCTGGTGCAGGAACATCGTCCCGATGTGATATTGCTCGACTGGATGCTGGAAAGCCTGTCCGGTATCGAGGTTTGCCGCCGCTTGCGCCGCTCTTCGGAAACCGCCAATATTCCCATCATTATGCTGACCGCTCGCGGTGAGGAGGAGGACAAGATCCGGGGACTGGAAACCGGCGCCGACGACTATATCACCAAACCGTTCAGCCCCCGCGAACTGATCGCCCGGGTGAAGGCCGTGCTGCGCCGGGTCCGCCCGGCGCTGGCTGGCGAGAAGCTCAGTTTCGGTGATCTGGAAATGGACACCGTCGGCCACAAGGTCAAACGCGGCGGCGACACGATCCCCCTGGGACCAACCGAATTTCGCCTGCTTCGCCATTTTCTGGAGCATCCCAACTGGGTGTTTTCCCGCGAAAGGCTGCTCGACAGCGTCTGGGGTCAGGACAGCGATATCGAGTTGCGAACCGTTGATGTTCATATCCGGCGGCTGCGCAAGGCGCTCAACGCCAATGGCAGGTCCGATATCATCCGGACCGTCCGTTCGGCGGGCTATGCGCTTGATACCGATGCTGTGGAAAGCTGATTTTCCCATTGGTCTGAACCAAAGAGCGGGAGCCGGAACTGCTAGTCTGCCACCAGTTTCATAAGCTTGCGCTCGACCGGAGCCAGTACACCGGCCAGATCATGACCACGCTTCAAAATCTG
Organism: Sphingorhabdus sp. SMR4y; assembly: GCF_002218195.1. Classification (GTDB taxonomy): domain Bacteria; phylum Pseudomonadota; class Alphaproteobacteria; order Sphingomonadales; family Sphingomonadaceae; genus Parasphingorhabdus. The sequence continues at coordinate 741,332 of NZ_CP022336.1, read as the reverse complement.
GCCCTGTTCGCCGTGCAGCGTCCACATGCCCTGTCGATTGCGTTCGGAAGGGCGCTTTTCAATCCGCATCTGCGGCCGTTCCGACGCACGGCGGAAAGCGGCAAAAATCGCCACATCCTTGCGCATGTCCATGGCATAGTCTTTCCAGTGGCCCGCGGCCACCATCCGGCCGTAAAGCCCCAGGATGCGCTCTATTTCGCGCCGTTCAAAACCGACCTGCGAGGGCGTGCCCCGCTGCGGAAATGGTGATATGTTGGAATCGCCGAAACGCATCAAGCGCTATCGCGTCCTTCTGATTCGACCGGCGTCTCCTCGCCGTTCCGCTCCTTGGCAAAACTGGCGATACGTTTCTGCAACTGTTCCATTTCGCACTGCAGGATTTCGAGCTTTTGCGTAGAGGGATCGAAAATCTCGCTACAGGGTGTGCCGTAAGGAACAAAATCCTTCTGATAATCCTTGGCCTCGACCAGGGTTGGCCGGGCGCGAACACCAACCATGGTGGCGCCTTCCGGAACGTCCTGGGTAACAACCGCATTCGCGCCGACCCTGGCCCGTTTGCCAACCGTGATCGGGCCGAGCACCTGTGCTCCGGAGCCGAGGATGACATCATTCTCGATCGTCGGGTGGCGCTTGCCGCCCACACCATTGGCCGGATTCGTCCCGCCCAGCGTGACACATTGGTAGATTGTCACATTGTCGCCAATCTGCGCGGTTTCGCCAATGACGGTGAATCCATGGTCGATGAACAGATGGCGACCGATTTTTGCGCCGGGGTGGATGTCGATGGCAGTGAAGAAACGGGAGATATGATTGACCAGCCGGGCAAGGAAATAGAGTTCGCCCTTGAACAGCCAGTGCGCGAAACGGTGCAGGCCTAGAGCCAATACACCGGGATAAAGCAGCACTTCCCATCGCGAACGCGGGGCTGGATCACGGGCCTTGATAGAATCGAGATAAGCGCCAAGTGCCCGAAACATATATTTCCTCCGGAGATTACTGATATCAATAACTAGATATGACCGGTCCGGATTTCCAGTTCTTTTTTGCAACGCAATTATAATGGCGCTTTTCAAACCGGATATTCATCATTATATTAGATCAATGCTCTACTACTGATCGAAAGCATCGATAATGTCGACCTATCTTCCCACGCTCAAACAACTGCAATATCTGGTGGCTCTGAAAGAACATGGCCATTTCGGCAAAGCGGCAGAATCCTGTTTTGTGACCCAGTCGACATTGTCTGCCGGCATCAAGGAGCTGGAGGCTCTGCTCGATATCGTACTGGTCGAACGCACCCGCCGCGTGGTCCGCTTTACGGATCTGGGCAACCAGATGGTGGAAAAGGCCTATCGCATCTTGCGCGAGACGGACGAGCTCGCCGAAATGGCGAGATCCGCCGGGAAGCCTCTGGCGGGGGATATCCGGATGAGTGTGATTCCGACGATCGCGCCCTTTCTTCTGCCGCGGCTGTTGCCGCAACTCCGCAAGGAGCGTCCGGAGCTGAAACTTTATCTGAAAGAGGAAACCAGTCAGGCCGCATGCGATTCCCTGCACCATGGCCATGCCGACTGTGTCCTGCTGGCGCAGCCGTTCCCCTGCGGGGATGTCGAATGCGAGACATTGTTCAGCGACGAGATATTTGTGGCATTTCCGAAAGATGACCCGCGCGATCCCCCACCACAGGTCGACCCGGCGCAGATTGATGAAACGCAATTGCTGCTGCTTGAAGACGGCCATTGCCTGAAAGACCATGCGCTGGCGGCTTGCAACCGTCCCGAACTCAGGGCGTCCGCGCGGATGATGGGAACATCGCTGCATACATTGGTGCAGATGGTCGACAATGGTCTCGGTCTGACCCTTTTGCCCAAGATGGCTATCGATAGCGGCATTTTGAATCATACGAATATCGTCGCACGACCGCTCAAATCGGATCGGGCTACACGCGATATCGCGCTGGTATGGCGCAAGAACAGCCCTCGGCGGAGCGAGTTCCAATTGCTGGCAGAAATCATGAAGGGCGCGCAGCACTGGGTCACGCAGAACCAGTCCTAATTTTCGCTTTTGTCCCACTTTTGCGATGCATCAATGTCGGACGCACGTTCTTCGATCCACTGTGTTGCACCGTCGGTCCGGGTTTCCTTCTTCCAGAAGGGCGCGACCGTCTTCAGCTTGTCCATGATGAAGGAGCAGGCTTCGATCGCCGCATCGCGATGATCGGATCCGGTCACCACCAGGACGATATTCTCGCCCACCGCCAGCTTTCCGACACGGTGTATGATGGTCACCGCGTGGAGCGGCCAGTCCGCCAGTGCGGTTTCGGCGATCTTGTGCAGCGCCTTGTCGGTCATTGCCGGATAATGTTCCAGTTCGAGCGATTGCAGGTTGCCGTCATCGCGGACCTGGCCGACAAAGCTGGCAATCGCACCGCCGCCCTGCCCTGCGACTCTCGCTGTTTCAGCGCCGATGTCGAAATCCGGCGTTCCGACTGCAATCCTGATCATCCGCCGGTTACCGGCGGGAAAATCGCCAGCTCCCGTGCCGATCCGAGAGGGGTGTCCGGGAGGCCGTAATCCTGATCGAGGGCAAAGCGCAATTTGCCAATGTCGGCAAAGATATCCGCATAGCTATCTCCTCTTGCGACGAGCATTGTCAGGACATCGCCAATAGTTTCGACACTGTCGTCGAGCTGCACCTGCTCCTGGTCCATGCCAAGCCGTTCCCGCACCCAGGCGAAATAGACTATGTCGAGCGAGCGCGTCATCAGTCCATGTGCTTCAGGCCGACGCGCAGATAATCCCAGCCGGTTATCAGGGTCAGGATCGCTGCGGCCCAAAGCGTCCACAGGCCAACGGTCTGGACAATCGGAAATTGCGGCAGACCGCCTGCCAGGATCAGCGCGCCAAGAGAAATCATCTGAAAGCCGGTTTTCCATTTCGCCAGTTGCGACACCGGAACGCTGATCTGCAGCCCGGCGAGAAATTCGCGGAGCCCCGAAACCATGATTTCGCGCAGCAATATGACGATTGCAGCGATGGCATGCCACCCGCTGATATCGCGCGTAAAAATGAGCATGAGCACGACCGCGGCGACCATGATCTTGTCGGCGATCGGATCGAGAAAGATACCGAGCTTGGATACCGTGCCCTGGGACCGGGCCAGATAGCCGTCGAAATAATCGGTGACCGCCATCAGGCAATATAGGCCGAAGGTCAGCAGATAGTCGATGGGAAGAGGCTGGGGCCGGGCCGCCTCGAAGTTCGGCCAAAGCAGAAAGACCAGAATCGGCACCGCGAATATCCGTGACAGTGTCAATATGTTTGGCAAATTCAACATCGTGGCACTCGCATAAACGGATTTGCCCGAAATGAAAATTGTTTCAGCCAATCGGAGCGGAAATTCATAGCCCGCGCGCCGGTCAATGGATTTGACGCCGGGCCTGAATGGGTTAAGGGTGGGCAACCGCCCATCTTCCGCTCCAAAAGAGATTTCCGATTTATGCAAAATACTGCGCATTTGCTGCGGACGAAAAGATTTTTGCCGCTGTTCCTGACACAGTTGCTCGGGGCATTTAACGACAATCTCTTCAAATTCTCGATGGTCATCCTGGTGACCTACGGAATTTACGAAAGTGAATCGGAAGATTTCGCATTCAATGCGCTGGCTTCGGGCCTGTTCATACTGCCCTTTTTCCTGTTCTCGTCGCTCGCCGGACAGCTGGCCGACAATTACGACAAGGCGCGTATCACCCGCTTCGTCAAGACGCTGGAAATCTTCATCGCCATTGTCGGCGGAATCGGACTGTGGCTGCATTCGATCCCCGTCATGCTGACCGCTCTGTTCCTGCTGGGTCTGCAATCCACGTTTTTCGGACCGATCAAATATGCGGTGCTGCCCCAGCATCTGGAAAAGGATGAGGTTCTCGGCGGAACCGGTCTGGTCGAAGCGGGAACCTATATCGCGATTCTCGCCGGAACGATTCTTGGCGGGATCATCATCGATCGCAACGGCAATGGAGTCGAAATCGCGGTTGCGGCCGTCTTCGTGGTCGCGCTTATTGGCCGCATCGCTGCCCAGTTCATGCCGCCGGCGCCCGCGCAGAAGGAAGTCGAAAAAATCGACTATAATTTTGTCCGCTCCTCGATCCGGCTGATTTCGGCGACCTTGCATGTTCGCCGCTTGTATCTGGCGATTATCGCAATCAGCTTTTTCTGGACTATCGGCTCGGTGCTGATCATTCAGTTCCCGCCGCTGGTTGAAAATGTGCTCACTGCAACACCGCAGGTTGCCAGTCTGTTTCTGGGCGTATTCTCGATTGGCATTGCCATCGGTTCGGTGCTGGTCAACCGGCTGCTGAAAAGCGAGGTATCCGCGCGCTTTGCGCCGATAAGCGTGATTCTGATGGGGGTCTTCGTGCTCATTCTCTATTTCATAGCGCGGGGCTGGCAGGGCCTGCCCGATGGTCAGCTCTACACGTTTGACACGTTCATCGTCCATGACGGGGCCTGGGCCCTGCTCGGCACGCTGGCCGGCGTATCGATATTTGGCGGCATGTTCGTCGTTCCGCTATACGCCTTTCTGACGACCACGGTGGATATCAGCCAGACCGCGCGCACGATTGCGGCGAATAATGTTGTCAATTCCGGCTGCATGGTTGTCGGCGCTCTGGTCGCGCTCGGATTGAGCTTGATGGGCGTTTCCACGACGGAACAGCTATTGCTGGTTGCGGCCATGTGCCTGGTGGCGGCATGGCTGGGACAGCAACTTCATCGCGCCTGCGACTGATCGCTCCATGAGCTTGGTTCAAACGATGAACATATAGAAAGCAGTAAAGAAGGCCAGGAAGCTGAGCAGAAACAGGCTCACGTCTTCGCCGAATCCTTCTTCCTTATTGTCCGATAGTTTTTCCAGATCGCGCTCTTGTCTCGCAAGTCCTGCTATTTTTGGTGGCAAGCTTCTGCGAAAACTGTGCCTTGGACTTTGGTCAGGCAGGGCCAGTCGGGTTAATCTTTCGGTATCCATGCCCTTGGTTAACAACTTGTTACCCATGTATACCAGTGCAAAATTCTCTCCTGCCCGAAACGTCTTGAATTGGTACAGGCCTTGGAAAACAGGGGTTACAGGTCCGAGGGCGGCGGCTATTCAATAGCGAGCGATCATTATCTCGCCGGAAGCACCGTCCATCCCGCAGAAGGTCAACCTGTGTGATCTTTGCAACTGGTTGGCGATATTGCGATTTTCGGCAATAAGATGGTTGATTTCAGCAGACTGTTATGCCAATGCTCGCAGCGTATTAAGTGAAATGCGAAACCCTGAAGGAGCAAATTATGCGTTTCGGTAAAATTGGAATGGCTGCAGCCGCAGCCGCATCGCTTGTAAGCGCACCCGTTTTGGCTCAGGCTTCCCAGCCTGTTTCTTCGGCTGTACGCACGAGCGCAACTGTCGAAGGCGAAAATGATCTCGAAGGTGGCTCCGGCATCATCATCGCAATTCTGGCAGCAGCAGCAGTGATTGCTGGCATCGTCATCGCAGCCGACGGCAGCGATGATACGCCAACCTCCCCCTGAACTCGTTCAGACACAGAATTTGAGAATGGCGGCCAATCGGTCGCCATTTTTTTTGCGCCGCGAGGGCGATAAAATCGCTTGTCCGGCGGATGATTTTTTCGCGATGGCAGAAAGCCGCGAAGCCATTGGTTGCACATTCGGAACCGATTACCCATATCCGGTTTCATGACAGAAAATCAGCAACATGGCCTGCAGCAATGGCATGGCACAACAATTTTATCGGTCCGGAAAAATGGCAAGGTCGTCGTCGTTGGCGATGGCCAGGTCTCGATGGGACAGACGGTGATGAAGCGGAATGCCCGCAAGGTCCGGCAACTGCACGACGGCTCCGTTATTGGCGGCTTTGCGGGAGCAACCGCAGATGCTTTCACCCTGTTCGAGCGGCTGGAAGCCAAGCTGGAGCGGCATAACGGGCAATTGATGCGCGCGGCCGTCGAACTCGCCAAAGACTGGCGCACGGACAAATATCTGCGCAATCTGGAAGCGCTGATGATCGTTGCCGACAAGAATATCACGCTGATCCTGACCGGCAATGGCGATGTGCTGGAACCGAATGAGGGCATCGCGGCGATCGGATCGGGCGGGAATTTTGCGCTCTCGGCGGCGCGAGCCCTGATGGATTATGAGGAAAGTGCTGAGAAGCTGGCGAGGAAGGCGATGGAAATCGCTGCGGAAATCTGTGTGTATACCAATGACCAGACCACCATTGAAATGCTCGACAGCGAAAGCTGATTATAATCAGTTCCCGATATCAAGAACGAAGAGAAATTTAGCATGCAGGCGAACCTGACCCCCAAAACCATCGTCAAGGCGCTGGACGATCATATCATCGGCCAGAAGGAAGCGAAGCGAGCCGTGGCCGTTGCTCTGCGCAATCGCTGGCGTCGCCAGAAGCTCCCGGCCGAACTGCGCGAGGAAGTGACACCGAAGAATATCCTGATGATCGGGCCCACGGGTTGCGGCAAGACCGAGATTTCGCGTCGCCTGGCTAAGTTGGCTGACGCGCCCTTCATCAAGGTTGAAGCCACGAAATTCACCGAAGTCGGCTATGTTGGTCGTGACGTGGAGCAGATTGCCCGTGATCTTGCGGAAGAGGCTGTGCGGCTGGAACGCGAACGCCGGCGGATGGCCGTTCACGATGCCGCGGCAGAAGCCGCGATGAACCGGCTGCTCGATGTCCTTTGCGGGGAAAATGCCAGCGAAGCGACGCGGGAAAGCTTCCGTCAGAGGGTTGTCGACAATCATATGAACGATACCGAAATCGAGATCGAGGTGGAAGATACGCCGAATATGCCGATGGACATACCCGGCATGGGCGGCCAGGTCGGGATGATCAATCTCTCCGACATGATGGGCAAGGCCTTTAACCAGTCGCGCATGAAACGACGCAAGATGCGGGTGGCCGACGCCTGGGACAAGCTGATCGAGGAAGAATCGGACAGGCGGCTCGACGACGAGGATATCTCGCGGGCTGCGATTACCGACGCCGAAGCTAACGGTATCGTCTTTCTGGACGAAATTGACAAAATCGCGGTCAGTGACTTGCGCGGTGGTTCGGTCAGCCGGGAAGGTGTTCAGAGGGACCTGCTTCCGCTGATTGAAGGAACGACGGTTGCGACCAAATATGGGCCGATGAAAACCGACCACATCCTGTTCATCGCCTCCGGCGCGTTCTCGATATCGAAGCCCAGTGACATGCTGCCCGAATTGCAGGGACGCTTGCCGATCCGCGTCGAATTGCGCGCCTTGACCGAGGCCGATTTTGTCCGGATATTGACTGAAACCCGCGCCAACTTGCCTCAGCAATATGTTGCGCTGCTGGGAACGGAAGACGTTACGATCACGATCACCGACGATGCCATCGGCAAGCTGGCCGAAATCGCGGCAAATGTGAATGAAACGGTCGAGAATATCGGCGCGCGCCGGCTGCAGACGGTCATGGAAAAACTTCTCGAAGACATCAGCTTCAACGCCGAAGACCGGACCGGTGAGGAAATCGTCATCGACAAGGCCTATGTAGAGAAACAGCTTTCCGAGGTTGCGAAAGACACCGACCTGTCCAAATATGTCTTGTAATGGTAATAGCCGGTTTTCGGTGCCGCCCCGTCGGCCTTGATGCTAGCTTTCAGCTCTTGATATTTCAGGGGACCGGTCTGTAACCTCATGGCATTGTACCGCGAATATTGGCAAAGACAGCTGAATGGAGCCTACAATGACACGAACCGCTTTTACCTTGACCTCCGTTGCGATGCTGGCGCTCTCCGGTTGCTCGGAACCGGCGCCCGATGCGCGTAATGACGCTTCCGCCCAGGCGGAGAGCGAGCAGGGACCGGCAATCGAACCGATTAGCGCTGCGGAAAGCATCGACGCCGGGCTGGCGGTGGGAGACGGCGTCCCCCTCGAGACCAGCTTGCTGGTTGATGGCAGGGAAACCAATTTTGGTGAAATTCTGGAGAAGGGCCCTGCCCTTGTCGTCTTTACGCGCTCGGTCGAATGGTGCCCTTATTGCCAGACGCAATTGAAATCGATCAACGCGATTGCCGACGATCTGAAGCGCCGCGGCTACACGCTCTACGGACTGAGCTATGACAGCCCCGGGCAGCAGGAACGCTTTGCGAAGAACCAGATGCTGCAATATGAAATGCTGTCCGATCAGTCATCCGCGGTGATCGATGGCTTCGGATTGCGCGACCCGCAATATACCGAGGGACGCGCGGTGGGCGTGCCATATGCTTCGGTCTATCTGATCGACGGCAACGGCACGATTATCGCGAAGACGGTATCCGGCGACTATAAAAAGCGGCCGAGCAACGAGCAGATACTGGCCCTCGTCGACTCAATCTAGGCAAGACTGGCTGACAGGTTAAACAGTGGTCTAATTGCGGGCGGCCGCCTCGGACGATTCAGTCCTTGATTCGTTGTCATTGGCGGCCAGTCGTTCGGATTCGGGGAGCACGGCCAGCTTCCATTTTGTCGCATCATCCAGATATCGGACAGCAAGAGCCTGTACTTCTGCCGGCGTAATGACCGTATAGTCGCGAAGCAAAGTCTGCAGGGCGATGAACTTCCGCGGATTGTAGCTCGCGCCTTCCAACTGGCTCATCCAGAAACTGTTGCCGCTGCTCGCTCTGGCAATCAGCTGGCGCAGAGGCTCTACCACCCGCTGCAGTTCATCCGTGCTGACCGGATTTTCCCGCAAGTCTTTGGCTATCAGATTTACGACATTGTAAAAGCGGTCGATATTGTCAGGCGTTAACTGGCTTTGCGCGCCTATATATCCGCCGGATTCAAACTCCACCGGCCAGCTGTTTATAACCTGCGGACTATAGCTTGCGCCCTGTTGCGAACGGAGGATTTCAAACAGCCGGTCATTGAATATCGATGACAGAACTTCCAGCTTCCGGCTTTCCCGCACATTATCAAGTCCGCCGCCGGTCGGCCAGGCCACCATAGCAGCGGCCCTTTCCTGATCGCCTTTGTGCACCAGAATTTCCGGTCCGGCTTTTGGCGACGGGAATTGCGGAGACCGCGCATCGGCTGCGATGGCCTGTGGCTCCCGTCTTGGCAATGCGCCAAATGTCTTGAGGACGGACTCTACCGCCTGGTCCCTGTCGAAGTCGCCGAATAGCATCACTTCCACAGGGCCGCTGGCCAGTATCGGCTGCCAGAATTTGCGGAAGTTTTCCGCGGTCAATTGATTGAAGTCGTCTTTGTCAGGTGTTTTCCAGCGAGGGTCCTTGCCGCGCACCAGCCATTCCAGGTCGCGTCCCAATACCGCCTGCGGCGATCCCGCGAAGCTGTCGTAACTGATCAGCGCTGCGGCCTTGCTGCGTATGACCGGCGCTGGATCCCAGCGCGGGAATGCCAGCTTCGCGGCGATCAGATGCAACTGGTCTTCCAGATCGGATGGCCGGGTATCGGCAGAAATCTCGAACGCGTCATTATCGATGCCGAAGGCCAGACCGATCCGCCGTCCGGTCGTTACCTTGTCCAGTTCCTCCTGTCCGAGATCACCGATACCACTGGCCATCAACGCCATGGCACCGGACCAGGCCAGCGTTTCCTGCTGGGATGAGAGACCGCTATAGCCTTTGCCAAAGCGGACATTGACCATGATCTTGTTGCGCTCGGCATTATTCGGGAACATCAACACCCTGACTCCGTTGTCCAGTTCCAGCTTTTCGATTTCGAACCGTTCATTTATCTCCGAAGACAGGATCGATCCCTTTTTGCCTATCTTTTGAAGCGATTCAAAACCGATATCGGACTGGGCAACGCGGACATCGCTTGCGGCTTCGACGGAGCGCCGTAGTGCCTTGGCCAGCCTGACTTCTCCATCGTCAACCCCGTCAGGTGATGTCAGCAAGGCGCGGGTTGCGACCCCGGAAAATAATTTTTGCGTCGAATCAAGCAGGCGTCCCGGCGTGAACATACCCCGCATCGCGCGAAAAACATCGAGCGCGACCTGGGGCGTGGCAACGGTTTCGCGAATGTCGACGGCATTGACGATATCATCCGCCTGCTTGCGTGCCGCCTCGGTCTGATAGCTTTCCACGCCGATTGCCAGCGCGGCATCAAATTCCGCTATCTCCCGAGCGATATCCTGCTGCGAAGGCGGGGTGGTCGTTGCGTCTGCTATGACGCCTCGGACATCCTCGAGTGCCGCCTCCCAGTCGTCGCCCAGCGGGATGATGTTTATGAACGTGCCGTCGATCGAACGGCTCACATCGTCCTGGCCGACGCTGGCCTGCAAATAGCTTCCTCCCGCCCTTGCCCGGGCTTCAAGCCGACGGTTGATCAGCTGCAGGGCCAGCAGGTCAATCAAAATCTGCTGGTTATATTCTATGGTATCTTCAACCTGTTCCCAGGGCCGTGCGATGACCATGGAAATAAAACGCGGCAAAGTGGGTTCGATAACGACCCGGCTGATCTCTGCATCATCGGTGACAGCTCCGAAATCCGGAATGGTGCCGGGTTCGCCCTTGCCCTGCCATTGCGAGAAATGCTTGTTCAGCAGTTCTTCGAACAGCGCCGGATCACCATCACCAGCGATCACGATGACAGCCATTTCCGGCCGATACCAGCGCTGATGAAACAGTTGCAGCATCTTTGGAGTGGCTGCGCCCAAAGTTTCCGGCGTGCCGATCGGAGCACGGGTTGCAAGCCGCTGACCGGCGAAGAAGAGTTCCCGGGTGGCGTTCTGGACATCAGACTGGGGTCCGGCCCGCTCGCGCAATTCGGCCAGCACCACGGGTCGCTCCGCATTGACCGCCGTCACGCTGAGCCCGGGAGAGCGCACCATGCCCGACAGAATTTTCAGACTTTCATCCAGACTGCCCCTGTTTGCGTTGGGCAGATCGAGTTTGTAAACGGTCTGGGTCGGCGTGGTTTCGGCATTGCTGTCGCTACCGAAGGTCGCGCCCAGTCTTTGCCAGACCCGTTTTGCTTCACCATCGGGCACATGGGTTGAACCGCGAAAGGTCAGATGCTCCATGAAATGAGCAAATCCCTGCTCTTCGTCGCGCTCCATCAGCGATCCGACATCCAGCCGCAGGCGGATAGAAACCTGCCCTGGCGGGACGCCATTATGCTTGACTGCATATCGCAAACCATTGTCGAGCACGCCGAAAGTCCAGCTTTTGTCGACCGGAACATCGCTGTTCTGGTAGAGCCACGGCAGCGCGTCATCGGACTTGGCGTCCTCCGCAAGGGCCAGGCCGGGCATAGCCAGCATGGCGAATAGCAGAAGCAGCATCGGCAGCCGGGAGGCCAGACGGGGAGCAAGACGCGGGGATATTGTTTTCATCCGCCAGATATAAGCAGGCTCAATCTGACTGACCAGTGAATATTCCAGACATTCCGACGGCCTTGCCGAGACAAGTTTTGTTTTGCCCTTGATCGCTCTGCATATAATCGCCAGATAACAGTCATGTTGATTGAAACCGAAAAAACACCCAATCCCTCCACCCTCAAATTCCTGATGGGACAGCCTGTCATGTCCGAGGGGACCCGCGACTTTGCCTCGCCGGAAGATGCCGAGGTGTCGCCGCTGGCAGAAGCCCTGTTCTCGCTTGGCGATGTCACCGGCGTTTTCTTCGGATCGGATTTCATATCGGTCACCTGCGGACCGGGCGCCGACTGGAGCGATCAGAAACCACAGGTTCTGAGCATATTGCTTGATCATTTTTCGGCCGGATTGCCGCTTTTCAAACCTGGCAGCGCAGGCGACATCGTCGTCCCACCCGAAGAAGAAGTACACGATGATCCGGAAGATGCCGATATCGTTGCGCAAATCAAGGAACTGATCGAGACCCGGGTCCGGCCTGCCGTGGCCAATGACGGCGGCGATATCATCTATCGCGGTTTCAACAAGGGCACGGTATTCCTGAAGATGCAGGGCGCTTGCGCAGGCTGTCCGTCATCCACGGCAACGCTGAAACACGGGATCGAATCCCTGCTGAAACATTATGTTCCGGAAGTCACCGAAGTCCGGGCCGCTTAAACGTCACTACACAAAGGCAAAGCAATGAATTCTCCCCTTGGTCAGGCAGCACTGGATCAGCTGTTTCTCGAAGCCCGTACCTATAACGGCTATCATGACAAACCGGTGTCGGTAGAACAGCTTCATGCGATCTGGGACCTGATGAAAATGGGCCCGACCAGTGCGAACATGCTGCCGTCGCGGCTGATCTGGTGCCACAGTCAGGAATCGCGTGACCGGCTTGCCGCACTGACGTCCGCCGCGAACCAGAAAAAGGTCCGCAAGGCGCCTGTAGCCGTCATCATCGGGATGGACGAGAATTTTCACGAGTATCTTCCGGAACTGTTTCCGCATGCCGATGCAAAAAGCTGGTTTGCCGGTGATCCGGAAGCCCGGAAAACCCACGCGCTGCGCAACAGTTCGCTGCAAGGTGCCTATTTTATCATGGCAGCGCGTGCGCTCGGACTGGACACCGGGCCCATGTCCGGCTTTGACCAGGCCGCTGTCGACAAGGAATTTTTCGGTGATGAGCCGCATATCAAGTCCAATTTTATTTCGACATTGGGCTATGGCGATCCTGCGACGATTTTTGACCGGAGTCCGCGACCGGCATTTGAAAAATTCAACAGCCTGATCTGAACGGTTGATGGGCGAACGCCTTCTCGCAATCGATACCGCTACTGTTGCATGTTCCGTTGCGCTGTTCGAGGGCGGCACGCTGATCGCTGCACAGTATGCCGAGATCGGTCGTGGCCACGCCGAAAAACTGATCCCGGCGATCGCGGATCTTCCCGATCGTGGCAGAGCTGACGCGATATTGGTCAATTGCGGGCCGGGCAGCTTTACCGGTGTTCGCATCGGCATTTCCGCTGCCCAGGCGCTTGCTCTGGCCTGGGGCGCCGATATCCACGGGTATAATTGTCTCGCCCTCGTGGCCGCACAGGCACTGGACCAGATGGACCGTTCCGAACCGCTTTGCGTGGCGATGCAGGCTGGCCATGGCGAATATTTCGTCCAGAATTTTACTGCCGGGGGCGAACCAGCGGGTGAATTTGCCTCGCTCACGCCGGAGCAGGCCGAACGCGCGGTTCGGGCAGATGTAATCGCCGGATCGGCCGCGGCGGAACTTGCGGCACGGGTCGGCGCAAAAACGCATTTTCCAATATTGCCAAATGCCGCTCACATCTCTTTAGTGACAAGCAATATGAAAAATTTGCCTGCCAAACCGAATTACGGGCGCAAACCCGATGCCCAGCCGGTCACGACGGTCTGAGCGATGGCCACCCGCCAAAGCCCCTGCGACGATCGGGAAGCTCCGCCGATCGTAATCCGGCCTGGTGATCTCGGCGATCTTGCTGACGTGATGCATGTCATGGAACATGCTTTCCCGAAAACTTACGGCGAAGGATGGAATCATCATCAGTGCCGCTCGATGCTGTCCATGCCCACTGCCAGATTATTGGTCGCGGAACGCGCAGGCATGATCTGTGGTTTTCTGATCAGTCGGCAGGCAGCGGATGAAGAAGAGCTTCTGATGATTGCGGTCGCACCGGACCAGCAGAGTCGCGGTATCGGCTATCAATTGCTCGAGCATATGTTGCAATCGGCGGTAAACCATGGGGTTTCTTCGGTATTTCTGGAAATGAGAGCAGATAATCCGGCCCAAATCCTCTACAGTAAATTCGGCTTCGAGCGGATAGGACTGCGCAAGGCCTATTATACCGGTGCCAATATGGAAAAATACGACGCAATTACTTACAAGGCGTCATTGCCGCGTAACCATATGTAACAACCAGTTTGTCTGTTGCAGCGGGTGCCCGTTCGTGTAAATACTACTGCGCAAAATACGCAATAAAATAAAAATGGTCGCACAAAGGTAATTGAATATGACAGAGGAAGAAATTGCTCTGAATGAGACGTTGATTACGCTCACTTCAGACATTGTTGCTGCGCATGTCAGCAATAACAGCGTTGCAGTATCGGATTTGCCACTCATCATCAGCAGTGTTCATGGCGCACTGGCCTCGCTTTCAGGGGAAGCCGCAGAACAGGCGCGCCCCGAACCTGCTGTTCCGATCAAGGCATCGATAAAACCGGACTATGTGGTCTGCCTGGAAGATGGCAAGAAGCTGAAAATGCTGAAACGCCACCTGATGACGCATTATGGCATGACACCCGAGGATTATCGCGCGAAATGGGGCTTGCCCAACGATTATCCGATGGTCGCGCCCAATTATGCGGAGAAGCGCCGCCAACTTGCAAAGGCTATCGGCCTCGGCAAGAAAAAGGGCAAAAAGAATTAAGCTGATTTCCTGATGCACTGGATTTGGAAAATTGCGGCGCACTTGCCGCAATTTTCCCTTTGCAATATCCTGTGCCCCGCATAGAGTCTTCCTCAGCGTAACGGAAAGGTTCCATGCCGCAAAAAATTGATCTTGAAGCACTCTGTGCTGAAAAAGGGCTCCGCATCACCGACCAGCGTCGGGTGATTGCGCGTGTCATTTCCGATGCCGATGACCATCCGGACGTCGAGACCCTGCACGAGCGTGCTTCAGCCGTAGACCCGAGAATTTCCATAGCGACCGTCTACCGGACTGTCCGGCTGTTTGAAGAAGCCGGCATCCTGGATCGTCACGACTTTGGCGATGGCCGGGCCCGCTATGAAGCGGTTCCGGAAGCCCATCACGACCATTTGATCGACGTCGAAACCGGCAAAGTCATCGAATTTGTCGATCCCGAACTCGAGGCTCTGCAAAAACAGATTGCCGAAAAACTCGGCTATCGACTGGTTGACCATCGTATGGAGCTGTATGGCGTATCTCTCGCCAGAAAAAGCTGAGGTGCCTGATCCCGACCCGGAGGCCAGACCGTGTGACACCCAGCCGATGGCATATCGTTTGTGGAACGGGGCGTCGCCGATGGGCTATTTGAGATTTGCTGTCCGTATGATCATTCTGGTCACGGCCTTGCTGATCTGTATTCCCTTCTATTATATCTGGCGAATATTGGGCCTTTCCAATCCGTGGCCGCGAACCTTTCTGAAGATAGCCGCCTTTGCGTGCGGTGCGCGGGTCAATATTATTGGCACGCCGATCAAACGGGATGTCTTTTTCATATCCAATCACCTGTCATGGGTGGATATCGCGATATTAGGCGGGCACAGCGGTACCGCCTTCGTGTCCAAGGAAGAAATCAGCAGATGGCCGGTTATCGGATGGCTCTGCCGGCTTAACGATACGGTGTTTGTCTCGCGCTCAGACCGCATGGGCATTGCGCAGCAGATCAACCAGTTGCGCGATGCGCTTGAGGAAACCTGGGCTATCACGATCTTTCCCGAAGGCACCACGACCGACGGGTCCACCCTGCTGCCGTTCAAGGCCCCCCTGCTGAAGGTACTGGAGCCACCGCCACCGGGCATATTGGTGCAGCCGATCTTCCTCGACTATGGCAGCCATGCCCATGAGGTCAGCTGGACCGGAGAAGAGAGCGCGCAGGCGAACGCCTGGCGACTGCTCACCCGTCGCAGCAGCTTTCTGGTCGAGGTGCATTTTCTCGAGCCTTTCGATCCAGACCATTATTCCTGCCGCAAGGAGATAGCGGCCGAAGCGAGACGAAGGATTGTCGAGCCGCTTTCGGCTTCCCTGGGGGGCAAACCCATTGTATAGGCGCGCTCTATGACCCAGGCTGATCCTAAAAAATTCCATATCAAATCCTTTGGCTGCCAGATGAACGTCTATGACGGCGAGCGTATGTCCGAAATGCTTGTTGATCAGGGCATGAGTGCGACAGACAGTGGTGACGATGCTGATCTGGTTGTGCTCAATACGTGCCACATCCGAGAAAAGGCGGTCGACAAGGTCTATTCCGATATCGGACGCCTGCGCCGGAAAGACGGCAGCAGCCCGATGATCGCCGTCGCTGGATGTGTCGCCCAGGCCGAGGGCAAGGAAATCTCCCGCCGTGCACCGAGTGTCGATATCGTGGTCGGGCCGCAAGCCTATCACCGCCTGCCCGAGTTGATGGAAACGGCAAAATCCGGCAAGAAGGCGCTTGATACCGACATGCCGGCGATATCCAAATTCGACCTGCTGCCATCCCGCGGCAAACAGGCCCGGCCAACCGCCTTCCTGACCGTGCAGGAAGGGTGTGACAAATTTTGCACCTATTGTGTGGTGCCGTATACGCGCGGTGCCGAAATCTCCCGCCCGTGGGCCGATCTGGTCGATGAAGCAAAGGCTCTCGTTGAGGGCGGTGCCTGTGAAATCACGCTGCTCGGTCAGAATGTGAACGCCTGGACCGGCGAGGATGACAAAGGCAAAATGCAGGGCCTCGACGGCCTGATCCGCACGCTTGACAAAATACCGGGCCTGAAACGCATCCGCTATATGACCAGCCACCCCAATGACATGACCGAAGGTCTGGTGGCCGCGCATGGCGATGTCGAGACGCTGATGCCGTTCCTCCATTTGCCGGTGCAGTCGGGCAGCGACCGGATTCTCAAGGCGATGAACCGCTCGCACAGTGCGCAAAGCTATCTCGACATCCTCCAACAAATGCGCAAAGTGCGACCCGATATGGCGCTTTCCGGCGATTTCATCGTCGGTTTTCCCGGCGAAACCGATCAGGATTTCGAAGAAACGCTGCAGATTGTCCGCGAAGCCAATTATTCGCAGGCATTTTCGTTTAAATATTCACCCCGTCCGGGTACGCCGGCGGCGGGGATGGATGAGCAAATAGCACCGGAAGTCATGGATGAACGTCTGCAGAGATTGCAGGCATTGCTGAACCAGCAACAATATGATTTCAATCAGCAAACCGTCGGTCGGACCACTGATATCCTGCTCGAGCGTCAGGGCAAGCTGGACGGCCAGCTGATCGGTAAAACCCCTTGGTTGCAATCGGTCCACATCATTTCGCCCGACCTTGCAATTGGCGATCTGGTCGACGTCGAGATTACCCAGGCCGGCCCCAATAGTCTCACCGGACAGATAAAAGAAAGACTCGCTGCCTGATGGCCCAGAAAACCAAAGCCGGTGCGTCCGGCAATCTCACCACATTGGATCTGGAATTTGACGATCCACAGATATTGGGCGATCTGTTCGGGGAATATGACCGCAATATCGTAGCCATCGAAAACCGGCTTGGCGTCTATATCGCCGCGCGCGGAACGAAATTGAAGATCGAGGGCGAGGATGAAGCCGTATCGCAAGCGCGCGATGTCATATCCGGCATTTATAACCGTCTTGAACAGGGCCAGGAAATCGACGCCGGTGCGGTTGAGGCAATAATCGCTATGGCCGCGGACCCGCGCGTAGCGAAGGCCGCACAACAGTCCTCGTCCGGCGTAAAGGCAAAGAAGGTCGATGTCGCCGACGCGCCCAAGGTCATGATCCGGACGCGCAAAAAGACAATTTTTCCGCGGTCCGTCCGGCAGGCCCATTATATGGAAGCTCTGGCCCGCGATGACATGATCTTCGCCCTCGGCCCGGCGGGAACCGGCAAGACCTATCTGGCTGTAGCGCAAGCTGTGTCCCAGCTGGTCAGCGGATCGGTCGATCGATTGATCCTGTCGCGTCCGGCCGTGGAAGCCGGCGAGAAAATCGGCTTTCTTCCGGGTGATCTCAAGGAGAAGGTCGATCCGTTCCTGCGACCTCTTTATGATGCGCTTTACGATACGCTTCCCGCCGAACAGGTGGAACGGCGCATTGAAAGCGGCGAAATCGAGATCGCCCCGATCGCCTTCATGCGCGGCCGTACGCTGTCCGACGCCTTCGTCATTCTCGATGAGGCGCAGAACACGACAGCAGCGCAGATGAAAATGTTTCTCACCCGATTCGGCATGAACAGCCGGATGGTGGTCTGTGGCGATCCCAAGCAGGTCGACCTGCCGCGCGAAGCCACGTCCGGACTGGCCGACGCGGTTTCCAAATTGCAGGATATCGACACTGTCAGCGTGGTCGAATTCGGTGCCAGCGATGTTGTCCGTCATCCCCTGGTCGGCAAGATTGTCGAAGCCTATGAAGGCAAAGATGCTCCAGACTGAACTGACAGCATCTTCCCTGTGGGACAGTGGACAGGATTGGGAAGAATTGGCGGCACGCGCGGCCAGAGCGGCTATTCATGCGTCTTCCCATGCCGATCTGCTGGCGCGCAATTTTGAGATGGAGCTCAGCGTCAAGCTTTCCGACGATGCCGAAGTCCATGTCCTGAACCATGACTATCGCGGCAAGGACAAGCCGACCAACGTACTGTCCTTTCCCCAGATACAGCCGGACCTGCTTGATACTCTGGCCAATACTGACGATGGCGAGGCGCTGCTCGGGGATATTATCCTGGCGTACGAGACTTGCCGCGACGAGGCATCGGCCAAGAATATCTCCCTCTCCACCCATATTACACATTTGATTGTGCACGGAACGCTGCATTTGCTAGGCTATGATCACGAAAATGAGACAGATGCGGCTTTGATGGAAAATTGCGAAATCAAAGCTTTGGCGACGATGGGAATTGCCAACCCTTATTCAGAACAAGCGTAAGACAGGTAATCAAGAAACAGAATGACCGACGTTGAAAATGACAATATTACCGGTGCGGCTCGCGGCAGCAGCCAATCCAAGGAAGATGAGGAACCGGGGCGAATATGGCAGAGCCTGAAGGCTCTGCTGTTCGGTAATAACGAAGACAACAGCCTGCGCGCGCAGATCGAAGAGGTCATCGATGATCATGAAAGCGACGCCGAGGCCGACCCCAATAACCAGCCGGACGTGTCATCGCTGGAGCTGGAAATGCTGCGCAATATGCTGCATTTCAGCGAGCATAGAGTCGATGACATAGCGGTACCGCGCGCCGATATCATCGCCATCGAGGAAAACGCACCATTCGGCGACTTTGTTGATATTTTCTCCGAGCACGGCCACAGCCGGATCCCGGTTTATCGCGATAATCTGGACAATATTGTCGGCATGATTCACATCAAGGATATCTTTGCGATCGTTGCCAGGGGCGACAAGCATCCAGACGATATTACGCCTTTTCTACGGCAGCCGCGGTTTGTCCCCGAATCCATGGGTGTGCTGGACCTGCTCGCCGAGATGCGGGCTACACGGACCCATCTCGCCATCATCTTTGACGAATATAATGGTACCGAGGGCCTTGTTACGATCGAGGATATTGTCGAGGAGATCACCGGCGAAATCGAAGATGAACATGATGATGAACCGGTGCCGATGCTGGTCCAGTTGGAAAACGGCGCATGGGAAGCGGACGCGAGAGCGGAGCTGGATGATGTCGGCGAAGCTGTCGACCCGGCACTCGAGATCATCGACGAGGATGTAGACACAATCGGCGGTCTGTCTTTCGTGCTGGCCGGCCATATTCCTGTCGTCGGCGAAAAGCTGGCTCATCCGAGTGGATGGATATTGGAAATCACCGAGGCCGACGATCGCCGCGTGAGAAAATTGCGCTTGCACCCGCCACCACCGCAACAGGAATAAGCGCTCAACCTGAGGCCAGCTGCCCTGCTCGCTCCCGCCAGTTCTCGGCCAGCAACGGGTTGCTCGCCAATATTTTGAGTTCCGCGCGATGCCCCTTGTGACCGCCGCCGATGATCAGGTTGAACAGCCTGTCCAGTGGCCATTCGGGTTGCGGGCGCTCCTGCTGGACGAAGCTGTCCCCTGCCCGCACCATACCGGTCTCCAATACGCGAAAATAGCTGCCTGACTTGCCGGTCTTCATCACGGTTTTCATGACATCCGGCCTGCCGAAACGGTGGTTGAGTTTCCAGCACGGCTGCCGGGCGTGGCTGCACTGGATCAGAGCTCCACCTAGACGGAAAATATCGCCGAGGCACAGTCTTTCCTCGGTCATTCCGCTACAGCTGAAATTCTCTCCGAATGCCTCGGGGTGCTCAAGCAGAGCCAGATCGGGATATCTGGCCTGCCAGAAGGCATAATGTTCTGCCGGATACAGGTGGACCGCCTTGTCCAGACCGCCGTGGCGTACCGGATCCCCGACCTGATTGCCTGCCAGGCCTTCGCGGCCCAACATCAGGCCACCATCTGCCGGCATCTTGGCAATGGCGCTCATAATACCATCGTCGCGAAATGGCTTCGGGGTGCCAATCAGCAGGTGGTCGAGACGGCTCTCTATCATCTCGCTCTGTTAGCCGACCAAGTTCATATTGGCAATTTCGGAGGGATTATGCTTGAAGGCGCGAATGGAAATCAGCGACCTTCGCATTGCGCTTTATAGCGGCAATTACAATTTCGTGCGCGATGGCGCCAACCAGGCCCTGAATCGGCTGGTCGACTATTTGCTGCGTCAGGGAGCCGACGTACGGGTCTATTCTCCAACCACCGATACGCCGGCCTTCGAACCGACCGGCGACCTGATCAGCGTGCCTTCCGTCGCTTTTCCCGGACGCGGTGAATATCGCTTCCCGACCCGCATTTCCGGCGATGTGCGCAAGGATCTTGAACAGTTCAATCCCAATATCATGCAGATATCCAGCCCCGACCGGGTGGGCCACAAGATGGTGACCTGGGCCCGACGCCAGAATATCCCGGTGCTCGCATCCGTGCATACCCGGTTCGAAACCTATCCCCGCTACTATAATCTTGCGTTTCTGGAGCCAGTGATCGAGGCAATCCTGCGTCGTCTCTATCGCCGCTGCGACGCGCTGGTCGCGCCATCGGAATCGATGGCACAGGTGCTACGGGACCAGCGGATGAACTATGATATCGGGATCTGGTCGCGCGGTGTCGACCGGGAGATATTCCATTCCGGACGGCGCGATCTGGCCTGGCGCCAGTCACTCGGTATCGACGACGATATTCCGGTGATCGGATTTCTCGGACGGCTGGTGATGGAAAAGGGCCTCGATGTCTTCTCCGATGCGATCGACGAGTTGAAGCGCCGCAAGGTGGCGCACAAGATTATCGTGATCGGTGAAGGGCCGGCGCAGCAATGGTTTCAGGACCGGATTCCCGGCGCCATATTTGTAGGATTCCAGCAAGGTGCAGATCTCGGTCGTGCGGTGGCCAGCATGGATATGCTGTTCAATCCGTCGATCACCGAAACCTTTGGCAATGTCACACTGGAAGCGATGGCCTGCGGTTTGCCGGTTGTGGCGGCCAAGGCAACTGGCAGCCAGAGCCTCGTCAAGAATAATGAGTCCGGCAAGCTCATCACACCCGGTGCAGTTCGCGAATTTGCCGACGCGCTGCAACTCTATTGCGAGAATGTCGACGTCCGCAATGCGCATGGCTCTGCGGGCGAACGGCGCGCGGAGGAATATAGTTGGGACCAGATCAATAATGTGGTTGCCCAGACCTATATGCGCCTGGTCCGCCAGCGACGGGCCGGTCATGGCCCGATCCAGCAAGCGGCTGTCCGCTAGCCATGCAGGGACTGTTTGACGAACAGGATGACCAGAGGGAGATTCCGGAAACTACGCCGGACGCGCCTCTGGCCGACCGGCTGAGACCCCGACAGCTTTCCGACATCGTAGGGCAGGATCACCTGGTCGGCGCCGAAGGTACTATTCAACGTATGATTGCTGCGGGCAGGCTGTCCTCGATCATCCTCTGGGGGCCCCCGGGAACCGGCAAGACAAGCCTCGCGCGCTTGCTGGCCGATCAGACGGAATTGCATTTCAAGGCTATCTCCGCCGTATTCTCGGGCGTAGCCGAACTGAAAAAAGTTTTTGCCGAAGCCGAGATGCGATTCAGTTCTGGCAAGGCGACGCTGTTATTCGTCGACGAGATACATCGCTTCAATCGGTCCCAGCAGGACAGTTTCCTGCCCTATGTCGAGCGCGGGACAGTGGTGCTGGTCGGCGCAACCACCGAGAACCCGTCCTTTGAACTCAATGCCGCCCTGCTCAGCCGCGCCCAGGTCTTGATCCTCAACAGACTCGACAGCAATGCGCTGGGTCAGTTGCTGGAGAAGGCGGAAAAGCTGGAACAGCAATCCCTGCCGCTGACCGGCGAAGCCAGAGAAGCGCTGATCGCCAGCGCCGACGGAGACGGCCGTTTTCTCCTCAACCAGGCCGAAACGCTGTTTTCACTGGATATCGCGGACCCGCTTGATTCGCCCCGACTGGCCAAAATCCTGCATCGCCGGATGGCGGTATATGACAAGGATCGCGAGGGCCATTACAATCTGATCTCCGCCCTGCACAAAGCGATGCGCGGGTCCGATCCGCAAGCTTCCCTATATTATCTCGCGCGAATGCTGGTGGCTGGCGAGCAGCCGCTATTCCTCTTGCGACGCATTGTCCGTTTTGCCAGCGAGGATATCGGCATGGCCGATCCGCAGGCGCTGGTCCAGGCACTGTCCGCCAAGCAGGCCTATGAATTTCTCGGCAGTCCTGAGGGAGAGCTGGCGATTGTTCAGGCCTGCCTCTATTGTGCGACCGCGCCGAAATCCAATGCGGCCTACAAGGCGCAAAAAGCCGCCTGGAGATCAGCCAAAGATACCGGCTCGCTAATGCCGCCTCAGAATATATTGAATGCACCGACCAGGTTGATGAAGGATATCGGATATGGTGCAGGCTATAGCTATGATCATGAAAGTGATGACGGCTTTTCCGGGGACAATTATTGGCCCGAGGAAATGCAGGCGCAGAATTTTTATCAACCCGTGGATCGCGGCTTCGAGCACAAGATCCGGGAACGACTGGATTATTGGGAGAAGCTGCGTGCTCAAAAAACTGGCTAGTATCGGAATAGTTGGCGCGTTGCTATGTAGCAGTGCCATCGCGCAGGAAGTCGAGGAACCGCGTTATGACCGGGCGCTGGCCGCCGGATATAAGGCACAGTTCCTCTGTTCCGGGCTGTGGAACGGCGGCAAGGCGCTTGCGGATATCGAAGCCGACGAACTGACGGGCAGTTACGAGCGGGTGGAAAATATCATAGCAACGCTGACCGCAGACATAGATGACGACGCGCGCGAGGTGCGCGTTCCCTTTGCTGACGATATGCCACCGCGCATTGCAATCTGGAACAGCCGGAGCGGCTGCACCGCCATGCCGATCGGATATGAACCGACCGACCGGGCCGGTTCGACGGAAAGACGCGAGTTTTTTGATGATCGCTCATGGCCGATGGGCGACCGGAATGCGCTGGCCAGGCCATCGCAGCGGTCGCGGGCACTGCAATCCGTTGCCAGGCGCGCCTTTCAGCCGGAAGTCTATGGCGGCAAGACAAGCGCCGCGCTGGTCATCAAGGATGGCAAAATATTTGCCGAGCAGTATAAGCATGGCCACGATCTCCACACCGCCCAGCGTTCATGGTCTGTCGCCAAATCGATATCGGGCACGCTGATCGGCCATTCGGTGCAGCAGGGCATGATCGATGTCACGGCATCCGCCAGCCTGCCGCAATGGCAGCATTCCGGTGACCCGCGCCGCGCCATCACAATCGACCAGCTGATGCGTATGGCCAGCGGCTTGACCAGCGACAGCAGCGGCGCCCGAACCGACGCCATCTATCTGGGCGGCAGCAGTGTAGCGGAAAAAGCGACCAGCTGGCCGCTGCTTCACCGGCCGGGCACCAGCTTCCGCTATGCCAATAATGACACGTTGCTGGCGGTGCTAGCCACCCGCCTCGAACATATCCGCAAGAAAAAGGACACGCCCGACGCTCCCGGTTTCGATCCCTACAGCTTCTTTCAGAAACTCGGCATGACCCGCACTTATGCCGAACGGGACTGGCAGGGCAATTATATCCTCTCCAGCCAGCTATGGTCCACTGCCCGGGATTTCGGACGACTGGGAATGCTGTACCTCGACAATGGCGAGTGGAACGGCGAACGCCTGCTGCCGGAGAACTGGCGGAATTTTGTCACCACCGCTTCCGGGCCGCAACCGCCCAGAGGATTCGGCTATGGCGCTACATTCTGGCTGCTGAACAAATCGGACGGCATACCGGCAGATGCCTTCGCGGCCATCGGAAACCGGGGACAATATCTGGTGATCATAGCTTCCCTGAATCTCGTGATCGTCCGCCGCGGCTACGATAGCGCAGACAGTCGCTTCAAGATCGAGGATTTTACCAGGGACGTAATCGAGGTCCTTGACCCATGACCGCCAGTCATCTGGCAGCGGTTTGCACCGACCTGACCGGCCCGTCGTCCGTCCAGATTCTGGAGCAGCAGTCGATGCCGTTGCAGAGCGGCGAGGTCCGGATCCGGGTTCATGCAGCGGGTCTCAATTTTCCCGATCTGCTGATGACACAGGGCAAATATCAGTTCCGACCCGATCCCCCCTTTGTCCCCGGAATGGAGGCCGCCGGCGAGGTGATCGATGTCGCTCCGGATGTGGAGAGCTTCAGGCCCGGCGACCGCGTGATGGCGGGAAACAAGGGCGGCGCGCTGGCCGAACAATGGGTGGTCAAGGCTTCTGCCGCCTCTCTTCTCCCCGCGGCTCTTTCCTTCAGCGAAGGCGCATGCTGGCAAACAGCCGGATCAACCGCCTGGCATGCCTTGGTCGAGCGGGGACATCTGCAATCAGGAGAGTCCGTCCTCATTCTGGGCGCAAGTGGCGGTGTCGGCATGGCCGCGGTCAAGATGGCCAAGCATATCGGAGCTACGGTCATCGGGACGGGATCGAATGAAGAGAAGCTGCAGGCCATTCATCAGGCAGGAGCCGATCATCTCCTCGACCCGTCTGACGAAGACCTTGCCGCAAAGGTCAAGGCGTTCACCGACGGCAAGGGTGTGGACGTGGTGTTTGACCCGGTCGGCGGTGATCTCGCCTTGACGGCAACGCGCGCCATAGCCTGGAACGGGCGCTATCTCATTGTCGGTTTTGCCAGCGGTACAATCCCGTCTTTCCCGGCCAATCACGCCATGATCAAGACCTATAGCCTGATTGGCGTCCGTGCCGGGGAAAGTCCTCGCCGTGATCCCGCACTCGCTGAACGACAGGGCGCTGCGCTGCGGCAATTGGCTGCGCAAGGCGCTATGCGGCCGCATATTTCCCATCGATTTCCGCTGAGCGCGACAGCCGAGGCCCTGCGCGTGCTCGAACGGCGCGAAGCAATCGGCCGGGTTGTCGTGGAAATAGACCCAAACGCTTGATCTTTACGACTATTTACGCCTTTACTCGGCAATCCCGCGATTGATAACTGTCTATACCCAAAGAAATATGTTAATAAGGTATCAGACGTAACATATTAAAAACAGGGGATGCTATATGGACGGTATGCGAATAGGCAATTATGCTCTGGATACAGAGCTCGCCATTGAAATAGGACAGAAGATCGGGCTTGCGGTCGTCATTCTTCTTATCACCTGGTTTTTGGCGAAAGCTGCCAAATGGGCCTTTGCAAAACTGGTCGACAATATCGGATTTTTGCGTCGTGATACCGGGTCGGGAGCATCGCTTGGAGAATCACTGGGCAAGATCGCCAGCCTGTTGATCTGGCTGTTCGGCCTGATCGCTGTCCTGACCGTATTCGGCCTGGGTGGCGTGGTGCAGCCGATCGAAGGACTGCTCAACACTGTCATGCAGGCATTGCCTGGTATCGTGATGGCCGTGGTGGTCTTTTTCGTTGGCCTCAAGATCGCCGATATATTGCGCGATCTGGTGGTAACCGCCTTGCAGACATTTGATTTTGACAAATGGGCCAATCGCGGCGGTATCGACACGGCCACCGGTAACAGCCAGATTTCCTCGACAATCGGTTCGATCGTCTATGCACTGACCGTTATCTTTGTCGCGATCTTCGCGCTCGATATTCTTGATATCGAATCGATTTCGGGACCGGCCAGCGAAATGCTGCGGACGATTTTCCAGGCACTGCCTGCCATCTTCTCGGCAGCGATCACTCTGGGCCTTGGTTATCTGATCAGCAAATTTGTAGTCCAGATTATCAAGGACATCCTGCCTGGTCTGGGTGTTGACCAATCGGTTGCAGCCATCGGGATATTGCCCGAGAAAACGTCTCTGACGTCCATATTGGCCCGTATTGCCCAGATCGGCATCATGCTCTTCTTTGCAATCGCAGCGACGCGCTTGCTCGGATTTCCGGAACTGACCCAGATACTGGACCAGGTTCTCGAACTCGGTGGCCGGGTCATATTCGGCGGTGTCGTGATCATGGCCGGCTTCCTGATCGCCAATCTGCTGGCTCGGGTAATGAGCACTGCGGACGAAGGCAGCATGGCGGCAACGATCATCCGCTACGCCACGATCATTTTGTTTACCTTCATGGGCTTGCAGTTCATGGGCGTTGGCGAAGAGATTGTGCAGACTGCCTTTACCGCGCTGGTGATTGGCGGCGCGGCCGCAGCGGCTCTGGCCTTTGGCTGGGGTGGACGCGATGTGGCTGGCAAGGTTCTTGAGGACCTCCGCAACAATCCACCAAAACCCAAGGCTCCGGCGGTCCGCAAACCGGCAGCACGGAAGCCTGCCGCGACGAAACCGGCTGCCAAGAAATAGGCGCTGGCTGACAAAATGCAGAACAAGGGCGGGTCCGCTGGACTCGCCCTTTTCTTTTGCCCGGGCAATCCGCTAGGGCAGCAGAGTGCGAACCTTCTCCCATTTTGCCTGTATTGACTGGTCAGGTGCCCGAACCGAGCGACCGAAGGGGATCGCTGTCGCCGTCGCTGGTCCGGAAGGGCCCCCTGCCCTGATAGCACCCGATCCGCACTGGTCGCGCGCCGATGTGCTCGACTGGCTCCTGCACGTTGCAGACTCAAGGCAGGATATGCTTGTCGGTTTCGATCTGTCGATGGCCCTGCCCTTTTTCGATAAGGGCCGTTATTTTCCCGAATGGGCGGAGTGTCCCGCCGATGCGAAAAGCCTGTGGCGTCAGATCGACAGGATCGCCCGCGATGACCCGCATCTCAATGTCACCAGTTTTCTCGAACATCCGCAGGCCCGCCGCCATTTTCGGCATGGACGGGGCCGGGTTGGCGACCTGTTCACCGGCAGCACCGGGCGCCTGCGCCGGGTCGAACAGTATCAGCGGGAAACCGGACAGGCCAATAGTGCCAGCTGCTTCAATCTGGTCGGCGCCGCTCAGGTCGGAAAATCTAGTCTGACCGGTATGCGTCTGCTGCATCAACTGGATGGCGCAATACCTGTATGGCCCTTTGATCCGGTGCCGGCACACGGCCCGGTCATCGTGGAAATCTATACGACGGTTGCCGCTCTGGCAGCCGGACAACCGAAAGGGCGCAGCAAAGTACGTGATCGCGCCGGCCTGAAGCGGGCCCTGACGCGGCTGAATACACCGATCCCGGCACGATTGGCCCGCTATGATGATCATAGCACCGATGCCCTGATCACCGCCGCGTGGATGAAACAGGCAGCGGCCAATCCCGCGCTCTGGAACCCGTCCGTCCTGACCCGCGAAATCGCACAAAAAGAAGGCTGGACCTTTGGCGTGGTTTGACGCTAATAGCGCCCAGCAAATCCAGTGCATGCCGAATTAGCTCAGCTGGTAGAGCAACCGCCTTGTAAGCGGTAGGTCATCCGTTCGAGTCGGATATTCGGCACCATTTTTACGGATTGCAGTCAATCATGGTGATCGACGACCGCAAAAATCCCGCCGTACGAGCAAGGATCTTTCCGATCATCTGGCTTCATCGACTGGCAAGCCAGATTTCTGGCGACCGCTGGGAGAACAGGCTGTCCGCCGAAGTTTTGGCGAAGGCGGACCTGATGCCTCTTGCATAGATTCGGCGGATGGCTTCTCCAGCCGCAACAAAGCTACCGATTTCCACAAATATCTGACATCTGGATCAGGTCAGGCTTTTTCCGATAAAGACGTTCAAAATAAAAAGCCCCGCCGATCTCCCGGCAGGGCTTTCCCTATCGTTATTGTTTCAAATCAGAATTTGAAGCCGGCTCCGATGCCATAGCGCCGGGGCTCCAGCGTGAAGACATTGGTGTAGAGACCCGAAGACTGGTCGGTCACGTAGAGACCGGTCTCCGAATTGCTGTCGAAGATATTCTGGACAAACCCGCGGACATACCAGCGGTCATCCGTACCGTTCAGCTGAATCTGGGCATTGGCCTGGGCGTAGCCGTCGATCCGGTTGACATTGCCGTTGAAGATGCTGCCATAGCTCTCGCCGGTATAAGCCAGGTCAACACGCGGGACCAGGCTCATGCCATTGTCGAAGTTCATGGTATATTGAACGCCGACGGAGAATTTCAGCTTTGGCGCCTGAGGCAGGTCATTTCCCCGAATATTTTTCGGCACACCGGCAGCGAAATACTCAATTCCGCCAAAGGCCGCCGGGTCCAGACCGCCGCCGGCAAACGCACCCGCCGCAGCGGCTTCGAGAACGCCGCAAATACCGAAGGCACCGGTGGAGGCAATGCCGCCATCAGCCGGGAAAGCAACCGTTGGCTGGAGCCCTGCTCCGGCAGCCAGTCCGGGAACCAGACCGGCGTTGATTACTCCGTTCACGCTGTTGACGAAGGCATTCACCCCGGCAGCATTTCCGGATGTGGAAGTGACGGCACAGTTGGAGGCATTGGTGATATCCTTGATGATCACGGCATCCGAGCGGCCACCGCCGAAGTCACGCGGATCGCTGTTGAATGTATCCCCCTTCACTTCGGTGTGCAGATAACTGAAACCCATGTTGATCATCCAGTCCGGATCAGGGCGGATAATCGCCTCGATTTCCGCACCGTAGATATCCGCATCGATATTCTCGTTCACCGCGGTCCGGGCGACAATTTTGCTGAGCTGCAGATCCTTATATTTATAATAGAAGGCCGTCAGGTTGAGTTGCAGCGCGCCATTGCCAAAGGTGTTCTTCGAACCAAATTCGAACGCATCAACCTGCTCGGGCCGGAAGGATTCCGGGACCTCGAAAATGGGCTGCAGCGGCGGGTTCAGACCGCCTGACTTGTAGCCACGGGAATAAGAAATATAGACCAGATTGTCGTCGGATATCTTGTAATCGAGAACCGCGCGGCCGGTGATTTCGTCGTTTTTGACCTGGCGGTTCTGGAAAATCTGATTGCCTGGTGTGCCAGGGTCCGCATCGAATGATCCGACAAAGGGAGATTCGAACGCGTTGGTCGTCTGACTATAGGGAACCAGGAAACTGGCTAGCGTCGACCGCGCCTGCACGTTCTTCTTGTCATTATTATACCGCAAACCGCCCGTCAGCTTCAGACTGTCGCTGATGTCGAAATAGACTTCACCGAACAAGCCATAGGATTTGACAGTCAGATCATCCGTATTGTTGCGGAAATAGGGCGTGCCGAGATATGACGGATCCAAACCACCACCCAGAGACGTGAAGCTGCCAAGCAAACCGGCAACATAGTCGATCGCGAACGCATTCACATAATAGCTGTTCTCGGTCAGATGATAATCTGCGTAGATCGCACCGAGAAGGAAGTTGAACGGGCCATCCAGATCGCTCGAGATAATGGCCTCCGCCGACCAGCTGCTGTTTTGCTGGTTCGATCGGTCATATTGCAGCGGCGTTGTCGCACAATTGCTGTTGCCGCCAAATGACCCGAGACCAATCGTGTCTGTGTCCGAGGTACAAAGCACTCCATTCGGACCATTGGGAATGATCGCCGAAGCAAGGGGCGCAAAATAGGATGCCGGAAGGCCGGGAACAAGCCCCGCTGCAGCGGCAGCGAGTGTGTTCAATGCAGGTGCATAAATGTCGCGGCGGCCGATATTGTTATTATAATCCTGGCGAGAATCCAGTTTCACTTTCTGATAGGTACCGGAAAGCTGCGCGCTGATCGGGCCGAAGTCATGCTCGATCTTGCCCTGGAAGGTCAGTTCGCTGGTAAAATATTCCGGCGTGAAAGCGGTGTTGACCGTGCGCGGGTCGGAAGGAATGCCAATGCCTTCATATTGATCGGGACCATAGAGGCTGCCCAGAGCGAAGGCCGTCGGTATGCCTTGCGTTGCGAGAAACTCCTGCGAAGACAATGCGGCCGTGAAAGTTGCGTTGGCATTGAATGCCTGGGCATCGCGGCGGTTGTTCAGACATCCCAAGATACCCGTCTCGTCGCGCTGGCAATATTGTTTCTGGATCCGCATCCGGTTGTCGTCTTCGCGGAAATAGGACGCCATCAGATCGATCGTCGTATCGGGCCCCGGTTCAAAACGCAGCGAGCCACGGATCGAATAGAGTTCGCGGTCATCCAGATCGGGGCCTCCATTGAGGTTGGTCGTGTAACCGTCACGTTTCACATAGATTCCGGCCCCACGGAAAGCGAGACTGTCGCCGATCGGCAGATTGACCATGCCCTTGACCTTGAGCGCGTTATAATTGCCATATTCCACGTCACCCGCGGCCTGGAACTCGCCCATGTTCGGCTTGGCGGTAACCACATTCACAACGCCTGCCGTCGCGTTCCGTCCGAACAATGTGCCTTGTGGTCCGCGCAGGACTTCCACCCGCTCCAGATCGAAAAATTCCGTTTCGAACAGACGCGTCGAGAAAAGGGGCTGATCGTTCAGGTGGATCGCAGTCGCCTGATCGCAGGACACGCCGACACACAGATCGCCGATCCCGCGGATCGTGAAGCTCGAACTTGTGAAATTGGTTTTGGTAAACGTGATATTCGGAAGCGTGAGCTGGAGATCGGAACTATTCTCGATCTGCTGCGCCTCGAGCGCCTCTTGTGAAAATGCGGAGACCGCAATCGGCACGTCCTGGGCGCTTTGCGCCTGGCGTTGTGCGGTGACGATAATGACATTGCTGTCGATGATACCATCATCCTGACCCTGCGCCATGGCAGGTACGGACATTCCAGATATAGCTGTAGCAGCCAACAGTAGCGATTTACGCATTTCTCTCTCCCAAATCCCAACATTCTCACCGGAGAGTGAAGCTTTTGCTCATCCCCCCGATGAACGAACATTCAACTAATCGCGCGATTAAGTCCAGACGGAATTATAAAAATGCATCATATCTTTACATTTTTGCATCGAAACGGGACAATTTGATGCAATTGGGATACAAAAAGGCCCCGCCGGTTTCCCGGCAGGGCCCAAAATTGTCATGATCGTTCAATATTAGAATTTGAACCGGACGACACCGCCGTAAGTACGTGGCGCGCTTGGGTAGCCGGAAACCGTCCCGGCCTGCGCAACACCATCAAACACAGTCGTTATATACTGGTCGTTGAGCAGGTTGCGAACATAGGCACCAACTTCCAGGCCGTTCTCAAGCTTGAGTGTCATCGAGCCGTTGACCAGATTGACTTCCCGATCGAAAATCTGGGTATTGCCAAGCGCGGCGTTATAGGTTGGCAGGCCGTTGTTGATCGGCGTGTTGCTTTCATGACTATAGTCAATTCGCGTGATCAGCATATTTCCGCTTGCGCCGAATTCATGGGAATAGGTCGCGGACGTCGAAATTGCGAATTCCGGAATGCCACCAGGGGTTTGACCGCTCAGATCACCGAGAACACTGCCCGGGAAATCGTCATATAGCGGATCCAGATAGGTCATCGCAAAGGTGAACACCAGGCCGTCGGCCGGATTGATGTTGCTGTCAAACTCGAAGCCCTTGACCGACTGCTGACCGGCATTGCGCAAGGCAAAGCCGGTGCCGGTGAAGGCGAGGCTCTGGAAGCCTTTGATAGTCTGGTCAAACAGTGCGAGGTTGAAACCGAAGCCCGGCCAGTTGCCTTTGAGACCCACTTCATAGACGGTGGCATTTTCCGGTCCCGCGAAGCGTGAACCGCTTCTCAGATTGGGCACCGCCAGGCCGGCGTCAAGAATGGGCGAAGACGGCGCAGCGAATGTCGATCCGCCCGGGCCCGCAACATAGTCGGTGTTGGAAGGCCGGCTGTCGCGCGACAGGTTTACCGAGCTCGCCTTGAAGCCAGTTGCATAGCTCGCATAGACATTGACCTCGTTGGAGATCGCATAGGATGCGCGCAGCAGATAGGTGAACTTGTCATCCCGGGTCTTGCCGTCTTCAACCGCGTTCGGAATGGTCACAAACGGAGGCTGGAACTGGAACGCGGAGAGACCGAGCAACGGATTGACGTTGGGATCGGTTGCCGCATCAAGCAGAGCCTGCTGGGTCGTGGCCGGAAGCGCCTGGAACTGGTCCCTTGTGGTCACGGTTCCGCTGGTCGCGCCGACAATGAAGGCATCAACCAGATTGATCTGGCCCAAAGGATCGAAGCTTTGCTGCGCGAGAGCGAAGTCCTTCTTGTCATCGGTATAGTTGAAACCACCGGTGAAGACGAGGCCGTCGACCGGTTCAAAATCAACCGTTCCGAAGATCGAATAGGACGTGTTGTCCATCGAGAACTGCTCGGAGGTCAGCAGCGGAGTCAGGAAAATCGACTCCTGCGGCAGGCCGAGAGCCAGTTCCACGCCGTTAAACACGCTCGGGTTGCCCGCAATCACATCCGCCGGGTCTCCGCCGGCCAGGATTTCGAAGAAATCACGAATCTGCGTGCCGTTCTCGATCTGGCTTCGCTGCGAGATGCTTTCATCGAAATAATAGCCGCCGAGCAGGAAGTTGACCGGACCGTCGAAATCGGACGCAACGCGGAATTCCTGCGTGAATGTCTTCACTTTCTGGTTACGGGTTTCGTTCGCAATATCCAGGCTGGTATAGTCGATGTCCGATACGAACAGGTTCTTCAATTCCCGATAAGAGGAAATCGACGTGAACGAAAGCGGCCCAGTGTCGTAGTTGACCTGGATAGATCCGCCATAATTGTCGACCTTGTTGATCGGAACCTGATTGAGATAGGCGTCATAGCCGAAACGGTCAGTCGAGAACTGGCCGCCGAGCAACTGGATTGCTCCGGCGGTTGGTCCGGCAACAACCGTTGTCACCTGACAGCAGACCTCGTCGATCCGCGAATAATCAGCAATTGCACGAATGGTCAGATCGGGCGTTGCCTCGATCAGCAACTGGCCGCGGGTCGACCAGCGGTTCCGGTCGTTCTGGTCAACTCCGAGATTGACGATCTCGGCATAGCCGTCGCGGCGATTATAGCTTCCGTCAACCGAGAAGGCGATATTGTCTGTCAGCGGGCCGGTAACATCGCCCTTGACGACGACATTATTGTAGTTGCCGTAAATCGCTTCAACCGATCCGCCAAATTGGAATTGCGGTTCGCGCGTGACAACCGAGATAACACCGGCAGAAGCATTTTTGCCAAACAGGGTGGATTGCGGGCCGTTGAGAACCTCGATGCGCTGGACATTGGGAAGGTCCGACAGCGCCGCAGCCGAGCGGGACCGGAACACGCCGTCAATGAATACGCCGACCGAAGGCTCGATGCCGAAATTGTTGTCGCCGTTACCGAAACCGCGAATGATGAAAGTCGATGCCGAAGAAGTCTGCAACTGGCTGACGCGCAGCGAAGGAGCGACCGTTTGCAGATCGAGCACATCGCGAATCTGGGCGTTTTCAAGGGTCGCGCCGGTTGTTACCGAGACCGAAATGGGGGTTTCCTGCAAGGTGGTTTCGCGCTTGGAGGCCGTGACAACGATGACATTATCGTCAAACGCGACTTCTTCCTGTTCGTCCTGCACGTCCTGTGCGTAAGCAGGCGATACGGCGATCACGCCGCTCAATGCTGTAGCGGCCAAAAATTTCGAAATTTTCATATAATTCTCCTGCGCTCCGGCTTTTCCATCCGCGAGCTTGTAATGAAATGGGTCAAACTACCCATTGTAGGCGGGGAATTGGTCGAAATGTCGCAAATAGTCCAGCAGATAAACGACAGAAACCGGCCATAAAGCCGCAATATTTGTGGATTTTGAAATATAGTTGCAATCAAGCCACAACTATCTGATTTTCCGGGAGATGGTGCCCCTGGCCCGACTCGAACGGGCACTCCTTGCGGAACTGCATTTTGAGTGCAGCGCGTCTACCAATTCCACCACAGGGGCTCCGGCTGTATCATTCGTGGTACAGCGAAATCGTGGCTCTGTTAGCGAACAGGCTCTGCGCTGGCAACGGCTTTTTCCGCTGCCGGTCCAGTCGCCACCAATTCAGTACAGGAGAGCGCCGAGGCTTGTCTGGAAAATCCAGAGTGGAAAAGCCGCGATCGCCATCAGACTGCCGAGCGGCATCATCGTTGCCGCGTTAACCGGTCGGCCGCGCAGTCGCCATGAAATCGCAACCAGCAGGCCGACAAGGCTGGCGCCCAGAAGTACCAGTGGCAGCGCCTGCCAGCCCAGCCAGCAGCCGATTGCTCCCAGCATCTTGGGATCACCGCCCCCCAGACCGTCACGGTTTTTGACGGCTCTATATATGGCAGCTATTATCGCCAGAGAGACAAAACCGGCCACGCCACCGATCAGTCGGTCTTGCAGCACAGGTTGGAAAGACAGCAGGCCGGCCCCCAGTCCGGACAGCGCCAGCGCTGCCGTCAGTCCGTCGGGCAGCCAGTGGTGCTTGGCATCAAGCGCCGCCAGGGTCAGCAATAGCCATCCGAACAAGGCTCCTGCCAGCCCCTGCAGGCCGGGTGCCGTCAACAGGGCAATGCCGCCGACCAATGCAGCCGCCAGTTCGATTGCCACATGGTCTCGGGCAATGGCTCCGCCGCAACTCCGGCATTTTCCCGCTTGCAGGAAAAAGCTCATCACCGGGATCAACTCCCCGGCGCGCAGCTTGTGCCCGCAATGGTCACAGGAAGAACGGCCGCCGATCACCGAGCGGCCCTCCGGCCAGCGTAATATCAATGTCGCCAGAAAGCTGCCGATTATCAGGCCGAGAAACACGCCGGCAAGAGGCATAATATAAGTCGGCAACGGGCGCTCCACAGCAGAATGGAGGGAACGATTGGCACGGCCAGCTCCAGCATTCAATGGCACAATTGAAAAACCCGCTGCCCGCGCCTATGTCCATTCCAAGATTCGCGCCTGTCTCTGGCAGCGCGCCCAACCCAGAAAGGCCCATCCATGTCCAATTCCGATCCGATCGTCATTCTTTCCTACGCCCGCACCCCCATGGGCGGCATGCAGGGGGCCCTGGGCGAGGTCAGCGCGTCCGATCTGGGCGCGGTGGCGGTCAAGGCTGCTGTCGAGCGCGCCGGTGTCGAAGGCGCCGATGTCGAACGCATCTATATGGGCAATGTCCTGTCCGCCGGCCAGGGCCAGGCCCCTGCCCGTCAGGCAGCAATTTATGCCGGCCTGCCGCAATCGGTCGAGGCGACAACGGTCAACAAGATGTGCGGATCCGGCATGCAGGCTGCGATCATGGGCGCTGAAGCCCTTGCGGCCGGTTCGATCGACATGATCGTTGCTGGTGGCATGGAAAGCATGACCAACGCGCCCTATCTGCTGCCAAAGATGCGAAGCGGCGCACGGCTTGGCCATACCGAGGCGAAGGATCACATGTTCCTCGACGGACTGGAAGACGCCTATGAGCCGGGCCGGGCAATGGGCAGCTTTGCCGAAGAAACCGTTGGCGAATATCAGCTGACCCGCGATGCGCAGGACGCCTATTCGATTGAATCGCTGGCCCGCGCCAAGGCCGCTGTTGAAGGCGATGCCTTTGATGACGAAGTCGTCGCGGTCGAAGTCAAGACCCGCAAGGGCAGCGTCACCGTCGACAAGGACGAGCAGCCGCTCAAGGGCAATCCGGACAAGATTCCCCAGCTTCGCCCCGCCTTTGCCAAAGACGGCACGATCACCGCAGCCAATGCTTCCTCCATCTCGGATGGCGCAGCGGCCATGGTGCTGACCCGGGAAAGCGTAGCAGAGGCCATGGGCCTGAAGCCGGTAGCACGGATCGTCGGCCATTCCGCGCACGCTCATGCGCCTGCAAAATTTACGACGGCTCCGGTTAGCGCGATCCAGAAGCTGCTCGACAAGACCGGCTGGTCGGTTGCCGACGTTGATCTCTGGGAAGTGAACGAGGCCTTCGCCTGCGTTGCCATGTTTGCGATGCAGGATATCGGCATCAGCCGCGACAAGCTTAACGTCAACGGTGGTGCGACCGCTCTGGGACACCCTATCGGTGCCAGCGGCGCGCGGATCATGGTAACACTGGTTGCCGCCCTCAAAAAACGCGGCCTGAAAAAAGGTGTCGCGGCCCTGTGTATCGGTGGCGGGGAAGCTACCGCAGTCGCGATTGAACTGATCGACTGATCATTTCAGCGGTTCGTCGCCCCAGATATCCTTCATGCTGATATATCCCTGACGCCCGGTAACGTCGAACAGGCACCAGCCGTTTTCGCAGAGGGATAGACTGCCAACCACTCCCGGTTCGGCCCGCCAGACGATTTTGGCGGCCGGATCGGGCAAGGCCCGCATCGCGACCGGCTTGCCTCTGGTCGCCAGCACCAGGGCGGTTCGGGATGCGCTGAGCAGACGCGCATGCATCCAGCCCTGGGTGCCTTCATGATCCTCGACCTTGCGCCAGGCCTTGTAGCGGGCCAGTATCTTGATCGGCAGCTTCTCGCGCTTGTAAATCCACATCGTCGGATATTCGGTGCTCGGGCCGGTCCGCATTCGTGCTTCCGGCTCGTCGATCGACGCCCAATAGGGCGGCTCCTGTTGCGCCGCAGCAGGCGATGCCAGCGACAGCCCCGAAATCGCGACAAGCATATAAGCCGAAATACGCATGATGATTGTTTACTCTTCCCCAATTGCGCAAAGCATAGCCTGAAAACTGCGGCCGCTTCAAGAGCCAGCTGCTTGACCTGAACCGAAATTCAGGCATAGCAACGGGTCTATGTCAGACTCACCAGCTATCTCGAAACCCCGTGTCATCATCACTCGTGAATTGGCGGATTCCAATCAGAATCGCATGTGCGAGCTGTTTGATGCCGTGCCCAATTACAGCGACAAGGCCTTTTCCCGAGACGACCTGATCGCGGCCATGGCGGATTGCGATGTCCTCGTGCCCACCGTGACCGATCATATCGATGCGGAAATGATTGCCAATGCGCCCGACCGGCTGCGCCTGATCGCCAGTTTCGGCGCGGGCGTCGACCATATCGATCTGGCCGCGGCCCGCGCGAAAAAGATTCTGGTCACCAACACGCCCGGCGTTTTTAC
Source organism: Sphingorhabdus sp. SMR4y (assembly GCF_002218195.1). GTDB lineage: Bacteria > Pseudomonadota > Alphaproteobacteria > Sphingomonadales > Sphingomonadaceae > Parasphingorhabdus. The sequence goes on along the minus strand of NZ_CP022336.1, from coordinate 704,298 downwards.
CGAAGATACCGCCGACATGACCATGGCGCTGATCCTGTCCGTGCCGCGTCGGCTTTCGGAAGGGGAAAAGCTGGTTCGAACCGGTGAATGGGAAGGCTGGAAACCGTCGGGCATGCTCGGCCATTGCATCGGCGGCAAGAAGCTTGGCATCATCGGCATGGGCCGCATCGGTCAGGCCGTCGCCCGCCGCGCCTCCGGCTTTGGCCTCTCGATATTCTACCATAACCGCCGGCAGTTGCCGCCAGCGGTCGAGGAATCGCTGCGCGCCAATTTCGTTGCCGACCTCGATGAACTGGTGAGCGAGTGCGACATCATCTCGCTCCATTGTCCGCACACGGCAGAAACCCATGAAATGATCAATGCCGAACGGATCGGCATGATGAAACCCTCTACCTATCTGATCAACACCGCGCGCGGTGATCTGGTCAACGAGGATGCCCTGATCGACGCTTTGCAGAACGAGAAGATCGGCGGTGCCGGTCTCGACGTCTACCGGAATGAACCTGCTATCGATCCGCGTTTTCTGGCGCTCAAGAATACGGTCCTGCTTCCCCATATGGGCAGCGCGACCTTCGAGGGGCGCGAAGCGTCCGGCGAACGGGTGATCACCAATATCCGGGTCTGGGCGGATGGTCACCGGCCACCCGATCAGGTGCTTGAAGGCTGGATATAAGCTTTCCGTTGAGTCCCCTCCCCGTCTGGACTAGGAATTCCTTGCAATCTGATTCGCAGGCGCGAGCAGGGATAATAAAATTATAGCAGCGGGGATCATCATGAAATATCCAGTCAAATCCTTAGGCGCATTGCTAGCGGCCAGTCTGGCTTCGTCTCCGCTCCACGCACAATTGCCTATCGACCCGGCGATCGCCGCGGATGTGGCGAACAGCGGTGACACGGCCTGGATATTGACATCCAGCGCACTGGTCCTGCTGATGACCCTGCCCGGTCTTGCCCTGTTCTACGGTGGCCTGGTCCGGTCGAAAAACTTTCTGTCGGTATTGATCCAGTGCATGGCCGTGGCCGGAATTTGCTCGGTATTGTGGGTCGTCATCGGCTACTCTCTGGCCTTTGGTCCGGTTACCAACGGGTTCCTGGGCAACGGCTTCAACACCATGCTGAACAATCTCGGCAATGTGCGGGAAGCGACCGCGATACCGGAGTCCGCCTTTGTCATGTTCCAGCTGACCTTCGCGGTGATCACGCCGGCCCTGATGATCGGCGCCTGGGTTGAACGCGCGCGCTTCGGGTGGGTCGTGGCCTTTTGTGCCCTCTGGCTGCTCGTCGTCTATGCGCCGGTCACCCATTGGGTCTGGGGCGGCGGCTGGCTGAGCAATCTCGGCGTGCTGGATTTTGCCGGCGGCATCGTCGTTCACACCACCGCCGGCGTATCGGCGCTGGTTGTCGCGATCATGCTGGGCAAGCGTATGGGATGGCCAAAAACCCTGATGCTGCCGCACAGCCCTGCCCTGACTGTTACCGGTGCTGCGATGCTCTGGGTCGGCTGGTTCGGATTCAACGGCGGCTCCGCACTGACCGCGACCGACGATGCATCCGCAGCGATTATCAACACCCATGTTGCGGCCTCGATGGCCGCTCTGGTCTGGATCCTGATCGAAAAATTCAAGGTCGGCAAACCCACTGCGGTCGGCGTTGCCACCGGTGCCATTGCCGGGCTTGCGACGATCACACCGGCCGCCGGCTTTGTCGGCCCCGGCGCGTCCATCCTGATCGGCACGGCTGCGGCCATCGTCTGTTTCTTTGCCGTCGGACTGGTGAAAAACGGCTTCAAGATCGACGACAGCCTCGATGTGTTCGCGGTCCACGGCGTTGGCGGGATACTCGGCAGCCTGTTGCTCGCACTGTTCATCTCCGACAGTTTCGGTGGCACCGGCTATGCCGAAGGCATGGCCTTCGGCAGCCAGTTTGTTGCTCAGCTTATCGGTGTCGGCGCGGTCGCCATCTGGTCGGCGTTCGCTACGGCGATCCTAGGTTTCGGCATCAGCTATATCCTGCCAATGCGGGTCAGCGAGGACGATGAGCGCGATGGCCTGGATATTTCCAACCATGGCGAACGGGCGTGGGATCTGGATTGATCGCCACACCCTCTCCCTGACGGATGCAGCGCTGCCAATGGGCAACCAGTCAGCGGGTCACAATTGCAGATGGAGAAACTGGTTGAAGTCGGTCGGCGCATAATCGCCGAACGGCTCGCCGTTTGCGAACCCCCGCTTCCGGTAGAGGCTCAGCGCGGCCTCAAATTCCGCGCCCGAGCCAGTCTCCAGGCTTAGCCGCCGGTAGCCGCGTGCCTGTGCCGCAGCAATAATATGGTCGAGCAGCGCCAGACCGACACCCCTGCGCAAATAGCGGGGATCGGTGCGCATCGACTTGATCTCGCCGGTAGACGGCGAAAGCTGTTTGAGCGCACCGATGCCGCAGAGGTCATCGCCATGCCAGGCCGTCCAGACCGAGACATCGGCAGAACGCAGTCCGGAAAGGTCCAGCGCATAAACGCTTTCGGGAGGCGAGTTTTGCTGCATCCCGGCCAGATGGGCAGCCAGCAGGTCCTGAACCGGCTGGCCGCTCAGATCATCGAGCCGGATTTCCAACCTAGTCGCCGGTCAATATGCGATCCACGAGCTGCTTCACCGTCGGCACAAAGCCATTGGAGTAGAAGGGATCGGTGCCGAAATTATATGCGCCATGGCCGGCGAACATCAGATGTTCCTCGACCGGTGCGCCATGGACGATTTCCTGCAGGCTTTTCTGGATGCAGAAGCTGCGCGGATCGGCAAGCCGTCCGGTGCTGAAATTGTCATGATCCTTCCAGGCCGAGAAACCGCAATGAGACAGGCACCCCATGCAGTCGGCCTGGTCCTTGCGGATCATTTTCGATTCTTCGGGCGTGGCAAAGATCAATGTATTGTCCGGTGTCTTCATCGCCATGGTAAAGCCGAGACCGTCCCATTCGCGCGCGCGCAGCAGGTCGTTGCGGGTAACCCAGAAATTCTTGCCCTTGACGCCAACGTCCAGCTGGTGGGTATGCTCACCGGCTTTCTCGGTCGAATAGGGTATCTGCCGTTCCGAGCGCGCTTCCAGGCTGCGCAGGAATTCGTTGCGCACCGCGGAACTGTAGAAACCGGTCGGCGAGAATTTGTGCAGAAGGATATCGCCTTCCTTGATCTTGGTCAGCTCGCTCTTCCAGCTCTCCGGAATCGGGCTTTCCTTGGTAAGCAAGGGCCGGGTGCCGAACTGGAACGCGATCTGGCCGAGCTCTTCGCTGTCGATCCAGTCCTGCCAGTCGCGAAGATGCCAGACACCGCCTGCCATGATGATCGGCACGCTGTCTGCTATGCCCTCGGCCCGCATCGTCTCGCGCAGCGCCTTGACCCGTGGATAGGGATCTTCCGGCTTGCGTGGATCTTCGGCGTTGGACAGGCCGTTGTGACCACCCGCCAGCCAGGGATCCTCGTAAACCACCGCAGCCATCAGGTCCGGGACCTTCTTGTAGGCCCGCTTCCACAGCGCGCGAAAAGCACGGGCGGAGCTGATGATCGGCAGATAATTGACGCCATATTGCTGGGCGATCTCGGACAGCTTGTAGGGCATGCCGGCGCCGCAGGTCACCCCTGCGACCATACCCTTGGTCTGTTCGAGCACACCTTCCAGCACCTGTTGCGCGCCGCCCATTTCCCACAGGACGTTGATATTGATCGCGCCCCTGCCCTCGGAAATTTCATAGGCCTGCTTGACCTGCGTTACCGCACCGTCGATCGCATAGTCGATCAGTTCCTGGTGCCGCTCCTCGCGCTTCCGGCCGTGATAGATTTGCGGGATGACATTGCCATTTTCGTCATAGCTGTCTGCATTGACGGCGGACACCGTGCCGATGCCGCCGGCAGCCGCCCAGGCTCCCGAACTGGCGTGATTGGTGGCTGCGACGCCTTTTCCACCCTCGATCAACGGCCATACTTCCTGACCGTTATACTGGATGGGTTTTAAGCCCTTGAACAATGAAATCTCCTATTTTCCCCAAGTGACGATATAGACACCGTCAGATAAAAATGCTCGAAAAAACTCTGCTGTTATCAACCTTATTCTACCGCGCCGAAATCCGCGCGTCCCAGCGCCTGGCCGTAAAGCAGGGCATAGCGGGCCAACATCTTGCTCTCATTATATTCCGCCTGCGCCTTCAGCCGGTTCTGCATCCCGAGGTCTTCGCGCAGCTGCTGGTGCTGCACCAGAGTCGTCAGCGATTCGACAAATTTGCCGTCGTCACCGAGCGGTTTGATAAAGCCCTGGTTGGCCTGTGATACCATCGCCTTTATGTCTCCGACGTCGGTCGCTGCAACCGGCAGGCCGGCAGCCATCGCCTCGATCAGCGAGATCGGAAACTGTTCGCTGTCGGATGACAGCGCAAAAATATCGAACAGCCCGATATAGCGGGCCGGCTCGGAAAGAAATCCGGGTATCAGCAAACGGTCACCCAGGCCGACATGCTGTGCCTCGGCCAATATCCTGTCCTTTTCCGGCCCCTCGCCAACGATGACCAAACGGACATTGTCGCCTGCAGCGGCACAGGCCCGCACCAGCCGAGGCAGATTCTTGATCGCCCGCAGTCCGGCAACAGTACCGACGACGACTTCACCCTGACGTTTGGTGAAGCCGGGCAAGGCTCCGCGTTGCGGCTTTTTCTCAAACTTTTTGACGTCGATGCCATTGGGAATCCGGTGAATTCTCTGTTCCGGCTGTTTCCAGACATCTTTGGCGATGCGGACCAGATTCTCCGACGGCACGACCAGCGCCCGCGCAGCCCCGAGGGCGAATTTCCGAAACAGATTCCGTTTCCAGTCGAGCTTTTTCTGCTCATCTTCGTTGAAGCCGTCCTCATGATGGATCAGCGGCGGCAAGCCGTCGATCCGGGAAAATAACGTGCGCGCCATCACGCCGTCCATCGAGCCCCAATTATAGGACAAAATCAGGTCGAACTGGCGAAAATATGTGACGAACTCGCGATAGCGTTTCAGCGAAGGTTTTCCGGCAAGCGACGGCGCGTCGGCCGGAAAGCTGACCTTGATCGCCGGATCAATCGCATCGCGCGCGGACAGGCTTTCGGGCTGCGCCGACAGAATGACATGTTCGGCAGCGCTGCCGAATTGATTCATCAACCGGACGGCGCGCGCTTCCTTGCCGCCCAGATTGAAGGTGCTGTGCAGATGCAATATCTTGGCTGGTTTCATGCGGTGTTGCTGCTCGGCTGTCTGGAATTGGTCAGTCGACGCGGTGGAGCAATTGATTGATCGCGTCAAGCGAGGCCGGCTCCTCGAGCGTTGGACAATGGCCTACGCGCGGTATCGTGACGAGATCGGCCTGCTTTAGCTTGCCCAGCATTTTGCGGGCGACCGTCTCGCTGAACAGATCGGACAATTCCCCGCGCAAAATGAGGGTCGGAATATCCTCCATATGCTCCAGCGCATTCCACAGGGCGCCGCTGCCGCCGCCCTTGCCGTCAAAGGGCTCCGCAATCTTCATGTCATAGTCCAGCTTGATTCGGCCGGAGCTGTTCATCCGGTACACTTTCTTGGCAAAGGCGATCCAGTCTTTCAGCGTGAAATCGGGGAAGATATCACTGCTGTTCTCCGCCATGTCTCGGCCGGCATGGGCCCAGGTATCAAAGCTTCTCCCCTGCCCGACATGGTCGGCAATCCGGTCGAGCCCTTTCTGGTCGAGTTCGGGGCCAATATCATTCAACAGCGCGCCGGCGACCCGCGCCGGATATAATCTCGCCATGAGCATCGTGATGATGCCCCCCAGCGAAGTGCCGAAAAATATCGCTTTGGGAATGTCCAATTCATCCATCAGCATGATGATATCAGAGACATATTGTTTCGGATTATAAGTGCTGCTGTCCTTGGCATATTCGCTCAGACCACGACCGCGCAGATCGACCATGATGATCCGGCGCCCGCCATGAAAAGCCGCTCCGAGATGTTCGAAGTCGCGCGCATTGCGGGTCAGTCCCGGGATACAGATAACCGGAGTCCTGCCGCTGTCCGAGGGATAGTCGCGGGCATGCAATTTCAGCCCGTCATCGGATCCCCAGTAGATATCCTGATAGGAGTTTTCTTCGCTCATCCTGTCCTTTGTCCCGTCTTGCCACTTGCTGCGCAACCGATTAGCCGCCACTGTGGGCAAATGCCATATAAACCGCAAGCAGAACCCGGCAGGACCGACTATCAGGCCGATGTCCAGATCACCCGACTGGGAGAAAAGATCGGCGATCCGGTGGCTGCCGCCGAATTCCCCGACCATATATTGCGGTTCAGAAATGACCGATGGGACAAGAGCGTGGGGCTGGACAGGCTGGATGAGCAGCAGTGGATCGCCCATTTCGGCAAGTTCCAGCCACTGCCGGACAATCTCGATCCGCCGCTCGCGCTGCGCTATCATGGCCACCAGTTCCGCCACTACAATCCCGATATCGGCGATGGCCGGGGCTTTCTGTTCGCACAATTGCGCGATCATGAAGCCAGGCTGATGGATCTCGGCACCAAGGGCTCGGGCACGACACCGTGGAGCCGGACCGGCGACGGCCGGCTGACGCTGAAAGGCGCGGTGCGCGAAATTCTTGCCACCGAAATGCTCGAGGCACTAGGTGTCAACACGTCTAAGACATTTTCGGTGGTGGAAACCGGTGAAAAGCTGATGCGCGGCGATGAGCCTTCGCCCACCCGTTCGGCGGTGATGACCCGGCTGAGCCACAGCCATATCCGGATTGGCGCGTTCCAGCGCATTGCCTATGAACAAAATGAACCATTGATGCGGCAGTTGGTCGATTATTGTCTGGAAAATTATTATGGCGGATCCCGGACCGCCGACCCGGCAACGGAATTGTTCGCCCGAACCACCGGGGAAGTCGCAAGACTCACCGCTGCCTATATGACTGCCGGTTTCGTCCACGGCGTGCTCAACACCGATAATATCAATATCACCGGCGAAAGCTTTGACTATGGCCCGTGGCGCTTCACTCCCTTTTGGGAGCCGGGTTTTACCGCCGCCTATTTCGACCATGAAGGTCTCTATTGTTTCGGGCGGCAACCCGAAGCGCTGCACTGGAATCTGGCGCAATTCGCCAGTGCGCTGCGGCTGATCGCGGATAGCGATCCGCTGGTGGCGACGCTGGAAAGCTTCCCGAAAGCCTATGGCACCGCTTTCACCGAGCATTTCTGCTGGCGGCTGGGCGTCATGTCCGAGGGCTTCGAGCCAGACCGGGATCTCGTGGTAGCGGCTGAGAAGGGTCTGGCGCAAAAAACGGTCCAGATCGACCGGTTCTTCTTTGACTGGGGCAAATGCGAAAATCTTGTCCGGCCGGATGACGATTCTCCGGAATTCTCCGAGTTTCGCGCCCTGATCGCCGATCGCACGCGCATACGCCAGCCGGTCAGCGACTATTGGCGGAATGCTGCGCCCTGTTCGATGCATATCGAGGAGGTTGAATCGATCTGGGACGCAATCGCAAGCGATGACAACTGGTCGCCGCTGTCGAAAAAGGTCAATGATATCCGCGAGATGGGCGCTGCTTTGCGCACAGGCTGACATATCTGACGAAACCACCACATGTTCGGGAAAAATTCATCACCGCGACGCTAAGCCATTATGTCCTATGGTTTATCACCGGAGAGGACCATATATGAAGCATCGAGCAACCCAAGCGTAGAACATAGAGGCCAATTTGAGCGACCTGATATCGATCGAACCAGCAACCGGAGCAACTCTCTGGACCGGCACCAGCGGGGACGCCGATGCTGCAGTGGCCAGCGCGCGCGCAGCATGGCCCGGCTGGGCCGCGACTGCGCTGGTCAAAAGAATCGAGGCTGTACGACGCTACGCCAATCGGATCCGCACCGGCAGCGACGAACTGGCAGAGCTGGTCTCTCGCGAAACCGGCAAACCGTTGTGGGAAGCGCGGACCGAGGTCGAATCCGTCGTCAACAAGGTCGATATTTCGGTCCGCGCTTTTGCCGACCGCACCCCGCAGCGCCAGTTACCGAGCCAGCCCGATATGCGTGCTGCCCTCCGGCACAAGCCGCATGGCGTTCTCGCCGTGCTCGGTCCCTATAACTTTCCGGCCCATCTGCCGAACGGTCATATCGTTCCGGCGCTGATTGCCGGCAATACAATTGTCTTCAAGCCGTCGGAGAAGACCCCCGCGGTTGGGCAGTATCTGATGGACGCATTCGAAAAGGCGGGCATGCCCGCCGGTGTCGTCAACATATTGCATGGCGGACCTGACACCGGCAAGCAACTGACCGCCAATGACGGGCTCGACGGCGTCCTGTTCACCGGCTCGGCCCACACCGGGATCGCGCTCAACCGCCAGTTTGCCTCCCGTCCGGACAAAATATTGGCACTGGAAATGGGTGGCAATAATCCGATCATCGCCTGGGACACGAGCGACGTCCATAGCGCCGCAGTCCTGATCGTCCAGTCGGCCTTTCTGAGCGCCGGTCAACGCTGCTCGGCGGCCAGCCGGTTGATCGTCAAGGACGCCATTTACGACCGGATCATCAAGGAGGTGAAGCGGATCACCGATCGGCTGATCATCGACCAGCCTTTTGCCTCGCCCGCTCCGTTCATGGGACCGGTGATTGACAATGAAACCGCAGACGGTCTGACCGAAAGCTTTCTTGCCCTGATGAGCCATGGTGGCAAGCCGATCAAGCATATGGCCAGGCCCGTCGCGGATCTTCCGTTTCTGACGCCGGGCATTATCGACGTGACGGAACTAGAGGAACGGCCGGACATCGAATTGTTCGGCCCGATCCTGCAGGTCGTTCGGGTTGCCGACTTTGAAGAAGCCATCGCCGAGGCGAATAACACCCGCTATGGCCTGTCCGCCGCGCTCGTCGGCGGCACCGCGCAACATTATGACCAGTTCTGGTCGAGCAGCCGCGCCGGCATCGTCAACTGGAACAAGATGACCGTCGGTGCATCGTCCGAAGCGCCCTTTGGCGGGATCGGCCTGTCCGGCAATCACCGGCCCAGTGCCTATTATGCCGCCGATTATTGCGCCTATCCGGTTGTATCAATGGAAGCAGAGCAAGCCAGAGCCAGAATCGGTATCGGCCTGAAGGACGATAATCACGGCGAGGAGGAATGATCGTCTGCCGCCCCATAGCTGAGCTTAGGTGGCCCCAAAAACTTCTGTTTTGAACATATTGCGCGATGCGCGCATATCGGATTCATGGAAAAGAAAAGAAGCAAGACGGCTGCTGCAGGCAAGGTCTATCTGGTTGGTGCCGGCCCGGGTGACCCGGATCTCCTGACCCTGAAGGCGGCAAGGCTGCTGGAACGCGCCGATGTGATCGTTCACGACGGGCTGGTCAGCCGCGATATTCTGGATCTGGCATCGCGGACTGCACGATATATCTCGGTTGCGAAGAAACGCTCGCTGCATAGCGTCGCGCAGGACCAGATTAACAATATTCTGATCGAAGAAGCAGGCAAAGGCCATCTTGTCGTGCGGCTCAAGGGCGGCGATCCATTCATTTTCGGACGCGGCGGCGAAGAGGCCGATGATTGCATCGCTGCCGGTGTTGCCGTGGAAGTCGTTCCCGGCATCAGCGCCGCGCTCGGCTGCGCTGCCCAGGCACGCATGCCCCTCACTCATCGAGACGCCTCCAGCGCGGTCAGCTTCGTTGCGGGCCAGTGCAAGGGTCTGTCAGACCAGAACTGGTCCGGACTGGCCGGCAAGGGCCGCACTTTGGTCATCTATATGGGCGTTGCCAATGCGGAAGCGATCGTCGAGAAACTGATCGCCGACGGCGCGGCTCCCGACCTGCCGGTGGCGGTGCTGGAAAATGGCACACGTTCCGATTTCCGCGCGCTTCGCACACTTTTGACCGACCTTGGCGACATGGTTCGCCGGGAAGCTGTCAAAAGTCCGGCGCTGCTCGTGGTCGGCGAAGTCGCCCGCTACGGCGATGCCGACGATAAATTTCGAGAATTTGCAACAATGGCGGGAGTGGTCGCATGAAAATCTTGACCGGAAATGATCTCAAAACCGGTGACGTTATCTGGTGGACCGGCCTCGACTGGTCCCGCTTTGTCAAGGATGCCGCCGATGTCGGCGATCAGGGTGAAGCGATTCTGCAGCGCGAGGAAGCCGCGCGCCGGGTGAACTCGCCCTATATTATCGAAGCCGAACAGACCGATGACGGCCCCCGCCCGGGCCATATCAAGGACCGCGTCCGCGCACTCGGACCGACGGTTCGTCCCGACCTGACATTAAAACCGGCCGATCCCGATGCCGGCCAATGGGTGATCTGACATGTATCAATATGACCAATATGACCAGAAAATGGTCGACACGCGGGTTGAGGAATTCCGCGATCAGGTGAAGCGCCGCCTCGCTGGTGATCTGACCGAGGACCAGTTCAAGCCGCTCCGGCTGATGAACGGTCTCTATCTGCAGCTTCACGCCTATATGCTGCGGGTTGCGGTACCCTATGGCACGCTCAGCAGCAAGCAGATGCGCATGCTCGGCCATATCGCGCGCAAATATGACCGCGACTACGGCCATTTCACCACCCGCCAGAATATCCAGTATAACTGGATCAAGCTGGAAGACGCGCCGGACATTCTCGCCGACCTCGCGTCGGTGGAAATGCACGCGATCCAGACCAGTGGCAATTGCATCCGCAACATCTCGTCGGACCAGTTCGCCGGCGCGACCGCAGACGAAATCGCCGATCCCCGCCCATGGGCAGAAATCCTGCGGCAATGGTCAAGCTTCCACCCGGAATTTTCCTATCTCCCCAGGAAATTCAAGTTCGCCGTGATCGCCAGCGACACTGATCGCGCAGCAATGCGCCTGCACGATATCGGCATCCAGCTGGTACATAATGAAGCGGGCGAACTGGGCGCGAAATTCTTCGTCGGCGGCGGCATGGGCCGGACCCCGATGGTGGCGCTGGAAATCCGCGATTTCGTCCCCGCGGACGAACTGATCAGCTATGCCGAAGCCTGCCTGCGCGTGTACAACCGCTACGGCCGGCGCGACAATAAATACAAGGCGCGGATCAAGATCCTCGTCCACGAACTCGGCGCGGAAGAATATACCCGTCAGGTCGAGGAAGAATTCGCCCATATGAAACAGCTGGGCCTCAATCCTCCGGTCGAGGAACTGGCGCGGATCAGTGAATTTTTCCAGGACCCGCCCTTTGACCAGCAGGCGAGCGATGATCTCGACCTGTCCGATCCGGATTTCGCTGTCTGGGTCGACCAGAATATCTCCGCGCACAAGCAGCCCGGCTATGCGATTGCAACGATCAGCCTGAAACCACGCGGCGGTATCCCGGGTGACGCATCGTCCGCCCAGATCGACCTGATGGCGGATCTGGCCGAGCAATATAGTTTCGACGAACTGCGCGTGACCCACAGCCAGAATATCGTGCTGCCCCATGTCAGGAAGAGCGATCTCTACGCGATCTGGCAGAAGCTGGACGAAGCCGGCCTGGCGCCCGCCAATCTCGACCTGATCACCGACAGCATTGCCTGCCCCGGTCTCGACTATTGCAGCCTCGCCAACGCCCGCTCCATTCCTCTCGCGCAGAAGATCAGCGAACGTTTCGCGGACCTTGGCCGTCAGCGGGAACTGGGCGAACTGAAGCTGAAAATTTCCGGCTGCATCAACGCCTGCGGCCACCATCATGCTGGCCATATCGGCATCCTGGGTGTCGACCGGAAGGGTACGGAAAACTACCAGCTGCTGCTCGGCGGTTCGGGCGCGGAAGACGCCAGTCTGGCGAAGATTACCGGCCCCGGTTTCACCGAAGACGGTGTGATCGACGCCATCGAAACAGTGACCGATCTCTATCTCGAAGCGCGCGAGGAGGGAGAACGTTTTATCGACACCTACCGCCGCGTCGGCATGGCTCGGTTCAAGGAGGCTATCTATGGTTGAAGCAATCCGTTTACGAGATGACGAAGTCCATGAAGAACCGGCGGTTTCGCTTGAGTCCTTTCTGGACCAGTCCAATGCCACTGCGGTTCGTATAGAGGCGGGCGAGGACGCGCGCCTGTTGCTGCCCTATCTCGACCGCCTGTCGCTGGTCGAGATTGATTTTCCGGCCTTTGGCGACGGCCGCGGCTATTCGGCGGCACAGATATTGCGCGAATCCGGCTATACCGGCGAATTGCGGGCCAGCGGCGATGTCCTTCTCGACCAGGTCAGCCACATGCGCCGCTGCGGTTTCGACGCTTTCGCACCGGATTCCCCGATCAATCCCGAACTGATGGAAGAAGCGATCAAGCGCTACGACCATGTCTATCAGGCAACGTCCGATCAACGCACCCCGATCTGGAGGCTCCGGCATGGCTGAAGCAGCACGCAAAGTCGACACCATCGATGTCCGCCCGGATTTCGTTCAGGCAGATGCAGATGCTCTCAACAAGCGTTTTGAAGGCGTCGACACCACCACTATGCTCAAATCACTGTTTGACGAGCGGCAGCTTGGCGAAGTCGCCGTGGTTTCCTCTTTCGGTACCGAAAGCGCGGTCCTGCTGCATCTTGTTGCGGCAGTCGACCCGACTATTCCCGTAACCTTCGTCGATACGCTCAAAATGTTTCCCGAAACGCTGGAATATCGCGATACGCTGATCAAGCTTCTGGGTATCAAGAACGCCAATGTCGTCTCGCCGGAAGCAGCAGTTCTCGCGGAGAAGGACGAGAACGGTCTGCGCTGGTCCTATGACCCGGACGGCTGCTGCGAGATTCGCAAGGTCGAGCCGCTGGCGCGCGCCAAGGCCGGTCTCAACAGCTGGATTTCCGGTCGCAAGGCGTTTCAGTCGGTGACCCGCAACAATATTCCGCGGTTCGAAATTGACGACGGCCGACTGAAGATCAATCCGCTCGGCGACTGGATCAAGGACGATCTGGAAGCCTATTTCGAAAAGCATGATCTGCCGCGTCACCCGCTGGAGGCGGAAGGCTATCTGTCCGTCGGTTGCGCGCCCTGCACGTCCAAGGTGCTGCCGGGCGAAGATCCCCGCGCCGGGCGCTGGCGTGGATGGGACAAGTCCGAATGCGGTATTCACGAAGATGTGTCTCCGCTGCCCGATAATGGCAAGGACGGTGTCAACGACCCGATCTTCTAGTCAACTGGTCGGCCCCGGGCCTCCCCGTTGTCCCTAATAGTCGTCGGGACTCTCGCTGTAGGCCAGATCACCGAATTTCGTGAATTCGCTGATGAAGCTCAACTGGATATTGCCGGTCGAACCCTGACGGTTTTTTGCGACGATGACCGTTGCCTTGCCCTCCGCCTGGACATGGTCGCGCTCCCAGTCCTCATATTTCTTGATCTGCTCGGGTGTGGAATTGGCGTCGGGCACATCCGGCTTCACGGCCATGTGATAATATTCCTCACGGAAGATGAACATCACGATATCGGCGTCCTGCTCGATCGAACCGGATTCGCGCAGATCGGAAAGTTGCGGACGCTTGTCCTCGCGGCTTTCCACCTGACGACTCAGCTGCGACAGGGCCATCACCGGCACTTGCAATTCCTTGGCCAGCGTCTTCAGACCACGGCTGATTTCGGAAATTTCGTTGACCCGATTGTCACTGGCCCGACCGGAGCCCTGCAGCAGTTGCAGATAATCGACCACGATCATGCCGATACCCTGACGCCGCTGCAACCGGCGTGCCCGGGTTCGCAGCGCGGCGATCGTCAGACCCGGTGTGTCATCGATGAACAGCGGCAGATCCTGCAATTCGCGTGAGGCCATGGCGAGGCGGTGCATCTCTTCCCGGCTGATCGAGCCCATGCGCAGTTTTTCCGAGCTGATCTCGGCCTGCTCGGACAGAATTCTGGTGGCAAGCTGGTCAGCCGACATTTCCAGACTGAAAAAAGCGGTCTTGGCTCCCAGTGAATCTTCCGGCGCGATCCCGTCGGCCATGTCCCGCATATAACGGTTGGCCGCGTTAAACGCGATATTGGTGGCGAGCGAGGTCTTGCCCATGCCGGGACGCCCGGCCAGAATGAGCAGATCGCTTCGGTGCAGACCGCCCATCTTGGCGTTGACATCGCTGAGTCCGGTGGTGATCCCCGATACCTTGCCGCCGCTGTTGAACGCCCGTTCGACATTGCTCAGCGCTTCGGTCGAAGCTTGCAGAAACGAACGGACGCCGCCTTCCTGCGCTTCGCCTTCGGATACGCGATACAGGGCGGTTTCCGCTTCCTCGATCTGCTCCTTGGGATCGACGGTCTCGCTGGTATCCAGCGCGCTTTCAACCAGGCTTCGCCCAACGCTGACCAGTTCGCGCAGCAGCGCCAGATCGTAGATCTGGTTGGCAAAATCTCGAGCGCCGATCAGGCCGGCACCATCGCCGGTCAATTTGGCGAGATAGGACGGACCACCCAGCGCCTTCATCGCTTCGTCCGACTCGAAATAGGGCTTCAGGGTAACCGGCGTGACCACCATATTCTTGTCGAGCAGTTTCAGCGCCTGTTCGTAAATCCGTCCGTGCAACGGTTCGTAGAAATGCTCGGGACGGAGCCGGGTCTGCACATCTTCGGCCACCCGGTTATCGATCAGCAGCGCGCCAAGAAAGGTTGCCTCTGCCTCGACATTGCGCGGCAGGCGCTGTTCTTCCTGATCATCATTTTCGAAACGCATCAATTCGGCCATGGCTCCTCATCCACCCTGAATCGATTCTCGGCAAGGGGCAGGAGAGAAAAATATCGGCACAGTGCCGGGGACTATTCTGTGGAAATATCCGGCTTGTCGTGCTGCGCGGCAAAAACCCTTGTCCTTGGACCTGCGCTGCGGCAACAGGGCACCATGTCCGATCCGCGCATCATCTCAGTCGAACTCGACGAAGCCACAATCCTGTGGCGCAATGCTGATATCGAGCAGGAACGACGCATTGCGATCTTCGATCTGATCGAGGACAATTATTTCAAGCCGCTGAAACAGCATGATGACGGCTATGCGGGACCCTATCAATTGCAACTGAGCGTCCAGGAAGGGCGGCTGGTGATATCCATCGGTCGCGAAAATGGCGAACCGCTGGAGACTTTGATTCTGGCGCTTGGTCGGTTCCGGCGCCCGATCCGCGACTATTTCGCCATTTGCGACAGCTATTACCAGGCAATCCGCAAGGCCAGCGCTGCCGAAATCGAAACCATCGACATGGCCCGGCGCGGGGTTCATGATCAGGGCGCGGAATTGCTGGTTGAACGTCTCGAAGGCAAGATCGACGTCGATTTCAAGACCGCCCGGCGGCTGTTCACATTGATCTGCGTTTTGCATATCAAGAATTGACGGATTCTTCCGCTGCGTATCAGGGAACCAGAGTGGCCAGTAGAGACATGAGAAAAAATTTGATCAGCCTTGCCGCGATCTGCGCGGCGTTGCTGGTCATTGCCTTCATCCTTCGCAATATTGCGGTCGGCTGGGCGCCGCCCCGTGACCAATATCCGGTGCAGGGCATCTCGGTCGACGAAAGCCATGGCACGATCATCTGGCATGTCGCCGGTGCGACCGGGGTCGATTTTGCCTATATCCAGGCGACCGACGGCGCGGATAGACGGGATGCGAACTTTTCCGCCAATGTCGAAGGCGCGCGGGAAGCCGGTATCCGTTACGGCGCGCTCCACAATTATTCGCTCTGTCGCCTTGCAACCGATCAGGCGACCAGCTTTGTGACCACGGTACCGCGCGGCGACAATATGTTGCCACCCGCGATTCGTCTGGCTTTCGACAATGGTTGCGGTGACCGTCCCGGCCGGGCCCTGGTGCTCAGCGAGCTCAACACATTTCTCAACCAGATCGAGTCCCATAGCGAGAAACCGGCCATCATCGCGGTGTCACGCGAGTTCGAGGAAATGTACAATATCAGCAGCGGGATCGACCGGACATTCTGGCTCGAAGCAAATTTTTTCCCGCCCGATTACGCTACCAAACCCTGGGTGATGTGGCGCGCCTCAGACATGCGCCGGATCAGCGGGGTTGACGGCCCGATTAACTGGAACGTAGTGCGTCCATGATCATCAACAGGAATCCGATATGAGCATTTTATCCGACCGCTGGATCCGAAACGAAGCCAAACATTCCGGCATGATCGAGCCATTTGTCGAGGCCCAGAAACGCGAAGGTTGCATCAGCTACGGCCTGTCATCCTATGGTTATGATGCAAGGGTATCGGACGAGTTCAAGATTTTCACCAATGTGAACAACGCCGTCGTTGATCCGAAAGATTTTACCGAGAACAGCTTCGTCGACCGCAAGACCGACTGTTGCATCATTCCGCCAAACAGCTTTGCCCTCGCCCGGACGGTCGAATATTTCCGCATTCCGCGCGATGTGCTGGTCATCTGTCTCGGCAAATCGACCTATGCACGCTGCGGGATCATCGTGAATGTGACGCCGCTCGAACCGGAATGGGAGGGCCATGTAACCCTGGAATTTTCCAACACCAGCCCCCTGCCCGCCAAAATCTATGCGAACGAGGGCGCCTGCCAGTTCCTGTTCCTCAAGGGCAACGAGCCTTGCGAGACCAGCTATGCCGACCGGTCGGGAAAATATATGGGGCAAAAGG
This sequence comes from Sphingorhabdus sp. SMR4y, assembly GCF_002218195.1. Classification (GTDB taxonomy): domain Bacteria; phylum Pseudomonadota; class Alphaproteobacteria; order Sphingomonadales; family Sphingomonadaceae; genus Parasphingorhabdus. The sequence continues at coordinate 687,698 of NZ_CP022336.1, read as the reverse complement.
GTGTGACTCTGGCGAAGCTCTAGGCCATAGCGGGGGCAATTAATTCGACAATTAATCAATCTGCAGGAGAGACAGTCATGTCGGTAGCAAAAGAATTTGATGTCATCATCTATGGTTCCACCGGCTACACCGGCCGTCTTGTCGCCGAATATATGGCGCAGCAATATGGCACCGGCAAAGACGCTCCGAAATGGGCGATGGCCGGCCGCAGTCTGGAAAAGCTGGAAGAAGTGCGTGACCTTATCGGCGCACCCAAAGACACTCCGCTGGTCGTTGCCGACTCCGATGATGCCGATTCGATCGACATGATGGCGAGCCGCACCAAGGTGGTGCTGACCACTGTCGGCCCCTACCAGCTCTACGGCGACGAACTGGTCGCCGCCTGTGTCAGAAACGGCACCCATTATGTCGACCTGTGTGGCGAACCGGGCTGGATGCGCACGATGATCGACCAGCATCAGGAAGCGGCGGAGAAATCCGGCGCGCAAATCTGTTTTTCCTGCGGTTTTGACTCGATCCCGTTCGATCTCGGCGTGCTGATGCTGCAGAAAGAAATGAACAAGCGTTTCGGCAAGCCGGCGACCCGCGTCAAAGGCCGTGTGCGCGCGATGGAAGGCACTTTTTCCGGCGGCACCGCCGCCAGCCTGAAGGAAACGATGAAGGCGCTCGCGAAAAACCCCGGTCTCGTCAAGATTCTGGCGAGCAGTTTCGGCCTGACGCCCGGCTTCAAGGGCGCCGATCAACCGAATATGACGCTGCCGAAATATGACAAGAGCATCGACAGCTGGGTTGCCCCATTTGTCATGGCGGCGATCAACACGAAGAATGTCCATCGGACCAACTTTCTGCTCGACTTCCCCTTTGGCGAAGATTTCAAATATGACGAAATGGTCGTCACCAGCCCCGGAGAAATGGGCCAAAAAGCCGCGGAAATGCTCGCAAAGGTCAATCCTCTCGACGCGGAAGACGGACCGAAGCCAGGGGAAGGCCCGACCAAGGAACAGCGCGAGAACGGCTATTATGATCTGCTGTTCCTGGGCGAGACGGCAGACGGAGAAACCGCATCCTTGTGCGTCAAGGGCGACAAGGACCCGGGCTATGGCTCGACATCCAAGATGATCGCGGAATCCGCGCTCTGCCTCGCTCAGGACAAGATCACCAAGGGCGGCGGCGTCTGGACCCCGGGCGCCTTGATGGGCAAGCCGCTGGTCAAGCGTCTCGAAGCAAACGCCGGTCTCAGTTTCGTCGTCGAAAGCTGACCGGCGACACCATCGGCTTCGGGCATCCATGTCGGCGTGTTGCCGGTTACGGAATTTTATTATCTCGCCCTTGAAACCCGGTTTCTCAGGACAAATTTATTAGCATCATGCTGAACCGTCTTCTTCGCAGAAAAAAGGCCTCCAGGCCGATCGACCACGCGACCATTCCGGATGGACGGCGGGTCTATGCCATTGGCGACGTTCATGGCCGCAACGACTTGTTGCTGCAGCTTTTGGACCAGATCATCAAGGATGACAGCGAGCGGGACAATGCCGAAAGCGAGATCATCTTTCTCGGCGATCTGGTCGATCGCGGACCGGACAGCGCCGGCGTGCTCGACACGGCAATGCGGATCAAGGAAGAATTGGGCAATGTCCGCTTTCTGATGGGCAATCACGAGGAAGTCTATCTGTCTGCCGTTACCGGCGAAGAAAAGGCGGTCCGCTTCTTCAACCGGATCGGCGGGCGCGAGACTATCCTCAGCTATGACATCAGCATGAAAGAATATATCGAACTGGACATGGCGCAACTGGCAGCGCGCATCCCCGAGCTTTTCCCCCGCCATCATATCGACTTTATCGCGGGTTTCGAGGATCAAGTCATCATCGGCGACTATGCTTTCGTCCACGCCGGAATCCGCCCCGGCCTGCCGATTTCGGAGCAGCGCCAGAAAGACCTGCGCTGGATCCGCGAGGATTTCCTGTCGGCGCAGGAAGACCATGAGAAGGTCATTGTCTACGGCCACACCATATCCGACGAGGTGGTCGAGGCCGGCAACCGCATCGGCATCGATACCGGCGCCTATTATTCCGGCAAGCTGACGGCCCTGGCCCTGCAGGGCTCGGAGCGCTGGTATCTCGACACGGGCTCATAGAAAAACGGCGGAACCATAAGGCCCGCCGTTTGTGGTCTGTCTTGCAGACGTTCTGGAAATCGTGACCCCTTTGCGTCAGGCAACCTGCGCGGTAGGCCCATGTTCCTCGTCCATGTCCCGCAGGACATAGCCCCTGCCCCATACGGTTTCGATGTAATTTTCACCGCCGCAAGCGAGCGACAGCTTTTTGCGCAGCTTGCAAATGAACACGTCGATAATCTTCAGTTCCGGTTCGTCCATCCCGCCATAGAGATGGTTGAGGAACATTTCCTTGGTCAGCGTCGTCCCTTTTCGAAGCGAGAGCAGCTCGAGCATGGCATATTCCTTGCCGGTCAGATGCACGCGATTACCGTCGACTTCGACCGTCTTGGCATCGAGATTGACCGCCAGCTTGCCGGTGCGGATTACGCTCTGCGAATGGCCTTTCGAGCGGCGGACAACCGCATGGATACGGGCGACCAGTTCATCACGATGGAATGGCTTGGTCACATAGTCATCGGCGCCGAAGCCGAAGCTGCGGACCTTGCTGTCCATTTCGCTGATGCCGGACAGAATGAGAACCGGCGTCTGCACTTTCGCGACACGCAGCTTCTTGAGCACATCATAACCATGCATGTCGGGCAGGTTCAGGTCGAGCAATATGATGTCATAATCATAGAGCTTGCCGAGATCGAGACCTTCTTCGCCCAGATCCGTTGTATATACGTTGAAACCCTCGGTTGTCAGCATCAGCTCAATCGCTTTTGCGGTCGTTGGTTCATCTTCAATCAGCAGCACGCGCATCAGGCAGCCCCTTTTTCTTAATTACTCACTCCGGATCGATCATCATGCCGACCCGATGGATCATTTATTAACCATAAGATGAATGAACGTAAAAGGTTAATTTTTCCCTAAGGCAGGATTCAGCACGAGTCGCACGATGTCAAATGACTCTGTAACCCGCAGAAATGAGTCGTTTCAGGACTCTCGACCAAGTCCAAAAAAAAATTAACTTTTTGCCATTTTGCAGGCAAATTTATCAAGATTTTTGCCAAATCCGTTCCGAACTTGTCACAAATATGCTTAAAAATGATGCTGTTCTGAAGGTTCGGGACAGCCGTGCGGATCAGGGTCTGTCGCCCGGCGATTTATGGCGCTAGTAATCCGACATGGTTGATATTCCCGAAAACGCGATCACCGAAACCTTTCTGGCCGCCAGCGGTCCCGGCGGACAGAATGTCAACAAGGTGGCGACCGCAGTCCAGATGCGGGTCAATATCTACGCGCTCGGGCTCGCTCCCTATGCTTTCCGAAAACTGAAGACCCTCGCCGGTCGCAAGATGACGAGCAGCGGTGAGCTGGTGCTGACCGTGCGCGAATATCGCACCCGTGAAGCCAATCGGGCAGAAGCACGACGGCGCGTGGCGGAAATGATCGAACAGGCCCATCAGCGCGATGCGCGGCGGATCAAGACCCGCCCGAGCCGCGCGGCCAAGGCACGGCGAGTGGAATCCAAGAAGAAGAAATCTTCGGTAAAGAAGACACGCGGCAAGCCGTCGCTCGACTGAGCCGCCGGATCGGACAGCGTCGCTCCGGCAAAACACTCGGCCATCTGTCGACAGGCTGGTATGCGATACAGGAAAGGGTTAAGGGATCGCGAACCAAGGCTCAGCCCCGAAAGGCAAACCAGATATGCTGGATATTTCCATCAACCCGGATCAACCCGCAACGGAAATCTATACCGAACTGACATCCTTCGCCAGTGCGCTGGTCGATGGCGAGCCGGATGCCATCGCCAATATGGCCAATATCTCCGCCTTGATCTGGCAATATATACCTGACCTGAACTGGGCCGGATTCTACCGCGTCCAGGGTAGTGAACTGGTACTCGGACCGTTTCAGGGCAAGACCGCCTGCAACAGGATCGCCATCGGCTCCGGCGTGTGCGGTACGGCTGTGGCGACCGGCCAGGTCCAGCGGGTCGCCGATGTCCATGCCTTTCCCGGTCACATCGCCTGTGATGCAGAAAGCCGAAGCGAACTGGTTGTTCCGGTTGTCAAGGACGGCGCCGTAATCGCCGTGCTCGATCTCGACAGTCCCCGGCCCGATCGTTTCACGCAAGAGGACGAGGACGGAATGGTCGGGCTGATCGGGGCAATTGCCAATAATCTTGGTTAAATTCCGGGTAACCAACATGCCCCATTTCGAGACAAACCCGTAAATCTACCCTATTTTACAACCCGCTAATGGTCAAAGCCCCCGAAAAGTGGTAAATATTAATTAACCAAATTTCGCTCGGACACGCCTCATGCATGTCTGAAACTAGGGAGTTGTTAACCATGAAGACCCTCTTATTTAGCGGCCTAACCGGTGTTTTGCTGGTGGCGCCAGGATCGGCCGAAGCAGCTGTCGACTCGGTCTCCGAGATGACCACACCCGCTGTCATCGATCTGTCCTTCGCTTCGCCAGAAGCGCTGGCCGGGACGGTAGCCGGGACCAAATCCATGAAACGGATGGGCAGCAGTCGCCAGATGGGAAATATGGGCAAGATGCGCCATATGAAACATATGCGGGGCAACCGCCATGCTAGCAGCTATGTGCGCCGCGGCCGGATGGGCTATGATCGCAACTATCGCAAGCCGCATCGCGGGTTCCGTCTGCCGAGAACCTATGTCCAGCCTAGCTATTTTATCGGAAACTTCGGCTATTATGGCCTCAGCCAGCCCAATTACGGCTATGGCTGGTCGCGCTACTATGACGATGCTGTGCTGACCGACCGCTACGGCGTCGTTCAGGACGCGCGCTATAATGTCGATTGGGACCGCTATAATCAGGGCTATCACGACGGCTATCGTGACGGTTATGCCGCCTATGATCCCGGCGTACTCACCGGCGATGACCGGGTGGTTGCGACCCCCCGCGCGTACAAGCATGGCGACCAGTCAACCTATCAGGGCGACTGGCAGGGCTCTTATCGCGAGGACGGCAGCTATCAGGGCGAATGGCAAGGCACTTATCGCGACGCCGACGGCCATATCTATCAGGGTGAATATTCCGGCACGTTCATCGGCGACGGCAACATGGCCCCGCACTGGAGTTCGGACGACGAAACCCGTTCCGGTCAGCATGCCTATTATCCGGCAGATCGCGGCTATGACGACCAGCGGGCGGAAGAACTGGCCTATCTGGAACGTTGCAAGAAAAGCAGCGGCATTGGCGGGGCGCTGGTTGGCGGCGCGATTGGCGCTCTGGCCGGCAATCGCATTGCAGGGAGCGGCAACCGGCTGGCCGGCTCGCTGATCGGCGGTGGCGTCGGCGCTGTTGCCGGTGCGGCTATCGATCAGGGGACCGATCGCTGCCGCAAGCTGCTCAAGCAATATGGCTATGACCAGCAGGCAAGCCGACATCAGGACTATCGTCGCGATCATCCGCCCGTCCAGCATCATGCTCGGCAACCCCATGCGACCTATCCGAGCGGCTGGAACGGATATTACAGCCCGGGCTATTATTATCCGCAGGCCCAACAACCGATGATCACGACGATCGTCGTTCAGTCCACACCGGTGACGACGACAACGACAACGACCTATATCGAGGAAGAAGTCGTCTATTCGAAACCGAAGCACAAGAAGCGCTGGAAGCCGGCGGCAAAGAAAGTCTGGAAACCGGCGCCGAAGGCTGTGCCGCTTAAGGGCTGCCAGCAGGCGCGTTGCATGTACGACTGAACCGTCAGCCAGTCATTGAAAAGCCTGCCAACCTCATGCGGTTGGCAGGCTTTTTTATGCGCTCTATCTATCGCAGGATCAGTTGGGACATTGTGACCGGAGCAATGCGGCGGGATCAAACCGCTGCCATCCATCAGGGCCGAGCTTCTCGAGCGGCCGGAAACGGACTTTATACTCCATCTGCGGTGAGCCATCGACCCAATAGCCAAGATAGACATAGGGCAGCCCGGCAGACTTGGCGCGCAGGATATGATCCATGATGATATAATTGCCGAGACCGCTGCGCTCTCCATGGTCCGCGTCAAAGAAACTGTAGATCATGGACAACCCATCACCCTGCTGGTCAGTAAGACAGGCGCCGACCAGCCGTCCCTTGCTGCCATCGTCCGTCGGCTCGCGATATTCTATTACAAAGCTTTTGACTGGCGATTGCTCGACCATGTCGGAATAATCCATCTCGTCCATTTCCGCCATGCCACCGCCCGGGTGGCGTTTTGCGAGATATTTCTGGAGCAGCTGGAATTGCTCGTCGGTGGCCCAGGGTTCGCACGCCTCCACGACCAGATCGCTATTCCGCCGGATCAGCTTCCTTTGCGTGGCGCTGGGACGGAATTCATCGGTCAGCACCCGCACCGAAACGCAGGCTTTGCAATCCAGACAACTTGGCCGATAGGCAACATTCTGGCTGCGGCGGAATCCGATCCGCCCAAGCGCGTCATTCAGCTCTTCGGTATGAGGACCGTTCAGCTCGGTAAACACCTTGCGTTCGCTTTTTCCGGGCAGATAGGGGCATGGGCTTGGGTTTGTCACAAAGAATCGCGGAAAGCGAACGGGTGCAGTCACAAAGCCAGCCTTTTGTTACATTCTTGAGAATCGACAGGGACAATATGCATCGCGACAATCAAAATGAAAAGGCGATTTACCACAAACGTTCACAATAGTCAGGATTGGATGGATCCAATAAAAACGGGGCGAAAATCGCCCCGTTTTCAAATCAGTTTTATCTGCGCAGCGGGTTCAGGGGCTCGTCGGTTCATCATCATCATCGGCGATGATGATGATTCCCGCAATAACCGCTGCCGCTGCCAGCAGAGCAATCAGAATGCCGTTTTCGCCTTCCAGATTGTCAAGCGTAGCGAGCTTGGCGTCAGCACGCTGAACAGTCGAGTCGACTCTGCCGGTCGATTGGGCTGCAACCGGGGAGGCAGCCAGAGTGAAGACTGCGAGGCTCGCAGCCAGAGAACCGAATTTCATAAAATGCTCCAATCAGGTCTTATCAAAAAATTAAAAGTCGAAAAATGAACTAACCAGCGCCCTGTTGAATTACGAAGACTTCCCTCGATACTTCGGCCTTCGTACGCGACTATTTATCCTAGTTGGCGATTCGCCGCAACCATCTCGCAAAATTGATTGATCCCGGCGAACAATTTGTCGCCAATGACTCAAATGCGATTATTTTCGAACAAATACGGGCTTGCCGGCGATCCAGGTCTGCAGAACCTGCATTTGCCGGATCTGCGCCGGAGTTGCCAGCATGACATCCTGGTCGACGATCAGGAAATCCGCTCTTTTCCCCGGTTCCAGCGTTCCCAGACGGTCTTCGGAAAACGCGGCATAGGCCGCGCCGGATGTATAGGCTTGCCAGGCCTGCGCACGGCTTAGCCGCTCGGCCGGCATCCAGCCACCGAACGGCTGACCGTCGGCATCCTCCCGGGTCAGCGCCGCCGCCAGTCCGGCGAAGGGGTTCGGCGATTCCACCGGAACATCGGTGCCAAAGGCCAGGCGGGCGCCTGAATCCGCCAGTGATTTCCAGGCATAGGCGCCGTGCAAACGGTCGGGCCCGAGGCGGGCTTCCGCCATCAGCCGGTCGGAGGTCTGGTGCACGGGCTGCATCGAGGCAATCGTGCCGGTTGCGGCAAACCGGCTGAGATCGGCCGGATCGATAATCTGTGCATGTTCCACCCGCCAGCGACGATCCCCCTTGTAGGTGATCTGCAGCTCTTCGACAGCCGACAGGATTTCGTCATTGGCCTTGTCGCCGATCGCATGAACCGCGGTCTGGAAACCGTCCATGGCGGCACGGCTCATCTTGTTCTTCAGTTGCGCCGATCCGAGCATCGCCAGTCCGCTTTCGCCCGGCTTGTCCGCATAAGGCTGTTTCAGCAGAGCGCCACGCGAGCCCAGCGCCCCGTCGAGATATAATTTGACGCCTGCCAGTTTAAGACGGTCCTCATAGAGCCAGGGCGACGGCGACGGCCCGGCGATAGCGATCATATTGTCGATGTCGGCGGCATAGGAAATAATCCGGATCTTAAGCTGCCCCTTGTCTCCCGCCCGGCGAAAGCTCTGCCAATCCTGCATGGTGGTGCCCATATCGGCGATCGCGGTTACCCCGTTGGCCAGCAACATGTCCTGCGCCTTGGCGAGCGCCAGATCGCGCTCGACCGGGCGCGGCGCCGGAATGGCTGCCTCGAACAGCTTCATCGCCGCATCGACAAAAATGCCCGTCGGCTTGCCACCCGCCTTTTCAATCGTGCCGCCACGGGGAGATCTGGATGCACTGGAAATACCAGCAGCCTTCATCGCTGTGCCATTGACCCAGGCCGCGTGGCCGTCAACGCGGGAGAGATAGACAGGACGATCGGGGATCACTGCATCCAGTTCTGCCGCGTTGGGAAAGCGGCCGAGCCCCCAGGTTTCCTGATTCCAGCCCGTGCCGATAATCCACGGCTTGCCCGGATTGTCGGCGGCATATCGTTCTATTCTGGCGAGCGCATCGGCGAGCGTCTCGCTGCCCGACAAATCCAGGGTGAGAGCGCTGAATCCCGTGTCCATGACATGGCCGTGAGCGTCAAAAAAACCCGGTATCAGCGTGCGGCCCTTGCCGTCGAACTGGAAATCGACGTCGCGCGGCCGCTTGTCGTTCCGGTCGAGCAACTGCTTCACCCTGCCCGCATCGTCGACCAGCATCGCGACGAAGCGGATCACCCTGCCCTCGCTGTCGAGAGTCATGCCATTGACATTCTCGATCAGGCTGTCGGCTTGCGCGACAGCGGGAAACAGCATGACGCTCGCTGCAATCGCGCTGCATATCCCGCCAAATTTCTTCAGTCTGCCGCCCATGTCATCGATCCTCTTATTTTCTTTTCGGAAGGCGGGAGATCAGGCTGCTGGTATCATTGCGTCCGCCGCCTGCGGCCTGCACCTCTGCATAGAATTGATCGACCAGCGCGGCGACCGGAATAGTCGCGCCGTTGGTCCGGGCCTCTTCCATGGCCAGCCCCAGATCCTTGCGCATCCAGTCAACGGCAAAACCAAAATCGAACTTGTCTTCGGCCATCGTCGCCCAGCGATTGTCCATCTGCCAGCTCTGCGCCGCGCCGCCGGAAATTGCCTCATACACCTTGTCCAGATCGAGCCGGCTGGCTTGGGCAAATCGCAGCGCTTCGGACAGCCCTTCCAGGACCCCGGCGATCGCGATCTGGTTGCACATTTTCGTCGTCTGTCCGGCGCCAGTGCGGCCGACGTGGACGATCCGCCCGGCATAGGCGGTCATGATCAGTTCGGCTGCGGCAAAGGCTTCTGCGCTGCCGCCGCACATGATTGATAGAGTCCCGTTTTCCGCGCCGGCCTGTCCGCCGGAGACCGGCGCGTCGACGACATGGATACCGCGTCCTTCGGCCTCTACCGACAATTGCCGGGCAATGCGCGCCGAAACGGTGGTATGATCGATGAACAGGGCAGCAGAAGCCATGGTCGAAAAGGCACCGTCGCGGCCCATGGTGACCGAGGCAAGATCATCGTCATTGCCGACACAGCTAATCACGATCTGCTTGTCGCGTGCTGCCTCGGCGGGGTTTTCCGCGATCTCACCGCCATGTTCGGCAACCCATGTTTCGGCCTTGGCCCTGGTCCGGTTATAGACAGTAAGCTCATGTCCCGCTGCAGCCAGATGCCCGGCCATGGGGCCACCCATCACACCGATCCCGATAAATGCAATTTTTGCCATAATATCCCCTAAGCTGTTGCACGGCCATAATCATTGTTTCCCTCGATGACCAGATGCGTTAGGGGCACAGGCGATATGAATGATTTGCAAAAGCCCGCTCTCCCCTCCTTCGACTATGAAGATGTAAAAGCCGCCCACGACCGGATCAAAGACCGCGTCGTCCACACGCCGACTTTGAAGAGCATTACCCTGTCCGAACTGAGCGGCGCGGAAGTCTTCCTGAAGTTCGAGAATTTGCAATTCACCGCTGCCTATAAGGAGCGCGGCGCGCTGAACGCCCTGCTGCTGATGGATGAAAGCAAGCGCAAGGCCGGTGTCATCGCCGCTTCCGCCGGCAATCATGCCCAGGGGCTCGCCTATAACGCCAAAAAACTCGCCATCCCGGCGACCATCGTCATGCCGAGCACGACGCCGATGGTGAAAGTCGAGCAGACCCGTGGACATGGCGCCGAGATCGTCATTTTTGGCGGCAATTATGACGAGGCCTATGCCCATGCCATGCTCCTCGCAGACCAGCGGGGCCTCACCTATATCCACGCCTTTGACGATCCGCATGTCGCGGCGGGGCAAGGAACCGTGGCAATTGAAATGCTCGAGGCCATTCCCGATCTCGACCGGCTGATCATCCCGATCGGCGGCGGCGGATTATTTTCCGGCATGGCAACCGCAGCCCGCGCCCTCAATCCGGATATCAAGATGACCGGCGTGCAGGCCGCGCTCTACCCCAGCATGTACGGCAAGTTGACCGGCCAGACGGTGACAGCCGGCGGCGACACGCTGGCCGAGGGCATCGCCGTGCGCAATCCCTCTGAATTTACCGCGGCGATCATCCAGAAATATGTCGACGAGATCTTGCTGGTCAGCGAAGCGCAGCTGGAAGGCGCGGTCAGCCTGCTGCTGCAGATCGAGAAGACTGTGGTCGAAGGCGCCGGCGCGGCCGGTCTTGCCGCGCTGCTCGCCAACAAGGAAAAATTCAGCGGCGAAAAAGTCGGCCTGGTCCTGTGCGGCGGCAATATCGACACGCGTCTGCTGGCCAATGTCCTGCTGCGCGATCTCGCCCGCTCGGGTCGCCTCGCCCGTCTCCGCCTGCATCTCCGTGACCAGCCCGGTGCGCTTTATAATGTGGTCAAGCAATTTGCCGAGCATGATGTCAATATCATCGAGGTCTATCACCAGCGGGTGTTCACCAACCTGCCGGCCAAGGGCCTGATTACCGACATCGAATGCGAAGCCAAGGACCGCGAGCAGCTCGAAGCCCTGATCGCCGATCTCAACAAGTCCGGCTATGACGTGCGGCAGGTAGAGCTGGCGGACTAGGCCAGGGCAGCGAGTTTCAAGCAGCGCTGCTGCGGCTATCTGCCTATACCCGCCTATAACGGCATTTCCGCTAGAGCCCGATCAAAGGCCCTGGTGAGGTTTTTCAACCGCCGGGGCATTGCTGCCATATCGAGCGTTTGCGCCATCGGATCGAACCGGTCGGGTACTATACCAAAGCCCATCATCAGATCGATCCAGCTCTGTTCGTCGAATATTTCATCTTCGAACGCGACCAACCGGCCGCGACTACGAAACTGGTCAATTCTTCTGCGCAGATTTTCCGGCATCCTCTGCTTCTCAATTCCCGACCAGGGCAAATCGGTCCGGCGGTTGAGTGCGAAAGGCAGCAGCGTAAAATCGCGCACATGTTCCACCGCAGCCAGGTGTCGCCGGTTATATTCGCGGGCTTCGACCGTCATGTCCAGCCGGGCTGGCAAATGATTTGCCAGAATGACCGCCTGCCGGTGCAATATCGTCGTGTCGGCGGATAAAAACGGTCCAAGGCTGGCGGAAGCGCTGCCCAGTCGCACCATATTGCCAGTCCAGGCCTGGTCGACATATCCCGGATCAAGCCGGATCTCCTGCGCCTCGCTCCCGACAAGCGCCCGCCATTCATCCGCGGACAAATGGCCGGATAGGCAGAGGAGCTGCACGGTCGATCGTTCGCGCAGCGGAGTGCTGATCATCAATCCCCCCCTGATCGCCCGAGCAACAACATGTCTTTCGGCTGCTGACGGCACGCCCGTTTGCGTGCCGGAGAGCAATCGGTCGAAAGGCAGTTTACCGGCAATCGAGTGCCAGTCCGGGCGGGGAAAATCTGTTACCAAACCGCTGGCTTCGCCTGACATATCGATATGGAAATCGGCCTTTATCGCAGCACCGTTGTCGAGTGCGATCCGATCGATCGCCCCGCCGTCTGATGACGGGAAAGCAAATTTTGGGCTCGCCTTGACAATCTCCGTCCGCCGCGACTTCGTTCTCTGCCTGAACAGTTCGGCATATTCGGCGCGATCAATCTGGACGGTCGGACGCAACATGCTCAGCGGCGACCGCGGGTCCGGCGATTGAAAGGCAAATTTTCCGGCTGCCGCCGCACGGGCTGGCAGACGAAAGGGCTGATAGAGATAGGCAAGTCGATCTCGCTGGTCATTGAGTTCCGCAGCCCGCAACATGATCTGGTGAATGGCCACATCATCAACCGCAGGCAGGCTCCCGGAACCGGTCAGGAAAAAGCTGCTGCTGCCATCTTTCCAGTCCCGCAATTCGCATCCCAGAGCAAAAACGGCGCTGCTCGTCTTTTGCAAGTCCTCACCATTGATCCCGAGCCTTAACAACAGCGGATCATCAAGGCGGACGGTCACCGCCGCCGGTTCGACCGGGCGCGTATCTTCGACCAGCACCAGCGTGATATCCGGTGGCAATTCGAGTTCGAGCAAAGCCGCGACCGGCCAGAGTTCATGGCTTTTGCCGAATATGGCAATCCGCCTCAACGGCTGCTCACCACCGCTCATCGCGCGTCGCTCCGGGAACCGGAAAAGCGGGCCCGATATGTCTCGATAAACGCGAGATGCTTGCCCATTCTGCCGGCGCTGGCGTCGATCGCTGTCCTGATACGCTCCAGCTCGCTCGCACGATCGCCAGCGGCCATGCTGTCGACCCGTGGATCACAGGTTTCCGGCAGGAGATTCTGGCCGATAAACACGGATAGCCAACTCGCCGGCTGAAACAGGCCGTGATCATATTGCGGAACCAGCCCCCGTCGCTTGAACGCTTCGACCTTTTCGCTCAGACTGTCCGGCCAGACCATTTCCCGCATATCCCGCCAGAACGGCTCGTCGCGCTGGTTGAGTACATAATGCAGCATCAGGAAATCACGTACGCGATCATATTCGAGATCCATCACGCGATTATATTCCTCGACGTCGGAAGCGGCGCACTGCTTTTCCGGGAACAGCGCGATCAGGTTCAGGATTCCGCTTTGGATCAAGTCGATACTGGTCGACTCCAGCGGCTCCAGAAAACCGCCGGACAGCCCGATCGCCACACAATTCCGGTTCCATAATTTCTCGCGCTTGCCGGTTTTGAAGAACAATTGCTTCGGTTCGGCGATCGGCTCGCCCTCGAGATTCTCCATCAGATCGTCGAGCGCATCCTGATCGCTGATATACCGGTCACAATAGACATGACCGTTGCCAAGTCTGTGTTGCAATGGAATGCGCCACTGCCAGCCCGCAGATCGGGCAGTCGACCGGGTGAAGGGGCCAACCGGATCGCCAATCTCGCAGGGAACGGCAAAGGCACGATTGCACGGCAGATACGCGCTCCAGTCCGCGAAGCCGGTCGCCAGTTCCTGCTCGATCAGCAGACCGCGAAATCCCGAGCAGTCGACGAACAGATCGCCCGCTATCTGTTCCCCGGATGCCAGCGTCACCGACCGGATGAAACCAGTCTCGCCATCGCGCCCTACCGCGACAACCTTCCCCTCAATCCGCTCGGTTCCGCGCGCTGCTGAATATTCCGCCAGGAAAGCGGCATAAAGACTGGCATCAAACTGAAACGCATAGGAATAAGCCTCGAACAGCGAGGCCGGCACGTCGGGCGGCAGACTGAAATTATGAAGCCGAGCCGCTTCGATCGCGAGACTGTAACGGCCGAATTCTTCCGCCTTGCCTTCCCCTTTTTGCCTGACCCAGTAATGATGAAAATCAACAGGTCCGATCGGTTCGCCGTGCACGCCGAAAGGATGAATATAGGAATCGCCCTCCCTGCCCCAGTCGCAAAACTCAATGCCCAATTTTATGGTCGCGCTGGTTCGCGCCATCAGTTCCGCTTCGTCGATCCCGAGCATCCGGTTGAAATCCCGGATCTGCGGCAGCGTTGCCTCGCCGACGCCCACGGTCCCGATCTCCGCCGATTCTATCAGGCGGATATCGGGACCACTGTTTCCCAGCCTGTGGGATAGAGCCGCCGCCGTCATCCAGCCTGCCGTGCCGCCACCGACAATGACAATCTCCCGAATGGCTCGATCGCCGCGATCTTTCAATGCGTTTCCCCGTTTGCTTGCACAATCGATGCAAGCAGCAGACTGCCCGATTATTGCACGTTCGCCAAACGGATAATCAGAGCGCCGCCGTCACCCCTGCATCGCGCATCCCGCGCCATATCTGCATAGCCTGTACCGTTTCCGGTACATCATGTACCCGGACGATCTGTGCGCCCTGCTGTATCGCGTGATGCGCGAAAGCGATCGAGCCGCCGAGCCGCTGGTCCACCGGGGCTTCGCGGGACAGCGCGCCGATCATCCGCTTGCGGCTGGCGCCGATCAGCAGCGGCTGGCCGAGCGCGTGAAACATCGCGATATTGTTCATCAGCGCCAGATTGTCAGCCAGCGACTTGCCGAAGCCGAGCCCCGGATCGATGATTATTTTTTCGCGCTCAAAGCCCGCAGCCACCACGTCGGCGACCCGCTGTTCCAGCCAGTCGAGCGTATCGGTGACGATATTGCCATAGCCGCTACCCTCGTGGGGGTTTTTGCCGCTCGAAGGCGCGTGCATCAGCACCACCGGCAGGCCGGACACTCCGGCCACCTCCAGCGATCTTTTGTCATGCAGCAGCGCCGAGACATCGTTGATCAGATGCGCGCCCGCCGCGACCGACGCTTCCATTACCGCCGCCTTGCGCGTGTCGACCGACAGGACTGCGCCACAATGGGCCAGTCTTTCGATGACCGGCACCACCCGTTTGATTTCATCACCTTCCCAAACCGGACTGGCGCCGGGCCGGGTGCTTTCACCGCCAATGTCGAGGATCGAAGCACCGCCCACCGTCATAGCGAGGCCCGCTTCGGCGGCCTTTTCCGGATCATCCTGATGTCTGCCACCGTCGGAGAAACTGTCGGGTGTGATATTGAGGATGCCCATGACATGCGGCTGGTCAAAGCGGATAGTCCGGTCACCGCATTGCAGCGCCGGGTGCTGGCGAGTGAGATTGGCGAATACTGTCTCCGCGCGTTGCGACAGATGCTCTGGAAGCGCTTTCGACCATTCCGGCCACTGCGTGATATTGACGAGCCCGCGCCGGTTCGGTTTATCTGCTTCGATAATCAGATATTCAACCTGAGAAAACCATGCTAAACTATTGTTTAATCGTTGGTTTTTTTCAGGATGCCATTGCGGACTGTCAACCAGTCCAACAGGTTTCAGATAGAGCCTGCTATCCGCTCCACATGCTTCCAAATCTTCCATTTGCGTCATGGCCTCAACCCGGTCAGGGTTCGGTGGCCAGCAAATAGGTCTGCCGCAGATTGTCGATCGGCTTCAGGTCCTTGCCATCCTTGTAATACCAGTAGGTCCAGCCGTTGCAGCTCGGCGCATCCTGTACGGTCGCGCCGATCTTGTGGATCGAGCCTTCCTGACCTTCCCAGATCACCGAACCGTCTGCACGGACCTTGACCTTATATTTGCGGTTCTTGCTGCACAGCTCGTCGCCGGGCTTGAGATAGCCGGTTTCAACCAGCGTTCCAAAGGCCACCCGCGGCTTAGCTTTGGGCGACTGCATGGTCTTGAGCGAACTTTCGTCGAGCGGCAGCGCTTCGGCGATCCGCTGTTCAGCCACTTCGCAATAGCTGTCCTCTTTCTCGCAACCGATCCATTCGCGTCCCAGACGCTTGGCAACCGCACCCGTCGTTCCGGTGCCGAAAAACGGATCGAGAACCACGTCGCCGGGATTGGTCGTCGCCAGCATCACCCGGTACAGCAGGGCTTCCGGCTTCTGCGTCGGATGGGCCTTGGTGCCGTTGCGCTTCAGCCGTTCCTGACCGCCGCAAATCGGCATCACCCAGTCACTGCGCATCTGCAACTCGTCATTGAGATTCTTCATCGCGCGATAGTTGAACGTATATTTCGATTTTTCCGACTTCGACGCCCAGATCAGTGTTTCATGCGCATTGGTAAAACGGGTGCCCTTGAAATTCGGCATCGGATTGGCCTTGCGCCAGATGATGTCGTTGAGGATCCAGTAGCCCAGATCCTGCAGCGAAGCGCCGACCCGGAAGATATTATGATAGCTTCCGATCACCCACAGGGAGCCGTCTGGCTTGAGAATGCGGCGTGCTTCTGCCAGCCACGCCTTGGTAAAGGCATCATAGGCTGCAAAGCTGTCGAAATGATCCCATGCATCGTCCACAGCATCCACCTGCCCGCCTTCCGGACGGTAAAGGTCGCCGCCCAGTTGCAGATTATAGGGTGGATCGGCAAAGATCATGTCGACCGAAGCATCGGGAAGCGATGCCATTGCGGTCACGCAATCCATCTTCAATATCTGCCCCAGCGGCAGCTTGGCAGCCTGCTTGGCAGTACGTTTTCCAGCGCTTGGCGCGGTGCGTGTTTTTGGCGCCTGAATGCGCTCGATAATCCCCATGAAACTCAATTCCTTTTTTCGATCGCGCCCGTGGTGAGTCCCAAATCGCTCGCGGTCAAGGCCGTTAACATAGGTTAAAGGCGTATCTTAATGGTTAACGGAATCTTCTGCGCGAGAACGAAAGGAGTCCGTAACCAGATATGGAGTCGCGGCCGGCGGGCCCGACTCAATCCCTAGTGGTGTGGCGCAAAAGACTCGTTTGCAGAATTTCTTTGGAAAAAATCGGAAATTTCTCGAAAATCAAATTTGTTTCACAAAAAGCCCTGTTCAGACTATAAACGTAAAAACTAGTAAAGCTCGAACCAGCAACAGCTCAGGGGCCGGCGAACAGATGGCACGTAATTTTCGCGACAAATATCAGCATGAATATGGCATCGCCCAGCAGAGCGATGAACCGCGCCCGCATCCCGGTGTGATCGTCGGCGGCGAGGCCGGGCGGGAGAAACGCAAGGAATATGCGATCGTGTTCGGTTCCAAGATTTTCGGATCGATCGCCGCGGTCTGGTGGATGTTCACCTATGATACCGGCTGGGTCGAATGGTCCGCCTTCATCGCCGGCTATATCGTGCTGATGCTCGGCATCGTCCTCGGTTTTCACCGCTATTATTCGCACAAGGCCTTCGAAACCTCGGTACCGATGCAATATATTCTCGGGGCGATGGCGCAAATGTCGATCCAGTCATCGGTGTTGCGCTGGGCCGCCGATCACCGGCGGCACCATGCCCATAGCGATGAAGTTGGCGATGTTCACAGCCCCTGGCTCGACGGCAAGGGCAAGCCGACCAGCAGACTGAAGGGCATGTTCCACTCGCATTTCGGCTGGTTCATGGACGATTGCGTCACCGACATGAGCATCTACGGCAAAGGCCTGGCCGACAACGAGGTCGTGCTCTGGCTGCACAGGACCCGCTGGTTCTGGCTGGTCTTCTCGCTGATCATCTTTCCCGGCATCTGGGGTCTTGCCTTCGGCGGCTGGGACCATGTCATCGGCACGATCCTGATCGGCGGCTATTTTCGGACATTTGTCGTCCTGCAGATCACTCTGGGCATTTCCAGCTACGCCCATGTCGTCGGATCGCAGCGCCACACAAAGGGTGTCGGCACCGCCAGAAACAGCTTCATATTCTCATTGCTGACCTTTGGCGAAGGCTGGCACAATAACCACCACAAGCATCCGCGGGCCAGCTTCCAGGGCATGGCCTGGTGGGAAATCGACATCGCAGGCTATGTTCTGCTTTTGCTCGAAAAGATGGGGCTGGTCTGGAATGTCACCCGCCAGCCCAAATATATCAAAGACGAAAGCGGCGAATGGGTTCTTGCGGAGCGCAAGATAGCTCCGAAACCGGCCAAGGCCGAAGCCTAGAGCAATTCCATCTGGGAAACCGGTGCGAAGCTTCTGCGGTGCAGCGGCGTCGGCCCAAATTGCCGAAGCGCCGCCAGATGCTCGGCCGTGCCATAACCCTTGTTCCGTTCCCATCCATATTGCGGATAGCGCTCGGCCGCCGCGATCATCAGCCGGTCGCGATATTCCTTGGCGAGAATGGACGCCGCCGAAATGCAGGGATGGAGCGCATCGCCGCCAATCACCGCTTCGGCTGAATAGGTCCATTTCGGCAAGCGGTTGCCGTCGACCAGAATATGATCCGGTACCGTATCCAGCGCTTCAACCGCGCGGGTCATCGCCAGCATCGTCGCCTGCAAGATATTGATCTCGTCAATCTCGGCTTCGGAACATTGCGCAACCGAGAATCGGGCACATTGAATGATGTCCCGTTCGAGCCGCGCCCGTTTTTTGGCCGTCAGCTTCTTGCTGTCATCCAGCTCCGCGATCGCGTGATTTTCCGGCAGAATGACGGCGGCAGCGACGAGCGGGCCCGCCAGAGGCCCCCGCCCCACTTCATCAACGCCGGCAATCACCCGTCATCATCCTGAAAATCCGTGACAAACTGGTGGCCCAGCGGACCGTTGCCCTCACCGAGCCCGGGTGCTTCCAGTATCGCAATGCGCGTGAACGATATCGCCTGTTCGAAGGCCGCGTTCAGGTCCAGCCCGCTGCCCAGACCAACAGCCAGAGCGCTGGCAAAGGTGCAACCGGTACCGTGCGTTTCACTGCTTTCGATCCTCTTGCCTTCGATCCGCCTGATCAGGCCACCCGGGGCATGGAGTTCGTCAACAACCACCGATCCTTCTCCGTGTCCACCCTTGATCACCAGATGGCAGCCGTGGTC
The DNA here is from genome assembly GCF_002218195.1 of Sphingorhabdus sp. SMR4y. Taxonomy (GTDB): domain Bacteria; phylum Pseudomonadota; class Alphaproteobacteria; order Sphingomonadales; family Sphingomonadaceae; genus Parasphingorhabdus. The sequence goes on along the minus strand of NZ_CP022336.1, from coordinate 668,888 downwards.
CAATATGGCTTCCTTGCCGCCCAGCGCCTCCAATTCCGGTAGATTGGGCGTGACTACCGATGCCACATCCATCAGCTTGCCAAAGGCGGCGATGGTCTCCCTATCGGCCAGCAGGCTGCCGCTGGTTGCGACCATCACCGGATCGAATATAATCGCGACACCCAGTCTCTGCAGATATTCCGCCACCGCAAGGGCGGCCTCGGCGCTTCCGATCATGCCGATCTTGACCGCATCGACGCCGATATCGCTGACCACGGACTCGATCTGCTGCAGGATCAGATCGGTGGGCAATTGGTGGACCGCCTGTACTCCGAGCGTGTTCTGCGCGGTAATGGCGGTAATCGCCGTCATCGCGTGTCCGCCGAGCATGGTGATGGTCTTGATATCAGCCTGTATGCCCGCGCCGCCGCCACTGTCGGAACCGGCAATGGACAAAATCCGGGGGCAGTTTCCGGTCACAGGAACAAGGGCCCGACCTGAACGATCAGAAACCATTCAAAAGCGCCGGCGATCAGGACAATAGGAAGCCAGAACCGGCGAAAGAATCCGCGCGCAAAAATATAGAGAAGCAGCGTTACAAGAATTGGCAGGACCAGCCCCATCGCGACGATCGTCCGGGCATCCATCGCATCAAGCAAGCCCAGCATCAGCCTGCAACCTCCTCTACCACGGCACAAATCCGGTCGACGACCGTATGAACCTGATCTTCATCATCCCCTTCGGCCATCACCCGGATCAGCGGTTCCGTGCCCGACTTGCGGATCACGAGGCGGCCGCTGCCATCGAGTTCCTTTTCCGCGTCCGCAATCACGGCCTTGACCTTGTCGCTTTCAAGCGGCTGGCCACCGCTGTACCGCACATTTTTCAGCAATTGCGGAACCGGATCGAAAAGATGCAGCAATTCGCTCGCCGGCTTGCCGCTCTCGACCAGTTCACCCAGCACCTGCAGCGCTGCGACCGTGCCATCGCCGGTGGTTCCGTGGTCCAGCAAGATCATATGGCCGGACTGTTCGCCGCCGACATTATAACCACCCTTTTTCATCTCTTCCAGAACATAGCGGTCGCCGACCTTGGCCCGCACCAGATCGAGACCCTGCGCATTGAGAAATCTCTCCAGTCCGAGATTGGACATGACCGTTGCAACAATCCCGCCGCCGCGCAAAAGACCCTGCCGGTTCCAGCTGGACCCGATCAGCGCCATCAGCTGGTCGCCATCGACGACCTGCCCCTTTTCGTCGACAACGATCAGGCGATCGGCGTCCCCGTCCAGCGCGATGCCGATATCGGCGCCGGATGCGACCACGGTTTCCTGCAAGACCGCAACGTCGGTGGACCCGCATTTGTCGTTGATGTTCAAGCCATTGGGATTGATCCCCAGTGCGACCACCTCGGCGCCCAGTTCCCAGAGCGCGGAGGGGGCCACCTGATACGCCGCGCCATTGGCGCAATCGCACACGATTTTCAGGCCATCCAGCCGGATATGGTCGGGCAACGACATCTTGACCGCGTGAATATAGCGGCCACGGGCGTCTTCGAACCGTTTGGCGCGGCCGATATCGGCCGCCGGTGCCAGCTTTGCGTCTTCTTCGATATAGGCTTCGATGGTGAATTCATCTTCGTCTGACAGCTTGAAACCGTCCGGCCCGAATAATTTTATACCATTGTCATAATAGGGGTTGTGGCTGGCCGATATCATGACGCCCAGATCGGCCCGCATCGAACGGGTCAGCAGCGCCACTGCCGGAGTTGGCATCGGACCGACCTGCACGACGTCCATACCGACACTGGTAAAGCCCGCGACCAGTGCATTTTCCATCATATATCCTGACAGCCGGGTATCCTTGCCGATCACCACGCGGTGGCGATGGTTGCCCCGCTGGAAATGCCGGCCGGCAGCCTGCCCCACTTTCATCGCGATTTCGGCTGTCATCGGATGCGCATTGGTCAAGCCGCGAATGCCATCAGTGCCAAAAAACTTCTTTCCCATATTCAATCATATCCCGCCATTGATCGCGCCCGTCGCGCCAGTCTCTAGCCGATGGATCGGCTGGAGACCAAGAGGGAATGAAAGCAATAGCGAATTTTACCAGCAATCGCCCCTTGCCAGCACCCGCCCGCCATGGTTGATGGTTCCCCGGCTCTGGATAATATCGAGCACAGGAAACAAGGGGCAGACCATTGATAAAAGCGCTGATCATATTGCTTGCTCTGGTCCTGGGCATAATGACCGGCCTCTATGCCGGTCCCAGAAACGCTATGCTGGTCGAAGCGGCCGATGTGGTCGGCAATATGTGGCTCAATGCCTTGCGGATGACCGTCATCCCGCTTGTTTTCACGCTGCTCATCGTCGGTATCGGCAAGGCCGCATCGATGGCGCGTGCCGGACGGATGACCGCGCGCGCGATCGGGTTCATGATCTTCATTCTCTGGTGCTCCTCTGCCATGGCCGCGCTGGTGACACCCGCCCTGCTCGAGCTGTTTCCGCTCGATGGCGATGCAGCCGCTGCCCTCCGCGCAGCGCTCGGCAGCGCAGCACCACCGGGAGACGTGCCGCCGTTCAGCGAATTTCTGCGCGCGCTGATCCCGACCAATGCGATTGCTGCCGCTGCAGAGGACGCGGTTCTTCCGTTGATGGTCTTCGCCCTGGCCTTTGCCTTTGCCATCACCCGGTTGCCCGAAACCCAGCGAATGATGCTGGACCAGTTTTTCAATGCACTTGCCGATGCGTTGTTGATCCTCATCCAGTGGGTGCTTGCTCTGGCACCGCTCGGCGTCTTTGCCCTGGCACTGGGCGTCGGCGCAAATGCCGGCCTGGCCGCCTTCGGCGCGTTGCTCCATTATGTGCTGATCGTCAGCAGCGTCGGCGTCGTGATCTGGATTTTCAGCTATGTCCTCACCTTTGTCGGTGGCAAGCGCGGCCCCATAGTCTTCTTCAAGGCTTCCGCTCCGGCCCAGGCGGTCGCGATTTCCACGCAAAGCTCGCTCGCTTCGCTACCGGCCATGGTCAGCGGCGTGAAAGCGATGGGCGTAGGCGAACGGTCCGCCGATATCGTGCTGCCGATTGCGGTCGCTCTCTTCCGGGCCACCGGCCCCTGCATGAACCTGGCGGTGGCGATCTATATCGCCCATCTGATGGGGATAGAATTGTCCTTCGCCATGCTGGCCATCGGGGCGGTCGTCGCCGCAATCACCACCATGGGCGCCGTCAGCCTGCCGGGGTCAATCAGCTTCATCACGTCCATCGCCCCCATATGCATTGCCATGGGGCTGCCCATCGAACCGCTGGTTCTGCTTTTGGCGATCGAGACCTTTCCTGATATCATCCGGACAGTCGCCAATGTCAGCACCAATATGAGCGTGACCGCCACAATCGCCAGAAGCGAAGGAGATTTGACATGAAATATCGCAAACTCGGACCGGAACTTGAAGTCTCCGCGCTTGGCCTCGGCTGCATGCCGATGGCAGGCATTGGCAAGAGCATGTACGGCACGGCCAGCAGCGCCGAGAGTCTGGCGACCATTGACCGGGCAATCGAGCTCGGGGTAACCTTTTTTGACACCGCGGAAGTCTATGGTCCCTATCTGAACGAGGAACTGCTGGGCCAGGCGATCAGCGGTCGCCGCGACCGCCTGATCATCGCCAGCAAATTCGGATTTGCAATACAGGATGGACAGGTCCGCGGGGTCGATTCCACACCGGCCAATGTGCGTCGGGCCTGCGAGGGATCGCTGAAACGTCTCGGTGTCGATACGATTGACCTCTTCTATCAGCATCGCGTCGATCCCAATGTGCCGATCGAGGATACGGTTGGCGCGATGGCCGATCTCGTGACCGAAGGCAAGGTCCGCTATCTCGGCCTGTCGGAAGCGGGAGCCGCGACGCTGAAAAAAGCGCACGCCATCCATCCGATTGCAGCCCTGCAGTCTGAATATTCCCTGTGGGAGCGCGGCGTCGAGGAAGATATCCTGCCGCTCTGTCAGGATCTCGGCATCGGCTTTGTCCCCTATAGCCCGTTGGGCCGCGGATTTCTGACGGGTCAGATCAGCAGCCGTGACGATCTTCCGGAGGATGATTATCGCCGCAATGACCCACGCTATTCGGAGGAAAATTTCGCGCTCAACATGAAGCTGGTCGAAGTCGTGAGGACGGTTGCCGCGCGGCATCACTGTTCACCCGCGCAAATTGCCCTCGCCTGGCTATTGGCGCAGGGCGACTTCATCGTTCCCATTCCCGGTTCCAAGCGGCGAGCCACTTTGGAAGACAGTATGGCTGCTGTCGATATAGAACTCACCACAGACGATCTCGACGAGCTGGAAGCCGCAGCACCGGTCGGGGGCACTGCCGGCCCGCGCTATGGCGAGACCATGATGTCGATGGTCCGCCTCTAGGGTCTAGCGGTCATAGGCCTTTGGCAAGGCGCCCGGAGCCGGATTGGCATAGCGGTCGCGCAGGCGCATCTGGCGGTTGCTGAGCGACTGGTCAACGCCGTCGATGATCACCTTTTCCACCTGGGTCGACAGCTCCAGCGGATCGCCGGTCCAGATTACCACATCGGCCTGGCGACCGGCCTTGAGCGAGCCCAGTTGCCCGCCCATGTCCATGATTTCTGCAGGCCCCGAGCTGATCGCGGCAAAGGCCTCGTCCCAGCTAAGTCCGGTTGCGCGCGGCACCTTGTTGAGCGCGACAAGATTACCGGCATATTGCACTGAATAGCGCAGCTGGTGCGCATCCCGGTCGTTGATCATGCCAATGGCTACCTTGACACCGGCATCCTTCATCCGCCCGATATTGGACTGGGTCGAAGCCAGGTCCTCGAAACCATAAGGCAGGTCGGCAAGCGCAGATGCCAGCACCGGCACGCCCGCTGCGGCGATATGATCGGCAACCCGCCAGCCTTCATTGGCACCGACCAGCACCATTTTCAGGGCCGGGAAATCCTTGCGCAGGCCGAGGACTTTCAGAATGTCATTGGCGCTCTCGACATGGATGAGCAATTTGGTGCTGCCGTTGATCACCGGCAACAACGCTTTGGCATCCGATGCCTTGAGCAAATCGCTGTCAAAGGCTGACGGATTGCGCGCATACGTGCGAGCCTCCTCGAGCAGCGCGCGGAAGTGAATGTGCGAGGCGGAACGGCTGCCCCCTGCCCTGCGGTGGCCGGTTTCACCCAGTTCGACAAATTGAAACGCGCGCGCCCGGGTGATCGGATATTCATCCTGGCCAAGATCGGCAATCGCACCGAAACCTCCGAAAATGGAGTCGGACGTGCTCGGAGAGACAACCGCTCGGGTTACTCCGGCGGCACGGTTTACGGCAACGGCGGAAGCAAATGGGTTGATCGCATATTGCACATCGAGCGCAGCGGAAAAGGGCGAACGGCTGGCATTCATGTCATTGGTCTGGCTGACCGCGCCGACCTCGACCAGACCTATCCGGCTGAATCCGGCGAAAATGCCGGGCGTTACCCATTTGCCACTGGCGTCGATCCGTCGCGCATCGGCGGGAATGGAAATATTGGCACCGGCAGCGACAACCCGGTCGTTGCGGATCAATACCGTGCCGCCTTCAATCGGCGCGCTGCCGTCACCGATGACAAGCTTGCCACCGGTAATCGCGGTGGTCTGGGCGGCAACCGGCGCGGCAATCAGCGCCGCAGCGGAGGCGAGCAACAGAGAAAAACGCTTCATTTCACGTCTCCTTCACCGGGCTGGCCGAGTTCAAAGTCGCTGACGGGTCTCCGGTTCGGGTCGGCGCTGTCAAACATCAGCGCACCGTCAATCCAGACCTTCTCGGGCCGCGCGTAAACGCTGAGAGGATTATCATTCCAGAGTACCAGATCAGCCATCTTGCCGGGATTCAGGCTACCGGTCATTGCATCGATGCCCATGGCTTTTGCCGGGTTGAGCGTGATCCAGCGGATCGCCTGCGCGTCGCTGATCTCTATGCCCATCGCCCGGCCATCGGCGAGCGCCTTGGCGGCTTCCTGGTTGAGCCGCTGGATCTGGTTCTCGTCATCGCTATGGATGATCACACAGGCGCCGGCCTTCTGCAGCAGCGCCGCGTTTTCCGGGATCGCGTCATAGGCTTCCATCTTGAATCCCCACCAGTCGGCCCAGACGGCCGAGCAAATCCCCTCTTCGGCCAGCATGTCGGCGATCTTGTAGCTTTCGACCGCGTGATGGAAGGCGGTGACCTTGTAGCCGAATTCCTTCGACATATCGATGATCTGGGCCAGCTCGTCGGCGCGATAGCAGTGATTGTGGACGAGAATATCGCCATCCAGCACGCCGGCCAGCGTTTCCTTGCCCAGGTCGCGCTTCTGGCTCTTGCCGGCCTTGCGCTTGTCGCGATAGTCCTGCGCATCAATCCAGGTCTGCCGGTTGAGTGCAAGATTGCCCATGCGGGTGGACGGCATGCGGTTACGGCTGCCGTAAACCCGCTTCGGATTTTCGCCACAGGCCATTTTCATCCCATAAGGCGCGCCGGGAAATTTCATCCCCTGCACGGTTCGCGAAGGCACGTTTTTCAGCGTCACCGAGCGACCTCCGAACAGATTGGCCGAACCGGGCAGGATCTGCAGCGCCGTGATACCGCCATTCGCCATGGCACGGGAAAAGCCGGGGTCCTGCGGCCAGACGCTATGTTCGGCCCAGACTTCCGGCGTGACCGGTGAAGTGGCTTCGTTGCCATCATCATGAGCCGCCACGCTGGGCGTCGGATAATCACCCAGATGGCTGTGCACATCAATGATGCCCGGCGTCACAAATTTACCGGTGCCGTCGATGATCGTCGTATCGGCCGGTATCGCGGTTTCGGGGCCACCAATCGAGGAAATCTTGCCGCCCGCCATAAACACTGTCCCGCGGTCGATCCGGCCGCCCTCACCGTCGTAAATGGTCACGCCGGTGATGGCAGTGGGAACCGAAGGATACGCTCTGTAGGTGGAGGGAAAGGCAGTCCTTGCAGGCTTGCTCGACTGAATTGGCGCCGTAGCGCTCGCCGAATTGGTATCCGCCGCGCTGGCCGTGCAGCCAGCCAATAGCGATCCGCCGGCAGCCAGCGCCAGCAAAGCCCGATATTTCATAGCAAAGCCCCTCAATATTATGATTTGATCGACGGATGGACCCCGGCAGCCTGTGGCTCGCCCACTTCCCGCTGGCCTTCCAGATCATCGCCGACATTGTCGTCCTTCAGCGTGTCGAGATGCATCAGATTTCTGATCAGCGGCGACACCACGAGCACACCAATGCCTACGGCAATCGCTACCCAGCCAACGGTGGAATAGACGTCCAGCACCACCTGCTTGCCGGCTTCCTCTCCCACACCTTCTGCGCCAGTGGCAGATGCGATAAGACCCGCGGCAAAATTGCCCGTTGCCGATGCGAAGAACCACGTCCCCATGATCAGGCTTGCCATGTGTGCGGGTGCCAGTCGGTTCATGGCCGACAGACCGACCGGAGACAGGCAGAGTTCACCGGTTGTGTGCAGCAGGTAGATCAGGAAGATGAAGATCACCGGCGTTGCATTTTCAAGTCCGGCAGACTGCGCGCCCCAGACCAGAACCAGAAAGCCGAGACCAACCTGGACGACACCCAGTCCGAATTTGAACGGAGCGGATGGCTCGATGCCCTTGCGTCCCATCACTGTCCAGACTGTGGCAAATACCGGCGCCAGCAGGATAATGTAGATCGCGTTGATCGACTGGAAGGTCGAGGCGGGAACACCGGCCCGGTCGACATGACGGTCGGTGAACAGGTTCAGCGAAGAACCAGCCTGCTCGAACAGAGCCCAGAATATGATCGAAGTCAGGATCAGGAACATGGCCGCAAAGATGCGGTCCCGTTCATCAGACGCCAGCTTCGTAACGGCAGTGACCAGCACATAGAGAACCAGCGCGCCGCCGAACAGGCCGAGCACGTAGCCGACCATATCTTGGAACTGGATGGCCAGCCAGCAGATACCCACCAGCACCAGACCGATGATATACATCCACCATTCCAGTTTCAGTCCGCCGACAGGCTTGTTCAGAAGTTCCGGATCCTTGGCTTCGCCGCGACCAAGCAGCAACGGCTTGCCCCAGATGAAAACGATCAGGCCAAGCAGCATTCCGATCCCGGCCAGACCGAAACCATAAGCCCAGCCATAGGTTTCACCGATATAGCCACAAAGCAGCGACCCCAGCGCGGCGCCGAGATTGATGCCCATATAGAAGATGGTATAGGCGCCGTCGCGCCGCACATCGGTACGGGGATAGAGCTGGCCGACGATCACCGAGATATTGGCTTTCAGAAAACCGGAACCGACGATGATCAGCGCGAGGGCCAGCCAGAAGACGCTGATGATCGGATTGTCGGCATGACCAACCCCCGCATCGCCCTCGAAAGCCATGAAAAAATGTCCCAATGTGAGCAGCACGGCACCAAATAGTACTGCCTTTCGTTGCCCGAGATATTTGTCAGCCAGATAACCGCCGACGACCGGCGTAATATAGACCAGCGCCGTATAGGCGCCGTAAATGATCCCGGATTCGCTATCGGAAAAGAGCCAGTGCTTGGTCAGATAGAATATCAACAGGGCGCGCATGCCATAATAGGAAAAACGTTCCCACATTTCTGCAAAAAACAGAACGAACAGCCCTTTGGGATGACCAAGGAATGTTCCCTTTGCATCACCCGATTCCAGATACGCTCCCGCCATATAAATACTCCCCGGCTATAGATTTGGGCCGCATAATCGGCCCGGTTGCCTCGCACCCTAATGATAAAAATGCGCAAGTGAAGCATATTGTTTCAAGCGAGACTGGTTTTCCGCAAATTCGCCTTGCAATCGGGTGCGTCTCTTCCGAAGTGACGAATATGACCGAAAAGCAATTCAACGATCTCAGCAGCCTTGCCCGCTATCTTCCCTCCCGCCGGTCCGGACGGCCGCGCGATATGGTCGCCCCCGGGCCCGGCAAGTCGCAGATTGAAGAGATTGTCGCAATCGCCCTGCGCACGCCGGACCATGGCAAGCTGGCGCCCTGGCGCGTGGTTGCGGTCGGCGACGATCAGCGCAGCCGGTTGGTCGAGGGCATCCACAAGGCCTATCTGAAAGAACGACCGGATGCCGGCCGAATGGAGCTCGAATCGCTCGAGTCGATGGCCCGACAGGCACCGACCCTGCTTGTCCTGATCTATTCGCCGGTCGAATCGACCAAAATCCCGCTATGGGAACAGGAACTCAGCTGCGGCGCCTTTGCCATGAACATTCTTCACGCTACCCACGCCCTGGGCTTTGTCGGTAGCTGGATCACCGGCTGGCCGGCCTTCAATGACGATGTCCGCGACCTGTTTGGTGCAGCTCCGGAGAAAATTGCCGGTTTCCTTTTTCTCGGGACGGCCGGCGCCGAATTGTCCGAACGCCCCCGGCCCGATCTGGAACAAATATTGTCCTTCTGGGATCCGGCAACGCAAGATTAGCAGGTAAATACTAGGCCAAGCTCCCGAGAAAACGGAACTTTCACCTTGTCTGCATCGCTGTATTATGGCAGTGTAGCAGCATGAACAACAGCAACAAACCGGTCTATCTGAAATTGCGGGACATTATTTCCGATTCCATATTGGATGGGGAATATGGCGAAGGCGATATGTTGCCGTCGGTCCGCGTGTTTGCAGCGGAACAGGGCGCCAACCCGCTGACCGTCGCCAAAGCCTATCAGGGCTTTCAGGAAGACGGGCTGGTCACGGTGAAGCGCGGCGTCGGCATGTTCGTCGCAGCCGGTGCGAAAAACCGCCTGCGGCTCGCGCAAAGAGAAGATTTCATCAGGAATATCTGGCCTCCGGTCGAACGCCAGATGAAACGGCTGGACCTGTCGATCGATGATCTGGTGAAAAGCAACGCCTGAACGGGTTCAGCCCGTGCCTTTCCCCTGCCCCGCACGCTGCCTTGCATAAGCAAGCCGCAGGCTTTTGCGATAGACCGGATTGTCCGGCATGATCGCCACTGCCTTTTTCAGCAGGCTGATGGCATTTTTCCGGCGGCTCTCATCGGCCAGCAGGGCCAGTCCATAGAGATGCGTCACCACCGGACTTGACGGCTGCACTCGATAGGCTATCCGGCCTGCGGCAATCGCCTTATCGGTCTCCCCGAGACCGGTATAGGCCTGCGTCAGCCCCGCCATGATCAGGGCATCATTGTCGCCGATCCGCTCGCGCAGATTTTCGAGTATCTGAGCAGCGACCGACCAGCTTTCGGTTTCCAGATGGGCATAGGCCATCCAGCGCAAACCGGCGATATTGCCGGGATTATAGCTAAGATATTGTGCCAGATCTTCACCCGCTTGCTGCATATCTCCCCTGGCCCGCAACACTTCGACAAGACGCAGCATCACCGATTCGGAAAAACGGATATTACGCGCCTGTTCCAGCGCATCCAGAGCCTCGTCATAATTGCCCATGGCCGCCGCCACATCGGCGACCAGTATATGCGCAGCACTCGCGCCCTTGTTGCCCTGCTGCAAGCGCTTGGCTTCGGCGAAGGCGGCATCATAGTCGGCAGCATTATACAGCGCCCGGATATAAGGCACGACCACCCGGGCATCGCTAGGATTGCGTTGGGCCTCAGCCCGCAACACATTGAGCGGCGCAGCCGCCATGAAGGCGCTTTCCCGGCCATAATCATGAACGGCGGCGCGGTTCATGACCGCGGCCGCCTGCCCCCGCTCGCCGATCGATTCCAGCGCCCGGCCCGCCAGCCACAAGGCATAGGGATCGGCGCCGCTGCGATTGACCTGCGGAATCAGGATATCGACCGCATCGCCTGCACTTCCGGCAAGATAGAGCGACCGCGCCAGCAGATTTTGCGCCTGCCGGTTGTTCGGCTGCATCGAAACCAGTCGCTGGAACTTGTCCACGGCGGCATTGTGATTGCCTTCGCCATGGGCGATAATGCCCTGCACCAGCAGAACCGCCGGAACATTGTCGATCACACCATCTGTTTTCTGCATCAACCGTCTGGCAAGATCATATTTGCCGGCCCGGGCAGCGAGCACCGCCTGCATGAAAAAAGCCCGCGGGTTTTTGCCATCGAGCGCGATAATCTTGCGGGCGATGGCCAGCATGTCGGTCATCCGGCCCATATCCCCCAATGTTGCCGCATATTCAGTCAGCAAGGGGATATCATTGGGATCAAGCTGGAGCGCCCGTTCGAACCAGGGCAAGGCCGCCCCCAGTCCGAACTGGAAGCGCAGCAGCTCGCCGCGATATTGCAGCGCCCGGACATTGACAGGGTCCAGCCTGACGGCTTCGTCAACCGCATTGGTCGCGCCCGCCTGATCCCCGGAGGCCGAACGAAAGCGGGCGATATCGACCCACAGGTCCGGATTTGTACGGTCCAGCGCCATGGCCCGGTTATAGGCCGCGCCTGCCAGTGACTCATCGCCCATCTGCAGCGCGACCCTGCCCAATATCCGGGCCGCATAGCCCGCGTATTCAGGCGGGATGTCACTGGCCGACAGTTGTTCGCGCGCCTTGTCCACCTTGCCTTGCAGCGAATAGGCATGGCCATAGAGATGCCGCACCGCCGCAGGATCGATGCCGAGTTGCACCGCCCGGTCCAGTTCCGCCTCCGCCCCGATACCATCCCTGAGCTTCAGCAGCACTTTCGCCTGTGCGACGCGCGGGGCAATCCAGTCCGGATCGGCCTTGATCGCATTCATCAGTTCGATCCGCGCTGATCGAGCGTCCCGCTGAGCACGGAATTGCGCGGCCTTGGCGAAGGCGGCGCGCGCTTCTTCATTGCCCTCACTGGCGCCATAGATGGCCGACGGAGCAGCGGCCAGAGCCACTGCCAGCGCCAGACCCAGCAGGACCGGTTTGCTGGTCAGCCGGAGTTTCTGGACAAGAGCAATCGTCATATTCAGCTGGCTTGCTGCAACTTATATTGCTTGAGCAGATCATAAAGCGTCGGACGGCTGATCCCGAGCAATTTGGCAGCATTGGATATATTACCGCTGGTCTGGGAAATCGCGCGCAGGATCGCCGATCGGTCGGCCGCCTCGCGCGCCGCTTTCAGGTTCAGCAGATCAGTTGCGGCATTTTCATCGACATCCAGGTCGAGATCATGGGCGCTGACCATTTTGCCATCAGCCATGATCACCGCACGCTTGATCCGGTTTTCCAGTTCGCGGACATTGCCGGGCCAGTGCCAGGCTTCCAGCGCAGCCAGAGCGTCGGGCGCCAGCCCCTTGACGGCCGGATTGATCTCGGCAGCAAATTTCTTCTGGAAATGCCGGGCAAGCAGGCTGGCATCCCCTGATCGTTCGGCAAGAGGCGGAATCTTGATGACGATTTCGGCCAGGCGATAATATAGATCCTCGCGAAAATCATTGGTGCTGATCATGGTTTCAAGATTCTGGTGGGTCGCACACACGATCCGCGTGTCGACAGCGATGGCCTTGCGCCCGCCAATCCGCTCGATCACCCGCTCCTGGAGAAAGCGCAGCAATTTGACCTGCAGCGGCAATGGGATATCGCCAACTTCATCGAGGAACAGGGTGCCGCCATCCGCCTGTTCGATCTTCCCCTCGGTCGTCTTGATGGCCCCGGTAAATGCACCCTTTTCATGGCCGAACAATTCGGATTCCAGAAGGTTTTCGGGAATGGCCGCACAATTGATTGCGACAAAGGCCTTGTCGCGCCGGTCGCTGCAATCGTGCAGACCTCTGGCCAGCAACTCCTTGCCGGTTCCGCTGGCGCCCAGAAGCATCACCGACGCATTGGTATTGGCCACGCGCTCGACCATTTGAGCCACTTTCAGCATTTCCGGCGCGCCCGTGATAATGCCGCCCAATATATAACCTTCGCCATTGCTCTTGGCGGCCAGGCTGGCATTTTCCTGTTCCAGATTGCGGACATGAAAAGCCCGACGGACGATCAGGCCCAACTCGTCAATGTCCACCGGTTTCTGGTAAAAGTCCCAGGCACCGCCGGAAATGGCGCGCAGCGCGCTGGCTTTCTCGCCATGGCCGGATGCAACAATGACCTTGGTATCGGGCTTCAGGCTCAATATCGCCTCCATCGTTGCAAAACCTTCGGTGGTGCCATCCGGATCCGGCGGCAGACCAAGGTCGAGTGTCACGACATCCGGCTCTTCCGAGCGCAGCTTCTCGATCGCGGTTTCGCGATCGCCAGCGATAATCACCTCGAAATCGTCATAAGCCCATTTCAGCTGTTTCTGCAGACCCGGATCGTCTTCGACGATCAGCAGCTTCTCTTTTGGTGGTTGCTCTCTATGTGGCATCATGCTGCCCTTTCGTCTGCGGGAATATCATTCGGTAGATGCGTGGCGAGCGGGAGAATCAAGGTGAACCGGCTCCCCACATTCTCGGTGCTTTCGACTTCCAGACGCCCCTTCATTGCCCTCGCCAGTTCGCGAGCTTCATAGGCGCCAATGCCGAACCCGCCCTGCTTGCTCGATGCAAAGGGTTTGAAAAGCTGGTTGCGGATGAATTCGGCGGACATACCCGTTCCCTGATCACAGACTTCGATCGCCACGCTCAGGTCGCGCCGGCGCGCGTTGATCGTTATCGTCTGGCCGTCCGGGCTGGCGTCAATCGCGTTCTGGATCAGATTGCCCAGAATCTGTTCAACCCTTGCAGGATCCGCGAAGACCGTCAGGTCTTCCACATGACTGCTTTCCAGACTGTGCAGCAAGCGCTTCTTCTCGATAATAGAGCGGATCAGATCGGCTACCTTGACCGACTTCGGTTCTTCCGGATTGCTCTTGTTGTGCTGCGACAGGCGTTCCAGCAAACCGTTCATCTTGTCGGCTGAATCCTGCAGTGTTTCGATCATGTCCGACTGGAATTCCGGATTGTCGGCATGGCGCTTGGCATTGCGCGCGAGCAGACTGAGCTGGCTGACAAGATTCTTGATATCGTGCATGATGAAGGCCATCCGGCGATTGAACTCGTCAAACCTTTGCGCCTCCGACAGGGTCTCCTGACTGCGCGATTCCGCCAGATAGCTGGCGACCTGGCGACCGACCACGCGCAGCATATCCAGATCTTCCCAATCCAGTTTGCGATCGATCCTGGGCCGGGCCAGCAGCATCAGGCCGGCAAGCCGATCGAAATGTACCAGCGGAACCGCTACCCACGCCTGGTCATCCTTGCTCATCCAGTCGGGAATGGCGGCGGCATCGCACTGGTCATCCTTGCCCGCACGCAAGGCGTCGAATTCGACGATATGATTGGTGCGCTCCAGAAAGGGGATGGTTTGGGTCGTACAGGCACGCGCCGGGACGTCGAGCGACGACCAGTTCCAGCGCGATTGCAGCACCAGTTGGCCAGACTCGTCGGGCATCAGCAAAATGCCGGCGGGCGATTCCGTTATATCCGCGATCGCCTTGATCACGCGTTCGTGGAAGGGCGCGCTTTCGGGTCCGGGCCGCCCGATCGTATCAGTGAAGCGGATCCACTCCGACCGGTAATCATAACGATGCTGGAAAAAATTCTTGGCCAGCTTGACCTTGAACCAGGCACGAAAACGGCCCGACGGCAGCAGCAGCAAGGCGCCGATGGTCGCCCCGAACAGGAAGCTGATCTGGGCAAGGCGGGCATAGTCGCCGCCGATGATCTGCAACGCTGTCGCGATCACGACCATCATCAGCAAATAGCTGCCGATCGCCACCAGCGACAAGGAGCGGAAGGCAACGCTGCGCGACAGTTTCAGGTTCCATTCGGTGTTGCGCAAGGATGCAAGCGCCAGGATCGGCGCGATCACCGCCATCATCGGTCCACGCATTGCATGCAGTTCCAGCGGCGTGCTCTGGGTGAGATAGGTGATCGTGAACAGGTTGAGATCGTAAGTCCAGATCGCCGCGAGCGATGCCATCGGCAGCCGGATACCCCAGCGGGTTTCCGGCGCGGAAATCGAATAGAGATTGTGCACAAGCACCAGCGCGCCGACGGCAAAGATCATCCGCAAAACCAGCGATGTATACAGGGTCACGCTTTCCAGATTCGGACTGTCTGAAAAGGCGGGAATCATGGAATCGACGAGCAACTGGCCAAGAAGCACAAAGGCAAGTGCAGCATAGATGCCATTCACCGTTTTCGGCTCGTCGCGCCCCTCGCCTGCGCGCAGCAGGATGAACATGAAGGCGAGCCAGGCAAAATTGCGCAGGCTTTCGGAAAATCGCGATATCGGTGACAGATAGCCTTCAACCGCGATTGACAGCGCCCAGAAACTGGTCAGCGTGATCGCGATGATCAACCAGACCTGCTTGCTGTTGCGGTCGATCTTGCGCTGGAACTGCCAGATCGCCAGCGCGCCGAAAAGCGCGGCCGCTATGCCATGTCCGAACAGGCTGATATAATCGAGAAGCGACGCCATCCTAGCGCGCGCCTTCCGGCCACAATACCACCCTTATGGTCTGCAGGATGATCAGCAGATCGAGGAAAGGCGTGTAATTTTTGGCATAATAGAGATCATATTCCAGCTTGTGCCGGGCATCTTCGGTCGACGCCCCGTAGGGATAGTTGATCTGGGCCCATCCGGTAATCCCCGGCTTGACGATATGCCGTTCGGGATAATAGGGCATCTGCGTTTGCAGATCGTCGACAAATTGCGGCCGTTCGGGACGCGGGCCCACGAAGCTCATTTCGCCCTTCAACACGCTCCAGGCCTGCGGCAGCTCGTCAATCCGCACCTTGCGAATGAAATTGCCGATACGCGTGATCCGCGGATCATTTTCGCTCGCCCAGATCGCCTCGCCATTGGCTTCCGCATCAGCGCGCATGGAACGCAGTTTCAGAATGTTGAACGTCTGGCCATAAAGACCGACCCGTTCCTGCTTGAAAAATGATCCGCCACGGCTTTCCAGCCGGATCAGCACCGCAAAGAGCAGAATTATTGGCCCTGTCAGCAGCAGCAGCATGAAGCTCAGGAATATATCAAAGCCCCGTTTGAAAATGGTCGAAAGCCTTCGTCCTGACGAAAATCCATCGGAAAAGATGAACCAGCTCGGGTTGACGCTGTCCAGATCCACCCGACCGGTTTCGCGTTCGAGAAAGCTGGACAGGTCATTGACATGAACACCGGTGGTCTTGATCGTCAGCAAATCAGCAACCGGCAGCGCATTGCGGCGCTCTTCGAGCGCCAGAACGACTTCGCTGACCTCCAGATCGATCACATGCTGCGGCAAATTGTCAATATCCTGACGGCGTACCGCGCTGTCGATCACGCTCGCGCCTTCGTTCATCGCGACATAGCCGGAAACAATGAAGCCGGAATCCGGGCGTTTTTCCAGCGCGGCAATACGCGCGGCCCGGGGGCCAGCTCCCAGAACCAGAAGCCGCCGTTTAAAAATATCGCTGTCGAGCATGGTCCCCAGCAAGATGCGAATGATCATCAGAAAGGTGATCGCGCATATCATCGCATAGAGGGAATTGGAGCGCCAGAGCGTGATACCGGGCAGCACGAATGCCAGCAGTGAAACGAAAATCACCCCCAGGGAAATCGCGACCAGAATGCGGGCGGTGGCAAAGCGCAGGGATTGCAACGCTTCCGATCCGTATACACCGACCGCGATCAGTGCAAGTTGCAGGGCGAAGGCGAAACTGAAGATCGGTGCCGGTCGGTCAGAGAGGCTCCCGACCTCCATGTTGATTTGCAAAGCACGGAGAATCCAGCCGACTTCTGCTGCTGCAAGCAACAGCACAAAGTCGATAAAACCCAGAAAGATCACGGGGTATGGAATATAATGTTTGAACAATCGGATCATATCGCGCGTCATCTTTCCTTGGTCCGCATTGGCCATAAGGAAAATTCGTTATCTGTCGGTAAATTTTACAGAATAAAATGCGCGCAGGCGCCCTGTTTCGTCGATATTGTTCAATATACCGACAGTCGGCCGGCAGCGTAAACGCCGGTTTACACGGATGATATCAGCGCAAAATCCTAGTCATTGACGAAATCAAAGGGCGTCAGACCGCGTTCTCTTTCGTCAAATTTGAGCGCGCGGCTGCGCGGCGGGGCGGATCGTTGCGAACATTGCGGACGGGTACAGGCGGTGCAACCAAGGCCGATAGCATCCGCCTGCTCGATCGCCAGATCCTTGCCCCGGGCATAATAGAGCGCGGACGCCACATCCGCGGAAACCCCGAGCCCGATCGCAAAAGCAGGCGTATGTCCGCCAGCGCCCGAGCCGATCCCCTGAACAGCGCGCGACAGGGTGAACCAGGTCGAACCGTCTTCCAGCGCGACCAGTTGCGAGCGGATTTCTGCCGGCTGCTCAAACACCCGGTGGATATCCCACAGCGGACAACGATGGGCGCTTTCGACCAGCGGCGCGTTGCTCGCCCCGGCATATCGTTTGGAAATCATGCCGGAACGGTCGATACGAACCATGAAAAACGGAAGCCCGCGCGAGCCCACACGCTGCAAGGTGGTCAGACGATGGGCCACCTGCTCGAAACCCGCACCAAAGCGGCGCTGGAGCAACTGGATCCGGTAGCCGCTCTGTTCGCATGCTTTCAGAAACCGGCCATAGGGCATCATCAATGCGGCGGCAAAATAGCCCGACAGATGACGCCGGAACAGTTTCTCTGCCGCCCGGTCGGTAAATTTTCCGCCCGCTGCCAGCGCGTCTATTTCTGCCTTTGCCTCGATCTGGCCGAGCAGAAGCGCGGCCTGAAACGTGCGCGATGCCGGATCGAGCATTTCCGAAAGCTGCAACTGCCGGGCGTGCAGATCGAGCCGGCGCAGCTTGTCGGGAAGCACGGTTTCCGGCAGGATCCGGATCGTCAGCTGATGCTTGACCCGCAGTCTTTCCGTAATCGCTCCATAAAGATCACCCGCCCCCAGCCTCAGCTCGTCGGCCAGTTCCTCGGCCATTGAATCGAGATCAGCGAAATGGTTGCGCCAGCGTTCGATTTCACGGCGAACCGCCTGGATCGGATCGGGTGCACGATTGCCTTCTGTCTCATCGCCGGTCTTGCGACTGTCAAAGAGACGGGCAAAGGCTTCCGCCGTATTGGGCGAAGCGATCAGCCATTCCTCCAGCTCCGAGCGGTCGATGGACAAGTCCTCGAACAGCGGGCTGGCCAGCCGCTGACGGATTGCATCAATACCGCCACCGGGTTCTGCAGCGATCAGCTGCCGTGGATCAAAATCGAATCTTTCGGCCAGAAGAAGCATCAGCCGCGCGCTCAATGGTCGCTGGTTGCGCTCGATCAGATTGAGATAGCTCGGCGAAATGTCGAGCGCTTCGGCCAGTGCAACCTGCGTCATCGAAGCACTGCGGCGAAGCCGCTTGATCGCGGCTCCGGCAAAAAGTTTCTGAACGGTCATCGGGTGTCTATGTAAATAAATTTACAGAATTTCAAGATATATTGCCAGATCCAGTCACATTCAGCGCAAACCGCTATCTGCTGCAGACCTCAGGCCCGCAGGGTAAATGTTTGTTAACCGCGTCCGGCTATCTCCTTCAGGTCATTCGAAAGACGTTGGTACCAGTTATGCTCAAAGAATCTCTCCTGCTTGTCGCGTCCACCGGGGTGCTCATTTATTTCGTCACGCCATCGGAAGAGCCGCCCCAGGTGCAGCCGGTCGTGGAAGAAGCGCCCGCAATAATTCAAGCTGAGCCGCCGGAACCCGAGGACAGCTGGGAAGCAGATGACAGCGAAGACGGTGATGACGAGAATTTTGTCTTCGGAGAACCGATGACGATTGCCGGTAGCGAGAGTCAGGAACCGTGGGACGAGGACACCAACCCCAGTCTGCAATATCAGCCCGACAAGCTGACATCAAAAACCCGGTATTCCGGCAGCAGCGTCCGCCCGCTGGCAGGCAGTCCGCGACCTGGCGAACTGGGTAGCCAGCAGAATCCCATTGAACGGAACAACGGTGGCCCACCACCGGTGGACATGGACGACTTCTAGCCCCAATCACCGTCCCGTATCGGGCAATTTACCGCAATCACGTCCGGCTAGTCGGAGCAGCGTTGCATCTGATAGACAGCGGGCGCGATGGTGAAATCAAATCGGTTCCGGTCGATGATGGCAACCGGACCGTCCATCCGGAAGCGACCGCCCGTTTCGCCTGTCTCCTCGTCGACCGCGAGATCGTTGAGGCTTAAAACCAGCTTGCCATCCTGCCAGGCCCAGGTGCCGATCAGGTCCTCCGAGACAAAATTCCCGCCGGCTATCATCGTCCAGCTGGTCGGTGCCGAGCAATGTTCGTCAACAAAGGCCCAGCGGCCGGCAAAATAGGAAGAATCAGCCAGGCCAGTCGGTTGCGCAGTGGCCAGAGAGGCGAACATCGCCAAAAGCCCCGGTGCGGACCACGTCCAGACCATCTACTTCTTCAAGATCTGCAACGTCGCTGCGGTCAGAGCTTCGGCGCCGGTCGTAATCACCGTTTCTGCGTCAGGCGCCCAGAAGGGACTGTGCAGCGAAGGCAATTTCGTGCCTTCGGCCACCGATGCCTGATATTCATCCATCGGCACGCCGCCGACCCAGAAGATCATACTCTTGATATTTTCATCTGCCCGCCGGTAGCGGCTGAAATCCTCGCCGCCCATCACCGGTTTCGCCTGCACGACCCGGTCCTTGCCAAAGCGCGTTTCGAACAATTTTGCCATTTCCATCGAGAATTCGGGACTATTGTAGGTCGCGGGCGTGAATTCTGCCTCGCGCACCGACACAACCGGCATCCGGTCCTCGGGCATGCCCGCTGCGATCGCTTCCCCCCGTGCAATCCGCTTGATCCCGTCGAGCAGCTTGGCCCGCGTGTCATCGCCATAGCTGCGCACGGTAATCAGCAGCAAGGCCTCATCCGAAATGATGTTATGCTTGGAACCGGCCTGAAAGCTGCCCACCGTAACAACGGCGGGGTCCTGCGGATCGATTTCGCGGCTCACCAATGTCTGGAGGGAGCCGACGATCCGGCTGGCCAGTACCACCGGGTCCTTGGTCGTGTGCGGATAGGCGCCGTGACCGCCAACGCCCATCACCTTGATATCGACGCTGTCGACATTGGCCAGCGCGAAACCGGGCGCATAACCGACATATCCCGCAGGAACGCCCGCTGCATCATGAAAGGCGAGCGCATAATCCGGCTTGGGGAAGCGGGTGTAGAGGCCATCCTCAAGCATGGCCATGGCGCCCTCGCCCGTCTCTTCTGCCGGTTGCAGGATCATCACCAGGGTGCCGGACCATTCGTCCTTGCGTGCGGCCAGTTGCTGGGCGGCCGCGACCCAGCCGGTCATATGTGTGTCATGACCACAGGCGTGCATGACATAGGTGTCGTTGCCCTCCCGGGTTTTGGCTTGGACTTTCGAGGCAAAGGGGAGCCCGGTTTTTTCCTCCAGCGGCAGCCCATCCATGTCGGCCCGCAGCATCACGGTCGGGCCTTCGCCATTTTCCATGACAGCCACAACGCCGGTGCCACCAACGTTTTCGGTGACCTTAAAGCCAAGCCGCCGCGCTTCGGCCGCCAGCTTGGCGGCGGTGCGCACTTCCTCTCCGCTGAGTTCAGGATTGGCGTGGAGATCGCGATAAATTTCCATCAGCGATGGCATGTCCGTTGCGATAGCCTCCTTCAGGCTGTCTGCATGCGCGGGAACGGTCGCCAGTATCGAAGCCGCCGCCATCAAAGTCAGTTTTGCAAATTTCCGCATCTTCATCCCCAATCCCTGTTTTTCCTTATCAAGCCTAATCTGCTCAGGGGCTCTTGTCAGTCCCCAATATGCCCCGCTCGTCCGTCTCGCCCGCTCTCACGTGGACATTACCGGATCATTGCGCTGTCCAGCCCCCGTCGATCGAGATATTCGCTCCGGTAATCGCCCGCGCCTCGTCCTTGCACAGAAAGATGGCGAGCGCTGCGATCTGGTCAATCTGGACAAATTCCTTGGTCGGTTGCGGCGCCAGCAGCACGTCATTGATGACCTGTTCGCGGGTCAGGCCGCGCACTTCCATGGTATTCGGGATCTGTCCCTCGACCAGCGGCGTCCAGGTATAGCCCGGCGAAATCGTGTTCACGGTGATACCATTCTGCGCGACTTCCAGAGCAACCGTCTTGCCGAACCCGTCGATCGCGTGCTTTGCCGCATTATAGGCCGATTTATAAGGGCTCGCGACCTTGCTGTGCATCGACCCGGTGTTGATGATCCGGCCCCAGCCTTTTGCTTTCATTCCCGGCAGCACTGCCTTGGTCGCGTGGAAGGCACTGTTCATGATGATGTCCATCACCGCGTTCCATTTCTCCTCCGGAAATTCGTCGACCGGCGAGACAAACTGGATACCGGCATTGTTGATCAGGATATCGACCGGCCCCAGTTGCTCGGCACAATCACTGCACATCTGTCGGATTTCTTCCGGCTTGGTCATGTCGGCGCTGCTATAGGCGGCCTTGGTGCCGCTGAGCTCTTCCAGTTCCTGACGCAGCGTTTCAATTTCCTCCGCATCCCCGAAGCCGTTGATCATCACCGCCGCGCCTTCCGCTGCCAGCGCCTTCGCATAGCCGCCACCGATGCCCGATGTTGACCCCGTAATCAGCGCCGTCTTGCCCTTCAAAAACATAGATATCTCCTTTGCCGCGACCTTAAATCAGTCGCACCGGACTGCAATGATTTTGTAAAACTATCTGGCGGAACTTGCGCTTTTTCCGGAATCAGGCGAATTGGAACCAGACGAGGAGACAAGTAATGCGTTTAGACGATCTCGACCCCAGCAAGAATGTTCGTGATCAGGGCCGTGGCGGCGGCCGGAGCTTTGGCGGCGGTGGCGGAGGCGGCCTCGGCCTGCTGCTAAGCTTTCTGCCGATGCTGCTGGGTCGAAAACTGGGCTGCGGCACGATCCTGCTGATCGGAGGCGCCGCGCTTGCCTTCCTGTATTTCGGCGGCGGCGGCCTGCAACTGGCAGGAGACACCGACACCGGCGGATTCCAGTCAGAGAAAACCGGCGGCAATGTGGCCTGCGACACGGAGGAAGAGCTTTTCGCCTGCCAGGTACTCGCCTCGACCGAACAGACCTGGGACAGACTGTTCCGTCAGCAAGGGCAGCGCTATCGTCCGACCACGCTCACCTTCTACGACCAGTCAGGCCAGTCCGGATGCGGCGCGGCGCAGGCCGCCATGGGGCCTTTTTATTGCCCGGCGGATCAGGGCGTCTATCTCGACACCAGCTTCTTCCGCGAAATGTCCACGCGCATGGGCGCGAAGGGCGATTTCGCCCAGGCCTATGTGATCGCGCATGAAGTCGGTCACCATATCCAGAACCTGACCGGTGTCGCCGAACAGGTACGCAATGCCCAGCGCAGCGCCAGCAAGGCGGAAGGCAACGCCCTGCAAGTGCGGATGGAGTTACAGGCGGATTGCTATGCCGGTGTATGGGCGGCGCAGAATGCCGACCGGATGGAAGCCGGCGATGTCGAGGAAGGTTTGAATGCGGCCCATGCTATCGGTGATGATACGCTGATGCGCGGCGCTGGCCAACAACCGGTCGAAAGCATGTTCACCCACGGCTCTTCCGCCCAACGCATGGCGTGGCTACGCAAGGGCATGCAGACCGGCGATCCGTCCGCCTGCGACACTTTTGCACGCGGCGCTGTCTAGGCAACAGGGGCTCCGGCGCGAAGCCGGAGCCCGTTTTTGACTTATGCCTTCGCCCGGCCCAGACTGCCCGACCAGTCGAGCCGCCGGGTAACGAACATCACCCCGGCCAGAGCGGCGAATATCAGCAAAGATCCGATCAGTAGCGAATAAGCCTGCAAGCTGAGCAGGATGTAGATCGCACCATATAGACCCGCGAGCAATCCGCCGACCAGCCCTGCCTTGCGCCAGCTTGCCAGGACCGAAGCCGAATAGGCGGTAATCAATCCAATCGTGGCCGCCGAGGCTGCGACAAAAGCCAAGGCGAAGCCGATGATTTCGGCAAAGGCCAGCAGCAGCACGAAGAACAGCACCAGCGCCGCCCCGATCAGAATATATTGCACAGAGGATATCCGCACGCCACCGATCAGATCGAACAGAAGAAAGGCGACAAAGGTGAAGCCGATGATCAGAAAGCCATATTTGGCTGCCCGGTCGACCTGACCATAGAGATCGACCGGCTGGATCAGATTCACCGTTGCGCTCGCTGCCGCGCTGCCGGGGGAATCGTAAAGATCCGCCCGCAACACGACATCGGGAGACACTGGCTGTCCGGCCTGCAGGGAAACCAGCGAGCTTCCCAGAGCAAGATTTGTTATGGCATATTTTGCTTCAAAGCCATCAGCCGTGACTTTGGTTTCTTCCGTTTCAGGGAGAAAGCCGCCGGTAAAGCTCGGATGGGGCCATTGGGACCGGACCGTCCATTCGGTAAGGCCGGCGTGCGGCGCGACGGTCAGGCTCTGGTTGCCCTTGAAACGCACGGTAAAATCCGCGTCGAGGTTGCCGTCCAGCAGGCTACTGGCATCGACCCAGGCAAAGAATCCGCTGTTGCCGGTCTCGCCTAGTCCCCGGCCCGGTTTGAGCGTCAGCGGCTCGCCATTAACGGTGACTTTATTGTCACCGGCCAGACCGCGCGCGTCGGACAATCCAAAGCGCAGCTCGGCGCGGGCAAAGTCGATGTCCGATTTCAATATACCGTTGCGCTCGAAATCGTCGGGCAGTCGGAAACTGGCGGCGCCTGCGATATTGCTGTCGTATACGACAACTTCATAGATCGCCCGCTTCTTGGTCTGGGTCTTCAGGCCGCTGTCCAGAGTGACAGTTTCAGGTGCCAGATACAGTTCAGCGGTGACTTCGTTGGTTCGCGTCACGCTCTTGCCATTCTGCTCGACCGTTTCCTGCACCTTGGTCTTGTAGGGCAGGACCAGCTTCGGCCCGGCAAATACCTGCTCCCCACCCCAGCCCGATACGATCGATTGCTGAGCGGTCTCGCTCTGGCTCTGCCGGTCGTACACAAGCAGCCATGTCGCGAACAACGGAATCGTCAGCAAAAATCCCATCATGAGAACCATCAGAAATTTTCGCCCGGGAGATCGCTCCGCCCTCTCGCGACTGCTCGCGCCGCCTGTTTCTTGCATCTTGTGTCTCCCTCTTCCATGGTAACAAAGGTTGGTTGCGGGACGCGCGCGTTCGTCTAAACTCCAGCCCAGACCATGTTTCAATCTGCGACAAGCAGAGGCGCACGCGCGCCCAATCGAAAGGCCGTTATGAATATTTCGGATTGCCACAATGTGAATGACTTCCGTGCGCTCGCCAAAAAACGCCTGCCCTTTCCGATATTTGACTATATCGACGGCGCGGCAGACGACGAAGTGACGCGGCGGCGCAACACGCAAGCCTACGAGCGCTGCGATCTCGTGCCCAATGTGCTTGCTGGTGTCGAGAATATCGATATGAGCACGACCGTCATGGGCCAGAAGCTGGCGATGCCGCTATTCCTGTCCCCCACCGCCCTGCAGCGACTGTTCCACTGGCAGGGCGAACGGGCGGTCGCGCGCGCAGCAGAGAAATTCGGCACCTATTTCGGAATATCCTCGCTCGGTACGGTGAGCATCGAGGAAATCGGCGCAAGCATCAGCACGCCGAAAATGTTCCAGCTCTATGTCCACAAGGACAAGGATCTCAACCGGTCGATGGTCGAGCGCTGCAAGGCGGCAAAATTCGATGCGCTGACCCTGACCGTCGACACGATTGTCGGTGGCAATCGCGAGCGCTGCCTGCGCTCGGGTTTCACCAGTCCGCCCCGGATCACCCCGACCAGCTTCTGGAGCTATGCCGCGAAACCGGCCTGGGGCCTGAACTATATGTTCCGCGAGAAGTTCGAGCTGTCCAATCTGAAGGACCATGTCTCGGAAGGCACCAGCGTGCCCAACTCGGTGGCCGACTATTTCACCAATATGCTCGACCAGTCGCTCGACTGGAAAATGGCCGAGGAAATCGCGAAGGACTGGGGCGGTGAATTCTGTCTGAAGGGCATCATGTCGGTCGCTGACGCGAAGCGCGCGGTGGATATCGGTGCCACCGCGATCATGGTATCCAATCATGGCGGACGGCAGCTCGACGGCAGTCGTGCGCCCTTTGATCAATTGGCCGAGATTTGCGATGCCGTCGGCGACAAGCTGGATGTGATCTGCGATGGCGGCATCACCCGCGGCAGCCATGTGCTGAAAGCGCTCAGCGTCGGGGCCAAGGCCTGCTCGGGCGGAAGGCTCTATCTCTATGCCCTCGCTGCCGCCGGACAGGCGGGGGTTGAGCGAATCCTCCATTTGCTGCAGAATGAAATTGAACGCGACATGAAACTAATGGGCGTCACAGCGGTTGATCAGTTGAACCGCGGCAATCTGAGATTTCGATAACCGGCGCGGTCAGGGGATTGAAATGAACAATTTGAGCAAATTTGCCGGACTGATGCTGGCTTTTACCGTCCCGGGGACGGCCCTGCTGGCGCAGGAAGGCGCGAAGCAGGATTCGACGCTGGAACAAGCAGGCAACAAGGTCACCGAACCGTTTGACGGCAAAGAGGTCCCGCAAAAACTGCTCGACATACAGGATGATCCCTATTCGCTCAGAGGATTGCGCCGCTGCGCGGCGATCATCACCGAGGTACGCGAACTCAATGCCGTCCTGGGACCCGACGTTAATGAAGAGGTCGACAAGAGCCTCGCCAAGAAACGCGAGGAAACCGCTGCCCGGGTCGCCGGCAGCGCAATCGGGTCGATCATCCCGTTCGGCGGGATAATCGGCGAGGTAACCGGTGCCAATGCCGAGCGCCGCCGCTACAACAAGGCCATCTATGCCGGTACGGTCCGGCGCGGTTTTCTGAAAGGCGTCGGCCTGCAACGCGGATGCAAGGCACCCGCACGACCGTAAATCAACCTTGGGGGCAACAAGGGAGACATATCATGGCGCCAGCCAGATATATTATCATCTTCGGACTAGCGGCGCTGCCGCTGGCGGCCCAGCCATTGCAGGCGGCATCGCCCAATGTCGAGCGTCCGATGGTCAATCATGTCGAGGACGCGGTGACGCAGCCGGCCAAGGACGTGAACTTGAAGAAAGACGAAATACCGCCGCGTCTGCTGGAAATCCAGAAGGCCCCTTATGACCTGACCGGGATCAGCGGTTGTCGCGCCATCACCACCGAAATCGCCAGTCTTCGCCCGATGCTGGGCCCGGATATCAACGAGGATCCGCGGATCACCCGCGCGGAAAAGCGCGAACGCAGTGTCAGCCGTGTTGCCGGCGGAATATTGGGCGGTTTCATTCCCTTCCGCGGCGTGGTTCGTGAGGTCACCGGCGCCAATGCCGCGCGTGAACGCTACCAGCGCGCCCTGTCGGCAGGCTTTGCCCGTCGCAGTTTCCTCAAGGGCATGGCAGTCAGCAAGGGATGCATGCCGCCGTCCCTGGCCTCCTAGCGGAATGTGTCGACAAAGAACCACAGGGCGATGGCAGCCAGAAAAATTGCAAATCCGCGCCGTATCAGCCCGGCATAGGGACCGCTGCTGAGCCAGCCATGCGCGCGACCGGCGAGCGTCACGATGCCCAGATGGATCAGCGTGGCAATTGTGACATAGGCGATCGACAGTTGTGCCGTCTGCAGCCTTACCGAACCCTCGGGGACAATATATACCGGCAGCACCGCAATAAAGAATAGCGCGGCCTTCGGATTGAGCAGATTGATGATCAGCCCGCGACGGAAATGTCTGGCAGCGGTCCCGTCCTTGTGGATCGCGGACGGCGACACGTCCCGCACTCCCGCCCAGGCCTCCCACGCCAGCCACAACAGAAAGCCCGCGCCCGCATAACGCAACAGATTGAACAGCAAGGGGGACTGTTGCGCCAGTTGCGCCAGCCCGAAAGCCGAAGCAGCCGCGACCATCGCCAGCCCCAGCCCGATACCCGCCGTCGCCGCAAAGCCGGCCCGCCTGCCCTCGCTGGCACTCAGCAACGCCAGCCAGCCCATGTTCGGACCGGGCGTCAGTTCAACCAGCAGGGCGACAAGGAGAAAGGAAGGAAGCATGGGCGCGAGCATCGGATTGCTTCTATCGTCATTACCAGGCGGGTGGAAGTCACTGAAGATTTTAGCGGCAATGTTTAAAAGTTCCGGCCTGTCATGCCAGCGCAGACTGGCAGCCAAACCAATGGTGCGATGAGGAAACAGCCGTTCCCTCACACGCAACCGTTATCAGTCCCGGCCTGCGCCGGGACCACGCCAGTCAACGGTAATTTTTCAAACTAGTCCCGGGGATCAATAAACCCGCTTCTTCGGCTTCACATAGGTTGCTTCGTCGGTCAGCGTGTAATCATGCACGGGGCGATAGCTGATTTCGCTCTTGCCACCCTTGCCGCCCCAGCCTTCGAAGGTGATGACGGTGTGCTTCATCCATTCCTTGTCGTTCCGGTCTTCATAATCCTCGTGCATATGCGCGCCGCGGCTTTCCTTGCGGTTGGCGGCGGCCTTGATCGTGACCATGGCCTGGCTCATCAGATTGTCGAGCTCGAGCGTCTCGATCAGATCGGTGTTCCAGATCAGCGACCGGTCGGTCACGCCGACATCGGCAAGCTTGGCATTGACCTGGTCCATCGCGGCAACGCCCTCTTCGAGCAGCTTGTTGTCGCGGAACACGGCGGCGTGCGCCTGCATGGTTTTCTGCATTTCGAGACGCAGGTCAGCGGTCGGGATCGATCCCTTGGCATTGCGGAAATGGTCGAGACGCTGCAGCGCCAGGTCGGCGCTATCCTTGGGCAGCGGCTTGTGCGACGCATTGGGGGTCAGCTTTTCCTTCAGACGCAGACCGGTCGCGCGGCCAAAGACCACCAGATCGATCAGCGAGTTGGAGCCGAGACGGTTCGCGCCGTGCACGGACACACAGGCCGCTTCGCCGACGGCATAGAGACCCTCGACAATCGCGTCCGGATCATCCGCAGTCGGATTGATAACTTCGCCATGATAGTTACAGGGAATGCCGCCCATGTTGTAATGGACCGTCGGCACCACCGGCAAGGCTTCGCGGGTCAGATCGACGCCGGCAAAGATCTTGCCGGTTTCGGTGATACCCGGCAGCCGTTCGGCCAGCACTTCGGGCGCGATATGGTCGAGATGGAGATAGATATGATCCTTCTCCGGCCCGACACCGCGGCCTTCACGAATTTCGGTGGCCATGCAGCGCGAAACCACGTCGCGGCTGGCCAGATCCTTGGCGCTCGGTGCATAGCGTTCCATGAACCGCTCGCCCTCGCTGTTGGTCAGATAACCGCCCTCGCCACGCGCGCCTTCGGTAATCAGCACGCCCGCGCCGTAAATTCCGGTCGGGTGGAACTGGACAAACTCCATGTCCTGCAGGGGCAGACCCGCGCGCAGCACCATGCCACCACCGTCACCGGTGCAGGTATGGGCTGACGTGGCGCTGAAATAGCATCGGCCGGAACCACCGGTGGCCAGCACCACAGCATGGCTGCGGAAACGGTGGATCGATCCGTCTTCCATACAGATCGCGATCACACCCCGGCATTCGCCGTCTTCCATGATCAGATCGATAGCGAAATATTCGATGAAGAAATCCGCGTCATATTTCAGGCTCTGCTGATAGAGCGCGTGCAACATGGCATGGCCGGTACGGTCGGCAGCAGCGCAGGTACGCTGGACCGGAGGCCCCTCGCCCATATTCTGCATATGACCGCCGAACGGGCGCTGGTAGATGGTGCCGTCCTCGTTGCGCGAGAATGGCACGCCGGCATGTTCCAGTTCGTAGACCGCCTGCGGTGCTTCGCGCACCAGATATTCGATCGCGTCCTGGTCACCGAGCCAGTCGGAGCCCTTGACCGTGTCATACATATGCCACTGCCAGTGATCGGGCGTGTTATTGCCCAGCGATGCGGCAATCCCGCCCTGCGCCGCAACCGTGTGCGAGCGGGTCGGGAAGACCTTGGTGATGCAGGCCGTTTTCAGGCCGGATTCCGCCGCGCCCATGGTTGCGCGAAGGCCGGATCCGCCGGCACCGACAACCACGGTGTCATAAGTGTGATCGATGATCTTGTAAGCAGGCTGGGTGGAAGTATCAGTCATTATGCGGCCACTCCGGTAAAGGCTATTTTCGCGACCGAGAAAATTCCCAGGGCCGCGCCGCCGATGGCGAAAAAGTTGAGCAGTACGATCAGGCCGAATTTGACGCCATGATCCGGGATATAATCCTCGATCAGCACTTGCAGCCCGAGACGCAGATGCCAGAAGATGCTGACCAGCATCAGCATCATCGGCACGGCAACCAGCGGCGAGGACAGCCATTCGACCATCAGGCCATGTTCATAGTTCGGCAGCCGGACGAGCGAAAAGACCAGCCAGAGCAGCAACAGCAGATTGCTGGCCGCGGTGACCCGCTGCACTATCCAGTGATGTGCGCCTTCCTGCGCTGATCCGAGGCCGCGTACCCGACCGATATTGGTTCCTGAACCCATGTTCCGATTCCTGTTCTAAAGAATATTCTTGGAAGCGATGTAGAGCCACATCGCGCCGGTGGTGAGAATCGCTGCCAGAGGCACGGCAATCGACCACATTTTGTTGGCTTGCAGTTCATAGCCGGCACCCGCATCGAGCACGAAGTGGCGCAGTCCGCTATACATATGCTCGAAAAAGGCAAAGCTCATGCCGACGAGAATGATGTAACCGGCATAGCCCCAGTGGAACCAGCTGAGAAAATAGTCATAGCTTTCCGGCCCGGCAGCAATGGCATAAAGCCACCAGACCAAAAGCGGCACGCCCACGAGCGCCATAGCGTCGCCGGTGGCCCTGTGAAGAATGGACACCAGCATATGCGGCCCCCATTTATAAACCTGCAGATGCGGTGAAAGCGGTCTGTTCGATGCTGAACCTGATACGCCGGACATTATATTCCCCTGAACAATATCTCCGGATGATGCCGGAGTCTTTGAAATCGAACCAATCCCTTAGCGAAAAGCGCGTATCATGCAAACCGGATGCGCATGATTTAGACAATTTATTAGTGCAAAATCCTGCGATCCGATTGCAAAGCCTGAAATTCGCATCATCGATGGACGCGGGCGCCCTGTCGTTCTAATCCGTCCGGCATGAGCAACAGCAAAACACATATATTGGTAACCGGGGCCAGCCGCGGCATCGGCAAGGCCATCGTCGAATCACTTGTGCAGGACAATGTTTCGGTCGTCGGCCAGAGCACGGCGGGGGATGACGACCTGTTGGCAGCCGACTTCACGCGGGACGGCGCCGCCGGCCTGTTATGGCAACAGGCGCTCGAGCGGCTCGACGGCCGCATCGACGTGCTGGTCAACAATGCCGGCCTGTTCCAGCCCAACCCGCTCGCCGCCGACGACTGGCTGGAAAGCTGGGACCGGACGATGACCATCAACCTGACCGCGTCCGCCGAACTCTGTCGCCTGGCCGTCCTGCATTTTCAGCAGCACGACGAACCGGGCCGGATCGTCAATATCGCGAGCCGCGCCGCCTATCGCGGCGACAGCCCCGACCACTGGCATTATGCCGCTTCCAAGGGCGGTATGGTGGCGATGACCAAGACCATCGCCAGAGCTTATGCCCGGAACGGGATTCTGGCCTTTGCCATCTGCCCCGGCTTCACCATGACCGGCATGGCGGAAGATTATCTGGAAAGCCGCGGCGGTGATAAATTGCTCGCCGACATCCCGCTTGGCCGGGTCGCCCAGCCGGCAGAGATCGCCTCGATCGCGCGCTATTGCGCGCTCGATGCCCCTCCGAGCATGACCGGCGCCGTGCTCGACGCCAACGGCGCGAGCTTTGTCCGATGATCGCCCGCGAACATCTGGACACCGCTCCCATCCCCGGCGGCGATGAACTCCGCCTGTTCCGTCGGGAACTGAAAGGCGCGGACGAATATTCGATCATGCTCGGGCGGATCGAGCTGATGAACAGCCGGCTCAGCGGGTCGGAAGAAGCACTCGCCACCCTCGCCTGCGAACGGCTGGCTGTCAAAAACCCGCGCCTGCTGATCGGCGGCTACGGCATGGGCTTCACCCTGCGCGCGGCCCTCTCGGTGCTGCCGCCACAGGCGTATATCGAAGTCGCCGAGCTGATCCCGGCCATCGTCAAATGGGCGCGAGGGCCGATGGCGGACCTGTCGCAAAATTGCCTCGACGACAGCCGCGTGAGCATCACGCTGGGCGACGTGTGCGATGTCATAGCCAAGGCAGACCGGGAATATGACGCAATATTGCTCGACGTCGACAACGGCCCGGATGGCCTGACCCACGAAGCCAATGACCGGCTCTACAGCATGGCCGGACTTGCAACGGCAATGAAGGCGCTGCGTTCCAAAGGAATATTGGCGGTCTGGTCAAGCGAGGGCGATTCAAAATTCACCGCTCGCCTGCACAAGTCCGGTTTCGCCGTCGATGTTAAAACCGTTGCCGCCCGCGCCAATGGCAAAGGCGCCAAACATACGATCTGGCTGGGGAAGAAAGGCTCATAGCGATCAGCACCGCTCAGAACCGGATATCAAACACCAAAAAACTCCACAGTCCCGCCCCCGCCAGAACGATGCTGCTCGCCAGCAAGGCCGCAACCGCCGACCTGCCGCTTTTCCAGCCAGCGGTGACGCCCGCGACCGCGGCCTTGAACAGCATATTGGCCAGGACCGTCATCGCCAGCACGAACCCCGCAAGTTTCGGCATGATGGTGTCCGCCGGCAGCGCGCCCAGCGTGATGATTGCCGCGTCGACGTCAAAGGATCCCATGATCAGAACCAGATAGGCAATTCCACTGGTTCCGAATTCCGTTTCCGCCCAGCGCGCCGCCAGGGACATTGCCGCAACCGTCAGGGCAAAGAAGAAGGCAGGCAGCAAGCGGACCGGATTGCGTGTTTCCACGCTCTCGTCCGTTCTGGCTGCCCCGCTTCGCCGCAACAACAGCAAACCAATGACGGCCGCCACCAGCGCGGCCGGAGTGAGGATCATCGCCAACGGCACAAAGGCAAAACGCGCGAGAATGAAGGTCAGCAGCAATACCCGGACGTACATCACCGACGAGGCCAGCGCGATGCCCGCCGACAGGGTCCGCCCGTTGCTGTCTTCGCCGCGCAACCTCTGGGCCAGCGAAGCCGTCACCGCGGTGGAACTATAAGCGCCTCCGATGACCGCCGTGACCACCGTCCCGTGTTGTGCGCCGAACAGGCGGTTGGCGACATAGCCGGCGAAAGAGAGACCCGTCACCAGTATCACGACGAACCACAATTGCTGCAGGTTGAACGCGTCGTAGGGACCGAAGTCTCGCTCCGGCAGAAACGGGAGAACGGCCAATGCGATCAGGGCGAAGCGGATCATCACCTTGATGTCTGTCGGCCCCAGCCTGCGCATAAGCCCGTGCAGTTCCGACCTTAGCGACAGCAAGCCGGTGACAATCGCGGCCCCGGCCATGGCCAGCGCCGGAAAGCCGCTCCCCGCCACCAGGCCTAGGCAGAGCGTGAGCAGCGAGACCACGAAATTGGTGATACTGCGCCCGTCCGGTTCGTGGATGGTCCTGAAATGGCTGATCGACAACATGGTGACCACTCCGGTCAGCAATATGGCGGAGATGACCAGACTGAGGCTCTGCGCGATCAGGGCGACCAGCCCGCCCAGCCCGGCGATCAGACCGAAAGTACGAATTCCCGCAACCCGCGAGCCTTCTTCCTCGTCGCGCATCGTCCATCCGCGCTCGACGCCGATCAGCAGGCCCGCCGCCAGCGCGATCGCAAGATCGCGATAGACCAGCCACTCGCCGGAAAATTCCGTCAGCATGGCCAATATGATGCCCCGTCGTGCAATCCGGACCGTGTCATGATCATGTCGGCACAGTGGTGGACGGTCTGGCGATTGCCCATGCGTAATAACCCGTAGTGTTAAGCCGAACCGGCAGCGAACCGGACAGACCAATAACAGACCAATATGCGCCCCGTCGATTTTTCCTCTCTTACGGCGCTGGCAAAAGCCCGCAAGCTCGGCTAACGGCTCTCCATGCTTAATTTCAGCAATATAACCGTGCGCCTCGGCGGCACCGTGATCCTCGACGGCGCGACCGCTTCGCTGCCTCCCGGCGCCCGCGTCGGCATGATCGGCCGCAATGGCGCCGGCAAATCGACGCTTATGAAGGTGATCGCCGGCATGCTCGAGCCCGATGACGGCAGCGTGGATATGCCCAAGGACGCGCGCATGGGCTATATTGCCCAGGAAGCGCCCGCCGGACAGGACAGCCCGCTCGATACCGTGCTCGCCGCGGATACCGAGCGCGCCGCACTGCTGGAAGAATCCGAAACCGCGACCGACCCGCACCGGATCGGCGAAATTCACGAGCGGCTGAACATGATCGACGCGCATAGCGCTCCGGCGCGCGCGGCCAAAATCCTGATCGGGCTCGGCTTTGACGAAGCGGCGCAACAGCAGCCGATGGACAGTTTCTCCGGCGGCTGGCGGATGCGCGTGGCTCTGGCCGCCCTGCTCTTCTCGCAACCCGAACTGCTGCTGCTCGACGAGCCGTCGAACCATCTCGATCTCGAAGCGACCATGTGGCTGGAGAATTTCCTGACCAGCTATCAGGCAACAATCCTGGTGATCAGCCACGAACGCGACCTGCTCAACAATGTGGTCGATCATATCCTGCATCTGCAGCACGGCACCACCACCCTCTATCCGGGCGGCTATGACGCGTTTGAAAAGCAGCGGGCCGAGCGGCAGGCGCAACAGGCCTCGGCGCGCGAGAAACAGATCGCTCAACGCGAGAAGCTCGAATCCTTCGTCTCCCGCTGGGGCGCCAAGGCACATAGCGCGAAACAGGCGCAGAGCCGGGTCAAGGCGCTTGCCCGGATGGAACCGATTGCCGCCGCGATCGACGATCCCTCGCTCAGCTTCCATTTCCCCAGCCCGGCGGAACTGAAGCCGCCGCTGATCACGCTGGACGATGCCGCCGTCGGCTATGGCGACAATATCATCCTGTCCGGTCTCAACATGCGGCTCGATCCCGACGACCGGACCGCGCTGCTCGGACGCAACGGCAATGGCAAGACTACGCTCGCGCGGCTGCTGGCCAGCCAGCTCGAACCCAAAAAGGGCGCGATCAACAAATCCGGCAAGCTGACGGTCGGCTATTTCACCCAATATCAGGTCGAGGAACTGGACACGTCAGACACGCCGCTCGAACATATGACCCGGCTGATGAAGGACGCGAAACCGGGGGCCGTACGCGCCCAGCTGGGGCGCTTCGGCTTTTCCGGCGACAAGGCGACGATCAAGGTCGGCAAGCTGTCCGGTGGCGAACGGGCGCGGCTGGCGCTGGCGATGATCACCCGCGATGCGCCGCATCTGCTGATTCTCGATGAACCGACAAACCATCTCGACGTCGACGCCCGCGAAGCTCTCGTGCACGCGCTCAACGAATATAGCGGCGCCGTCATCCTGGTCAGCCATGACCGCCACATGCTCGAACTCACCGCCGACCGGCTGGTCATGGTCGACAGCGGCAAGGCCAAGGAATTTGCCGGATCGCTCAAGGATTATACCGATTTCGTCCTCGGCAAGAACCAGCCGGCATCGGCGGGTGGCAAGGCCAGCGGCGGCAACCGCAAGGAAGAACGGCGCGCGGCCGCCGAACGGCGCAAGCAGCAAACCGAATTGCGCAAGACGATCACTGCCGCCGACAAGGAAATGAAGCGTCTGGCCGAAGAAATCTCCGCAATCGACCGCGCAATGTTCGACCCGGAAAGCGCGGCAGCACAACATGCCGATCTGTCGATGACCGAGTTGATGAAACTGCGCGCCGACAATCAGGACAAGCTCGATGCGGCCGAAACCCGGTGGATGGAAGCCAGCGACAGGCTCGAACAGGAAAATGCCCATGCCTGACCGGCAGATCTCTGACCGGCACAGCTCTGACGGTGTCGTCCGTTGAGCCAGACCTGGAAAGTCTCGATCCCCT
Organism: Sphingorhabdus sp. SMR4y; assembly: GCF_002218195.1. Classification (GTDB taxonomy): domain Bacteria; phylum Pseudomonadota; class Alphaproteobacteria; order Sphingomonadales; family Sphingomonadaceae; genus Parasphingorhabdus. The sequence continues at coordinate 633,961 of NZ_CP022336.1, read as the reverse complement.
GTACCCGCGCCGAGGCCCGGGCGCTGGCAGCGGACAATCTGTTCATCTCCTCCAGCGATTCGACGCCCACGATCGTCGCCAGCGAAACCGATCCCAAGCGTCCCGACGAATGGATGATCGACGTCTATTGCGAGGAAAAGCCGGATTCTGAAATGCTGACCAATCTTCTGCACCTGTCAGCTTCGGCGGAACAGGACGGGATTCAGCCGATTGTCACTCTGCTCGGCGACGAGGACTGGGTGACGCTCAGCCAGCAGGGGCTTGAACCTTTGCGCGCCGGGCGGTTCCATGTTCACACGTCGAGCGACCGGCCATCCGACGATCCGAAACTGACCAATATCTGCATAGACGCCGGCCGCGCCTTTGGCACCGGCCATCATGAAACGACGATGGGCTGCCTGCAAAGTCTCGATCGGCTGCGGCGCACCGGCCACCGCTTTCGCAATATCGCCGATGTCGGCACCGGCACCGGCCTGCTCGCCTTTGCCGCGCACCATCTCTGGCGCGATGCGAAAATCATTGCCAGCGATATCGACCCGGTCGCTGTGGACGTCACCGGCACCAATGCCCGGTTGAACAATATCCCGCAGGGCAAGGGCCGCAGCCAGATCCGCCTGGTCCAGAGCAACGGCCTCGATCATCCCGCGCTCAGGCAGCGCACACCGTTCGACCTGGTCATCGCCAATATTCTCGCCGGCCCGCTGGTCGCCCTCGCCCCGCAAATCGCTTCCGCCTCCGGTGCCGGGACCGTCCTGCTGCTCGCCGGCCTGCTCAGCCGGCAAAAAGCCGAAGTCGTCCGCGCCTATGTCCGGGAGGGCTTTCGCCTGAAACATTCCCGGCTGGACAATGAATGGCCCTGCCTGACTCTGGTCAAGGCGAGAAAATACGGCTGGACCCGCAAGCCGCACCGCAAAAAGTCACCACTGGCATCGGATTATTTCGGGGAATGCTAGACATGCTCCGCACCTGATGCGGAGCTTTGCCGGCAAGCACTGCCGCTCGTAGACCAGGAGCTTCGCATCACGTGCGGAGCACATCCCGATCAGACAACCGTAGCTTCGCCCTGCGACTGCGCATAGGCCTGCGTGCCTTCGGTCAGCACCACATCGCCTTCGACAATCTCGGCAATCCTGATATCCGGAAGCTCGGCAATCCTGTCATAGAGCGGCTTGAAATCGGTCTCCACCGTCACCCGCAGCAGCTCGTCGAGGCTCGGGATGACGAAATAATTCTGCTGGTAATCGTCGATCCTGTATTCAGTGCGCAGCACCCGTTCCAGGTCGAACATGATCCGGTTGGGACTCGGATCATCAAGCGCAAAAACGCTCTCGCCATAGCTGGAAACGATGCCCGCGCCATAGATGCGCAAGCCCTCGGCTTCCTGGATCAAACCGAATTCCACGGTATACCAATACAGCCGCGCGAGCTGTTTCAGCGTGCCATATTTCAGCGCCCGCAGCCCGCCGCGCCCATAAGCCGCCATATAATCGCCGAAACGCTGGTCGGCGAGCATCGGTACATGACCGAAGACATCGTGAAAAATATCCGGTTCCTGCAGATAGTCGAGCTGATCCCGCCGTCGGATGAAATTGCCGGACACGAAACGCCTATTGGCGAGATGGTCGAAAAACACCTCGTCGGGCACCAGACCGGGAACCGCCACGACCTGCCAGCCGGTGGCGGCCATCAATATCCGGTTGAGCTCCTCAAAATCGGGAATGCCGGGTTGGGACAGCTTCAATATGTCAATGCCGTCGAGAAACGCCTGCGCCGCCCGGCCCGGCAGCATTTTCTGCTGGCGCGCGAACAATATGTCCCAGGTCTCGTGATCTTCGGCCGAATAGCTTTTCCAGTCCTGATCGATCGTCCAGTCCGCATTTGCGTGCGCTGGCGGCTTGTCATAGACATGGGTTTTGGCGGTTTCGGTTTCGGGACTGTCGAGCATGACGGCATCTTACAGCAGAAAAGGTTTCAATGGCAACTACGGTGCTCATTTGGTTGAAACGCGGCGTCCAGGCCCTGCTTGCGGTAATAGCCCTCTATCTGCTCGCGGCGCTCGCCGGCAGCCTGCTTCCCGCCAACCAGCACTGGCAAAGCCCCGCGGATGGAATCGAACTGTTCATCGAGACCAACGGCCTGCACAGCGGTATCGTCATGCCGATCTGGAACGAGGTCCACGACTGGACACCGCTGGTCCGTCCCGAACATCTTGCCGACCCGTCATATTATGGCAGCCATATCCTGGTCGGCTGGGGCCATGCGGGGGTTTATCGCAATACCCGCGAATGGAGCGACCTGCACGCACGCGACGCGATCAGCGCTGTCTTTGGCAGCGACGATGTACTTGTCCACGTCCATCACCTGAAATATCCACAGGCTTATCCCTATTATCGCCGCCCCCTGAAGGTCAGCGCGGCCGGATATCGGAAGATCGCAACAGCGATCGAAGCCCGGTTTGATCTGGACAATCATTATCGCTCGCAACCGTCGCCCGGCTATGGCGAGGATGATCTTTTCTATGAGGCACATGGCTATTACAGCGCCTTGTACAGCTGCAACAACTGGACCAGCGACATCCTGCAACAGGCCGGCATTCGCACCGGACGCTGGACGCCATTCCAGGGCGGCGTGATGCGCTGGTTTCCTGAAAGCTTGGAGTGAAGATGCAGCGCCGCCCCCGTTGAACGACCGCAATCGCCATAACCGGTCCTTCGACAAGCTCAGGACGAACGGGTGGGGGAGACCTTGCGATGGGTGGTACAATGGAGGCCGTTCGTGGTGAGCCTGTCGAACCACGGCTCGCGTCTGATCGACACTGCGGAACGAAAGGCAGGCCCTAGCGTCCCCCCATATCCTGCAACCCCGCCCGGTCCCTGATCGTGACAGAACCATAGCCCGGCTCGATCATCCCCGCCTGTTCCAGTTTCGCCACGGCTTTGCCCAGCGACACCCGCGACACGCCGACCAGATCGGCCAGATCCTGCTGCGTCACCCTCACCTGCGGCCGATCACCCGATAGCTGCAGCAACGCCTGCGCCAACCTTTGCGGCACCGACAGGTTGCGACTGAACTCGATCAGATCGAACGATTCCTGCACCGTCAGCGCCATCGTCTTGAGCAGCAGCCCGATCACCGCCGGATCGGAGTCCATCAGGCTCTGCAACTCGCTCTGCCCGATCCGGATCAGCCGGCAATCGCTGCCGGCGATCGCATCCACCGTCCGCGGAAATTCGCCTAGGAAGGCCAGTTCGCCAAATGTATCACCCGCGCCAATCAGCGCAAACAAAGTCAACCGGCCATCCATGCCATAGCGCCCGACCTGCACGGATCCCGTTTCGATGAACCAGAATTCCTTTGCCTCGTCGCCGCGCTGCTGGATGATCTGGCCCCTGGCAAAATTACGCACCTGCCCCCGCGCGAGCAAATCGCTGCGGATCGCCTCGGGGAGCGCTTTCACAAAACCGGTTCCGGCGATTGGTGCGGGCGCGTTCATCGGCAATATCGCAAATGATAACCTGTTTGCATTTCTGATCAATTACATCGGCTAGCGAAGATCTGCAAGCAATCCTCTGGGAGAGACATCATGCGTCCTGAGCTACTGGCGATCACCGGAATATTCCTCGTCTTCGGCCTGCTGGAATTTTCCCGCACACAATTGTTCAGCAAACCTGAACAGACTCGCGACGACGCGCTGGTCGAGATTATCGGCTCGTTTGTGCTGCTGGTCATCACCCAGCCCGGCATCATCCTCGCCGCCCAGCTGATTCTCGGCAGCGTGGCTCCACAATGGCAGGGCGCGCTGGCGAACATTCCGCTAATCGCCGCCATCGCCCTTTTCCTGGTCTTCGACGACATGATGCAATATTTCTGGCACCGCCTGTCGCACAGCGTGCCCTTTCTCTACAATCTGCACCGCTCGCACCATAATGCGCGCTACATGAGCGTGCGGCTCGTCTACCGGAACAATATCTTCTATTATCTGACCATGCCGAGCATCTGGTTTTCCGGCGCGCTGATCTATCTCGGGTTGGGCTGGGTCTATGTCGGCTATATCATCGTCAAGATGGCGGTGATCGTCGGCGCGCACAGCGATGTCGCCTGGGACGCAAAGCTCTACCAGATCAAATGGCTGTCGCCGCTGATGTGGGTCGTCGAACGCACGATCTCGACCCCGGCCACCCACCACGCCCATCACGGCCGCCACAAGAGCGACGGCGTGACCCACTACAAGGGCAATTTCGGAAATTTGCTATTCTTCTGGGATGTGCTGTTCGGCACCGCCCATATCACCCGCCGCTATCCCGATAGCTATGGCGTGGAAAATCTCGCACCAGCCACTTTAGGTCAGCAACTCGCCTGGCCGATCTTTCCAGAAAATAAGGAAGGCGGCCACGGCGTAAAAGAGCTCGCAACAATCGAAGCGAGCGCCAAGGCATAGAAAGCTTGGGAGAGAGGGGCGGCGGTCGTTTGCATGAAGTGCAAGCGGCCGCCGGACTTCTCATCGAATGGAACCATTTTGGGCGACCAAGAGATCCGTTCGTCCTGAGCCTGTCGAAGGACTTGGTGACACACAGGTGCTTCGACAGGCTCAGTACGAACGGTGACGTCATCCGCTACCCCGCTGCCTTAACAATCTCGGCCCAAGCCGCTTCGTCGATCACCTCAATACCCAGTTCAGTCGCCTTCTTCGCTTTCGACCCCGCCCCCGGTCCGGCGACCACCAGATCGGTTTTCGCGCTCACCGAGCCGGACGCCTTGGCGCCCAGAGTCTCTGCCTGCGCCTTGGCTTCGTCGCGGCTCATCGTTTCCAGCTTGCCGGTGAAGACAACCGTCTTGCCGGCGACCGCGCTGTCGCGGGTTTCGACGATATAGTCGGGCGGTGAGACCTCGCTCAGCAGATCCTCCCAGACGGCGCAATTGTGCGGTTCGTGGAAGAAATCGGCGAGCGCTTGCGCCACCGTCGGGCCGACGCCGTCGATCGAGGTGATTTCCGCCCAGGCCGCATCACCGGCTTCGGTTCCCGTCAAAGCGGGCCCACCTTCCCCGTTCGTGTCGAGCGAAGTCGAGACACCCTGCCCAGCATCCCCGTCTCTCGACTGCGCTCGAGACGAACGGTATTTTTCCGACCCTTGCGCAATCTCCGCAATCTCTCGCAAACGCGGCAAGGTCCTGAAGTTCTTCAGCAAATCCTTTGCCGTCACAGTTCCAATATGGCGGATTCCCAGCCCGAACAGCAGCCGCGCCGCGTCCGGCTGCCGCTTCTTTTCCACAGCCGCCAACAAATTATCCACAGACTTGTCCTGCCAGCCTTCGCGCGCCAATATTTCCGCGCGATGCTCGTGCAGCCGAAAAATATCGGCGGGGCTTTCCAGCCAGCCTGCTTCGATAAATTCGGCGATACTTTTCTCGCCCAGCCCATCGATATCCAGCGCCACCCGCGAGACAAAATGGACCAGCCGCTGGAACCGCTGGGCCGGGCAGATCAGGCCGCCGGTACAGCGGACATCGACTTCGCCTTCCTCGGCCACCGCTTCGCTGCCGCATTCGGGGCAATGGTCAGGGAAATGATAGGGTTCGCGCGCTTCGTCGCGGGTGAGATTGTCGACCACCTGCGGGATCACGTCCCCGGCCCGCTGGATCACCACCCGGTCGCCGGGCCGCACGCCGAGCCGTTCGACTTCGTCGCGATTGTGCAGCGTCACATTGGACACCACCACGCCGCCCACCGTCACCGGTTTCAGCCGCCCGACCGGCGTCAGCTTGCCGGTGCGCCCGACCTGGATATCGATCGACTCAAGCGTCGTCTGCGCTTGTTCCGCCGGGAATTTATGCGCAATGGCCCAACGCGGCGCCTTGGCGACAAAGCCGAGCCGCTGCTGCCAGTCGAGCCGGTCGACCTTGTAGACCACGCCGTCGATATCATAAGGCATGTCCGCCCGCTCGGCCTCGATATGGCGATAATGGGCGAGCATCTCGTCGAGCGCTTCAAAGCGCCGGACCAAGGGCGAAACTGGCACGCCCCAGCTTTCGATCGCCTGCATGACGTCAAACGCCGTATCGCCCGGCAGTTCGCTGTGCACGCCCCAGCCATGGGCCCAGAATTTCAGCGGCCTCTTCGCCGTAATATTCGCGTCTTTCTGCCGCAGCGATCCAGCGGCAGCATTACGCGGATTGGCGAACTGGCGGATTTTCTCTGGATCAAAATCAACGCCCTTGGCTTCCGCATCGGCCCTGCCCTCGTCCATAAGACGCTCGTTCAGCCCGGCAAAATCGGCCTTGGCCATGTAGACTTCGCCACGGATTTCGAACAGGTCGGGGACAGTGTGAGAAACCGTTCGCCCTGAGCCTGTCGAAGGGCCTTTCTCGTCCGGACGCCGTGCTTCGACAGGCTCAGCAAGAACGGCAAGCCGCTCCGGAATATCCGCAATCATCCGCACATTGGCGGTCACATCCTCGCCCACCTGCCCGTCACCGCGCGTCGCCGCCAGCACCAGCTCGCCCTTCTCGTAGCGCAGCGAACAGGACAGCCCGTCAATCTTGTCCTCCGCCGTCACCGCCACCGGCGCGCCCTCGTCGAGATTCAAAAACCGCCGCACCCGCGCCAGCCATTCGGCGATATCCTCGTCGGAAAAGCCGTTATCGAGGCTCATCATCCTTTGTTCGTGCTTGACCTTCGACAAGGGCGAAGCCGCCACCGCCGCCCCGACCAGCTTGTTCGGGCTGTCGTCGCGCACCAGATGCGGAAAGGCCTCCTCCAGTTCGTTATTCCGCCGCACCAGCGCGTCATAATCCGCGTCGGAAATCTCCGGTGAATCTTCGGCATGGTAAAGCTTGTTATGCTTCGCAATCTTCCGCGCCAGGCGCATCAGTTCGTTGGCGGCATCGGCTTCGGAGAGGTTTTCAGGCGGAGTAGCGCTCACAATAAGCCCCTCCTCTTCAGAGGAGGGGTTGGGGTGGTGGCGATGTGTGCACATCGCGCGCGCAGCCCCAAGCGGCACCGAACCACCCCAACCCCTCCTTTAAAAAGGAGGGGCTCAAACGGGACCTTTTGATCGCTACCAGCATAGACAAGGCTCAAGCTCACTGAAGCCCCTCCTCTTCAGAGGAGGGGTTTGGGGTGGTGCCGGCCCGACGCCCAGCCCACCGATCAGGAGTCCCGTCCAATACCTCCACCAAAGCCAGCAAAACCCCGTCCATATTCCCCATCACATCTAAGTTACTAAAACGCACCGTCCGATATCCCTTTTTCCGCAATCGATCATCGCGTTTGAAGTCAGAATCGATATCATGCGTATCACCATCCACCTCAACAATCAGCTTTTTAAGCGGACAGAAAAAATCAGCGATATAATAGTCAATCACCGCTTGCCGGCGAAACTTATGCCCAGCCAACTGCGAAGCCGACAGATGCCGCCACAAACGCTTTTCCGGCTCGGTAGGATTGCGCCGCATCTCCCTAGCACGAGCGAGAAGAGTGGCCCGGTCCGTCACTCTCTTAGCCCCTCCTTTTTAAAGGAGGGGTTGGGGTGGTTTCTCTCGGCAAAGAGCCGTCCCCCTGTTTTGCGATGCCTTCCGGTCGGCACCATCTGAATTCGCTACGCGAGCGATGCTGACGCACCGCCACCACCCCAACCCCTCCTCTGAAGAGGAGGGGCTTAAGATGGCAGATCAGTTTAGCGACCGACCTCATTCCGAAGATATCCTCAGAAGTTAGTTCCATGCCGAGGTCGTTGCGATTATGCCACTGGAGTTGTCGCCAAAAGCGACCGGATCAAAATGAAAGCCAATCGCTTGGGTTCAGCGTCATTTATCAACTTTACAGAATCGATCAAATTCCAGACGCCCAAACTCACCATGGCAATTATCACCACAAAAGATACCGGATGAGGAAATCCGGAATCTCCAAAAGCTACTGCCATTAGAAACCCGAGCGCGATTATCCCGAAAACCGATAAGACAAGAAACAGCAAAGCCAGAGCAATCAGACCAAAATAAATCAATGGATTGGTCGTATCTATAAATTTGCTATTCAAATCAAACCCCCTCCAGCAACCGATCCGCCTGCGCTCTCGCCTCGTCGGTCACATCCGCCCCAGACAGCATTCGGGCAATTTCCTGCCGCCGGCCTTCGGCGTCCAGCGCGCGGACATCGGTGCGCGAGACGGTGCCGCTGCGTGACTTGTTGATCAACATATGCGCGTCGCCCTTGGAGGCAACCTGCGGGCTGTGGGTCACGACGAGCAGTTGCGCGCCCTGCGACAGGCGCGACAGGCGGTCGCCGATCGCCGAGGCTACCGCGCCACCGACGCCGCGGTCGACTTCGTCAAAAATGATCGTTTTCAGACCATATTCTTCCGCCAATGCAACTTTAAGGGCAAGAATGAACCGCGAAAGTTCACCACCCGACGCAATTTTGCCCAAAGGTGCCAGCGGGGCGCCGGGATTGGTCGAAATCAGGAACTCGATCCGGTCCATTCCGCCTTTACTCCAATGCTCTTCGGGCAATTGTTCAAGCAATGTCTCAAATCTTGCCGCATCCAGCTTGAGCGGCGCCAATTCGCCGGCCACCGCCTTGTCCAGTGCTTTCGCCGCCTTCGCCCGCTTCGCCCGCAAATCTTCCGCCGCCGCAATGTAGGAGTTTCTGGCATCGGCCAAAGATGCTTCCAAATCTTCCAATGTCCGCCCGCCATCGCTGATTGCCGCCAGCCTGTTCTGCAGATCATTGAGCAGATCCGACAGCTTGTCCGGCTCCACCCGATGCTTTCGCGCCAGGCCTCTCAGATCGAACAGGCGGGTCTCCATATCGTCGAGTCTCTGCGGGTCAAAGCTCAGCGCATCGGCCGCGGCATTGAGCTTGTCCTCGGCATCGGTTGCATCGATGATCGCCCGGTCGAGCGACTCCAGTGCCTCCTTCAACAGCGCGTGATCCTCGGCGATCATGTCGAGCCGCCGCGCCGCCGATCGCAACGACGCCAGTCCGCCGTTGGAGCCGTCAAAGGCCGCGCGAATCGCTTCCAGGTCGCCGGTAAGCTTCTCGCCCTTCATCATCGTCGCACGCTCCAGCGCGAGTTCCTGCTCTTCCCCCGGTTGCGGTGCGAACTTGGACAGTTCGGCAACGCTATGCTCGAGATAGTCCCGGTCGTTTTCCGCCGCTTCCTGCTCCTGCCTGGCCTGTTCCAGTGCCGTTTTCGCATCTTGCCACGCATCAAAGGCAGCGGCCACCGCAGCGCCTTCCACACCGGCGAAAATGTCGAGCAAGGCCCTGTGCCCCTTGGGGTTGATCAAGCCGCGATCATCATGCTGGCCGTGAATTTCGATCAGCTGGCTGCCCACTGTTCGCAGCAGGCTTGCCGAGCAGGGCTGGTCGTTGATGAACGCGCGACTGCCACCGTCGGCCTTGACCGATCGCTTGATGATCAGCGGTTCGCCGGGCTCTATATCGATATCATTTTCGGCCAGCGTCGCGGCCAGTTTGCTGTCCCTGGCCGGCGGTTCGAAACTGGCGGTGACCTGGGCTTTGTCCGTTCCCTGCCGGACCAGACCACTATCCGCCCGATTACCCAGCGCCAGCCCGAGACTGTCGAGCAGGATCGACTTGCCGGCGCCGGTCTCGCCGGTCAGTACGGTGAGGCCCGATCCGAACTCCAGATCGAGCGCCTCAATCAGCACGATATCGCGAATGGAAAGGGACTGCAGCACAGGTCCCTCTTAAAACAGGTTCAGCCTGGCTGCAACGGATTGCAGCGCCACAGGCTTTTAAGTCGCACCATGTTTGTTGACCAGGTCATAAGCGCGCTCATACCATTTGCTGCCAGGATAATTGGCGCCCAGAACAGCAGCTGTTTTCTTCGCTTCCACCGGAATACCGAGAGCCAGATAGGATTCTGTCAGCCGCATCAGCGCTTCCGGCGCATGGGTGGTGGTCTCATATTTCTCGATTACCGTCCGGAAACGGATCGTGGCCGCAAGCCATTTGCCGCGACGCTGGTAGAAACGTCCGATTTCCATTTCCTTGCCGGCCAGATGGTCGTTGACCAGATCGATTTTCAGCTTGGCATCGGCTGCATAGCGCGAATTGGGATAGCGGCGGGCCACCTCGCCCAACGTCGCCAGCGCCTGTTCGGTAATCTTCTGGTCGCGGGTCACATCGCCGATCTGCTCGTAAAAGCAGAGCGCGATCAGATAATAGGCATACGGCGCATCCTTGTTACCCGGATGGATCGACAGGAAGCGGCGCGCCGATTCTGTCGCCTTGCTATAGTCGCCCGACAGATAATAGCTGAACGCGCTCATCTGCTGCGCGCGACGGGCCCAGGGCGAATAGGGATGCTGGCGCTCGACCTCGTCGAACAGGGCAGCGGCAATCTTGTACTCGCCGCGGTCAAGCCGCGTTTTTGCGGCGCTGTACAGCGTGTTGACATCGCGGGCGACATAACGGGTGTCGGTTCCGCTACCACCGCCGCCGCCAAACATGGCGCAACCGGAGAGAAGCGAGGCGGAGAGACCCAGAGCGGCCCATCTGATAATGTGTTTTGTCATATGCCAACCTCTTAACCGCTTGTTTTCATCCAGCCAAGAATAAAGCAAAAAAACCGCTGGAGCAGAGTGCTACTCCCTGTTCGCTTTCAGCTTTACCGGACATTAATCCGGCGGGGTCCGGGCAAAAATTTCCCGGCAAAAGAAAAAGGGCCCGGATCACTCCGGGCCCCTGATTTCTCTCTTGGTCGAAAATCTAGTCTTCGGTGATCGAGGACGGCAATGGAATATCGCCGCCGCCTTCGTTCTTCGGACCATCATTGTTCCGGCCACGTCCGCCGCCGTCACGGCCGCGTCCACGACCGCCACCGCCATCACGACGCGGGCCGCGTGGCTTGTTTTCGCGTGGAGGACGCGTGTCTTCCAGTTCTTCACCGGTTTCCTGGTCGACAACCCGCATCGACAGGCGAACCTTGCCGCGCTGGTCGATTTCGAGAACCTTGACCTTGACTTCCTGGCCTTCGCTCAGTTCGTCGGAGACCTTCTCGACCCGCTCGTTCTTGATTTCGGAAACATGGACGAGACCGTCCTTGCCACCCATGAAATTCACGAATGCGCCAAAGTCGACCAGGTTCACAACCTTGCCGTCATAGACTTTTCCGACTTCAGCTTCTTCGACAATACCCTTGATCCATGCGATGGCCGCGTCAATCTGGGATTTGTCGGAAGAGGAAACCTTGATCAGGCCTTCGTCATCAATGTCGACCTTCGCGCCGGTTTCAGCAACGATTTCGCGAATGACCTTGCCGCCGGTACCGATAACGTCGCGGATCTTCTCCTTGTTGATCTGCAGCGTTTCGATGCGCGGAGCATGTTCGGACATTTCGGTCCGAACCGAAGACAGCGCCTTGCTCATTTCACCGAGGATATGCGCGCGACCGCCACTGGCCTGTTCCAGAGCAGACTTCATGATTTCCTGCGTAATGCCGGCTACCTTGATGTCCATCTGCAGGGAGGTGATGCCCTTTTCGGTACCCGCAACCTTGAAGTCCATGTCACCGAGATGATCTTCGTCGCCGAGAATGTCGGAAAGAACGGCGAAATCTTCGCCTTCGAGGATCAGGCCCATGGCAATACCGGAAACCGGACGCGCCAGAGGCACACCAGCATCCATCATTGCCAGCGAACCGCCACAAACGGTCGCCATCGAAGAGGAACCGTTGGACTCGGTAATGTCCGAGAGAACACGGATCGTGTACGGAAATTCTTCCACTGTCGGCAGAACCGGACGGAGCGCACGGAATGCGAGCTTGCCGTGGCCGGTTTCGCGGCGGCTGGTAAAGCCGAAACGGCCCACTTCACCAACCGAATAAGGCGGGAAGTTATAGTGCAGCATGAAGTTGGTGTAGCTCAGACCGTCGAGACCGTCGATCATCTGCTCCGCGTCCTTGGTGCCCAGGGTCGTGGTCACAATCGCCTGCGTTTCACCGCGCGTGAACAGAGCCGAACCGTGGGTCCGTGGCAACAGGCCAACCATGGCTTCGATCGGACGAACCTGATCAAGCTTGCGGCCATCGATACGGGTGCCGTCCTTGATGATGGCACCACGAACGATTTCGGCTTCCAGCTTCTTGACCATCTTGCCGGCGGTCATCTGCGTCTGGCCGTCAGCCTCGGCATATTTTTCCTTGGCTTTTTCGCGAACCGCGTTCAGCGCGTCGCTACGCTCTGACTTGTCGGTTTTCTTGTAAGCCGCAGCGATATCGTCTCCGACCAGCTTGTGCAGCTCTTCCTTGATTTCGCTATTGTCATCACCGGCGTCGAGCTTCCAGGGCTCTTTCGCAGCCTGCTCCGCCAGATCGATGATCAGGCCAGCAACCTGCTTGGACGCTTCGTGAGCGAACTGGACAGCACCGAGCATGACTTCTTCGGACAGCTCCTGTGCTTCCGATTCCACCATCATCACCGCGCCATGCGTTGCTGCAACCACCAGGTCGAGTTCGCCTTCGGCAACTTCTTCCATCGACGGGTTCAGCTGATATTCGCCTTCCTTGTAACCGACGCGTGCGGCACCGATCGGCCCCATGAACGGAACGCCGGAAATGGTCAGTGCAGCAGACGCCGCAACCATCGCCAGAATGTCCGGTTCGTTGACGCCGTCATAGCTCATCACCTGACAGATTACGTTGATTTCGTTGTAGAAGCCTTCGGGAAACAGCGGACGGCAAGGACGGTCGATCAAACGCGATGTCAGCGTTTCCTTTTCCGTCGCACGGCCTTCGCGCTTGAAGAAACCGCCCGGAATACGGCCGGCGGCTGAGAATTTTTCCTGATAGTGGACGGTCAGCGGGAAGAAGTCCTGTCCTTCGCGCACCGATTTGGCGGCGGTAACTGCGCACAGCACAACCGTTTCGCCGAGGGTCGCGAGAACCGCGCCATCAGCCTGACGGGCAATACGGCCCGTTTCGAGGGTGAGGGTCTGTCCGCCCCACTCCATTTCAACTTTCTTTACATCAAACATTCGTATTTTCCTTTGTCCCGCCTGCCCTATGCAGTGCGGGGGCTTTCCTGTGTCCAGCAATCCGGCTGAACAGCGGTTCGGGGTCATTGTACCCCAGTCGATAGATAGCGCTGCCTTATTGCCGCGATACCCAATATGAAAACGGCCCCCGCATGGAGGCCGCTCTCGAAATCTTATTTCCGGAGACCAAGGTCCTTGATCAGCTTGGCGTAACGCTCGACATCTTTCTTGCGAAGATAATCCAGCAGGCTGCGCCGCTTGTTCACCATCATCAGCAATCCGCGACGGGAGTGGTTATCCTTGTGGTGACCTTTGAAATGTTCGGTCAGGTTCACGATGCGCTCGGTGAGCACAGCAACCTGAACTTCCGGGGAACCGGTATCGCCCTCAGACTGGCCGAATTTCTTGATCAGTTCCTGCTTTTTTTCTGCGGTAATCGTCATTTATATCATTCCTTCGAACATCTTTTACATATTGAACCCGCGGACAACCTTTACGGTGCCATCAACAATCTCTGCCAGAGCAACCGGAGAACCTTCATTCTCTGTCGCTAGAAAAAGCCCGTTGACTGCGGGGTTCCCGACCAAATCCTGCTCGTCCAGCGTCAAGCCTTGTCGAAGCATTCTTGCCTGATCAGGGTCGAGGTCGAAAGCCGGGATGTCGTCCAGCCCCGCCTCAAGCGGCAAGAGGTATTCCTTGATGTCCGCGCCCTTACCAATTTCGTTGAGTTTGTCCAGCGAAATCGCCTGCTTCAGGCTAAATGGCCCCGCCTTTGTCCGGCGCAGCATGGTGACATGGCCGACCGTGCCCAGCGCCCGGGCGATATCGCGGGCGAACGAACGAATGTAGGTGCCCTTGGAGACTGTGGCCGAAAGGGTGATTTTTTCCACTGGCTCGTCATCCTGAACCTGTTTCAGGCCCCCCGGAGATCCTGAAACAGGTTCAGGATGACAAACTGCCAGGGAATATATCTCCACCGCCCGCAGCTTCATTTCGACATCCACCCCTGCCCGCGCCAGATCATAGGCCCGCTTGCCATCAATCTTCAGCGCAGAATATTTTGGAGGTATCTGCTCGATCGGCCCGGTAAATTGGGGCAGAATCGCCTCAATTTCCGCGAGCGTTGGCCGATGGGAAGATATCTCCGTCACTTCCCCTTCGATATCGAGCGTCTCGGTCTCGGCGCCAAAACCAATGGTGAATTCGTATATCTTGGACGCATCGAGCATCCGCCCGCACAATTTCGTAGCCTCGCCCAGTGCAATCGGCAGGACGCCAGTCGCCAGCGGGTCCAGCGTCCCCCCATGACCGACCTTCAGCTTGTTCTTGCCCTTGCCGAGCAAACCGGCTTCGCGCAGATTGCGCTTCACCGCCCCGACGGCTTGCGTCGAGCCGAGTTCGAGCGGCTTGTCCAATATGATCCAGCCGTGCGGCTTTGCTGTCCTCAATCTATTTCCTGACTGAAAAACTAATAGTTATCGGGGTCGAAATCATAGCCATCGCCGATTTCATCGAATGGAATAAGCGGCTTGCGAACGATCTTGCTCCACATTTCAGGAACATGATCATCTTCAATATTACCGTTCGCGGTTTTTTTGCGCCTCGTCAGATAATTGATGCTTACCGTCTTCAATTCTCCGGTCCCGCGGTGCACATGATGATTGTCATAACCGATCAACAGCAACTTCTTGTCATGCAGACGGAATGCAAATGTCCGGTTGAACATATGCCAGGCGCCCGCGCTCGCCCAGAAACCGATTTTCAAACGCATAACGCCATTCTCGATAGTCAGAGAACCATCCGAAGCGTTATCAATCGGGTCATCCATCGTTGCGCTGCCGGTCACGGGAATAATCTGGTGATTTCGAGCAATCTGCCGATATCCGCCACTGGCCTGTTTCAATGCGACCACAATAGTCCGCGGATTGCCGTCATATCTGTCTCTGCCAAAACGGTCGCCTTCAATAATCAGTGTCCGATCATCCTGCCGGATAATAAGCGCCATATCCGGCAGACCATCCCTGTTCAGATCACCTGCAACAGATTTCTCCAGATACCAACCATCGGGAACGAAACCTTCGGCCGAACTCGCTTGCTCGGCAACCGAACCCTCACGTCGCAGATCGTCAGAACGATTGTCTGCATGACTTGCGCTGCTCGCCATAACCATGGACGTGGCAAGAAGCGTGAACCTGATTTTCATGGGCCCCAATCCTCCTTGAGTAAACCAAATATCGCGGTATCCCGCACATAACCCGTCCAGGTAATCCGGTTCTTGCGCAGCGTTCCCTCATGCATAGCGCCGAGTTTCAACACCGCAGCCATCGACCGTTTGTTGCGGGTATCGACACGAAATTCTATCCGGGTGAAACCATTTTCAAAGGCGTGATCGATCATCAACTTTTTCATGATGTCGTTGAAACCGCTGCCCCTCACTGACGGTGCGATATAGGTTCCGCCGATTTCGACCACTCCGAATGGATCGGGATTGATAAAGTTGGTCATGCCAACAACCGTGCCGGTTTCGCCTTTGATCACCGCAAAACGCACCCAGTTGGTGGTGTCGTGGAAAGCCTCGATCGCCTTGTCGAAATTCTCGTCCAGCATGGAAACCGGATAGATATCCCAGATATCCTGATCCTCTGCGCAAGCTGCGCGCAACGGTTCAAGATGCTGCTCGGCCAGCGGTTCGAGCCGTACAGGCCCCTGCTCCAGCGTTACAGACAGTTCAGCCATTGAGCCGCTCCCGGAAATGCTTCCGGCACAGCGCAATATAGCTTTCATTGCCGCCAATCTCCGTCTGTGCGCCGGCGGCGATGGCCTTGCCCGTTTCGTCAATCCGCAGGTTCATCGTTGCCTTGCGTCCGCATTCGCAGACCGCCTTCAGTTCAACCAGACTGTCGGCCAGGCCCAGCAGCTTGGCCGATCCCGGGAATAAATTGCCCTGAAAATCCGTCCGCAGACCATAGCAGAGCACCGGCACCCCGCTCTCGTCAGCCAGCCTCGCGCATTGCCAGACCTGCGCTTCGGTCAGGAACTGGGCTTCATCGATCATCACGCAGGCCAGTTCACCGTCTTCTTGCTCCGCCTCGACGGCAGCAAACAAATCCGTTTCTTCACCGAAACGATGCGCGTCTGCGTGCAGACCGATCCGGGAGGCAATGGCGCCAAAGCTCGCACGATTGTCGATCGCGGCGGTCCACAGCATGACCTTCATGCCCCGCTCGCCATAGTTGAACGCCGCCTGCAGCAGATTGCTCGACTTGCCGGCGTTCATCGACGCATAATAGAAATAGAGTTTGGCCATCAGCGTCGGTCCTTAACCGTTCGTGCTGAGCCTGTCGAAGCACTTTTGCGTCCGGAAGCCGTCCTTCGACAAGCTCAGAACGAACGGCGCTAGTTCTCGTCGGCCTCTTTCGACAAATCCTGTGCAACCTTGGGATTGCTCAGCAGGCTTTCGATATGTTCGGCGGTATCAAAGCTCTCGTCGGCGAGAAATTTCAGCTTTGCCGCATATTTCATCTTCACCCGCTTCGCGACTTCCTTCTGGAAAAACGCGGTGTTGGTTTTCAGCGCCTTGAGCACGTCCGCCTCGTTGGCGCCGAGCAGCGGCTTCACGAACACTGTCGCATGCCGCAAGTCCGGCGACATGCGCACTTCGGTAACGCTGACGCTGTGCGAGGTCAGCACGGCGTCATGCACCTCGCCGCGCATCAGCAGCTCCGACAGGATATGCCGGACCTGCTCGCCAACGCGCAGCAAGCGGACCGAACGGCCTTCGGGAGATGTGTCGTTATATTTTGCCACAATGTTTAAGCCTCAATATCGTCATCCCGGATCAAGTCCGGGATGACGAATATATCAAAGAACCCGCTCTTTCTCCGTGACCTGGAAGACTTCGAGCATATCGCCTGGCTTGATATCGTTGGTATCTTCCAGAACCGCACCACATTCCATGCCGGCACGGACTTCCTCGACATCGTCCTTGAACCGCCGCAGCGACGCGATGGTCGTTGCGCTGACGATAACATCGTCGCGGGTAAGACGCGCGAACAGGCCCTTGCGTAAGGAACCTTCGGTAACCAGCAAGCCGGCAGCCTTGTCCTTCTTGCCCGACTTGAACACGTCCTTGACTTCCGCACGACCGACAACATTCTCGATCTTCTCGGGACCGAGTTCACCCGCCATTTCGGCGCGGATATCATCGGTCAGATCATAGATGATATCAAAATATTTGAACCGCACCCCATCGCGCTTGGCGATTTCACGCGCCTTGGCATTGGGACGCACATTGAACCCGATGATCGGCGCTTTCGAGGCGCCAGCCAGGGTAACGTCCGATTCCGTGATCGCGCCAACACCACTGTGCAGGATGCGCACCTTGATATCGTCGTTCGAGATCTTGTTCAGCGCCTGCACGATCGCTTCGGTAGAGCCCTGAACATCGGCTTTGACCAGCAGCGGGAATTCGACAGCGCTGTTCGCCGCCGCTGAGAACATATTCTCGAGACTGGTCGGTGCCTGCGTGGTCCGCTTCAGCTTCTCCTGCTCCGCACGATAGGCCGCCACTTCGCGGGCCCGCGCTTCATTCTCGACCACGGTCAGCTTGTCGCCGGCAGAAGGCACGCCGGAGATACCCAGCACTTCGACCGGTGTCGAAGGCCCAGCTTCCTTGACCTGCTTGCCCTTGTCGTCGATCATCGCCCGGACCTTACCGGTCTGCGAACCGACAACGAAGACGTCGCCGCGCTTCAATGTACCGCGCTCGATCAGCACCGTGGCAACCGGTCCGCGACCGATATCCAGCTTCGCCTCGACCACTGCGCCTTCGGCGGGACGGTCGGGACGCGCTTTCAGTTCCAGCAATTCGGACTGGACGTGGATTTTCTCCATCAGTTCGTCGAGACCGATCTTCTTGAGTGCCGACACTTCTGCATCGAGCACGTCGCCGGACATTTCTTCCACGATCACTTCATGCTCGAGCAGACGGGTACGAACCGTTGTCGGATCGGCCCCTTCCTTGTCGATCTTGTTGATCGCCACAATCATCGGCACGCCTGCCGCCTTGGTATGGTTGATCGCTTCGATGGTCTGCGGCATCAAACCGTCATCGGCGGCAACAACAAGGATCACGATATCCGTAACATTGGCGCCGCGCATCCGCATTTCGGTAAAGGCTTCATGGCCAGGCGTGTCAAGGAAGGTGACCTTGTCGCCATTTTTCATCGTCACCTGATAGGCGCCAATATGCTGGGTGATGCCACCCGCTTCACCGGCAACCACATCGGTTCCACGCAAGGCATCGAGCAACGAGGTCTTGCCGTGGTCGACATGGCCCATGATCGTGACGACCGGCGCGCGCGGTTTCAATGTTTCTTCCGGATCGACATCGGCCTGTGTGTTGATTTCAACATCCGCCTCGGAAACACGCTGGATATTGTGACCGAATTCTTCGACCAGCAATTCTGCGGTATCCTGATCGATCGTCTGGTTGACGGTCACCATCGACCCCATGTTGAACAGGGACTTGACGAGATCCGCGCCTTTCTCGCCCATGCGTTTCGCCAGTTCCTGAACGGTAATGGCTTCCGGCACGATGACGTCGCGGATTTGCTTTTCGCGCGGTTCGCTTGGCCGCCCGGACCGCTGCGCCCGTTTTTCCTTCTCGCGCGCCCGTTTCAGCGCCGCCAGTGAACGTGCCCGTGCAGCGCCATCTTCGCCGCGCAGCGCGCGGTTGACGGTCAGCTTGCCCGACTGACGACGGTCGTTGCGGTCGTCGCGTCCGGCTTTCTGCTTTTCCTTTTCCGGCTTTGCGCGCTTTGGCGATTCCACGGGCGTAAACTTGCGGGCTGGAGGCCTCGCTGTGCCTGTGGTCGCGGACGCTGCCGCCTTGCCCTTGTCTGCCGCAGGGGCTTCTTCGGCTTCGGCAGCGGGCGCTTCGGCCGCGGCTTTTTCCGCAGCAGCAATCTCTTCCTGAGCCTTGCGAGCCTGCTCTTCTTCAGCTTTGCGCTTCTCTTCAGCCCGCCTCTTTTCTTCGGCCGTCTGCTCTTTCTTTTCGCGTGCATCGCGAATGCGCGCTTCCTGCATAGCAGCAAGCCGCGCTTCTTCCGCTTCGCGCAGCAGCTTTGCCTGTCTTTCCTGACGGGTCAGTCCATCATCGACTTTCGGCGCTGCTGCCGGCTTTTTCGGCGCTGCCTTGGGAGCAGGAGTCGGCGCCGGTGCGGGCGCAGGGGTTTCCTTGACGATTTCTTTCGCCGCTTCCTGGGCACCGGGCTTGCCGACCAGCTTCTTGCGTTTGACTTCGACCACAACCTTGTTGGTGCGTCCGTGGCTGAACGTCTGTTTGACTTCGCCAGGCTCAACCGAACGCTTCAACCCCAGGGGTTTGCGTGCAGGTTTTGGCGTATCTTTTGTATCTTCACTCATCGAACAGACTTAATCCTTAAAATAGTAATTACTGCAATATCTTATCCAGTTTTTCCGACCGGACTACGCAACTTTCTTTTCCGCATCATCATCCACTTTACCAGAACCGATAAAGTGAAGCCATCTCTTCAGGCTGTGCGAAATTCGCCCCGCTGCGCGCTTGTCGGTAATCCCGATATGCACCACATTCTGGCGGCCCAATGCCACAGAAAGCCCCTGCCGGTCCACCGGCAATATCAGACCACGTATATTTTCGCCTTCCCGGTCGCTGCCGACCCGCCAGGCTTGATCCAGTTTGGCGCAGCCATCGCGCCCGGCGTCAGCCGCATGAAGCAGCATATGGAGATCGCCTTGTCGTGCGGCGGTTTCGATCTTCTCCGATCCGGTGATCAAAGTCCCGCCACGCGCTTCCAGACCCAGCCGATCCAATGTGGAGCGTTCCAGCGCCAATTCAAGCAATTGTCCGAGATTGTCGGGAATTTCCAGCTCGCCGGTCTTGAAAGCGCGGGCCAGCGCGCCCTTCAGCTGCCCTTTTGCCTGAGCGGTCTCCAGCGCAGCACGATCAACGGCAATCCATGCGCCCCTGCCGGGTGCCTTGGCGCGTACGTCCGGGGCAATCTGCCCCTCGGGGCCCATCGCAAGACGCAGCAAATCCTCCCGGGGAAGACTTTCCCCGGTTAGAATGCATTTACGATATGGCGCTTGATCTAGAGGTTTAGACCGCGTCTCATTGGGGAGATTCCGCATCTGCGTCCTCCCCGGTTTCCACTTCGGCAGCAGCCGGCTCGTCTTCATCCTCAAACCAGTGCGCACGCGCGGCCATGATGATTTCGTTGCCCTGCTCTTCGGTCAGACCATATTTGGCCAGCACACCATCGGGCTCGGGCTTGCGATTGTCATTGCGGCGACGCGGCTCCGATTTCCGCTTGAGAACAAGCTCGTCGGTCGCGAGATCCGCAACATCGTCCAGCGTCTTGAGGCCCGCTTCGCCGAGAGTGACCAACATCGCTTCGGTCAGGTGCGGCAGTTCGGCAATCGCGTCCTCGACACCCAGTTCGGTACGTTTTTCGCGCGCAGCCGCTTCGCGCCGTTCCAGCGCTTCAAGCGCACGGCTCTGCAATTCGGCCGCAAGCTCGTCGTCAAATCCTTCGATGTTCGAAATTTCTTCCGGTGCAACATAGGCGACTTCTTCAAGCTCGCTGAACCCTTCGGCGACGAGCAACTGCGACAGGGTTTCATCGACGTCCAGATCTTCCTGGAACATTTCCGTCCGCGCGGCAAATTCCGCTTGCCGTTTCTCGCTCGAATCCGCCTCGGTCATGATATCAATGGCAAGGCCGGTCAGTTGCGATGCCAGACGCACATTCTGGCCGCGGCGACCAATGGCAAGGCTCAGCTGATCGTCAGGCACGACAACTTCGATGCGACCTTCTTCTTCGTCGATAACCACGCGGCTGACGGTGGCCGGTTGCAATGCGTTGACCACGAAGGTCGCGATATCTTCCGACCAGGGAATGATGTCGATTTTCTCGCCCTGCATTTCCTGAACGACAGCCTGAACGCGACTACCCTTCATACCGACACAGGCGCCGACCGGATCAATGGAACTGTCGTGGCTGATCACACCGATCTTGGCGCGCGAGCCAGGATCGCGGGCAGCGGCCTTGATTTCGATGATGCCGTCGTAAATTTCCGGCACTTCCTGGGCAAAAAGATGCTTCATGAAATCCGGGTGGGCACGGGACAGGAAAATCTGCGGCCCGCGATTTTCGCGACGCACATCCAGGATCAGCGACCGGACACGATCGCCAACACGAGCTGCTTCCCGCGGAATCTGCTGGTCACGACGGATCACGCCTTCGGCGCGGCCCAGATCGACAACCACATGGCCAAATTCGACCGATTTCACCACACCGGTAATGATTTCACCGGCCCGGTCCTTGAATTCTGCAAATTGCCGCTCGCGTTCTGCGTCGCGGACTTTCTGAAAGATAACCTGCTTGGCCGACTGCGCATCGATGCGGCCGAGATCGACTTCCGGCAGCGGATCGACGATAAAGTCACCCACTTTGGCGCCCGGCTCCAGCTTTTCGGCCTGCTTGATATCGACCTGCTTGAAATAATCCTCGACTTCCTCGACGACTTCGACAACCCGCCAGAGACGCAGGTCGCCGGTATTGATATCGAATTTTGCACGAATGTCATTCTCTGCGCCATAGCGGGCACGCGCCGCCTTCTGGATGGCTTCTTCCAGCGCTTCGATCACAATCGCCTTGTCGATCATTTTTTCCGTCGCAACGGCGGTCGCAATCGCAAGCAACTCGGCTTTATTGGCTGAAATAGCACTGCCCATGATTAGTCTTCCTGTTCTTCTAAAGTCTGTTCTTCGATTTCGTCCGCACCTTCCGTTGAAACCGGTATGGTTGCAGCGATAAGGGCGTCGGTCAGAATCAATTTTGCGCTATGGACATTCGTAAGAGGCGTCTCCTGACTGCCTGCCTTGCGATCGTCAATCTTTATTATATTTCCGTCGATACCTTCGAGCAGGCCACGCAGCTGTTTTTTGCCAGCCACCGCCTCGATCAGATTGATCCGCGCTTCGTGACCGGCCCAATTTGTGTAATCTTTCGCACGGGTCAGCGGCCGGTCAATACCTGGCGAGCTGATTTCCAGTCGGTAAGCATGATCAATCGGGTCGCGCCCCTCTTCTTCCAGAGCGTCGAATTTTATCGATATCCGGCGGGACAATGCGGCGCAATCATCGATATTCAGCTGCCCGGTTTCCGGACGTTCCGCCATGATCTGGAGCGTGGGCTCATCGGCCCCGGACACGAACTGCACGCGCACCAGATCAAAGCCCAAAGCATCTGCTTCCGGTTTAATCAGGTTCGTCAGTGCAACTATATCGGTCAATCCAGGTCCTTCAGTCTCAATAGAATGCGAATTTGCTACCGGCCCCTTGGCGCCAGCCCTTCACAATCTCACAATGTCGGGATGACTGCTATTTAGGGACAGATTCTCGAGATTGCAACGCCTGATTCAAACGGTGAGTATATTATAGCCCAGCATCACCAGATAGAGGATCAGCAAGATAGCACCTTCCCACCGTGATATCTTGCGTCCCGTCGCCGCGAAAACCAGCAACAGTACCGAAGCGGCGATCAGCACAGGCAATCCGAAATTGCTGATTTCACCGGGGATTGTTCCGGGAGCAATCATCGCGGTAACGCCGCCGATCAGCAGCAGATTGAAAATGTTCGAACCCAGCACATTGCCCAGTGCAACGGCACTTGCGCCTTTATAAGCTGCAACCACAGAGGTCACCAGTTCCGGCAACGACGTGCCGATCGCAATCACCGTCAGTCCGATCACGGCTTCGCTCATGCCGACCAGACGCGCCAGTTCAACCGCCCCCTCGACCAGCCATCGCCCACCCAGAACGATCATGATTATCCCGATCAGCAGCAGCAATATGGATCGCCAGAGTGGCTGGATGTCGTGGAGATGCGTATCTGAAATCTCCAGAGCTTCGGCTTTTTCATGCAAGGCACTGGCCCCGACCGGCTGCGTCCTCTCCGCCCAATAAGCATAGGCCATATAGCCGGTCAGCAAGACCAGAAAGGCGACACCCGCCGCTATCGTTATCCCGGTCGTACTGGCAACCAGCCAGAGGACAACGGTCATCACCAGCGCCAGCCCGCCATCACGCCAAAGCGGCCCTCTCGGCACCACCATCGGCAGAATCAGGGAGGCGGCCCCCAGGATCAAAAGGCTGTTTGCAAGGTTGGATCCGACGATATTTCCCCAGGCGATGCCAGGCGATCCGGCGCGTGCGGCCTCGACGCTGGCTACAAGTTCGGGCGCAGATGTGCCGAAACCGACGATGGTCAGTCCGATCAGAAGCTCCGACATGCCCGCGCGTTCCGCCACCCGGACAGCACCGCGAACGAGCAGTTCGCCGCCGATGATAAGGATTACGAATCCCGCAACGAGCAGCAGCAGCGGGATCAGCATTGCAATGCCGCAGCGTAGGCTGCGAAGCTGCCGAGACATATTGCATCGACAGCCCGGCCGCTCCGCAATATCTGCGGAGCATTGCGCAGCCTAGCCATTGCGCTTGCCGAGCAGTTTCAGGCGCAGCGCATTGAGCTTGATGAAGCCTTCCGCATCTTTCTGATCATAAGCGCCGGCATCATCCTCAAAGGTCACCACTTTCTCGCTATAGAGGCTGTCAGGCGATTTGCGCCCGACCACGTTGACCGACCCCTTGTAGAGTTTCAGCCGGACAGTGCCGTTGACCCGTTCCTGGCTGTTATCGATCGCCGCCTGCAGCATTTCGCGTTCCGGCGAGAACCAAAAGCCATTATAGACCAGTTCGGCATAACGCGGGGCCAGTTCATCCTTCAGATGCGCCGCACCGCGATCCAGCGTCAGTTGCTCGATCCCGCGATGGGCGGCATGGTAGATGGTCCCGCCCGGGGTTTCGTACATGCCGCGCGATTTCATGCCGATATAGCGGTTTTCGACCAGATCCAGACGACCAATGCCGTGTTCGCGACCATAATCATTGAGCCTTTCGAGCAAGGTCGCCGGGCTCATGGCTTCGCCGTTGATCGCGACGCCATCGCCACGTTCGAAGTCAATCGTGATATATTCGGGCGTATCGGGCGCATCCTCAGGATTGTTAGTCCGCGAATAGACATAATCGGGCACTTCTTCCCAAGGATCTTCGAGAACCTTGCCCTCGGAAGAGGTGTGCAACATGTTCGCGTCACAGGAAAACGGCGACTCTCCACGCTTGTCCTTGGGGATCGGTATCTGGTGCTTCTCGGCAAATTCGATCAGCCGGGTGCGACTGGTCAGATCCCATTCCCGCCAGGGAGCAATCACTTTTACGTCCGGGTTGAGGCCATAATAGCCCAGTTCAAAGCGGATCTGGTCATTGCCCTTGCCGGTGGCGCCATGAGCCACGGCATCGGCTCCGGTCAGCTTGGCAATCTCGATCTGGCGCTTTGAGATCAATGGCCGTGCAATCGACGTGCCGAGCAGATAAAGCCCTTCATAGAGGGCATTCGCGCGCATCATCGGAAAGACGAAATCCTTGACAAATTCTTCGCGAAGATCGTCGATAAAAATGTGCTCCGGCTTGACGCCCAGCGTTTCGGCCACGCGACGGGCCGGTCCCAGCTCCTCGCCCTGCCCAAGATCGGCGGTGAAGGTCACCACTTCACACTGATATTCCTGCTGCAGCCATTTCAGGATGACGCTGGTATCCAGGCCGCCGGAAAAGGCCAACACTACGCGTTTTACAGATTCGCTCATTTGCTTCGCTTTCGATGGAAATATGCCGTCAATTTGAAAGCGCGCCTAACAGGCTCCAATTTATCGCGCAATATGCTATGCTCGAATAATCAGGAGAAGATGGTGGCGAAAGCGGAACTCAAGACAAAGCCCAATGATGCCGATGTCGATGCATTCATCGCCACCGCACAACCCGATCGCCGACAGGAAGAAGCGCGCCAGCTCGTCGACCTGTTCAGGAACGTTACCGGTGAAGAGCCGCAAATGTGGGGACCTAGCATCATCGGATTCGGCAGTTATGACTATAAATATGCCAGCGGGCGCGAGGGCAGCATGTGCCGCACCGGTTTTTCGCCGCGTAAGGCGAAAATCAGCATCTATCTCATGGGCGCCTATTGCACGCCCGAAGCCCAGACAGAGCAGGAACGCCTGTTCGGTTTGCTGGGCAAACATAGTGTTGGCAAGTCCTGCCTCTATATCAACCGGCTGGATCAGGTCGACATGGTCATATTGGAACAGCTGATCCGCAATAATTGGGAGCTGATGAACGACCGCTATCCGCAATAGTCGAAGCGCCTGCCAAGGCGGTCACTCATCCGACCAGCTTGCGCGGAGCGCGTTCTCCGTTTCGCCAATATAATCCCGCGTCAGTGGCAAAGTCCGCCGGTTGCGGGTGAACTGGATCTGGTAATTGCACATGCCCCCATTTTCAAAGGCCGCGGTCGCGCCAGCAAGGTAGAATATCCACATCCGGTAAAAGCGTTCGTCATAAAGCGCGACAATCTTGTCCTTGTTGCCAACCGTTCGCTTGTACCATTCCCGCAAAGTAAAAGCATAATGGAGCCGCAAGTTCTCGATATCCGTAGCGATCAGGCGATATGGTTCGCTCGCCTCCAGCGTTTCGCTGAGCGCGGGAATATAGCCGCCGGGAAAAATATATTTGCGGGTGAAGGCGTCCGTGGTGCCGGGACTGCCCATCCGTCCGATCGTGTGCAACAGCATCACACCATCGTCTGTCATCAGATTGGCGCAACTGCGGAAAAAGGTCCGGAACTGGGGTGTGCCAACATGCTCGAACATACCGACCGAGACAATCCGGTCAAAGCCCCCCGCCTCGCGCCGGGCGAGATCCCGATAATCGATCAACTCGAATTTCACCTTGTCCGCGACGCCCTGCTGTTCCGCCCGTTCACGTGCCTTTTTAAGTTGCTCCTCGCTCAACGTGATGCCAAGCATCTCGACGCCCGTCTGGCGATGCAGATAGAGCGCCATGCCACCCCAGCCGCAGCCAATGTCAAGCACCCGCTGCCCGGGCTTCAGGTCGAGCTTGGCGGCAATATGCGCCTTCTTGTCTTCCTGTGCCTGCTCGAGCGTCATGTCAGGGCCTCGACGGTCAAAATCCCAATAGGCGCAACTATATTGCAGGTCCTCGTCCAGAAACAGGTCGTAAAGATCATTGCCGACATCATAATGGTGAGCAACGTTGGCTTTTGAACGGCCGAGCAGATTTATCCGGTCCAGACTGCCGGCGACATGATCGCGGACCTTCTTGAACGCGCCGGGCTCCTGCAGCTTGCCGCCGCGCTCAAAAGGCTTGTTGGCGCGCAACAACTGCACCAGCTGCATGATATCGCCTTTCTCGACGATCAGACGGCCATCCATGAACGTCTCGGCTGCACCCAGTCGCGGGTCCAGCAGAATCTGGCGCACCACATTCTTGTCGGCGAGCCGGATGCTCACGTCGGGATAGTCCGGGCTTGGACGTCCGAACGCTTCGGTCTCTCCGTCCGCATACGTCACCGTGATCGAGCCTTTTTCAATAACGCTATTCAGAAACCGGCCCAATATCGACATATATTCACTCCTGAAGTTCCGTACAAAATTCCGTGGCTCAGATACCCGCATACCATTCATATCCGGCGACATCCTGCCAATAGCCGCCTTTGCCTTCACCGATGCCGTCAAGGGATGCAACCGCCTCTACCCCGGTGACATATTTGGCATGCTTGTAGCCCAGCTGTCGCTCGACCCTGAGTCGCAACGGCGCTCCGTTTTCGATTGGCAGCGGTGATCCGTTCAACCGATGGGCCAAAATCGTCTGCGGGTGAAAACCGTCGAGCAGGTCGATGCTTTCATAATAAGGTCGCCCACCCAGTCGGTCGGCGCAGTGAAAGACTAGAAAGCGGGCACTGTCCCGCAACTGCGCCAGATCGAGCAGGATCTTCAGCGGAACCCCGGTCCATTGACCGATAGCGCTCCAGCCTTCGACGCAGTCATGCCGGGTGATCTGCGTTCGCTGGGGCAACGCTTGCAACGCCGCCAGGCTGAATTGCTGCGGCTTGGCGAAAAGACCGCTCAGCCGGAGCTGCCAATCGGCAAAACCCTGCGCCGCGCTGGCAGCATATTCGGGGGTTGCCGGATCCCGACTGCCATTGGCGCGAAATGTCGGCGACAGATCGGCAATCTCATATTCGCTCGCCAGTTCCATCCGGTCCCCCAGAGCGCGCTGTACGGCAAAATTGGCATGTTCGGCACTGGATAGCATGTCCTGAAAAACCGGATTGCGGTTCAGGGCATCGCAACCGGACAACAGCCCCCCTGCGCCTATTGCCGCGCTGGCAATCAACTTTCGACGCGTGATGATGGTCATTACACTGTCCCCCTGCCCTGCCCACCGGTTAACATCGCCTTGACCTGCGTGATCGGTCCGGAGAGGAGCACCATCAGGATATGGATCAGGAAAAACAGCACCAGCAAAAAAGCCGACAGAAAATGGACAGACCGGGCCGACTGACGGCCACCAAAGACATCGGTTAGAAGCGGCCAGTTGGCATCCATGGCCGGGGACATGGCAAGCCCGGTAAAAACCATCAACGGCAGCAGAACGAATATCACGCCAATATAGCTCAGTTTCTGAATGACATTATATGCTTTCGTCGAGGATTGCCGAATTTCGGATAATCTGAGATGATCGCCAAAGGACCTCCATATATGAGCAGGTCGCCACTCTTCCTTGCGCATGTGAAGGTCGCGCTGGATATGCCGGTTCCATAGCGACCGGAACATGAACAGCGTCAACCCGATGCTGAAAATCCAGGCAAAAAAGAAATGCCAGCGCCGGCCATCGGCCAGACTATATGTGGAGGGAATGGTGGCCCAGCCGGGAAAGGCCCATGTCTGCGTCCTGCCCTCGCTATCCTGCCAGTTGCCCAGCACACCGGTGGTATCAATTCGGGTGTCGCCCAATCTCAGATAGGCTTGCGTCCGGGACGAGCCGACTGCCATCCAGGCATAATCGTCATTGGCACCATATTCGCCCCAATAGAGCCGCGGATGGGCATTGAAGATGGTCAAACCGCTCATGAGCAATATCAACAGGCAAAGCGCGTTGACCCAGTGCCATATCCGGGTGGTCAGCTGGTGGCGTGGTCGATCGGCTATGATGATATCCTCCGGCATGGCTATACTCTAGCCGCTGGTTCGCTCTTGCCAAGCCTGTCGTTACAGCCGCCAACTGTTGTAGAAGAGCAACACAGTCAGAGAGAATGAAGATTGTTACGATTTTATTGCAATCATGCAGTTGTCATTCAGGTTTGTAAACTTATATGCCTAAGCGACCGCGAAAGAACATTATAAGTTAAAAAACTTAGCGGTCGTTTATTCGCAAAATCAAGGAACCTATAAAAATGAAAAATGTAACAATAGCAGCCGCTATTGCAGCATCTGTGCTTGCATCCCCCGTACTGGCTCAGGAAAAAGGCGATTTTTCCGGCGTAAAAGCTACAGCAATCGCTGGATATGATAATATTGACCTTGACATCGCCGGCATCGATAATGTCGACGGCTTCCTTTATGGCGCCACGCTTGGCTATGATATGCAGTCCGGTAATATTGTCTATGGTCTCGAGCTGGAAGCAACCGAATCCACCGGTAACATTTCCGATGCGACAGGCCGCATTGAAGCCGGTCGTGATCTGTACGCCGGCGGCCGTCTTGGCGTTGTTGTTGGCGACACCGCCCTGCTCTATGCAAAGGCTGGCTACACCAATGCTCGCGTTTCCTCACCCGGCCTGGGTGGTGATAATGGCGACGGCGTTCGCGTTGGTGCCGGTATCGAATATCAGTTGAGCGACAATATGTTTGCTCGCGGCGAATATCGTTACAGCAACTACGAAGCGGGCGTTTCCCGCAACCAGGGTCTGGTCAGCCTCGGCATGAAATTCTAGTCCGGCCGGATTGACCTTGAAACACGGGGCGGGCAGCGATGCCCGCCCCTTTTTTGATGACGCCTTGATTACTCGCACTCTATTCTGCCAAAGAAGACTGAAAAGGGAGTGATATTTTCATGAGCGGCAAGAAACAGGTCATCAATCTCGATCCGGATCCGCTTGCACCCTACGCCATATCCCCTGCATGGCGCGCCGGAGACCTGCTCTTCCTCTCAGGGCAGGCAGCAATAGACGAACAGGGGCAGGTCATCGGAGTCGCGGATTTCGATGCCCAGTTGCGTCAGGTTTTCATCAACATAGACCGTGTTCTGCACGCAGCAGGCAGTAGTCGCGACAATATCATCAAGGTCACCATCTATCTGACTGACATGGAGAATTTTGCCAAGGTCGTACAGGCGCGAAAAATCTATTTCAAAGCACCCTATCCGGCAGACACAACGCTGGAGGTCAAGGCTCTCGCTCTGCCTGACCTGATGGTTGAAATCGACGTCATCGCGACTGCCTAGCCCAGAGCCGCCTGCTTCTCTTCGGCCAGTCGGTCCAGTTCGGCGCGGCTCTTCTTTTCGCTCGCCGATTTCAGCTGCCCACAAGCCGCCATGATATCACGGCCACGCGGGGTCCGGACGGGAGCGCTAATGCCGGCATCAAAAATGATCTTCGAGAAGGACTTGATCCGTTCGGGCTCGGAACATTCATAGTCCGAACCCGGCCAGGGATTGAACGGGATCAGATTGACCTTTGCCGGCAGATCGTAATTGCGCAGCAGGTTCACGAGCTCCCGGGCATCCTGGTCGCTGTCATTCTTGTCCTTCAGCATTACATATTCAAACGTGATCCGCCGGGCGTTATTGGCACCGGGATAATCGGCGCAGGCCTGCAGCAGTTCCTCGATCGAATATTTGCGGTTGAGCGGGACGATCTCGTCCCGGGTTTCCTTGTTCACCGCGTGCAGTGAAATCGCGAGATTGACGTTGATCTCGGCTCCCGCACGGGCAATCATCGGCACGACACCGCTGGTCGACAAGGTGATCCGCCGGCGGGAAAGCGCGAGCCCGTCACCATCCATCACGATCTTCATCGCATCGCGCACATTGTCAAAATTGTACAAGGGCTCGCCCATGCCCATCAGCACGATATTGGTGAGCAGTCGTCCATCGGACTTATAGGCCTGATTATAGACTTTGGTGTTTTCCGTCTCCTCGTCGTCGGCAAAGTCCATCACGCCTTTTGGCCATTCGCCCAGCGCGTCGCGGGCCAGCATGACCTGACCGACAATCTCGCCGGGGGTCAGATTACGAACCAGTCGCATCGTCCCGGTATGACAGAACCGACAGTTAAGCGTACAGCCGACCTGGCTGGAAATGCAAAGCGTCCCGCGATCCTCGTCGGGGATGAAAACCATTTCATAATCCTGCGCATCGGCAGAACGCAGCAACCACTTTCTTGTGCCGTCTTCAGACAGGTGCGCTTCGACAACTTCCGGCCGCCCGATCACAAAGCGCTCTGCGAGCCACGGTCGCAACGTCTTGCTCATATCGGTCATCAGCGCAAAATCGCTGATGCCGCGATGGTACATCCAGTGGAACAACTGCTTGGAGCGCAATTTCCCCTGTTTTTCCTCGAGACCGGCAGCGATCAGCACGTCGCGGATCTCCGCAACGCTGAGACCAATCAGGTCGACGCGACCGTCGGCGCGCGGGGTGACCTTGGCGGGCAAGGGAACGGGATCAATATGGCCGGGAATCTGCATGGGAGCGCATATAGGGTGAGTCCCGGAGAAAATCTACCGCAACCGCGAACAACCCAAAGAGGCGGCATCAATCGCCGTCGCTGCGCCGCGCAGCCGGTAGGCATCAACAATCGGCTTGCCGTCCCGACCGACGCTTTCGACGGTCATGCTGGTGGACGAACGGATCGCGGCAATTATCGCGGCATCCATCCGCTTGTCCTGTGACCAGCCGTCCGATCGGGTAGCGGTCAACTGGAAACGGCGTCCCGCGATACTGACCATCAGCCGGCTGTTGGTAGACCGGTCCCGGCTCAGCCGCACGTGAAATTGCCGCCTGATCTCTCGACGGGGCCAGAAACCCACGGTCGCGAAGGATTTCCGTTCCGCCTTGCCCCTGATCTCCTCTGATTCCGCAATCGCATAGCAACGCGGAATTTCCGGATCGCGGAACGCGCCCCAACTGTTAAAAATACCCAGAGAATCCTTGGCGATCGCCGGGATCGATAAAATAGAAGCCGCCAGACCGAGAAGGATATACTGCTTTTTCAAGCCTTCTCCCCCTCGCCCCCGCCAAGGTGAATGACCTCTTCAACCCCGTCCCTGATCTGAACGATGGACCCCTGGGGCAAACCTTCGGCAATCGGCGCATCGAACCGCGGGTGCGGATCGGCACCGACAAGCAGGCCGCGCAACACCCGGCTGGTCATGCCATGGCTGATCAGAACCGCATCGCGGACGAATTCCTGCTCTGCCAGCCAATGTTCGAGCCGTCTGGCGATCGCCCGATAATCTTCCCCACCGGGAGCGACGGTGACAAAAAGCCGTTCGGCCTCGTCGATTTCCAGTTGACCGGCGAGATCGCGATACCAAGCCCCGCCCCATTCGCCCATGTCGATCTCGCGAAGCCGCTCGTCACTGCGCGCCTGATGCCAGTCTGCACCGACATGCTCGGCTATCACCGAGAGTGTCTGCAGCGCCCGGTCAGTATTGGAGGCGATCAGATCAAGTTCCAGTCGCTCGTTCGCCAGATGACGCGCCAGCGCCTTGCCCATCTCGTCGGCCTGGGCAAAACCGGTTCGGGTGAGCGGCGTGTGGACATGATCGCCCTGCAGCCGCCCAGCCAGATTGAAGATGGTCTCGCCATGCCGTGCGATAAACAGTCGTTTTCCCTTGGTATCAATGCCGCTCATATTAACCCTGTTCCGTCCCGAAATGGCCAAATCCATCCCCTGTCTCTGCGGCTTTAGCCGCCTTGATGCTTTTTTCCACAGTTTTTCACGGCATTATCGGCCTCGGACGGCGATCAGGCTTGCCCTGCGGCACTTTATTGTTAATGAAGCGCTGAACTATCTGTGAACCAGTGGAGAGTCTTTTCCACGAGAATTTTCACGGACGATCGGGAACAAGAAGGACGGTTTATGAAAGCGACCATTGAACGCGCGGCATTGCTAAAGAGCCTGGGGCATGTCCAGTCCGTGGTTGAACGGCGCAACACCATCCCCATTCTCTCCAACGTGCTGATCGAAGCCAGTGCCGACGGCAGCATCAAGCTGATGGCAACCGATCTCGATCTTCAGGTCGTCGAAACCGTCGAGGCCCAGGTCGAGACCGCCGGATCCACCACCGTTTCCGCTCACACCTTGTTCGACATTGCCCGCAAGCTGCCGGACGGCTCTCAGGTGCAACTGGACGCCGCCGACGGCAAGATGAAGGTCAACGCCGGACGTGCCCGCTTCAATTTGCAGACCTTGCCGCGCGACGATTTTCCGGTCATCGCCGAGGGCGATTTGCCCACCAGTTTCGAACTGCCCGCATCCTCGCTGATCCAGATCATAGACAAGACCCGTTTCGCGATCTCGACCGAGGAAACCCGCTATTATCTCAACGGCATTTTCCTGCACGTACAGGATGAGGAAACGCCGGTCCTGAAAGCCGCCGCCACCGACGGCCACCGTCTGGCCCGCGTTACCCTGCCCCGTCCCGACGGAGCAGAAGGCATGCCGGATGTGATTGTTCCGCGCAAATGCGTCAATGAATTGCGCAAATTGCTCGACGAGAACAGCGAATCTTCGGTGCAGGTCGACCTGTCGGCAAGCAAGATCCGTTTTACATTGGGCACCGCGATCCTGACGAGCAAATTGATCGACGGTACATTCCCCGATTACACCCGGGTCATTCCGACCGGGAATGACAAGCTGCTCAAGATCGATGCCAAAAGCTTCGCCCAGGGTGTCGACCGCGTTTCGACCATCGCCACCGAAAAGACCCGTGCTGTCAAAATGGCGCTCGGCGATGACAAGATCACGCTCTCCGTCACCTCGCCGGAAAATGGCAAGGCCGAAGAAGAAGTGCCCGGCTCCTATAATGACGATGTCTTCGAAATCGGTTTCAACTCGAAATATCTGATGGACATTCTCGGCGAGATCGAAGGCGACACCGTCGAACTGCACCTTGCCGACGCCAGTGCACCGACGCTCATTCGTGAGAATGACAAGTCTACTGCGTTGTACGTTCTGATGCCGATGCGGGTTTAGTTTCCGGGCAAGCATTAATTGCTCCGGTTCTTCGGACCTGATCAATATCATCCAGGAGACTGGCATTTGCTTGCACCGCGCAATATAGCGCCCGAATTGATCATGACCCGGCCCTTCTCTCTCTTCCGGTTTCTCAAGACCAGGCCAGCGATCCACGCCTTCGCGTTGCTCGCTATTCTGGTAAGCGCGCTCGCGCCGCAGGGTTTCATGCCCACCCGATCCGCCAGCGGATTTGCGATAGAACTCTGTTCAGGGCATCCCGGCAGCAAGCTGGTGGTAGCGCCGGACAACCCGGATTTCGAATTGCTCTCTCTGGTCTACGGCCAACTGGATGATCAGAGTCCAAATCCCGAGACCGAAGAATCACCCTCTGCCTGTGCTTTTGCGGGTGGAGCATCCGTTGGGCTCGCTTCCACGGCACTGGATTTGGACATTTCTGCATTGGCACCTGCCATTCCCGCCCCCTCCGAACCTCGGCGTTTCGCGCTGCGCAACCGGATCAACATTCCGCCAGCGACTGGGCCGCCAGTAAGCATCTGAACCTATTACCTTTTTGCAGTGTGCTTGTCCGCACCCCCTGCGTTCAGATTTTTACAGGAAATTTTCATGAAGAAACTCGCTTTTGCAGGCGCAATGATTGCGTCTTGCACCCTCGCCTCGCCCACCCTCGCGCATGATGTGCGGGCCGATGACCATGCACCGATCGGTGTTTCCGCTGACCATACGCACAAGAAAGGCGAGATTATGTTCTCGCTGCGCTATATGCACATGGAGATGTCGGGCAATCAGATCGGCACCGACAGCATCAGCAGTGATGCCATCGTGACCACGATTCCCAACCGCTTTGCCGGAATGCCAATGCAGCCACCCACCTTGCGGCTGGCGCCCCAGATGATGTCCAAAGACATGGTAATGCCGGGGGCCATGTATTCGCCCGCCGACTGGATCACGCTGGTCGCCATGCTGCCTTATAGCGAAAGGGAATCGACGATCAGGACCTATGCGGGACCAAGCGGGACGACGGTGCTGGGAAAATTCCAGACCAATCCGAAGGGCATTGGCGACATCAGCGCCGGCGCCATATTCCCGCTGCTCGGACAAAAACCGGCCACCAGTGAAAACGGAACCGAACTCAATCTGCGGGCCGTCGTCGGCATGCCGACCGGTTCCATCGGTGAAACCGGGCAAAGCTTGTCCCCGATGAACATGCAGATGACGATGACCATGCCCTATGGCATGCAGAGCGGCTCCGGCACATGGGATTTGAAGCCGGCTCTGACGCTCAAACAATGGATGGGGAAGTGGAGTTTCGGCGCCCAATATGCCGGGACCATCCGCACCGGCACCAATGACAATGGCTACCGTCTGGGCGATGTCCACGAGGGATCACTCTGGGCCAGTTACCTGCCCGCGCAATGGATCAGCCTGTCGGGCCGCGTCCGCGCGCAATCGACGGGTCGCATCAATGGTCTGAACCCGGATGTCATGGGTCCGGTACAAACCGCCAATCCGGACTTTTCCGGAGGGGAGCGAATTGATCTTCTCGGCGGTATCAATTTTGTCGCCACCCATGGCGCGCTGGTCGGCCACCGGCTCGGCATCGAACTCGGCGCGCCGATCTATCAGAATGTCAATGGTCCGCAGTTGACCGGTGACTGGATGTTGACGGTCGGCTGGCAGAAAGCCTTCTAGGCCAAGACGTGCTCCGCGTTTCAGGCGCGGAGCATGATCTACTGTTTTCAGATCGGCTTATTCCGCCGCTTCCCGCATCTCCACAGCTTGCGGGCCACGGATCAGACCACCGGGACGCTTGTCGGTCACCACGCCGCCCTTGAATGTCACTTGCCCCGACTTGATCGTATAATCATAGCCGTCCGCTTTTTGCAGCAACCTTTTGCCGCCGGCCGGCAGATCAAAAGCCAGCCAGGGTTTGCCGAGCTTGATCCGTTCCATGTCGATCACGTTGACGTCCGCCAAATAGCCTGGTTTCAGAACCCCGCGATCGTTCAGACCATAGAGCCGTGACGTATCCAGACATTGCCGCTTGATCGCATGTTCGAGGCTGATCGTGCCGCGCTTGCGGTTCTTCACCCAATGTTCCAGCATGAAGGTCGGGCTGGCCGCATCGCAGATCGTCCCGCAATGCGCGCCACCGTCGGACAGGCTGTTCACCGTGTCGTCCGCCTGTTGCAGCGTCTCGAGGAAATCGAGATTGCCATCCATATAGTTGAGCAGAGGCAGATAGATAAATCCCTTGCCTTCATCTCCCATCATCAGGTCATAGGCATATTCCGCGCCGGATTTGCCTGCCGCTTCCGCCCGCGCGGCGATGCTTTCATCGGCCGTTGGCTCATAATCGAAATCCTCGTCCATTTCGAACTGCGCTGCCCACCCCTGAGTAACGATCATGAATACCGGCACCATATCGACCTGTTCCGGCATTTCGGCGGTTTCGCTCAGCAGTTGCGCCTTGAACGCGGGGTCCTTCAGTCTGGCATATTTTTCGTCCCAGCTCAGCTCCTCCATCGCCATCCAACTCGGGTGACGGACGAAGGGGTGCACCGTGCCCTGCCACGCCATGACGATGCCGTTACCGCGCAGCGCGATCTGCGCAACGATATTGGCGCCATTATCATTTTCCGCGCGCATATTGGCGATCTGCTCGTCCAGCGACTGATCCTTGGCGATCGATTGCAGCGCCGCAAAGGTCACCGGCATTCCGGTTTCGCGGCTGAGGTCACCCATCCAGCCAAATTCGTCCCATTCCTTGTTGAGATCGCTAGCCATTTCAAACACGCCATAGCCGACCCGGCCCATCGCCCGGCCTATGCCGATCAGCTCTTCTTTGGTCGCGGTCGTGCCGGGCACGAGCTCGCCATCAATGCTGCGATGCAATATGGTCCGCGAAGTGGAGAAACCGAGCGCCCCCGCTTTCAGGCCGTCTTCGACAATCTTTGACATCTGCTCGACTTCATCATCGGTCGGCACTGCGCCGGGTTTCTCCCGGTCACCCAGCACATAAGCACGAACCGCGCCATGCGGCACATGGGTTGCAACATCGACCGTACGCGGCATTTTTTCCAGCTCGTCCAGATATTCAGGGAAGGTTTCCCAGTTCCAGCTCATGCCCTCGGCCAGCGCGGTGCCCGGAATATCCTCGACGCCTTCCATCAGATTGATCAGCCACTCGTGACGGTCAGGACGCGCCGGCGCGAAGCCGACCCCGCAATTGCCCATGATGACGGTGGTAATGCCGTGCCAGCTTGAAGGCGCCATTTCATCGTCCCAGGTCGCCTGCCCGTCATAATGGGTATGGACGTCGACAAAGCCAGGGGTGACAAATTTTCCCGATGCATCAATCTCTTCGCGGCCCTGCGCCGCCACGGTTCCGACCAGGGAAACGCGATCCCCATCGATTGCCACATCGGCCACAAATGGCGCGCCGCCCGTGCCGTCGACCACTGTACCGCCGCGAATTACCAAATCATGCATCGAGTCTCTCCTTTATATTTTTGGCATGCTTAGCAGATTTAACTGGATGATTAAAGCAATCTGCTGTTACTCTCTGCTCCATGGCAGAGGAAAAATCATGGCAGCCCGATCCGGCGAGCGGCATTTCGATCCACTGGGTCGAGGCCAATGGTCAGACATTTGAAGTCGCAAAAGCCGGCAGCGGCAGAAAACTGGCACTCTGTCTGCACGGCTTTCCGGAACTGAACTATTCATGGCGGCACCAGATACCGCTTCTGGTTGACATGGGCTATACCGTCTGGGCGCCCAATCTGCGCGGCTATGGCGGTTCCAGCAAGCCGGAGGGCATGGAATGCTATCGGCTGAACATGTTGGTGCAGGACGTCGCGGCGCTGATCGATGCCAGCGGCGCGGAAGACGTCACCCTGATTGCCCATGACTGGGGCGCGATCATCGCATGGCATTTCGCAATCCTGAAAATCCGGCCGCTGACCCGCCTCGTGATCATGAACGTCCCCCACCCCAAATGCGCGCAGCGGGAAATGAAACACTGGTATCAGCTGAAGAAGAGCTGGTATATTTTCTTCTTCCAGCTGCCCTGGCTGCCGGAGAAAATGCTCGGCAGAGACACGGCTCGGCCGGTCAAACAGGCCTTTGCCAAAATGGCTATCGACAAGAGCCGCTTTCCGGACCGGGAATTGCAAGTCTATGCCGACGCCGCCAGCCGACTCGGCGCGCTGCGATCAATGATCAACTATTATCGCGCCCTGCTCCGCACCAGCGACGCTCGGAATATTGGCGATGGCATGGTCGACATCCCGACGCTGATGATCTGGGGCGAGGAAGACACCGCGATCGACATCCGCTGCACCGACGGCACCGAAGAGTGGGTGCCCGATCTCGAACTGCACCGCCTGCCCGGAGTCTCCCACTGGGTGCAGCAGGAAGCCCCGGAGAAGGTCAACGCGATTTTGCGGAAGTGGTTGACGGGCTAATGGAACTAGTAATTTAGATTGAGTTATAGTCCTCGACAGCTAAAACGTTCCAAATAACACGGAGAGCAAGATGGCTGACCTTCCAGATTTGATGAACCCACAACGTGCACGTTTATTCCCTATTCTGGCAGACACGTCTAAAGAAGGCAGAACACTTTCAATCTTTCTTTCAACGCTCACGTTCGTACGAGATTTTTCTCAGAATCTGTTTGCGTCACTTGGACAAAGAATTGGGACCACAACCACGATATCAACCTTCACAGAAGTGAATTTCAACAATCTGACTGATAAAAAACTTGGTCGGCCAGATGGATTGATAATATTGCAAACTGGTAAGCGTACATGGACTGCGCTCGTCGAAGCCAAAGTAGGTAAATCCGAAATTTCGAACGATCAGTTAGAGCGCTATTTGGAAATTGCGAAATCCAAGAAAATTGACGCAGTCATAACGATCTCAAATCAGTTTGCGACTGTTCCTGATCATCATCCGGTCAAGATTGCTTCTACAAAATTAAAGGGTATCGAACTCTATCACCTCTCTTGGATGCAGATCATGACTGTCGCCCGATTGCTGACCGCAAACCAAGATATTGAAGATGAAGAGCAAGCGAATATTCTTAAGGAATTCCTGCGGTTTATCAGCCACCCTAGTGCAGGTGTGGAAGGTTTTTCGCAAATGCCCAAAGCATGGAGTGCCGTATGTGCGTTGGTACAAGCCGGAGGAAAATTGGTACGCAATGACGACCTCAATTCCGTCGTAGAGGCGTGGCAACAAGAAACCAAAGATTTGAGTCTCATTCTAAGCCGCCAGCTCGGAACGTTTGTACGTGAGAAACTTTCTCGCGCGGAATCGGCTAGTCCGGGCGCAAAGTTCGAGAGCGATGTGAAAGAGCTCGTTTCGAAGCAAGCATTGTGTATAAATTTGGACGTCCCCGATGCTGCCGCTCCCATGTCCGTGATTGTTGATCTACGTCGACGCTCCATCCTAAATTCTATGTATTTGAAAGCGCCTGGCGATAAGGTATCAAACAAGGCTCGCCTAAATTGGTTGTTGAGACAAATACCAAAACAGGCCGACTCAAAGGCGCACATTCGAATGTACTGGCCTGGTTCATCACCTTCCACGCAGCTGCCGTTGAGTGAACTGAGGGAAAACCCCGATAGGATTGGCGAAGATAAGGGGAAAATGACAGTCGTCGGTTTCGACGTAATCATGCCGGTAGATTTGGGAAACCGTTTTGGTCAAACGAGGACAATAATCCAAGAATTGGAATCCTCGGTTCCCCATTTCTATGAGTCCGTTGGCCAGCATCTAAGGCAGTGGGCACCACCGCCACCAAAACTTTCACAAGAAAGAGTGAGTCCCGAGACAGTAAGCCCCAACAAAATTTCTGAAAACACTGATTCGATCGAAATAGAATAGTCGGCGTCTATCGCATCGGCTAATCCCGCGCCGCGATCATATCGGCGATATCGGTGAATTTCTCGCGCGGGGAGCCTTCTCTGGCGCGGGCGATTTCGGCTTCCTCGATTTTCTTCCAGTCGCGAAAAGTGACCGCCTCGACCCCGCGTTCTGCAAACAGACGATCAAGCCCTGCGCGGCCTTCTTTGCGTCCCCCCGCGCCGATATCTTCGGCGATCGCGTCGACGATCGCGAAGCCGTCCGGCTTGTTGGTGCCGATTGTTCCCGACGGCCCGCGCCGCGCCCAGCCGACGCAATATAGGCCTGGCAATATCCGGCCCTCGCTATTGGCGAAGCGCCCGCGGCCATGCTCATAGGGCACGCCCTCGATCGGCGGCGTGCGGTAACCGATGCAGCTCACCACCATCTGGCAATCGAGTTCATAGCGCTCTCCGGTTCCCTGAGAACGCAAGTCCTTGTCCAGAGCGGTTTTCTCGACAATCATTTTCTCGACCTTTCCATCGCCCTGTATCTCCACGGGCATGGCGAAGAAATCGAAGGATATCTTGACCGGCTTGTCCGTTCCTTCGCTATCGAGCGTGAGAAAATCACGCAAATGGGTAACCGATTTCCGCATGCCGGGCTCCAGCATCGCATCGTCACCAATATCGGGAAAATCCTCGGCCGCGACATGCGGCATGGCGCGTTCCAGTTGCCCAAGTTCCCCCAGTTCCTTAGGCGTCATGGCAATCTGGTGCGGACCGCGGCGGCCGAGAAATGTGATCTTTTCGACCTTGCTGTCCTTCAGCGCGTCGAGCGCGTGACCGACAATATCGCTGCCGGCAAATTCATCCTCGGTCTTCGCCAATATCCGCGCCACATCCAGCGCGACATTGCCATTGCCGATGATGGCTACCGATGTGGCGTCGAGCGGCGGAGCAAGATCCTTGAAATCCGGGTGGCCGTTATACCAGCCGACAAAGGCGGCACTGCCGATGACCCCCGGAAGATCGCTTCCTGGAATATCGAGAACGCGGTCATTCGGCGCACCGGTCGCCAGCACCACAGCATCATAAAGATCCTGCAATTCGGCAACACTGACCTGATCACCGACCGTGACATTCCCGACAAAGCGTACATTGTCGCCGAGATTGGTCTTTTCGTAACGCCGTGACACCGCCTTGATCGACTGATGGTCGGGTGCGACGCCGGTGCGGATCAGGCCGAAAGGAACAGGCAGGCGATCGATAATGTCGACCGCGACGTCCTCGCCGAATTTCTTCTGCGCCGCTTCCGCGGAATAATAGCCTGCTGGTCCCGATCCTATGATCGCAATATGACGCATCGTTCTGCCTCCCCCATTAGGTCGCCCGATTATGCGGTCATGCTAACGTCATAATTTCAAAAGAAAAGAAAAAGGGCGCTGTCATTTTCATGAGGCCGGACTATGGCGCCACACAGGCTAGCCACCGACATTGGCGACATTATAGCGCAGCGCTTCCTCGTTGGTCAGGCAGCGCCGCGTCGATCCGTCGCCGTCCTCGGTCTTGACCGCATTGGTCCGGTACATGATCTCGGACAATAATTTCCGCGACACACCCATGCGAATAAGGAAATCATTATCCTCGGTCGCCAGCAGCGCGCTCTGCTGCTCGACTTCGCCGATCAGGCCGACGGTTGAATCCGTGCCCATTTCTATGCTGTAGTTGATCGCATTGCGGTCGTTGGTCATGGTGAACATATGCACCATGAAATGCGCGCCGGGTTCGACGATCCGGGCCCTGCCACCCATGAACACAAAATTGCAGGCGCTGAAACAGGTCCAGCCCTGGGGAATACGGGTGATGATCAGCGCATCAGCTTGCCGGATCACACGACCGGTTTCATTGCCGGCTCTCGCGTTGCCGCCGGACGAGCGCAGCCAGATTTCGGATATGTCCGGATTATCCGACAGCATCTTTCGCATCCGGTCCGGAAGGCCGGCATCAACAGCCCCTTCGGCCAGCAATATCTTGGTATCGCCGACCATTTTCGGGGTCAGCTCCATTTTCGGATTGGACGACCAGTTCGGAGCGATCGGGCAGGTCGGGTTTTCCGGGTCCATGCCGGGCTTCACGTCGGTCGCTCCCACGGTCAGAAACGAGGCGACGATGATAGCGGTTCTAATCATTTTTTTCATGTTTCACGCCACGACTGCATATCGTGTTTCTCCGGGAGCTTTGCACATCCGCTTGGACACACGGGTTTCTTCGCCATCGACGATAGCAATATCTGTGATGGTCATGCAACTTGTACCGTCCGCCGCCTGTGACTTGCCGGTTGCGGTGGAACTGCCCGACACGCCGGGGCGGGTCTCGCTGGTCCACTGGGCCGTTACCCCCAGCTGTTCGGAACGGGTCACGCTTCGCGTGGCCTCGGCTGCCTGCAACTGCTCATCCGGGTCCAGCCGGCATGCGATGGAATTGGTCAGCGTGTCTGCCACTTCCGCCCGCGGAATATAGGAACCGGCGACGCCCATATTCTGTGTTGCCCGTCGCGTAAAATCGCCGATCATATTGCCCAGTATTGATTTACCGATCGAGCTTTTTGGCTCCGTGGCACAACCATCGTCTCCGGTCTTTTCGCCGGTTGTCCGACTGGCAACCGGCGGCTTTTTGAACAGCCCGCCAAATTGAGCCATCGCGGGTGACGGAGCCGCGAGTGCGGCGATCAGAGTCGCGGAGACCAATGTTGCGCTGATACGGTGAATTTTTAGACGCATGACAAACCCTCCTTGGCCATCAGATTATATCCTACCATATTTCCGGGCCTGAGCAGTGGCCTTCGTCACATCTGTTTCGAAAACAGGGATAGAAAAAGCGTAATATCCTGTTATCGTGCGCTAAAAGATAGGATGGGTTGGACAATGACCAAGAAAATTGCATGTCTCTGTTCGGCGATATTTCTCCTCGCCTCTGCCTCGGCGTGCAATGACCATCTTGCTGTCCGCGCCGAACCGATTTCAGAAAAAGCTTCCGGAACATTGCTGGTCGGCAACAAGTCTGAAGACAGCCTCAGCTTCATCGATCTCGCGAGCGGCAAGGAAATCGCGCGCCGGGACACCGGACATCAGCCGCACGAAATTGCCATGTCACCCGATGGCCAGCTCGCAGCAATTGTCTCCTACGGCGGTGAGACGATCGATATTTTTGACATCGCAGCCAGAGAGCGGATCGAGACAATATCGCTTGCGCCGAGCCAGCGTCCGCATGGCATAACATGGCTTGACGACGGCCGGATCATCACGACGACCGAAGGCAGCGACAATATAACCATCGTTTCTCCGCCGGATGGCGAAACCCGGCAACGCGCGATTTCGGTCATAGCGACCGGTCAGAAACGCAGCCACATGCTGGTCGTCACACCGGACAAGTCGCGCGCCTTTGTCAGCAATATGCAATCCGGGACGGTGAGCGTGCTTGACCTGGCTGCAGCAGAAAAGATCGCCGACCTGCCAGCAGGCACCGAACCGGAAGGATTGGCAATCACGCCCGACGGGGCTAGCGTCTGGGTCGCCGACCGTCGCGGCGACATATTGCGCGTTTTCGATGCCCGGACGCTTGAACAACTGGCCACGATCGAGACGGGAAAATTTCCGATCCGCGTCGCCATCAGCCCCGATGGCAAGACCGCAATCACGTCCAACCTGAGAGACGGCGCGCTCGGTCTCTATGACGTAGAGACGCGCAAGGCGACCGGCACGATCAACATCAGCGGAACTGCCGATTCACAACAGGTCACCATCCTCTTTTCACCGGACGGAACCAAGCTCTATGTTGCCGAAACCGGACCCGATATGGTTGCCGAAGTCGATCTTGCCGCTGCTCGGGTCGTCCGGCGCTTCCAGGTCGGTAGCGACGGAGACGGCCTTGGCATCGCCCCGGCACGAGATAGAGCCGCAAACCAGATACAATAAATCCCGGGTCGCACCTTGGGAGATGAAAGTTGAAAAAGCCGTTTAACCGACTGCAGGCTTTGATGATAAAGGCCATGGCAGAGGCGCTGTTCTACAATCGGAAAATGGCGATTTCAGCCGATCAGGTGGTCGACAACCTGCAGGAACATTTCACCAATATCGACGGCAAGAAGCCGGATGAAATCCGTCTGGCGCTCTATGGGCTGCTGGCGGTTCTCGGTGGCCCGTTTTTTCTCGCAGCGACCCCGCGGATCCGCAAGAAGCTGATCAGCAGACGCTTGCAGAAATCGCGGATCGATTTCCTTCAGGACATTGCCCGCACCAAGGGTGTCATTCTCGCGGGCTATTATGGTCATTGGCACCATGGAGACGAAGAGGAGAATTTCGACAATCCGATCTTCGCCGACCTGAATTTCGAACTGCCGGCGCAGCGCGACCGGTCGGCTCCGGGCGAGCGGCCCGTCCGGCGGGAGACGCACCGTGATCTGACCGCAAAAGTCTTTGTCGGCCATGGCGCAGTTCCGGAAGAAACCGATGTCATCGTGATCGGCTCGGGTGCCGGTGGCGCTGTCGCTGCGGCGGCCGTCGCCGACGAGGGACATGAAGCTCTCATCATCGAAGCCGGCAGCCATTACCCATCGTCGCGCCTGACCCATGAAGAAGCCCGGATGACCGCGCGGCTGTTCAAGGACGGCGG
Source organism: Sphingorhabdus sp. SMR4y (assembly GCF_002218195.1). Taxonomy (GTDB): domain Bacteria; phylum Pseudomonadota; class Alphaproteobacteria; order Sphingomonadales; family Sphingomonadaceae; genus Parasphingorhabdus. The sequence goes on along the minus strand of NZ_CP022336.1, from coordinate 590,225 downwards.
GCTACAGACCACGGCCGACCGTGACATCATCGTGTTTCAGGGCCGCGTGGTGGGCGGTTCTACCGTCATCAACAACGGTATCTGCCTGCGCATGAAACAGGCCGGTCTGGTCCACCCGGAGGCCGAAGATGTTTACGAAACATGGGCCCGGCTGGGCGCGCCGATAAGCGAAACCAGCCTGGCTGCCAGCTATGATGCGATCGAGCAGACGCTCAATGTCTCTCAAATCGACACGATCACCGGTCGCAACAATGGGCCCCATCTGATCGACGGCTGGAACAAATATGCAGCACAATCGAGCGACCCGAGGGACAAGACCGCGATTACCGCGTGGTTTCGCAAAAATTATGGTCCGCCCACGCCGGACAGCGAGTGCATCTATTGTGGCTATTGCAACACCGGCTGCCCTTATGGCCGGAAAAAGGCAATGCCGGAAAGTTACCTGTCACACGCGACCGGCGATGCCCGCAGCAAGCCCGCCCGGATATTGGACCGGGCCGAAGCAACCGAAATTCTTTGGGCCGAGGGGGCCAATGGCAAACGGATCGCCGATGCCGTCAAGATCAACCTGAAGGGCGGCGGCAAGCGGGTCATTCGGGCCCGCAAGGGCGTGGTCGTGGCCGCGGGCGCTCTGGCCTCCAGCAACCTGTTGTACAATAGCGGCATCCTGCAATCGGGCAGCAATATCTCGCTCAATATTGCCTGTCCCGTCGTCGCTCTGATGCCCGAAGGCACAAAGGTCAACGCCTGGGACGAAGACCAGATGGCCACCTATATTGATCGCGGTGACTTCCTGATCGAAAGCCATTTCCAGCCGCCCATGAGCATGGCCATGCTGGTGCCGGGCTGGTTCGAAGACCATTATGAACGGATGAGAAATTATAGCCGGCTGGTCTCGGCCGGTGTCCTGTTCCCGGCCGACCGACTCGGCCATATGAAAGACGGGAAGCTCAAGCTGAAGATTGGAGAGAAGGAGCTGGCACTGTTACGCCGCGCACTGGCAACCATGACCAAGGTCCATTTTCTCAACGGAGCGGTCGAAGTCTACCCTGCCCTGCTTCGCGGCCAAACGCTGACCAGCGACATGAGCCATGCCGCAATTGATGCCTTTTACGAAAAAGCCATTGTCGAGCCGGATGACGTCGTGCTGTCGAGCTCACATCCCCATGGTGGCAACGGGATCAACGAGGACCCGCACAAGGGTGTCGTCGACCTCAACCAGCGGGTTCACAACACGACCAATTGCTACGTCACGGATGCCAGCGTGATGCCCAGTTGCATTCGCGTCAACGCGCAATTGACAACGATGGCGATGGCGCACCGGGCAATGGCGGGAAAAAGACGCTTCGGCTAGTCTTTGAAAGCAAAATCCGGCAGCGACTGAAAGGCATTTTTCAATGCATCGCCCCAGCCGGTCGATATGGACTGGAAATAGGGATCGTCCTTTTCGATCCGCTGCTGTCGGCTTATCGCGAAACTGTTGGCTTCATAAACCTGCATGTCGAGCGGCAAATCCACCGCCAGATTGGCGCGGATCGTCGAGTCGAAAGAGACCAGCAACAGTTTCACTGCATTTTCGAAAGACATTTCCGGATCGAAACCGCGAACCAGAATGGGACGGCCATATTTCGTTTCGCCACTTTGGAAAAACGGGCTGTCATCGCTGGCCTCGATAAAGTTGCCGGCAGGGTAGATCAGGAACAGCCTCGGGTCGCTACCCTTGATCTGGCCGCCTAGAATGAGCGTGGCGCCAAAAGGAGACTTGGATTCCTGCCCTTCTCGGGCATAGGTTTTAACCACCTCCCGCAAGGTCTCGCCGATGATCGTGGCGACCTGGAACATGGAAGGAGCCTGCAGGATTGAAGGATTTCTCTCGTCGGGGTGCTTGCCGCGCTCGTCCAGCAAGCTGATCACCGCCTGCGTCGTCGCCAGATTGCCCGCCGAAAGCAAGGTGATGACCCGTTCGCCCGGCACTTCCCAACTGGTCAGCTTTTTCACCTGGGCGATATCGTCTACGCCCGCATTGGTGCGTGTATCGGACATGAAGACAAGGCCGCGTTTCATCCGCAGGCCTACGCAATAAGTCATTTTTAAATCCCTGATCTAGCTTGAAGGCCGGATTACTGCTGAACCTGCAGCGTGACAATCATATCTTCGCTTCCCGGTCCAAATCGCAGTCCGGAAATCGGCGATGCTTCCCGGTAATCGAGGCCGGTCGCGATGCGTACATAGCGCTCGTCGGGCGAATAGCCATTGGAGACGTCAAAACCGACCCAACCCAGTCCCTCGACATGCGCCTCTGCCCAGGCATGGGTTGCATCCTGTTCCACCCGATCGGTCATCATCAGATAGCCGGAAACATAGCGGGCCGGAAATCCCAGCAAGCGCGCAGCGGTGCAGAATATGTGACTGTGATCCTGACAGACACCCTCGCCTGCCTTGAGCGCAGTTTCGGCTTCGGTCTCGGCATTCGTTTTGCCCGTCTGATAGGCGACTTTATTTATGATAGCAGCCGACAGGGCATGCAGCTTGGCAACATCGCTCTCAAAATCATCGCCGAGCGCCTTGACCAGCTTCCTGGTTTGCGATCCCGGCCTGGTCAGATCGGTCGCCCCCTTGAAATACCAGAGCGGCGCAAAGCCCGAATGCGATCCCAGTATGCCGCTACCATCGCTATTTTCAACCTCGCCGGTGCATCGGATCGCAATATCCGTCCGCCCCCGCTCAATGCTGATCAGGTCGACATGATTGCAATGCTGGTCTTCGAAAGACAGCTCCACCTGGCCGCCGTCGATCTCGATGCCCCAGTTTCGGATTTCCTGCCCGGGCCGCTGCTTCGGCCGCAGACGCACTTGCTGCAAGGCATATTGCACCGGAGCGTCATATACATAGCGTGTCTCGTGATTGATCTTCAGCAGCATGATTATCCGGCCCTGTCCTGAAAATTGAAATCCGTCTCGATCTGCGCGGCGAGCTGATTGTTTGCCCGTATGAAATCAGAAATATATTCGTGCAGTCCATATTCAAAAATCGCCTCGATTGGCCGACTCAATATATCGTTGCAGATCTCGTCCGCCAGTTCGCCAGAGCGACTTTTGGTCTCGTAATTCTGGTCGAGGTAATTCAGATTATCGCTGATCTTGGCGTAACAGAATGTCAGAGAACGCGGCATTTGCCTGTGCAAAATCAGATAGTCCGCGACGGCTTGCGCGCTAATGTCCGGACCGTTCAGCCAGCGAAAAGAACGATGTGCCGAAACCGATCGCAAAATCGTCTCCCACTGGACATTGTCGACCGATGACCCGATCAGCGCGACCGATGGCAGCAGCAGATAATATTTCACATCCAGAATGCGAGCGGTGCTGTCAGCCCGCTCCAGAAAGCCGCCCAGCCTGAGAAAATTGAACCCGTCATTGCGCAACATCGTGCCGAGCGTGGCTCCCCGCACCAAGGCGCTTTGCTGCCGGATCAGCCCCAATGTGTCGGGCAGGTCCTGCTCCTTGACCGGCTTGGCCATCGCGGCTTTCAGTGTGATCCAGCTCTCGTTCGTCGCTTCCCAAACCTCTCTGGTCAGCGCGGTTCTCGCCGTTCGCGCACTATCCCGCGCTTTTTTCATCAACGCCATGACACTGCCCGAATTGTCTCGATCGCGAAGCAGAAAATCGATAACATTGACGGAATCAAAATCATCATGCTTGCGCCGATAAGCTTGCAGCACGCCGGAGGATTTAAGCACCGACGACCATTCGTCACTCGCCGAAGCAGAACGGGTCAGCGCAATCCGGAATCCCGCTTCGATGAAACGGGCGCTATTTTCCACACGCTCGAGATAGCGCGACATCCAGAACAGACTGGCGGCTGTTTTTCCCAGCATCAGATATGCTCCCTCATTCTTCCAGCACCCAGGTGTCCTTGGTGCCTCCGCCCTGGCTGCTGTTCACGACCAGCGAACCCTTGGTCATGGCCACCCGGGTCAGACCGCCCGGCGTGATATTGATACCGTTGGAAGAGACGAGAACAAACGGCCGGAGGTCGACATGACGCGGCGACAGCCCTTTTTTCGTGAAGATCGGGACCGTGGAGAGTGCCAGAGTCGGCTGGGCGATGTAATTGCTGGCATTGTCGATCAGCTTGGCCCGGAAGGCGGTGACTTCCTTCTTCGACGCCGCCGGACCGACCAGCATGCCATAGCCCCCCGATCCGTGCACCTCCTTGACGACCAGCTCTTCGAGATGATCCAGCACATAGGCCAGTTCGTCTTTTTCCGAACAGCGCCAGGTTGGAACATTTTCCAGCAGCGGCTTCTCGCCGGTATAAAATTCGACGATGTCCGGCATATAGCTGTACAGTGCCTTGTCATCGGATATTCCGGTTCCGGGTGCATTGGCGATGGTGATGCCACCTGACCGATAGACATCGAATATTCCCGGCACGCCAAGCATGGACTGCGGATTGAAATTGAGCGGGTCGAGATATTCATCGTCGATCCGGCGGTACAGTACGTCAATCGCGGTATAGCCTTCGGTGGTTCGCATTGCGACACGACCGTCGACAATCTTGAGATCATGGCCTTCAACCAGTTCAACGCCCATCTGGTCGGCCAGAAAGCTATGTTCGAAATAAGCGCTGTTGTGAATCCCCGGTGTCAACACCGCGACGACCGGTTTTCCCTCGCATTGCGGCGGAGCGCAGGCGGCAAGCGAACGCCGCAACTGCCCGGGATAGTTGCTGACTTCCTGCACCTTGATCCTGGCAAACAGCTCGGGAAACATCTGCAGCATGGTTTCGCGATTTTCCAGCATATAGCTGACCCCCGACGGGGTCCGTGCATTATCCTCGAGCACGTAGAATTCTTCGTCACCGGTCCGCACGATATCGGTACCGATAATATGGGTGTATATGCCGCCGGGCGGATTAACGCCAATCATCTGCGGCAGAAACGCCTCGTTATTGGCGATCAGCTCAACCGGCACTCTGCCCGCCCGCAATATTTCCTGCCGATGATAAATGTCATAGAGAAAAGCATTGATTGCGCGGACCCGCTGCTCGATCCCTTTTGACAGCTTGCGCCATTCGCGCGCTGACAGCACCCGCGGCACGACGTCGAACGGAATCAGCCGTTCGTCGGCTTCATCTTCTCCGTAAACATTGAAAGTAATCCCGGTTTTCCGGAAAAAAGCTTCCGCATCAGCGGATTTGCGGTGCAGGCGCTTGACATTTTCCTGATCAAGCCAGTTTTTATAGTCCTGGTAGGGAGGCCGGATGTCGTCCCCGCTACCCAGCATTTCATCGAACAAGCAAATTCCCCCTCAAGCGAAGCGTGAAAACCTGTCCTCCCGCAGCAAGGCTAACGGAACAGCGATCGGGAAGCAAAGGAAATAGGGAAATCCTGCCGCAAGTTTATCGCATATCGGGGTAGAGTAGCGAAAAATGCGCTGCCTGCCTGCGAACCGGGACAATTTCGATCTGCCCTCAGGCGCCTTCGCCTCTACTCACAATACTTTACTTCCCGCCGATATCGTCTAATCGCTGCTCCGACTAGTTTGGAGATTATCATGCGTGCCGACGCGCAAGCCTATGTCGACCGGATCGACGCTGCACTTTCCCTGATCAAAACCGCACTCAACTGGGATGTTGCCCTGCGCCGTCTCGACGAGCTCAACGCCCGGGTCGAGGATCCGACCCTGTGGGACGACCAGAACGCTGCCCAGGCCGTCATGACCGAACGTCGCCGCCTCGATGAATCGATCGGCGCCGCGCAGGAAATCCAGCAGGAACGCGACGACGCGCTCGAATTTATCGAAATGGCCGAGGAAGAAGGCGATGCCGGCCTGGCCGACGAAGGCGTTGCCACACTCGAGAAACTCGCCACCCGCGCCGATCGCGACAAGGTCAAGGCACTGCTGTCCGGCGAAGCCGACGGTCTAGACACCTATATAGAAATTCATGCAGGCGCCGGCGGTACCGAAAGCCAGGACTGGGCCGAAATGCTGCTCCGCATGTACCAGCGCTGGGCCGAGGCGCGCGGCTACAAGGTCACCATGGTCGACTATCAGGCGGGCGACCAGGCGGGCATCAAATCGGCCACCATCGAGGTCAAGGGCGAGAATGCCTACGGCTATGCCAAGACAGAAAGCGGTGTTCACCGGCTGGTGCGTATCTCGCCCTATGACAGTGCCGCCAAACGCCACACCAGTTTCTCGAGCGTCTGGGTCTATCCTGTGATCGACGACAGCTTCGAGGTCGAGATCAACGAGAGCGACCTCAAGATCGACACCTATCGCGCTTCCGGCTCCGGCGGCCAGCACGTCAACACCACCGACAGCGCCGTCCGGATCACCCATCAGCCCACGGGAATTGTCGTCGCCAGCCAGAATGACCGCAGCCAGCACAAGAACCGCGCCACCGCGATGGGCATGCTGAAAGCGCGTCTTTTCGAAGCCGAGTTGCAGCGCCGCGAGGCCGAAGCCTCGGGCGAATATGAAGCCAAGACCGAGATCGGCTGGGGCCACCAGATCCGCAGCTATGTCCTCCAGCCCTATCAGATGGTCAAGGATCTGCGCACCGGTCACACCAGCAGCGCTCCGGGCGATGTGCTCGACGGCGCGCTCGATGACTTCATTGCCGCGACACTGGCCCAGAAAGTGACCGGCGAAGCGGTTGATGTCGAAGACGTCGACTGAGGATATCATCCGCTCGTTTCGATCGCTCTGAGCCTGTAGAAGATGTGTCTGTCACCTTGAATATGCTTCGACCGGCTCGGCGCAAACGGTCACCATAATTGCCCTGCCCCCGGACACGTCCTTGATGGTGTCGCAAATAACCGCGCCATGATCCATTCCTTATGGAACCAATGACCTGCGCTATACGTAGGACAGGCAGACTCATGCGATATCGACCCGTCAACTGACCATCATTGCAGACCAGGATATCTTGTCTCTGGTCAGTTCACACATGTCACGTCGCCACTTTTGGGAAGGACGCTGTCATATGGAAACCACCGAACTTGTTGTAAACGGGGAGACCCACAAGCTGGAGGCCGACAGCCGCGTCACTCTGCTCGACGCGTTGCGCAACCATCTCGGGCTCACGGGCACCAAGAAGGGCTGCGACCATGGTCAATGCGGAGCCTGCACGGTCATTGTCGAAGGCCGGCGGATCAATTCCTGTCTGACTTTGGCCTGCATGCATGGCGGTGACACAATCACGACCATCGAGGGCATCGGCCAACCGGACAATCTCTCGGCGCTGCAATCCGCCTTCGTCGAGCATGACGGTTTCCAGTGCGGCTACTGCACACCCGGCCAGATCTGTTCTGCTACGGCAATGATCGAAGAAGCCAGGGCCGGATGGCCGAGCTTCGTTTCCGATGATCTCGACGGTCCCGCAGAATTGAGCGATAAAGAGATATCGGAGCGGATGAGTGGCAACCTCTGCCGCTGCGCCGCCTATCCCAATATCGTCAACGCGATCCGTCAGGCCGCCGGAGAGCAATCATGAAATCCTTTCACTATGCGCGAGCCACCGGACGGAGCGACGCCACCGCACAGGCAGTGAAAGACGCGGCCTTTATCGCCGGCGGGACCAACCTGCTGGACTTGATGAAACTCGAGGTGATGACCCCCGACAAGCTGGTCGATATCAACCGGCTGGACCTCTCGGAGATCAGCGAGACCGATGACGGCGGTTTGCGGATCGGCGCACTGGTGACGAACAGTGACTGCGCCGCAGACAAGCGCATCCGCGACGACTATCCGGTCCTGTCACGCGCCATCCTTGCCGGCGCGAGCGGACAGTTGCGCAACAAGGCAACCACCGGCGGCAACCTGTGCCAGCGCACCCGCTGCTATTATTTCTATGATACCGCCATGCCCTGCAACAAGCGGGAGCCCGGTTCCGGCTGTCAGGCGATGCAGGGTTTCAACCGCATTCACGCGATACTGGGGGCGAGCGATGCCTGTATCGCCACCTATCCCGGCGACATGGCTGTGGCGATGACGGCGCTGGATGCGCTGATCGAGATTGAAGACAGTAGCGGCGATATCCGGAATGTTCCGATACAGGATTTTCACCGCCTGCCCGGCGACCATCCGGAGAAGGACAATATCCTTGAAGCCGGTGATCTGATCATAGCGGTGATTTTGCCGCCACCCGTAAAAGGCAAGCAGGTTTACCAGAAAGTGAGGGACCGTGCTTCTTACGCCTTTGCACTGTGCTCGGTGGCAGCTGTTATAAAAATGGGCGAGGATTCAATAGCCAGCGCCGCTCTGGCATTTGGCGGGTTGGCGCATAAACCCTGGCGTGACGAAACCGTCGAGGAATTGCTGGTCGGACAACGGCCTTCCACAAAATTGTTTGGCAAAGCCGCCGATCACCTGCTCGCCGGAGCACAGGGCTATGGCAGCAATGACTTCAAGATACCCCTGACGCGACGCGTTTTGATTTCGGTCCTGAAAGAGGCCACGCAGACAGGAGCAGCAGCATGAACGCGCATCGGAAAATGGACAAGCCAGACAATCGCAACCGGCTCGATGATATGCGCCAGGGACTGGTCGGAACGGCGATGGACCGGCCCGACGGTCCGCTGAAGGTTTCCGGCCAGGCCACTTATGCGCACGAGTGGGATGTTCCGGACATGGTCTACGGCGTTCTCGCCAGAGCGACCATTTCCAAGGGGCGCGTCACCGACGTCGCGAGCGAAGCGATACTGTCGGACGAAGCGGTACACGCGGTCATCACCGACGATCGCCTGCTGCGGCGCCCGGCCCAGGGCGGCGCCAATGAAGCGCCTGCACAGGGTGCAAAGAAGGTTGATTATTTTGGTCAGCCGATTGCGCTGGTGGTTGCTGATACATTTGAAAAGGCACGCCATGCTGCCAACCGGCTGCCGATCCGCTACGAAGCGGAAGGCAATGCCGCCTTTGACCCCGAGGCAGCGGAAACCGAGGTCGACAAGCCCGAGGATGACCAACTGGATCAGGGCGATCTTGATCAGGCGATGCGCGACGCCGCCTTCACCGTTAACCAGATATATCGCACGCCCGGCCACAACAGCGCCGCAATGGAACCGCATTGCGCTATCGCCAGCTGGGACGGCGACAAGCTGACCCTGCGCGGCAGCTACCAGATGCTCAATTTCAATATCAATGAACTGGCTGACGCACTGAACATCGTTCCGGAAAATATCCGGATGTTGTCCCCCTTTGTCGGCGGCGGCTTTGGTTCGAAACTGGGCCTGTCGCCGGAAGCGGTGGCCGCGGCCATTGCCGCGAAAGAGATCGGTCGACCGGTTTGCGTCACCTTGTCTCGCCAACAGGTTTTTGAAACCACGATGCGCCGGTCCGAAACCCGCCAGCATGTCCGGCTAGCTTGCGGAGAAGACGGCGTCTTGACGGGTCTTGGACACGAATGTCTCGTCTCCAATCTGCCGGGCGAGGAATTTTACGAGCCCGTCACCCAGGCAACCCATTTCCTCTATGGCGGACAGAACCGCAAGCTTGGCATCGAAGTCGCACGGCTTAACCGCACTTGCGGTGGCTCCGTCCGCGCGCCGGGCGAAGCGGTTGGTATGCAGGTCCTGGAAAATGCCATGGATGAACTGGCGGAAGCCGCCGGCATTGATCCGGTCGAGTTCAGAAAACGCAATATTCCCGAACAGCATCCGGAAAAGGACATTCCTTATTCCTCCCGCCGGTTCACCGAAGCGCTCGATGAAGGTGCAAAGCGGTTCGGATGGGACAAGCGCAACCGGAAGCCCGGTGGAACCCGCGACGGCGACTGGCTGATCGGGCACGGCATGGCAGGCGCCGCCCGGGTAAATATTCTTTCGGAAGCGAAGGCCAGAGTAACGCTGCGCGGGGATGGCACCGCCGTGGTCGAAACCGACATGACAGACATCGGCACCGGGACCTACGCGATATTGACACAAATTGCCTGCGACATGCTCGGCTTGCCGGCGGACAAGGTGGAAACCAGACTGGGCGACACCGACTTTCCCGCCGGACCGGGATCGGGCGGATCGTGGGGCGCATCCTCCTCGGGTTCGGCAGTCTTTCTGGCCTGCGAGGAAATTCGCAGCAAGATCGCCGAAAAACTTGGTAGCGACGAAGCCGATCTCACCCTCGCCGACGGGAACGCCGGCACTGGCGCCTCGGCACGACCCGTGTCCGACATTCTGGACGGACAGGAAATATCCGCGATCGGCCATATCGAGCCCGGTAAGACATTGGAGGACTGGCAACAGGCGACCTACGGCTCCTATTTTGCCGAAGTCGCCGTCAACGCGGTAACCGGTGAAACGCGGGTCAAACGGATGCTCGGCGTGTTCGGCGCAGGACGAATACTAAACGAAAAAACCGCAACATCGCAATGCTATGGCGGCATGATCTGGGGCATTGGCAGCGCGCTGACCGAAGAAATGGCATTCGATGAGCGGGACGGACATATCGTCAACCACGATCTGGCCGAATATCACATCCCGGTGAATCTCGACGTGCCGCAGATCGAAGTCGTGCTGCTCAAGGAGCGCGACGAATATGCCAGCCCCATTCAGGCCAAGGGTATTGGTGAACTGGGTATATGCGGCGCCGCAGCCGCGATCACCAACGCGATCTACAACGCCACCGGTATTCGGGTGCGGGACTATCCGGCGACGCTCGACAAAATACTGGCCGGCTTACCGGACCAGTAGGAGGGAACCGGCTTTCCTGTCCGGATGCGGACCGGGAAAAATATCATGCTGGCACCGACAGCAAAGAGGGATTGAACCGGACCCTGCGCTCCCCTAGTCTTCCGTCGATGAAATATTATGCCGCCCCGCTTGGGGGCCAGCCCGCCCGGCTGATCACTGGCCTTGCTGCCATAATGCTGATGATGGTGCCTCTCGGTGCCTGCAAGCGGCTGCCTGACGACGATGAGCTGCGCGCCGAAACCGCGCGGGCCTATCCGCCTGCTTCCCGGCCAGTATCGGAACTGGCCGGCAATCAATGGTCGACCGAGACCGCCCGCGACAAGCGTGGCGAAGCCGAAGAGATCATGAAGGCTGCCGGGCTTGAACCGGGCATGACGGTCGCCGACATCGGCGCTGGCGAAGGCTATTACACCGTGCGGCTCGCGGAGAAAGTCGGGGCCCGGGGCCGGGTTCTGGCGCAGGATATCGACGAAGGCGCGATCGACCGGCTGGCCGAGCGGGTCAATCGGGAAAGCCTCGACAACGTATCGATAAAGCTCGGCGCGCCGGATGATCCACGGCTGCCCGAGAAAAGTTTTGACCGGATATTCCTGGTCCACATGTATCACGAAGTGCGCGAGCCCTACGCCTTCCTCTCGCGCCTGCGTCCGGCCTTGATCGGCAAGGCCGGAGATCACGGTACCGGTGAAGTGATTGTAGTCGACGTCAACCGCGATTTCTCCCAGCACGGCATCCCGCCGAAGCAGCTATTCTGCGAATTCGAAGCAGTCGGCTACGAGCTGGTCGGCTTCATGGAGCGGCCCGAACTTGGCGGTTATTTCGCGCGTTTTCGAGCCAAGGGTCCGGCCATCGCACCCGGCGACATAAAGCCCTGCCCCTATCAGCGGGACAGCGGCTAGGATCCAGTGTTTTCGAGCGCAGCCAGCCATGTTTTTCTTGCTCGCCGCGCCTTTCGCGCCAAACGCCGCCAGTGGCGCCGGTCGCGCGAAGACAGTCCTTCGCGATCCGACCGATCGCTCAGAACGGCCGGCGCATCTTCGCCATATTTGGTGAAATAATATCTGATCTCACGCTCGTCCCTGTTACGGCGATAGGACGGTTCGAATAGACCAAGCATTGATGACTCCCGCAAATCATTCCAGACCCGTTTACAACTTATTCACTATAACAATAGTTGTAACCCGTTTCAACGATTTACAGTAATTTACTTGCAGGAGATCGGCACCCCATCGGCGCGCAACCGGCAGGGCCTAGCCCTCGTCGCCCATTTTCAGCGCGGCAATGAAGGCTTCCTGCGGGATGCTGACATTGCCATATTCGCGCATCTTCGCCTTGCCCTTCTTCTGCTTGTCGAGCAGCTTCTTCTTGCGGCTGATATCGCCGCCATAGCATTTGGCGGTCACATCCTTGCGCATCGCCGAGATGGTCTCGCGGGCGATTACCTTGCCGCCGATCGCGGCCTGCACCGGGATCTTGAACAGATGCCGCGGGATCAGGTCCTTGAGCCGCTCGCACATGTGCCGGCCGCGCGCCTCGGCGGCGTCGCGATGGACGATCATGCTCAGCGCGTCGACCGGATCGCCGTTGACCATGATGTTCATCTTGACCAGCTGCCCGGTGCGCAAGCCGATCTGGTGATAGTCAAAGCTGGCATAGCCGCGCGAAATGCTCTTCAGCCGGTCGTAGAAATCGAACACCACCTCGTTGAGCGGCAGTTCATAGACCACCTGCGCCCGGTCGCCGACATAGGTCAGGTTCTTCTGCACCCCGCGCCGGTCCTGGCAAAGCTTCAAGATACCGCCGAGATATTCGTCGGGGCAATAGATGGTCGCCTCGATCCACGGCTCCTCGATCTCGCGAATCTTGACCACGTCCGGCATGTCCGCCGGGTTGTGCAGGAATTGCTCGCTGCCATCGTTCATCTCGATCCGATAGACCACCGACGGCGCCGTGGTGATCAGATCCAGGTCATATTCACGCGTCAGCCGCTCCTGGACAATCTCCAGATGCAGCAGCCCCAGAAAACCGCAGCGGAAGCCCTGCCCCAAAGCCGCGCTCGTCTCCATCTCGAAGGTGAAGCTCGCATCGTTAAGCCGCAGCTTGCCGATGCTCTCGCGCAATTTCTCGAAGTCCGCCGCATCGACCGGGAACAGGCCGCAGAAGACCACCGACTGCACTTCCTTGAAGCCCGGCAAAGCCTCGGGCGCCGGATTCTTCACCGTGGTGATCGTGTCGCCGACCGCGGTCTGGCTGACTTCCTTGATCTGCGCGGTGATAAAGCCGATTTCACCGGCCGCCAGTTCCGGCAATTGTTCGATCTTCGGTCGCATGCAGCCGACCCGGTCGACCAGATGCTCGGTGCCCTGGGCCATGAACTTGATCCGCTGGCCCTTGGTCAGCACCCCGTCGATCACCCGCACCAGAATGACCACGCCGAGATAGGGATCATACCAGCTGTCGACCAGCATCGCCTTCAATGGCTTGTCGCGGTCGCCGCCCGGTGGCGGAATTCTTGTCACGATCTGCTCGAGAATATCCTCGATACCGATCCCCGACTTGGCGCTCGCCATCACCGCGTCCGACGCGTCCAGCCCGATGATCTCCTCGATCTCGTTGCGCACCCGCTCCGGCTCGGCGGCCGGCAGATCGATCTTGTTGAGCACCGGAATGATCTCGTGATCATGCTCGATCGACTGGTAGACATTGGCCAGCGTCTGCGCCTCGACCCCCTGCGCCGCATCGACCACCAGCAACGCGCCCTCGCACGCCGCCAGGCTCCGCGACACTTCATAGGCAAAGTCGACATGACCCGGCGTGTCCATCAGGCTGAGTTCATAGGTCTCGCCATCCTTGGCGGTATAGTTGAGCCGCACCGTCTGCGCCTTGATCGTGATTCCGCGCTCGCGCTCGATATCCATATTGTCGAGCACCTGCTCGCTCATCTCGCGCTCGGTCAGCCCGCCGGTATGCTGGATCAGCCGGTCGGCGAGAGTCGATTTGCCATGATCAATATGGGCGATGATGGAAAAATTGCGGATATGGGAACGTTCGGTCATCCGCGCCCGTTAGCAGGGGCTCAGCCCCTTGTCAGCAGGAAACGTCAGCAGGATAGATCAGCAAAAAACGACCGCCCCGCGCCACCCATTTTACCCGCCGCTCCGCCGCGCGCGCCGCGATCGAACTTTACACACTTTACACGGTTATGAATTTGAAAAGCTTTGGGGTTTTTCGGGCGCGATTTGCGCAGCAGTTCCGGCCCGTAAAAGCGGATTGTTCAGCTTGGGAGCAGGCAGGCTGAACGGGCGGCAGGGAGAAGGCACCGGACAGCCGCATAACTTTCCTGTCCGCATTTGCAGAGGGAGTGGATCGGGGTTCGATTGTCAAAGAGCCATTGGCGAATATGCCACGGGGCCAGCGCTGTAGGAAAGCCTGTTGAAAAAACCACATTCCTCCGCGTTGTGCAGCAATGGGGATGTGGCAGCCGGAACGGCTGACGGAGGGGCAAATGCGGCAAACAAACCCAACTTTCCTCCCTGTCGCGTAGTGATGGGGAGGTGGCCTGCCCGGCAAGAACAGCCCTTCGAGAGCCGCCCAACACCCAAAAACCGCGTCCAGCCCGGCCAGCCCCAATACCATCCTGCGGTTGCCTCCTCCCCACCGCTCTGCGGTAGGGCGGAAAAGCCCGTGCAGTTCTAGTCCCGGGCGGGCATGGCTCCGGCCGGCGGAACCGAAATATCGGTGGCACGTTCCGGTCGCCCGATCTGCTCGGTCGGGAAATTGACGATCAGCAGCATGGCCACCGAAAGGCCCTGCGCCACCATCAGCAACAGCAGCATCGCTCCGGGCTCGGCGAGGAACGCGAAGGATCCGACCAGGATGCCGGCCAGGCTGATCCCCATGTTGGAGACCGCCATGAAGATCGAGAACTGGGTCGCCGAAATGGCCGGCGGACTGAGCCGCATGTTGATCACCACATCGCTGATCCCGCCGAGGAAATGCAGGGCCGTCCAGCCGAGGACGAAGGTCATCAGGACGCGCGGGTCGCTCCAGCCGTCGGCGGACCAGATCATCCAGCCGAGCAGGCCGACAAAGGCCAGGCGTAGCAGCCACAGGGAGCGCTGCGCGCCGATCCTGCCGACGGCAAAGCCGCCGATGGCGATCGTGACAATGCCGGCGACCAGTTGCGCCGTGCCGTTGAGCGAGCCAAGCTGATCTTCGGTCCAGCCGGTATCGCCGGTCGCGATTAGCGGGACTGCGATAATGCAGATTCCATAAGTCAGGCCGGAAACGAGAAGATTGGGGAACCAGGCCAGGCTGTGCCCGGACAGCGAATTGCGAAAGGCGCCCTTGAGCAGTAGCAGCCAGTCACCCGCATGGGCGCTGCGGTTGACCTCCTGGGTTTCTCCTTCGGTCCACGGCAGACGGCGCTCGCCGACCCGTTCGCGCGTCCAGATGATATGCACGGTCACCAGCAGAACGAGAACACCGCAGGCGACATAGGCGGCGCTGGCACCAAAGGCATAGACCATGGTGCCGGTGAGCGCGGCGGAAACGGCGATACCGATAACCTGCCCGCCCGAGGCCAGCGCGCCGCCCATCGACCGCTCCTCCTCCGGCAGGATGTCAACGGTCAGGCCGTCGACGGCGACATCCTGAAACACGGTGGCAGTGTTGACGGCCAGTCCGACGATGCCGAGAATCAGCACTTCATCAGGACCTGGATTGACGATGGCGAAGAGGACCAGCAGCGAGATCATCACCGCCTGCGCCCCGATGATCCAGACCCGCCGCCGGCCCATCGAGAGCAGGGTGTAGCGGTCCATGACGAAGCCGGCGACAAATTTGAAGCTCCAGGGAATGCCGACCATCGCCACGACAAAGGCGATATCGGCTGCAGATGCACCGTTGACCGCCATCCACGCCGGGATGGTAAAATCGAACAGGCCAAGCGGAATGCCCTGCCCGGCATAGAGCAGAAATATCGTGAACAGGCGCAGATTGCGGCTGGTCTCAAGCGATGGAGGCGGGCGCGTCGCGCCGGACAGGATCGTGGATGTCAACAGAGGTCCCCCGAACGTGCAAATCTGGATAATTTGCGTCCGACCCTCTGCTGCCTGCCGGGATGGCCGGCGGAATTGCCCGGCGAATGACGGGTCGCAAAATCACTCGCCGGACATTTCGGGGGTAAAAGCGCCAGGGCGACGCGATCAACCACTGAAAACGCGTCTATTTGACGTCGATCTTCCGCATCAGATAATCGCCGGTGATGGTCCGGATCGTCGGGTAGAGGTCCTTGGAAATCTGCCGTGATTCCTTGACCTTGGTTTCTCCCCATTTCTGCATGAACGCGTCATATTTCGCCTTGTTCGGCGCGAGATCGGCGGTATTGGCGAATTTGACAATCAGCAGCATGTTGAAGTCACCGGACTGCGGAAAATCGCTGCCGTAGATGGAATAATCCTCGATATGCCCAAGCTCTTTCGCGACCTCGTTACTGGCAATCCATGTCGAGCGAAGGCCTTCGAGATAATATTCGCCCATATTGGCGTCGACCTTGACCGTGCTGATCGACCAGACCGCGTCGGACAGTTCATAATCCGCATATGGCTCCAGTTGCGCCTGCGCCGGTGTCGCCGCAGCAAGCATCGCGGCTCCCGCAATCACAGCAAATTTACCGATATTTTTCATAATCTTTCCCCCATTTACGTCCGACATGATAGCCGTGTCACCGGCTTGCCAAGGGAACGAGCGGGAGTCCTGCGGAAAAAATGATGTTTTTATGATCAACCGCTGTGCATTTCGCCGGTTTCCGGTTACCATCACCAACGGGGGTGAATAATGGCAGGTCCAGAGCGTGCTTGACGAACGTGTGCCGGGGAATGCGACCGGAAATGGCATCGCACAGGTCGGGAAGGATTTTCCCAGCCGCTTTCTGATCAACAATATTGGCGTCCGCACCGCCAGTCACATCATTGGCGACGGTGATAACGCCGTTCGGGTTGAACCCAAGGTCATGACCCTTCTGCAATTGCTGAGCCGTTCTCCCAACCGGATCGTCAGTCGCGATGCCCTGCTCGAGGAAATCTGGCCTGACGGACTGGGAGGGGATGAATCGCTGACCCGGCTGATCTACCAGCTGCGCCGCGCCTGCAGATCCTTTCCCGCGCTGGAAAATGTGATCACGACCGTTTCCAAATCGGGATACCGGCTCGATGCAACGGTACAGGTGCTGGAAGGAGATACAGCCATCGCCCCGTCCTTTGCCGATGGCAACCGCGAATATAATCTCTCCGTGGCGGTGCTTCCGGTAACCGATCATGACAATCTGGCAGAAAATGGCTATCTCGCCGATGGCTTGAGCCGTGATCTGACCAGCCTGCTGGCCACGACGCCGATGCTCTTTGTCGCGCCCTACAGTTCGGTGCTGGCATTGTACGACCAGAGCCGTCCTCTGGATGTGATTGCGCGAAAGATCGGCTGCCGCTTCATTCTTACCGGCAGCTTCCGGCGGCGGGATGAGCAGATCATCTTGCGCTTTGAACTGGTTGATACGCTGGATGCATCTCTCGCCTGGTCGGGTAAATATAACAGCGTTCTCGACCAGTTTTTCGAAATCCAGAATGATGTGCTGCTGAGCGTTTCCACCGCGATTTCGACGCAGCTCCGCTATTCGCTGTCACTGTCGCTCCCGGAGCGGCAGCCGTTCAGGAGCGATGTCTACAGGATATTGCAGGCGACAGAAACGTTGAGATATCGCTATGGCAAGGAAACCGCGCAGGAGATCGTTGCGCTGTTGCAACAGGGACTGGCGGACAATCCGGACAATGCCGTCCTGCTGGCCGGTCTGGCCGTGCAACTGAGCCAGAATGTTGTCAGCCAGTGGGAGCCGGACCCAGTTGCGGCCCGCATATCGGCTTTCCAGCATATCGACCGCGCACTGGTGCTCGAGCCTGCCAATGCCGAGGTCCTGGCCAGTGCCGGAGTCGTCAACACCATGTTCCACCAGCCGAAAGAAGCGATTGCCTTGCTGAGGCGAGCGATCGTACTGGACCCGAACAACGCCCATGCACTGGCCATATTGGGGTGGCAGATATGCCTGCTGGAACAGAATCCCGAAGGCATCAGGATGATCGAAGCCGCCGAAAAACGGGCCCCGCATCATCCCCGCTTCGGCCTCTGGGCAACCTATCGGGCCACCGGTCACTTGTTCATGCTCGACTATGAGGCGGCGGCCCCGGCCTGCGAACAGGCCATATTACGCACGCCGGATTATTATCAGCCTCGCATGTCACTGGCCTGGGCACTGGTCGGCCTCGGCGAAGACGCGAAAGCACTGGCGTCGATCCGGAAGGCGGAAGCTTTCGAGGGAGAGGGAATCACGTGCAAGTTCGTCGAAGAAATCAGGCAATGGTCCAATAATTCGCCCAATGCCGCGCAATGCGCGGAAGCTCTGGAGAAGCTTATCCCTCTGTCGCAACACTAGATCAGCATCCATATCCGGCCAACCGAGAAATCCGTCCATGCGCACCCGCCTCAGCATCTGCCGCAAGAAAAAGCGCTTTGCCAGCGAGGCCGATGCTATAGCCGCCGCCCGGATCGCGACCGTTGACCTGCGTCCCTATCGCTGTGATCGCTGCCACGGATTTCATTTGACCAGCCGCACCCGGGGCAAGCGGCGCTTGCCGGCGGCTGACTGAATCCTTTCCCCCGCCTCCCTGCCCGTCCCGGTTCGGGTTGCAATCCCCCGCCCCGTGGCCCCGCCTGCACTGTCATAAACGTGCAATAAATATGCCATGAAAGAGAAACGCATCCGTCATAGATCGCTCACCATCATGCAATGCAACTGCAACGGACAGGCGATTATGAAAAACCCTATGCTCAAGACATTAGGCCTGCTGGCCGGGACCGCAGCGATCGGACTCTATCCCGCAACAGCAATGGCGGCCCCGATTACCGACGAACAGGCTGCGGCGCTGCTTAGCAAGCTGGAGCAGCTCGAGCGCGAAGTCGCCGATCTCAAGGCACAGCTTGGTTCGGTGCAGCAAAGCCAGGTTGCTTCGACCAGCGCGATTGCAGCAACCGAAGCGAAACTCGCAGCGACCGAGGAAAAGCTGGAGCAGCAGAAGCCGGTCAAGGTGGCCTTCAAGGGCGCGCCCGAAATCAAGGGCGAAGACGGCTGGAGCTTCAAGCCGCGCGGGCGGATGCTCTATGATTTCGGCAGTGTCAACGCGCCGGACTCGATCAATGATGCGGGGCTCGGCTTCGCCAACGAGGCACGGCGCATCCGGCTGGGCGCCTCGGGATCGATCCCAGGCGGCTTCGGTTACAAGCTGGAAGCGGACTTTGCCGGCAATGAGATCGATCTGACCGACGCCTACTTCACCTATGACCATGGCGGGCTGACAGTAACAGCCGGCCAGCATAACACATTCCAGGGACTGGAAGAGCTGTCGAGCAGCAATGACACCAGCTTCATCGAGCGCGCCGCCTATACCGATGCCTTCGGTTTCGAACGGCGGGTCGGGCTGAGCGCGCAATATGGCGTTTCGGACCTGCTCTTTCAGGCCGGTGTGTTTACCGCCAATATCGACGATCTCAACAATGACGAGGACAATAGCATCGGCTTTGACGTGCGCGCGGTGGCGATGCCGAAATTTGGCGACACCCAGACCCATTTCGGGGCCTCATACCATTATCGCGATCTTGGCGATGCGACGAGCGCACGGCGTTATCGCCAGCGTCCGGCGGTCCATTTCACCGACACCCGCTTTATCGACACCGGCAATATCAGCGGCGCTGAGTCCGAGACCAGCTACGGCCTTGAGGCTGCTGTGATTTCCGGTCGTTTCCACGCGACGGCGGAGGGCCACTGGCTCAATCTGGATCGCGCCGGCGCGCTTGCCGATCCGACCTTCTTTGGCGGCGCAGTCGAGGCAGGATTTTTCCTGACCGACGACACACGCGGCTACAAGAATGGCGTGTTCAAGGGCGTCAAGGTAGCCAATCCGGTCGGCCAGGGCGGCCTCGGAGCATGGCAGGTCAATCTCCGCTATGACCGTCTCGATCTGGTCGACGCCGGCGTGGTCGGCGGCACCCAGGACGCCTATCAGGCGTCCCTGATCTGGACCCCGGTCAACTATGTCCGCTTCCTGCTGAGCTATTCCAAAATCGACTATAGCGACGCGGCGATCCTCGCGGCTGGGGACGACAGTTATAATGTCGATGCATTCGCTGGCCGATTCCAGATCAGCTTCTGATCCCGGACGGCCCGGCCAATGCGGCCGGCCAGCAGTCTCGCCCTATTCCGCGAACGGCTGGTCGGCCCATATCGTCCCGACATCGTCGCCCTTGTGGCGATCGGGCATCTGCCGCCCGGTTTCGGCAAAATAGGTCAGTTCTGCAATATTGGTCGCGTGATCGCCGATCCGCTCGAGATTTTTCGCGATGAACAGCAGATGCGCGGATTCGCTGATATAGGATGGGTTTTCGACCATATAGGTGATGATCGCGCGGAAGATACTGGTATAGAAATTGTCCAGCGTCTGGTCTCTCGCCCAGACCGAGACGGCCAGATCGGCGTCGCCGTCGGCATAGGCCTTGAACGAATCCCGGACCAGTTCGGCGGCGATATTGGCCATTGACGGCAATAGCGAAGCCGGCTCGATCTTGCGGCTGGATTTGGCGACCAGCGGAACCCGCTTGGCGATATTCTTTGCATAGTCCCCGATCCGCTCGGCAATGCTGGAAATCTTGAAGGTCGCTATCAGATGGCGCAGATCGTCGGCCATCGGGGCACGCAAGGCGATGGTCTGGATCGACAGTGCATCAATCCGCCGCTCCAGCTCGTCTATCTCGCGATCATCAGCGACCACCGCTTTCGCCAGCGCCAGATCATTTTGGGCAAGCGCCTCGATCGACCGGACAATCGCGGCGGTGCTCTTGTCCCCCATCTCCAGCACCATCGCCCGGAGATCGTGAATTTCCGCATCAAAGGCGGTCACCGTATGATGGGCAGTGCTGAGATTCATGTGGGTTCCTTGTGGCGACTGCGGCTATTGTAACAAAAATGTCATATAAAAAGCAATTGATTTGCATTTTCATCCCGTCGGGCGGCGACACCCGACGGGCCCGCCATCGCCGGGACAAGGCGTTTTACCTCTCTTGCGGGCATGAAAAAGGGGCCGTTGTTGCCAACGGCCCCCTCTGATCAGATCCGATATGGTCTAGTTCGGGAAATGATCCATGTTTGGATCAGGCGATAAGGGGTCGCCTATTTCAAAACATCCTTGGTCAGCAGCGGCAGGGTCTTGGCCGCTTCCTTCATCGATTCCCGGGTTGCGTCCGGCGATGCGATCAGGCCGGCCTTGACCAGATAACCGTCACGGGTGCCCGCGTTGATGAATTCCGTGACGAATTCCTGAATGCCAGGGATCACGCCGACATGCTGTTTCTTCACATAGATATAGAGTGGCCGAGCTCCGGGATATTCGCCCGAGGCAATCGCGTCATAAGCCGGTTTGACGCCGGAGATGGTGATTCCGCGCACCGTGTCGAGATTTTCCTCGAGGAAGCTGTAGCCGAAAATACCGACCGCATTGGGGTTGGATTTCAGCTTCTGGACGATCAGATTGTCATTCTCGCCCGTGTCCAGATAGGGACCGTCAGTACGGATCTCGTGACAGATGGCCTCATATTCATCCTTGTTGCTGTCCTTGAGCGCCTTGGTTTCAGGATCGGTCTTGCAGCCGACTTCCATGATCAGCTCGGTCAGCGCATCGCGGGTACCCGATGTCGATGGCGGGCCGTAGACGCTGATCGGCAACGACGGCAGCGAAGCATCGATATCCGACCAGTTCTTGGTGGTATTTTCCTTGCCGAACGGTTTGGCGGCAATCGCCTTGTAGATCTGCTCGGGGGTCAGGGAAAAGCTTGGCCCCTCATTCGACTGAGCTACCGCGATACCATCGATGCCGATGTTGATTTCGACAATGTCGGTGACACCGTTCTTCTGGCACAGTTCAAATTCGGAAGCCTTCATCCGGCGCGAAGCATTTTCAATATCGGGCGTATCCGCGCCAACACCGGAGCAGAACAGGCTCATGCCTGCGCCGGTTCCCGTCGATTCCAGTACAGGGGCCTTGAAGCTGCCCATGTTGACGAAATTTTCCGACACAGCCTTGGCGAATGGAAACACGGTCGAAGAACCGACGATGCGGATCTGGTCACGGCTACCGCCGCCGCCGCTGCTGCCGGCCTGATTTTCACAACCGGCCAGAGCCAGAGCGGACATCGCGATTAGAGCAAATTTCGTTTTCATCTCAAATTCCCTTGTTCAAGGTTGATTGCACACGGAAAGTCTCCGTGCGACCTCTCGAACAAGGCCTCTAATGCCGCTCAATGACTTTTGAATTACAGAAATATTTCACAAATATTGCACGCCGGAGCGCTGGGACTGCGATCCTAGCGGGGCAACCGCTTCATCGCCTCCAGCGGCGGACTGTCCGTTGTGGCATGAAACAGTTCAACCCGCTCGAAACCGAGACTGTTGTAGAATCGCCGATTGGCCGGATTGCTGTTTTCCAGATAGGCCATCGTCCCCGCCCGGTCGCAGGCATCGAGAACCGGCCGGATCAGGCGCCGGCCCAGCCCCCTGCCCCGTCCCGCACCGGCAACACCGACGGTGAACAGATAGGCATGCGGTTCGGCCGGATGATGTTTTTCCATCGCTTCGCCCGCCGCCTTGCCGCGCATCAGGGCGCCCCATCCGCCGCTGGCGAACAGCCCCCAATAGGTCTGCAGCATCGCTATCGCGGGCATTTCGGGCTCGTCACCGGGCATTAGCCACATCGCGGCCGCCAGGTCCTCGCCCTCTTCCCTCAGGATCTGGCAAAAACCGTTCGGTGCATAAATATGCCGCGCAAATCCGTGAAACGTCCGTTGCATCGGTTCGAAACCGCCAAACAGCCACTTGTTGAACGGATCATCGCGAAAAGCATCAGCCGTGATGGCGGCCAGCGCAGCGACACTTTCCGGACCGACCCTGTCGATCCCCTCGACAGACACGATATCCGATGCAGTCAGCATCGGTGGCCGGACCCGATCCCGCTAATAGATACCACCCTCGGCCTGCAGGAATTCATCGTCATTCTGGGCCGGCCCGCGGTTGCGGCTGGCTTCCAGAGCGCGGGCGCGGGCTGCCGCCTGTTCGGCCAGCAGCTGCGCCTTGCGGGCTTCCAGCCGGGCTAGAAGCTCGTCCTTGCGGATCGACCGACGCGGTTCGGTCTCGGGCTTGAAAACATCCCAGATGACCGCGGATTTCGGATCATCGGTCGGCCATCCCCCGAAGACGCGCTTGCCGGTCCTGCGATCGACACGCACCATCCGTACGCCTTTCGGAGCGACAAAGGGGGTTTTCGGCATGCCCGCCATTGCCCGCTCGGCAAAGCGCCGGAACACCGGTGCGGCAAGCGTTCCGCCCTGGGCATAGCCGCCCATGTTGCGCGGCTGGTCATAGCCGAGATAGACGCCGGCGACCATGTCGGGCGAACCGCCGACAAACCAGACATTGGTCGGGCCGCTGCTGGTTCCGGTCTTGCCAAACAGGGGCCGGTCAAGACTTTTCAGATTTTGCGCCGTGCCGCGGGTGATGACGCCCTGCAGAATATCGATCATCTGATAAGCGGTCATCGGGTCCATCAACTGTCTGCCGGCGGGCCGCGGACGCGGCATCGGTTCGCCGTCCCAGTCGCTCATGTTGCAATTTTCGCAGACCCGCTTGTCGGCGCGGAAAATGACTTCTCCCTGACGGTTCTGGACAAAGTCGATAACCGTCGGCTGCAATTCCCGACCGTGATTGGCGAGCATCGAGTAGGCGTTGGTCAGTTTCATCACCGTGGTGTCGCCAGCGCCCAGGGCAAAAGCGAGATAGGGCTGATAGTCACCGATACCCATGGTCTTGATCGTTTTCACGACATTGTCCATGCCGGCATCGTTTGCCGCGCGCACCGTCATCAGGTTGCGGGACTGTTCGACGCCCCAGCGCAGGGTCTGCTCGCCGGCGCCGCGTGAATTACCGAAGTTCCGGAAACATTTGCGGCCCAGCGATGCGGATTGATAGACGCAGAAAGGACTGTCGGCGATCAATGTCGCGGGTGTCATACCCTGATCCAGCGCCGTGGCATAGACGAAGGGCTTGATCGTCGAGCCTGGCTGCCGCTCGGCCTGGGTGGCGCGGTTGAACGAGCTCATCCGGTCGTCGAAGCCGCCCTGCATCGCCCAGATCCGGCCATTGCGCGGATTTTGCACGACCATGCCGCCGGAAACTTCCGGTACATTCTCGAGCCGGTAGCGGCTGCCGCCCTGGGGACTGACCGCGATAATATCACCCGCTTTCAGAGCATTCGGAACGGAATTGATCCGGCCCGTGGTGCCATCGGTAAAACCGATTTCGGCCCCGCCCGCATTGCGCCGCAGAGCCACGGCAATCCGCCAGTTGGCATAGTCGGTATTGATGAAGGTCGATGCCAGACGCTGGGCCCATTGTTCGTCCATTTCGATCTTGTTGATCGGACCGCTCCACCCCTTGCCGCTGCTATAGCGCAGCAACCCGCCGCGCAGCGCGTCTTTAGCATATTCCTGCAGCTCGGGATTTAGCGACGTGCGCACCCAGAGGCCGCCGGAATAGACGCTGTAAGGGCCTGCCTTTTCGTTCTCGCCAAATTTCTCGATCAGCTGGCGGCGGACTTCCTCGATAAAATATCCTCCCACTCTTTCGAAGCGCGGGCCCGACCGGGAGATCGCGCCAAGCGGCTGCGCGATGGCGGCCTGATGCTGCGCATCGGTAATCCAGCCATTCTCGTGCATTTCGCCAAGCACCCAGTTGCGACGGTTGATCGCCCGCTGTTCGTGCACTTCCGGACGATAATTGGACGGTCCCTTGGGCAGGATCGCCAGATAGGCGATCTCATGCAAGGCCAGCGCGTCGACATCCTTGCCGAAATAGGCCTGCGCTGCAGCCTGCACGCCATAGGCATTGCGACCGAGGAAAATCTGGTTGAGATAGAGTTCGAGGATTTCCTCCTTCGTCAGCACATCTTCGATCCGGTAAGCCAGAATCGCTTCGCGGACCTTGCGCCGATAGGACAGCTCGCTGCTCAGCAACAGGTTCTTGGCCACCTGCTGGGTAATGGTGGACGCGCCGACGGGCCGACCGCTTCTGCTGATATTGGTCACGATTGCGGTGGCAATGCCGGGATAGTCCAGGCCACCATGTTCAAAAAATGTGCGATCTTCCGCCGCCAGATAGGCGCGCACCAGCAGCGCCGGATATTCCGAATATTCCAGCTGCACCCGCCGTTCACGCGCATAGCTGTGCACCGGTTCGCCGTCATAGGCGCGGACCATTGTCGGCAGGGGCGGTTCGTAGGATTGCAACGCCGAGGCGTCGGGCAGATCGCGGGCAAAGATAAGCCAGATCAGCAGCCAGCCAAGCACGGATAGCGCCAGCAAAGCGACCAGCAGCCGGAACCATTTCTTCTGCCAGAATCTTTCGACCCGCTCGAAAAAACTGCCCGTGCTTCGTTCGAGCTTGTAGGCGAGACTTTCTCCAGCCGTGTCTGACGCATCATTTACCATAGGCTGCGCTATCTAAACCGGCTCGCAACCATTTTCCAGCGATTATCGATGAAAAGCGCGTGCCGCCTCGACGCAGGACAGCCGGACAGTTTCGCCCGGTCCGATCCTGTCAGCGCATCGCCAGTTTCCGGGCGAAATGAGACTCGATGGCGCTCGCCACACCGGCCGCAACCTTGCTCCGGCCCTGACGCGAATTGAGGAAGGCCACATCATCCTTGTTGGTCAGATAGCCGGTTTCGAACAAGACCGACGGCGTGTCGGGCGCCTTGAGCACCACGAAGGATGCATAGCGATGGGGAATTTTGCGAAACACCATCTGCCGGCTGCCTTCTCGGTGGAGCAATTTGGCGAAATCGGCAGACACATTCATGGTTTCGCGCTGGGTCAGGTCGATCAGAATCGATGACACATCCTGGTTCGCGCCACCCAGATTGACGCCATTGATGATATTGGCCTTGTTTTCCCGAGCAGCCAGCTTGGCCGCTTCGCGATCGGAGGCGACTTCGGACAATGTATAGACAGTGGCACCGGATGCCGTTTCATTGCCGGCCGCGTCCGCGTGGATCGACATGAACAGATCCGCGTCGAGCCGCCGGGCGATGCCGTAGCGTTCTTCCAGCACCAGAAACTCGTCGCTTTCGCGGGTCAGCGCCACCCGCACTCTGCCACCCGCAACCAGCCGGTCGCGGATAGCCTGCGCGATGGCCAGCGTGACATTCTTTTCGCGCGCATTTCCGTGCGGTGAAATCGCCCCGGGATCATGTCCGCCATGACCGGCATCGATGACCACCAGCGGACGGTTCGGATCATTGGGTCCGTAAATTTTCGGCAGGCGGACGGAATCCTTCGGCTTTCCGAGCGGCACCTTCACGCTATATTTCGTTGTCGGCGGTTCGGCGCGAAACTGAACCGGCGGCAAAAAGGAGAGCCGGCCACTGGCCAGCTGGTTCTGGCCGACCGGCTTGAGGCTCAGATTCAGGCTTTTGCCGTCCTTCGAAAAGCTGCCTCTGGTAACCACGGCCGGCTGATCCAGGTCGAACACGATCCGCGCGGTATTGGGATTATATTGTCCCTGGCGCACCGATTTGACGATTCCCCTTGCCGACCCGCCGCGCCCGGCCTTGCCGCCGCGGACGTCGATCGCGATACGGTCCGGCCCGACCAGCGAAAAGGCCGATGCGCCCTCGACCAGATCATCGAAAGAGATGGTGATCTGCGAGTCATTGGCCTCGATCCGGCTGACAGAGCCTGCATGGGCCGGAGATATGGTGGCCAGTGCCGATGCCAAAAGAGTTGCCAGTGCCATCGTCCGCTTATGCATCCGCTGTGCCTTTTGGGTCCAGTTAATTTTCATCGATCGCGGCATCCTGCTGGTTACACCCCGTAAATCGGAGTGAAGACCGCATTAAGGATGCTTTGGTAAGGCGCCGTAAAATGACGCGGTTAACGGCGCATTAGGCACGTTTCGGTGCGAACCGGTATCGCCGGCGATCTTTTCGCAGCCCAACAGTTTGTGTTGCCGATCCGCGCGAGCAGTGCTAGCAGAGCGGTTGAACCGTTCGGAATGAATCCGGAATCGGTTCGACTAAATGCCGGAAATCATTCGGCATCTACCAGGTTGACGCAACATGAGGCATGAAATCTCCGGCTTAGAGGCTCTCCGTTTCGGAGGCGCTTCCATGCGCGGAAAGACTTTGGCTAACGGCCAGAGCCATGCAGTTGTTGCAGACGCATTTTTATCTGAAATATTTCAAATCAACCGGATGACGAAGCCCGCCCCTCATCAAAGGAACGCGCGCACAAAAACGTCATCCCCATTATATTGCATGGACCCGCCGGGCTCTGATCCGGCGCTCTCTGCCAGGAGACTATTGAATGACTACGCGCATGCTAATCGACGCGCGCCACCAGGAAGAAACCCGGGTGGCGGTCGTAAAAGGAAACAAGATTGAGGAATTCGATTTTGAATCTTCCGAGCACAAACAACTTAAAGGCAATATCTATCTAGCAAAAGTAACCCGCGTCGAACCGTCGCTGCAGGCCGCTTTTGTCGATTATGGCGGCAACCGTCATGGTTTTCTCGCCTTTTCCGAGATCCATCCCGACTATTACCAGATTCCAAGAGAAGATCGCGAAGCGCTGCTGGCCGAAGAAGCCGAGCATGCCGCTGAAGAGGCCGCCCTGCGCGCGCAGGAAGAGGAAGAAGAAAACGCACCCGCCGACATGGTGCGCAGCGAAGCCACCGAAGAGCTCGACACCGCTCTGGTCGAAGTCGACCAGGACGAAAGCGTCGACACCATTGACGTCACCGAAGGTGAAATTCCGGTAGAAAATGGTGATGACGAAGACGACGACGAGGACGAGGATTCGGAGGATGATTCGTCCGACGACAATGATGAATCCCATAGCGAGAACAAGGGCAAGAGCGGTGGCCGTCGCGGACGTGGTGGTCGCCAGAAGGGCCGCGGCAAGGGCAGCATGCCCAAGGCCAGCGATCAGGCCCGCCAGAAGCGTATGGCTCTGCGCAAGCGCTACAAGATCCAGGATGTTATCCAGCGGCGGCAGGTCGTGCTGGTGCAGGTCGTCAAGGAAGAACGCGGCAACAAGGGCGCGGCGCTGACAACCTATCTCAGCCTCGCCGGCCGCTATTGCGTTCTGATGCCGAACACCTCCCACGGCGGCGGCATCAGCCGCAAGATCAACAATGCCGGCGACCGCAAGCGGCTGAAGTCGATCATCGCCGACCTGAAGCTGCCAACCAGCATGGGCTGCATCGTGCGCACCGCCGGTCTTTCGCGCACCAAGCCGGAAATCAAGCGCGATTTCGACTATCTCGCTCGCCTGTGGGACGAAATCCGCGAAAAGACGCTGAGCGCAACGGCACCAAGTCTGATCCACAGCGACAGCGACCTGGTCAAGCGCGCGATCCGCGACATTTACAATCGCGAGATCGAGGAAGTGCTGGTCGAGGGTGCCAGCGGCTATACGGCTGCAAAGAATTTCATGAAGCTGCTGATGCCGAGCCACAGCAAGCGGGTGAAGAGCTATGCCGATCCGGTATCGCTATTCCAGCGCTATGGCGTCGAGGACCAGCTATCGGCCATGTATTCACCGGAAGTGCAGCTGAAATCCGGCGGCTATCTGGTCATCAACCCGACCGAGGCACTGGTGTCGATCGACATCAACTCCGGACGCTCGACCCGCGAACACGGGATCGAGGCGACCGCGGTCAAGACCAATATGGAAGCCGCAGCCGAAATCGCCCGCCAGTTGCGCCTGCGTGACATGGCCGGTCTGGTGGTAATCGATTTCATTGACATGGACCGCAGCGGCAATGTCCGCAAAGTCGAGCGGGCGATGCGCGACGCGCTGAAAAACGACCGCGCGCGCATTCAGGTCGGACGGATTTCCAGCTTCGGCCTGATGGAAATGAGCCGCCAGCGCCTGCGCACCGGCGTGCTCGAAGCCTCGACCAAGGTTTGCCCCCATTGTGAAGGCACCGGACTGGTCCGGACGGCATCATCTGCCGCACTGTCGGTACTCCGTCTGCTCGAGGAAGAAGCGGCCAAGGGCAAGGCCAGCCAGATCACCCTGCGCACCAGCCAGGAAGCATGCATCTATGTCCTGAACAGCAAGCGGCACGAGATCGAGGATATCGAGAAACGCTACGGCGTCTCGATCGAAATCGTCCCCGATGGCGAGACCGAAGGGGCGCGGATGGATATCCAGACTTCTGGCAGTCCGCCAAAGAATATGCCGAAGTTCGAGCCCATTATCGACGATGACGATGACGATGATCGCGCGGAAGAGGCTGACAATGGCGGCAACGAATCCAGAGGCGACCGTAGCGAAGGCGAAGAACGGCCGAAGCGCAAACGGCGCCGGCGCGGCAGACGCAACCGCGGTGGCGATCGCGGGGAAGCCGGCCCGTCGGACAATAATGGCGACAATGCAAACGGGAATGCGAATGACGTCGCCAGCGACGACAAGAGCGAGACAGCAGCCCCGGCGCAGGACACGGATGCCGGCGAACAGGCCGAAAAGCCCAAGCCACGCTCGCGCCGCAACAGCAGCCGCAAGGCTGACGCTGCGCCGGTTGCGGACAGTGAGACCGCTGGCGAGGAAAAGGCCGAAGCCAAGCCGCGTACAAGGCGTCGCTCTGCAAAGAGCGAAGCACCGGCCGAACAGTCGGCGGCAAGCGCCGAGCCGGAAGCTGATGCCATCGAGGAGAAACCGAAACGGCGCCGCGCACCGCGCAAGGCCAAGCCGGCGGCCGATGCACCCGCTGCAGAAGCGACGGACGAAACGGCCGATGCAACCGCCGAGAAAAAGGCACCGGTGAAACGCGCGTCACGATCACGGGCGAAAAAGGCCGATAGCGCCGAAACCGCTGATCAGACCGCAGCCGAAGCGCCAAAAGAGGCCAAAACCAAAGAGCCAAAAGAGGCAAAAGAGACCAAGGCAAAAGCGCCTGCCAAGCCACGGAAGCCGAGAGCGGCAGCCAAGCCGAAAGAGGACAAGGCGGCCAAACCCAAGGACGAAACCACCGCCAAACCCAAAGAGGAAGCCAAGGCATCCGACAGTGACGCCAAGGAATCCAGTGACGGCGGTGCACCGCGCCAGGGCTGGTGGCAGCGCACCTTCGGGTGATTGAAACAGCGCGTTCCCGCCGGACATTTCTGGCGGGAACGCGACCGTTTTCATCCGCGGTTCAGGCCGGCCATGACAGAAGAAAGACCTCCGGCCAGACTTTCATGCTAAGGAATTTCATGCGCAAATTTTTTGCTGTTTCATTTTCCGGCATCGCCCTGCCAGCTACCGACCGGCTAGCCCGTCTGGCCGTTGCATTTCTGGTCATTATATCCATCGCCGTACAGCCCGTCGCAGCTCAATCGATTTTGCGCGACGCCGAGACCGAAGCCCTGTTTTCCGATATGGTATCACCGCTGGTAGCGGTATCCGAACTGGATGCCGATGAGGTCGAAGTCATCCTGATCAATGACAGCCAGATCAACGCCTTCGTCGCCGGTGGCCAGCGCATGTATTTCTATTCCGGCCTGATCGAAACCGCCGACAGCGCCAATGAAGTCCAGGGCGTCATGGCGCACGAGCTTGGCCATATCACCGGCGGACATATTATCCGCTTTGACGAGGGCGCGAAAACCGCAACCGGCATCACGATTCTCAGTCTGGTACTTGGTGCTGCAGCGATTGCTGCGGGTGCCGGTGACGCCGGCATGGGCATATTGGCTGCCGGCCAGCAAGCCGCCATGGGCAAGTTTCTGGCTTTCAGCCGGGTTCAGGAACGATCGGCCGATGCCGCCGGCGCACGCTATCTGGGGGCAGCCGGCATATCCGGAAAAGGGTCCATCGATTTTTTCAAGAAACTGCAAAATTACGAGTTCCGCCTCGGAATTCCGCAGGAGGACAGCTACGGACGAACCCATCCGCTTTCCGGGGAAAGGGTTACCCTGCTTCGCGATGTCTATCAGCAGGACCCGGCCTGGGACAGACCGTCCGATCCGGAAATCGAATCCCGGTTCCAGCGGGTCAAGGCGAAGCTGCTCGGCTTTACCTCGGACCCTGCCGTGACCTTGCGCAAATATCCCGAAAGCGACCAGTCGGTCCCTGCCCGCTATGCCCGCGCCTATGCCTGGCACAAAAGTGCCTATCCCGACCGCGCGCTCTACGAAGCCAATAATCTGCTCAAGTCGGCGCCGGATGATCCCTATTTTCTCGAATTGCACGGCCAGATCCTGCTCGAATCCGGCAACCCCGACGAAGCGCTCAAATCGCTGCGCAAATCGGTCCAGCTGACCAACAATCAGCCCCTGATCGCCAGCCTCTTCGGTCATGCCCTGATCGCCACCGAAGATCCACAATATCTGGACGAGGCTGCACGGGTACTGAAAGCGGCGGTGAACAAGGATAATCGCAACCCGTTCGCCTGGTACCAACTGGGCGTTGTCTATTCGCAGAAGGGCGATATTCCGCGGGCCCAGCTGGCGACAGCGGAGAGCGCTCTGCTGGAACGCAATTATGCCGGCGCCATTCGCAGCTCTCAGATCGCCATGTCCGGCATTCCCGAAAACACGCCTGACTGGATCCGGGCGCAGGACATATCTTTCATCGCCAAGGCCGAATTTGAAAAGAACAGCCGGCGCCGCTAGGTCCTGACGCGCTGGTCCGGGCCATTGGGGCTGGACAAGTCTGACGGCCATGGCCAATGCCATGATTCAAGGAAAGAACCCGATTGTGGAAAACGATTCAAACAGAAAGTGGATGATTATGGCGGGTGGCGGATTGGCCATAACGGCGGCGGTGAGCGTATGGTTCTGGCAGACCAGCAGCAGTTCGACCGAAGCAGCCAGCGAAGCCGTGCTGGCCGCGGGCATCAATGCCCAGGAACAGAAAGCGATCGAGGCAATCGTACGCGAGTATATTCTCAAGAACCCCGAGATCATTCCGGAAGCGGTCGAAATCTTGCAGAACCGCCAGAAGGCGGGCGCCATCGATGCTGTCCGGGCGCAGATTGAAAAACCCTTCGCCGGAAATGCCTTTGCCGGCAATCCCGATGGTGATGTGGTGGTGGTCGAATATTCCGATTTCAACTGCCCCTATTGCAAGCAGACCGAGCGCGACATCGCCAGGCTGATTGCCGAAGACAAGAATGTCAAAGTCGTGTTCCGCGAACTGCCCATTCTCAGCGAATCCAGCAATGATGCCGCGCTGATGGCGCTGGCGGCAGCCAAGCAGGGAAAATATTACGCGTTTCACAAGACCATGTTCGCCACCGGGCGACCGACCCCTTCGACCATCCAGGCTGCGGCCAATGAAGTCGGCCTCGACATGAAGGCTGCGCGCGCCTTCATCGCCTCTCCGGAAGCCAAGAAGGAAATCGAGGATAATATAGCCGCCGCCCAGCAATTGCGTTTCACCGGTACGCCGGCCTGGGTGATCGGCAACCAGTCGGAAGTCGGAGCTGTCGGCTATGAAGGTCTGAAGGAAATGGTCGCGAAAGCCCGCGCCGCCAATTAGGCGTCGTCCGGCCTGCCCTTGAAACCCTGGGCAATCACATACCATTCGGAAGAGCCCTTGCGGCTGGCCGGCGGCTTGGCATGTTTGACCACGTCAAAATGCTGCTTGAGCAAAGTCAGCAGTTCATTGTCGGTTCCGCCTGCCAGCACCTTGGCCACGAAGGCACCGCCCTTCTGCAGATTTTCGACGGCGAAATAGGCTCCCGCCTCGACCAGACCCATGGTCCGCAAATGGTCCGTCTGCTGATGGCCGACCGTATTGGCGGCCATGTCGGACAAGACCAGGTCCGGCGCGCTGCCGAGAGCTTCGATCAGCAGGTCAGGCGCGGCATCATCCATGAAGTCCATCTTGAAAATGGTAACCCCGTCGATCGGATCGACATCGAGCAGGTCGATGCCGACGACCGCCGCCTTTGGCGCGAATTTTCGTATCACCTGGGCCCAGCCCCCCGGCGCTATGCCCAGATCGACAACGGCCCTGGCTTTGCGGACCAGCTTGAAGCGCTCGTCCAGTTCCAGCAGCTTGTAGGCGGCCCGTGAGCGGTAACCCTCGGCCCGCGCCTGTTTGACATAGGGGTCGTTGAGCTGCCGCTCGAGCCAGCGCGTCGAGCCGATTTTCCGGCCCTTGGCGGTTTTGACTCTCTGCCTGGTTCCTGACCTGCCGCGACTCATCGTACCGGACTCCGTTCGTTGGCCGACATCAGCGAGCGCAGGATGCCCTCGCGAATGCCCCGGTCCGCCACACCGACCCGGCTGGCCGGCCAGATATCGAGGATCGATTCCAAAATGGCACAGCCGCCGACCACAAGATCGGCGCGCTCCCGGCCAATGCACGGAATATCGGCCCGTTCCTGTGGCGAAGCATGGGCCAGCATCGTGCTGATTTCGCGCATCGATTCTGTCGGAACGATCAGGCCGTCTATGACCTTGCGGTCATATTGCGGCAGTTTCAGATGCAGGCTGGCCAATGTCGTCACCGTGCCGCTCGTGCCGAGCAGGCGATAATCGCACTGGTCGAGCCGCGGCAGGCGGGCGGCAAAATCGGCAAAGCTGTCGGTGACCCGGGCCCGCATCGCGGCAAAGGCCTTGCGGCGCGCAACCGGATCATCCCCGTCAAATTTCTCGCTTTCGGTCAGTGAAACCACGCCCCAGGGCGCGCTTTGCCAGTCGAGGATTTCCGGCGCGGAACCGCTCGTGTCGACCAGTACGAGCTCGGTCGAGCCGCCGCCAATGTCGAAGATCAGCGCCGGCCCTTCGCCCGGCTCCAGCAGGATGTGACAGCCGAGCACCGCCAGCCGCGCTTCTTCTTCTGCGGTAATGACATCGAGCGCAATGCCGGTTTCCCGCCGCACCCGTTCGATGAATTTGTCGCCATTGCTGGCGCGTCGGCAAGCCTCGGTGGCCACCGAACGGGCCAGCGTCACATTGCGACGACGCAGCTTGTCGGCGCAGATCGACAATGCGGCGACCGCCCTGTCCATCGCTCGACTGCTGATTTTACCGGTTTCGACCAGTCCTTCGCCCAGACGCACCACACGCGAAAAGGCATCGGTGACAATGAAACCGTCGGACGACGGTTTTGCCACCAGCAACCGGCAGTTGTTGGTGCCCAGATCAATCGCGGCATAGGACCGCAACTTGGGCCAGCGCCCGGCGCTTGGGTGAACGGGAGACGCAATGCGACTCTGTCCATTATGTGTCGCCGCATGTTTCGGGCGGGATTTCCTTGCGGATGATCCGCCTTTTGTATCTTGCGGCGATGGGGATGCTTGATCCGCCATGACCGTACTCTTATGTTCTCCGGATCGGATAATACCGCCGGTACTTGCCGGAGAAGATAACGCCGCAGCAGCGGAGACGCAAGGGGCGGTAACCAAGTCGAACGGAAAATATCATGTGCGGCCGCAAATTCAGCCACGAAGAACTCACCTGGGCCGAATATCGCGATATACTGGCGATCGTCCAGCCGCCTCCGGCCAGCAATTTCCAGCCCAATTACAATATCTGCCCCACCCAGCGGGTTCCGGTTTGCGTCAACCGCGCCGGCACCCGGTCGCTAGAACCGATGCACTGGGGCCTGGTGCCACACTGGGCGAAGGACCGGAAATTTGCCGCCAACATGATCAACGCCCGGGCCGAGACGCTGACCGAAAAACCATCCTTCAAACCGCTGCTCGACGAGAACCGCTGCATCATCATGGTGTCCGGTTTCTATGAATGGCAAAGGGCCGGACAGACGAAAACCCCATATAAGGTCGAGCGCAGCGACCGGCAGCCGATGCTGCTCGCCGGTCTGTGGACGCACAATGACCGGCTCGACATCGACAGCTATGCCGTGATCACCACGGCTGCGCCGCCTGCTTTCGCCCCGATCCACGACCGCGCGCCCGCCATCCTGGAACAGACCGACATCGACGCATGGATGGATGGCAGCTGGAACGAGGCGGAAAAGCTGGCGAAACCGTTCCGGAACGGCCTGCAAACCACCCGAGTTTCCAGCCGCGTCAACAGCAACCGCAACAATGACCCGCAGCTGATCGAACCAATCGCAGAATAAGAGCACCAAAAGGCTTGACCGCAGGCATCTCCCTGCCTATTGCCGCGCACCGGCACTCCCCTGTCGTCTAATGGTAAGACTACGGACTCTGACTCCGTCAATTGAGGTTCGAATCCTCACGGGGGATCCAGTTTTTCTCTTCCTGTCCCGCCGAGATCCGGGCGCTGCTCCGGCTTCCTGCATAGCGGGACCGGGAATATCCTCTCCCGGCCAAAGACATCGAAGCGACAAACGGAGGACCGCTTGCCGCTTCGATCAACATGGTTCTGCCCCGGCGATATTGCCGGGTGCGCCTGCCCCTAGCCCTTGACCCGGTCCCAGAAGCGCAGGTTGCGGCACTGTTTCAGGAAGTCCGCAGCGTCCTGTTTCGCTTCAAGTGCGACCACGCCATCGTCCAGCTTGTCCGCGACGCCCGCGGCCTTCAGCAACGGCATCGCACCTTCGGAATAGGCGATGAACTTTACATGGGCGAAGGCGTCGCTGACGAAATCCTGGCTCGGCTTGTTGCCCGCCAGCTTCTCACCGGCATCTTCGGACATGACCAGAGCGACCGCGTCAAAGACCACCGACGGGCCACCGTCGATCTTCTCGTCTGCCGGCATCACCTCGCCATCCGACAATTTGGCGCCGGCAATGTGCGGCGCGATGATCGCGGAGGTGCCGCCTTCATCCTTGACCGCTTTTTTCAGCGCCTTGACCAGATCGGCATCGCCACCCTCGGCGATATAGATGCCGAGCTTGCGACCCGAAAAGCTTTCCGGCGGGTTCTTGAGCATGCTCAGCGCATCCGATGCCGGCAGATCGTCCACCGGCTTGCGCGCGGGTTTGATCTTTTCGGGCAGCTTGTCCATGCCGATGCCATCGGCGACATTTTTTGCCAGATCCTCGTCGATATTGCGCAAATGCCCGACCATCCGCTCGCGGATCGCGGCCTTGCCGACCTTGGAAAGCTCGAAGGTGATCGCCGCGGCGATATGGTCCTGCTCGATCGGGGTCTGGCTGATATAGAATTGCCGTGCCTGGCTATAGTGATCGGCGAAAGTTTCCGAACGAACCCGATGTTTGGTGCCGTCCACTTCTTCCGGAAAGCTCTTGAAGCCCTTCGCCGGATCCTCGCGCGGCCCCTCGCCTTCGTCCCAGCTGTTCGGCTCGTAATTGACCCGCCCCTTGGGGTTGGTCATCGCCATATGGCCGTCCTGCTGGTAATGGCGCACCGGGCATTTTGGCGCGTTCACCGGGATATGCGTGAAATTCGGGCTGCCGAGCCGCTTCAACTGCGTATCGAGATAGGAAAAATTCCGCCCCTGCAGCAGCGGGTCATTGGTGAAGTCGATGCCGGGCACGATATTCTGGGTACAGAAAGCCACCTGCTCGGTCTCGGCAAAGAAATTGTCGACATTATTGTCGAGCACCATCTTGCCGATGATCTTCACCGGCACCTGTTCTTCCGGGATCAACTTGGTGGGGTCGAGCACATCAAATTCAAACTCGTCGGCGAACTTGTCGTCGAATATCTGCACGCCCAGTTCCCATTCCGGATAATCGCCGGAATCGACCGCATCCCACATATCGCGGCGGTGAAAATCGGGGTCCATGCCGTTGATCTTCAGCGCCTCGTTCCAGACCACCGACTGCATGCCCTGCTTCGGTTTCCAGTGGAATTTGACAAAATGCGACTTGCCATCGGCATTGACCAGCCGGAACGTGTGCACGCCGAAGCCTTCCATGAAGCGCAGCGACCGCGGGATGGCGCGGTCGGACATCACCCACATCACCATATGCATGGATTCCGGGCTCAGCGAGATGAAGTCCCAGAAATTGTCATGCGCGCTCTGCGCCTGCGGGAAGCCGCGATCGGGCGCCGGCTTGACCGAGTGGATCAGGTCGGGGAATTTGATCGCATCCTGGATGAAGAAAACCGGTATATTATTGCCGACCAGATCCCAGTTGCCTTCCTTCGTGTAGAATTTGACCGCGAAGCCACGCACGTCGCGCGCGACATCAGGCGAACCCTTGCTGCCGGCAACCGTCGAGAAGCGACAGAATAGAGGCGTCTTCTCGCCGACCCGCTGAAAAATGTCGGCGCTCGACAGTTCGGGGATCGCTTCGGTCAGCTCGAAATGGCCGTGCACGCCATAGCCCCGGGCGTGGACAACGCGCTCGGGAATCCGTTCGTGATCAAAGTGGAATATCTTCTCCCGCATGACCTGATCTTCCAGCATCGTGCCGCCGCGGGCGTGCGCTTTCAGGCTGTTCTGGTCATCCGATACCGGCACGCCCTGCTGCGTGGTCATGATATCGTCGTCGCCGGTTGCGGTCTGGCGCGGCTCTCCGTTTTTACCGAGTTTCAGGTCTTTCATGGCTATTTCCTTTCTTGGGGGACACATCTCTTCACCCAAACCTACGCAGGTTGAGCGAGATGGTTCACCGGAACAGCCGATAAAAAGATCGTCTCGTCTTTGCCGATATCAAGCGAGGATCAGCGCGCCTTCGGGCTGAAGCCGATATGCAGTTCCTTGAGTGAGCGGAGCAGGAAGTGCGGATGGATGGCGAAATCATTCTTGCCCTCGATGAACCACATATCCTCGAACCGGTCGACCACGGCGGTAAAGCCCCAGATCAGCTCGCGCCGGGCCAGAGGCGCGCCGAGGCAATGGTGGACGCCGGAGCCAAAGCCCATATGCGCCCCGGCCCGCTTGCGTTCGAGATCGATTTTCTCCGGACATTCGAACACGCTCTCGTCGCGGTTGGCGGCGGCATAGCGGATATTGAGCAGCGCGCCCTTGGGGATGGGGACGCCGTGCATTTCGACCTCTTCCCCGGCAAAGCGCATCAGGCTCTGCACCGGCGACTCCAGCCGCACCACTTCCTCGACAAAGGTCTTCATATATTTGTCGGGATCGCTTTTCAGCTGCGCCCAGACATCCTTGTTCTCGATCAGCAGTCTTATGCCAGAGGCCAAGGCATTGGTCGTCGTCTCGCTGCCACCGACAAAGGTGTCCGCCATCATCTCGGCGTGCAGCTCATTGTCATTCAGCGGCCGGCCCCATTCCTCGATCACCCGGTTGACCAACTCGCTGAGCAGACTGTCATCGGGCTTCTCGCGCAACCGTTCGAAAATGGGGTGAAAATAATGCTGCCCCTCGATTTCGCGGTCGACCATCTCCAGTTCGACCTCTTCGTCCAGCATCATCGAAATGCGGTGGAAAAAAGCATCGGTCCAGCTCTTGATCTTCCACATGTCCTCGCGCGGCGCGCCCATCTGTTCGCCGATAATATAGAGCGGCAAGGGTACGGCAAACTGACTGACCCAGTTGCACTCGCCATCCTCGATGAAAGTATCGATCAGCTCATAAGCCAGATTCTCGACCAGCGGGTCCATGGTCTTGATCTTGCTCGGTTTGAATGCTTCGTTGAACATCGCCCGCATCTGCTTGTGATTGGGATCATCACGGCTCGACAGGGTCGGTTCGGGCAACCAGCCCTTTTCCTCGAAACGCTTTTGCACAACCTGCTGCCGTTCGGTGGCGCCGGTCTTGTTGAACGCGGCAAATTTCCTGGGGCTGCTGGGAAAGGTCACCGGATCGAGCAGCACCCGGCGCACGTCCTCATAGCGGGTGATGACATAAATATCCGTGCCGGGCTGCTTGTAGACCGGCGCTTCCTCGCGCAGGGTCTTGTAGGCGTCATAAGGACATTTCTGCGTTTCCACATCGAACAGATTGATATCAATATCGGCCTCGGTTGCCATGATATTCCCCCCTAACGGACTTGAATTTTTTCTTCGCCCCATGGCGCAATGCTTTCGGCTTTCCGGAACGCCTCGGGCAGTTCCTCGACCATATGCATGGTCGCCGCCAGTCGTCCGAAACCGACGAAAAAGGCGCATGTCATGCCCAGTTCTACGATTTCCGCTTCGCTGAAATGGTCTCGCAATCCGGCGTGGACCGCATCGTCAATCGCCAGATGGTCGGTCGCCATCAACTCGCCATAATGAATCGCCGCTTTTTCCGCGTCGCTCAGATTTTCGGCTTCCTGTGGTTTTTCCAGCGAGCAGACCGCCCCTTCGTCGACACCGTCATTGACGGCATCGGTGTAGCGGATCGCCATGCAGCTGCGGCACTGGTTGAAGAAGGCGATGCGCAACCGCACCAGTTCGACCAGCCGTTCCGGCAGTTTCCGGCCTGTTTTCAAAGCCCCGCCAAATTGCATCAGACCCAGCGCCTGTTCCGGACAATGGGCAAAATAGCGCACAAGCCCCTGTTCAAGATCGGTGGCGGCGTCGGGATTGACAGCCTCCCTGATCCGCGGATCCCATTCCTCCGGCGGCAGTTTCGATATCCGGCTCATCCGATCCTCTCCAATCCGACAATGATATTTTTCACCATGCTAGGCTTTATTACTGCTTCCGATACTGTCGATTTGGAGAAGGATCGGGTCGGGGCTCACCGGATGGTGTTGATCGCCATTCCCGATATCCGGGCGGCAATATCGGTAAAGCCTGCCTCCGCGCCAATGGGTACAAGCAGGTTGACTTGATATCGGCTTGGCCATATCCAGAGGACGGTTTCGGGACACCCGCCGCTTGCAGACAATTGTCTTGGTGAAGCTCCCTGAGGAACAACATCTCGTCATGTCCAGAACATGCTTCAAGATGGCAACGCAAGCACCATTCCAACGAAGCATATTTTGTAGTGAATGAGATAGATATGAACTCCCTTCGACAAAACACCCCTTCGCTGAAGGAACTGAAACAGCAGGCGCGCCAGTTGCGGTCTGAAACGGCAACGAATTCAGCGCCGATATCGCACAGCAAATCGCTTGAAATGATCGCTCATCAGAGAGGCTTCAAGGACTGGAATACGCTCCACGCCTCGGCATCCAACCGTCCGGCCATTGAAAAACTGGGCCTCGGCGACAGCGTGAGCGGCCGTTATCTGGGACAGTCCTTTCAGGGCGAGGTCGTCGGCATTCGGGCAATCAAACCGGGTCAGCTTTATCAGGTGTCGATCCAGCTCGAAAAAGCAATCGATGTGGTCACGTTTGATTCTTTTTCCAATTTCCGCCGGCGTCTGAATTGCGCGGTGGGCCTTGATGGTACTTCACCGGCCAAAACATCCAATGGCAAACCGCATATGGTTCTCGCGCTGTGATGATGAATAGCGGATCACGATGACGGACATGACCATGGCCATGTTCGACTGAACCAGAGCGTCCGGAGATGGGCAGGCTGCCGATCAATAGTCCGTGTTTGAGATCCTGGCCCAGGCACAGCCCGGCTGAGGCCTGTAGCAATGAAACGCGATCCGGAATCAGCGCTGGACCGGGCGGCCAGCGCTATTCCGCTTCGGCGCTCTTATCATATTTGAGCTCGAGATAGCGGCCGCGGATCGACAGATTGTCAATATCGCCCTTGGCGATCTGCTGGGTGACGCCCGATATTTCCTTTTCGATCAGGGACAGGCCACTGATCAGCTGTTCGTCAGGCGATTTGCCGCTGTCATTGGGCTTTCCACGCATCGAGGGCGGGATCGCCTTATAGCCGTTGATCAGTTCGGGCAGATGCTCGCCCATCAGCTTGCGCACCTCATAGGCCGCGGCATCGCCTTCATTGAGCTTCTGCAGCTGCGGGGACAGCATATCCAGCTGCACGCCTATGCCGTTGACGATCTGCACCGCGGGCGCGGGCAAGGCCGGACGCTGGCTTTCCAGCCAGATTTCTGTCTTTCCTGCCAGGGACTTGAGGTCGGACTTTACGATGGTTTCCGGCGTCGGGATTTTCATTTTCGGGAATTTCATCGACGCCCAGATGCCGCCCGCGATCAGACCGGCAGAAATCATCACGCCCCAGAAACCGATGCCGCTCAATATCCCGCCGACCACGCTGGCACCGACCAGCACAGCGGCGGTCCACATCGCCGCGCGACCCAGTTTCTTGAAGAAATGGCCCTGCTTCAGCTTGTGCGAGCGATTGCCGATTGAACGCCGAAATTGGGAGTCGCGAAGCGCTCGCGAAGCGCTGTCCAGGATTTGCTGATTAGTCTCGGGCACCAGTCTCTATTCCTCCAGCGCCGACAGGGGGTTCTCGGAAGGCGCTTCCAGCTGCGCCTTCGCCTGGCCTTCCGACCGCGCGATATAGCCTTTCGACTTTTCAATCTCACCGGACAGCGAATTGACCGTTGCCTTCATATTTTCCAATGCTTTCAGCTTGAACGTGTCGATATTGTCCATCGTGTCATAGACATTCTGGAAGGCGCGTTGCAGCGTTTCCAGCGGAATGGTCGACGAGGCTGCCTGCTCGTGGATCTGGCCGGTCTGGTTCTTCAGCATTTCGCTGGTGCTGTCGATCACACCCGCCGTGGTGGTGTTGAGCGCGCTGATCTGGTCGAGGACCAGCTTCTGGTTGGTCAGCGCCTGGGCCACGGTAACCCCGGTGCGGAGTGCGCCCACGGTGGTCGTGCTGGCCCGGTCGACACCCTTGACCAGTTCGACATTGTTGCGCTTGACCAGGTCGAGCGCGAGATAGCCCTGCACGGTAACCGCCATCTGGGTGAGCAGGTCTTGGGTGCGCTGGCGAACATAGAAAAGCGCGCTTTCCCGGATCGCCTTGGCCTTGGCCGGATCGGTTGCGTCCAGTTCGGCCGCCTTGTCTTCCAGCCTTTGGTCCATAACCTTGGAGACGTGGATCATCTGCTCCAGACGCCCCATCGCCGCCCAGAGATTCTTGCGCTCGACGTCAATCGCCGCATTGTCCATCAACAGCTCGTCCTTGCCGGAGCGAAGCCGGTCGAGGATCGAACCGATATGGCCCTGCGCGCTTTTGTAGCCGTCGAAATAGTTGCGCATCTTGTTGCCGAAGGGAATGATTCCGAACAGCTTCTTCTTCGTTGTCAGATTGCCGCGCTTGCCCGGATCGAGATCCTCGACCGTGCGGCGCAGTTCGGCGAGGTCGGAACCGATGCCACTTTCTTCGTCCATCGAACGGATCGGGCGATCGAGAAAACGGTTGGACTGGCCCGCCGCTTCGGCAATTTCTTTCCGGCCCATATTGGTAATCTGGTCCACTTTTTTGCCGAATTCGGGACTATTTTCGTCCTGTGCGATCAAATCCGCGATAAAAGTGTCTACTTTTTCCTCCAGTTTCGATTTTATCTCGTCTCCAACCGGCACCAGGCCAGCGGCCTTTTCAGGCGCGACGGGAACCACCGGGTCGGGCGGAGTCAGTTTCAAGTCGTCGGTCGCGGTGATTGTTTCGGTCGCCATGTTCTTCAGCCTCCCTGCCCCGGCACCAGTGCGGGGCTTTCTCTATAAATGGATGCAAATGCCCCGCTTTTCAAGCGTTTCAACAGCTGTATTAGCAAAATAATACAGTTTTTTCGGAAAGGCGCAACATGCTTCCAAATCTTCCATTTTTGGTCCGGGCTCAGCTTTCCAGCAATTCTGCCACCTGCGGCGTAATCTTGCCGACGATGACATCAATGCCCTCGGCCGTAGGATGCAGGCCATCCGGCAGAAAAAGCTCCGGATTTCCCAGCACCCCGTCCATGAAAAACGGATAGAGCGCGACATTATATTTTCTGGCAAGCGCTGGATAAATAACGTTAAATTCGTCGGTAAATTCTTTGCCCAAATTGGGCGGCGCGAGCATGCCGGTCAGCAGAACGGGAATGTCCCGTTCCTTCAGCTTTTTCACCATGGCATCCATATTCGCCCGGGTTTCCGACGGCTTCAGGCTGCGCAGCATATCATTGCCACCCAGCCCCAGAATTACGAGATCGGGCTTGCGCGGCAGACTGTCGAGGACAAAGTCCATGCGCCGAAGTCCTGCTGCCGTGGTATCGCCCGAGACGCCGGCATTGTGAACCCGAACGTCCTGACCAGACGCCGTCAGCGCCGCCTGTAACTCCGGCGCGAAGCCCTGTTTCTGGTCCAGACCATAGCCGGCATAGAGGCTGTCACCAAAGGCAACGACCAGAAATTCGGTCTCATCCGCCGCGTCAGCCTGATCACCGTCGCTGTCCGCCGGAGCCGCTGCTACGTCCTCTCGAACAGCTTGCTGCTCGTCCGGCGCAGGACCACAAGCGATCAAAAGTTGCAGAAATGCCAGTGTGAACCCATATACGATAAAATTCTTCAACATCGGATATCCTTACCCCCATGATCCAGAAAACCGCCGCTCCAGGCGACGCCGCCACAGTTGAAACCCATATCGCGATTGCCGCCCGGAATGTCACCCTGTCTTTGGGGGAAGGCGAGGCACGGGTCGATATATTGCGGGGCATCGATCTCTCGATTACAGAAGGAAAGACGGTTGCGCTGCTCGGGCCATCGGGTTCTGGCAAATCATCACTGATGGCGATCCTGTCCGGTCTGGAGCGGGCTACAGGCGGTGAGGTCAATATCGCCGGGGCTGACTTTGGCACGATGAACGAGGATCAACTGGCTGTGGCGCGGCGCGGACGGGTAGGCATAGTGCTCCAGGCTTTCCACCTGCTTCCCACAATGACAGCGCTGGAAAATGTCGCGGTGCCGCTGGAACTGGATGGCCAGCTCGATCCGTTTGACATTGCAACAGAAGAGTTGACGGCAGTGGGCCTCGGCGACCGGCTGGGGCATTATCCGACGCAACTGTCCGGCGGCGAGCAGCAGCGGGTGGCAATAGCCCGGGCAATGGCCTCGCGTCCCACGATCATCTTCGCCGACGAGCCGACCGGCAATCTTGACGGCGCGACGGGCGACAAGATCATCTCCCTTCTGTTCGAACGCCAGAAAGCGACTTCGGCAACCCTGTTGATCATCACCCATGACCCGGAACTGGCGAAACGGTGCGACCGGATCATCGAACTGCGCGACGGTCTGATCGAACGGGACAGCGCCGCGTGAGCGCTGAACTGGGCAAGGCCTGGACGATAGCCCGCCGCGATTTGCGCGGCCGTTTTGTCGGGCTCCGGCTGCTGATCATCTGCCTGTTTCTCGGCGTCGCCACTTTGGCGGCAATCGGCAGCCTGACCAACGCGATCACCGAAGAACTGGCCAATCGCGGCCAGGCGATTCTGGGTGGCGATCTCGAAATAGCAGTAGCCCAGCGCGAAGCCAGCAGAGAAGAACTTTCGGCCCTCAGACAGGCAGGAACCCTGTCCGAAACGCTGCGTATGCAGGCGATGGCCCGGCTACCCGACGGCAGCGACACGCAGCTGGTTGAACTGAAAGGTGTCGACGACAGCTATCCGTTATATGGCCAATTTACGCTGGAGAGCGGCGAGACAGTCTCCGCACCAGCGCCGCAGGATATTTACGTCACCCCTGCCCTGATGCAGCGGCTTGCCCTGAAAGCCGGCGACACAATTGATTTTGGCGAGGCAAGCTTTACCATTTCCGGCATCATCGCCGAAGAGCCCGACCGGCTCAGCGAAGGCCTGTCGCTCGGCCCCGTGGCGATCACGTCACTCGACAGTCTCCGCGCGACAGAATTGATCCAGCCGGGCAGCCTGTTCGAGAGCAAATATCGCCTC
This sequence comes from Sphingorhabdus sp. SMR4y, assembly GCF_002218195.1. Taxonomy (GTDB): domain Bacteria; phylum Pseudomonadota; class Alphaproteobacteria; order Sphingomonadales; family Sphingomonadaceae; genus Parasphingorhabdus. The sequence continues at coordinate 545,795 of NZ_CP022336.1, read as the reverse complement.
AAACTGCCCGAGACAGCCATCCCGCGCGAAGTCGGTGACCGGCTTGCCGAGCAATTTCCCAACGCCTCGTGGGAAATCAAGACCCGCGACGATGGCGCCCCCAGCACACGGCGCTTCATCGAGCGCATGGGGCAGTTTCTGACGCTCGTCAGTCTTGCCTCGCTGGTGATCGCCGGGATCGGTGTCGGCAACGGCGTCGCTTCCTATTTGCGCGGCAAGCAGGGCGCGATCGCCACGCTCAAGATACTCGGCGCGGACAGCGCGATGATTTTTCGCATCTATCTGTTCCAGATCATGGCTGTGGCGCTGGGGGCCATTGCCTTCGGCCTCGTGGTCGGCGCCCTGGCACCGCTGGCGATCATCCAGATTGCCGGCGATGTCCTGCCGATCAGGCCGGAATTTGCCGTCTATCCGCTGCCTCTGCTGGTCAGCGCACTGTACGGATTGCTGATCGCCGTTATCTTCGCCCTGCCCCCCTTGTCACGGGCAAAGACAATCCCGGCGGCGGGTATCATCCGCGGCGAAGGCAAGTCATGGCGACAGATTGACCGGCAAAGCTGGATCGGTGTCAGCCTTGCGATTGCCGCCATCATCGCGCTCGCCCTCGGTACGGCCAACGAACCACTATTTTCAGCCTCATTCATCGGCGCCGCGGCGGCGATCCTCTTGCTATTGACGGGATTGGGCGCGCTGATCCGCTGGCTGGCGAGCAAGGCGCCGCGTCCTAAACATCCGTTGCTCCGTCTCGCCCTGACCAGCCTGCATCGCCCCGGGGCACAGACCGGGCAACTGGTGGTAGCATTGGGACTGGGCCTGACCCTATTCGCCACGCTGGCCGCTATCCAGACCAGCCTGACCAACGAAATCCAGTCGACCGTGCCGCGCGATGCGCCTAGTTTCTTCGTGCTGGATATTCCGGTCGAACGGACTGAAGCCTTTCGCGCCAGGGTCGCAGAGACGTCCGGAGGTGCAGAGGTCAATATCGTGCCGACATTGCGCGGAACTATCACCGAATTTCGCGGCCAGCGTGTCGCTGAACTGGAAACGCTGCCGGAAGGCGCGTGGGTGCTGCGAGGCGACCGTGGTCTCACCTATAGCGAGGCCATCCCGGAAGGCAGCGAAATAGCCGAGGGCGAATGGTGGCCCGCCGATTATGACGGACCGCCGCTTGTGTCGGTCGACGAAGAGCAAGGCGCCGCGATGGGCCTGAAGATCGGCGACAGCTTGACCGTCAGCCTGCTCGGCGTGGAAATCCCGGCCAGGGTCGCCTCGTTCCGCACGGTCAACTGGCGCAATTTCGGTTTCAACTATGTCCTGGTCTTCCCGCCGAGCGTGCTGGCCGATGTCCCGCATAATGTCGCGGCGACCATCCAGCTGGAAACCGAGAAAGAGGACATTCTTCTCAATATCCTGCCCAAAGAATTTCCCTCCATTTCGATGGTAAAGGTCAAGGAAATCGCATCCCAGATTGGCGACATATTGGACCAGATGGCAACTGCCATTGCCGCGGCCGCCTCGATCGCGATCTTCTCCGGCATAGCGGTGCTGATCGGTGCCATTGCAGCATCCCGTCAGGCGCGGGTCTATGATAGCGTGATTCTCAAGCTGCTCGGCGCCACCCGCCCACAGATATTGTCGGTCCAGGCAATTGAATATGCCCTTCTCGCTTTTCTGCTATCAGCCGTGGCACTGGGCCTGGGTCTGCTTGCCGGCTGGTTCGTGATCACCCAGATTTTCGAATTTACTTGGCAACCTGATTGGGGAATTGTCCTGCTGACGCTGGGCACCGGCGCGCTTGCAACGCTGGGTATTGGCTTGCTTGGATCGATACCGGTCCTATCCGCCAAACCGGCGCGGGCTTTGCGAGAACTGTAGAATCGACCGCTCGCACTGAGCCTGTCGAAGTGCAGTATGGCCTTGAACTGTCCTTCGACAAGCTCAGGACGTACGAAGGATGGTTCGCTAATCCTCGTCCCCGGCCAGACGCACAGCAACGGGCGCGGACAGGAACAGTTGCGCGAGATGGTAAAAAATCAGTGGCAAAATCACCAGTCCTGCACGCTCCGGTGCAAATATAATCGCCGCCAGGGGTGCGCCGATAGCGACACTTTTCTGTGCGCCGGAAAATAACAGCGTTTTCCGGTCATCCCGGGCGAACGCCATCACACCGCCGAGCAGCCAGGTGCCGCCAAAGGCCAGCCCCAGCCAGAGAGAGAGCGCAGCCGCTAGCCAGACAAATTCCTCACCGCTCACCCTGCTCCACATCCCCGCGATGATCGCCGCAGAAAAGGAAACATAGACAGCCAGCGCGATCGCACCCCGGTCGATCCAGCCGGTTATATCCTTGTGCTGCATCACCCAGGGCCGCAGCCTCTTCTGAAAGGCCTGCCCCAGAACAAAAGGCAACACCAGGATAGTGGCAAGCTTGATGATTGTATCAGATGTGATTTCAACACCGGCCGCGCGTGCCAACACTGCAAACAACAGCGGCGAGAGGAATACACCGACAAGATTTATAAACGCGCTGGCGACAACGGATGCGGCAACATTGCCTTTCGCTATTGCGCAATAGCTGGTTGCCGATTGCACGGTGGATGGCAATACGCCCAGGAACAGAAAGCCGAGCGCGACATCGGCCGGCAAGACCTGATCGACCGCTCTCGAAAACAGCAGACCAATGGCCAGCATCACGCCAAACACCCAGATGAATATCGTGCCCTGCAACGGTATATTGCGCAGACCGGCTTTCACTTCGTGACGCTCGAGACGGATTCCATGCAGCAAGAACACTGCAAAAATACCGGCATTGAACAATATACCAGCAATATCTTTTGCCGCCCCTTGCACGGGAATCAGGGTAGCCAGCAGGACCGCTCCGCTGAGCAGCCAGATGAACTTGTCGGTCAGGATCAGGCGGAGGGTCTGCATCTTGGTTAGGCCAAATGAATGGCCCAACTGCATTTGGCAAGCTTTCTGATGTTGCGGCGCAGCACCAAACAGGCTAAGGGCGCGGCAATATTGGGGCTTTGCCTATGGCCGCCCTATCCTCTCTTACGGTAGAATTAGATATGTCTCTTCGCAATATTGCAATCATTGCGCACGTTGATCACGGCAAAACCACGCTGGTGGACCAGCTTTTCCGCCAATCCGGAACATTCCGTGAAAACGAGCGTGTCGAAGAACGCGCGATGGATTCGAACGATCTGGAAAAAGAACGTGGCATCACGATTCTCGCAAAATGCACCAGCGTCGAATGGAAAGGCACGCGGATCAATATTGTCGACACCCCGGGTCATGCCGACTTTGGTGGCGAGGTAGAGCGTATTCTTTCGATGGTCGATGGCGTTATCCTGCTTGTTGACAGTGCCGAAGGGGCAATGCCGCAAACAAAATTCGTGACCGGCAAAGCGTTGGCGCTGGGCCTCAAGCCGATCGTCGTGGTCAACAAGATCGACCGTCCCGACGGCCGTCCCGAGGAAGTGCTTGACGAAGTGTTCGATCTTTTCGTCAACCTCGATGCCAATGACGATCAGCTTGATTTCCCGTCGCTCTTCGCCAGTGGCCGCAATGGCTATGCCGGAGACACACCCGAGGTGCGCGAAGGCAATCTCACGCCGCTGCTCGACAAGATCATCGAACATGTTCCCGAGCCTGATGTCGACCCCGACGCAAAATTCAAATTTCTCGTCACCCTGCTCGACCGCGACAATTTCGTCGGCCGTATCCTGACCGGCAAAGTCGAAAGCGGCAAGATCGACCTCAATATGCCCATTCATGCGATCGACATGAATGGCAAGGTGGTCGAAACCGGCCGCGCCACCAAGATCATGGCCTTCAACGGCCTGGAGCGTGTCCCGGTGGAAAGCGCCAAGGCGGGCGATATCATTTCGCTTGCAGGCCTGACCGACGCGACCGTGTCCAATACCATCTGTGACCCGTCGGTCACTGATCCGATTGCTGCGCAGCCGATCGATCCACCAACCCTGTCTATGAACTTCTCGGTCAATGACAGCCCGATGGCCGGTCGCGAAGGTGACAAGGTCACCAGCCGCGTGATCCGCGACCGTCTGCTTCGGGAAGCCGAATCGAATGTCGCGATCAAGGTCACCGAAAGCGCAGACAAAGATAGTTTCGAAGTCGCGGGTCGTGGCGAACTGCAGCTCGGCGTTTTGATTGAAACCATGCGTCGCGAAGGCTTTGAACTGGGTATTTCCCGCCCCCGCGTGCTGTATCGTGAAGAGAATGGCGAACGGCAGGAACCCTATGAAACCGTCGTTATCGACGTTGATGACGAGCATAGCAGCACGGTTGTCTCGAAAATGCAGCGGCGCAAGGCCGAGCTGACCGAGCAGCGTCCGTCCGGCGGCGGCAAGACCCGCCTGACCTTTTCTGCGCCATCGCGCGGCCTGATCGGCTATCACGGAGAGTTCCTGTCCGATACGCGCGGCACCGGCATCATGAACCGCCTGTTCGAGAAATACGGCCCCTACAAGGGCGTGATCGAAGGCCGTCCGGTCGGCGTACTCGTTTCCAACGGTACCGGCAATGCTGTGCCTTACGCGCTGAACGCGCTTGAGGAACGTGGCATATTGTTCATCGGCGGCCAGACCGCTGTCTATGAAGGCATGGTGATCGGTGAAAATGCGAAACCAGGCGATCTCGACGTCAATCCGATGAAATCGAAACAGCTCACCAACTTCCGCTCGACCGGCAAGGATGATGCAGTGCGCCTGACACCGCCCACCGTGATGACGCTGGAACAGGCGATCGCCTATATCGACAATGACGAATTGGTCGAGGTGACGCCCAAGAATATTCGTCTTCGCAAGCGCTATCTTGATCCGAACGAACGCAAGAAAGCCTCGCGCAAGGCGGAGGCTGCTTGACCTGCCGATGATTTGAACTACCCTTGCTGCACTCACAATGTGAGGCAGCGGCAGGGGGAACTTCAATGCGAAATTTTGATATGGGCGAGGCCTGGTTGATCATGATCGCCATGCTCAAGGAACATGGCGTTGCCGTCACTCTGGTGATGCTTGCCACAACGGTCCCGTTTTTCGCTTTGTTCTACTGGCTGTTTTCCGACTTCTATCTGGCAGCATTCGAGAACATGAACGGCGATTCCCAAGCAATGGCGGGTTTGATGGAAGGCCAGTCCTCGCTTCTCGGCATTGTAAATATCATCAGTTGGATCGCCAGTTGGACAGGCTGTTTCATCGCCTGGAGACTGGTTCTGGCCCGGGGTCAGGACACGACTGGCGGTATCATTGCCTACGGTTTCGGTGCAGCCCTGATGACTACTCTGGCTGTGATCACCATATATATCCTGTTCTTTATCGCCATGCTGTTCGTCGGCATGGTTGTTGCCCTGCTGGCAATAGGTTTCGCTTCCGGCGGAGGGGTAGCGACTGCCGGCACCGGACCGGGTTTAGGCCCCATATTCGTGTTAATCTACACCGGATTGCTGGCCCTTATGCTGTTTCTTCTCGCGAGGTTCGGCACTACGGGGCCGCTCATGGCGGCAAAACGCAGCTATAATTCCTTTCAGGCTCTGATCGACTCGTGGAAGCTGACCAAGGGGAACAGTCTCATGCTCATGCTCTACCTTTTTATTATCGGCATCGCGGTCGCTCTATTCATGTTCGCGCTGCTTGTACTCGCGTATTTTCTGACGAAAATATCGGTCGCTTTGACCCTGATCGTGGCCGTCATATTATATTTTTCACTGATACCTCTCTATCTTCTGGTCCCTGCCGGCATTTACCGGGCTCTTGCCGATGACAGTCCTGCAGAGGCAGCTGCTTCAAACTAGCCGCGGCACTGATATACTCTCGACGCTCAATACTTGATTTTGGCGAACAATCTGGCAAAGCGCGGCAGCAATACAGGAAAATAGAAATGACCGAAAACCAACAGCCCGATCCCGCCAATAGCGCAGCCTCCGGACAAGACACCCCGCCGGACCGGTTGGCCATCAATCCGCGGAGCCCGCATTATGGCGGCGAATTGCTCACGCGCGGGATCGGGATCAATTTCCGCGGGACACGCAAACATAATATCGAGGAATATTGTGTCTCCGAAGGCTGGGTTAAGGTGCAAGCCGGCAAAACCATGGATCGCAAGGGCAATCCGCTGCTGATCAAGCTGAACGGCGAAGTGGAAGCCTGGTTCGAAGATCTGGGCGACGATGCGCCCAAAACCAGCATAAGCGCTTAGCCGCCATAACCAGCATCACACCAAAGCGCATCCAGCTATTCTTTGCGCTGGTGTTCTTTGTCCTTGGCGGCTGGGCCTCGCTTTTTCCGCAGCATGTGATTGATACGACATTGCTGCCGGAATATCGCGAAGGCGGACGGATATTGCCGTTCGCCATCGCCTGCTTCGGTGCGCAGGCTCTGTTGTCGGGTCTGTTCGCTGCCTTTTCCCGCTTTTCGTCACTGACTTTTCTGGTCTATGGAATCGCACTGCTGCCCTTTTTCGGGTTCAATTATTATTTTACTTTCCATGATCCTGTGTTCACCAGCATGGGGCTCCTTGACGCTTTGGGTAATGTGATCATGCTGGCATTATGCTATGCTGGCTGGAAAAAATCAAAAGCAGCGGAAAGAGGAGCGGACCTATGACATTTGACGGGAAGATCGTCTGGATCACCGGAGCATCTTCAGGAATTGGCGAAGCACTGGCCAAGGCTTTTGCGGCCGAAGGTGCCCACATCATCCTGTCGGGCCGCCGCACCGAAGCTTTGGAAAAAGTCGCTGCCGGTATCGCGACAGATGCCTGCATTCTGCCTTTTGAAACCACTGACTACGATGCACTCCCCGCAAAGGTCGAGAAAGCACGCAACTGGAAGGGCAAGGTCGATATTCTCGTCAATAATGCGGGGATCAGCCAGCGCAGTCTGGCGCTCGACACCCATCCCGACGTCCATCACAAGATCATCAATGTCGATCTGCTGGCGCCAATCTGGCTAACCCAATTGTTATTGCCACACATGATCGCGGCGGGCGGTGGTCATATTGTCGGGATCAGCTCTGTTGCGGGTCGTGTCGGCGTCCCCTTGCGCACCGCTTATTGCGCCGCCAAACACGGACTGATCGGCTATATGGACGCCTTGCGCGCCGAAATCGAGCAGCTGCATAATGTCCGTGTCACCAATATCCTGCCGGGCTCGATCCGCACCAATGTCTCGCGCAACGCATTGACCAAAGAGGGCAAACGCCGCGGGAAATCTGATGCTGCGATCGACAATGGAATGGAACCGGACGAGTGCGCGCGGCAGATTCTGGAGGCTGTAGCGAACAATATTCCCGAGCTTCTCATCGCAGAGGGAATGGAACAGCAAATCGCCTTATTGCGGCAAAGCGATCCCGACCAATGTTTTGCGATGACGGCCGCGCTGGGCGCTCAGATAGCGGAAAAATACGAAGCGGGAGAGAAAGACTGATGGCTTTGATATTGCTGGACAAAACAGACGGCATTGCCACAATAACGCTCAACCGCCCGGAGGCGATGAATGCTCTGTCCCACGGCCTGCGAACCGAGTTGTTCGACGCCTGTCAGGACATAGCACAGGATGATGATATCCGTGCCGTCATCGTGACCGGTGCGGGTGAGCGGGCCTTTACGGCCGGCCTTGATCTCAAGGAACTGGGAGAACAGGGCTTGGGTGCTGCGACCGATCAGAACCCTGCACGAAACCCCTGCCGGGCGCTGGAATCATTAAACATTCCCGTGATCGGCGCCATCAACGGCGTCGCGATCACCGGCGGCTTCGAACTGGCTCTCGCCTGCGATATCCGTATCGCTTCGACGAATGCCCGTTTTGCCGATACCCACGCGCGGGTCGGCATCATTCCCGGCTGGGGGCTATCGCAGAAACTGTCACGTTTCATCGGCCTGTCCAGAGCCTGCGAGCTGAGCTTCACCGGTCAGTTTCTGGACGCGCAGACCGCTTGCGACTGGGGTCTGGTCAACCATGTCTATGCGGCCGAAGAACTAATGCCCAAAGCCCGCGCACTGGCCGCGGATATCGCGAGTATCGACCCTGAATTTCTCAAAGCATATAAGAAGTTGATCTTTGACGGCTATGATCGCAGTTTCAAAGACGCGCTGGTGCTGGAAAAACAGACCACCGACGCGTGGAACGGGAATGTGTCAGCCGACGATGTCGAAAAGCGTCGACAGGCTATCATTGAGCGCGGTCGCAAGTTGAAGGGCTGACATGAAACTCAACGCATTGGACCATGTGAACATCATTACCGATGATCTCGCCGGCACCGCCCGGTTTTTCGTCGACATATTTGATCTCGATGTACGAGACGGCCCCGAACCATTGCCGCCGGAACTGGTCCAGTGGCTCTACGACGATAGCGGCCGAGCGATATTCCATATCAATTCCAGAGAAATGGTGCAGGCCTATCAACGAGACACCCAGGCCGGCCCCAGCACTGGTGCGATCCATCACGTCGCGCTGGACTGCAGCGATCATCTGGCGTTTATCAAACGCCTGGACGCCCACGGAATCGGCTATCGGCTAAACGACATTCCCTCTATTGAGCTAAAACAGCTGTTCTTTTGTGAGCCCAACGGAGTGCTGCTCGAACTCAATTTTCGCGGCGAATAATCTTTCGCCAGCCACGCTTAGCGGAAAAAGCAGTTAGTCCCCGAATACAGACTCTCGACCACGGCATCATGGCTTTGACCAGAAAGAAAACCGCCTACAAACCCGGCAGGATCACCAGCAAAAAATTCGACACCCAGCGTGCTGTCGGCTTGCATTTCGACAGGCATCGCGTTGCTCAATTCGGTATAGGTTGACCCGACACTGATATCATTCACCAGACGGGCCGACCGCCCATTACCGTCATAAAACCAGCCAACCAGTTGATCGTTCTGAAAATTCGCAGTGAGTCCAGTCGCCGGGGACGCGACAAAGACCATGGGTCCGGCGCCGCAATCAGTGTTGCGATGCTGGTCAACCGGACCGAAGCGCTCGATCATTGCAGTTACAGATTTTATGTCGCTGCCATAATTTAGCAGCGTCCCGTCTGGTCGGGCCAGACCATCGGCCTGCAAGATAATGATTTGCGGCTGGTCCAGTCGCTTGGATGCATCCATCTGAGTCTCGCTCGAGCATCCCGAGGCGATCATCAGCAATGTCGCAGCAGCAACACATGCTTTGGGTATGATCACCCGGGATTACCCTCCATTTGTGGAACATTCGGATCAATCTCGACCCAGGGCTGCTTGCTGCCGGTCCAGAAATGAATTCGCGGTTTCAGCACGCTGCTATCATCCAGCGTGCCTGCCTTGATGAAGGTCATTCCCGGTTGGCTCGGAAGCGAAGTTTTCACCGGTGAACCGCAAGTACCACAAAAGTGGCGATGGACGACATTGCCGCTATCGGCATGATCCTCATAGGTGGTGAGATCGCCGCTGATCTTAATCTGGTCATCCGCCACCGCGAACAACACGGAATAGGAGCTGCCCGCCTGGCGCTGGCAGTTTTTGCAATGACAGACACCGCACATCTGCATCTCGCCTGCGATCGAATAGCTTACCGCACCGCATAAGCACTGGCCTGTCATCGTCATATCAATCCTCCCTCTTTAGGCATTTTTGCGCACAAAAACCGTTCCTGCTGAATAGCCCGCGCCAAAGGAACAGATCAGCCCGATATCTCCGTCCGAAAGATCCTCGCTATGTTTGTGGAAGGCGATGATCGATCCAGCGGACGATGTATTGGCATAAGTGTCGAGAACTGTCGGACTTTCGTCGTCAGTCGCTTCATGGCCCAGCACCCGCTGCGCGATCAGGCGGTTCATGCCGGCATTGGCCTGATGCAGCCAGAGACGGCGCAACGACCCTGCTTCGATACCCAGACGTTCCGTCTGTTCGTTGATCATATTGGCAACCATCGGTACCACTTCCTTGAACACCTTGCGCCCTTCCTGGACGAACAGCTTGTCCTTGTCGTCGCGGCTTTCCGGATGGGTGCGGTTGAGAAATCCGAAATTGTTGCGGATGTTATTGGAAAACTGGGTCTTGAGTTTAGTTCCGACGATCTCCCAATGCTGGGCCGGCGCAATATCCTTGGCTTCGACAAGAATCGCCGTAGCCACATCACCAAAGATGAAATGACTGTCCCGGTCGCGCCAGTTGAGATGGCCGGAACAAATCTCCGGATTGATAACCAGAACCGATCGGGCACTACCCGAGCGGATATAATCTGCCGCGGTCTGAATGCCGAAGGTTGCAGACGAACAGGCGACATTCATATCAAAGCCGAATCCGTCTTCCATGCCGAGAGCGTCTTGGATTTCGACCGCGATGGCGGGATAGGCGCGCTGCAGGTTCGAGCAGGCGCACAACACCGCGTCGACATCCTCTGGCTTGCGCCCTGCCCGTTCCAGCGCCTGCAAAGCGGCCTTCACGCCGATTTCCGCCAATATGGAGATCTCGCTGTCGGGCCTCTCCGGCAAGCGGGGACACATGACTTTCGGATCAAGGATCGGGTCCTTCGACAGGACAAAACGCGATTTAATGCCTGACGCCTTTTCAATGAACTCCACCGAACTATGTTGCAGCTCTTCAACGTGCCCTGCTGCTATAGCATCAGCATTTTCGCGGTTGTGGAGATCAACATAGGCGTTGAAACTGGCCACCAGTTCCTCGTTGCTGATGCTATTCTCCGGCGTAAACAGGCCGGTTGCGGAAATGACGGGAATATTGCTGTCGGTCATGGGAAGAGATAGTTCCTTTTGCGCTCGCGCTTTCTGATGGCACCTGCGAGAGACGGTAATCTCCTCTAGCGAAACTGGCAAGCCGGGTCGATCCTGCTTTGCCTGTCAATTGCGACTTGCTATCGATCCGGCATGGATGATCACATCAAATTGAACGAAAGCTGGAAACAGCCACTCCTCCACGAATTCTCGAGCGAATACATGGTCGCTCTACGGGAATTTCTGCTGCAGGAAAAAGCGGCAGGGAAACAGATTTACCCCAAGAGCGAAGAATATTTTCGCGCGCTTGATCTCACTCCGCTTGATCGGGTGCGGGTGGTCATCCTTGGGCAGGACCCCTATCACGGTCCCGGGCAGGCCCATGGCCTGTGCTTCAGCGTCCAGCCCGGCGTTCGCCCGCCGCCGTCGCTGGTCAATATCTACAAGGAGCTGGAAAGCGATCTCGGCCTATCGCGCCCTGCTCATGGCTTCCTTGAACATTGGGCGAAGCAGGGCGTGCTATTGCTCAACAGCGTCTTGACGGTGGAAATGGCCAACGCCGCTTCCCATCGTGGCAGGGGCTGGGAAAAATTTACCGATGCCATAGTCCGGCTGATTGCGGCAAAACCCGAACCGGTCGTGTTTCTTCTATGGGGAAGCTACGCCCAGAAAAAGGCCGCCTTTGTGGAAAGCGTGGAAGACGGTGGCAGGCATCTCGTTTTGAAGGCCCCTCACCCCTCGCCGCTGTCCGCCTATCACGGCTTTTTCGGCTGCAAGCATTTCAGCAGAACCAACAGATTTCTGGAACAGAACGGAATGGCACCGATTGACTGGAGCCTGCCCGATGTTGCCTCCTAGATAGACGACACGCCAAACCGGTTGCAGCCCGGAAGGAATTTCATTCCGGTACAGCCGGCGCTACGTTCAAACGCTGTATCCAGGCATCAATATCCCGCGCCACCTGTTCCGGCGTTTCCTCCATTGGAAGGTGACCGGCATCGGCATAGGTGATCAGCTTGCTGCCCGGGATTGCGGCTTCAAACGCGCGAGCGTGAGACACGGGGATGACGCTGTCTTGCTCGCCCCAGAGCAATAGCACGGGCATTTCCAAAGTACCGACCTCGTCCCATTTTTCCGGCTGGCGCGGGGTCTTGCCCCGATCGACTGCCGCTTGTCGATTGCCCGGAAAGCGAAGCAGTTCCCAATAGCGATCGACTTGCGCTTCGGTCAGCCGCTCCGGCTTGGCGAAATTTTCTTCCAGCGAGGATTTGACCAGAAAGCGCGGCGTAATTTCCGGCAGCAATATCTGTCCGATGGAGGACCGCGCCAGCCTGGCTCCCAGATAGGGTTTGATCTTTTCCGCGACCTGCGCACCGGACGCATCAATCAGAACCAGTCCAGAGATGCGCTCCGGTACCGACAGACCGGCACGCCAGCTCAGCCAGCCGCCCATACTGTTCCCGACCCAATAGGCCTTGTCGACGCCGACCGTATTGAGCACCCGGACCGCAGCCGCGATATTGGTATCGGCATCATAGGCGCCAGTCGGATGGGGGCCGGTGAGGCCGTGACCATAGAGATCCAAGGAAATGAGACGATATCGAACACCGAGAAGAGCCACCACGGGCTCCCATGTCTGGAGCAGGCTGTTCGACCCGTGGATCAGCAGTAGCGCCGGGCCGTCCTTGTTGCCTTCATCACGATAATGGATTTTAGCACCATGGCTATCTTCGACAAAGCGCGAGGCTTCACTGCCATATTTGGCGATCATATCGGCACGATCTGTATCCGGAGTCCGGAAAATCAGAAAAGCCGCCCCCAGCACTACCAGCAACAGCAGAATGATTTTGATCATCTTTTTCATTTTTTGTCTCACTCCCGAGAGACTGATCTATCCAAAAAGCCGACAAGCGCAAAGGGCCTATCCATCGCCCCGCCATTCGCCGGGCAGAAGTCCCTCGAGCGTCCAGTCCCCGATGCTCCAGCGCACAAGCCGCAATGTGGGGTTGCCGACAGCCGCGGTCATCCGCCGGACCTGCCGGTTCCGACCTTCGCTTATTGTCAGTTTGATCCAGCAATCCGGCACGCTCTTTCGCACCCGAATCGGCGGATCGCGGGGCCAAAGGTCCGGTTCCGCGATCCGTTCGACTGTGGCGGGCCTGGTCAACCCGTCTTTCAATTCGACGCCTCGTCGCAACATAGCGAGGCCGTCTTCCGAAACATCGCCTTCTACCTGCACCAGATAGGTTTTCGGCATCTTATATTTGGGATCGGATATGCGTGCCTGCAACTTGCCATCATCGGTGAGCATCATCAGGCCCTCGCTGTCACGGTCCAGCCTGCCAGCAGGATAAACACCGGGCACATCGATGAAATTGGAAAGCGTCGAACGTTTGGTCTCGCTCCCACGATCGGTGAATTGCGGCAGCACGCCGAAGGGTTTGTTGAACAGGATCAGTTTCGCCATGCTCCCCTTTGGCAGCGACATGTCCAATGAGCAACGCCCCAGCGCCGGGAGCGATAAAATTCGGGTGCATACCCGATTTTCATTACCGCTATGGCTACCGGTGCCAATCAAAATTGTGTAGCGCATACCGATGCAATTCAACAACTTCGATAGCACTACTTTCCTGCGCGACTACTGGCAGAAGCGCCCGCTGCTGATCCGAAATCCGTGGCAGTTCTGGCACAATCCCCTGACACCCGAAGATCTCGCAGGGCTTGCTTGCGAAGATCATGTGGAATCACGCCTGATCACACAATCGAGCGACGACTGGAATGCCGAACATGGTCCATTGCCAGAAACGCGTTTCGGAGAACTGGGAAATTCACCATGGACCCTTTTGGTGCAGGCCGTGGACCAGCATGTCCCGGATGTAGCCGCGCTAATCGCACCTTTTCGTTTCGTCCCCAACTGGCGGATCGATGACGTGATGGTAAGCTATGCCAGCGATGGCGGCGGGGTTGGCCCTCATTTCGATCATTATGATGTGTTTCTGGTTCAGGGCCTCGGCCAGCGTCGTTGGCAGATTGGCGGCATGTGCAATGATCAAACCGCACTGCGCTCGCACGAGGATTTGTTGCTTCTGGCAAAATTCGAAGTCATGGAAGAATGGGTACTGAACCCCGGAGATATGCTCTACATCCCGCCAGGTATCGCCCATAATGGTGTTGCGATCGGACCGGATTGCATGACCTATAGTGTCGGCTTCCGTTCTCCCTCGCGAAAGGAACTGATCGGTCACTGGTGTGACGACCTGCTGCCCGAAATGACCGATGATGACAGATATTGCGATCCCGATCTGACGACACAGGAAAATCCCGGGGAAATACCAGCTGCCGCCATCGACCGGTTGCATGCCATGATTACGGAGAAGCTGACGGATCGTGCTGCCTTTGCACGCTGGTTCGGCCAATATAGCAGCACGCCCAGATATCCGGATACCGACTGGCGTCCCGAGGACCCGATCGAAACAGACCATCTGCGCGCCTTGCTGGCCGAGAATCACCCGCTGCTCCGCAATCCTGCCAGCCGGTTTTCCTTTATTCGACAAGATGACAGTCAATTGCTGCTATTCATCGACGGAGAATGCTTTTACTGCGCCGGTGAGACGAGCGTATTGGCAGAACAATTGTGCGCCCGGGACAGGTTGACGGTCGACGCCGGGTTGCGTGGTTCGGATGATGCTGTGACACTTCTCGCCGAGCTTTATAACCGCGGCAACCTGTCATTCGACTGGAGTTAGCCAGCAAGGCGATCCAGACAAAAAAAGGGCGGCAGTGCCTGGCACTGCCGCCCTTTATAATATTCGGTCTAAGGCTTAGGCCTGCTGCAGGTTTACAGCGGCTTTCTTGCCATTATTTCCGGTTTCAACGTCATAGGTCAAACGCTGTTCTTTTTCGAGCGTCTGCATTCCGGCAGCCTGGACTGCGGTAATGTGTACGAAGCTGTCATCGCCACCATCTTCAGGAGCAATGAAACCATAGCCCTTGTCGGTGTTGAAAAATTTTACGGTGCCTGTAGGCATAGTCTTATTCCTATTCATAACTTAATTATGTCCGATCTTGCGAAATGCAGTACCGGACGGGATTGGCCAACTTCGAGAAATGGGAAAAAGAGTATGCAACCTTAGGGGTAGCGAGACCTAGATTTCGTCGTAACGCGATTTATTAGCTGCAGGGTCTATAGCAGCCTATTTACTAATAAGCAAACAGTTGAATTTCAGCGGTTTCATGGCTGGCAGAAATTGTGTATCGATGAGCCTGATGAAACAGGCCAATTTGATCTGCGCCGCCGCGCTCTTTCTTTGTATCCCGCTCGCTGCGTGTGACTCGCCTTCTGTGTCAGCGCCCGAGCCATCGCCTCAAGACTTGTTTTTTGAACGACTGAGCCTGCTCTGTGGCAAAGCTTACGCCGGCACGTTGGTGTCGGAACAGAAAGCCGACGCCGATATGGCGGGCAAGCCTATGATCATGCATGCTGCGTCCTGCGACCTGAACGAGATCCAGATTCCCTTCCACATCGCTGAAGGAAACGCCCAGTGGAACCGGTCGCGGACCTGGATCATCACCCGAACCGATCAAGGCCTGCGACTGAAACACCGCCACCGTCACGAAGACGGGAGCCTCGATGATGTCAGCAATTATGGTGGTGATACCGACAGCGAAGGGACAGCCAGTCGACAGGAGTTTCCAGTGGATGCCGAGTCTGTCTCCTCGTTTGAAACCAACGGCCTCGACAAGTCGGTGACCAATATATGGGCGATTGAAGTCAGTGAGCCTGGCCAAGGCGATGCCCGGTTTGCTTATGAATTGCGTCGGCCGCAATCCGCCGATGGTCGGCATTTCCGCGTCGAGTTCGATCTCTCAAAGCCGGTAGCTGTCCCGCCCCCACCCTGGGGCGATTGAAACGCGATGTTTGCAGAGCTTGCCGTCGGTGGTTTCATGGTTCTTCTGACCGTTCTCATTCACGGGGTTGGCATCTTTGGCCTCGCTCGTTTTCTGCGGATCGAGGCGCGCGAAGAGGCAGCCGAACATATCCATCCCATGTCGCCGCACGGCATTCTCGTGACGCTCGCTCTGGTGTTCGGTCTCTTTGTACTCCACGGCATCGAAATTTGGGCTTATGCCATAGTCTATCGTCTGGTCGATGCCATTGCGACCTTCGAGCAAGCGATCTATTTTTCCACGATAACCTATTCCACCACCGGCTATAACAGCGATGCGCTCGACACAAAGTGGCAGATGATTGCCGCTATCGAGGGGCTCAACGGTTTTATCCTGCTCGGCTGGTCGACTGCATTTTTCGTAACCGTGGTCGCGCGTATGGGGCGCCGCTAGTGACGCAGGCCCGGCAACCAGAAAGCTTGGCGAGACGCGTTTTCCGCTGGCTGCTTGCCATCTTCTACCTGATTGCGGGCGTCGCACATATCCGGTCACCGGTCGGGTTTCTGGCAATAACGCCCGACTGGGTTCCCTTTGCAGAGCAGGTTATACTAGTTACCGGGATCGCCGAGATTGCTGGAGCGGTCGGTCTTCTGATTCCGCCAAGAGTGATTCCGCATGTCCGCTATGCTGCAGGAATCGGCCTGGCGCTATATGCGCTTTGTGTTTATCCGGCGAATATCAATCATGCGATCAACGATATCCCGATCGGCGGCGAGACCGCGAACTGGTACTATCATGCGCCTCGTCTGGCCTTTCAGCCTGTCTTTATCTGGTGGGCTCTCATCGTCGGCGGAGTGATCAACTGGCCATTCCGGCCCGACAAGTCGTAAAGCTGCACATAAGCGGGTATTTATGTTAGGACTGTCTTCGCTAATTTGGCAATGACAAAGGAGCAGAATATGGAAAAGCATGGCGATCAAATTGAGGTAACCGAACGCGAAGCAAGCAACAAACCGCGCGCACCGCATAATGTCAGGATCGTGCTGGCTGCCTCGTTGTTGCTGGCCGTCATCGTGATGTCCATGGCCTGGATCATCCCGGCGCTAAGCTAGCGGAACCCGCTCAAATGGACGTGACCAGGGCGCAGTGCTGTCAAATCACACCAGCGATATAGGCGACCAGCAAGGCCGCCGACAGAAGCAAAGCCTGGGACAGCAAAATCCGGCCAGCCCGGCTCAGTGAAAGCCACGTGATAGTCCGCCGAAACATCGGCTGTCTGATTCTTCCGCTTACCACATCATCGGTCATCACAGACGGTTGAGAGCCTATCACCACAAACAGAAGAACCGTCGCAAAACCGGTTATAAAGGCCGAAAGCTGCGATGCGGCGGCCCGATATTCTGGATTGAGATAGTTGGCATAAAGTGAGCCGACCACAGCCGCTGTCAGCAGCGCTTGCGCCACGATGTACAACATGATGATCGTCATCGACACGCCTCGTGGTTTGCGCAGGCCGCCGATATGCAAGCGCTTTGCCATGGTCACGGTTCGCCCGATGTAACCGAGCCCTTCGTTGGTGAGATCAAGCCAGATCAGCCTGGGCATCCAGCGATGCGCCCATGAACCAAATCTTCAGCCATCAAAACAATATTTTGTGCGTTTGTGCGCTTTCTGGCTAGCGCAGTTTTGTGCAGGCTTTTATTGGGATTTCCCCTATCCAGCGCGCTACTCCGATCGGACTTCATGATGCTTGCTGCTCTCGCGCCTTACGCACCGGCCCTGGTTGCACTGATATTGCTTCTATTGCTGATCGCCTTCGCCACCGAAATCCGCCCGCCGGAGGTCACCGCCATCGGCGCAGCTGGCCTTTTGCTCGTCCTCGGGCTGATCTCGACCGACGATATCTTGACCGCGATGAGCAATCCTGCACCGCTGACGATTGCCGCGATGTTCATCATCTCCGGGGCACTCGTAAGAACCGGTACGCTGGAAGCCTTTGCGCTCAAGGTGACCGGCCTCGCGAAGGCGTCACCAGTACTGGCCACCGGATTACTGCTGGTCGCGATCGCGATCCTGTCGGGGTTTACCAACAACACGCCTTTGGTAATGATGATGATCCCGATAGGAATGACTCTGGCCAGAGAACTCGGCGAGCGGCCCTCCAAGATATTGATGCCGATATCCTTCGCTGCCATTCTCGGCGGTACCTGCACCCTGATTGGCACTTCAACTAATATTCTGGTCGACGGTGTCGCCCAGAAAAATGGCCTCGCTGGCTTTTCTATTTTTGAGATCGCACCGGCCGGTATTGTTGTCGCACTGGTCGGCGTGACTTATCTGGCCCTGACCCGCCGGTTTCTTCCGGACCGGGATACGATGTCCTCGCTGCTCGATGAAAACGAAACAAAACGCTATACGATGTCGATCTTTATCGGGGTGACGTCGCCCTATATAGGCCAGATAGCAAGCGAAATTGACTTGTTCCGCAGCGGTGAGCGGCGGCTGGTCGACGTCGTCCGCAATGACGTACCCATCCGAAAAGCGCTGTCGAAATATGTGGTCCGGCAAGGTGATGTTCTGGTGCTTCACACCAATGAAGCCGATGTCATGACCATTCGCGAACGCGGCAAATTGCCGCTGACCAAAAGCGACGACGGGCATCGGTTTGTACCGATGTCCTCCCACCGGTCGATGCTGGCAGAGATATTGTTGCTCCCTGATGCCTATCTGATCGGTCATAGCCTGAAAGAGGCGGCCTTGCCGCAACGCTATGGCGTCCAGCCGATTGCGATGCACCGCAGGGGCAGCAACTTCTCCGAACAGTACGACAACACCAAATTGCAGATCGGTGACACCCTATTGCTGGAGGGCGCCAAAACGAACATTCGCCGCTTGGTCAAGGGTGAGAACCTGATGAATGTCAGCGAGCCGAAGACCCGTGGATATCGACGCCACAAAGCCCCGATCGCGATCGCTGTGATCCTCGCTGTGGTGTTTGCTGCTGCACTCGATATCATGCCGATCGCGGGCCTTGCAGTGCTCGGCATGGCCGCTGTGCTGGTGACCCGCTGTATCGAACCGGACGAGGCCTTTGCTTCGGTCGACTGGCGGATCATTGGTCTGATCGTAGCGATGTTGGCTATTGGCACAGCCCTCGAAAGCGCCGGCCTTGTAGAGATGTTGGTGACGGCGGCAACGCCCTGGCTCTCCGGCTTCCCGCCGGTCTACGCGCTCGCCGCCATCTATCTGCTCAGCCTGATGTTGACCGAACTGGTGACCAATAATGCGGTTGCTGTCGTTGTCACACCGATCGCCATCCAGCTCGCGATATCGCTCGGCGTCGATCCCCGGCCCTTTGTCATCGCGGTCATGTTCGCCGCGAGCGCCAGCTTTTTGACGCCGATCGGCTATCAGACCAACACATTGGTCTATGGCGCAGGCGGCTATCGCTTTCTCGATTTTGCCCGCTATGGTCTGCCGCTGACGCTGGTGATCGCGATCACGTCGATCACGATCATCCCGTTGATCTGGCCCTTGTGAAGACATAAAAACGCGCGCATCTGGGAAATTGCGCGGGGCCAGGCTTGCGGATTGCCGGTCAAAGTTCGTCAAAGTTCGGGCCAAGAACGCGATCTGGCGCGACAGACATATTCAATCACTATCACCTTTTTCGCTATCGATATCAGATATTTGAAGCTTGCTTACGGTAAGCCTTGCTAACTTCGGGTCCACATAAGGCTCTTCTTCGTCGCCGGTCCGCTCCTGCCTCTGCCAATGGGGCAAACGACCGTCCATGATATCGGCAATCTCCAGCGCATCTTCGAGCGCCTCTGGCGAGAGCAGTTTCTCCGGCTGCGCAGGCGGTTCGGGGCCGAGCAGTTTCAGCGCCTCGGCCACCGGCGGTTGCGCGGGCACGGTCTGCTGCCCTTCCCCCGCCCCGCGGCCATCACGATTACCATGGCGATAGCGGTCCGGCGCATGGGCACGGATCAGGAACATTAACAACCGGTCGTTATATTTGCGCTTGGTATAAAGATGCCGCCCTTCTTTATCGAGTATCACATCATCGACGCCGTTGATCGCCCGGTCGAAGGCAATATCGATCAACCGCCGCGACGCCGCCGCCAACGCTGCGTCCCAGGCCGCCGCGAATCCCTCCGCGCCCGGTGCCCGGCGTAGCGTATAGGCGGCGCTGTCCGACATGCCGACACTGCGTGCGGCCTCAATCACAACCCCGCAATCGGCCAGCGCCTCGATAAAGGCGCGCTGCTTTTCAGGCGTCCAGCCATCCTTGCGGCGCTTGCGCAGCACCGGCACCCAGTCATAGGCGGCGGGGTCATGGCCGTGGGCGTCGAGATGAGGGGCGTCCCGCTGGGAGGCGTCAGGAGTGGTGGTGGCGGGTGTGGTTTGGGGGGTGTGTTTCTCTGTCATAGGACAGAATATAACCCATTTGGTTAGTTGTAGGAAAGAGTTTGTGCGTTTGGGAATTATTCGTGATGAGTTTTGGGGATTACTAATTGTGGTCTTGGTCTTTCTGGCGGGGGTTGGGCCGATTGCGGACCGTCTGGTTTTGCACGCAGTGAGACATAAACAGTCATAGCGGAGCCAAGTATCTACCACTCGTTCCGTTTACCGCTCCTAGCTTTTTTGCGTTCATCGCCCAATAGAAATCAGGAGACGTTACGTCGGCTAGCGCGAATTTATTGAATCCGCGCGCATTCTATGTAATGTGCCATAGTCAGATTAAGATGCTGCCGGATGGGGAGGGGCAAATCAAGAGCAACCTAGCCCGAGGTTTCCTCGAATGATCCTCGGAAACTGAGGTTGCTTGTCCTTCAACAGTCGCACGTCCACACTCGGCTCGGGTGAAGATTTTTTGAACCAAGAGGGAATCTACCATGCCCGGACAGAACAATGCGGAAGAGCAGATTCTCGGCATCGTTACCAATCACTGGCAGGCGCACGGCGTCGGCTTGGCGGCCAAGCTCGAATTGGCCGATCATCTTGCCGAGGGACCGCTGACGGTCGAAGAGCTTGCCAGGCGTTCCCGCACGCATGCGCCCAGCCTGTACCGCATGTTGCGCGCGCTGGAGAGCACGGGGATTTTCGCGAGCACGGAGAACGGCTCATTCGAAAACACGCCCGCTAGCGATTGCCTGCGCCGCAACAAACCCGGTTCGAACTGGGCCTGGGTATGCTTCACACTGTCCCCTGGCGCACCGGTTTACGAAGGATGGCGCGGCTTGCCCCTGGCGGTCGAAACCGGCCAGCCGGGCTTCGACCAGCTGCACGGAAAGAGCAACTGGGAGAACATGCAGGAAAACCCGGAGGCCTATTCGATTTTCAATCTCGCTATGCGCGATCTTGCCACCACGATCGGGCCCGCCGTTGCCTCAGCAATCGATTGGAGCCGCTACAGCGTGATCGCCGATATCGGCGGCGGGATCGGATCGCAGCTATCGGAAATTCTCGCAGCGCATCCCGATACCAGGGGTATTCTTTTCGATCTTCAGCATGTGATTGCCGAAGCACCGGAGAACGATCGGCTCGAGAAGGTCGCCGGCGACTTCTTTGCAAGCATTTCGGTCGTGGCCGACGCCTATGTGCTGCGCTGGGTGCTGCATGACTGGTCCGACGAAGAATGTCTTCGCCTGCTTCGCAACTTGCGGGAGACAATGCAGCCCGAAGCGCGATTGATGATCGTGGAATCGGTAATCCCCGCCGGTTCGCAGTTCGACATGGGCAAGTGGATGGATCTCAACATGATGGTGATGGCCACTGGCAAGGAACGCACCGAAACCGAATTCGAGGCGCTTCTCGAAGAAGCCGGTTTCAAGCTCATGTCTATCGAACCGACTGCGTCGCCGCTATCGATCCTGGTCTGCGCGCCGGCGTGACGAGAGCCGGGAGCATGCCCTCGGCCAAAGCTGACCAAGCATTGGAGAAAATCGATGTCTGAGTATCGCCAGAATGCGTCTGCCCAATTCATCTCACTGGCCACTATCTTGTCAGCCATGATGCTGACGCTGCCGGCGAACGCTCAGGATAGCGATGTTGCAACTACAGTCGGCGGTGGCGCGGCAAACATCGATTATGCAACAGGCGATCCCGCTACCTGGCCAGAGGAACTCGAAGCTACAATCGCGGCAGCAGGGAATCACACGATCCTGTTCGAGAACGATCAGGTTCGCGTTCTCGAAGTGACACTGGCGCCGGGCGAGGTCGAGCCGCTACATTTCCATCGCTGGCCCAGTGTGTTGTATCTCCAGCAGGCAGGCGACTGGATCGACCGCGATGCCGACGGCAACGTGATTTTCGATTCGCGTGAATTGCCTCCCATGACCTTCCCGGTAACGCTGTGGAAAGGGCCTGAAGCACCGCATTCTCCCGTCAACCTGAGCAACGAAATGACCGTCCGGCTGGTCCGGGTCGAGATCAAGCCGCAAGATGCGGTTGCTGGGCGCGCACCCGGCGACGAATACTCGTTTTTCCCCGCCGACCGCTCGCTAACCCACGCCGAAGACGGGGTCGTACTTCCCGACGGCAGGTTGCTGGTCGGCGATTGGGAGCACGGGCTTATCACCCTATCTGCCGACGGCACTAGGGCGCCGTTCGGCGATTTCACGCGAGCGGGCTTCAGATCGAAGCCGGACCCCTTGTGGAACAGCCCGAACGGCGTCTCTTGGGAGCCTGATGGTCGGCATGTGCTGGTGGCCGACATCACTGGCGGGCACATTTATCGCGTCGATACGCAAACCGAATTGGTGACACGGATTTACGATCACCCTTACGGGGTGAACGCCGTGGTACGCGACCTGTCCGGGGCGATCTGGTTCACCCAGTCGACCGAGAACGCAGCGGGCGAAGGCAGCGAAGCGCGGATGTTCGCCGCGGCCGATGCGCCGCTCGGCGACGGCGCGGTGTGGCGTATCGCGCCGGGCGAGGTGGGCAAGCCCAGCCCCGTTGCGGTGAAGGTGGCAGACGGTCTCGATTTCGCCAATGGCATCGCATTCGATGCTGCGCGCGAACGGCTCTACGTCGCCGAAATCGTGCGGAGCCGCATTCTCAGCTTTGCGGTGAATCAGGTGACCGGCGAATTGAGCGACCGCCGCGTCCTCGCAACCCTTCCCACACCCGATAATATCGAGCTCGATAGCGATGGTATGCTCTGGGCCGTCAGCCCCTTCGCGAACGCCGTCTACGTTGTCGATCCCGACACGGGCGATCGTCGCACGATTTTCAATCCTGCGCCCGAGACAAACGCTCGCATTGTCACCGAAACCTATCGACGGCTCGATGTCGGCGAACCGATCCTTTCGCTTCTGACACCGGAGATGTGGGGTCCCATGCCCGGCTTGCTGACCGGGATCATCCTGGCGCCGGATGGCACGATCTACGTCTCGAACCTCGGCGATGCGCTGGTGAAGCTTGGCCCGGAGGGAGAATGAGATGACATTGTTCTAAGGAAAGGTCGCCGTCGTCACCGGGGCGAGCAGCGGGATCGCTGATAGCCGATGAGGTTCGCTGGATCGAGGCGGAGAACTTCCCGCAGGCAGATCGCAATCCCTAGATCGGTGCGCTTGCTGTGCGCAAAGGCGTCTTCGCGCGGTTGGGCGAAGTGCTGGACGACTTCGTCGTTCAGCCCGGACGGTTCGACCCGGCAATCAATGTCGGCATCGCATGGCAAGAGGGAGCGCTCCTCGGATCGCCAACCAGATCATGGGACTGCTGATCGCGCCGTCTTTGCTCGGCGCAGTTCTCTGGCTGAAGCGCCGACAATCGATCAGGTTGACAGCACCGCCACGCGGTGACCTCATGCCGCGCGAATTCGTTTTTGCATTGGTGGCATGGGGCTTCTGCTGCCGCTGCTCGGCATTTCGATGATCGCAATTCTGCTGGTTTAAAGGCTTAGAGCGAAACTCGCATTCCAATAGAGTCGTGCCAACGACCGCTTTTGGGCGACGCTTCGAATCCTTCGAATGTCCGAAGCTGGGGCGCTTAACGGTCATTTGGTCAGCCTCGATAAAAGAGCAGAGTTACTGTAAATATATTTACATATTAACACTCCAAACCCCACGTCCCCTGACAATCTGACACGAAAATTGACAGATAGCACTCGCTATTGCCCCAAAACTCCGCCAAACCCTCTTCCAGAAGCTGAAAATCTTTTGACAGCGCATCACATTTAAACCCCTCCCCAGTGAAGGAAGAGTATATGTCCTATCAAGATCTCAAGAATAGCGCCGACAGTCTGATCAACAGCCAGAACGGCACATGGGCCGGGATCGATGCAGAGTCCGTTGCCCGCATGCAGTTGCAGAACCGGTTCAAGACCGGTCTCGACATTGCCAAATATACCGCCGCGATCATGCGCGAGGATATGGCCGCCTATGACGCCGACAGCTCCAAATATACCCAGTCGCTGGGTTGCTGGCACGGGTTCATTGCGCAGCAGAAGATGATTTCGATCAAGAAGCATTTCGGCGACACCAAACGGCGCTATCTCTATCTGTCCGGCTGGATGGTTGCGGCACTGCGCAGCGAATTCGGCCCCCTGCCCGATCAGTCGATGCACGAGAAGACGTCCGTGCCCGCGCTGATCGAAGAGCTTTATACGTTCCTGCGCCAGGCCGACTCCCGCGAACTGAACCTGTTGTTCCGCGACATTGATGCGGCGCGTGAAGCTGGCGATGCAGCGGCCGAGAAAGCAGCAATGGACAAGGTCGAGAATTTCCAGACCCATGTTGTTCCGATCATCGCCGATATCGATGCCGGTTTTGGCAATGCCGAGGCAACCTACCTGCTCGCCAAGAAAATGATCGAAGCCGGCGCCTGCGCCCTGCAGATCGAGAACCAGGTTTCCGACGAAAAGCAATGCGGCCATCAGGACGGCAAGGTTACGGTTCCGCACGAAGACTTCCTCGCGAAAATCCGGGCCTGTCGCTATGCGTTCCTCGAACTGGGCGTGGAAGACGGCATCATCGTCACCCGCACGGACTCGCTCGGCGCTGGTCTGACCAAACAGATCGCCGTTTCCAACGAGCCTGGCGATCTTGGCGACCAGTATAACAGCTTCCTTGATTGCGAAGAAATTGATCCGGCGACCGCGAAAAACGGCGACGTCATCATCAATCGCGATGGCAAGATGCTGCGTCCCAAGCGCCTGCCTTCCAACCTGTTCCAGTTCCGTCCCGGGACCGGCGAAGACCGTTGCGTTCTCGACAGCATCACAAGCCTGCAGAACGGTGCCGATCTGCTCTGGATCGAAACCGAGAAGCCGCATGTTGAACAGATCGCCGGCATGATGGACCGGGTCCGTGAAGTCGT
Source organism: Sphingorhabdus sp. SMR4y (assembly GCF_002218195.1). Classification (GTDB taxonomy): domain Bacteria; phylum Pseudomonadota; class Alphaproteobacteria; order Sphingomonadales; family Sphingomonadaceae; genus Parasphingorhabdus. The sequence continues at coordinate 520,860 of NZ_CP022336.1, read as the reverse complement.
TCCGAACGCGAAGCTGGTCTACAACAACTCGCCCTCGTTCAACTGGACGCTGAACTTCCGTCAGCAGGTTTATGACGCGATGGCCGCGGAAGGTCTCGACGTTTCAGACTATGACCGTGATGCCCTGATGGACGCGAAATATGATGATACCGAACTGGGTGAAGCAGCTGACAAGCGCATCCGCACATTCCAGGCCGATGGATCAAAGCGCGCTGGCATTTTCCACCACCTGATCACGCTGCCGACCTATCACACCGCGGCTTTGTCCACCGACAACCTGGCCAAGGAATATTTCGGCGACGCCGGCATGCTGGGTTACGTTCTTGGCGTACAGCGTAAAGAAATCCGCGAAGGCATCGCATGTGTGAAGCATCAGAACATGTCCGGCAGCGACATTGGTGATGATCACAAGGAATATTTTGCCGGCGAAGCCGCTTTGAAGGCTGGCGGTGCGCAGAATACGATGAACCAGTTCGGCTGAACAGCCAGAGTTCGGGTGCCCCCAACCCCCTTTGCGGGGCACCCGTTCAAACCAGTTTTCCTGGGGAGGAAAAACTATCCGTCGGCAGCAATGCCGGCGGATTTTTTCTGTGTGGACAATCGTGGCCAACACTATCAGGGTCGATCATGACAGGTTAAGCCTTTCTCGCCTAGCCTATGTCCAGTCTGGCAAATGGGGGCGGCATGATGTTGCGAAAATCCGGTTCGATATTGGCATTGGCGGCGTTACTGGCATCATGTGGAGGTGGCAGCAGCGGAAGTAACAACATTGTCAGCCTGCCATCAGGCGGTGGCGGTGGGTCAACACCAACACCGACTGGCACCACCTGCTCGTTGCAAAACCGTCAGAACTGGGCGTCCGATCTACTCGACGAATGGTATCTCTTTCCCGAAACCCTTCCCGGCAGCCTCAGCCCCACGCCCTACGCCACGGTGCAGGACTATATAGACGCGCTCACCGCCACGGCACGAAGCCAGGGGCGGGACCGCTATTTTACCTATATTACCTCGATTGCCGAGGAGAATGCCTTTCTGAATTCCGGTGCCACGGCGGGCTTTGGCATCCGTCTGAGCTATGACAGCAGCGCATCGCGGGTCTATATTCTTGACGCTTTCGAAGGCGCGCCAGCGCTGGCCGCGGGCATTGATCGCGGTGCAGAACTGCTCGCCATCGGAACCAGCAGCAGCAACCTGCAGACGGTTGCCTCGCTCTTCGCTCAGGGCGGCGCCAGCGCGGTCAGCAACGCGCTCGGCCCCTCGACAGCGGGAACCAGCCGCGTATTGCGCTTCCGTAATGCAGCGGGTGTCGAAACCACGACCACGGTGAGCAAGGCGGACTATGCCATCCAGCCGGTCTCGCCACGCTTTGGCGTGCAGATCATCGACAATGGCGGCACCCGGACCGGCTATGTCAATCTGCGCACGTTTATCGACAGCGCCGAGCAGCAATTGCGCGACGCGTTCCAGCAGTTCCGTAACGCTGGCGTGACCGAACTGGTCATCGATCTCCGCTACAATGGCGGCGGACTGGTACGCACCGCCGAGCTGTTCGCCGATCTGCTCGGCCGTGACCGGTTCACCAACGAGGTGCAGGGCGTAACCCGTTTCCGCGCCAGCAAGTCGGCGAATAACGAAACCCGCAACTTCCAGTCCCAGCCCCAGTCGATCGCGCCGACCCGCGTCGCCTTCATCACCACCGGCGCCTCGGCTTCGGCGAGCGAGCTGGTGATCAACGCGATGATCCCCTATCTCGACGCCGACATGGCGCTGGTCGGCAGCAACACCTTTGGCAAGCCGGTAGGCCAGATCGGCCTCGACCGGACCGCCTGCGACGACCGGCTGCGGATCGTCGCCTTTGCCACCGAAAATGCCGACGGCAATGCCAATTATTTCGACGGCCTCGCCAGCTCACTGACCAACAGCTGTCAGGCGGCCGATGATATCAGCCTGCCGCTGGGCGATCCTAGCGAAGCCTCGACCGCTCGCGCCCTCGGCTTCCTGTCCGGCGCCGCCTGTACACCGATCAGCAGCGCGTCCACCGGCACGATTGCCGGTCAGCGCCAAGCCCTGACCCTGCCCCGCCAGTTGCTTATGCCGGCGCGGCCAACCCCGGCCCAGCGCGAAGTTCCGGGGTCCTTCTGAGATGACTGCGCACCAGACCGACCATGCCGTGATGGAGGACAGTCTGGAACTGCTCGGCGATCGCTATGACGGCATGCCCGCCGAATTGTTTGACCGCTATATCGCCGATCATCCGCACCATGCGCCGGCCTTTCTCAATCCCGAAGCGGCGCGCGAGCGGATGACGCGGGAGACGCTGGACGCGATGCTCGGGCTGGCGGCTGGTGAATATTGGGTCGATGATGCGGTCACCAATTTCATCGATCTGCACCACAATTATGCCGACTTCACCCCGCATGACTATGCCGTCTGGTTCGCGCTGGTGATCGGCACCATGGCGAGCCGCGCCGGTGCCGACTGGCCTGCCGGAGCCAGCGCCGCCTGGCAGCGGCAGGCCGATGCTCTGGTTGCCAAGGTCGCAACGGTGGCGCGCAACAGCGAAGTGCCGGTGCGGTCATGAGCGAGGCGCGGGCGATTATCGACCGGCTTGGCCTGCTGCCCCATCCCGAGGGCGGCTGGTATCGCGAAACCTGGCGTGCCGATGCGGCGGAGGCCGAGCGGGCGAGTGCGACCGCCATCTATTTCCTGCTCGAAGAGGCCCAGAAATCGCACTGGCACCGGGTCGACGCGACCGAGCTGTGGCTCTGGCATGCCGGCAGCCCGCTCACATTGCGCACCGCCGCGCAGGACAGCGGCCCGGTGGCGGCCATCAATCTCGGCCCCGATATCATCGCCGGACAGGCGCCGCAGCATCGGATTCCGACCGGCCACTGGCAGGCGGCACACGCGGACCGGGGCTGGACTCTGGTCAGCTGCATCGTCTCGCCGGCCTTCGAATTTTCCGGCTTCGAACTGGCCGCGAAAGACTGGGCGCCCGGCGGCTGAGCCCCGCGGAGAACCGCCACCCCCGTTTCAGTATGTCCCGTAAAACAGCGGATGAAAGCCGACCACGCTGTCCGGATCAGCCACCCGCAAGGGCAATATCTGGTAATAGGCGGCGGGCTCGCCTTCCGGGCAGAGGTCGGGATACGGGCGAAAACCGAAGCGGCTGTAATAAGCCGGATCACCGGTCAGCACGCAGCCCGCGGCCTCGCGCTTCCGCAGTGCGGCAAGGCCCGCCTCGATCAGCCGGCTGCCGATATGCTGGCCCTGCCAATCCGGCTCGACCGCCACCGGCCCCAGCGTATACCAGCCCGGCGAACCGTCGACGGCTAAGGCCTCGGTGAAGGTCACCTGCCCGACCAGCGCGCCGTCCTGCTCCGCCACCAGCGAGAGCGCCAGCGCCCCGGCCGCGCGGAATCGGTCGATCAGATCCTGCTCATTGCCATCAGCATAATCCATCGGCGCAAAGGCGCGCCGGGTGATATCGTGGATCGCGGCCTGATCAGCGGGCCGTTCCGGGCGGATGACCAGGCTCACCGCGCGGCAATCGCGCCGATCAGCAGGACCAGCGAGACCGTGCAGCTGACCGTCCGGACATGGTTCCACGGCAGCCAGCGCTGCATATAGCGCCGCCACATCGCCTCCGCCTCCGGGCCACCGGCGTCGGTCGCCTCCAGCGCATTGTTGAGCGGGACATTGCCGACCATCGTCACCAGCAGCATCCCGGCGACATAAAGCACGCCACCAGTCACCATCTGCCAGGCACCGGCGCTGCCCCATAACATCACCCCGAAGACCACGAGCAACAGACAGGCGAGACTGCTGGCAAAGAACAGCGGCAGGAACAGCGAGCGGACGATGATCCGGTTGATCGCCTGCATCGCCACCATGCCGGTCGCCCGCCCCGTCGCGTCCAGCGCCTGCATGACAAAGGCGGAAAAGGCGAAATAGACCCCCGCCATGATGCCGACCGAAATTGTCGCAAACCAGAGCGTTGCGATGATGACCTCTTCCATAAAGCCCTCCGTCTCTTATCCCTTCAGCGGCCTAGCCATCGGCGGCATCAGCGGTGCGGGGCACCAACACAGCCAGCACCACGGCGACCAGTAACAGCGCCGGCACATCGCCCAGCATATGGCCCATATGTTCCGGATTTTGCAACGCCTGCACCGCCATGATCCCGGCGTGGACCACGCTCGACCAGATGGTGAACCAGATCAGCGAGCGATTGGCCGCAGGATTGGCGGCGGCGCGGATCAGCATCAGGCCGAGGGTCAGGTAAATGCCAAGGATCATCACATAATAATGGGACGCGACCGGCGGCCCCTGATGCCACATCCAGCCCGACGGCCAGACCAGCGCCAGCGGATAGACGAGGCAGAATATCGCTCCGAATAGAACCAGGGCAATCTGCAGAAAGCTGTAGCGTCCGATCATGATTTCTCTCCCGTAGCGACCCGCGAGCAAGGCGAAGGCTAGGCCTATTGTGCCGCGATAGCAAATCAGGCGCCGAACCGCCGGTCAGGCGGAGGCCGACCGCACCGCCAAGCGCCACCCCACCAGGATCATCAGCCAAGCCGCTGCAAAGGTCACAAGATTGACATCCATGCCGCCGGCCATGGGCGGAACCCCGTTGGCGTCGCTCAACGCGCCACCATAAAGCGGCATGGTTGCAGCGGCGAGCAGGAAAGCACCCAGCACGCAGTTGCTGATCGCACCGGCGACATGAATGCCGACCAGCCCGGTCCGCGGTCCGCGCCACAGCATCCACAACGCCAGCATCCCGACCGCCGAAGCTGCGAGAATCGCCCACATCGTGTGGAATCGTGCGTGCGCGATCCAGTCGGGATGGAAGATATGGGTCGGGGTCAATATGTCGACCACCGGTGGTATGAATGTGTAGATGGCAATCCCTATGGTCATCAGCCAGAGCCCTGTCCGGCTGATCTGTGGCGTAGCTGTCATATGTCCTCTCCCTCTATTGCGAGCCGACCAGGGGCCGGCCCATTCGCGAAGACTGCACCCGCCAAGCCCCGGAGTCACGTTTTTTATACGCCCGTTTTATACGCCCGGGCAGCGCCGCCGAACTTTACACAGACGCGTGCTTTTGTTTTCTGTGACCTTCCGCTTCCGCGCCCCAATCCTCCCCCGGCGGCACCAGCCGGTCAAGCCGCCCGAGCAGCGCCAAAAGCGCATGATTGTCCGGTTTTTTGATCGTAGCGACATAGCGGCCGCCGCGCAGGATCGGCCGGTAGCGGTCCTGCCTGATCTGCTGGATCAGGCTTTCTAGTGTGACCTTTGCGCGCCCCTTGATATCGGCCGCGCCCGGCAGGCCCAAAATCGCATCCCAGGCGGCGGCAAATTCCTCTGCCCCCGCTTTACCCCGCAAACGATAGGCGCTTTCCCGGCTCTTCCCGACCAAAGCCGCCGCCTTGCTGACGCAGCGGGTCTGCGCCAGCAGCCCAAGAAATTCCGCCTGCCGGACCGGCGACCAGCCGTCCCTGCGCGGGCGCAGCGGCACGGGGGTGAAGGCGGGGACACGGGAAATGCGGCGGTTCTGCACCGCAGCGCTGCGGGGATCGGGGCGGGAGTCGGTCATGGGGCGGATTAAGCCATGAACGGGGTGATGTAGGAAAGCGGTTTTTTGGGTGGCGCGCTTCCAAATAAGCCCCTCCTTTTCAAAGGAGGGGTTGGGGTGGTTTCTCCCGGCGAAATGCCATTCCCGATTATCAAAGCTACCAACCGCCGCACGCCCCCCTGTTCGCTGACGCGAGCGATGCTTGCGCATCGCCACCACCCCTTGATCCCCTCCTCTGAAGAGGAGGGGCTGAAATGTTGCCCAAAGCTCCCTCCCTTCGTCATCCTGAACTCGTTTCAGGACCTCCCTCGATTGCGCGCTTGCCTTAAGGGATCCTGAAATAAATTCAGGATGACGAGTGGATGACGAGCATTGCATTCCCCTCACCCCTGCGCGAAACCCTCTCCAACAAAACAAGGAAAAGCAAACCGATGACCGACCTCGAACAGGCGCGCCTCAAGATCGTGCGCGATCATATGGCGCTGGAGATCACCCATGAATGGGATGCGGTGATCGATACGTTCGCGCATCCGCGCTATGAATTATACGGCAATGGCACCATATTCGACGGCGAGGAAGCGGTGCGCAAATATTTCGCGATGTCGCGGACGCCCTTTCCCGACCAGGCCAATGAAGTGATCGCGATCGGCGCGGCAGGCGAGCATGTCGTGCTGGTCGAATTCTGGCTGACCGGCACGCATCTCGGCCCGCTGACCGTGGAGGGGACGGTGATTGAGCCGACCGGCAAGAGCTTTCGGGTGCGGATGGCCGCGAGCTTTGAATTTGCGCCGGGGACCGACCGGATCATTTGCGAGCGGGCTTATTTTGGCGAGGGGGTGATTGCGAAAGCGTTGGGGTTGTGAGGGGGTGGGGTGACTAGAAGTGCACCATCACCGTAATTTATTTTTTGTCGGCAAGGCCGACAATGCTCATTCGTTCTGATATCCATTCATTTCGTCATAATATCGATCTTCTAAGAGCTTATCGATGTCGACATGGTCTTCTGGTATAATGCCAAAGAATTCAATAGGATCTTCGTCTTCTTCGGAAGTGAACACTTTTCCTAGATTAACCTGCAATAATTCCTGATATCCATCCATTTTCAAGCCGCAGGTCGGACATGCAAATTTATTAGGTAAAACTCGAACTTCTCTCGTTAGGGTACCATCGTCCTCGCTCACTTTTAATGGCCCACGGTTCACAGACTCTCCGGTTATCGCAGCGGGCAATCCACATGCTGGACAGTCGACAATTTGTCCCAAGGGAGATTCGTTTTCCCAATTTTTTAGAGCAGCAGCAGCAGTTTCAATTCTTTGTGCCTTCGCTTTTCCGTCCTGACTAGCAAATGCTTTGCTGGCGACTGACACTCGATCCTTAACCTCTTTTTCAATATGATCGCGTCGATCCTGCAACATTCCTTTAGCAACTCCGGCGTGCTCGTTGCCTAGAAAATCATCTAATGATGATCCCAAATGCTCAAGCAGAACCTCAAACACTTCAAACGTAGCGGGTAGCCAATTATCACTTGGTATATTCTCGAACGCAGCCGCTCCGCTATGAAGCTCTTTGTTTCTACGATCTGCCATTAATAAACAGTGCCCAGACATTTTGTCGGTAAACTTGTCGATTAATACTGAGCATCTTGCAAACACAGCTTTGGCAGCCACTGACCTAGGATTTCCCTTCGGATTTATTCCAAATACATAGTGAATGTTACCTTCGTTAGTTGGATCAGCCAGCAAAACAGGATGTATTTTAGCCAAAGCTGCTCTTGCGAGTAACTCCAAACTTAGACTCATCCAAAACCCATACATCGCCGAATTGAAATCTTGTTCGCCTGCCCGTTGAGAATATAACTTTGCCTTGTCAAAAAGATGATCCCGTCCCCAATCCATGCTAACTCCAATATGATCTCTCAATTTCGCGCGAAGGTGATAAGTTGGCACCTAAACTTCTACCATGAAGAACGCGCCAATTGTTAATTAGCAACCATTGCCCGTCATCCAAATACTCATCTTTTATATCAATATAATTCATCAAATTTCTAGACAAATATTCTACGGATTCGATATTATCCGCGGATTTCATACAAAATGGATCGAAGCGAATTCTTGCTTGCCTGCCCATTCCATGGACGATTGTTGAATAGAAACTAGTGCTCACGCGATCCCAAAAAGTCCAAATAGACTGGTAAATTTCAACGGGTTTTTGTGCTTCTAAGTGCTCCCACACAATGCTTCCAATGCTTGTAGCACATCGCGACTCTCCTGTTGAAATACATTTTAGCATTACAAATTGAGGTGGAATCATTTGATATGCACAATCTGTATGTAGTGGTTGCGCACCTGTTCCGATGAATGATGACATCGAGTTTTTCTTTGCTTGTGCAGGTGACAGTGGTCGAAGTAATTTCTTCCGTTCCAACTGTACAGAGTTATAATTTTCTAATAAAAAATTCTGAAGATCGCCCTCTCTAGGTGCATTTTCTAAATTCGAACGCGTCCAGCCGAACTCTAATAGATGGCTCTCGAATTCTAGATTTCCGTCCAAATCTCCTGCAGGCAGTCTTCTGCCCTTCCAATCATCAGCCTTCGCAATTTCTCGCATTAATAATCCCAAATTATGGTGACGGTTACAATAGTGCCGAAATTCGGACTAAACGCCTTTCGTTTAACACTCCATGGAAATGCAATCCACTTTTGATATACTCCTTACCTAAACAGAAAGAGAAGAAAGACCCATGACCACCCCCAAACCACCCGCCGCCAAGGCCATTGCCTCTGCGGCGCCATCACCATCACCGCGAAAAACGCCGCCAGTCATGTCGATGCCTGTCATTGCCGGATGTGCCGGCGCTGGGGTGGTGGGCCGTTTGTCGAGATTGATTGCGGGACGGATGTGGAGATCGGCGGGGCGGAGCGGATGACGGTGTACAGCTCGTCGGAATGGGCGGAGCGGGCCTTTTGTTCGGCCTGCGGCTCGCATCTTTTCTATCGGCTGAAGGGCACGGGCGAGCATATGGTTTGCGCCGGGCTGTTCGATGATGCGACCGACAGGGATGGCACCCTGACCCTGCGGCGGCAGGTGTTTATCGACGAGAAGCCGGCTTATTACAGCTTCGCCGGGGAGAGCGAGACGCTGACCGGGGCGGAGCTGTTCGCGATGATCGAGGGGGCGGAGGAATAGGCGCGACCGGCGCTCAACAGGCAACCCTCCGGCGGCTCGCGCGTTGATGGAACGAAGCACAGGAGGAACCGATGCAGGAACGACCAACCCCAAGGAAGGCCGGGAAAGATGAAGCGGCTGACGAGACCGGGCGCGAAAACGCGTCCGCCGAAGCCCGGGCCGAGGACAGCATCGAACAGATCAAGGACAAGGCCCGGCGGATCAAGGATTCCCTGAAGGCCGAGCTGTCGATCGATATCGAATAGACTGTGACGAGCCCCTGCCCTGTCTGATGCCCTCCGGCGGTGGTAGCGGCCATTGCCGCTGCGCGCCCCGGTATCCGGCCAAGCGCCAGTCCGTTTTTTGCCAGCGCCGACCCGTGATCGCTGCGGGAACCATCGAAGGCCTCACGCATAGATAGACCGTGCAGGCACAGACGCCTGCCTCCCCCAAGGGCCGGACAGCCGGCCACAACAGAAGGATGATGAAAATGGGCGAATTCGTAGACAAGGTAAAAGGCAATGCAAACGAAGCCGTTGGCAAGGCCAAACAGAAAAGCAATGATCCCGAAACCCGTGCCGAAGGCGCGGCCCAGGAAACCAAGGGCAAGGCCCAGCAGGTCGAAGGCTCGGTCAAGGGCGCACTGGGCGACAAGGTCTAGATCCAATCCCTCCCTGAACCGGCGCTGCTCGCTCTCCCTCTCCCTCCCATGCAGCAGTTCCATCCCGGAAAAGCCGTCCCTCGCGGGGCGGCTTTTTTGTTGGGCTGCGGTCGCCTGCGGCTCGACAGGCTCAGGGCGAACGGGGTTTTTGAGGATCAATCGTGGGCGGTGCAGCGGCGCGGAAGCGTGTCCGGCGCACGTTCTGTTCGTGCCGAGCTTGTCGAAGCATAGGTGGGATGAAGTGGCATTGCCCTGCAGACGCAGCCCTTCGACAGGCTCAGGGCGGACGGTTTATTTGAAGATCAATCGTGGGCGGTGCAGCGGCGTGGAAGCGCGTCCGGCGCACGTTCCGTTCGTGCCGAGCTTGTCGAAGCACGGGTGGGATGAAGTGGCATTGCTCTGTAGACACTGCCCTTCGACAGGCTCAGGGCGGACGGTTTATTTGAAGATCAATCGTGGGCGGTGCAGCGGCGTGGAAGCGCGTCCGGCGCATGTCCCGTTCGTGCCGAGCTTGTCGAAGCACGGGTGGGATGAAGTGGCATTGCTCTGTAGACACTGCCCTTCGACAGGCTCAGGGCGAACGGGTCTTGTGGTGCTCTAACGCCTCAGGAACAGGCCTCGACATAGCCGAGCACCGGCATCGTGCCGGCGTGGATCTGGCTGACCGTGCCGTCGCTGCCGATTTCGAAACGCAGTGCGGGGGTGCCGTCGGCGGCATCGGGGGCGGTCAGATATTTGGCTGGCGCGTCGACATATTTGTGCGGCGTGGCGGGATAGGGGAAATGTTTTTTCACCGCGGCTTCGGTTGCGCCGGGGCCAATTCCCTCTGCCAGCCTGACCTTGGAACCCTTGCTGATCGAGATGCGGCGGACCTTGCCTTCTTCGACAATGGCATAGGCGTCCGGATAGTCGGGCGAGGACAGCACGCGGCAGACATCCGATGCCTGCGCGCCGCGCTCGGCCCAGCTGCTATCGGGGGGAACCGCCTGACCGATCCGCAGATCGCCCAGTCCGGCGGGGGTGAGCGTGGTTGCCGATGGCGCGGGATCGGAAGCGGGGGCTGTCTTCTCCGGCGCCATCGGCGGTGCGGGTGTCACAGAAACAGTCTCTTCCGCCGTCGGCTCGGGGTCTGCGGAGGGCTGCGAGGAGCAGGCCGCGAGGAGCCCGAGCGGGAGGAGGCTTAGAGATTGCTTCATTCAAGGGTTACGCCGGGGGCGGGGAAAGGTTGCGTGGTGGATGGACAATGCCGGCCAATCGCAATCCATTGGAAACAAACAGATTTTTTGCGAACGCCCGCCGTACACCGTTTTTCAACTGTATCCGGTCATGATCCGGGCAGGAGAAATGGATTAGAAAGAAGGACGGACCGATGGTTTTCATCCTGTCGAACTTGCCCGGGCTGGTGGCCCTGGTGATCGCGTTCATGCTGGGCAGCGCGGTGGAACAATATCGCGTCGGTGCCCGGCGGGCGGCCTGGCGCCGGAGGAACGGTCCGAAATATCACACCGCGGGCAAGAAGAGCGGCGCCGAATTCGCCGCCGGCCAGCTGATGAAGGTGAGCCGCGCCAAATTCACCTCCCGGCCGTTGCTCAACAAGTCGGAGGCCAATGTCTTCACCGCGCTCGACAAGGCGGTGATCGCGCGCAATCCCGGCTGGCAGGTGATGGCGCAGGTCTCGCTCGGCGAATTTCTCGCCAGCCCCGACAAGCAGGCCTTTCTGAGCGTCAATAGCAAGCGCGTCGATTTCGCCCTGATGGACGACCGCTGCCGCGTGGTCCACGCGCTCGAATATCAGGGATCCGGCCACCATGCGGGTGAGTGCGCTGCCGCCCGCGACGCGGTGAAGAAGGAAGCGCTGCGCCGGGCGGGGATCGGCTATCATGAGGTGGTCGCGGGGCATACGACTGCGGGGGAGTTGAGGGCGCTGGTGGAGAAGTTGGTGCCGGTGGGGTGAATCTTCTCTATTCGGATTTGTTTGAGGGAGTATTCAGATGGAAGACGCAGCACTGCGCCGTGACATTGACTTGGCTATCGAGGAATATGAACGGCTTATTGGAGGTTATGCGACTTATACGCACCGTATGATCGATACGTACGGCCCCAAGGAAGCTTTATGCAGATTGATGGCCGATAGTAAGATCCAAAAAGGTTTGAAAACCCTAGCTCGAGCGGGGAAGCTAGACATAAGCTTCGAGGCGATCGTCGTTAGACATAGAGGGTCTTTCAGACAGCCCATTATTGATGCCGCCGAATGGCGTCTGGAACGTGCCAGACTCGGTGACTTCGACTGATTGCACCGGCCCCAGCGCCGCCGCCCGCGATGCGGTCAAAAAGGAAGCGCTGCGCAAGGCCGGGATCGGCTATCACGAGGTGGGCGCGGGACATACGACGCCGAGCGAGCTAAGGGCGCTGGTGGGGAAGTTGATGCCGGGGGGTTGAGGCTGCAAGACTTTGCGTCGCGCATACGGTTATAGTACGCGCAATCTAGATACAAATACTGGGTCTGGTTTATACTATGATCTTTAGCTATACGGCCTCCTCAGCCACCTGCATGTTAGTCCCTAACGCTATACAGGCTTCTTCGTCGAAAGTTAATAAATCTGAAACTACGTACTTCAAATCAGTCTCAAAGGAACTCAACGTCAATTGCTGGCTGATCGCGAACTTGTGAGCTAAGCCTCCTCGTTTCTCTCCCAGAGCTTGAAGCGCATTGACGAGTGATAAATTTGTTTCGCGCGGATCGAAACCAATCGGTAGAAATACGTTGTCCAAATCCTGAGGTTGAATTCCGTTGTTTGAATCCAAAACGTTGCGATATGTTAGAAATGCTTCTTGAGAAAATATATCAAGATTTCTAACAAGATCAGAACCTATCTTTTTTCGGCTTTTTTCCCTAATCTCTACTAAAACCCGGCTTGAAATAAGGGACCTATATATTTATGTGACCCACATCGCGGCTCATGCTTCGTTGCCAAATTTCCAATAATCTGAAGGCTGCATCTAGAGTAGGGGCTTTGCCTAAAATGCTAATCCCTTTTGATTTTTCATCGTCGTCAGTTTCAAATAGAAAATAGCCGTCAAAGCCCAACTCCTCCGACTCCAAGTCGGTAAGGCTATGCGGCGATAGCATGCCCAAGTGTAAAAAACGCTTTTCATCAAGTTGAACTGAACCTAGTATCTCGTCCATGGCTAGAACTCCTGCTCCTAGATCGACCCGCGATCCGCGTATTTCTGTGAATGATTTGGCTTTGTTCATGGTTTCATCTGACACAGCGCGTGTCGGAATAGTCCGGAGAGCCAAAAACCCACAGATACCCCCGATCATCCGATATAAAGATGTTAGAGGCCCAATTTGTGAGCACCTAGCAGATGTTAATCGCGCCGTGAATCCCCTAAATACAGCGGAAACAATGTTTGAACAGCGGATGGTTGATTCGAGCGTGTCTGCCTTGAGACAGGATGATGCCCGCAATTCGATCGAAGTGATACATGGGCTTCAAAGGATGCAGAATCAACTTGGCCAATATTCATTTGCGCGCGCTCCGAGTAGCCAACCTAAGTTGACTATTGAAGGTCTGGAAATTTCTATCCGAGCAGATTTGCTTGTTAACGGTACTGCTCGCAATGGCGACGTGCAGATTGGCGCTGCTGTTTTGAGAATGACACAAAGCGGAGAGACATCTGAAACTGCGCTAACGCGTCGGCGTCAGATGGGTCTCTACGTTGCAACCCTAGCCCGAGCGCACGTTGAACAAAACTTAGCGGGCAATCAAGTACCGACCAACCGCCTTTGTATGTCGATTGATATTCAGCACGGTGAAGTTTTTACCGCTCCCACGTCAAGCACTAGACGAATAAATGACCTTACCAACGCATGTAGATTCATCGTTGCCTTGTGGCCAAACGTCTAGTCTCCCTTTCCCTTAATCGTAAGCTGCTCAGGGTCCGCAACCCTTTTGTTGCCGCCGAGATAATTCTGTGTTGAAACAACCTTCTGGCCAGTTTCCGCCTCGATTTGCTTTCTTGCCCCACCAGCAATAGAGCCACCGGCCTTCGCCGCTTCGGCATTTTCATACAATCCTTGGCTGTCACGCTGCTTCGTGATTGCCGTTGTTGATGTTTCGCCAAGCATGGTGAGAATTAGCTCTAGATCGGTCATATGATCACGAAGGTTTTGGCTACTAAGACCTTTGACGCGTTTGTGGCGGGCAACGCCTACTCCAAATGTATTTTCAGATATGATGTTAGAGAGCATAGCGTATTGCTGGCCTTCTTTGACGCCGCGCTTTGCCCATTCACGGGTTAACTCTTTCCGCGCAACAATTGAACGAACGCGCTTCTCAATCCAGTCGTCAGAATAACCCTTGATCTGATAGGTCATGATTGCCCGTTTTATGGCAATCTCGGGGTCTTGCATTTCCTGGATGCGTTCATAGCCGACCTTGGCTAGCCAGCGTTTGAAAGGTTCTGCCTTAGGTGAAGGAACAGACTGAATAATGCGCAACAATGTTTCGGTATTTGCAACGTCTGATTGACGCATTTTGCCGTCTGTTGCGGGCAATGGCAACTGTCCGATATTTTCGGACAGTTCATCAAAGCCCTCTTTTTCAGATAGTTGACGTTTTAAGTCTGACCAATATTTGCGAGACCGGTCACTATCAGTCAAAGCCCCGATCACATCGACTACGGAGAACATCCACTCTCCGTTATGAAGAATTTTCCGGATTTCTTCCTTCTTGAAGAGTGCGATCTGATGCTCGCCTTCCGGCACCACATCGGTTCGCTCCTTTGAGGCTTCTTCCAGCTCCTCTTTTGTAACTGATCCGAAGCGTTGAAGGGCTTCTTCCAGCTCCATGTCTAAGCCAAATTCTTCGTCATATTTTTTCTTATCGGTCATGCTATCAGTGCCTTGTAGGTCAAGCGTCCGTCAACTTGGGAAAGTAGGGAATTGACGCGCTCACCCTCTTCCATTTCGCGGCGATTAAAGCGCCATGTCATTTCGTTCAGATATTTTGACAGATGTTTGGGCGAAAGCCAATGGTGAGTTCCGATGATCTGGCGCTTGAACAAAGCCCATACGCTTTCAATGCCGTTCGTGTGGATGCAGTAATCGCGAACATATTCTCCCGCACTGTGGACGACACGATGGTGCATATAGTCCGATCCCAAGCCGTTAAAAGCGCCGTGCTCGTCCGTCATAAGTGTTGAACCAGCCTTGACGTTAGCCCTGATAGCGCCCTGAATAGTGCCTGCGCGAAGGTTCGGTGTTTCCATTGTGCGGAGTTCACCGTTGCGCTCTAGGATGCCTAGAACGGCTGATTTTCCCGCGCCACCTTGCTTGCCGCCAGTGCGCTGCCACGAATGTTTGTTTTTTTCTTTTCCGCCGATGAAAGTTTCATCAGCCTCAACTTCGTTTTCCAATGGAGCGTTGAAGCTTTTCGTTTGCGCTGCATGGCGAAGGCGGTGGAGCATAAACCATGCTGATTTTTGAGTTACGCCGATATCTTTGGCGAGTTGAACGCTGGAGATGCCTTTTTTGTGAGACGTAACCAACCAAATTGCCATGAACCATTTGCGCAACGGCAATTTGCTATCTTCAAAAATCGAACCAACGCGGATGGAAAAGCGTTTCCGGCAATCGCCGCACTTATGGTTTTTACCATCGGAGAAATGATAAACCTTCGTGCTACCGCAATGGGGGCAATATGCGCCATCCTTCCAACGGATAGCCTGCAAATGATCAATCGCTGCCTGTTCATTAGGGAAGGCATCCATCATTTCGATCAGGGTATTGAATTGCTTCATTGTAGGGACTCCGTTGCGTCCCTTATTCTATACAAACTTATTTGACCCAAGTCAATGGGTCACATAAATATATAGGTCCCTGAAATAAGAGCTACTAATGCCTTTGTAATTTTTCCCTTTTTAAACTCTTTACGCGCCTCAACAGCAACCTCTCTTCCTAAATCCTCGATATACTCTTCAATTATCGAATGGGTAAGCAACACAAATGATCGCAATTTGAGGTGCTGCAAGTCAGTTTTGCATCCGTTTGGCTCAACATTACTCACTAGTTTACGCGCATGATCAATATTTCGGATCATTTGCTGATACAGAAGCGTTGGCGTTTCCATTTACTTTATATTCGGGATCGGCAACTTGATCCCTGATGCCTGTTCCAGCTTGTCATACCAAAGACTAAAACGCCCCTTAGTGGCCTCATTCGTTTTTGTCGTAACTTCAACATACCTAATGAATTTAGGAGAGTCGGAACAAAGCTCTTTGAAAGCACTTTCAAATTGTTCTGGATTTTCCTGTGCCCAATTCGACACCCTTTTATGTGATAAGGAACCAACCAAAACGTCAAACAAAGCTCGATTGAAACGATATTCGTATCTTTCGCCTAACCATTTCCGGCAAAAGTTTTTGGGACCAAAAACGTTCATACCTATATCGATCGCGAAATTCATCACGTTTAGTCGATCCTGTACCTGTTGAGCGAACTCTGAATTCTGAAATTTTTCATTGTAGATCTTTGCCAGCTCGTCGAGAAATACTTTCAAATTTCCATCGTAAAGCAGCTGATCATCCGAGAACGCCAAAAATCTGACGCATAATTCAACATCATTCATGCGTGCGTCAGGATACTTTTTCTTAAGTAACCGGTGTAGTGAGCTAATGTCTTCGGTCCATTTAATAATGAACTTAAGGAAATCTCCGGGATGCAGAGACATTCTTAATTCCATCGGCGAAAGTCTCACCGAGCCTGAATTTAATCGATGAAAAATTTCATAAAGGACAGCTTCTGAGTTCCATCCTCGCAAAACCGCGGTGCGCAATGTGGCATTCAAAAAGCGATCCCCCCAATCACTCTTGTCTCGAATATCTTCCCACGTTGCACCCTCAAGTTCAGTGAGAATTGTCAAATTGCGAAGTTTGAATTTGTGATTCGATGCCGTCTTGCCATTCATAAATTCGTTGATGGCTGTAAGCCGTTGCTTCCCGTCCAAAACCAGAAACGCACTCCGCGAATTTTCCTTGGAGGACAGAAGTATTTGCGGAATTGGCACTCCCAATAGAACTGATTCCACAAATTTCGATTTCGCTCGCAATGACCATACGTTTCGACGCTGGAAGTCTGGGTCGAGATCAATCTGCTTCCCAATTTGCTCTCTTATCGTTCCAACCGTCCAATCGCTCGGAGCTAAAACCAGTCCGTCGAAATCAGCGAGCGTAACTGTCTGACCATCGGAATCTTCCTGTGGACCATCTAGTTCGAATTCTTCGTCTCTATCCACAAAGTCAGCGTCGTAATTTGGAGTTTTTTCTTCAGCCATTTCTAATCCTACCATTCAGGCCAATATAAAGTCGAAACCTCAAACTGGCAAAAACTTCTGATGGGAATTTACCCAACCTCATCCGCGGGCAAATAGAGCCGGTCTCCCATATCCTTATATTTCTCGCTCATCTCGCGCATGCCTTCTTCCGCTGCCGCCTTGCTCGCCGCCGCCGTATCCGCACCCAGTTTCTCCGAGGCGATGAAGCCTTCGGCGCTCTGGTTCTGTTTGCTGGCAAAGTCGCGGACTTCCTGGCTGATTTTCATCGAACAAAACTTAGGTCCGCACATCGAACAGAAATGGGCGGTCTTCGCGCCCTCTGCCGGCAGCGTCTGGTCGTGATATTGCATCGCGGTTTCCGGGTCGAGCGACAGGTTGAACTGGTCGCGCCAGCGGAACTCAAAGCGGGCTTTTGACAGCGCATCGTCGCGGACCTGCGCGGCGGGGTGGCCCTTGGCGAGGTCGGCGGCGTGGGCGGCGAGCTTGTAGGTGACGACGCCGACTTTCACGTCGTCACGGTCAGGCAAGCCGAGATGCTCCTTGGGCGTGACATAGCAGAGCATCGCCGTGCCGTACCAGCCGATCTGGGCGGCGCCGATGCCGCTGGTGATATGGTCATAGCCGGGCGCGATGTCGGTGGTGAGGGGGCCGAGCGTGTAGAACGGCGCCTCGCCGCAGACTTCGAGCTGCTTTTCCATATTCTCCTTGATCTTGTGCATCGGCACATGGCCGGGGCCTTCGATCATCACCTGCACGTCGGACTTCCACGCACGGTGGGTCAGTTCGCCGAGCGTGTAGAGCTCGGAAAATTGCGCCTCGTCATTGGCGTCGGCAATCGAGCCGGGGCGCAGGCCGTCGCCGAGGCTGTAGGCGATGTCATAGGCCTTCATGATCTCGGTGATGTCGTCGAAATGTTCGTAGAGGAAGCTTTCCTTGTGATGCGCGAGGCACCATTTCGCCATGATCGATCCGCCGCGGGAGACGATGCCGGTGACGCGCTTGGCCGCCATCGGCACGTAGGGCAGACGGACGCCGGCGTGGATGGTGAAATAGTCGACGCCCTGCTCGGCCTGCTCGATCAGGGTATCGCGGAAGATTTCCCAGGTCAGGTCCTCGGCGACGCCGCCGACTTTTTCCAGCGCCTGATAGATCGGCACGGTGCCGATCGGGACGGGGCTGTTGCGGATGATCCATTCGCGGGTGTCGTGGATATTGCGGCCGGTGGACAGGTCCATGACCGTATCGGCGCCCCAGCGGATCGACCAGACCATCTTGTCGACTTCGGATGCGACATCGGACGCGACCGCGCTGTTGCCGATATTGGCGTTGATCTTGACCAGGAAATTGCGCCCGATCGCCATCGGTTCGCTTTCCGGGTGGTTGATATTATTGGGGATGATCGCCCTGCCCCGTGCGATTTCGTCGCGAACGAATTCCGGCGTGACATAGTCGGGAATCGACGCCCCGAAGCTTTCGCCGTCGCGCTTATATTCCTTGAGCCGCTCGCGCCCGAGATTTTCGCGCTCGGCGACATATTCCATTTCGGGGGTGATGATGCCCTGACGCGCATAATGCATCTGGGAGACGTTGGCGCCGGGCTTGGCCCGCAGCACCTTGCGGCGAACATTGGGGAAAGGCGCGACACCGCCGGAGCGGTCGGGGCCGAGCTGGCCATTGTCTTCCGGCTTGACCTCGCGCTGGTCGACTTCCTCGACATCGCCGCGCGCGCGGATCCAGGGGGATCGCAATTCGTTGAGGCCGGTGTTGATATCGATCAGCGCCTCGGGATCGGTATAAGGCCCGCTGGTGTCATAGACTCGCACCGGCGCTTCGCCGCCCTCGAGGCTGATCTCGCGCATCGCGACGCGGATGCCGGAGCCGCTGTGCGCCGCGACATGGACTTTTTTCGAGCCGCTAATCGGGCCTGTGGTTACGCCAATTTCGGTCTTTGCTGGAAGATCAGCCATATCAGGATTGCTTTCTTTTTTGAGTTAAACTTGAAGCCGGACGAAGCCGGCAAAGGCGGCCACGAGGCCGAATATGATGGAGAATATTGCCCAGGCGCGTGCGCCCTTGCCCATCAGGCGGGCGGCAATGCCCATGAACCAGTCGCCGACCGCCATGATCAGCAGGCCTTCGATCAATATCCAGCCGCCGATAACGGTGATCAGGATCGACAGCCAGTCAGCCGGATCGAAGGGATTGACCAGATAGATGGTCGCGCCGAGGATCAGGGTGATGAAGCCGGTAAGAAACTGCAGCGCGCTGCTGGCCTGGACTTCGCGCACCATCCGTCCCCAGAAGCCGGGATTGCGAAATTCGCCGACACCGGCGGCGAGGCCGTAAAGGCCAAAAAATAGGGTGATCCACCCGGTAATATTGCCTGCACTGCCCATCGCGTCTCTCCTTCTGTCCTGAGGGAGAAAGAGCGTATCGGGGATGCCCAAATAACCGCTCCCTCCCTACGCCGGTAAGCCCGTATGAGCGGGGCCGGATCAGGTTCTGCGGGTCGGGCGACGTTACGCGCCCCTCTCAGTCAAACGACTCCCCGGGGAATGTCCGGAGTCTAGGCGCGATAATCGCTTCTGTCGAGAGCCACTGTCAACTTGGCAAAAGAGGATAATGAATATCGATTTACATTGACCGAATCCCGAATATTCTATCCAATATCAAAAGTATAAGATGTTTTTTTCAAGGAGCGGGATGGTGATCGACTTTTGGCTAGCAGACGAAAACATTGTTTTCGCGGCAGCCCTGGTTTTGATGGTCGCTCTTGGTGTTTTGCAACTGATCGGCTTCGGCGGCTTCGACAGCGATGTAGATATGGATGCCGATGTCGATGGCACCGGTGTCGCGGGCGGGCTTCTCTCTTTTTTCGGATGGGGGCGATTGCCGTTCCTGATTCTGCTGGTGCTGTTCCTTCTGGTCTTCGGACTGACCGGATTTGCCGGACAGCAATTCATTCAAACCCTCACTGGTCGACTATTGCCGCCTTCACTGGCGGCGGCTGGCGCGCTGCTCGTGGCGCTGCCATTGACCGGTCTGCTATCAAAGCCGCTGGCAAGGATCATCCCGCAGGACGAGACGACAGCGGTGTCTATCGACGAACTCACCGGCCGCCGCGCCATCATCGACATAGGCACGGCAAAGCCCGGTTATCCGGCCCGCGCCAAAGTAAAGGACCGCTATGGTCACGGCCACGCGCTAATGGTCGAACCGGACAGTGAGGACGGGATTTTTCTTGCCGGAGAAGAAGTGCTGCTGGTGCGCCGAGACGGTGACATTTTCAAAGCCGTTGCAGTGGGCACCCACTGGCTTAGCGAAACTTGACCGGCGCGGTGACAGTTGGCCGGAAGGCAATCAGCGACTTTGGTCTGAGAAGATTTAAAAAACGATGCCGGACCAACGCGCATCGCGAAACGAGAGAGAGAATATATGCTTGAAAACGTAAGCCAGATCGCGATTTATGCTGGCGCCCCTCTGGTAGGCCTGATCATCTTCGCATTGATCCTTACCCGTCTTTACAAACGCGCGACCAAAGAAATTGCTTTCGTCCGGACCGGTTTCGGTGGCGAGAAAGTCGTGATGAACGGCGGCGCCATGGTGTTCCCGGTTTTCCATGAGACCATGCCGGTAAACATGAACACCGTACGACTGGCGGTCGAGCGCAACAATGTCGACGCGCTGATCACGCTCGATCGGCTGCGCATCGATGTGAAAGCCGAATTTTACGTACGTGTACGACAGGATGCACAATCGCTGGCGATGGCGGCGCAGACGCTCGGCCTGCGGACGATGCAGCCGGAGATGCTGAAGGATCTGGTCGAAGGCAAGTTTGTCGATGCGCTTCGCTCGGTTGCTGCCGGCATGACGATGAACGAATTGCACGAACAGCGCGCGGATTTTGTCCAGAAGGTACAGCAGGCATCGTCGAGCGATCTGGCAATGAACGGTCTGGAGCTGGAATCGGTTTCGCTTACCGGGCTGGATCAGACCAGCATCGAACATTTCAACGCCAATAATGCTTTTGATGCCGAGGGCTTGACGAAGCTGACCGAGCAGATCGAACTGCGCAAGAAAGCGCGAAACGATATCGAGCAGGATACACGCGTCCAGATCGAGACAAAAAATCTGCAGGCCGACCAGCGCTCGTTTGAAATCAGCCGGGACAATGAATTTGCGAGACTGGAACAGGAACGCGAGGTCGAGGTCCGCCGAGCTATACAGGCATCGGAAGTAGCGAAGGAACAGGCTGGCCGCGACCGTGACGCGAAAGACGCGCAGATCAAGGCAAAACAGCAGGTCGACAGCAGCCAGATAGAAGCCGACCGAGCTGTTGAAGAAGCCCGTATCGCCCAGACACAGGCGATCGAGATCGCCCGTCAGGAGCAACAGATCGCGATCCAGAACAAGTCGCGCGAGGAAAGCCAGGCCAAGGCCGAGGCCGATGAGGCCCGCGCCAAGGCTGTAGCCGCGGAGGAACAGGTCACCAGTGCGCGGGAAACCGAAATCGCCGACCGCGACAAACGTATCGAACTGATCGAAGCGTCGAAACAGGCCGAGCGTCAGGCCATCGGTGTCAAGGTGCAGGCGGAAGCGGAAAAGGAAGCCGCAGGAAACCGGGCGGCAGCGATGCGACTGGATGCCGAGGGCGAAGCGGAATCGGAAAAGCTTCGCGCCGAAGCTGCTCGGGTGCGTTTCGAAGTCGAAGCCGCAGGACAGCGCGCCATCAACGAAGCGGCGAATATATTGTCATCCGATCAGATTTCGCTGCAAACCAAGATGGCATTGCTCAATGTTTTGCCTGAGGTCATCCGGGAATCGGCCAAGCCTATGGAAGCGATCGACTCGATCAAGATCGTCCAGCTCGACGGGATCAACCAGAATGGCGGCGGCAACAGTGTCGCCAGCAAGGGCGGCACCGGAAATGGCAACAGCGGCAATCTTGCGACCGATGCGGTTTCTGCCGCCCTGTCCTATCGTGCCCAGGCCCCGGTTATCGACGGGCTCATGAAAGAACTGGGGCTAGATGGGTCCTCGCTTGAAAATCTGGTTTCGGGCGCAACGAAAGTCGCCGATGAAAAGGTTGTACCTGTGGAAACCGACAAAGAGGAAGTAACCGGAAAGCCGTTACCACGCCCGGACAACAAGAAGGAAAGCACAAGCAAGGAAAAACCACCAGGGAATTGAGTGGGCGATACGGCCGCGCCTCTCCTAGTCCAAGACACCTAAAACGTGTAGCCTACTCCGATCGCGCCGAAAAACTGGTTGGCGCTGCCACGGACTGACGTGACCGGGGAGCGTTTCGGGTCGCCCAGCATCCGGGAATAGCCGCCGAGGAAGATCATGCTGAAACCGCCGTTGGTGACGTCGCCATCCAGATCGACTGCGGTCAGCATGGTCGCGCCTACATTTTTCCAGCCGCTGTCTGCAGTGAAGGTCGGCAGGCCACTGGCCGCCGAGCCGGTTGGCGATATGCTGAAATAATAGTCGGCATAGTCATCGTCGACATATTCCGCGTTGATCGAAAAGCTGGTCGCGATACCGCGGCTGAGCGGAGTGAAATAGGTCAGGCTGGGGAAAACTACCATACCGTCGTGCGCGCCAGCGACATCCCAGCGCACATCGACCTGCGCGGTCAAAGAGTCATAGGGGTTGAGCACCCGGTTGACCTGGACACCGGCAAACGGACCAACCTCGACCGCAAAGTCGAGCTTGCCTAGCGACTTGACCACCTCGTCTTCGATCGAATTGTGGCGATCAAATCGCGCCCGGACCACCGGCCCGAAGATGAAATCCACTTTTGCGCCATCGCGATCCGGAATGAAATCGAGCGCAACACCCGGTCCACGCGGCTGAAAATCGACACCGCCGAAGCTGCCCAGCACCACCGGCAAGGGTGAAACTGTGTAATTGTCCGATCCTTCGTAGCTGGACCCCACGGCGACGCCGATACCCGCGGTCAGATAATCGCCGTCAAATACCGATTCTTCAGCCGGCCCGCGCATCGGCTCTTCCTGCGCGAGCAGCGGAGAGGACAGGCCAAAACCCAGAGAGAGCAAGATGGCGTGGCGGATCATGTGCGATTGTTTCAAGACTGTTTCCCTGTTGGTTGCGCGCTGGTTCAACGCGCGGACCGCTTTACGGTTCCATCCCGCTATAAAGCCCGACAGCCAAAAGGGATAGAGTTGCTAGACCGATTGCTCTTCTGCCATCATCGCCAGCAGCGCCAAGAATTGTTCCGGCAGATCATCGAGCGCGAGTTCTTCCCAGAAACCGCTGGCTTCTGACAGTTTCTCGAACAGCACGCAAAGCTCTGGATCAAGCCAGCTTCCGGCCCGGTTCCGGACCTCGGCCAGCGCGGCTTCCCTGCCCCTCGTGCTATATACGTCATCAGCTATCTGCGCCAGAAGCGCAATCCGGGCAGTGATGTGGATTTCACTGCCGGCAAGACCAAGGGGCAAACCGCCGCCGTCCCAATGTTCACCAAGATGCGCTAGGGCGATGGCCACGTCTTTTGAAAAGCCGGACGGAGGGGCGAAAACGGATCCGCACTCGCGGCGGTGCACTACGCGCCCCGCTCTGCTCTCGCCACCATTTTCACGGACTGAACCCTGCGGGTGCTCCCGTCTGCGGCCTGGCGCATCGACGCCGGTCGCACCGGTCCAATATTCGTCGAGTTCCTTCAACAACACCGCGCAACAGACATCGCGCAACGGATCACCCTTCATACCCCTTGCCATTGCCAACTGGATGGCTATCCAGCTGGAACGAATGCTGGGTCCGGCAGACTGTCCCTCGCTGAGGTCCAGCACAGAGGAAAAGGCATCGACGATATCCGGCAGGCGGGCCTGTTGCGTGCCCTCTTTCTGGTTGAATAGCATATGGCGGGATTGATACATATTACGCAGCTCCTGATCGGTCTCAGGAGAATGCCGCGAGAGTCCTAGGCAACGGTTAATTTTTTCCGGATTACAGGATATATTTCATCCGCACCGCATAATGCGCATCATCACTGCCGATGGTGAACTGGGCCGATTTGAATTTCGGCGGGCCCATGCCGATTTTTGGGTTGCGGGAAAAGCCGAAACCCTCGCGCGGCAGGAACAGACGCAGGTCCATTTTGCCGTTGGCATTCTCGTCATGCACCAGCGCAACGGCATAGGTGCCAGGTTTGACATCCGCGATCTGGACAGTTCCGGCCTTAACCGCCGATATCTTGAGTTTGCGGGCCTGCTTGTCCTTGCTGCAATCCGGGAAAAATTTCGGGTTTGCGCTCAGACATACCAGCACATTGCCCTTGTCGGAACGCAGTCCGGTGATCGCCAGATCGATCGAAGCGGAAATTGCCGGCGCGGACGGGGCCGGAGCCTCACCTGCAGACGCGCTCGCTCCGAGCAACAGCGCCGAAGCGGCTGCCATCTTCGGCAAGCCCGATATCCGTGCCGCAAAGCCTGTCCCAAAAACGGAAATATAACCCATAATTACCTCGATATGTTTCGTGATGTTTCTCATGATGTGTCGCGGTGATCAGCCATCTGCCCAATCGCCCGCGCACCAGCCAGCGCGGAAACATTTCCCATCCCATGTGATTGGTTACGCCCATAACCGTCATGGTCAGCAATACCAAACCCAAAACACCGACATGGACCGGGATCGCCATTACGAGAGCCGGAATAACAACAGCACCGCTGACAGCCTCAACCGGATGAAAGCTCATCGCGGCCCACGCAGTCGGCGGACGGCTGTCATGGTGGACGGCGTGAGCGATCCGGAACCATTTTGGCCGGTGAAACAGCCGGTGGGTCCAGTAGAACCACGTGTCGTGCAGGAAGAGATACAGGAAGAAGGAAAGCGGTAAATACCATATTGGGTACATGTTGAAATCGGTATATATTCTGGTCCAGCCGGCATTTTGCCAGGCCCAGGCGACAATGCCGGCCGGCACGCCATAAATGGCGGCAGACAGAAGCGACCAGCGGATTTCCCGTCCTATCTGCGGCTTTAGCCTGTCATAATGTCCCGGCCGCACCCGACCGGTCAGCCAGGCGAAGAATCCGCTGCTGAGCAGATAGCGACCACCGACGATAAGCGTCATGGCGAGAGCCGATATCAGCACGGGGAGCGCATAGTTCATGACACCGGAATATGGTGCAGACCGGAACGGAGCAAGCAATAAAGCATAATCGCCACTACCGGCTTTCAGACAGGCTTTCCCCTGCCCGTGGCTTCGGCTAAGGCACGACAATGCCGAAAAAAGTCAGCCCCTCCCACCAGTGTGATCTGGCTATTGCCGGCGGCGGGCTTGCGGGCGGCCTGATTGCGCTTGCTCTTGCAAAATTGCGTCCGGAACTGAATATTGCACTGATCGAGGCCGAGGACCATTTTGGCGGCAATCATATCTGGTCCTTTTTCGAAAGCGACATCGCAGCAGAAAATCGCTGGCTGGTTGATCCGCTGATCTCGCGTCAGTGGGACAGCTATGACGTCCATTTTCCTGAATATAGCCGCCGTTTGAGCAACGGCTATTTTTCGATAGAGTCGTCCAATCTCGACAGCACATTGCGCAAGCGATTGCCGCCGAAGACATTGATCACCGGACAACGCGCCGAGGCACTGGAAAATGGCAGGGTCATTTTGGCCGATGGCGCAACCGTTACGGCACCCGCGGTAATTGATGTTCGCGGTGGCGGTAATATGTCGGCACTGGAAACCGGCTGGCAGAAATTCTGCGGGCAGATGCTGAAACTGCGGCAGCCGCACGGGCTGGAACGGCCGGTCATCATGGATGCCACGGTCGAGCAGATTGACGGCTATCGCTTTATCTATTGCCTGCCGTTCAGTGACAGCTGCGTGTTCGTCGAAGACACTTATTATTCCGATACAGCGGACCTCGACAGCACGACCTCGCATGACCGGATTGCCGAATATGCCTCTCGGCAGGGATGGGATATAGACAGAATATGCAGCACAGAAAAAGGGCAGCTCCCGGTCATCTATGGTGGCGACTTTGACGCTTTCTGGGCCGCCAACGGAACGATTGACGCCCGCGCCGGAGCACGGGCGGCGCTGATCCAGCCCATCACCAGCTATTCGCTGCCGATGGCCGTCAAAACCGCTTTATTGATTGCCGAGCTACCGGAGATCAATCAAAGCAGCTTGGACAAGATGCTGCGCAGTCTGGCCGCGAAGCACTGGAAAGACGGAAAATTCTACCGATTGCTCTGCGCCTTTCTGTTTCTCGGCGCCGATCCGGACCAGCGGTACAAGACATTGCAATATACCTATGCCAAGAACGAGCAATTGCTCGCCCGTTTTTACGCCGGGACATCGACGCGTATGGATCAGCTCAGCCTGTTGTCGGGCAAACCGCCGATCCCCGTCTCCCGCGCCATGCCGCTTTTTTTGAAATATAGATGAGTATGATTGTCCAATGAGCAAGCTTACAAGATCGCAGAATGAACTTTTCAGGAAAGCCGCTGTTATCGGTTCCGGTTTCGGCGGCCTGGCGCTCGCCATCCGGTTACAGTCGGCGGGCATCCAGACGACCATATTGGAAGGCCGCGACAAGCCGGGCGGACGCGCTTATTATTGGGAGAAGGAAGGCTTTATCTTTGACGGCGGTCCGACCGTGATCACCGACCCCGATTGCCTGTCGCAACTGTGGGAACTAACCGGTCATGATATGGCGAAAGATATTGAGTTGATGCCGGTTTCGCCTTTCTACAGGCTCAACTGGCCCGACGGCACCAATTTCGACTATGTTAACGATCCAGAGGAGCTCTACGCCAATATCGCGGCGATCGAACCCGACGATGTCGAGGGCTATAAGAAATTCCTCGAATATAGCGGCGGGCTGTACGAGGAAGGCTATGTCAAGCTGGGCACCAAGGCGTTTCTCGATTTCAAATCGATGATCAAGGCGGCGCCTGCGCTGATGAAATATGAGGCCTATCGCTCGGTCTATGCCAAGGTCTCCGGATTTGTAAAAAACGAGAAGCTGCGGGAGTTCCTGTCCTTCCAGTCGTTGCTGGTGGGCGGCAATCCAATGAAGACCAGCGCGATTTACGGCCTGATCCACAAGCTTGAACGGCTTGGCGGAGTCTGGTTTGCCAAGGGTGGGACCAACATGCTGGTCGCCGCGATGGTAAAGCATTTCGAGCGGATCGGGGGCGTGATCCGGCTGGATGACCCGGTGACCAGCATCGATACGATCGGCGACCGCGCATCCGGCGTGACCTGCCAGTCCGGCTGGAGCGAGACTTTTGACGCGGTCGCCTCAAACGCCGACGTCATGCACAGCTACCGTGACCTGCTCGGGCACAGACATCGCAGCACGACCGTCACCAGGAAGCTGAAGAAAAAGACCTATTCGCCATCGCTATTCGTCGTCCATTTCGGCGTAAAAGGAAGCTGGCCCGGCATTCCCCATCACATGATCCTGTTCGGACCGCGCTATAAGGGACTGCTCGAAGATATTTACGACAACGGCGTGCTGCCGAGCGACTTCTCGCTCTATCTGCACCATCCGACGGTGACCGATCCGGAAATGGCACCCGAGGGGCACAGCACTTTCTATGTCCTGGCGCCGGTACCGCATCAGGGCAAGTTGCCGATCGACTGGGAGGAAATGGGACCGATCTACGAGAAGCGCATTCTCGATGAAATCGGCCATCGACTGATCCCCGACATCCACGACAGAATCGTCACCAGCTTCCATTACACCCCGCAGGATTTCGGCACAGACCTCAACGCCCATCTCGGCAGCGCATTCAGTCTCGAACCGCTGCTCACCCAGAGCGCCTGGTTCCGGGTACACAACCGCGACGATGTCATCGACAATCTTTATTTTGTCGGTGCCGGCACCCATCCCGGTGCGGGCATTCCGGGCGTCGTGGGCAGCGCCAAGGCAACCGCGGAGCTGATGCTGGAAGAACTTGGATAGACGCGATGAATCGCAGAAATCTTGTTCTCCACGCCAGAAGCAGCATTGAACGCGGATCAAAATCCTTCGCCCGGGCTTCGAAGCTCTTTTCGAAACAGACCCGCGAAAGAGCCTGGCTGCTCTACTATTGGTGTCGGGCCTGCGACGATCTGGCCGATGGTCAGGATCATGGTCACGGCATGTCCACCGTGCCCCATCCGGAGAAAACCATCGCCGCCATGCGGATGATGACAGCGCGCGCGCATGGCGGCGAGCAGACCGGAAATCCTCCGTTTGACGCCTTTGGCATGGTCGCACAGGAATGCCACATTCCCAAATATTTCGCCGATGACATGATCGACGGCTTTGCGCTGGATGCCAGGGGCTGGCGACCGGAGACGGAAGATGACCTGTTTCAATATTGCTATCATGTCGCCGGCGCGGTCGGCTGCATGATGGCGCTGGTGATGGGCGTACCGGCGCGGGACCATGAGCTACTCGACCGCGCCTGCGATCTGGGCCTGGCGTTTCAGCTTGCCAATATTGCCCGGGACATAGCCGAGGATGCCCAGGCGGGCCGATGCTATTTGCCGGCAGACTGGATTACGGAAGCCGGCATTGATCCGGATCATCTGCTGGAGCCGGCGCATCGGGAAGCGCTGGTGCATCTGGTCAATCGCCTGTGCGATCTGGCGGGCAGCTACGAAGCGTCTGCGCGCGTCGGAGCATCGAACCTGCCCTTCCGCTCGCGCTGGGCCGTGCTGGCAGCGGCTGGCATCTATGGCGATATTGCCAGAGCAATCCGGAAGAGCGACGGCGCATCGCTCGAGCGCCGCATTTATACCGGCAAGATCAAGAAACTGCGCGCTATCATGAAAGCCTTTGGCCAGGCCCTGATCAAATCAGCCGGGCGCGACCGTGACGGATTATGGACAAGGGCCCGGGCCACCCGTCTGCCTTAGTGGCTGGCACCGTTCTCTGTTACATATTTGCCGATCCGCTGGACTGCCTCATCATATAGATTGGGGGAGCAGCACAGCACGCCGAGAGCCTTGCCGTGGGTCCCGTTATACACCAGGGTTTCGCCCAGCGCGTTGGTCACGCTGGCGCCTGCTTCCGCAGCAATGACATGGGCTGCGGCGATATCCCATTCATGGCCCCAGCGGGTGGAGGCGACGACATCGGCGCGGTCATCCGCCACCATTGCCATGCGTAGTGCAATACTATTGGGTTTGGTCACCGCTGTGAGGTCGAGTTCGGGCGGCAGTTCTTCGGCGGGAATCCGGCATCCCTGATATTGCGTGCGCCGGCTGGCGGCAATCGACCGGCCATTGACCTCGGTATGGCTGCCGGCCTTGGCTACCCATGTTTCCTGCAACGCCGGTGCCTCCAGAACCCCGAATATGGGCGCATCATTCTGAACCAGAGCAACTGAGACACACCAGCCGGTTTTTCCGGCTACATAGTCCTTTGTACCATCAATCGGGTCGACTACCCAGGTCAGTTCCTCACCGGCGCCGCTATGGTCAATATGGGTTTCTTCCGACAACCAGCCAGCGGACGGCACCAGCTTTTCCAGTTCGGCACGCAAGAAACTGTCGACCGCGAGATCGGCATCGCTGACGATCTGCCCGGGGGATTTCTCCCAGATATTGGCTTCCTTCTTGCCCGGAGCCCAGTGGCGCATGGCTAACGCCCCGCCCTGTTTGGCGATCGCGATAACCCGGTCAAAATCTATGTCAGCCAATTCTGTCTCCATTCAGCGCGAGCCCGTCGCCAACCTGTCGGACCCGACAGTCGTCACCCGCAAGCCACCCCGGCAACGGCTTTGCCTAGCCGCCCGCCACTGTCATGCTGTCGGTCCGTAAAGTCGGCACATTGGCGGCATAGCGATAGTCCAGATCATCGGCTGCGACGAGGCTCTTGAACATGTCCTTGAGATTGCCGGCAATGGTGATTTCCGAGACGGGTGGTCCGATCTCTCCATCAGTGATCAGAAAACCGCCCGCACCGCGGCTATAATCGCCAGTGACGGGATTGACACCCATGCCGATCAGTTCGGTTATATAGACGCCATGCTGAATATCCCTGATCAGTTCCGACTTGCTGATCGCCCCATTGCTCATGTGCAGGTTGGTTACACTCACGCCCGGCGCACCACCGACTCCGCGCGAAGCATGGCCGGTCGGCTGCAGGCCTAGCTGGCGCGCCGAAGCGCTTTCCATGATCCACTGAGTCAGACGGCCGTTATCGATCAATTTGGTTTTCGCCGTTGGCAATCCCTCGCCGTCAAAGGCCTTCGAGCGAAGCCCGCGCCTGCGATGCGGACAATCGATGATCGACACCGCGCTGTCGAATACCTGGCTGTCGAGAGCATCCAGCAGAAAGCTGGTTTTACGCGCGATGGCGCTACCGGAAATAGCCCCGATAAAATGACCGAGCAGGCTGTTGCCGACGCGGGGATCGTAGACGACCGGCATGGCACCGGATTGGAAACTGACGGGATTGAGCCTTGCAACGGCGCGTTCGCCGGCTTCCTTGCCAATATCTTGTGCTGAGTCCAGATCTTCGAGAAAACGCACGCTGTCATAGGCGTAATCGCGTTCCATGCCATCGCCCTTGCCGGCAATAACGCTGGCGGACAGGCTGTAGCCGCTCGTTGAGTAGGCACCGGAAAAGCCATGACTGGTGGCCAGAGCAACAATGCTGCGCCCGGCGCTGGCACCACCGCCTTCGCTGTTGGTCACGCCCTCGACCGCTCGCGCGGCGTCTTCCGCTTTCAACGCCAATTCGCGCAAAAACTCGGGATCTGGATCCTGGCCGTCATCGCCTTCGATCGCGTGGGGTTCTGATTTAAGCAGCAATTCTTCGGGCGCGAGACCGGCAAACTGGTCTTCCGGGGCCTCTTTGGCCATGTCGAGTGCACGCCCTACCAGCGCGGACAGAATCTGGGGATCCATGTCGGAGGATGATACTGTAGCCGACCGTTTGCCGACAAAAACCCTGAGACCGATTTCTTCTCCCTCGGACCGCTCGACATCTTCCAGATTGCCGAGACGCATCTGCACCTGGGTTGCGGCATCGCATACGTAGATGGCATCGGCGGCATCAGCACCGGCTTTTTTGGCTTGGGAGATCAGGGCGTCAGCGCGGTCCTGCGCTTCAGAAGGTTTTAGCATGGGCTGGACATAGGTGCGGCGCCCAGCAAGGTCAACGATCTGGTGCCAGATGGCGAAGAAAGCGTTGTCTGTTCCGGGAGACCGCCAAATACCGGCCGCTATTCAGACGATGGCTCCGATGGCTGTGATCAGAGCGACAAAGACAAATGGTAAACCCAGAGCCAATAGCCACAAAAGTGACTGATCTGCGCGGAATTTTGCGGCCAGGCTCTGATCGGTCAAGCCGCTGTTGTGCATATCTGCCCAACGTTTTTCGAAATTTCTGCAGAAGGGAATGATCACGGCAACGAGCACGATCAGTCCAAAATAGGGAGCGATCGACATGCCCTTGGTTTCGATGAAGCGCAAAACCACGAAAATCTGCAAGATGGTATAGACCAGCAATGCGGCTGCGCAATTGTTGCTCATCTTCTTGTCCCAGCGGACGCCGTGATGCTGAACATCGTGTCCCGCCTGGTGCTTGCTGACTGATTTTCGAGACGCTGTTGCGACCATTTCCATTCCCCTCAAAATATCATCTCCAACTGTCGCCGGAGTTTGCCCCCGTACGACCTTTCCATGACACTATACGCTAATTGTTCCAAAAGCCAAATATGTCGTTTCTCAGCACTTTATGTCGGAATAATCCGGTTCTGCTTGCCAAAAATTACGACATAAGACAGAATCAGTTTTCAAACGCAATCCAAATTCGGGGGCCGTCATGACCATATCTCTTTCCGATCCACTGGCACTTCCCTGCGGAGCCACCCTGCCCAACCGGATCGCCAAGGCTGCCATGACCGAGGGCATGGCGACCCCGGACGGTGTTCCAACGCCGGAACTGGAGCGGCTGTACGGGCTCTGGTCGGATGGCGGTGCCGGCATGCTGCTCAGCGGCAATATCCAGATCGACCGCGACCATCTCGAGCGTCCGGGCAATGTCGTCATCGATCGCCCGGCGAACGAGGCGATGATGGCAGCACTGGCCAGCTGGGCGCAGGCGGCGACGCGCAACGGCAACCATTTCTGGGCTCAGATCAGCCATGCCGGCCGGCAGACGCAGAGCAATGTCAACAAACATCCCAAGGCCCCGTCAGCGGTCAAGCTCGGCCTTCCCGGCGGGCAATTTGGCGAGCCGGTGGCGCTGACCAGGCAAGAGATTGAAGACCTTGTCGACCGCTTCGCGCTGGCCGCAAAGACCTGTCGGGCAGCCGGCTTTACCGGCGCGCAGATCCATGCCGCCCATGGCTATTTGCTCAGCAGCTTTCTCAGCCCGCGATCCAACCAGCGTAGCGACGAATATGGTGGAAGCCTGGAAAATCGGGCGCGTTTTCTGCTGACCGCAGTGGCAAAGGTCCGCGCCGCGGTCGGCCCGGATTTCCCGATTTCGGTCAAGCTGAACAGCGCCGATTTCCAGAAAGGCGGGTTCAATTTCGAGGACAGTCTGCAAGTCGTGCGCTGGCTGGAGGAAGCCAGCGTCGATCTGGTCGAAATCTCCGGCGGCACCTATGAACAGCCCGCGCTTATGGGATCGGACGGAATCGAGGAAAGGGAGGAGCAGAATGTCGCGCCGTCGACCAAGGCGCGCGAAGCCTATTTCGTCGATTTCGCCAAGGCGATGCAGGATACGGTCAAGGTTCCGCTGATGGTAACCGGCGGCTTCCGGACCCGGACAGCGATGGAAACAGCCCTCGCCAGCGGCGCTGCCGACCTGATCGGTCTTGGCCGTCCGATGTGCGTCATGACCGATGCGCCGAAGCGTTTAATGGAAGATTTGGAAGCATTGCCACGGTTCGAGGACAGGCTTCACCTGCTCCCCGACTGGCTGGGCTTTCTGATGCGCTTCCAGACGGTCAAGGCGGTCGCCAGTTTCGCCGTCATATTCTGGTTCTACGAACAGCTCGATAAGCTTGGAAAAACCGGCAAA
Source organism: Sphingorhabdus sp. SMR4y (assembly GCF_002218195.1). GTDB lineage: Bacteria > Pseudomonadota > Alphaproteobacteria > Sphingomonadales > Sphingomonadaceae > Parasphingorhabdus. Next base: position 488,107 of record NZ_CP022336.1, on the reverse strand, counting down.
ACCGACCCGAATCTTGGCGTTTTTAGCGCATTTCAGGCAGTAGAGAAACGAAACAAGCGCATTTTGGCCGCGCGCAGCCCGGCCTGAACCGGGACTGCGCGCCTTTCTGTTGGAAATTGTCCCCTCGAGGGCCCGTTGGCTAGATATTGGTGCTCGTCGGAATCTGGCTCGGTTGCAGATAGACATAGGGATGCATGCGCCGCTGGTTGCGGGCAATGATCCGCGACTCCACCGCTCGCAGCCCGGCCTGGAAACGCGCCAGTGGTCCTTCATCACCGGTGATCACCGGATCCTGGAACCAGGGCTTGTAGGGAAAGCGGTTGGTGCGATAGTCGCCAAGCGGTCGATAATAGACCGAACCCAACAGTTCGAGCGATGACAATTGCAGCAAGCCCAGCGACATGGGCGGCATATATTGGATCCATTCTTCCTTGCTGTGTCCGGTCTGCTCGCCGGGCGCTGCTGTCCAGCCTGCCCCGGTGATTGCAGGCGCAAACGTCATCAGCGTACGCTGTGGAAAATTGACAGCCGCATGCTGGGCGCTGGCCGTGAAGATGATCATCGTGCAGACGTCGATGAGCTGGGCGCGGGTGGTGATCGGTCGGAAGCCGACGATATGACCCTCCGATGCGATCGAGGACACCCACAGGGCCAGCTCGCTGTCGCCGGTGACGGCGTCGTCATCGCTATAATAGATGTTGATATATTGCGCGGCCCAGTCGTGGATCGCATCCCAGACCAGAATGGCGTCATCGCGATAGGGATAGTCCGGCAAACAGGCGGGATCGGCGACGTTGCGTTCGGCAAAATCCACCGGCGTCATTTTCTTGTAAAAGTCAAAGGACAGGCGGGCCTGGACGGCGGCGAGCTGGCTGGATTCGATCGTGCCGCCAAAAAAGTCGTCGATCGGGCCACCCTTGTTGATCAGGGTTTCCACCGCCAGATTGTTGATGAACAAGGTGCCCTCGAAATGCGGTACCAGCAACGACCAGAGCGGATGGACATTGGCGAGATTGCGCCGGGTGGCCACGGCAATGGCTTCGCTGACCAGATGGGTACCGGCAAGATGAACGAAAAGTTCGTGGTAGTTGCAGTCGGCGACCTGGACGATGAATTTCGCCATTTCCCAGCCCCATTTTTCGGACGCGGAGTCCGAAGGGGTCATTACCGGATATTGGCTGTTGTCCTGGCCGCACTGGATGGCAACCGGCTTGAGCGACGACCCTCCCGGCGGCACGGCAAAGAGCGCCATCGGCCGATAGACATATTTCGCATGGCCTTTCCAGACTCCCGCAACAAGCACTTCCAGGTCGTTATAATCACAGAGAAACACCCGCCCGTCTTCCAGAGCTTCCGACAGGCTGTCTCCGCCGATCACCGCGGCATATTGTGCCGCCGTCACCGGGAAATTGTCCGGGATCCGGTCAATACCCTGCAGCAGCATCGGATTGGGTCCGGCCACGCGCAGCCGGGCAAACTGGTCATCATCCTGGAACGTATAGGCAATGCCGGGAGTCGGCAGCGTCTGGTAGAGATCGCGATAGGCCTCGATCGAACGCGTATGCGCGGCTTCTTCGGCCTTGAGAATATCGACGATGATGGTGAGGATGTCGCGCAGGGCGCTGTCGTGCGCCTTCAGCTCTTCGATATCGGCCCCCTGGACGGCTTCCTCGATGCTCTTTTCGAGACCCGGGCCGGCTTCGGCGACCCGATGCTTCTCGCGCAGGGCCTCCACTTTTGCAGCGATGTCGCGGGCATCCCCCATTGCGTCGCCGACGGTTTTCTTCGCCGCTTCGTCGAGTCCGGAAAATATCGGTTTCAGCAGCACTGCCTTGACATTTTCCAATATGGCGATGCTCACTTCAAGCACCTTGAACCACCATTCGATAGACGGCTGGTCATCGGACGGCACATGCGTGGCCAGAGGGACACCGGGCAAGCTGGCCATGTCGGTAGTCCATTGATATTGCGTCGATGTCGCGTTGATCTGTTCCCGGCGCTCGACGCGCTGTTCGGGCGTGTCGTTCTGCGGCAGGCTGGGATTGCTTGCGCCGCGTTTCACCGCCTCTCCTGCACCTGTGTGAGTAGCGATAATCGAGCTGGCATTTTCAAAGGACATAGAGACTTCCCCCCGGTTGGATTTCAGACCGCGTCATCCTAAATATTCTTAGTTAACTTGATGTAAACGGCGGTATATCAAATCCTTTGCAAGCCAGTTGCAAGCTGACTTCTGGACCAGGACAGCAAGCTTAACGCGACATTTACATTTAGCCGTTACCTACGCTGCATGCAGTCACTGATCCGACAGTTTATCCATCGCCTCATACCGCCGGTTCCCGAAACCGTCCGTGATGAATTTGCGATATTGAGCGCCACCCGTTTGCAGAGCCAGTCGCGTGCGCTTTTTCTCGCCATGTTCCTGACCATTCCTTTTGTTCTCTACGCCTCCAGCGTCGGAGCCGAGCCTTGGATCCGCTATGGCATGCCGCTCGCAATGGGCAGTTGCTGCCTGATCGGCTTCCTATCCCTGATCAAGGACCGCAACGCTTCAGGCAGCCCCGATCTGGCGCGAAAGTTTATCGCCGAAGCCACTTTCTTCTCCGCCGCGATATGCGGTCTTGTCAGCATCTGGTGCGTGCTCAGCTATGTCCATGCACCGGAGGATATGAAGCTCTTCTATCCTTTCACTCTCGCGATGGGCTCGCTGACGACCATTTACACGCTGGCGACGATCCGCCTCGCGGCAATCCTCAACATCATCATCGGGATCATGCCGATCACGATCATCCTGCTGTTGTCCCGCGATCCCCTCGCCTGGTCGGCGGCGGCCAGCCTGATCATGGTAACGACATTTCTGTACCGGCTGATCACCCAGCAGAATGACCAGTTCATCCACATGTTGCTGCTGCAAAATGATATGAGCAAACTGGCCCATACCGATCCGCTGACCGGCCTGTTCAACCGCCGGGTGCTGGCAGAAAATCTCGCCCGCCAGATCAACGAGCAAGACGTTGAGCGGACATTTTCGGTCGCTCTGGTCGATCTTGACGGGTTCAAGCCGGTCAATGACCAATTCGGTCATGCCGTCGGCGATCAATTGCTGGTCGAAGTCGCGAAGCGTCTACGCAAGGCCTGCGGTGACAACGGTATTGTCGCGCGGATGGGCGGCGATGAATTCGCCGTCTTGCTGTCGCCGGATTCCGCCATCTCCGACACCGCCTGTGCGGACCATCTGCTGGCTGCATTGGTCCCCCCTTGCGTGGTGCAGGACCATGTCATCCGGGTGCGGGCCAGTGTCGGTATTGCGACCTGGCCGCTCGACGGAACGACGGCGAACAGCCTGCTCGAATCCGCCGACCGGCAGCTCTATGCCGTGAAGAACTATACCGCCAAAGCCAAGGTCTTCGCTTCAAAGAACGCCGAAAAGGTCCGCACGACGTCAGGATAACCACCGTCTCGGCGGTTAGTCCTGGTCCAGTTCCTCGGCGCGCAACGCCTTTCGGTCCAGCTTGCCGATCATCGTCTTGGGCAGACTGTCACGAATCACGACGTCGACTACCCTTTCGTGCTTGCCCAGTTGCGGGTTGAGCCAGTCTTTCAGTTCTTCGCCACTAACCGCACCGTCCGTTTCCAGAGCGACATAGGCCTTGGGGCTTTCGCCGCGATAATCGTCCGGCACCCCGATCACCAGCGCTTCCTTGACCGCTTCATGCTTGTAGAGCACTTCCTCGACCTGGCTCGGAAAGACCTTGAAACCGCCGACCGCGATCATGTCCTTCAACCGGTCGACGATCTTGATATAGCCATCCGCGTCAATCGTCGCGACATCGCCGGTACGCAGGAAACCGTCGACAAAGACGTTCTCGTCCTCGTCGGGCAGGTTCCAGTAGCCCTGCATGACCTGCGGGCCGGAGAAGATCAATTCCCCCGGCTCGCCGTCGGGAGCCGGTTTTGCCGGATCGGCCTTGTCGACCAGCTTGACCAATGTGCCGGGGACCGGCTGGCCGATGGTACCGGGCTTGTTGAGCCCTTCATAGGGATTGGCGCTGACAACGCCGCAGCTTTCGGTCAGACCATAGCCCTCGACCAGCTTCGCTCCGGTTTTGGCCTCGAATTTGGTTTTCAGCTCCATCGGCAGCGGCGCGCCACCGGAGACACAGACCTTGAGCGAGGAAAAGTCGGTCTTGTCTATGTCGGGATGGTCAAGCAAGGCCTGGTACATGGTCGGCACGCCGGGCATGGCGGTGATCTTGGCACGGCTGATCGCCTTCAACGTCTGTTTTGCGTCAAAACGCGGCAGCATGACGATCTCCCCGCCGCGCTCGACCGTACGGTTGAGTACGGCGCTGTTGGCGAAGACATGGAAGAAAGGCAGCACGCCCATCAGCCGGTCACTTTCGTCGATGAAAGGATCGATATTGTTGATCTGCCGCGCGTTGGCGGTCAGGTTCTGGTGACTGCACATGGCGCCCTTGGGCGTGCCCGTGGTGCCGCCGGTATATTGCAGCAGGGCGATATCCTTTTCCGGACGGATATTGGGGGCCTTGTAGATGCCGTCATTGTCGATAAGCTCGGAAAAGGGGGTGATCCGGACATCGTCGGGTTGCGGGCTGCTCTCCTTGCGGCGGAACAGAGAGTAGAACAGGGCCTTGCCGGCCGGCAGCGCGCCAGCGATACTGCCAACCACCAGACGTTCCAGGCTTGACTGCTCCAGTACCTTATATGCGGTCGGGAACAGCGCGGTCGCGGATAGCGTGAACAATATCTTGGTACCGCTGTCCTCCACCTGATGATTGAGCTCTTCCACCGTGTAGAGCGGCGAGAAGTTGACGACCGTCGCGCCGATTGCCATCGCGCCGTAATAGGCGCTGACATAATGTGGCACGTTGGGCAGAAACAGGCCGATCCGGTCGCCCTTGCCGACTCCCATATCCTGCAGCCCCTTGGCTACCCGGACGACGCCGGCAGCCACTTCGCTGTAGCTGTACTTACGGCCCATGAAGTCGAGCAGGTTGGCATCGCCGCGACGGCCGGCAGACCGGAAGAACATTCCGGGCATCGACAGCGGCGCATAAAATTGATCCCAGGGCGTGGGATGATTATAATGGGTTTTCCAGATCGGAGGCTGGTCAGGATAAATATCAGTCATTGACATTCATGTAAGTGATGCCGGCTGAACTGACAATGAAAATTGCCGGGCTAAATGGCTCCCTTTCCGGCCGATCAGAGTGTAGGGGAAAAAGCCCATGAGCGAATCCCCTCCCCAGCCCGCCGCCAGATCATCACTGGTTTTCGTTTTTCTCGTCGTGCTCATCGATATGCTGGGGTTCGGCATCATCATGCCGGTCCTCCCGAAACTGATTACCAGCATCACCGGGGACACGTTGTCGGATGCGGCCGTCTATGCCGGCTGGCTCGCCTTTGCCTATGCCGCCATGCAATTTGTCTTCGGTCCGATCATCGGCAATCTCTCCGACCGCTTTGGCAGACGTCCGGTGCTGCTCGGTGCGCTCGGAGGCTATGCCATTGCCTATATGCTGATGGGATTTGCTTCCTCGCTGTTATGGCTGTTTGCCGCGCGGATCATTGCCGGGATCATGGGCGCCAGCTTCAGCACCGCTTATGCCTATATCGCCGACATCTCCCCTCCCGACAAACGGGCCCAGAATTTCGGCCTGATCGGCGCGGCCTTCGGACTGGGCTTCATCATCGGACCGGCGGTTGGCGGCATATTGGGAGAATATGGCACGCGCCTGCCTTTTTTCGGGGCCAGCGTGCTCGCCGCGCTCAACCTGCTGTTCGGCTTCTTTCTGCTCAAGGAAAGCCTGCCAGCGGAAAAGCGGAGGCCCTTCAGACTCGCCCGTGCCAATGCGCTGGTCGCGCTAAAAGGCCTTGGCGGCCAGAACAGGATTGTCCTGTGGTATGCGTCGGCCCTGACCATCTGGATGACCTCCCATGTCGTTTATCCGATCATATTTGCTTTCTATGCGATCGAAGCCTTTGGCTGGAGCGAGTGGACCGTGGGCATGGCTCTGGCCTGTATCGGCGTCGGCGCCGCCATCGTCCAGGGTCTGCTGATCCGCGTCCTGATCCCGCGGATCGGCGAACGCAATGCGGTCATTCTCGCCACCATATCCATGGCCGCCAGTTCGATATTCTACGTCGTGGCCGGTCCTGACCAGGGCTGGCTGATTTTCATCGCGATACCGGTCGGCTCTCTGCAGGGGCTGTTCCAGCCGTCGATCAACGGGCTGATGAGCAACGCCGTGTCCGACGAGACGCAGGGCGAATTACAAGGCGCGGTCGCCAGTCTGCAAAGCACCGCCTCGGTGATCGGTCCGCCGCTGTTCGCCGGTGTGTTTGCCGCTTTCACCGTGGCCGGATCGATCTACTATCTGCCCGGAGCGCCCTTCGGACTGGCCGGGATTGTTTCCCTCGTTGCGCTGGGCGTCTTCCTGCGTGGCTATGCGCTGCACTGCACCAGCGACGAGGTCGAACCACCAATCGATGCCAAGTCGATCACCGGCTAGGCCGCGCTGTACCAGGCGGTGCCGTCCTTCATGTCCAGGCGGGCGCGACCGGTATATTCGAGGTGCCGGAGCGTCGCCATTGCCTCGCCGCTGGCCATGCCGATGACGTCCGGGGTGATCGGGCGGCGGAACAGATAGGGGAAGCTGTCGACCACGCGCTTGGGGCTTTCGCGCAGGCCCTGTTCGAGATCGTCCAGCGCTTCATTATGCCGTTCGGCCAGCGCGTCGAGCCGCTGGTGCGCGCCGAGAAACGGCCGGCCATGGGCGGGCAGAATGAGCAATTCATTGTCCAGTTCCGCGCGGAACCGGTCGATGCTGGCCAGCCATTCGCCCAGCGGATCGCTGGTCGGTTCGCTGAGCATGGTCGAGATGTTGGAAGTGATCCGTGGCAATATCTGGTCACCGGAGATCATCACCTTGGCCGTGTCGTCGATCAGGCAGGCATGTTCGGGCGTGTGGCCGTTGCCGATCATCACTCGCCATTCATGGTCGCCGGTTTTCAGTCTTGTGCCCTCTTCCATGCGGATATGGCCGATCGGCAGGTCGGAAACGGCGCGGGCGAAACGGCCCCAGCCCTTTTTGGCGAAATCGTCGATCAGATGCTGTTCCCAGCCGCAGAAGCGCCATTCTTCCAGCGCTTCCTGCGGCACGCCGTCGCGCTTGTCAGCGAGCAGCATGCGGGTCAGCAGCCATTCGGTGCGGTTCATGTGCAGGGGCGCCTTGAACCGGTTGGCGAGCCAGCCGGCGCAGCCGACATGATCGGGATGATAATGGGTAACGATGATCTTGGTGGCGCTCTGCCCGTGCAGCGCACCTTCTTCGAACAGATGCTTCCAGGCGTCGATCACCTGCGGCATGAACAGGCCGGTATCGGCGATTGCAAAGCCGGCGCTGCCGTCTTCATGACGGTCGGCGAGCACCCAGTTGTTGATATGGCCGAGCGGACCGGGCACCGGTGTGCGAGTCCAGCCGATGCCGGGCATCAGTTCGAAATATTCACCATATTTCGGTTCAAAGTCGCCGAGCGGATAGGTCAGGCCGTCCGATTCAATGGGGTCAAAGCCGTGATCGGCGAGCATCGCATCATAGGCAGGCGGTTTCCGGGGTGCATCCATGCGCCGGTCATAGACCCATGGCGCGGCCGAGCGCAAGGCGATTTAACCGGATAGTTAAACCCTGTTTTTGATAGGCGGAACGGCATCCGTTCCCGTCGTATAAACGGGAAAAGCCGGCGCTGCGCACCGGCTTTCCTGATATTCCGCTTATGAGACCGGCGCGAACGCGAGGTCTGGCGCTCAGCGGTCCTTGAACAGCGTTTCTGCGGTATGTTCGACCGGTGCCGCTTCTTCCTCGCCTTCACCCGCCAGCGCGGCTTCCGCGTCACGAGCCGCCTGTGCGCGTTCCTCGCGCAGTTCGGCAATCAGCGCTTCCTTGTCGCCACCCAGCTTGGTATCATCGGCCACATCCGGTTCGATGCCAGCCTTTTTCGCCGCCTTGGCGACCACGGCATCCAGCTCGCGCTGCGAACAGAGACCGAGAGTGACGGGATCTTTGGGCGAGATATTGGCGATATTCCAGTGCTCGCGATCGCGGATGGCGCTGATCGTGGTCCGGGTGGTGCCGATCAGCTTGCCGACCTGCGCATCGGAAATCTCCGGATGGTTGCGGAGCAGCCAGGCGATCCCGTCGGGCTTGTCCTGGCGCTTGGAAACCGGCGTGTAGCGTGGCCCCTTGGTGCGGCGCACCTGCTCCGGGCCTTTCTGGATGACCATGCGGTAGTCCGGATCTTTTTCCGCTTTCTCGATTTCCTCATGGGTCAATTCATGCGCCTGCACCGGATCGCGGCCGGTATATTTGGAACTGGCAAGATCATCCGCCATCGCGTTGACTTCGAGGATATGGATTCCGCAGAATTCGGCGATCTGGTCAAAGCTGAGCGCCGTATTGTCCACAAGCCAGCTGGCGGTTGCATGCGGCATAAGAGGAGTTGCTTGTTCGGCCATGATGGCATCCTTCTGATAACTGGTGCTTTTGCACCAGCGGCAATATAAAATAAAGGGCCGCCCCCTTGCGGAGACGGCCTGTTGGCGACCTATGTAGTTTATCTGGAGGGAGTCGGCAAGATATTTGGCTAGACCCGCGCAAATATCGCCTTTGCGAGCATCCTGCGCGACATGTGACAATCCAGACGCGGGTCCTGTATGACCAGACCGCTTACAAACTGGCTGGCGCTCGCCTCCCAGCTGAATTGCGCGCCGAGAGCTATACAGTCGGCGGGGTCGAGGGCCAGCGCGCGGGCTATCGCCACGTCGAGGTCATCATTCATGACGCCGCTTTCCGCCGTCAGGATATCAACCGGTCCGGTTACCGGAAACGCCGCCACCGGCGTGCCGCAGGCCAGCGCCTCGATGATCACCAGACCGAATGTGTCGGTCTTGCTGGGAAAAACAAAAACATCGGCTCCTGCATAATAGCCGGCCAGCTCCTGCCCCGTTTTCCTGCCGGCAAAATGCACAGCGGGATAGCGCGCGCGCAACCCTTCCAGCGCCGGACCATCACCGACCACAACTTTCGTTCCCGGCTGACTGCTGTCGAGAAACGCCTCGATGTTCTTCTCGATCGCCACTCGCCCGACATAGAGCTGTATCGGCCGCGGAAGTTGTTCATATTCCGCGGGATGAGGCGCGGCGGGATGGAAATTGTCCAGATCGACACCGCGACTCCAGTGATGGCTGTGCGGCAGTTTCTCGCGCTTCAACTGATCACGGACGCTTTGGGTCGAAACCATGATCGCTTCCGCCCCCCGGTGAAACCAGCGGATATAGGGCCAGAAGAAACGCGGTGACAATTGTGTGCGTCGTGCGAGATATTCCGGGAACTGTGTATGATAGGCAGTTGTAAAAGGCTGGTTTTTACGTTTACACCAGCGGCGGGCCTGAATGCACAAGGGACCTTCGGTGGCCAGATGGACAGCATCTGCTCCAAATGCCTCTATGCGTTTGCCGATGGTCCCCGCACGGGCAAAGGCAAGACGGATTTCCGGATAGCTCGGCGCAGCAACGGACCGGTACTGATCGGGCGAAATCACCAAAATTTCATGTCCCCTCTCGCGCAACAGCGCGATTACCGTATCGAGGGTCCGTACCACGCCATTGACTTGCGGATGCCATGCATCGGTTACCAGCGCGATCCTCACGCTGCCTGATCCATGCCGTCGACCGATACCAGTCTGGCCGGCTTTTCCCCGCGTGCCTTGCGGGCCTTCATTTCTTCGGCCCAGTGGAGAATCTGCATAGTGCCGTCGTCACATTCGACCAGTGCCGTGCAACCTTCAACCCAGTCGCCGTCGTTATAATATTCAACACCCTTGATCACGCGATGCTCCGCGGTGTGGATATGGCCGCAGACGACACCGTCGACGCCACGGCTTTCCGCAGCCTTGGCCACGGTTTCTTCATAACGGCCGATAAATTCGACCGCATTTTTGACCCGGTGCTTGGCCATTTTCGAAAGCGACCAATATGGCAGGTCCAGCCAGTTGCGGACCTTGTTAACCAGCCAGTTGACCCGCATCAGGGACACATAGGCGGCGTCCCCGATCACGGCGAGCCAGCGATGCGCGAGCATCACCGTATCAAATTCGTCACCGTGCAGGACCAGCAGGCGACGACCATCGGCGGTTTCATGGATAGCCGACCGCCGGATTTCGACGCCGCCGAAGTTCAGGCCGGTAAACTGGCGAAACATCTCGTCATGATTGCCGGGAATATAGACGATGCGGGTGCCGCGCCGTGCCCGCTTCAAGATACGCCAGATGATATCATTATGCCCGTCCGGCCAGAAAAACTTTTTCTTCAGCCGCCAGCCGTCGATAATGTCCCCGACGAGATAGAGCGTATCGCTATCCACATGGTCGAGAAAATCGATCAGCAGGTCGGCGTTGCAGCCGCGGGTGCCGAGATGGATATCGGATATCCAGATCGTCCGGTAGCGCGTACGATCACTGGGCGACACGCGTGGCTTGCGCTTGAGCCGCGCCTCGTAGCGATCGGCGTCGAGCAGCGGAACATCGGTTTTGCTGAACGGGGGGAAATATTTGGCCATAAAAACTCCCATGGAGAGGATTTCCATGGCCCGGCCACTAGCAGCCGTTTATTACAGCAAAGTCCCGAATTTATGAAGCTTTGGTGACGAAAGACCCGGATGTTCGAAGGCAGTTACGGCTGGTTGTGCAGGCACGAAACAGCCTTCTCCCCGGTTCATGATCACGCCGGCAGACCGGAAGATGATCGTCAGGGATCAAGGCGCTCGCTATTCGACCTTCAGCACGATCTTGCCGATATGGTCACCCGCTTCCATATGAGCGTGCGCCCTGGCGGCTTCGGCGAGCGGGAAACATTCATCCATGACCGGCTTCAACTTGCCCGCCGCGACATCCGGCCAGACATAGCGATAGATTTCATCGGCCATCAGCGCCTTGCGCTCTGCCGACTGTGGTCGCAGCGTCGACCCCGTGAGGGTCAGGCGGTTCATCATCACCTGGGCCATGTTGATCGTGGCCTGCACCCCGCCCTGCACCGCGATGGTCACGTGACGACCATCCTGTTTCAGGCATTTCAGATTGCGCGCGACATAGTCGCCGGCAACCATGTCCAGAACGATTTCGACGCCCTGGCCGTCGGTGATCTTCTTGATTTCCTCGACAAAGTCCTGGCTCTTGTAGTTGATCGCATGGTCGGCGCCGATCTGCTTGGCGGCGGTGCATTTCTGATCGCTGCCGCAGGTGACGATGACCTTGAGGCCGAACAGCTTGCCGAGCTTGATCGCCATCGTGCCGATGCCGCTGGTACCACCATGAACCAGCACGGTTTCATCTTCCCGGGCGAAACCGCGGTTGAACAGATTGCCCCAGACAGTGAACAGCGTCTCAGGCAACGCGGCCGCTTCTTCCATGGTCAGGCTGTCCGGCACGTCGAGACATTGCCCGACCGGCGCGACGCAATATTCGGCATAGCCGCCGCCATTGGTCAGCGCACAAATCTTACGGCCGATCCATTCCGGCTCGACATTTTCGCCGAGACCGACAACGGTTCCGGACACTTCCAGACCGGGTAGTGGCGATGCGCCGGGCGGGGCCGGATAGAGCCCCATGCGCTGGACAACATCGGGACGGTTGACGCCGGCGGCAGCCACCCGGATCAGCACCTCGTCCGGCTTCGGCTGCGGCATATCCACGGTCACCGCCTTCAGGACTTCCGGTCCGCCGGCTTCGCTGATCGCGACAGCGGTCATCTCTTTTTGCAACAGTTCAGATACAGGCATTGAATGTCCCCCAGGAAATTTGCGAGCTCCCTAATTTCCGGCCCTTATTGACAGCAAAGCGCGGCCGGTCAACATTGCGATGCAGGAGGCACGTCGATTCATGGATGATGATGACAATTTACCGCGCAACGCCAATGATCCGGTGGCCTTGCTGATCAAACAGGATCTCGACCCATTATCTGTAAACGAGCTGGAACAACGGATTTCCCTGTTGAAATCGGAAATAAGCCGTTGCGAAGCGAAGAAAAAATTCGCCGTGAGCCATCGCGCTAGCGCAGAAAATCTGTTCAAAAGCTGATAAAGGCTGGCTTTCGCTAAAGCATTTGTTAACCTTGTTTAATAATAGTCGGGTTCAGACGTTCCATTTTGGACCGTAAAGGAGAAGAGAGACGAATAACTGGCAGCTTTGGCCGGATGGTTGCAGATCTCAAGCCCGGTGCCCTTGACCTTTGGGGCGTGGCTCACGATCTAGAGTGCAAGCAATTGGTTAAAGCCCGGAACCGGATGAACGACACCAGTTTCGGCAAACGGGACGCTGTAGCCGTCCCACATTTGGAGTAAAATACATGCCATCCTTCGCAGAATCGCTCGAGAAAACCCTGCATCAGGCGTTGAAAAACGCCGCTGATCGCAATCATGAATATGCGACTCTCGAGCATCTCCTTCTCGCACTTGTTGACGATGGCGATGCTTCGCAGGTGATGAACGCCTGCGGCGTTGATCTGGGCGAACTCGAGGACGCGGTCATTCTGTATCTCGACAGCGAACTGGATTCGCTGAAGGTCGAGAAAGCGATCGACCCCTCCCCCACATCGGGATTCCAGCGTGTCGTCCAGCGGGCGATCCTGCATGTCCAGTCTTCCGGCAAGGATGAAGTCACCGGCGCCAATGTGCTGGTCGCGCTCTTTTCGGAACGGGAAAGCTATGCCGTCTATTTCCTGCAGCAGCAGGACATGAGCCGCCTCGATGCGGTCAGCTTCATCAGCCATGGAGTCGGCAAGGGCGGCAATCCTCCCGAACCGGCCGAATTGTCCGGCATCGAGGGCGAAGAGGACAAGAAAGACAAGAACAAGAAAGAGACGGCGCTCGACCAGTTCACCGTCAATCTGAACGCCAAGGCCGAAGAAGGCCGGATCGATCCGCTGATCGGACGGCAGGCGGAAGTCGACCGCACGGTACAGATTCTGTGCCGGCGTTCGAAGAATAACCCGCTTTATGTCGGTGAGCCCGGTGTCGGCAAGACGGCGATCGCCGAAGGTCTGGCGCTGCGGATCGTCGAAGGCAATGTTCCAGATGTATTGCTTCCGGCCGTCATCTATTCGCTCGACATGGGTTCGCTGCTTGCCGGAACCCGCTATCGCGGTGATTTCGAAGAGCGGCTGAAACAGGTTGTTGCCGAACTCGAGAAAATGCCCGACGCGATCCTGTTCATCGACGAGATTCACACGGTGATCGGTGCCGGCGCGACCAGCGGCGGGGCAATGGATGCGTCCAACCTGCTGAAACCGGCGCTGTCCGGTGGCGTCATCCGCTGCATCGGATCGACCACCTACAAGGAATTCCGCAACCATTTCGAAAAGGACCGCGCCTTGCTGCGGCGTTTCCAGAAAATCGACATCAACGAGCCGTCGGTCGAGGATACGATCAAGATCCTTGCCGGTCTGCGCGGGGCCTTTGAAGAGCATCACAAGGTTCGCTACGCGCCGGACGCGCTGAAATCGGCGGTGGAACTGTCCACTCGCTATATCAACGACCGCAAGCTGCCGGACAAGGCCATCGACGTAATCGACGAGGTCGGCGCCATGCAGATGCTGTTGCCGCCTTCGCGTCGCAAGAAAATGATCACCACCAAGGATATCGAGGCCGTGATCGCTAACATGGCGCGTATCCCGCCCAAATCGGTGTCGAAGGACGACAAGCAGACGCTCGAAAATCTCGAGCGCAATCTCAAGCGCGTGGTCTTTGGCCAGGACGAAGCGATCGGCAAACTGTCCAGTGCCATCAAACTGTCCCGCGCGGGTCTGCGCGAACCGGACAAGCCCATTGGCAACTATCTGTTCAGTGGCCCGACCGGCGTCGGCAAGACCGAAGTCGCGCGGCAATTGTCCTCGATCATGGGCATTCCGCTGAAGCGTTTCGACATGTCGGAATATATGGAGCGGCACAGCGTTTCCCGCCTGATCGGCGCGCCTCCGGGCTATGTCGGTTATGATCAGGGTGGCCTGCTGACCGATGCCATCGACCAGAACCCGCATTGCGTGTTGCTGCTCGACGAAATCGAGAAGGCCCATCCCGACCTGTTCAACATCTTGCTGCAGGTGATGGATAACGGCAAGCTGACCGATCACCATGGCAAGACGGTGGACTTCCGTAATGTCGTGCTGATCATGACGACCAATGCCGGCGCATCCGACATGGCGAAGGAAGGCATCGGTTTCGGCAATATGTCCAAGGAAGATGCCGGTGAAGAAGCGGTGAAGAAAATGTTCACCCCCGAATTCCGCAACCGTCTCGATGCAATCGTGCCCTTCGCCTATCTGCCGCCGGAAGTGGTCTCCCGGGTTGTCGAGAAATTCATCCTCGAGCTCGAACTGCAACTGGCCGACCAGAATGTTCACATCACACTGGACGAGGACGCCCAGGCATGGCTCACCGAACGGGGTTACGACAAGCTTTACGGTGCCCGTCCGATGGGCCGCCTGATCCAGGAAAAGATCAAGCAACCGCTCGCGGAAGAATTGCTGTTCGGCAAGCTCAAGAACGGCGGCGAGGTCAAGGTGCATCTGAAGGACAATGAACTGACCTTCGAGATCACATCGGCAGCGCCCAAGACGAAGAAAAAGAAGAAGCCTGCGAAAAACAAGGCTCCCAGCGAAACGGAATAGCGGCCCGGCCGCGGTTTAGGTTCCGGCAAAATCGAAAAACGGCGTGTCTGGTTACACGCCGTTTTTTTATGCCTGGTGCACAGTGAAACCATCGGACGAAACGCCGGTCGATCCAACACCGCATTGACACATACCAACCAGTTGGTATGTTCTCGCCATGAACGCGAGTCGATCCCCTTCCCCCGGACGCATCACAGCAAGGACAAAGCTGATCGATGCCGCGCATGATCTAGTCCGTCGCCAGGGCTATGCAGCTACGACAGTCGACCAGATTTGCGCCGCCGCCGGCGTGACCAAGGGCGCCTTTTTTCACCATTTCCCTTCCAAGGAAGATCTGGGTGTCGCTGCCGCAGCGCAATGGACGGCGCGCGCGGCTCCGCTGTTCGAACTCCCGCCCTATACCAGGCTTGAGGACCCGCTCGAACGCCTGCTCGGCCATATCGACATGCGGATGGCGATGATCGACGGTCCTGCGGAAGGCTTTACCTGTTTTGTCGGCACGATGGCGCAGGAGACTTTTGCGAGCAACGAGGCGCTCCGCGAGGCCAGCAGCGAAAGCATCGCCGCCTATTGCGAGGCACTGGCGGTCGATGTCCAGGCGGCGATAGACCGCCACGGAATTCGCGACAATATCACTGCGGAAAGCGTGGCCTGGCACGTTCAGACCGTTTTGCAGGGCGCCTTTGTGATCGCGAAGGCTTCGGGAGATCCGGAAAAAGCGCGCGAAAGCGTTCGTCATTTGCGCAGATATATCGAGGCAATTTTCAACATATCGAGCTGAGCAAGGAGGAGAGGATAATGACCGGCAAGATTTCAATGTGCATCTGGTACGACCACGCTGCCCGCGAAGCCGCCGAATTTTACGCGGAGACTTTTCCAGACAGCCGGGTCGATGCGGTGCATCTCGCTCCCGCCGATTTTCCCGGCGGCAAGCAAGGCGACGAGCTGACCGTTGAATTTACCGTGCTGGGGGTTTCCTGCCTCGGGTTGAACGGTGGCCCGGCCTTTCCGCACACCGAAGCCTTTTCCTTTCAGGTCCATACCGCCACGCAGGACGAGACCGACCGCTACTGGAACGCGATCGTGGGCAACGGTGGCAGCGAGAGCCAATGCGGCTGGTGCAAGGATAAATGGGGCATCAACTGGCAGATTACGCCCCGCGCGCTGACCGACGCGATGGCGCAGGGCGGAGACATTGCCAAGCGCGCCTTTGAAGCGATGATGCCGATGCAGAAAATCGACATTGCCACAATCGAGGCGGCGATAGGCTGAGAGATTGCAACCGGAGGATCGAACATGTCTGATGAAAACCCGAAAGAGAGCGCCGAAACGCTCGAACTATCCGTAACGCGCCTGATCGCCGCGCCTCCCGAAAAAGTCTGGTCCGTGATGACCCGGCGGACGGCCGAATGGTGGTGTCCGAAGCCGTGGACAACCGAGATTATCGAGCAGGACTGGCGCGCCGGCGGCCGTTCCTGTACAATCATGCACGGCCCCGGTGGCGAGCGTCACGAGGGTGAAGGCATTTTTCTCGAGGTAGTCGACGGCAAGCGTTTTGCCTTTACCGATGCGGTCACAGCCGACTTGAAACCGCAAAACCCGTTCATGATCGGTATTTTCGAGATCGCACCGGAAGCTGGCGGCACCCGTTATACCGCGAGCGCCCGCCACTGGACCGCAGAGGCAAAAAAACAGCACGAGGACATGGGCTTTGCCGACGGCTGGAAAGCGGTGGCAGACCAGTTGGCCGACATTTGCGAGAGCCAGGATTAAAAGACGGAAGAGAGGAAAATGAGCTATATTGACGGATTTGTGATCGCGGTGCCCACCGCCGACAAGCAGAAATTTATCGATCATGCCAACATGGCGGACAGCATGTTCACAGACATGGGGGCGACCAGAGTGGTCGAATGCTGGGGCGATGACATCTCGGAAGGCAAGACCACCGATTTCCGCAAGGCGGTGAAAGCGACCGACGATGAAAGCATCGTCTTTTCCTGGATCGAATGGCCCGACAAGGCAACCCGTGACGCCGGCATGGAAAAACTGGAAGCGATGATGGAAGATCCGGACAACGCCGATCCAAGGATGGATCCGGTGCAGAACCCGATGCCCTTCGACGGCAAAAGGATGATCTTCGGCGGCTTTCAGCCCGTCGTCACGCTCGGCAAATGAGGAGCAGGACCCATGGCCAACAAACATGGTGATTTCATCTGGTATGAATTGCTGACCAGCGACGCCGACGCCGCACAGGATTTCTATGGGGCGTTGCTGGGCTGGGACTTCGCCGATAGCGGCCAGGCCGGCATGGACTATCGGGAATTTTCGATGAAAAGCGAAGGAATTGGCGGCCTGCTACCGCTGACGCCGGAAATGACGGCCAATGGCGCGCAGCCCTGCTGGCTCGGCTATGTCACTGTCGAGGACGTCGACCGTATGGCAGACGCGATATCCTCTGCGGGCGGCAGCGTCCATGTGCAGCCGCAGGACATTCCCGGTGTCGGACGGTTCGCAATGGTCGCAGATCAGCAAGGCGCGATATTCTATGTGATGACGCCGAGCCCGCCGACCGAGAAACCCGATGCAACCAGCCTCGCCTTTGCGGCGACCGAGCCGATGATCGGCCATTGCGCCTGGAACGAGCTCGCCACCAGCGACACGCCCGCCGCGCTCAACTTCTATCACGATCTGTTCGGCTGGGAGAAGGAAGGAGAGATGGATATGGGTCCGATGGGCACGTATAATTTTCTTCGCCATGATTTCATGATCGGCGCGATGATGGACAAGCCGGACGCAATGCCGGTTTCCGCGTGGACCTATTATTTCCGGGTGGCTGACATTGATGAAGCGGTAAAAACCATTATCGCCAAGGGCGGCCAGATCAGGCTTGAACCGACGGAAATTCCGGGCGGCGAGTTCCAGCTCAATGCGGTCGATCCGCAGGGTGCAGCCTTCGCATTGATCGGCGCGCGAAAGTAGACAGTTCGCGATACCGTCTTCACATCTAGAAACCCTCCTGACATGATGCTGTCAGGAGGGTTATGATATTCGATGCTTGTTCAATCAAAAAGGAGGAGCAAGCTGATGACCGGGACAAGAGACAGGCTGGTGTGGGTGGAAATTCCCGCAACCGACCTCAACCGCGCCAAAGACTTTTATGAAACCGTACTCGAGACATCCCTGGTCGAGGCCAATGACGGACCGCAAAAAATGCTCATGATCCCGAGCAAGGGAGACACGCTGTGCGGGCACATCTACCAGGGAAAGCCTGCAACATCCGGCGATGGATCTACCCCGCATTTCTCCACCGGAGGTGAACTTGCCGATGCAATGGAGCGGATCAAGGCCGGTGGTGGTGAAGTGGTTTCCGAACCCATTCCCCTGCCTGCCGCAGCCTTTTTCTATGCCAAAGACACCGAAGGCAATTCAATAGCCATATTCAAATATAACGACTGATGCGCAGAGCCGACCGCCTGTTCCAGATTGTCCAGTATCTGCGCGGTGGCCGGCTCGTGACAGCCGCCAACCTGGCCGAGCGCCTCGAAGTTTCCGAGCGTACAATATATCGCGACATTGCCGATCTCCAGTCCACCGGCGTGCCGATCGATGGCGAAGCCGGCATCGGCTATATCATGCGCAGCGGTTTCGACCTGCCGCCGCTGATGTTCACGCGAGACGAGATCGTCGCGCTGGTCACCGGCGCACGGATGGTCAAGGCGTGGGGCGGCACGGCGATGATGGCGGCAGCGGAGGAGGCGCTGGTCAAGATCGAGGCGGTTTTGCCGGAAGCGGAGCGCAGCCGGGTCGGAGACACGAAGATATTCTCGCCAAGCATCGGACTGGCCGGGCAGTCCCGGGAGTTGATCGATCGCTGCGAGCACGCGATCGAAGGCCGGGAAACAGTGGCTCTGGTATATTGCGACGAGAATGGCGCCTTCACCAGGCGGACCGTCCAGCCGCTGGGGCTGTGGTTCTGGGGCAAGGTCTGGACGCTCGTGGGATGGTGCGAATTGCGCGATGATTTCCGCACGTTCCGGCTCGACCGTATGTCTAGTCTCACGCCGACCGGCGAAATTTACAGGTCGACGCCGGAACGCTCGCTTGACGAATTTTCAAGGCAGCACAAAGAGAAATACGAACAAGATCTAGCAGAGACAAGCTGCGACAAGAACCGAGGAGACAATTGATATGACGCTGAAATTCTACACCAATCCGATGTCGCGCGGCCAGATCGCCCGCTGGGCGCTGCATGAAGCGGGGGCAGAATATGAACAGGTGCTGCTCGAATATGGCACTTCAATGAAGGCGGAGGACTATCTCGCGATCAATCCGATGGGCAAGGTTCCGGCAATAGCGCACAACGGCAAGGTGGTGACCGAAGGCCCGGCGATCTGCGCCTATCTTGCAGCAGCTTTCCCGGAAGCGGGCCTCGCGCCGGAAAGCGACGAGCAGGCCGACTATTTCCGCTGGCTCTTCTTTACCGCCGGCCCTGTTGAAGCAGCGATCACCAACCGGACGTTGGGCTTTGACGTGCCACCGGACAAGGAAATGACGGCCGGTTACGGCAATTATGACCATGTGGTCGACGTGCTCGATGCAAAATTTCAAACCGATCCCTATGTTTGCGGCCCTCGCTTCACCATGGCCGACGTCTATGTCGGCGCGCAGGTCATCTGGGGGACGCAATTTGGCACCCTGCCCACCCGGGACAGTTTCCTTGCCTATGCCGAGCGGCTGACAAGCCGCGACGCCTATAATGCGGCGAAGGCCATCGATGACACTCTGATTGCCGACAACGGCTGATCACCCGGTCAAAAGCAAGAAAAAAGGCCAGAGGGGCGTTCCCCTCTGGCCTTTTTTCAAACCGCTTGACGGCGCTTCAATCACCGGGAACCGGCTGCTCGTAATCGAGAGCGGGTTGTTCGAGAACTGGTAACTCGTCAGCTGGCTGCTCGACTGCCGGCTGTTCACTAGCCAACTGATCAACGGGGGCTGTGGGGTCCCCATATTGCACCCGCCAAGCGTGCAAAGCGCGTTTATATTCTTCAAACGCAAGATAGAAATCGGTAAACGGTTGTTCCAGCTCGGGCAAGGCCGCTGCTGCAAACTGATTGAGGTCGGCCGACTTGGTGACAATTGCGCGCTGGCTGACCTGCACGGCCTGATCGCAGAAGGGCCGGCGCAGCGGCGAGAAGGACCAGTAATTATAGAGCTGTGTCTGATGGCGGTCATGCTCGGTCTTGTAGCCGCTGCCGATGTCACGCTGGAACTTCCGGATGATCGCATTATTGGCGTTGCGCAAGGAAGCGCTGTTGTTCTTGATGAACGCGTTATAATCGTCCACCAGACGTTCGTAGAGCGGGCCGGTGCAGCTCAGCGCAGCGACATTCAATGCCGCACGCACATGCCACAGGGTCTCGAGCGGCCCCAGATCACGATTGATCGTCTCGCGCAAGCCGTCGGCCCTTAGCGCGGGCACGATCGCCAGATGGCTCGCCCCGAACGGCGGAGTCGGCGCGCGCGGCGTATATTGCGGCTGGACAACCGGAGCGGGCGGTGGCGGTGGTGGTGGCGGCGGCGTTTGACAGGCGGCGAGCAGAGCCAGTCCGCCAGCTACCAAAATAAGACGCAGATCCTTCAAACGCGGCATCATGATTTTCTCCCAGAACAACTGCCATTTCCTTATGATTCACGATGATGAATGTCCAGCATTTGCGCGCAAATCTCGACGAAGCGCCAAAAGAAAAAGCCCGACAGTTTCCTGCCGGGCTTTTCGGTGATTTCACATGTTGGCAGTTGGCTTGCGGCCTATTCCTGGCTGCCCATGAAGGTAAGCAGGAACTGGAACATGTTGATGAAGTCCAGATAGAGACTGAGCGCGCTCAGAACCACGGTCTTGCCGACCATGTCGGTTCCCGCGACATAGGCATACATGCTCTTGATCCGCTGCGTGTCGTAAGCGGTCAGACCGGCAAACACCAGAACCCCGATCGCGCTGATGACGAAGTGCATCATCGTCGACTGGAGGAAGATGTTGATGACCATTGCGACCAGCAAGCCGATCACACCCATGATCAGGAAGCTGCCCATGCCGGACAGGTCCTTCTTGGTCGTGTAGCCGTAGAGGCTCAGTCCGAGGAAGGCCGCCGCCGTGGCAAAGAAGGTCTGGGCGATGGACGCGCCGGTATAGACCAGGAAGATGGTCGACATCGAGAGGCCCATGAGCGTCGCAAATCCCCAGAACATCGCCTGCAGCGTGGTTGTGGAAAATTTATTCTGGCCAAAGCTCATCGCAAAGACGATCGCCAGTGGCGATAGAATGATCAGCCATTTCAGCGGTCCGCCACCGAACATGATATCCTGTGCAAGACCGGAGCTGGCGAACAGCATCGCGACGATGCCGGTCAGCAACACGCCGCTGGCCATGTAATTATAAACTTTGAGCATGTAGCTGCGCAGGCCTTCATCAAACGCGACCTGCGTCTGGGGTGCAGCGCCCGCAGGGGCCTGCCCGAAGGTTGTTCTTGGATCTTGCCAAGCCATAATTGCATACTCCTCAAATAAGCGAGCCGACAAACCGGCTCTATTGGTTTCAATATCGGGTAATAGCGTATTTATTTCAAGGGAAACCGCCCTGGCTTGCCAAAAATTTCCCGCCAGATTTGATAGATGGCATCTATTGCGCCAGAGAATTATCGAATAAAATATTCAGCGCGAAGCAGTTGCCGCAATCCATCGGGCCGATAGTCGGCGGTCGACTGCCGGCCGCTTTTCCTCTCAACCGGCTTCCAGCCATTTGCGGATATTCCGGGCCGCCTCGCTTACCTCTGCCCAGGTCTGCTCGAAATCCCTGGCCGCGCCATAATAGGGATCGGCAACATCCTCGCCCGCCCGGCCCGCGACATGATCGAAGAGCAGCGAGAGTTGCGAAACCGCCATGGCCGGTCGCAACGCTTTGAGATCGCGCAAGTTCTGATTGTCCAGGGCGATGATATGATCAAAATCACGAAAATCCGATGCTTTCACCTGCCGCGCCCGCAAATGGCCAATGTCCACGCCATTTTGCGCCGCCACCGCCTGCGCGCGCTCGTCCGGGGGCTGTCCGGCATGCCAGTCGCCGGTGCCGGCTGAATCGACGATGATATTCAGCGTTGAATCCATACATTCCTGACGCAGGGCTGCCTCGGCCAGCGGCGAGCGGCAAATATTGCCAAGACAGACAAACAGGATCGATGGGTTCATAAAACTACTCTACAACAAACACCCCAGCAGGCGGACTAGCGCCCGCCGACAAATACACCGCAGGCCAGCCGGCCACCGCTGTCACCGGACGGATCGGTCTTCAGATCATCCGGTCCCTCGTGGACAATGAAGGCCGCACCGTCGGCATCGAGCAGGGGATTGTCACCGTCACTCAGAGAAGCGCCGGAAATCGTCGCTTCCAGTGCGCCAGTGCCGTCTGCGCCTATGTCCAGATTGAAAAAATCGCCCGCATGCGCGCCTTGCGGATTGTCGAATCCATGCTGTTTGTCGGACGGATTCCAGTGACCACCGGCAGATTTGAAATCGGGTCCCTCGCATTTTCCTGTCTGGTGGATATGCACGCCGTGGGGCCCCGGAGACATGCCCCTGGCGGTGATATTGACCAGCAGGCCATTGTCACCCTGGGCCACAATCACTTCGCCATAGGCCGTGCCGTCCGCTCCAGCCAGAGCCGCCCGTGCGACATTGCCGCTGACTTCGCCCGGGGACACGCCTTCCTGGCTGCATCCGGCAGCCGCGAGCGACAACAGGACCATGGCCGATAAACCGATATGTAGCTGACCCACAAAGCTTCTCCTTGATTTCCCTTATATTGATTGCATGATAGCAGCCGATCCACTCGCTTGGAACCATTTGTTCCAGTCCGGCCCTCTCCGCATCGCACAGGAGCCCGATTGCCGCCCATGCACTACCTGATCGCCCTCGGTTCGAACCAGCGCCACCGGCGATTCGGCGCGCCGCGCGCCGTTGTCGCGACGGCATTGCAGCGGATGGATGCCGGACGCCTGACGGTCTGTGCCACATCGACCATCATTGCCTCCCGCCCGGTCGGCCCGTCCCAGCGCAGCTATGCCAATGCCGCAGCGATCATCGAAACCGACGCGCCGCCGCCTGCCCTGCTGACATTGTTCAAGCGGATCGAGGCGCAATTCGGCCCGCGCCGCGGCCAGGCCTGGTCCCGCAGGGTTCTCGATCTTGACATAATATTGTGGAGCGACGGCGCCTTTGCCGGTGACCGCCCTGCCCTCACCATTCCCCATCCGATGATGCGCGAACGCCGCTTCGTCCTCGGGCCGGCGGCAGAAATCGCGGGCGATTGGCGCGACCCGCTGACCGGCTTGACCATCGCCCAACTCGCCGCGCGCAACCGCCGACCCAAAAAACGTCCGGAAAAAGCGCCAAAGCCGCTTGACCATGAAAGAAAGCGCCACTAGGGAAGCGCTTCCCGAAGGCACAGTGCAGCGCACAGCCTGTCATGGGGGCCCTTAGCTCAGTCGGTAGAGCAACTGACTTTTAATCAGTAGGTCGCTGGTTCGAACCCAGCAGGGCTCACCATAATACGTTGAAAATAAACGATTTTCTGACAGAATGATATTCGAAGTTGCAATATTTGCAACTTGGGTAGCATTTTGGGTAGCAAATGGAAGAAATTCCAATATTCAAAGAACTGATGATGGACCAGTTCTTTCAAAGGTAGGGAATACAACAGCGTTGATTGCTAAACCAACGAACCATCCAACCCAAAACAGTGATACAAAACAGTGATAAATGTTAAAACGATTTCTGGTAGCGGTGCCTGCTACCATTTCTCGTCGCGAGTAAACTCGACTGCGGTCGCGTCAAGATCTTTCGCCAATTGATTGAACTCACGATATGCTCCAAGGCGCTCTAGACCATCAAGTCGCTGATCGCCGGAAAGGCGGTCCATGCGGGTTCGAATTAGCGCCGCCACAATTTTCAATGTTGCTTGATCTGGCTTGGTCATAGTTGCGTTGTATCACGATTCAAATTGCGATGCGAACAAGAGCTTTAGGTGTTCAGCGAAACAACACCAGAGGGCAGACGAATAAGATGTGTCATGGTAATCTTTTTTTCTGACAAAAATAAACACTGATTGAACAATCCTGACTAAAGATGATCGCGTTATCCTGAGCAGTCGATGCTGGGGGGGGGGGGGGGGGGATCGGAGGTTCGAATCCTCTCGTCCCGGCCAGTTTTCAGCCATTTTTTCAAAATGCTGAATTCTTATATCACCGCTGTAAGTGCAATGTAAGTGCGGATATTCTCTTTTTGTTCTCATCGCACCCTATGGATTTCACGCTCATTCTAGAACATGGTCAAAAAGATCAACCAAATAGGTTCAATTGAAAACAATTTCAATTGAGCGATCTTGGCATGACAAATCAGGCTTTCCTATACTATTTTCAGAAAGTGGCAGTCGCACGTCAGGCTTGAACGACCTGCTGGTCGATCACACCACATGGGGATGAGCCGTCAATTCCGCGCCCTTCCATGCGATTAGGGTCACCAAAAGACAGGAACGGCGTTGTGGCTAGGCCCTTGTCGCGGATCACCTCGATCGCACGAACCTCTGAAATACAGCTTGATCCGACTTCTGCATAGTTTGAATTGGAAACGGTAAGGGCAACTGCTACGACAATGCCTCGGCGGAGACATTCTTCAAAACGATCAAGGCGGAGCTGATCTGGCGGCAAAGCTGGCCAACACGCCGTCAGGCTGAGGCTGCCATCTTCCAATACATCAACGGGTTCTACAACACCCGAAGGCGCCACTCATATCTGGGCGGCATAAGCCCCTTGGCTTTCGAAGCTAAGGTGGCATAATGAAAGACAAGCGACCGGAACCAAACCGTTACAAGTCCAGTTGGGCGTGCCCAGCCCCGAGCACCGATATGACTCACGCCATTTTGTATGGAGAGGCGTTTCGTTTGTCGGAATTTTCAGGCCTGCTAGCAAGTTGGCCTTAAGTTCTTCCGGGAAGTTTTCGGCAAGGAATTCGCGTACTTCTGTCCGAAACGCGTCGTCGTCCGCGTGGGTGTTCTCTTTCAGCTGGGTCGCCATCATGGTCTCCATCTGAGGATCAGGGTTGCTTCTCCATCGATTGGGCGAGGATTGCGAGACCTATCTCGATGGATCAATATTGCTGTTCGGGCACGTGAAGCACTAGGCCATCCAGCATCGGCTTCATCGGAATCTGGCACGCGAGGCGGCTGTATTCTGTAGTGCCTTCGGCGAACTGCAGCAGCTCGGCTTCCATCCCGTCTTCGTGCAGCCGACCGACCTTGTCGATCCATTCGGGGTCGACATGGACGTGACAGGTCGCGCAGGCGCAAACGCCTCCGCAATCGCCGTCGATACCCGGCACGTCGTTGAACAATGCCGCTTCGCGCGCGGTTTCGCCTTTGTCGATCTCGACTTCCCGGCGCTCTCCGCCGCTCGCGACGAACGTTACCTTTACCATTTCTATCTCCGCAATATTTGGTTCGGACAATCAGCGGGCATGCAAACGCACCGGCAGATTGGTGATTCCCCGCACCAGATTTGAATACAGGCGCTCAGGCTCGCCTGTCACTTCGACCCTTGAGAAACGCTTGTGAATCTCTTCCCAGATGATACGCAGTTGCAGTTCGGCGAGGCGGTTGCCCATGCAGCGATGAATTCCATAGCCAAAAGAGAGGTGATGGCGCGGATTTTTGCGGTCGATAATGAATTCGTCCGCTCGGTCGATGACGCTGCCGTCGCGGTTGCCGGAGAGATACCACATCACGACCTTGTCGCCCTTTTTAATCTGTTTGCCGCCGATCTCCCAATCCTGGAGCGCAGTGCGGCGCATATGGGTCAGCGGCGTCTGCCACCGGATGATTTCCGGCACCATGCTGCCAATGAGCGAAGGGTCGTCCGACAGCCTGCGATATTGATCGGGGTTCTCATTAAGAGCCAGCACGCCTCCGCTGATCGAATTGCGGGTCGTGTCGTTGCCGCCCACGATGAGCAGCAGAAGGTTACCCAGAAATTCCAGGAAGGGCATGTCCCTTGTCGCCGGGGAGTGCGCCATAATGGAGATCAGGTCGTTCTTTGGCTCCTCATTGATGCGCTGTTCCCACAGTCCCTTGAAATACATTGCGCACTCGATGAGCTCTTCGCGCCTCGCCTCGTAGGATTCGACGATGCCAGTTTCCGGCGCAGCCGTTGTGATGTCCGACCAGCGGGTGAGCTTGCGCCGTTCTTCCCAGGGAAAGTCGAACAGCGTCGCGAGCGTCATAGTGGTCAATTCGATCGAAACCTTGTCGACCCAGTCAATCTCCTCACCGACCGGCAGGTCGTCGAGAATCTTGGCGGCACGTTGGCGAATGATCGGTTCCAGCAGCTGCAAGTTGGACGGCGCGACCGAGGGCGTCACAGCCTTTCGCTGCTGATCGTGCTTGGGTGGATCCATGGCAATGAACATTTCCAGGTCAAGCGCACCCTCAACCGAATGCATGTCCTGAATCGCGATACCGCCAAGCTTCGCCTCGGACGAGAACACCTTGTGGTTGGTATCGACCGCCATGATGTCGTCGAACTTGGTGATCGACCAATAAGGGCCGACATAGCTGTCGCGGCAGTAATGAACCGGATCTTCCTTGCGCAGCCGGTCAAAGAACAATCCGATGGTATCGTTCTGGAACAGGCTTGGCCGGGCAACGTCGATCTCTTCAATCGGAATCGCGGCGATCTTGTCTGCAGTATCCATTTCCATGATCTGGGTATTCATATCCTGTCTTCCTCTCCCGCAAGCAATCCTGCCCTAATCTTACAAAAATAATGGTCTAGCCGATTTTTGTCAAGAAAGCTTATAATATTTTCTACTTTTTACCCCGCCCTATCGTTTCAAGGCCATTGACAGCGGGCATTGAACGCTTTTAAATGTTATACGACTTTAGCCAAGGGGCAACGATGCAGCCGCAGGTCGAAACAGTGAAGAAAACCAAGCGCGCCTTATCGCTCGCCCAGAACATCGTGCGCGACATCGAGGCGGGGGCGCATTCTCCTGGGGACCGGCTGCCGCACGAGGACGAGATGCTGGCGCGCTACGAGGTTGCCCGTGCGACCTTGCGCGAAGCCTTGCGCTTCCTGGAACTCCAGGGCGTGATCCACCTGCAACTGGGGCGCGGAGGCGGGCCGGTGGTGGCACGCCCGCAGACTGGTGATTTCGCCAATAGCCTGTCGCTGATCCTGCATTTCATGGAAGCGGACCTGCGCGGATTGCTGGAACTGCGCGAGGCGATTGCGCCCGATGTCGCTGCCTATGCCGCGCTGCGCGCGACCACGGGCGACCTGAGTGCACTTGCCGATTGCTTCAAAGAACTGGAGCGCAATGAAGCCGACAATAATTTCGAGGAACTGAACCGCCGTTTTCACGACCTGCTTGGCTGGGCAAGCGGCAATCCGCTCTTTGGCTTGCTAACCTCGACGATGCATTTGCTGACCCGCGAATTCTCGAACTCGCTGGGGTATTCGGCACAAGAGCGAGCGGTCCAACTACGATTTTTGCGCCGCGTTCTCGAATCGGTGCGCACTGGCGACCAGGCAGCTGCACGGCAGGCGATGAGCCGCCTCGTCTCGGGCTCGGCATCCTATCTTGCGGAACGCAGCCCGGAACTGGTGTCCCAACGGGTCAAATGGGGGCAAATTTAGCAGTTGTAACCAATTGAAGCGTGCCAAAAGGCATCCATGCGGAGAGGAAGAGAAAATGGCACTGAGAAGCCGAATTTGTGAAATGCTGGGAATCGAATATCCGATCCTGCTGGCCGGCATGGGCGGTGCAAGCGTTCCGGCGCTGGCCGCGGCAGTATCGAATGCGGGCGGGTTGGGCGTGCTGGGTGCGGCGGCGTGTTCGCCTGAACAGCTGCGCGACTGGATTCGTCAGACCCGCGAGCTGACCGACAAGCCCTTCGGCGTCGATACGCTGCTGCCCGCCTCGGTCACGCGCGGATCCGCACCGCAGAGCGGTGGCGCACCCGAAAATCCGATGGAACTGCTGGGCGAATACCAGCAGTTCACCCGCGATTTCATGGACCGCGAAGGCCTTCCTCAAGTTGATACTGAGGCGGCCATGCGGGCGGCTGGCGCCGCCGAAATGGGGAAAGGCGGGCCTCAGCTCTTCTCGAAGGAGTTCTTTGAAGCGCAGATGGAAGTGGTGATCGAGGAAAAAGTGTCCGTCTATGCTGCGGGTCTTGGCAGTCCCGAACCGTGGATGGACCGCCTGCATGCCAATGGCACCAAGGTCATGGCGGTGATCGGCAAGGTTAAACATGCCGAGCAAGTGGTCGGTTCGGGCATCGACATGATTGTGGCGCAGGGTCACGATGGTGGCGGTCACAATTCGCCGATCGGCACCATCTCGCTCATCCCGCAAGTGGTCGATGCGGTAGGCGATCGCGTTCCCGTCATCGGTGCCGGCGGCATTTCGGATGGCCGCGGCGTTGCTGCCGCGATGATGCTTGGCGCCGAGGGCGCATGGATCGGAACGGCGTTCCTCGCGACCGAGGAAGCGGGTATCGAACACTTCCAGAAAGAAGCGATCACCGAAAGCGGCGAGGACGACACGGTGGTCAGCCGATCGCTTACCGGCAAGCCTGCGCGCATGATTCGCAACAGATGGGCCGATGCATGGGCTGCAGCCGACAAAGAGCCCCTCCCCATGCCGTACCAATCGATGATTTCCGGGCCGGTAATGGCCTCCGGCATCAAGGCGGAGCGAAAAGACGTTATTCCCGGTTTCGCAGGTCAGGGGATCGGACTGATCGACGCGATCCGTCCCGCCTCCGAGGTCATGCAGGATCTCGTCACGGGGGCCGAAGAGGCGCTTTCATCCGCCAAGTCCTACTCGTGAACCGCAACGGAGGTATTGTCGTGAATGATGCACCAAACCTGCCGCAAGGGCACGAATTGCGCCGCGGCATTCGCCCTGGAGAAGCCTTGTCGGCAATGCGCCAGCTGATAGCGGACAAGGAAGACACTTCGCAGGTATTTCGCATCGTCCAGGCGCTATCGGGCAATTCCTACTACCGCAACTTCCGCCGCTTCGCCGCCTCGCCGCAAGGGCAGACGATCCTGACGGAACGGGCCGATTTGCTCGGCACGCTCAGCGACCGGGAGCGCCTGGCGCGCTGCGCGCCGGGGACGCTTGGCCGCGCTTATCTCGATTTCGTCTATGGCGAGGGACTGACCGCTCAGGGCCTGGCCGAGGCGAGCGAGGCAAGCGGCATGACAGAATTCAGCGATCCTGCGGTCACGCGCTATCGCCAACGTCTGCGCGATTCGCACGATCTGTTCCATGTGGTGACCGGTTATGGCCGCGATGCATTGGGCGAATTGTGCGTACTCTCTTTTGGCAATGCACAATTCTACAATCACGGCATCACCTTCATCGTTGCGGTCGGTGTCCCCAAACTGCTGGCGGAGCAATGGCAGCTCCCCGTCGCGCGCGCCGCGTTTGAGGCGTGGCGACTGGGTCGCAAGGCAGCGGACCTGACCACGTTCTATTGGGAAAGGTACCTCGATCGCCCGCTTGAGGAAGTGCGCCGCGATCTGAACCTCCAGCCCCCGGCAGTATATGTAGGCGTGCGTGATCTTTCACAGCGACTGGAGCGTGAGTTTCAGGCGCGCCGGCAAGGCGAGCTGCAGGCATGAACGGTCCCGCCGCCCTAAGCTTCAGCGACAGGTCCGCTATCACTGGCGTTGGCGAAACCGCTTTCGTCAAAGGCACCGAACGCACCGCAGTGGACATGATGCTGGAAGCATCGCGCCGCGCCATCGCGGATGCCGGGCTGAAACCTTCCGATATCGATGGCATGGTGCCGCCGCCGATCTATACGACGTCAGAGGAAATGGCCGCCAATCTGGGTATCGATGTGCTGCGCTATGCCGCCACAGTGCATATGGGCGGGGCCAGCCCGACTACGGCGCTGCAAAACGCGGCAATGGCGATCGCAAGCGGCCTGTGCGACCATGTGCTCATAACGCTGGGCTGGAACGGATATTCGGCGCTCAGGCCCAAGCCAGGTGCGCCGCCGACGCGGCCGATGAACATGAACACGCTGACCAACACGGTCAAAGGCTATTACAGTCCCTATGGCGTGTTTTTGCCGGTGCAAATGTATGCCTGGCTCGCGACCCGCCATTCAAAGCTTTACGGCGTCGGGCCTGACGCAATGGCGGCCGTCGCGCTGGCCTGCCGCCGCCATGCGCAGATGAATCCGCAGGCCTTTACCTATGGGCGCGAGCTGGACGCGGAAACCTATCACTCGGCGCGGTTGATTTCCGAACCTTTCCGCCTTTACGATTGCTGCCTGGAAACCGACGGAGCCTGCGCAGTCGTCGTCTCGCGGATGGACCGGGCAAAAGACATGCCGCATGTCCCCATCAGCATTGCGGGCGCAGCCGAGGGACATCCCTATCCGGCCGACGACATCCCTTCCCGGCCCGATCCGTTCAAAATCGGCCTCAGCTATGCCGCCCCGCGCGCCTTCGACATGGCGGGCGTTCGCCGCGAGGACATGGATTTCCTGCAGATCTACGACTGCTTTACCTATGTCGTCCTGCTACAGCTCGAAGCGCTGGGTTATTACGAGCCGGGCGGACAGGGTGAATTTGTCGCCGACGGGCAGATCGAGCTGGGCGGGCGCTATCCAGTCAACACCCATGGCGGCCTGCTGAGCGAAGCGCATGTCTGGGGCCTCAACCACGTGGTCGAAGCGGTGCGTCAACTGCGCCACGATTGCGGCGAACGCCAGGTCGAAGGCGCGCAGACCGGACTGGTCACCGGCTGGGGCGACTTGGGCGATGGCAGTATCGCTATCCTGAGGAGGTTTGCATGAGCGACGAGAAGGATCTTCCGCCCAAAATGCGTGCCTCGGCGCAGAAGGTGCCGCCAAAGCCGCAACCGCGCCCGCAGGATCCGGTGGAACAGGAATTCTGGAACCGTTGCCAGGACGGCAATCTCTATTTCCAGCGCTGCGGCGAATGTGGCACCTTCCGCCACCTGCCACGCTACATGTGCGCAAAATGCGGCTCGCCCGACTTTTCTTGGGAGCAAAGCAGCGGAAAAGGTACGCTGTTTTCCTGGACGGTCACACATCAGGCTCTGCACCCTGCCTTTGCCGCTGACATTCCGTTTGTCTCGGCGGTGGTGGAACTGGAAGAAGGCGTCCGCATGGCCACGCGCCTGATCGATTGCGACCGCGACAAGCTAGAACTGGACCTTCCGGTAACGCTCGATTTCGAACTGATCGGCGCGGATTTCCGCCTGCCGGTTTTCCGCCCCGATACGAACCTGCCCCACGAAGGATAAGCACGAAATGGATCTCGAATATGGACCCGAATATGACGCTTTCCGCGAGGAAGTGCGACAATTCCTAAAGACGTACGGGAATCGTGCGCCAGCCGGGCAGGGCCGGGCCGCCCGCCCCTGTCCCGAGGCGGTCGAGTGGCAAAAACTGCTGATCGAACATGGCTATACCGCCCGCACGATCCCCACGGAATACGGGGGTTACGGGGCCGAGCCCGACATTCTCAAATCGCGAATCATCGCCGAGGAATTCGCGCGCGCCGGCATTCCCGGCGGACTTGCCAACCAAGGCATATCGATGCTGGTCCCTACACTGCTGGAACTGGGAACCGAGGCACAGAAACGCCAGTGGGTCGAGCCGACGCTGAAAGGCGAGGTCGTATGGTGCCAGGGCTATTCCGAGCCCGGCGCGGGATCGGACCTTGCCAGCCTGAAAACCAGCGCGCGGATCGAAAACGGCGAATTCGTGATCAACGGCCAGAAG
Source organism: Sphingorhabdus sp. SMR4y (assembly GCF_002218195.1). Classification (GTDB taxonomy): domain Bacteria; phylum Pseudomonadota; class Alphaproteobacteria; order Sphingomonadales; family Sphingomonadaceae; genus Parasphingorhabdus. The sequence continues at coordinate 456,491 of NZ_CP022336.1, read as the reverse complement.
ATCTGGACCAGCACGGCCAAGCAGGCGGACATGATCTTCTGCCTGGTCAGGACCGAACCTGACGCGCCCAAGCACGGCGGCATTTCCTATCTGATATTCTCGATGGATACGCCGGGGATCGATGTGCGTCCGCTCAAGACCATGACCGGTCACGCCGAATTTAACGAGACGTTCTTCACCGACGTGCGGGTGCCGATGGACCAGATCGTCGGCCAGCGTGGTCAAGGCTGGTTCGTCGCCAATGCGACACTGGGTCACGAACGCGGCATGCTGGGCGATCCCGATGCGCTGGAAAACCGATTTCAGGCACTGGTCAAGCTAATGCAGAAAGAACGTGTCGGCCAAGGCCGCGCGATCGACAATGCCGTGCTGCGCGACCGGTTGGCGGCGCTTCAGGCCGAAGTTGCAGCGATGAAATACAACGGAATGCGTATCCTTTCGGACAATCTGAAGGGCGAACCCGGCGGCATGGCCAAGCTGATTGTCAAGCTGCAAAGCTGCGAACTGGCGCATCAGATATCGGCTCTGGCGATCGACGCCATGGGCGAGATCGGCATCCTTTATCACGGTAGCAATCGCGAGCGCGAAGGAGGCGCGTGGCAGTGGAACTACATGTTCCAGCTGGGCCTTATCATCGGTGGAGGTACCGCGCAGATCCAGAAGAACATCATCGCCGAACGCGGTCTCGATATGCCGCGCGAACCTAAGCTGGCCAAACCTGCGCCGGCCGAACAGGGCGCCGCCGTCGCGGTCCGCCAGAAACAGGGAGCCGCCTGATGGATTTCGGACTGTCGCAAGACCAGCAGATGCTGCGCGATACAGTCGCGCGATGCCTCGCCGACACCTGCCCGCTCGACCATGTGCGTGAGTGCGCCGAAGGCGAAGCTTCTTACAGCGAAAAGGTGCAGTCTGCACTGAGCGAACTGGGCATCACAGGAATGATGGTTCCCGAACAGCATGGCGGCCTCGGTATGACCTTGCTAGATGCAGCTGTTGTGGCCGAACAGCTTGCCTATGCGGTCGCTCCGGTGCCGTTTCTCGCCAGCCATGTGCTTGCACCCATCGCGCTGGCGCAAGCCGGCAACGAGCAGCAGCAGGCTGAGTGGTTGCCTCAGATCGCCAGCGGCAAAGCGCAGATCGCCGTTGCCATTGCCGAGACTATTGAGGTGCGCGACGGGGCGGGCGTAACCTGCAACAGCGGCAAGCTGGACGGCACGGCGCTGTTCGCACTCGATTTCACCGGCGCCGAGGCCTTCCTGGTGGCCGATACCGCCGGGCGGATGCACTTCGTCCCCGCCGATGCACCGGGGCTGGAGAAAATCCCGCTGACGACGATCGACCGCACCCGCAGCGTAGGGGAAATGCGGTTCGAGACCGTTGCGGCCGAACCACTGGCCGACGATGGCGGAGCGACTGCGGCACGGCTGCGCGATGCGGGCCGGGTGATCCTGGCCGCTGACAGCCTCGGCGCGGGTCAGGCCATGATTGAGAAGGCGGTCGATTATGCCGGACAGCGCGAACAATTTGGGCGGATCATTGGCAGCTTTCAGGCGGTCAAGCATATGTGCGCGGAAATGGCAGCCCGTCACGAACCATGCCGCTCCCTGATTTGGTACGCAGCGCATGCTTTCGACGCAGCGTCGGATGAAGCCACGCTCGCCGCGTGTCACGCGAAATCGCATACCGGCGAGGTGTATCGCTTCGTCGCGCGCACTTCCACCGAAGTGCATGGCGGGATGGGCTTCACCGACCTGCTTGGGCTCCATTATTGGTTCAAGCGGATCGGTTTCGATCGCCAGGTTCTTGGCGGCCCCGAAGCGGTGAGAGCCGAAGCAGCAGCGCGGCAGGGGTGGACCCGGGCAGCGTGATTTAAGTAGCTGCGGGGACGCCGCGAGACAAGCGGCGCCCCGCCAAGAGATGAGATGGAAACGTGATCGACTGGAACCTTGGCGACATTCTTGATGCTATCGAACCGGCCATGCCGAAGGATGCGCCCGCGCTGATCCATGGCGACCGGATCATCACATGGCCGGAAATGTCAGTCCGTTCGAACAATCTCGCGCGCAACCTGCGGGAACGCGGTGCCGTCGACGGGGCGAAGGTGGCGTTCTACATGCGAAACCGTCCCGAATACGGCGAGCTGATGGCGGCCTGCTTCAAGGGTCGGCTCACGCATGTGAACATCAATTATCGCTACGTGCCCAAAGAAGTATTCTACATCTTCGACGATTCCGACAGCGAGGTGATCGTCTACAGCTCCGAATTTCGCGACTATATCCTTGAGCTGAAGGACCGGCTTGAGAAGGTCCACACTTTCGTCGAGATCGGTGATGCGTCGGAAATCGCCCCTTTCGCCGTTCCCTATGAACATCTCACGACGCAGGGAGACGGTTCGCCTCTAGGCATCGAGCGCTCACCAGGCGATCTGCTGTTCATCTATACCGGCGGCACCACCGGCATGCCCAAGGGCGTGATGTGGCGGCACGACGACATGCGCAAGGCTCAGCTCGATGCGCAAAAGCTGCTCGGCCCGGTGCCGCAGTCGCACGAAGAAAACGTCGCGCTGATCAAGAGCCAGGGGCCGGGACGCCGCACCCTCCCCTCCTGCCCGCTGATGCACGGCACAGGCTTTATCACCGGGATCGGCGCGCTGATGTCGGGCGGTGCAATCGTTACACTCTCCGACCCGTCATTCGATGCCGAAGAGTTGTGGGAGACGGTCGAGAAACACAAGGTCGAGAGTATCGCAATCGTGGGTGACGCTTTCGCCAAGCCGATGCTTCGCGCCCTCGACGAACATCCCGGCCGCTGGGATACCAGCAGCCTCGTGTCGATCATCTCGTCCGGCGTGATGTGGAGCAAGGAGGTCAAGGCCGGTCTTTGCAAGCACATTTCTCAAGTCATCCTGATGGACAGTTTCGGCGCTTCCGAAGGCCTCGGCTACGGCCTTTCGGTCACCACCGCGCAAGGCGGCACCAACACCGCCAAATTCGGCATCGGTGAGTTCTGCGACGTGTTCGACGAGAACGACCAGAAGATTGAGCCGGGCAGCGGAGTATCCGGCTTTATCGCGCGCAAGGGTGCGATCCCGCTCGGCTATTACAAGGACCCTGAAAAGTCGGCGAAGACCTTCAAGACAATCGACGGTGTGCGTTACTCGATACCGGGCGACTGGTGCCGCGTGGAGACCGATGGCAGCCTGACCCTGCTCGGCCGGGGCAGCGTGTGCATCAACACCGCCGGTGAAAAGGTCTATCCCGAAGAAGTCGAAGAGGTGCTGAAGACTCACCCCGCGATCGCCGATGCGCTGGTCGTCGGGGTACCGCACGAGAAATGGGGTCAGGCGGTGACCGCCGTGGTCCATCTCGACAAGCAGGGCGAATTCGATGAGCAAACTGTAAAGGACCACGTCCGCGAACAGCTGGCAGGATATAAGACGCCCAAGTCGATCCATCCTACCGACACGCCTCTGCGCGCCTCGAACGGAAAGGCGGATTACGCAGCGGCAAAGAAAATTGCGGAAGGCAGCAGGGTGGCAGCGTGAGCGGCAAGACCACGCCAGACTATGACGCGGTGATCGTCGGTGCCGGTTTCAGCGGCGTCTACCTGCTTCACAGACTGCGCGAGGCCGGGTTCAATGTCCTGCTGGTCGATGCTGCCGCCCAGCCCGGCGGCATCTGGTACTGGAATCGCTACCCGGGCGCGCGGGTCGATTCGCAGGTTCCGCTTTACGAATTCTCTCTTCCCGAAGTCTGGCGGACATGGTCGTGGACTGAGCGCTTCCCCGGCTGGAAAGAGCTCCGGGCCTATTTCCGCCATGTTTGCGATACCTTCGATCTGTGGCCGCAAATGCGCTTGGGCACGAGGGTCGAAAGCGCACGCTTCGCCGAAAAGGCATCGCTCTGGCGCCTGCATCTGGACGGTGGGGACACGGTGACAGCGCGGTTTCTCCTGCCGGCTCTCGGCTTCGCGTCGAAGCCTTATGTCCCCGACATTCCCGGCCTCGACACCTTCGCTGGCGAATGGTGCCACACCGCGCGCTGGCCTCAGGAAGGCATTGATCTGGCAGGTCGCAAGATCGCCCTGATCGGTACCGGGGCGAGCGGCGTACAGGTAGCGCAGGAGGCGGCGAAATCCGCAGATCGACTGACGCTGTTCCAGAGAACGCCGATCCTGGCCTTGCCCATGCGCCAGGAGACCTTAACCGAAGAAAGGCAGGAGCGCGAAAAGCAGGGGTATCCGGCCATTTTCGAACAACGCAAGCAGACCAGCGGGGGTTTTGAATACCAGTCGCTGGAAAAATCGGCACTTGAGGTTAGCGATGAGGAGCGCACCGCACATTTCGAGCATCTCTGGCAGCGCGGCGGTCTAAAATTTTGGTATCACAATTTTGCGGATATGCTCACCAACCGCGAAGCAAACCGCTACGCTTATGATTTCTGGCGCGACAAAGTCCGGGAGCGGATCGTCGATCCGGCGCTTGCGGAAAAACTTGCTCCTGCCGAGCCGCCCCACCCCTTCGGCACCAAGCGGCCATCGCTGGAACAGAATTATTACGAGATTTTTGCGCAGGAAAATGTCGCGCTCGTCGATCTGAAGGAAACGCCGATCGTCCGGATCAGCGCGGACCGTATCGAAACTCAGGATGGGGCGTTTGACTGCGATCTGATCGTCTTTGCAACAGGCTTCGATGCCGGACGCGGCGGACTGATCGACATGAATATAACCGGGCTGGGCGGGCTCGGTTTGGCACAGGCCTGGAACGATGGCCTGCGCGCTTATTTGGGCATGGCCGTGGCGGACTTTCCCAATATGCTGTTCGCCTACGGTCCTCTAAGCCCTTCGGGTTTTTCGAATGGTCCGACGACCGCCGAGATACAAGGCGACTGGATTTGCGATTTCCTGGTCCGGCTAAGAGACGAAGGCATCGTCCTTTTCGATACGGAACCCGAAGCCGAGACGACCTGGACCGAAATGGTCGCGCAGGCGGGGGCGATGACGCTCTTTCCCGAAGCAGACTCCTGGTACATGGGCGCCAATATCCCGGGCAAAAAGCGTCAACTGATCAATTTTCCCAGCGTGGTCGGTTATGCCGCACTTTGTGATGATGTAGCGCATGACGGCTATCGCGGCTTCGTAACCGAAAAACCCACAAACACGGAACCCTTCGCGCAATGAATGAAATGACCCCTGTAAACAACCTTCCGACTGACATCGATTCCTTGTGGGCCGGGGACGGTTCGCACCTGCCCGAATGGTTCATAGCAGCACTGAACGTGCCGCGCGAAGAAGCTTATGTAGAGATTTCCGGTGCCAAGGTGCACTATCTCCGCTGGGGCAGCCCCGAGAAGCCCAAATTGCTGATAACGCATGGCTTCCTCGCCCATGCCCGATGCTTCGCCTTCATCGCCCCCTTCTTTGCCCAGGATTATGACGTCGTAGCCTTTGATCTGGCGGGCATGGGTGACAGCGAAATGCGGGGGGCAGCTGACACGGCGGCCCGCGGGAGGGAATTCACCGAGGTTGCCGAGGCCCTGAACATGTTTGCGGATGGCCAAAAGCCAACGATCATCGCGCACAGCTTCGGTTCGGGTGCCGCGCTGACAGCCGTGACCCAGTCGCCCGACGCCTTTGCTGGAGTGGTCGTATGCGACCTTATGATCATGCGCCCTGAATTGCTTGAAAAATACTGGAAGAACGATCGGTCGAGCCCGGGATCAGGGAATCCGGACAAGCCCAACAAGCGCTATCCCAGCTATGAAGCAGCGCGTGCGCGCTACATCCTATCCCCGCCTCAGCCCGTCGAGGAGCCATTCCTGCTAGATTATATTGCGTATCATTCGCTGAAGCATGAAAGAGGCAGTTGGACGTGGAAATTCTCACCAGAGGTTTTCCGGCGGAGCAATAGGCCCGAGGAGTGGCTGAACATGGGTAAGCGCCTGGTGCAAGCGCCGGGCCGCAAAGCAATCGTGCACGGCGGTAACAGTCTGCTCTTCTCACAGGATTCTGCCGATTACATCCGCGAGATGGGTGGAACCGACATCCCGATAATAGCCATACCGGAAGCCCGCCACCACCTGATGCTCGATCAGCCATTGGCCTTTGTCGCAGCTCTCAGGAGCGTTCTTTCTTTTTGGAAAAGCTCCCACGAACGCTAACCGCAATGTTAGAATGACCTGTCATATCTTCGATGAATTGGGTGGTCGAGAATACCAAATATGAATTTTGATACCTTGATTTGAACCTAGTTGTTTAGTCCCGGCATATGATGGGTTGGATTGAGCGTAAATCTGTTTGGTTCGGTTGTCCACATTTTGCAGATGTATTCGAAGGGTGTGAGTCTCTTGAGGGTCTTCAGCCGCCGACCATAATTGTAGGCATCGATGAAGTCGTGGAGATGTGCAGTCAGCTGCGCATGGCTGTCATAATGATACCGTTTGACGGTCGCCTCCTTGATTGTTCGGTTCATCCGTTCGACCTGCCCGTTGGTCCAGGGATGCTTGATCTTGGTGAGCCGGTGCTCGATCCCGTTTTCTTCGCAGCGCATATCGAACATGTGGGTCATGTAGGTGGCGGTCGGACCGTCAGCGTAGCGCGGCGGGAAGGTGAACTGGATACCATTGTCGGTCAGCACGGTGTGGATTTTGTATGGCACGGCCTTGATCAGGGAGACCAGGAAGGCTGAGGCTGTCACCCGGTTCGCCTTGGCCACGAGCTGGACGAAGGCGAACTTGCTGGTCCGGTCAATACCGACATACAGGTGCAGCTTGCCTTCCGCGGTGCGGACCTCGGCGATGTCGATATGGAAGTAGCCGATGGGGTATGTCTTGAACTTCTTCTTCGGCTCCTTGTCCCCAGTAACTTCGGGCAATCGGCTGATCCCGTAGCGCTGCAAACAGCGGTGCAGCGACGAGCGTGTCAGGAGCGGGATCGTTGCCTGCAATGCGTAGAGGCAGTCGTCCAGCGGCAGCAGTGTATGCCGACGGAAGGCAACGATGATGGCCTCTTCTTCGATAGTCAGGACGGTGGACTTGGCCTCCTTGGGGCCGGTGGGGAGGTCGTGCACTGACGTGCGCTGCTTCCACTTGGCCACTGTCTTCGGGTTGATGCTGTAGCGCCTCGAAAGCGCCATCAGGCTCTCTTGACTATGTTGTATTGCTCGACGGACTGTCTCTGTCGTGGTGGCGCTCCCGTGTAGAATCTGTCCCATAGCGCGTCCTTCCATTGGTGGGTGAATATTACACCATCAAATGCCGGGACTAAACACCTAGTGCGTTGTAGCGGCATCGGCAAAAGGTTGCGTTGATGCCGTGATGAGACAATTTGACTAAGCGCGGCGCTCTTTCCACAATCCTCCCGATAGCTTTGCGCGAACGCGGGTTTTAAGCCGAGCATAGTCATCAGGCAAAGCATATGCAGCAGGCACTACCAACAATGTCAAAAAGGTCGATGTCGCTAATCCGCCCATAATGATAAAGCCCATAGCATTGCGCCATTCGGCTCCATCCGACTGAGCAAAGGCGACAGGCATCATTCCGAAAATTGCTGCCAGAGCCGTCATTAACACTGGCCGGAGCCGTTCGGGTGCGGCTTTTTGCATGGCATCCGCTGCGTCCATACCTCCCCGCCGATATTCATTGGCAAGATCCACAAGAAGAATCCCGTTTTTCATCACGATCCCCATCAGGGCAATCATTCCGATTTGGGCGAACATGCTCAATTCCTGATTGGAAAGCCAAAGTGCAATAAACGCTCCGGAAAAAGAAAGGGGAGCCGTAAGCATGATCAGGACAGGTTGTCCGAAGCTGTTAAATTGGCTGGCGAGGACAATATATAGGGCCACAAAAGCAAGCGCAAACGCTAGCAGTATGGCAGAAGTTGTGTCTGCCAGTCTCCGCGCCATACCCTCCATTTTGGTCGACATTCCTTCAGGTGGGGGATTGTTGGTCAGGATTTTTTCAACCTGAGCGACAGCGACGCTCAATGCTACGCCGGGCGGCGTGTTTGCCATGACTGTAATTTGCCTCGCTCGGTCCACGCGATCAATCTGAGCTGGGCTGTCGGCAACTTCAATATCAGCAACTGCCGCCAGATCGACTAAACTTCCACTTCCTGATCGAACTGGAAGCCGGGCAATGTCGTTCAAAGTTTGCCGTTTATCTTCATCCACTCGCACTCTCACATCATAGCGTCTGCCGTCGGCTTCAAATGTTCCCGCATCACTCCCGCCAATTAAAGTTCGCGTTGCTGCTGCGACATCCCGAGCCGTCACCCCTAAATCTGCGGCCCGATTGCGGTCTAACCTGATCTGCAATTCCGGCCTGCCGCCTTCGTAGGTAGAGGCGACATCCACCAGTTCTGGGGTAGCACGCATTTCCTCCGCGATGATATTTGCATATTCATTGATCGTCGTAAGGTCGGAACCAGAAATTATAAGCTCTATCTGAGCCGATCCCACACCGGCACCGGAAACCCATGGAACTTCTACAACCGAAATATCCGTGGCTTCTGGCAGCGTCTTTGCAAGGACCTCACGCGCTTGGTCCATGATCGCGCCCTGCTCGACTGATCGACCCTGTTTAGGACTGAGATCAAAATAGAAATCGAGCAAGTTGGTTTTCTGATTGGTACCTGCCCCTATGGTTACGAAAACATATTCTACATCTTCAATATTGCGTAGCGCTTCGTCGGCTCGCAGCGACGCCTCTTTAGCTGTCGCAATCCCAGTTCCCAACGGAAGTTCAACACTTGCAAGGAACTCTGATCTGTCCGTGAGGGCCATGAAGGTGGCGGGCACCATTGCTGCGAAAAGACCGCCGATTAAAAGACTTATGATGGCTCCCAAAAAAACGAGATATCGTCTTCTGATCGACCAACCTACAAGCCGTTCGTATCGCTTTCGCATGATCTGGTGGAAGATTTCAATTTTTCCCAGCCAGCCTGTTTTCTCTTTTTCCGATTTCAGGAATCGAGACGCAAGCATGGGCGACAGGGTAAGCGCCACCAGCAATGAGACGCTAACCGAAAATACTATCGCCAAGCCATATTGAAAAAAGAAACGTCCGACTATCCCTTCCATAAAGGCAATAGGCACAAACACTGCCAACGTGGCAAATGTCCCGGCAAGCACCGCCAATGCGACCCGCTTGGTTGCTTTTGGTGCGGCCTCCATTGGATCAGCGCCTTCATCGACATCGCTTTGCACGGCTTCAACAACGACGATAGCGTCATCAACAAGCAATCCAATCGCGACCGTCAAGGCCAATAATGTCATGAAATTAAGCGTAAAATCGAAGGCGGCAAAGGCAGCGAACGTGGCAATAACGGAAGTCGGGATGGCCAGCATAACGATAAAAGTTGCCCGCCAGCTGAGCAGAAAAAAGAATGTGACAAAAACAACCAATACCACCGCGATCATCAGATCAAACAGAACATCACCAATGGCCGATTCGATGAATCTCGCTGTTTCTCTCGTGACAACAATTTCAACCCCGCTCGGCAGCTGGTCCTTGATCTGCTCGATTTCCGCTTTGATTGCTCTGGTCATTGCAACGGTATTGCTTCCAGATTGCTTGCGAACCTCAAGCACAACCCCGGGGCGACCATTTAATTGGGCATAGCTGGTTTCATCCTCGACCGAGTCTTCCACGCGACCGATATCGCGGACCCGTGTGACCTGTCCGTTGGGCCGATATGCTACCGCGAGATTGCCAAATTCCGAGGCTGTATTGGCTTCCGCCAATGTTCTGGTCCCATATTGCTTGCTGCGACCATCAATCTCAAGGCGGCCGCCCGGCAACTCGGCATTTTCGTTTCTCAAGGCGGCTACGACATTATCCGTGCTAATAGCGCTTGCCCGCATTTTTGCCGGATCAAGCCAGACCCGCATTTCTCTCTCGCGCCCACCTACAATGGAGATAGAACCTACGCCGCGAATACGCTGAAGCCTCTCTTTAACGACCTCATCGGCAAAGACCGTGAGTTCTCGGACCGGCGCATCTCCTGCGATAAGCAGCGACAGTATCGGCGCTGCGTCCGGATCAAGCTTTTCGACAATAGGCGCGTCCGATTCTTCCGGCAAATTGCTTAATATGCTGGCCACCCGGTCCCTGACATCCTGGGCCTTCACGTCGGCATCTTCCGACAACTCAAACTCCAACACGACCTGACTGACGCCTTCGGCGCTGACTGAACGCATTTGCCGAATGCCAGAAACGCTGTTGACCTCTTCCTCGATAACGTCGGTGATTTCAGTCTCGATCGTATCTGGAGACGCGCCGGGCAAAGTCGTTGTTACCGAAACGTAAGGGAATTCGATTTTGGGGAACAGATCAACACCCAGTCTCCCGAAACTCAACAGACCCAGAACGACTAGCGAAGCAATCACCATTGTCGCAAAAACGGGACGCCGGATCGAGACATCAGAAATCCACATCAGCTTACCGTGCAGGCTTTCTTTGCTTGCGCTCTACTTTTTGCCCATCGCGCAAAGTGGATGGTGGGTTTTGGATGATTTTTTCGCCGGTCCGGACGCCCTGGGTGACCTTGACCCGTTCGAAATCTATGCTTTCGACCTTTACATCCCTTCGGCGTGCGATGCCTTTCTCAAACAGGAATATATATGCGGCTGCGCTATCACCTTTCACGGCTGATCTAGGAAGAATAATTGCGGATTCCGGCGGCGTCTCGATAAGCGCGCGCACGCCAAGTCCGCTACTGATTCGATAATTGGGGTTTCTTATCGGCAATCGCAATTCGACCGTCCGGGATTCCGGGTCAACCCGGTCATTGATGATGAACACAAAGCTGTCGAAAGGCTCATCAAAGCCATCAATATAAACTTTTGCCTTCTGGTTGAGCTTGAAATCATCAACCCGGGCCTGCGGAGCACTGACGATTGCTGCCACTATTTCTAATTCCTGTAGTTGCAAGGCTGCAGATTGTTCACCCATCGAAAAGCGATTGTTGAGATAGGACCCCTCATCGACCAATCTGGCTGTAACGACGCCGTTATATGGAGCGCGGGCAACAGTATCGCGCAGCGCCTGTTTGGCCGTGGCCAGTAGCGATTGCGATTGAGATACCTGCGCTTTCGCGACGACCAGGTCTGTTTCAACCCTTTCGACCTGTGCTTTCGATACAAAGCCTCGCGGGGAAAGCGCAATTACGCGGTCATGTTGGCGCTGGGCCTGTGTCGCCTGCGCTTCCGTCAGGCGTAGCGCTGCGGATGCTTCCGCAACCCGTCTTTTATAATCTGCTTGCCTGATCTGGAAAAGCGCTTGGCCCTTTTTGACCCTATCGCCGACGGTCACAAACATAGTTTCAAGCGGTCCTTCCACGAGAGCGCCGATTGCGCTGCTCTGCTTGGCCGCAATCGTTCCAAAAACCTCGACAGGATCGGCCAAAGGTTCGGACTTCGCTATCAGAAAGTCTACTTCGAATGCGGCGCTTGTTTGAATGTCATCATCATTGGCATTCGCAGTATCGTCGTTCGCACAGCCCGAAACCAAGCCCAGCATGGCTACAGACAAGAGAAATATGATATTTTTGACACCCATTTACGTGCTCAAATATGTCCCGCGCCCGCTGGCTACCAAGCGATCATCATCATCTAAAATGCGGGTGTCTGCGGTGCTTATGGTTTTTCCTAGCTTCACGACCTGCCCAATTGCACGAAGCGGGCCGTTGGTGGCTGCCCGATGATAATCTACCCTCAGATCCACGGTCGCCCTGGCAACGCCCCCTGCAGCAATAATCGCATAAAGCCCGGTTAAATCGATCAGAGATGCCAATATGCCGCCGTGCACGGCTCCAATCACGGGATTAGATACGAGTTCGTCCCGCCACGGCATTTCCAGTTCCAGTTGATCGTTGTTTTGCTGAACAATTTTCAGACCCAACCAGCGATGGAAAGGCGCAATCTGCATTACGTCAGCAAGATTTTCCGTATCATATTTCATGCTGCGGCACCGCGATTGTGGGTCGCATTCAAAAAGGAGATTATCGCCGAACAAAACGCATCATTGCGGTCACCGACGACCATATGGCTAGCATCCGCAATGTCGGTTAAAAGCGCGCTAGGAACCAGCGTTTGGAAATGGGCCACAGCTTCTTCAGAGACCATGTCGCTGGAACCTCCGCGTATGAGATGAACCGGCAGTGTCAACCTGGCAGCCGCAGCGCTTAACCTGTCGAAACCATTCTCTTTTGCTTCGGCAGCGTTGTCCCGAGCGTGCGTCACATGGTGAATAAAATTGGGGTCCCAATGCCAATAATATCGCCCGTTTTCCCGTTTGCGTAAATATCGATCAAGCTTGCCTGTGCCGGTGCGTTTCTCTCGCTGTGGCATATACTCGGCGATAATTTTGGCAGCTTCTTCTGGGGAGGAAAATCCATCTGTCATGTGGGCCTGCATGAACCCGACCACTCTTGATACCCCGACGGCTTCCATCTTCGGCGCGATATCAACCAAGGTGAGCGACCTAAAACCTGCAGGAGCCAGTTCACCGGCCGCAATCATACCCGCGATTCCGCCCAGTGACGCTCCCACTAACGCTGGAGGATTACTAAGCTGCTTGGAAATAGCGACAAGATCACGCGCAAAATCGCGCATATCGTAAGCGCCATCTGATGCCCATTCACTGTCCCCATGACCACGCATGTCAATGGCCGTCGCGCGGTAGCCAGCATTTGCGAGTTCGTCCAGCACCTTCACCCAGGCATGACGGGTTTGCCCTCCACCATGCGCAAGCATTACCGGAAAGCCGGTTTTTGGCCCAGTCGTGCTTGCCGTGATCTGCAAGCCGTTGTGACCGGCCAAGATACTCTCTTCATGGTCCATACTGATTTTATAGGCTGTATAGTGATAGACAGTAAAGGGCTTTATATTATATTAAATTTACGATATGGTCACTATCATGACAACCAAAACAGCTACAATGAGTGCCAACGCGCAAGACGGGTTCCTTAATGAGACCGATGAGTTTGCGTTTTTGCTGGAGGAAGTACCCCGAGTTCTGCGCAAGGCATTTGATGAATCGATTGCCCAGTTCGGCTTGTCCCGCACACAGTGGAGAACATTGGCCTATCTGATCAAGACCGAGGGAATGACGCAAACCGAGTTGGCAAATTGCCTTGAGCTGGAACGCGCTACGATCGGATTAACGATTGATCATCTTGAAAAACTGAGATTTGTCGAACGCCGGTCCGCAGAAGGCGACCGGCGCGTCTGGCGGATATTCCTGCGTCCAAAGGTAATCGATATCATTCCACAACTTCGGAAAGAGGCTAACGCCGTTTATAAAAAGATGTTCAAAGGCGTTTCCAACGCAGACGTGGCCATCATCCGAACCGCGATGGAAAAAATGGTTGGGAATCTAAGGGAATGTTGAGTGTTTAATCTCCCAAAATTTTAGCGAGTTCTGATCCTTCTCTCCCGTTGGATCAGCTGGAGCGAGTGGCTGGGGCCACTCGCTCCCTTTTTTTTGCAGTCCAGGCCAATTAATTTAATAATTATCGGACGGTGAATTATACCGTTGATACCTGCCGGGACACCAATCAAATATGCGCTAGCGCACAAAAGTTGCTATCGCCGTGGCTAGTGGTTTCTCTGATTCATGAAAACAGGTGGCGCGGACAAAGCTCGCGGCTTTGCCTTCACGTTCAAAACAGCTGTGCGTGAATAGATCGCGCGAACCTACGGCTGGACGCAAATAACGAATGTCAATTGACTCTAGCTGCTGGCCGATCGAACTTTCACCGCCTGCCACTCGGCCCTGGCATGCAGCCATCAGCGCCGCAGCAACGGCGCCGCCATGGACAATATTTCCGCTCTCCCAGCCCAAAACGGCCCGGTTTCCTGCAGCAATTTGTGGCGAGCCTGGTGCGCCCGATAAGCCCAAACTGGTGCTCATCGGTCCGGGCATTGCTTGAGGATCGAAATCACCGACCAAATTATAGTCGGCCGGAGCACCCCCCGGAAAGCTCCCCAAACGAAACAGGCCTGTTGCTGTTCCGACGATATCTTGGGACGAGTTGGTTACACTGCCTGTTACAGTGGCAGATGCTTTACCAACCATCACCGCTTCGGCGGTCAACGTCAATTCATCTCCCATCGAAGATCCTGATAAAAGTCCGATCCGCAAATCAAAAGTTGAAATCCCGATTTCTGTCCCAATCAAACCTTGCAACGATTGGGACAATCCTTGGTCCATAAAGCCCATGAGTGCTAGCGGATCAAGGTTTGGATTTCCCGGAGCTTTGGCAATCCGCCTATTGGCTTTCATTCGACTGATCGAACGCCCGCTGCTGCATTCCAGCAATTCCATACCGAGCGTCAATTGGTAAGGGGTTACAAGTCGAACCCGCATTTTCTCACCCGTCTGTTCATCTGGCTTAGATTGCGCAGTCATCCATTTATCTTCCAACAAGGCATACTCAACAAGGCATACTCAAAATTCCTTAGTTAGGCGTAAACTGCAAACAAAGGGCTCCGTTCGCCGGCGACGCGAAAACTGATGTCCGCAAAAACCCGAACGGTGCAAGGTAATTATGATCTAAGGGGATGAGGTCCAATGATTGCGTTTACAATCCTGAACAACATCCCCTTTGTCATTTGGTCATGTTAAATTACCAAGACCACAATCGGAGGTCGACGCAGCGCCGGTTCGCCTTGCCGAAAGTTTCTTAGCGTTGAGCACGCCGCACGTTAGAACTTCACCGTTGCCTCGATGCCATATGTGCGCGGTGTTCCCCGGTTAAGATAATCGAGTCCGAAGATGTCTATGTTCAACCCGTAGCTATAATAGACCTTGTTGGTCAGGTTCTTGGCCCACAGGCTCGCTGAAAAATTATCCTTCTGATATGTCAACCGGCTATTGACGAGCCAGTAGCCCGGGTTTCCGCAAGTGATTGCCGGGCCTGCAGGACGGACGCTACCAGGTGCACCTGGGCGATCACAGGGTGTTTGGCCGTAGTCGCCAAACGGATCGAAGAAATATTTTCCCGTATACGCAGCATCACCGCGCAGACTTAGCTTGCCTGAATCAGTGTCAAAAACGTCCCAGTCGAACCCTGCAGAAAACGTCTCGCGTGGAGCGTTGGGGAACGGATTTCCGTTTACATTGCGTGTGGGGCTTCGAGGATCAGTAGGATCGACAACATTTCCTTGATATTTACTGCGCAACAAGCTGACCGATGCGTCAAAGCGCAGGTTATCGGTAGCAATGATTGCGAGTTCCGCCTCACCGCCGTAGAGTTTGCCATTGGCGCTGCGAACAAACGTCGTCGCTCCAATCACCTGAGTGACCTGATGGTTGCTGTAGTCGTAGTAAAAGCCAGCTAAATTAAGCTGGACGCGCCGATCAAACAGGAGCGTTTTCAGACCGCCTTCATATGCGTTTATCTGCTCCGGCTCAACATAATAGACCTGATCGGTTCCCTGATACGCTAACCCATTAAAACTGCCGCTGCGATATCCTCGGCTGAAATTGACATATCCCAACACATCGTCGGTGAAATCATAACTGACATTGATCCGCCCCGTGACTCGGCTTTCTTTTTCGCGTTGCTCAAGCGGAGGTTGGTTTGGGTTGAAGGGGAAGGTATAGGGAATCGTACTTGCTCGCTCGGTTCCCCCAAATCAACCAGCACTGTTCGTCCGTTGAGGTAGTTCACTTTGTCTTTGGTGTAACGCAAGCCGACACTGACCGTCAGTTCGTTGGTCACATCATAACTGGCATCAGCATAAATGGCAGCGGAAGGACGTTCGACGGTGAAATTCTGTTCACCGGTTATTGGTCCAAATGGGGGAGCGCCAGCTGCCCGACACGCAGCAGAAAGGGCTCCACCGAAGCCGCCGCCAGCCGAATTATCAATCTGGATATCGGTCTGGAGGGCAATAAGCGATCTCGCATCAAGGAACCCGTTGGGATTCCCGGTTGCAACCGGTGCACAGCTCGATGCAAGAGTGGGGTCAAGGGCTGGATTGACCAAAAATGCCGGGACAATCGCAGCAGCCTGAGGTGCAGAAACAGGTGCGTTAAAAAACGAGTCGCCAATGCCGAAACTGCGCAACACTGGATCCAGAACACCAAAGAAATCGATCCCGTTCCGCGTTTTGATTTTATCTACACCATAATAAAGTCCAGCGATCAGATTGAAACGGTCGTCCTTGTAAGCAAAGCGCAGATCCTGATTGAAATTTTTGCTCGTTGAATTGAAACGGATCGCGCAAACGTCATTCGGTGAACCGTCACAGTCAAACGGAGAAATGCTGTAATTCCCAGTATCATAACCGGTAATCGATGTAACCGAGAGGCTGTCACTAATCTCGTAGGCGACGTTTAGCGCCAGACCCTTCGACAGAGTGTAGTAGTTTCCGCCCGTATCGGCAGATACCTCGTCGCGGTTTAGCGCGCGCCCCCCATTCTGGGCGGGATCGAAACGTGAATAACCCAAAACATCACGGCCCTCTGCATATTGACCGAACGCATACGGGTTGGGTGCAACCGGATTGTCCCGGGAAATATATCCCTTCAAGTTGATATCAAGTGTATCAGTTGGTTTGAAACGGACCGACAGGCGGCCAGCAATCGAATTTGTCGTGCCGGTATCGCGGTTCTGAACGGGATTGAATTGCCAGCCATCGCCCTTGGCAAAGGTTCCCGCAAAGCGGATACCAAGCACATCAGGAACCAGAGTTGTTTCTATCGCACCTTGGATTGTCTTTGTGTCGTAATTACCGTAGCCAACCGAAAGCGTTCCAGTTGTATCAACAAGTTCGGGTTTGTTTGAAAAAAAGCTGATGGCACCGCCGGTTGTGTTCCGCCCATAAAGCGTTCCTTGCGGCCCACGCAACACCTCAACGCGTTCCAGATCGTAAAGCTGCTGACCGTGGCTGGCACGGAAGCTCTGGTAAACTTCGTCAACATACACACCGACAGGCGAAGCGGTTGAAGCATTAAATTCATTAGCCACTGAAACGCCGCGCAGTGCGAAGTTCGGTTGGGTGCGGCCATAAGGCGTGGTGATCTGAAGACTTGGTACAAATCCTTGCAAATCTGATGTTTCATCTACGCCGCGAGATTCCAGTTCCTTTGCCGTCAATGCGGACACAGCGACGGGAACATCTTGAAGCGCTTGTGACCGCTTTTGCGCAGTCACAACAATTACCTCAAAACCACTGGTATCTTGTTCTTTGGTTTGGGCCAAGGCAGTTCCTGATAGAGCTATTTGCAATACAAATAACGCGCAACCTCCAGCCAAATATGTTTTGTTCATGTTCTTCCTCCCTATTTTTCGGACTTTTTTTATTTTTGGTTTTCCAGAATAAACTCTGCAGCGCGCTCGGCGATCATCGCTACCGGGGCATTGGTGTTGCCGGATATTAGATTGGGCATAACGGAGGCATCGGCGATCCAGATATTTTGAATGCCGCGAACCTTTAATTTTTCGTCACACACAGCGGTTTCATCATTCCCCATCCGGCATGTCCCAACCGGGTGATAGACTGTATCTGCGCGCGCCCTTATCGCATCAATGAGTTCTGAATCTCCGCTCATGCCCTTTGTAAAAAGCTCAGTGCCGCGAATGGACTTAAGCGCGTCTGATTCCATAATATCGCGCACCAGCTTGAAGCCGGACAACAGGGTTTTAATATCACCATCTGTTGCGAGAAAATTTGGATCGATGACAGGAGCGGCAAGAGGGTCGGCCGAACCGAGTGTCACGGAACCCCTGCTCTCGGGTCGCAGCACGCAAACATGGCAGCTCATCCCTCCGCCCAAATGGATCTTGCGAGAATGATCATCAATAATGCCGTGGACGAAGTGCATCTGGACATCTGGTCGATTGCCACGACCTTTGGTGGATAGAAAAGCACCGCCTTCCGCCGCGTTGCTGGTAAGCGGACCACGACCATTACGGATATAGTCGGGAATCGACGCACCAATACGCGCGACACCGCCAGGGCTGACAGCAAATAAATCAGGACTTTTGGCGCGATATACCGTGACATGATCAGGATGGTCCTGAAGATTCTGGCCAATTCCCGGTATGTTCAACCGGACGGGTATAGAATGGCGTCGCAGTTCGGACTCCGGCCCAACGCCCGATACCATCAGAAGGTGCGGCGTACCGAACGCACCGCTCGTCAGCACAACGCCGGCATCAGCGCCAAGTGTCATAGACCGTTTGTTGCAAAGCACCTCCAGGCCCGTCGCTCGTTCACCATCCAATATAATGCGAAGCGCCTTTGTTCGTGTCATCACCGTAAGGTTCGGTCGATCAAGGATTGGTCGCAGATACCCGCGCGCTACACTCCAACGCCGGCCATCCTTTTGGTTTACCTGATAACGCCCAACGCCTTCTTGTTCAGCTCCGTTAAAATCGTTTGTTGTTTTGTGTTGTTGTTCCGCTGCAGCCTCGATGAAGAGATCGGTAACCGGGTTGGGTGAACGGTGATCTGCTACGTTAAGCGGTCCCGACACGCCGTGATATTGATCTTCACCGCGTTCATTGCATTCCGACATCTTGAAATAAGGCAGCACATCATCATAGGACCAGCCCGGCGCACTGTCCGCCGCCCAAGCGTCATAATCCTCGGCTTGGCCGCGGATATAGCACATCGCATTGATCGAGCTTGATCCACCAAGAACACGGCCACGCGGTTGATAACCTTTTCGGCCATTGAGTCCCGGCTGTGGAACAGTTTGATAGCCGTAATTATTGATTTTGGTTGGCAACATGGCGGCCATGCCAAGCGGCACGTTGACCAGCATCTGATCGTCATCTCCGCCAGCTTCAATCAAGCAGACCTGTATCGCCGGGTTCGCTGAAAGACGGTTAGCCACCACGCATCCGCCTGAACCTGCCCCAACGATTATATAGTCGAAAACATTTTTCCTCATCGAGCCGGTCATTGATATAAAATCAATGCTGCGCGAGAGGCAGGCGAACGATCAGTCCGTCAAGCTCTTCCGTAATCGATATTTGGCAGGCCAGACGGCTATATTCATCGGCTCCTTCCACAAATTCGAGCATATCGCTCTCACTGCCGTCCGAAGCGTGACCGGTTTTTTCAATCCACGCCGCGTCGATATGAACATGGCAGGTGCCGCAAGCTGCACATCCGCCGCAATCGCCATCGATGCCCGGGACTCCGTTGTCTCGGGCTGCCTCCATGACTGATGAATTGGCATTTACATTGACAAGATGGTCGTCACCTTGAGCGGTAATAAACTTTACTAATGGCATTGGTATTCCTTCACTCTTATCGCGCGTGAACGCGGACCATCATTTTGGTGTAACCTCGGACAAAATTCGACTGAACACGTTCGGGCTCACCGATCACTTCAATGCGGTCGAAGCGATTGAGTATTTCCTCCCACAAAATTCGCAGTTGCATTTCGGCAAGCCGATTACCAACGCATCGGTGGATGCCGAACCCGAAGGATAAATGCTGGCGAGGGTTCGGGCGATCGATGATAAACGCGTCAGGCCGATCAATGACTTCATCATCACGATTTCCCGAAAAATACCACATGACGACTTTGTCACCTTTGCGGATGGTTTTACCGCCAACAACCGAATCTTCCTTTGCTGTACGCCGCATGTGCGCCAAGGGTGTCTGCCAGCGGATAATTTCCGGCACCATGCTTTCAATTAGCGCTGGAGAGGCCCTCAATTTGGCCATCTGGTCCGGGTTCTGATGCAGCGCAAGAACCCCACCCGTCATCGAATTTCGCGTTGTGTCATTGCCGCCCACAATCAGCAGCAGCACGTTGCCGAGATATTCTTCCGGTGTCATGTTTCGGGTCGCCGGGGAATGGGCCAACATTGAAATAAGGTCATTGCCTGGATCCTCGTTTACCCGTTCATTCCAAAGCGTCTGAAAACATTGCGCACATTCCATTAATTCATCTTTGCGCTGCGCCCATGAATCAACGACGCCCCCGCCAGGTGCAGCTGTGGTCACATCCGACCAGCGAGTCAGCTTACGACGATCTTCAAACGGAAAATCAAAGAGAGTGGCCAGCATCTGGGTGGTAATTTCGATCGAGACCCGATCAACCCAGTCAAATTCTTCATCTATTGGCAGGCTATCCAATACGGCCCCGACACGCTCGCGAATGGTGCTTTCCAGAAGAGCAAGGTTACCGGGAGCTACGATGGGGCTGACGGCTTTTCGCTGTTCGTCATGGCGCGGTCGGTCCATCGCAATGAAATTAGGAAGGTCAAGCCCCTCTTCACCACCACCTTTTTGAATATTGTCATCGATGATGATGCCGCCGAAGCCTGCCGCCGACGAAAAGATGTCATGATGGGTATCAACATGCATGATGTCTTTATATTTGGTGATCGACCAATAGGGCCCGTAAGCACTCTCAGCGCAATAGTGGACAGGGTCTTCTTTGCGCAGACGTTCAAAATAGGTGCCAGCCGAATCGTCCTTGAAAAGCGCTGGTGAGCTTACGTCGATTTTATCAAGTGGTATCGCATACGCAGCTTCAGTGCCGGTTCGTGTCATGCTGGCCATCCTCTCTGATGATATATGATTTTTATTGAGTATAGTATCAGTTATAAGTGAGTATAATGTCAACAAGGAAAATCTGTTGCGATTTTTTTTGATGACCGGCACACAAGCGCGCTCGGATTTAAGCGGTGATGCCGGCCATCAATCAGGAGCCTAGTATATTGAAATACAAACACGAATTGGGGAAAAGGCGCCTGAAGCCGGACGAGAGGCGCAAACAATTGACACTCTGCGCGCTCCAAGCCTTTGCGGAGAACGGTGTCGCTCGTGCCACTCATTCTCACGTCGCGAAGCTGGCCGGAGTTGCGATACCAACCGTGCACTCCTATTTTAGATCACGGGAGGATCTGGAGTCAGCGGTGCTCGACGAAGTAGAAAACTACCTGATCAAACTCGTCACTGATTCGCTTGGTGGGAAAAAATCCGTGGAAGAAGCGCTTACGACGCTAGCAACCCGATTTGCCAACGACGCGACCACGAAATCTGATATCATTAAAGTTTGGCTAGACTGGAGCACCGGTGTTCGCGCTGGCGTATGGCCCCGATATCTTACTTTGTTGGACAAGCTACACTCGATTGCTCGACCGGTTTTTTCGCGTGGCAAACGTGAAGGTATACTGAGCGAAAATCTCAATGTGAAAGCAGCGGCCAGATTGTTCATAGGCGGCGGACATACTCTCGCACTAATGCAGTTTGCCAAAGTCCCCAACCGGGATCTAGCGATTTACATGGATCAATTTATACAGAGCTTGATGAACATCGGAAAGCCTTGATCATAGTTTTGGGATGAAGATGGGCGAATTGAACCGGAAATCGCTTCGCGCTCAGCAAGCGTAAGACCTAATCTGGATCGCTTCTACTTTGGTGGATGAATGCCGTCAGTGCGCGACAAAAAGGGACAAATCGATGAGGAAACCGGTCAACCCCGCGACCACTCGAGCTTATCGACTCCCCGCGCTGCCAACGATCCCATATCTCGTACTTCTGAAAGTCGGTAAATATATCCGCTGACTCTGTTTCATCTTCAACGCCCCATCTTCTTTCAAAAGATTAGATTGTTATGACGATCAGTTGAAATCACCACGCATTTGTGGGCGTTTGCCTACCAAACTATCCTGGTTGAACGCGGACGGCCGAATAACTTCTCGTACTGGGTAACAGTCACTAGGAAGCAGAATATGGAGCCGAATAAGTATTGAAGCGCACAGCCGTCGCAGTAATCGCGCCCCAAAATTAGGATCAAAGCCGCAGAGCTAGATTGCCAAACTAAAAAAATAGGGTCATAACCCTAAACATGGAGAGTCGCAGCAGCGATTGAGGAGGAGAAAGTAAATGGCAACAACACTGGCACCTGAAAAAACTGTATTTGATCCAATCGACGTTTCGCTGGCTGAACTTTACACAGAGGACCGCTGGCAGGAGCCGTTCCGCAAACTGCGCGCAAATGCACCTATCCAATATGTCCCAGATTCAAAATTCGGTCCCTATTGGTCGGTCTCCACCTACAAGCCTATTGTCCACATCGAGGCGCTGCCGAAAATTTTCTCTTCTTCGTTTGAATATGGCGGTATTTCGATAGCATTTTATCCGGATCGCCTTCTGCCGGACGAGTTTCGCCAGCCGCAATTTATAGCTATGGACCCGCCACAGCATACAGCCCAGCGCCGGACAATTGCTCCAGCCTTTGGCCCCAGCGAGGTCAAGACAATGCAGGACGAAGTGCGCCAACGCACAGCAGAAGTTCTGGATTCTCTTCCCATTGGAGAACCGTTTGACTGGGTTGAGAAGCTATCTATCGAACTGACCACCGGCATGCTTGCGAAGCTGTTTGATTTTCCTTGGGAAGAACGCGACAAACTGACCTATTGGTCAAACATGCTGGGCGATGTCGAGCTGGTCCATCAGGAGGGCGGGATTGCGCGGCGCAATAAGATTGCGATGGAAATGGCAGGTGCCTTCGCCGAACTCTGGCAACGCAAGGCAGCCGGTGAACCGGGCAAAGACCTGATCTCGGTAATGATGCAATCGGACGCGATGAGCGAGATGAGCCAGGAAGAGTTTATCGGTAATCTCATTCTGCTGATCGTTGGCGGCAATGACACTACGCGCAATTCGATGAGCGCCTATGCTTATGGTCTAAGCCAGTTCCCGGAAGAACGTGCCAAGCTGGAAGTTGATCCGTCTCTTATCCCCAATGCGGTGAGTGAGCTGATCCGCTGGCAGACACCGCTCTCCCATATGCGCCGGACGGTGATGGAAGACACCGAGTTCGAAGGCGTGCAGATGAAAAAGGGCGACAAAGTTGTGCTCTGGTATATCTCTGCCAATCGCGATGAGAGCGTGTTTGACGATCCCGACAGCATCCGCGTTGATCGCGAAAACGCGCGGCGACACTTGTCCTTTGGCTATGGTATCCACCGCTGCGTTGGCGCGCGGGTTGCTGAGTTGCAACTGCACGT
This sequence comes from Sphingorhabdus sp. SMR4y, assembly GCF_002218195.1. Lineage (GTDB taxonomy): Bacteria > Pseudomonadota > Alphaproteobacteria > Sphingomonadales > Sphingomonadaceae > Parasphingorhabdus. The sequence goes on along the minus strand of NZ_CP022336.1, from coordinate 433,499 downwards.
GTTGCTGGAGGAAATGGCTAAGCGGCGACTACGGGTGGATGTGCTTGAAGAGCCAGAGCGCGTCCCGGCCTGTTTTGTGCACGGATACAAGAAGATGATGGTCAAGCTGGAGAATTACTGAATTGAAAACCCGCGACCGGATCGTGATGGAGGCGAGGCGGCTATACAACCGAAACGGTTATGGCAATGTTTCCAGTGCGACGCTCGCGTATCATCTCGGCATTTCGGAGGGCAATCTCTGGTATCATTTCAAAGCCAAGCGTGCGATCCTCCGCGCTATCAGCGAGAAGTTCGCGCAGGATATCGAAAAGCGCCTGTCGCGCGCGCCGACCGGCGAAGCGGATATCGTTGATGAATATACCGCCCTGTTACAGGCTATTATTGACGAGCTTCACGAATATCGTTTTCTTTACCGCGACCAAGCGGATTACGGCGAGCATGATGAGATCGTGCAGCAGGGCGTGCGCGGCTGGACCGAGCGGACCCATCGGCAGTTTCAAACCTATCTAGCAGGATTTGTCGCGGCCGGCCTGCTCGACTGGCCCAAGGACCGATTGGCCGACCTCGCTATCAACGTGACCATCATCCTGCGCTACGGTCTTGAATATTTCCGTGAGATGGGCGATCCAATTCAGGAGGGCGGCGGCGCGATACGCAATACATTGCTCCGGCATCTGACTTTGTTCGAATATCGCCTGCTGCCAGAAACGGTGCTCCGGCTACGACGGTTCATTGACCGGATGGAAGTTGAGAGAGAAGCGATGGGCAAGACCATTGGAAAAGTTTTGGAATAGCTGCGCTAGCAAAACGGGACCATCACAGCGGTCACAAACTTGAGGCCACCTCGAAAATTACCCTTTCGTGTGCGCCGATTTTCTGATTCAGTAGATTTGAACTGAGGAAGGATTTCACACCATGGGTCAGCCAGGATTTTTTGATTTGAGCCGCCGTTATGAAGGTCTGGACGCGGCGGGTGATCCGTTGGTGGCGATAGCAGCGGCAGTACCCTTTGAGTTGTTCCGGGGGAAGCTTCAGCGTGCGCTTGTCAAAGGCGGTTTGCGCAAGGCGGATGGGGACCGCAAAAGTGCCGCAGGGCGCAAACCCTGGGAGGAGGTTCTGATTTTCAAGATATTGGTGCTTCAGGCGCTCTATAATCTGTCGGATGATGCGATGGAATATCAGCTTCGCGACCGGCTTTCATTCATGCGTTTTGCCGGGCTCGGCCTGGAGGATGCGGTGCCCGATGCCAAGACATTATGGCTTTACCGCGAGGCGCTGACCCAAGCGAAGGCGGTGGACAAGCTGTTTCACTTGTTTGACAACTATCTCAAGGACCAAGGCTATCTGGCTATGGGCGGTCAGATTATTGATGCCGCCATCGTGCCTGCCCCGCATCAGCGGGGCTCGCGTGACGATAATGCGAAGATCAAAGCGGGCGGGACCCCGGCGGGATGGGAGGCGCACCCCGCCAAGAACCGCCAGAAGGACAAGGATGCGCGCAGGACCAGGAAGCATGGCAAGTCGCATTTTGGATACAAGAACCACATCAACGTTGATCGCCGCCACAAGCTGGTGCGGCGCTACGCCGTCAGCAGCGCCTCGGTGCATGACAGTCAGAAGCTGGATGATGTGCTTGATCGTGCAAACACTGCCAGCGGGGTCTGGGCCGATAGCGCTTACCGCAGCGAGGCTAGTGAAGCGGTGCTCGCCGAGCGCGGCCTGACCAGCCACATCCATCGGCGCGGATCACGGGGCAAACCGCTCACCAGCGCCCAAGAAGCCGCCAACAAGACCCGCTCAAAAGTGCGTGTGCGGGTCGAACATGTGTTCGGATGCCAGCACAGCATGGGCGGCAAGTTCGTGCGCACCATCGGCATCCTGCGGGCGACTACGAAGATCGGGATGCAAAATCTGGCTTACAACATGCGCCGTCTGGTCGTGCTCGAACGGGCGGCAATCGTCGCTACCTGAGGCCAAAGGCCAGAAAGACAGGCTGCATCAACCCAAAACAGGCTGGGGGAAACCCAAAATGATCCGACTTCTGGCCCAGTGAGGATATCAAATCGCTATATCAGCCGGAAATCGGTATTGTTCGAGGTGGCCCACAATCAGGTTGGCGTTGGCGCCTCTGTTACCTTATTCCATTGTTGTTCCAATCGATTTTTCTTGTCTGACAAGATATTGACTTTACTGAGGTCGCCGTCGGCCCATTCCATTACTTTGGGGTCCATCACTCTGAAGAATAGAGGCGGGATCGCTGCCAGTAAAAACATTCCGGGATAGCCACTCGGCAAACGAGGCAAATCGGCAAAATCTCGCAACGTTTGATAAGGGCGCATCGGATTAGCATGATGGTCAGAATGCCGTTGTAAATGAAAGGTCATTAAATTGGAAAAGATATGATTGGTATTCCAGGAATGATGTGGCTGACATGTTTCATAGCGACCATTTTCGTGTTTCTGGCGCAGTAAACCATAATGCTCTACATAGTTGGCTTGAGTTAGCCCGTACCATCCAAATATATGGTGGACAAGAATGAATGGAGCAATCATCCAACCCAGATGTGCGGTTAGGATCACCGTTGCCGCTAGAGTGATCATCCAGCCCTGCAAGATCTCATTGTCCAGTGAAAAAGACGACTTTCCTTTTTTATTGAGGCGCGTTGCTTCCGTTGACCAACCATTTTTCAAGGCACCAGGAATTTCGCGCAGGACGAAGCGATAAATCGATTCACCCATACGTGAACTGGCAGGATCTTCAGGAGTTGACACCAGCATATGATGCCCATGATTATGTTCCACGCGAAAATGGGCATAACCGATAACTGCGTTGGCCCACATGGCGAGCTTTTGATCGAGTTTGTTGCTTTTATGTCCAAGCTCATGACCAATAGTGATCGAATTACCGCTTACCGAACCGACGCCGACAACCAAAGCTATTATGGACCACCAAGGGAGCTCCTGTGTGCCAACCAGCATAGCGGTTGCGATAAAGCTGAGCCACAAAAATGGAACGGTAGCTCTAACCATCCAACTATAAAAACGATCAGCTGCCATCGCCGAGATGACTTCGTCCGGCGGATTGTGACCATCTTCACCAATGATCGCATCCACTATCGGAACAAAAACATATAGGTATATCAGCGGGATAAAAGTGGACCACACTCCGATCTGGGTAAAATAGAGAGCCGCAGCTATCGCCGGAACAAGGGGGAAAAACATGGACCAAAGATAAAGGAAACGTTTTCCATCCTTGTATCGAATTTCAGACCCATCTTTCGCAGTGGCTATAAACATATTCATGGCTCGTCCCTTTTTCCCCAATTGAGTTTTGCAAATAGAAGAGCGTCGCAGACGAATATAGTTCCCATTGCGCCAAATTCGTGGCATTTTGCGCCAACCATGTCAGCAGGTGCCCATCTTCGTATCCCAGCAACTTACGTCAATGCGTTGATTCGGCAATATAGGGACGTGCTAGACGATGATGCTATTTCGCTGGATCTGGCAAAACTAGAAACAAATTCCGGCATTGCCCAAACCGACATTCAGTCGTTATTTGCGTTGATTGAAGCTCTCAATAAGCAGGTGGGTCCAGAATGGCCGATTGAAGCATCATTTGCATGGCGAAGTCAAATGCATGGAACCATCGATGTTGCGGCGCGTAGTGCTAGGACATTGGGGGATGCGCTTAATGTCTTTGCGCGTTTTGGCCGAGTAAGGGCACCGTTCGCGGTTATAAATAAAAACGTATGGTCCAAAACCACCGCGTTAAAAATTCAGCCCTCCGTTTCAATGGAAGATTCAGTCTGGCAGGCACTAGCCGAGTTCATTATGCTGAGCACCACCGCAATCCTTAATCAAATCACCGACGATAGGCTGAGTGGTGTTACTTTCGAAATGCCAAATCGAACGTTTCAGCACAAACAGTCATTGGAAGATGCGTTCGGTGTCCCAACTCAATTTGGCGGCACCCAATTCACCATGACCTTCACAAACGAAACTTGCTCCTTGGTACTGCCCTTTCATGACCCTTTGCTTTTCAAGAACACTGTCGAACAACTGCAATCCGAAACCGAGCAATTGTCACATCACAACTGGATTGTTGAGGATGTAAGACGTCTGCTCTCTAGTCAAAACCACATAAGACCCAGCGCACAATTTGTCGCAGATGAACTCGGTCTCTCGCGGCGCTCTCTCGTCAGGAAGCTCACGGCAAATCAAACTTCATTTCGAACGATGTTGGATGATCATCTGAAAGAACGAGCAACAAAAATGTTGGGGCAAGATAAAATGTCGAAAGAGGCCATATCGGAAGCATTGGGCTATACCGACCGGACCAGTTTTAGCCGTGCGTGCAGACGGTGGTTCGACATTTGATGGCCACGTCGAGAAATGGGCCCTTCCCTTGGGGATTGAAATCCGGTTCAAGGATGCTGATGCAGCGAGGGAACTTGGATCATGGGCCAGCCGGGATTTTTTGATTTGCAGCAGCGGCATTAAGGTCTGGACGCAAAGTCTGATCCTTTGGTGGCGATATTGGTAGCGGTGCCGTTTGAGCTGTTCCGCGTGAATCTGAAGGCGGCCCTGGTGAAAAGCGGTCTGCGCAAAATGGCGGATGATCGCAAGAATGCGGCGGGCCGCAAGCCTTGGGATGAAGTGCTGATCTTCAAGGCCTTGGTGTTGCAGGCGCTCTACAATTTGTCGGACGATGCGATGGAATATCAGCTGCGGGACCGGCTCTCCTTCATACGGTTTGTTGGCCTTGGCCTTGAGGACGCGGTGCCCAATGCCAAGACGCTATGGCTGTACCGCAAGGCGCTGGTCAAAGCGGGAGCGATTGAAGGCCTGTTCCATCAGTTTGACAGCACGCGTCACTGCTATGAATGGCAGCGTGCTCAAAACATGTTATAGCAACTGTATCGTTCACGCTGTTTGCTCCATCCAGTTTATTTGTGAGCGACACAACGCGTTTAGTATCCGACGGAAAAAAATTTGTGGAATTCCGAAAGTTCTAGCTTGTAGCGTCGAGCGATGTCTTTGAGGTGATCCATCCGTTAATATCGCTTTCTAGCCACCTGACGCTGTAACCGCCTATTGAATGAGGCCTAGGAAATTTCCCATCGTCCATCCAGCGATAGATGGTTGATCGTCCTAGTCCGACACGGTGCTGGACTTCTTTCAGACGGAGCAAACGTGCCGCAGGCGGATCTGGCAGTTTATTTGGCTCAATATCAAGCATATCCGCCTCCATGTGCGCGATCGAAGCCATCGCCCAGAAGCGTATCCTTCCGGGCGAGGTCGTCCATGTGCTCAGCGAGCAGTCGCGCGACGCGTTGAGCAGTCCCCTTCGCCCAATGCGGTTTGACACCGTGGAGGTGATCACCAAGCTGGGTTTCTAGGACATCTGGCAAATGGCGAACCAGTTCTTCAAAAAACAAGGCTAGATCCGTTTGCATCCAGCGTGATGCCTTGTCCTGATCTGAAGCTAGATAAAGAAGCAAATGGGCATGCGGCGATGCGCCCGTGCCATATAATATACGCAACGCTTCGCTTACCGTAGCTTCGCGTTTGCCGGCCAAGATACGCCGCATCGTGCCCCGGTCAATTTCAGCCTCGCGCGCAATGCGCACTTGAGAACGGCCTGATGTTGAGGCCGCCTGATTAAGCAGCATAGATACGCCGGCTTTGATATGCGCTTCGGAAATTCTATTCAGTTCAGTCATGTCATTCATCCTGTCTTTAAGAGAACGAATCACCTGATATCTTGAAGGCGCACCTGTAGGAAAATGAAAAGAACATAAAAAGAACAAATAGGAAGTTTCGAATCACTCGATTCGTATTTCCTGTTCAGCTGAAAACATCTTCTGTTCAAACTAGCGCAGCAGCTGTGCTGGCCTGAACAGTTCCGGGCAGATTAGCGCAATCGCTGTTCGGCTATGCCCATTTGCCATCCAGAATGTCGCTTTTTGCTTGGAAGGCACCTATTTTCCCATTTCCTGTTTTCCTACAGGCGGGTCAATCGCGCACTTAGAACATACAGCGAACACATGCTGTTTCATGTTTCTCAAGCGAAAGTGATTTTCCATGACCAATATTTCTCAAACACACCGGCGCGCATCCGATTATCTCATTCCAGCAGCTATAGCGCTTCTCTGTGCAACGGCTGCCTATGCAGGCGCGGACAATACCTTTGATCCTGCGCTAGCAAAATTTACTGACTTTCTAGAAGGTTCTGGTGGCAAGATCATTACCGTTCTCAGTCTGGCTGCGGGGCTTATTGGTCTTGCATCCGGACGCTTTTCATTGGGGCAAATCGCGGTACCCGTAGGCGTCGGTATCGGCGTCGGGACCGGCGTTCCCATCGTCACCTCTGTTGTCACGGCAGTCATTTAACGACTGCGACCGGCAAGGAGGGCGGCACAAATGGCTGACAGATATCTTTTGCCCCGGCGGCTTGATGATCCCGAACTCATCGGATTTTGGACGATCGACGAGTTTCTTGGCCTGATCATCCCGTTCGCCTGGGGCATATTAGCGCAGCATATTTTTGTAGGAATCGCACTAGCATTTGTCGCCTGGTTTGCCCTTCGAAAAGCAAAATCTGGCGGTGCGAACGCGCAGCTCCTTCATGCTGTCTACTGGTATCTGCCCGGATCATTTCTGGGATTGAAAGCGACGCCGCCCTCCTATTGCCGACTTCTGGCCGGTTGAAGGAGGAGAAGATGGAAGCACAAATAGCACATCAATCGGCGCAGCGTCTGCTCCGGCAACGCAACTGGCTTGCGCTCGCAGCCGCAGGGCTAGCGGTCACCAGTCTGGCCGCCATTGCAGCTGGATCAATGCAGTCACGTGAAATCGTGCTGGTACCTGTGACCGGACAATCGCTGACTTTATCGAGCGCAGGCGTGTCCCATGAATATTTGGAGCTCGTCACCCGAGATACCGCTCTCATGCTGCTCAACCGTAGCCCTGAAGGGCTTGATTACTGGATGGAACAGATTCTCAAGCTAGCCGATCCCAGTGCCCATGGCCGCCTCAAATCAGAATTGGTCCAAATCGTTTCCGAACAACGCGGCTCCGATATTGCCCAGGCGTTTGTCATCCGTTCGCTCGTCATCGATCCGAAAGAACTCAAGTCTGAAGTGACCGGAACGCTCAAGACGTTTGTCGGCGCGCAGGTAATCGCCAGCGAGGAGCGCAAATTTATCTTTAGCTGGACCTACTCAGGCCTTCGGCTTGCGCTGACCGGTTTTGCGCAGGTCCCAACCGAGCGCGATCAACAAATTCAGCAAAAATCAATCGAAAAGGATGCCTCGTTATGAGCAGCATATTAACATCCCTGCCCGCCTGTCTTGTGGGCGGCGGCATGGCGAGCATCAGCTGGGGCGTTACGCGGCTTCCCGATACAGGGTTCAAAACTCTTGGCTTGGCATTACTTATTACCGCACTTTCGGTCAGCGCATCACCCGCTTTGGCGGACCAGTTTATCGAGGCGGCGGACAATGCAAAGATTGACTGCACATTATCGCGCGATGAACTCACGCGCATAGCGCTGGTTGGTGACGAATTTTCCAGCGTTTCAAAAATCGCTTCGGGCTATCCCTATAATGATTTCGGGGTGACCCATGAACCGGTGCGCGGCGATATCTATATTTCCGTACCGCCCAGCTTCGCCAGCGACAGCGTTAGTTTCTTCGCCACCAGCAAACAGGGTTTTGTCTATAAATTTGCCTGCCACACGGCCCCTGTTGAAGCGCATCAGCTTTTTATAACCAATCCCGCCCTTGCAAAACCGGAGGCGGAGACTTGGGAAAACGAAAGAAGCGAAGAGCAGACCATCATCGCTTTGGTCAAAGCGGTGGCGGAGGGGAAAGCGCCTCCCGGTTATAGCGTGCGCCAGCGGATGACGCGCCCGGTTCGAACCGGATCCATCGAAGTCCAGCTCATCGCGGAATATCGCGGAGCTAATTACAACGCGCAGCAGTTCATTCTCACCAATCGCGGAAAAATAGCAGTCGAGCTCAATGAAGAAGAGCTCGCACCAAAATCCGCGCGCGCAATTTCCTTTGCCCAAAACACACTGAAAGCCGGAACAAGCACATCGGCCTTTGTTGTCACCGCGACCCGGGGGGCAGACCAATGAGCGACGTCAAAACGGCAACCCAAATTCCGGACATAGAGGCAGAACCCGGACATGCGCGCGTCGGCCTCAACAAGAAGATCGCGCGCCGGCAAAATATGCTGCTCGCCGGTATTGGCAGTCTCGCGCTGATCGCAGGCGGTTGGTTTCTGTTTGCAGGTGATGGCGATGAAAAAGGTACGCAAGAAAGCGGCATAGTGACCATTGATGCTGGCAGTCTGGTCAACCGCAATCTTTCCCAGCGCGAGTTTGTCGCGGCTTATGAAAACCGGCTTAATAAACTTACCCAGGATCAAAAGGCTCTCAAGGAAGCGCAGCTCCCTACACGCGAGATAGAAGATAAGATTGAAGCTCTTCGGCTTGAGAACAGCGAAATGCGCACCAACGGGCAAGCGGCTATCGATGCGATCTCTGCGGAAAACGCGGGTCTAAAGACGCAGCTGGAAGAGAAAGCCGCAACACCGCCGCTGGCGACACCGCCGACCTATGGGCCGCAGGCAAGCGATTTTAACCGCCAGTCGTCATCGCTTGGATCACCCGATGGTACAGAAATCACGCCTGGTGGTTCTCCATCCGGCGCAGTCAAAATACTCAATTTCGGAAGCACCGAGCAGGGATCAAAATCTTCCAAGAAGCGCACATCTGAAACATCACCGCTGCTGGTTGAAGACAGCCCGGAATATCTACCACCCAATAGCTATGCACCGGCAAAAGTTATTGTTGGCGTTGATGCCTCGGTCGGGGTTGCCAGTCAGAGCGACCCCTTGCCGGTGGTACTCAGGATTACCGGCCCTGCCCGTTCGGTGGTCAAAAACGGCAAATTGCTTACGACAAATATCACTGGATGCATCGTCAACGGCGCGGCTCGCGGCGATCTCTCGGCTGAAAAAGTTTATGTGAAGCTTGCGCGTATGACCTGCGATCAGCCCGGCGGGCGGGTCGCCGTCAGCGAGGTTAAAGGCTTTATCAGCTTTGCCGGTAAATCCGGCGTGCGCGGCCGCGTTGTCAGCCGCGAAGGCAATCTTGTCAGTCAAGCCCTGCTTGCCGGGATTGTCGGCGGGTTTGGGCGCGGCTTTTCCGCCAATGCCAACGGCATATTTTCCGGTCAGATTGGCGCGGACGGGAAACGCGATAGCCTTTCGGGCGCGGACATATTGACCGGCGGCCTTGGTCAGGGCGCTGGCGATGCCGCCGATACAGTTTCCAAATATCTCATCGAACGAGCCGAACAATATCAACCTGTCGTCGAGATGCCGACCGGCATCGATGTCGAGATCGTCTTTCTCGACGGCGTCCATGTAAGGAGTGAAAAAAAGTGATCTTTTCCAATTTCAAAACCGAGATACGGAGTTTCAAGTCTCGGGCCGCCGCCATTACGCTTGCCGTCGCAAGCGGCGGGATGGTTTCGGGCCTTGTTGCAGCCAGCTTCATCTCGGCTCCAGCCAATGCCGCTGCTGTACTCGAGGATGTCAGAACGGCAATCGCACTGCGCCTGCCAAAAACACCCATTACCAGCCTCACCTGCAAGGGCTTTGGCGGCCTGTGCGAAGTCGTATCCGAAAAGACATTATTCTATATTGATGAACGCGCGCGCTACCTATTTGTCGGCCGTCTGTACGACATGGAAAGCCGGGCCGACCTGACGGCGGCCAAACTGCTGGAGCTTAATCCGCAGCTGCTGGTCGCAGGTTCCGCGCGTGCAAATGACAGTGGACCAACGGCCTCAAAACAGCCAGCTAAAGAACGCGCATCCAAAGTTCCCGTCGCAGACTTAAAGCCATTGGGAGCCATCCATTGGGGGGCCAAATCCGGCCCCAAACTCATCGTCTTTTCGGATTTCAATTGCAGCTATTGCAAGCGGCTGACGGCTGAACTCAAAAAAGCACGCGTGCGCGTCGAAGAGCGGCCCATTTCGATTTTTGGCGAGAAGAGCCGGAGACTGGCCGAAGCGGTGATTTGTTCGCGTGATCCTGCAAAGGCGCTGCATCAAGCCTATTCCGGCGAAACGCCAAAACCACAAAAATCATGCGACACATCGGGTCTCGATGCCAATGAGGCCTTTGCAAGCAGCCACGGTTTTTCCGGGACGCCGGTCATGGTGCGCGCAAGTGACGGCGCGGTGCTCGAAGGGTATCGCAGCGCTGCCGAAATCCGCGCGTTCCTTGGCTCAAATGCAAAAGGTGCAAAATGACGCGCGCGCGCTTTCCATTGGGCTTGTTTGCGTTTTCATGCGTCTCACTGTCATCCTGTGCTAGTCTGGGCAGCAATATTAGCGGCAGTTTTGATTGCAAGGCGCCGGGCGGTAGCTGCACGCCAACGTCGCAAATTGATGCAGCGGCGAGTGCCGCAATGCTCGATCAACCTCAGCCAAATGGCAGGCGGAGTCTGATATCGGCGGCGCAAACCTCGCGGACCGGCGAGCGTGTTCTGAAAATTGTCTTTCCCGGATTTGTCGATGCATCGGGCAATTTGCATGAAGCCCGCAGCGTGCACGTCGTCGCAAGATCTCCCGACTGGGCTGCCACATTGGCTAGTGGTGATACTAATATCGCCAAGCAAATGGCACGCGATATCTCAGATCAAGCCAAGCAAGCATCCAAAGACAATATCAGTGGCGTTCTTAACGCAGACGATAGCACCGTCGAAACGCAGCCGGACATTACAAGCGCCGTTGATCCATTTCTCAAAAGTTCATACAATTTGCCCTCGCGTGGTTCGTACCCCTTGACCGTGCGAGAGGCAATTGCCGGGGCAAACATGCCGGCAATCGAGGGGTTCGATGGGCTCCCTCCCCCAGCAAGTCGAACCCCTCACCCTGTTTTGAGAGCAATCACGAAAGATGGTTTTCCGAGCATTGAAGCCATCGAAGCCGCCAAGATACGCGGGGCCCAAAAACGGCCTGGCGAGGAGAAGGGACGATGAACTTCTCCATTCCATCTGCGCGCGCAAAACTGTTATCGGGCCTGTTTGGTGATCAGCAAACCGCTGACCATCAAAGACCGAGCATCGCGCTCGACATGCTTTCAGACTGGCTGCCGTACCGGGTGTTTGATACCGGACCGCGGCTGTATCGCAACGCGCGTTCCAAGGGGTTTATATTGTCGGCCGCGCCACTGATTGGCGCGGATGAACGCACCGGTGAAATATTGGGGCAGTTTTTTTCAGAAGGCATGCCCGAAGGCGCGTGCTTGCAGATTTTACATTTTGCCAGCCCGCGCATTGGCCAGGTAGTCGCCCCGTGGTTTGCCAAGCGCTACGCACAGGGCGGCGTATATGAAGCAATGGCGCGCCACAGATCAAAAAGGCTTTATGATCTGGTCTGGGAAAGCGGATCTGCCCATGCGCCGTTTCATGCCCGCTGCCATAATTTGGTTATCTCGCTGGGCGTTCCAGACACCGCAAACATTGATGACAATGAACTTGCGCAGTGCCGCGACGGGCTTGTCGGCGTACTGACGTCTCTTGGCATTGATGCGGGTGAAATGGAACCGCAGGAACTCATCGCGCTCGTTGATGACCTGACTTCCCCCACCACAGCGCCGCAAGAAGACCGAACCGTTTACAATCCGCTCGATGATATTGCCAGCCAAGCCATCCGCCGGGATATTGAGCTCGAAGTTGAAGATGACCGGATGATCCTGCGCACCGAAAGGTTCCGGGAAATTGGCCGAAGCGCTGATGGCACGCCGGAAATTGGCGCAATCTATCCCGATGCCTTTGACATCCGGCATTTTGGCGTCAGGCAAATGCCTGAACGATGGGCGCCTTGGGAATGCGCGCGGCTCATCGGCGACATGTTCACCGACAAATTGCGCTTCCCCTGCCCGGCTGCGACCATGCTTTGTCTGGTCTACCCCGACCGCGAGGGTGCCTCGGCAAAAGCCGGTTTCAAATTCATGCGCACAACCAGCCTCAGCCAATCCAAGAGCGCGCGGTTTCTGCCCAAGCTCGCCCAGCAATCGTCCGAATGGAGCCATGTCCAGGCAGAATTGCAGGCTGGCAAACGCCTCGTGCAACTGTTTTATGGCGTCACCAGCTATTCGCCGCTTGGCCTTGGCGATGCTCATGAACGCTCGATCAAAGCGATCTATAAGGCCGCTGGTTGGGATTTGGCCGACGAGCGCTTTCTCCAGCTCCAAGGTCTGATCGCCGCCATGCCCATGACACTGGCCGATGGTCTTGCCCATGATCTTAAACGTCTAAAGCGGCTTAAAACCATGCTTTCGACTAGCGCGGCTCATATTGCCCCGTTGCAGGGCGAATTTCTGGGCGGGCCGCTCCCGCATCTGCTGCTGGTCGGTAGGCGCGGGCAGCCATTCTACTGGTCGCCGTTCGAGAATGACGCGGGCAATCATAATGTGGCGATCTGCGGCAAATCCGGTTCGGGTAAATCGGTGCTGCTTCAGGAAATGTGCGCAAGCCTGCGCGGCGCCGGCGCAAAAGTTGTTGTTATCGATGACGGGCGCTCGTTTGAACATTCGGTTAAATTGCAGGGCGGGCGATTTGTAGAATTTACCCTCAAATCCGGTTTCTCGCTCAATCCCTTCTCGATGATTGATGATGTGCGCGCTGCCGAAGACGATGATTATAAACTCGACTGCATCGCAATGATCAAAGCGATTGTCGGTCAAATGGCGCGGCACAGCGACCGGCTTACCGATACCGAACGCGGTCTGATCGATCAGGCGGTTACAACAGTTTGGGAAGCGCTTGGCAGCGGCGGCACGATCAATGACGTGGCAGCAGCATTCGCGGGCATTTCCAATCCTGTCGCCGATGATCTGGGCGTTGCCATCGGACCCTATATGAGCGGGGGTAGCTATGGCGGCTTTTTTGAAGGTCAGGCCAGTATCGCGCTCGATGATGATTTTACCGTATTTGAGATGTCTGATCTAGCAACGCGCGAGGAGCTGAGATCGGTCATTCTGTGCGCTATCATGTTCATGACCAGCCAGGCGATGACCCAGAGCCCGCGCAGCACCAAGAAATTACTTCTCATCGATGAAGCCTGGTCGCTCCTCAAAGGCGGCTCGATGGGAGAGTTTGTTGAAACCTATGCGCGTACTGCGCGCAAATATGGCGGCGCGCTGGCTACCGCCACGCAGTCACTCAATGATTATTATAAATCGGACGGCGCAACCGCAGCGCTCGAAAATAGCGACTGGATGCTGGTGCTCCAGCAAAAGCCGGAAACCATTGCTGATTTCCGCAAGAACGACCGCCTCGACATGGATGATCGCACTGAAACGCTGATCCGCAGTTTGAAACGTTCGGGCGAGGAATATAGCGAGGTCTTTATCAAAGGCCCGGAAACGCAAGCGATCGGCAGGCTAGTTCTTGATCCTTATTCCGCCTGTATCTATTCTTCTTCGCCCGATGTTTATGCTGCGATCGAAGCTGAGCAGGAAGCGGGTGCTTCTCTGGCACAGGCGATTGCCCGCGTGTCCGGTGTCGGCGCCGACAATCGGAAGGGTACTTAAAATGCCTGACAAAACCGATACGCTGTTTGATTCTTATCTTTTCCTTGGGACAAGCAAGGACTTGCGCTGCAAAGGTTCGCCGTTTCCGGTGCGACAGTGTTTTCAAACCTCTTGCTACATTATGCTGGAAGCATCGCTATTCGCAATAAGCTCGGTCCTGATGGCCCTCGGCCTGCCGCTGTGCTTTTTCCTGCTGCTATCCGGTTGGGATTTGCTCGGGCTGTTCGCGCATCTGGACAATTTGAGCAGCCGCTACCTCGAAGCGGACGGGGTGCGCAGATTGGCGTTTTCCAGCGATCTTAAAATCATGTTCTTTGGGTCTACTGCTCTGATCGCGGCGCTTCGGATACCGAGATTCATTGCCCGGATTACCGATGATTTTCCCGAAGGGAGGGAGGGATGACCAAATCAGCACTATTAGAGCATCTACCAAGCGGGCGATCCGTTATCATGGTCCTACTGGTAACGGCTTTGGTTTTGTGGATCATCTGGGTCAGCTTGCGTCTGACCCAGCCCAATGGACAACAAATTGTTCAGGTCCATATGTCCGAGATCATGCGCGATTTCGTTGACGCAGAAGCAAAGGGTGATGCTGATCCCGAAGTCACCCGGCAAGAAATTGCCCGGTATCTCCAAGCAACCGAAGCGGCGGTGGATGATTTGGGCCGTAGTGGACATGTGATTTTGGTTGCTGAAGCCGTGCTTTCAAAAAATACGCCGGATGCCACGCTGCAGCTCAAAACCAAAATTGCCCAAAAACTGGAAAGCGCTAGCGAGGAAAAGCCGCAATGAACGTGCTCAAATCCCGTCTCAAACGCCCGCTTGTTCTGGCCTTGCTGGTAGCGATCCCGCTTCTCTATGCGCCGATTGCCAAATTCAGCGACAACCATGCGCTCTTGATCAATGCCAGTCCCAGCCTGCCCAACTGGGCATTTTGGCTGAACAAGAATTTTATACCTTCCCGCGGTACCTTGATATTTTTCGAGCCGCCACGCTCGAAATTGCTCATCAACCATTTCGGCGAGAAACCGCAGATTTTTGGCAAACGAATACTGGGCATGCCCGGCGATCAGGTTCGCCATGACGGCAAAAAAGTCCTCATCAACAATACGTTTGTGGCGCGAACAAAACCCAAAACCCGCAAAGGGGCCGCGCTAACCAAAGGCCCTGAAGGGATAATTCCGAACGGCTGCTATTATGTCGGGACGACCCATAAACATGGCTTTGATAGCCGCTATGGCGAGATCGGGTTCATTTGCGCGCCCCGGATTATTGGTACCGGGAGGGCAATATTGTGAACAGACTATCTTTGCCTTTTCTCATTGCAGCCTTGCTGTCGTCATCAGCTTTGGCGCGCGACTATGGCCAACAGGGTACACATTTCCCGATTATCGAGTTGGACCTGCTTAAGCAAATTCAGTCGCGCCTTCAGGCCATGGACAAGAATGGCGACATTGACGGGCTCAACCAGAAACTCAAATCCCGCACCATCGCGAGGGTGAACAGGCCCAAGCCTGTCGCAGGATTGGTGAGGGCGACAAAAGCCACCACGCAGATGTTCGATCCGACGATCACTTTGCAGGCCGATATATTTGATCATGATGGGCGCAGGATCTGGGCCAAAGGAACCAGGGTCAATCCTCTCGATACCGTTCCATTGCGCGCGGCGTTGGTTTTTTTAGACGGCGATGATCCGGCCCAGCTCGAATGGGCGTTTGCGCAAAAACCAAAGACAACAAAACTCATTCTGACAAACGGCGCGCCGCTAAAACTTATGAAAGCGCGCCAAAGACGTTTCTATTTTGATCAGGGCGGCAAGCTGACCGCGCATTTCGATATTAAAGCACTGCCGGCGATGGTCGATCAACAGGGCCGGATGCTGCGGATCCGCGAATTTACGCTGTCCGAAAAGCGGAGGCCAACCCAATGATAAAGGGCTTTTCAAAACTGTTCGGAACAAAATCCGCTTTGCTATTATGTCTGCTGGCAGTCAGCCTGCTCGCCTCAGCCCCGGCGCGCGCTGATGCCGGCCCTGGCCGCTGCACCGGTAAATTTGTCAATCCGATCACCGATATCTGCTGGTCGTGTCTTTTTCCGCTGTCCATTGGCGGCCTGGATATCTGGCCATCAAGCAGACCTGATCCTAAAAACCCAACCCTGCCCGTCTGTCTTTGCGGTTTGCGCCCGGGCATTGCCATGGGGTTCTGGGAGCCGGTCCGGCTTGCCGATGTCAGCATGAAGCCCTGGTGCTTTGTCAATCTCGGCGGGCTCAAGATCGATCCCGGATTTGACATTGGCTATCGATCCATCTCCGGGCCATCGGCAATTGGTGGGGCCAGCCAATATTATTCAAGCTGGCATGTCCACTGGTATGCCTATCCGCTGATCTACTGGATGGAGATTGTTGCCGATTTTCTCTGTCTCGAAGCTGGCTCTGTCGACATTCTCTATATTTCCGAGATTGATCCGCTCTGGCAAGACAGTGAACTCACCGCGATTATTAATCCCGAAGCAGTGCTGTTTGCCAATCCGCTCGCACTGGCTGCCTGCGCTGCCGATTGTGTTTCTGCCACGGTCAATCTGCCGCGCGATGAACTCTTCTGGTGCGCTGGCTGTCAGGGATCCATGTATCCAATGAACGGCAATGTCTCGGCCAGCATTGGCCATGTCCAGGCCTCGCGGCTCGTACTGTCGCGCTTTGCTTTCAAATTACACCGCCAACTGGTGTCCTGGGGAACCATGGGCAAAAAGGGTCTGTGCGGCAAATATCTGATGCCGATCATGCGCAAGCAGCAATACCGCCTGCAGGCAACCAATCCCAATCCTGCGACCAAGGGCCGCTATGCCTGCCCGCCCATCGGAGCCTCCACCACCTTTCAATCTGCCGGACAGGTCATTCCCGCCATTGGCGAGGACATGGGCTATCTCGTCTGGCGCAAACGGAATTGCTGCGCGCTATGAGAAACACAATTTCCTTTTTCCTTTTGTTCGGGGCCACTTGCACGGCGGGTTTCGCCGCCGCGCAAAATCAAAACTCGGAAGCCCTCGATATTGAGTCCATTCGTGCTTCGGCCAAATCCTATTCCGCCGAGGCAGAAGCGCTGGCTGAAAATGTCCGCATGCGCAGCGGAGATTTGCGAGATGAAGCCCGTCAGACCCAAGACCAGGCAAGGGCTAATGGCGAGCGATATACGAAGACTGTCCAGCGGAAACACAGAAACAACGACAACAAAAAAGACGAAGTCTTTGATTTCGAGCGGATGATTTCGGACCATGCAAAAATGGCCCAGGCCAATCTCGGCGACGCACCGCGTTTCATTGCCTTTGCAAGTCTGTCGATGCCGCCCCAGTCTTTGAAAAAACTCGTTCACGACACATCAGCGGCAGGCGGGGTCACGGTGCTGCGCGGTTTCCCCGGAGGCAGCGCCAAACAGCTGACAAAAATGCTCACCGCCATGGCATCAAACGGCGAGCAATTATCCGCGCTCGGTATTGATCCCAGGCTATTTCGCGCTTTCGATGTCAAGGCTGCGCCCAGTTTCGTCATGGTCTCCTCCGATTTTACTCTGTGCGACGGCTTTGACTGCAAAGGTGCGGTCCCACCCCATGACCGGATGACCGGCAATGTCAGCGTAGAATATGCGCTGGAAACATTTGCGGGCGGCGCTGGTCCGGGATCGCGTCTCGCTGCGCTGCACCTTGCCCGCCTGAAGAAGGAGCGCTGAGCGATGAAGTTTTTGAACACAATTCTACTCGCCGTCATGATCATCAGTTTCTCCGCAGGATCACTACTGGCCGCGCAGGACCGTGAGGCGGCGAGAGAAGAAGGAAAAGCTTTTGCTGGCAAACAGCAGAAACGCGCGCGCGCAAATGCAAGCACGCAGCCTGATGCTTCGCGTATTCCCGGCTACACATCAAATCCAGCTGAGGCCGATTATGCCAATAATCCGGAACGTATTGAAGGCGATGCGCGGGCTGCAGCGCGCAGCCACGAAGGCATGAAAGCGATTAAGGATTCCAATACCCGGCGGGCTAAGTTTGAGATAGATGAAATCAAAGCGGTCACTGCTCGGTCTAAATCGATCAACGAAGACCCGCTTGCCTATACCAGCGATATGGAAGTTAGCGGAGCGGAGGGGCGCTGCGTTCCGCTTCCACCTTCTCCCGGATCGCCGGGCCGTTATACAGCAACCTGCAATAGCGGGGTGGCGCTGGAAGAAACAAACGAGAGCTGCAGCATCTATCTGGATGTAAGCGTCGAAGCGCGGACCCAATATCATTATCTGTGCAGCTACATCAGCCCATATGGTTTTGGCGGCGTCCCTTCTTGCGAGATATTTAACGCAAATGGATGCCGTAGGACCGGATTACGTCCAGGACCATGTTTGCAGTGGCATGACAACGGATATGGCCCGAGATACTGCGTTGAACCCGGCGAGCCCTATGTTGAAATGAGCTGCAGCGCGCCTGTCGCGGGAGAAACGCCCTACGCGACATCATCTGAGAACATTATTCAGGAAAACAAAAATGATGCCGCATGCCGGACTTTCGCCGAAGATGCAGATTGCGAGCAAACAGCCGAAACTTGTAGCGACAGCGACCCGGAAACCCGCATCATAGACGGAGTGCCGGTGACAAAACCCTGTTGGGCATGGGAGCGGGCCTATCAATGCAATGCGCGGCGCGCTGCCAATGATTGCGAGGAACTCGACAATGATCCGGCTTGCCAGTTGCTGCGGCAAGATTGCCTGAGCGAAGATAATCCCTGTTCAACGATAGAGCGCGTTTATGATTGCCCGCTTCCAGATACGCAAGGCTCAGGCAACCAGTATATTTGTGACGGCGATGTCTATTGCATCGACGGATCATGCGAGACAATCGAACGTACGCCCAATGATGAGTTCAAAGATGCCGCTGTTGCCCTCCATGCGATGGACGATGCGCGGGGACAATTTGATCCGGACACATTGACGCTTTTCAAAGGCGAGCGCGAAACGTGCGGCTCGAAAGTCTTTGGCGTACTTAACTGCTGCAAGGGGAAAGGCTTTCCGCTTATTCCCGGTATCAGTCTGCTGGTTGCGCTGGGCTGCAACACGCAAGAGATCCTCCTTCACCAACGCGATGCAAATGGACTGTGTGCCTATGTCGGCAGCTATTGCTCGAAGAAGATCCTCGGCATCTGCATCACCAAGAAGAAGGCATATTGCTGCTTCACCTCGAAATTATCGCGTATTTTGCAGGAGCAAGGCCGCGCGCAGCTTCCCAAGCCCTGGGCACGCGCGAAAGACGAACAATGTCATGGATTCTCGATTGAGGAATTCGCGCAGCTTGATCTTTCAAAAATGGATTTTTCCGAAATCTACTCTGAATTTACCGAAGCTGCCCGCCTGCCCGATGAACTCGAAGCGGCCAATGACATCCAGCAGAAAATTCAAAACTTCTACGAGAGATCAGGCCCATGAAGAACAACTTAGCCCGAAGGTTTCCCCTGCCCTTAGCGCTCGGCGGCTTGGCCGTGCTTGTCCTTGCAATCGTGTTTCTTATTGACGCCGCCATCAGTCCGGCATTTGCGCAAGGCGCAACATCCAATCCAATTGACCCACCAACCAATACCGCGCGAACCAGCGCGGATGAACTCTACTGCGAGAAGCGCCGGCTAGGCTACTGGTTCTATTGCACCAAACCAAAGCCGCCTGAAATGGAAGCGCTGCCGCCAGAACCACAGACAAGCGCAAGCGAGAAACTCGATGCGGTCACGAAGGAATTGCGCGAGCTTAAAGCCAAAGCCATTCTCGAACCAACCCGCGAGAATGTTATCGCTTATATACGCTTCCAACGCGAACAGCTCGACCGCGCGTCGCTGTTTTCGGACGTTTGGCAGCGCGCGATCTGGCAGCAACCCGATCTGGATTACACGCTCGAGCGCCCGGTTTCCACGCTGGCCAAAAGACAGTGGCAAGATGCGCGAAGCGCTTCGCGTGATACCGTCATGGCCAATCTGGGGAAACGCTACGGGCTGTTTTACTTTTTTGCTCAGAGCTGCGGAGCCTGTGAGGTCATGTCGCCAATCGTAAAATCAGTATCGGGTCGCTGGAAACTGACGGTCCGCGCCATCTCAACCGATGGCGGACCATCGAAGCATTTCCAAAATTACACCGTCGAGACCGGGCAACGCGTGCGCATGGGATTGAAGCCTAAAATTACCCCTGCCCTGGTGCTTTGGGATAGCGCGCAAAGCCGGGCCATCCCGATTGGCTACGGCATCATCTCAGCGGATGAACTGCAGGACCGTATTTATTTGCTCACATCAAAGGAAGCCGGACATGATTATTAAAAAAGCAATCGCTACGATTGCAGCCGCAAGTCTAATCATCGC
Organism: Sphingorhabdus sp. SMR4y; assembly: GCF_002218195.1. Taxonomy (GTDB): domain Bacteria; phylum Pseudomonadota; class Alphaproteobacteria; order Sphingomonadales; family Sphingomonadaceae; genus Parasphingorhabdus. The sequence goes on along the minus strand of NZ_CP022336.1, from coordinate 413,504 downwards.
TCCCCTTTCTGCCAATGTCGGAGACAGTATGGACCGGTTCATGGATGATATGGGCGGCGCTGCCAATGTCACCGGACCTACCGCATTCGAGGGCCAGTCGGCGGGCTATTATAGTCTCGGTAATGTCTGGACGCGCTTTCCCCAGAAGACGACCAATATTGCAAACTTGCAGCTACCCTCTGCCAAAGCAGGCTGCGGCGGTATTGATATTTTTGCAGGTTCGTTTTCATTCATCAACGCCAGCGAAATTGTCGCGATGCTCAAAGCCGTGGCGAACAACGCGGTCGGCTTTGCCTTCAGCCTCGCCATCGACACGGTTTGCCCGGAATGCTCGAAGATCATGCAGGAGTTTTCGCAAAAAGCGCAGCTCATGAACAATCTCAATATTAATAGCTGCGAAATGGCGCAGGGACTGGTGGGCGGTATCTGGCCAAAGGGTGATCTAGCTGACAAGGCAATCTGCGAGGCGATTGGTAATTCGGAAGGCATTTTCACAGATTATGCTGCCGCCAAACATGGTTGCGGTACCAAAGGCCAGCGCGATTCCACAAACGCCGGTGCTGGCAGTGATTACGCCGATGTAAATCCTGGCGTCGCGCGCAACTACACATGGCATATCCTCAAGAAATCCGCCTTCTTCAATCCTGGCGGCAGCTTTGACCGCGAACTCGCAGAATATGCGATGACGCTCATTGGCACTATTATATATGTACCGCCCAAAGACGCATCTCCTGGAAAATTTGTGCCGTTCGCCGGCGATGCCTCCTCGACATTAGTAACTGCATTGCTGGACGGCACATCGGGACAGACCATCAAGGTGTTTGATTGCGATGAAGCCGATCAATGCCTCGATCCAACGTTTCGCAATATGAGCCTTGCTAGCTCTAAGGCCATTCGCCCTCGTGTCGCTGCACTGATCACCAGCATGGTCGAGGCTATTCGCGCCGACACGGCGATCGGCAATGCCGAAAAAGAATTGCTGCAGGTTGCATCGGTGCCGCTCTATAAAATCCTTACCGTTCAGGCGGCTTACGGTCGCGGCATGCCAACCGATGACCGCGAGACTCTCGCTGAAATTGCCTCGGTTGATCTGCTGTTTGCGGTGCTTGAACGGATTGTTGGCGAAGCGGGTCGTTCGATGTCCACCTTCATTGGGGCGGATGAAGCAAAACTCGCGATGTGGCAAGGTCAGATGAGCGAAGTGCGCCGCGCCTTGGCGGATAGACAATCTAACAGTCAGGCCAAAGTCAGCGCTATCATGCAGATCATTGAAAAGACTGCGATGATCGAGAATATGCTCTCCGCTTCCATGTCGCCATCCATGGCAGCAGCCCTCGACTGGTCGCGCGCGGTTCAAAACCGCTCGCTGACACCTTGAGTTGGGCATAGGCAGATGGTCGAGATATTCACAATTGGCGGCGGCGAATATATCGTCAATGTCCTCAATGCCGTTGCAGCGTGGACCGGTGCAGGCGGCTATAAAAGTCTGATCCAGGTCGCCATGGTGATGGGGCTTGCATTGTCGGTGATAGTGGTCGCGTTCAATCAGGACTGGCGCGCATGGCTTCACTGGTTTTTAGGCGCAACGCTGATCTACATGTGCCTGATGGTGCCGCGTCTCGATGTCCATGTCACCGACAGGATCAATCCATCACTGGCACCAGCCGAAGTTGCCAACGTTCCCTTGGGGCTGGCACTGATGGCAAGCTTTACCAGTCAGGTCGGCGACTATCTGGTGCGCTCCTCCGAGACTGTGTTCGGGCTGCCAACTGATCTGGATTATTCAAAAAATGGAATGATCTATGGCTCGCGGCTATTTGATTCGACGCGCAGTTTGCGTATTTCCGATCCTGAATTTGCCGCCAATCTCGACGAGCATTTCCGTCAATGCGTCTTCTATGATCTGCTTCTCGGTCGCTATTCGATGAAGGAACTGTCGGCAAGCGATGACATCTGGGCGGTGATTGCGCCGGGAAGCGTAGCGCGCGCGCAAAAGTTCCTGACCCGCAATCCCGATGATAGTGTCAGCGCCAATATCATAACCTGCCGCGCGGCCTATAATGATCTGAATAGCCAATGGACCGCGATGATCGATGAGATGGGGACCATCTTTGGCCGTCAGCTCTATCCCAAACAAACCGCTGCGCTAGCAAAAGCCAAGCTATTTGCTGATCTACCCATTGCGTATAGTTATTTGAGCGGGGTTTCCAAAAACGCCAGCGAGATATTCCGGCAAGTGCTGACTATCAACGCTATGAAACAGGCGATGCACGGAATGGCGGGCTCTAGCGGCACATCAAGCGTTGATGTTTTTGCCCAGACCCGCGCCGACATCCAGACTGAGCGTACTTATAGTTCGATTGCCCAAAATGCGATGAAATGGGTACCCATCCTCAATATCGTGCTGACAGTGGTATTCTACGCACTGTTTCCGGTGCTTTTCCCGCTATTCCTGATGCCAAGAACCGGACCAACGGCACTGCGGGGTTATATTACCGGCTTCTTCTATCTCGCGGCATGGGGGCCATTGTTTGTTATTTTGCACATGATCTTGATGTTCAAAGGTGCATCTGACGTTGGCGGTGCCGCAGGCGGGACTGGGCTAAGTCTAGCAAACTTCTCCGGTATGGTTGATGTAAATAATGATATTGGCGTGCTGGCAGGATATCTGGTTGCCTCTATTCCCTTTCTCGCTGGCGGGATCGCCAGAGGCGCGCTTGCGATTTCGGGTCAAGCCACTTCTTATCTCAATCCATCGCAAAATGCAGCAGAAGAAGCGGCGCGAGAAGCCAGCACTGGCAATGTGTCGCTTGGCAACAGTAATATTGAAAATTCGAGCGTGTTTTCGAAGCAATTTGCCCAAGGGTCTATTGCGCCGAACATTTCCTATGGCGCGGCGCAGACACGCGGGTTTAGCGCAAGCGGAACGCAGACTACCAGTTTCCCCGACAACAGTTTTGACCAAGTTCCCAATTCTGCCTATCCGTTCACACCGACATTGGGGCAGGATTTTACTTCTAGGCTTTCCACGTTGGCGTCCAGCAGTCGATCACAAAGTGAAACGTTTTCAAACCTTGCCCAGCAATCGACCAGTTCTGCCGTCACCCGGTTTAACGAGCTCAGAAATACATACAGTCAGGGAAATTCTTCAGAAACCGCAGTCGGCACCAACGAAAGCAACAGCGTCAACAAGGCGTTCAGCGAGGTGGATTCAGCGTCGAGAAACTTGCAGCAGCAATATGGTCTGTCGCGACGCGCCGCCGATGACATAACAGTATCATGGTTCCTGAACGGCGAAGGTGGTCTCGGCGTAAAAGGTGAGAAAGGAGCGCTAGGAGCGAACCTCGGACTCAAAGGTGGACGAAATCACAGCTGGACCGATAGTGATATCGGAATTGCTTCGGAAGACCGCAACCGGATCATGGGAAGCCTGAACCAGATTTCTGATAGCCGTAACTGGTCCAATACCCGCGATGGTTTTGTCCGCAGTGTCAGTTCCAGCAGCAGTTCCGCCATCTCCAACAGCGCGTCGGGCCTGACCAGCTCACTTTCTGAAGCGCAAAGCTATACCGTCGAAGCGAGACGTGCAGAGGAGCTTGCCAGCCGCCTCGAAAACCAAGCGACATGGTATGAAACCAATAGTGCTGCCGGATCTTTGAACCTCAGCCAGACGTACCGTGAATGGGGTATGGCTGAAATGGACTCCAACCGAGATTTTTATGGCAATGCGCGGTTTGATGATGTGAACTTCCAGCTCAGTGCAGAAGGACAGGAGCTGCAAACGCGGTTTGTGGCAGGATATGCGGATCGGTTGCATGATGATATTGAAGATAAGCTGACACTTCCCGAGTTTGCGCCGGTGCAAAAACCAAGTGTGGGCAGCGCCGATGCCGTAAGAGGTAGTGTTCCACTCGGAGGATCAGGAAGCGGGTCAGTGTCTGCGCCGCCTGATGTTGATGGTATTCGGGACGAAGTATCCGGCGCTCAATCGCGAGGCAAAAAACGGGTTGGGACGGTTCAAGATGCGCTACAGAAACGCACCCGCAATGCTCGCGGAGCTAGCGCTGAAGCAGCCGATGATGTTAAGGAATGGAAGTGATTTAGATTTGGATGAGACCATCGTAAATTGCGACAAATATTGCGAAAGCTAGGAAAGCTATGAAGAATACGATCAATCCAAAACGTCCCCAAGGATCACGCCAAGTCTTTTTCCAAGTATAAGCGGTCAAGCTGTCCTCCGCGAGTGCACGATCAAGCTCCGATAAGCCGGGCCAGTTTTTTTCGTCAACAGATTGAGTCTTTTTATCCTCGGTCATTTTTCCTACTCCAAGTTCTTGGTTCGGTAAGGACCAAGCCCCCTCTTCTCTTCAGCATAACCGAAAACGAGAGGATAGTCATTTTGAAAAAGCACTGTGCAAAAGCGGCCAACAACATAATGAGACTTGAGTTTGTGGCCGAACGCCTCATTATCCAGAAACTTACCTGCCATTGAGCACCGCGACGGAGACATCTGGAATTGATTGAACTACTTTTACTTGGCGCAAGCATCGTCGCGGCTGGCGAAACCTTTGAATGTACGCCCATCCGTGTCTGGGACGGTGATGGACCTATCTGGTGTGCGGAAGGACCTAGAGTGAGATTGTCTGGCATCGCTGCGCGTGAGATGGATGGTTCTTGCACAAGCGGTCATCCTTGCCCCGAGTCGAGCGCTATTGCCGCAAGGGATGCACTAGTAAAACTGGTGGGAAAACCCACCGGAAAATCAAGAGAAGGACATATCCTGGTGTCCGGTCCCAAGATGATTTGCCGTTCCGATGGTCGCGCAGGGGGTTCTCGAACCGCTGCCTGGTGCATATCACCCAAATCTGGAGATCTTTCGTGTGCGATGACTAAAGGTGGTTGGGCGCTGCGATGGGACAAATATTGGAAGACGCACCGCTGTGATGGATAGTCGGGTCTCCTTGCAAACAAGAATGGCAAATTTATTGTTTAGCACGGAAGTTTGCTTCTTCGCCTGGATGATTATCGGCTGGCCGCTTTGTAACCTGGTTCAAAAATTGCTTTAATCTCGCAGGTGGGATGTATGCTATTTCAAAAATCGAGCATTGAGATAAACGCTACCAGTTCTTTGACCTCAGTATCGGATAATGTCGTTGGGACAGTATCTTCGGGAGCAGCTTTCATTCTTCGGTAAAAATTTGATCGCTCTTGGATGCTCATTTTTTGAAAGTTCGCCACTCTCAGTGGATCAAAGTGAGCGACAATTGCCTCATCCAAAGTTCGAAGCGATCCGGAATGGCCATAAGGAGAAGTCTTGGTCGCGTTGTAAAGAGGTGGCGTCCGAAACAAAAAACGATCAGAAGGGTTAAACGTCACATTGTAACGCCCCTCATCATTGCCAAAGCCGTTTTTTCCAAAGCCTAATTGAGGAAATGGAATTGAATGGAAATCAAAATCCGAAAAGTACGGGCCGTTGTGACACGATGCACATCGACCTCTTCCATAGAAAGTTATGCCGCCGTTCAATTCATTTTGCGTGATTGGGCCATTTTCAAATACAAACCGATGGAGTTTCGTTTTCTTAACTCGGAAATTATGCCGAATGAACTGAGCTACAGCATCACCGATTTCACTAAAGGTAAGGTTTTCTAACGGTTTTTGGTAAGCCTTTGCCAATTGAATGCCCAAGTCTGGATCTTGTCTGACTCTACCGGCAAGTGTATTGAAAACCACTTCTGCCGATCCAACATCCTCCGTCACTAGGTCTTTACGAACCTCCGGGGTATCGGCTATCATTTCGCGAAGCTCTACAAAAGGGAGGTGCACAGCCACTACCAAAGGGTCAGAAGATGGAGCAAAATCACCAAACTGGCTCACCACTACCCCGTTTTCAGATTGTACTTTGCCATCCCAGAAAAAAGTATCAAAGTTAGGTCCGCCACGCCCCCAAAGCGGCAAAACATTGCGCGGAATAATCTGGCCACCGCTTGCCATTCGAGCACCGCCTTCGCCCGATGCACCTGCACCAACTGCATTGGGCAGACCGTCGACTGACCCGAATTTATCTAGATGGCAGTCCTGGCAAGAAATATTGCCATTTAAACTTAGCGTTTTTGAAGCAAATAGCTTTCCGCCAATACTACGTTTGGCACTATCTGTCTTCGATTGCAGTGCGCCAACAGATACAAAACCATTTTGAATTGAGGCTTTCCGCAAAGTTTCGATTCTCAGCGTGTCCGTTGCCGGACCCATTTTTTCTTGAGTATAGCTTCCAGATGATTGTTGTTCACAAGCGCTGGTCAATGGAATGAGCAGCAGGTAGAAAAGTAACTTAAAATCGAATTTCATGGGTTGCGACAACTTCTTCCAGATCGGTACTTCGCTCTTCTACGGCTAACAATCGCATTTTAGCTAACTCATTTTCCCTCAAACCCCACTGCATCAAACGTTTCTGATATAAATCGTAGTCCTGACAGATGAGCAATCCAACTTCAGCTGAATAGAGTTCGCTGCCAACATCATCCGAAGACCTTTGGGCGCTACGTTGCCGCGCTTGTAAATGATCTCTCATGGCAACGTCGCATTTTTCCACAAGCGCTCCATATTCCGATTGATTTGCAAACATCACTGCCTGACGCCAAATCGGCATAGCTACCCAGGCCATTGCGACACCAATGAGAAGCACGATCAAATGAGTAGTAATTCTATTCCGCAACAATTTTAAATGCATCCAAAACTTCTGGAGTGATTGTGCCTGTTACCTTGAGGTCAAAGTCTGTCTGGAATTTAACCAACGCAGCGCGAGTTCCCGAACCTGCAATTCCGTCGATTAACCCGGTATAGTATCCATAGGATTTCAGGCCAATCTGAACGCGTCTTACAACGTTTTTTATCGCGTCATCCTGGGGTTTAAAGAACGTATTTGGAGCAATTGCGGGAGATTGAGGAAGCACCGAACTTGGCGGCGTACTCCTCGTATTGCGCGATGGCTTAGGCGCAGGGGTCGTTTTCGGACGGCGGATCGGGGGAGGTGTATATACTGGAGACTTAACCCTACCGCTGGCCCCGGACCGATGGCTACTATGCGACGAATGGCTTGAGTGGGATCTATGCTGTGCTAGCTGGAAAGAATGTTCTTGTGCAAACCTCTTGATAACAGCATCGCCTTCAGGATCTTTTCCACCGGAAGCGATATTGTTAGTTGCAGCAGATTGTGCAGTTGGAAAAGGCATAATGCCGGCCATTGCCAACGAGGAAATCAGAAACTTTCGTTTACTCATAATGGAGAAACTTCATCGAGCATTTCGGCAGGATGCCATTCAAAAAATCCAGAACAAGTTTCCTTCTTGCTGCACATCAAACACTTTTCCCCAAAACGCTGTTTCCAGTCAGATATTGAATTTACAGCAAAATTGCGATGAAATTCTGGCAAATGACAAAGCGGCACGTTGAATAGCTTTGTTGGTATACCGAATAAAGAAGCGACATCCAGTGATTGGGCAATTGGATTGAAACTCTTACGAAAGTCGACGTAAAGAGAGTCCCATCTATTTCTTGCAAAACCGATATTTTCTAGCTGCATCACGGACCATTGCTCGATAAAGTGCAGCAAGCCTGCAATATGCCGCGCGAGAGCGGGGAACGAATTGAGATTGGTTTGAAGCACAACAGTTCTAAGTTCAATTTTAGCGCCGGACAAAAGCAACGTATCAAAACTCTGATGCAATCGCTCATACGCTCCTGTTTTAGCAACGATTTCATCATGTTCAGCGGCATCATTGGAATATAACGGGATTCCCCAAACAACCTTTCGGAACAGTTCCTGACGCAATTGACTGATGTCGCTTGTTTCAAAATGTTGGCCATTGGTAAGGACATGAAATTTCAAATCCGGACGTGCTTTCAACACCGTTTCGAGAAGTTGAAAAACCTCCTGTTTATACAACGTCGGTTCCCCGCCGGTAATTCCGATTGTTATGCCGTTGTCAGCTAAAAGACAGGCCTGAACAAATAGACCGAAGCGGTCGTGATGGGTTTTCTTTGGCGGCTGGGAGCACATCACACATAGTTGATCACAGCGTTCGGTGACTAACAGTGAATTTTGAGTGGAACCAGCCCTTATAATGCGCTCTGCATTGCCCGCAGCAGGCGTCACAATTACGATATCACCATCCAAGTCTTGAATTCCGGGTCCAACGATCTGGAACAATCCGTTCTCGCCGCTGAACACCGATTGACTCTCGCTACTTTCGATGCACCAACTTTCCCATGGAGAATCTGTCCGGTTTTTCGACAATCGAGTTACGAATGGTTTCTCGGCATCCGAAACTGCGGGAAGCATTAGCGGGATCATATTGACTCGCCCAATGTAATTGAATCTCCACTCAACCCTAGCCAGTGACGCAACGAATATTGGACTGCATCTTCATTTGAATAAATCAGAGAAAAAGCCAAATCGAAAATACTCATGTGGCGCTTGCAGAAGTTTGTCTCGTGTCTGCGTAGGTCGATCCGGCCATATCTTGAAATATCGTCGATTATGTCGCGTCCACAATAGGGCTGGTAGACGCAATTTTGACAATCTGGATCATCTGCATTTGTCGATGCTTCGTTGAGTGCTCGTCGTTCTGGAGAATCCCAGCCGGTAGCTATATCGCCTATGGTCAAATCAATAATCCCCGATCGTGAAAGCATGCGAGCCTCATCTGTTGGGTAAATCTTGCCATCAAAATCAACGACAATATAATCTACGCCGACGGGATTGGGGCTACGCAGGTCCACATGTCTATCAAGGCCTGGCTTGAAAATTCGATTCAAACAATGACTGAAATAAGTCTCTTCAATCACTTGATCGCGATTGTCCCAATTTCTCGCAATGAGCCTGTGGATGAATTTTGAATAATACGCACCCCAATGACCTGATTGTTCGATGGATTCCGGGTGTTGTTTTCTGGCAAAGCCTTGATAGTTGATTGGTCGCAGATAAATGCTCGTAAAACCGCGCGAAACGAATGCCTCTACAAGGCTATCAATCTCGGGAGGATCATTCGGATTGACAGTTGGTAACGCGGAAATTTTGCCTGGGCCATATCGCTTGAGAACTAAACTCAAGTTTCTTTCGAATTGTGAAGTGGATGCATCATCTTGAGTTCTTTGAGCCTTGTGAGTAATTAACGAACCATCCAACGACGTGCTAATTTGTACATTCTCTCTATTGAAAATAGTCAAGATTTCTTCATCAAGTCGCTGCAAATTGGTACATATCACGGCTGTCATGTCGGGAATATGTGATCCTGCGTCTAGGACTGCACTTATAAGATCCGGTCTCAATGTGGGTTCACCGCCCTGAAACTCGATCTTGAGTGACCGCCCTGAAAACTGTTTGATCAAGCCAGTTATTTGTCCGAGTGTCGCTTCATCCCAATCATAGCCTTCGGCATTCTCATTGGCCCGCGAAACCTGACAATAGCTGCAAGCGAGGTTACAACGTAACGTGGGGACCAAAATAAGATATTCCAAACCTTCAACGTTTGTCTTGCGACGTGCCTGAGCGAATAGCGACGCATGCTTTACCAACTTACTGCTTTTTATAAGATGTCGCTTTTGCAGGAACTTCAGTTCCTGATCAGATAACTCATTGCTACCGATCCGGCTCAGCAGGTCATGTTGACCTTTAAAAAAACGACCTTCTTCATTTGCAAAAATGTGACGATCGGAAACTGTGCGCGATCTTAAATTCGGAAGACCGTCCAATTCCTCCATTCCAAGAATCCACCCCTAACGAACTACAAAGAAACCGACTGTAACTGTTCAATTTAATAATACAACTCGGTCAATCGGCAGCATGTAACTCCGTCGGTTTTTTCCGGGCAGATCTTGATCCTGATCTGTGCATTTTAATGTCGATATTTGCCAATTGATCTTCCACCTTCGTCAACTCCCAAATCTTTGATCAACAAACGAAAAGTCTGGGACTTACACAGCGCTAGAGCCCTGTTTAGACCTTCCTTATTCGAAGATGTTTCTGAAACGAGAAGTCAGGAAGCGAACAGCTGACCATTTGCGTCTTGATGAGTGAATTCGAAGCGAATAGGCCGAAATCTAACTGATTGCTGAAGCCAAATAGCCGTTGTTCGTCCGTTGCAAATCGGAAACACCATTGGTGCTTTGTGATGCCTTACAAGCTGTTTCCAGTTCCTATTATCAATACCCGACGGGTTTGGAGAAAAACCCGGATGACTATGCCATTCGCCAAGCCAATCTACGCGCTTATGTGACTCTTTCCAAAGTCGTAGCGCACGCATTCGATGTGCTTTGGGTGAACGTATGAACGAAACTCTGCTCTGGCTGTCCCATGCATAAGGGGTGGTAGCCTCAATGACATGGAGATGCCGCCCTTTTCGAAATCCCAGCAACAAACCACCCGCTTCTAAGGGCGAATAGCGCCGTGTCGCTTTCAGCATAATTTCCAAAACTTGGTGATCGAACAAAACGCCATCAATCATCACTATCCCTCGCAGCGCAGGCTGGGCAGGCCGCAGCAGGCGAAGGTGTTGTGGGCTGCCGCTCTGCGCCCCGTTCATGATCAATCACGATTGTCTTAAGCCGTGATCCGGGCTTACCATTTGCCCATCCCAATATCATTTCGGTAGATAGTCCTGCGGCGATTGCCGGTGCAGCTACCGAATAAGGATAATATGCACCGTCCCCGCAAGTAGCCTCCTCAATAATTTCCTCATATTTGGGCTTGAGAGCAGTATAGCGCCAATTCTTGCCCGCATCCGGGCGGAGACAGCGAAAACAATAACCATCGCCAACGATGCTCAGGAAACCTTGGGCGGCCGCTCCGTTTCCACAAATCCAGCTATATAAGACCGCCTCAGCTTTGACGTCTTCGCCGTTCAGAAAGGCTTCATTGACAGCATTTTGGGTATTCCAGTCTCCGGTCGCATCAATAATCAAGTCGCAATCTTTTGCCGTATTCCAGTCATCGAATACGTCTCGGCAAATCGCACGAACGTCGATATCCGGATGAAACCGCTTCAATTCATCACACAGGGCTTCTGCTTTAGCTTTGTCTATTTGTCCAATACCAAGGTAGTGGCGACCGACGTTGCCTGCTGATAGCCCTTGACCATCAAAAAGGTATAACGGAGCATCAAACCCGGCCCCGCTTTGGACAAGAAATTTGGCCAGATGGCTCCCGAGTGTACCACATCCAATTAGAGCAATCTTTTTCCCAGCCAAAGTGTTCATACCTACAAGATTCCTTTCGGCCAAAGTCTTTTGATCACACCAAAAGCCACCAAAACGCGTTAGATTTATTTCTGATTTGCGATTGGCAATCAACTCCGGGATCTTCGCCTTCCTAGTTTTTATCGTGTTTAGGGCTATTTCTAGTCCCCTTGGAAAATCCAGCCGGACGCCCAAAACGCAATTTGGTGCGTCTATCGCCACAATGTTGCGTGCTGCCAGTGCAGCGAATGCTTGGCTATACTCGGCGTCCGTGAAGCCAGGTTGGCCTCGGAACCAGATTTCAAATTGCTCAAGTGTGAGTGGCACCTTGATTTTTCCAACGGGAGAAAGCGGTTCATTGCTAAAAATGAGTAGGCCATGGGAAAATTCTTCAGCCGAAAAGCCGCCAAACTCCGCAACATCTCGTAACCCCAAAAACGGCGTCATCCCTTTCGCTTTGAATCGATAAAAGTTAGTTTTGAGGGTCGCAGTATCACTCGTTGGTCGTTTGATCAGAATTCGAAATGACTCAATACCATCGCGCCAGTAGTCCTGATATTCAGCTGCGACCTCTGCAACACCGCGGCCTTTGTAATTAACCTCCATTGCCACTTTCGCTTGCTCTAGCACGCGTAAGACCGATCCACCCGGGTCATAGATATCGAGGGGTAGTCCCACAGCAGATGCATAGCAGATACCTGAATCGCCGTCGCCCCGGTTAAAAAGATGCCCCACGATTTCCGGGTCGAGTTGCGCCGGGTCCTTCAATTTCACTTTGGGAAGTTTAACAAATGTAATGTCAGGAATTTCAATCGCAACATCGATTGGTTTGCCATGAACGCTTATCCGTCCTTCGAATTCTAGTACAATCGCTGATTTTTCGCTGAAGCCTTGTTCCTTTAGCGTTGCGTTAATCTTACCCAGCGCCTCTCGCCGGTTCATCACCCTGAGTTGGAATTGATAATTTTGGGTGTTGGAACAGTTGCTGCCGGAAAAGCGCGAACGCTTGATGCAGTATCATTGGCAATCGTAATAATATCAGGACGGTTCGGAATACGGCGACCAAAGACGTTTCGAAGGTGATCAATCACGATATCGGGATGGCCTGTACGTTCGAGCGCGCCCTCCATTTCATCGGCAAGCGCTTCGGTTGACTTTAATATTTCGTTTCGATCAGCATCGCTCCAGCCGTTGAGACAACTCCCCTCGACGACCGGGTTGTTGATCTCTCCTCGGAAAATGTCAGGGAGAAGCTTGGCCACTTCCATAATTTGCATATCATCGCGGTCATCAACCGGATTGCCGCCGAGTTCAATCAAGGCAGCGTCTATCGCGCACATCAAGCAGATCGATGACAGTGGCGAATTTTCCCATGTATGATCGCGCCATCCTTTGAAGAACCTGCAAAGACGGCGAAAGACTGGTCCATAGCGCGCAGAGCGGGCTTCCACCCAATCGTGAAGCTGCTTGGGATCAGACTGAATCCATTTCCCATCACGCTGCGCCAGCATCACCAAATTGGTTGGTATCGCGGCCATTGATGGGAACTTGTCGGCCGTAAAAGATATCGACGCCATCCGCGCATCAGCGATTGCACTCTTCATCAACCGATACTTGTCTTCAGGGACCGAATAAATCGGAATATCAACATGTGCCCCTTTCCAAAGTCGAACACGCGCGCAGGTGTTCTTTGAACTGTCAAGCTCCCACCCATTTTCATTGCATACTGGGCTCAACGTTTCCTCAACAAATGTGAAAAGGGATCCAGCTGCCAAAGCCGGATGGCTGTCCTGCATAAATCGAACGGGTACATACATACCGTCATCAAGATCGATTTCTTGGCAGTTCGGCTTAGCGGGCGAGTTTAATGTTCGATATGCGAAGCTGCCTTGCATCAGAAATTTGACCGCTACTGTTTCGGCGACTTGTTTTGCCGCCGCGAAAACAGTCGAGTCACGCCAGAAGCGTTTTTCATTTTCTAGTCTTGATGATGCGTCACGCAACGCTTTCCTGATGATCGTTCGCGCCTCCATCAGCTTGTGATGCTCTTCATCTTCAATGTTGAGTTGTGCCAGATAGCTGAGGTTTTTCTTCAGGCCGACAAAGATCGGGTGAGCGTTGGCAAGCGTCATAGGCAAATCCTCAAAAATTCGTGCTTTTCCAATCCACTTGGTGCATAATTAGCCAATTTCAAGGGACGTGAACAAAATATGTACAAAATTTTCCCGCTCAGGTCATTGACCTACTTGATTTCGTTCCTGACCTTGACGGTTTTCCTCGTAATCGAGTTGGCAACGGACGCTTTTGGATTCGAGGTCAGATTGCTTGCTATTCCCGGCATTGTCTGGGTAATTTTGCTTGGTTTTGCATTCAATCCGATCTGGCGAAAAATATGGTCGTGGAGCGCCAAAATCCCGTTCATTCCAGATCTGAATGACAAGATTTTCCCTGATTTAAACGGTGAATGGGAAATGCTCCTGGAGAGCAATTGGTCACGTCAGGAACAGATTTTGGAGGCTGCTAAAGACGGGCGACGTTCTTTCGATATCAAATCCTGCGATCAGAATGATTTGGAGCCGTTGATGCAGGTGGGCCTCAAAGCCGAGATCGAGCAAAGCTGGTGGTCGATCAAAATCACCGTGACAAATCCGAGACAGGATACTCCCATCAAAGAATCTCAGACTAATATTGTCATACCTCGCAAGAAGAGCGAAGGTCAGCCGTCATCGCTATGCTATTTCTACGATCAAACTAACGACACCGACAATCAGGCGGATGATCCGGAATTCAGCGCGTCTGCGTGCCTGTCCTACGACTATAAGAGAGATATTCTTGAAGGGACTTTCTGGACAGAACGTCAATGGCGGCGAGCGATGAATACGGCTGGCCGCTTAACCCTCAAGCGGATGTAATGAAAATATCCGGGACCAACAAAAAGTAACAAATTCAAAAATTATGTCGTAGTGGATTCCCTAACTTGTCGACGGAACAATGTTCTCGTCTCGGGTCTTCTCATCGGAACTAGCCAAGTAGGCTTCCACCCTCCTCAACGTCCTAGCCCGCGGCCTACGCCCTTCCCTCAAATCCAGAACAAACCGCGGATCACCGACAGCGCGCCTGCCAAACCGCGTCGGCGACATATGTGTCTGCTTGAGATGCTTTTCGATACGATCCAACAGTTTCATATGAGGCCTCCTCGAATCATAAATTGCTTGTGTTCTTGTTATGTTCCTAGTAGGAAGATTGCATATTGTCTAGGATAATTCCTATTGAGGGGTCAAAAGGCACAAAAGATGGATGATGTACGAGAAACTCTGGATCGGTTGATCCGCGAAAACGGGGATGATTATTCCGGTCTTTCAAAAATGCTTGGCCGTAATGCAGCTTATATCCAGCAGTTCATAAAGCGCGGTACACCGCGCAAGCTGGACCCTGAGGACAGACTTAGGCTGGCGAGCTTTTACGGTATTGACGAACAACTATTGGGCGGGCCGCCGCCAACTGGCAGTGACGGCATGGTCGAAGTCCCCGTACTCGATGTCAATGTTTCTGCAGGACATGGCGCTCTGGCGACAAGCGAGGATAGGAAAACGCGTTTTTCGTTCGATGAACGCTGGCTGCGCAAACTGACTCCGGCTAGGGGCGTCAGCCTCTCTGTGGTCCGCGTTATGGGCGATTCCATGGAACCAACCCTGTCGGACGGCGATGACGTTCTGGTGGATGCCTCTGACCATGGTTCGCGGCTGCGCGATGGTGTTTATGTTATGCGGATCGATGATACGCTGGTGGTCAAACGCATTGCACTAAGGCCCGATAGCCCGTTCATTACCATTGCCAGCGACAACCCGACCTATCCGACCTGGGAGGATATTGATCGCAGCACGGTCCATATCGCAGGCCGCGTGCTTTGGTTTGGTCGCGCGCTTTGATCAGAGGTTTGCCCTGAGATCATCTAAATCCCCATATCCAACGGCTTGCTGTGTTCTTTTTCAAGTTCTCGCTGGTCCTTTTGCGGTTCTTTGGGCGCAATTTCATTTCCTTTCGCAAGCCCAGTCGCTGCGGCTTTGCCGAGACGCTGTGTCACTTCAAGCGCCGATCTTTTTGCGCCGTCATTTTTCTCGACTGCTGCTTCCAGTTTCTCGCGGTTATCAACGATGAGCGTCAAACCATCCCGCAATCTCGTAATCGTAACCAGAAATGTCTGCTTGTTGGAAAGATTGCGCTCGCGGCTATCCATGACCGCAATCCCGCGATCAGAAGTAAGCCCCTGCGCCATATGCGCATTGAGCGCGTAAGCCAGATCAATACGTTTTAGCATGGGATCGCTATGGGGCAGACGATGCTCGATGCCGGAAGATGTTCGCAAGTGAACATGCCCAGCATCAATTGCTGTAATATTTGCCTGATCCGCGTTGAACAACCCGCGTTTGTGATCGCTGTCGGTCCAGCGAATTTTATCACCCGCATAAATATCGAGCTGCTTCTTTTCATAGAGAGCGATCTGGTCTTCAGATGCATTTGCGCGAAGCTTGCTCACCTGAAAGCTCCGCTCCCTGCCCCCACGATCTTTCAGGACAAGCTGCTTTGCGCGCTCATCGACCGAGACCACATCATATTGCCCCTTGCCAAGGCGCTGACTTCTGTCCGGAGCTTTAAGTTCAATCATCATGCCGGGTTTGTAGCTGTGAATATAGCGCAGTTCCTCGCGGGTGCTGTTGACGCGGGAGAAGGTGTCCAGTTTTTGCCCTCGTTTTCCCAGTTCACCGTTTTGTTTAAGCCCGGCCTGGACCGCTTCATTGACGGCTGTGCGCAGCGCTCGTCCTGATGCATAGATGGCGGTGGATTGCCGGTCTTGTGGAGAAAGCGCTAACCAGCGTTCGGCGGCGATTAGGGCGCTACCCTCTTTGGTTTCGGTAATATGGTCTTTCAAATAGGACATAGCCTCGCCGATATTTCCGGCCTGGGCTGAATATTGCGCGCGGCGTAATATTTTATCACGCGCGCGCAAATTGGTGATCATTTTTGCGGTATCAATGCCCGAGGCTTGCACAAGCGCGAAGGGCTTGCCGGCATCGACAGCACCCAGCTGCTTCTTGTCCCCGATCATAACCAGACGGTCGACCTCGAGCAGGTTTGCGAGCCGGACCAGTTTTTCTTTTTCAACATTGGAGACCATCGAGGCCTCGTCGAGAACCAGCACATGGTTTTTCATGGCGGCTTTGGCTTCCGTAAGAGCCTTTTTATCGGCTCCCTCCTTGAGGAGGTTTTTGTGGCTTCCAATGAAGCGCGCCAAGGTCATCGACGCAATCCCGGTATCGCGTTCGAGCATCTGGACGAGCGTATTCTGGACGGCGAGACCCAGAACCGTTTTGCCATTCTCGCCAAGAAGCTGCGAGACAGGTTTGAGAAGGCTGCTTTTGCCTGCCCCTGCAATGCCCTGCACCGCGATAATGCGATTGGACGATGATAATATCATCTGGCCGGCGGATTCCTGGCCTTTGTTAAGTGTCATCCCAAAATTGAGACCCGCGACCGCCTGCAACTGCTCGCCAGCCAATTCTGATGACAAAAGCGGCTCCGCCTTGCCCCTGCCCGCTTCCACCTGTCCAATTATGCGCTGCTCGATCTGCAAGGCATCGCGCGTGGTGACAAAATCCCGGTCGCGTCCTTTGCCCCGAACAAGCTCACCTTCCCTGACAAGTGCCCTGACGCGGCGTTCAACATGAGCAATGGATGTCGGGAGGCCAAAATCCAAAGCAGTCTTATAAACATCATATACCCCAAATGCTGCTTCGCGCTGGCTCAGATGGCGAATGGCTGAAGCGGCCGCCTGCGCTGCGGCTATCTCTTCGCGGGGTTTATTGAGGATATGCGCTGGCACCAAAGGATCTGCGGAGGGCTTTGGCCCAAATCCTTGAATTTTTTCTGCAAACGCCCTGAGAAAAATCATTCCTTTTTGCGCCAGTGATAGATTGGGGTTTTGATCAATCTCCAGTCCTGCTGCGCGAATATTGGCTTTGTCGATCAATCCGCCAAGATCGAGCTCCATCGCCTTTGCAGCTTCCTGCCATGTTGCAGACAAGGCATCCCTGTCCTTTATGGCTTCTTTGGGTGCGCGCGTTGCCAGAGCGGCAATCTTGCCAGCTTCCAGTCCTGGTCCCCGGCGCGCATCAAGTACCTCCTGTCGGCGCGTAGAAAAGGCCATAACCGCTTCGCGCGATATACCTGCGGCTTCAAAATTACCGTGCTTGCCCTGATGGGCAGGCTGATAGCCAAGCTTTTCGATTTCAAGACGAAAGCGCGCCATCGTCATGCTATTTAGAAGCGTGTTGTTCGACCAGAGCTTGTCATTATGCAGCGCCCGCCATTTTGCGTCCGGGCCTTGCGTCACATTGGCGACAACCGCGTGAAAATGAACATTGGGTTCAGAATTGCGATTGGTGTCATGCTGAAACAGTCCAATCGTCAGATTGCCCGTTCCAATGGGCTTGATCTTGCCTCGGGAAAAAACCCGCGTTTCGGCGACATTTTTCTCGGCCCATTGCAGCGTATCTGTGACCGCTGTCCGGTACGCATCGATAATCCTTTTATCGCCGCCAACCAGAGCGATCAGCGACCAGCTTTTGGGTAGCGAGAAGGTAAGATCGGTTCCGGCGCGGTGATATTGTTTATCGCTGCCCACTCGCTCGCCATTTGGCAATTCACCGCGCAGCAGAGCTTCAAAGGCTGGCGCATCTACTTGACCTTTTAAACCTAACCGCTCCGCTCCTTCTCCAATCCACTGACCGGACCGGTCGGCATCAGCTTTGGTATAATAGTTATCCGCCGCAAAATAAGTTGCAGCGCCGCCCGCAGAGCGAACATTTGAGGCAGAGAGCATAGTCAATTCCCATCATTTGGACGCGCCCTCCACCGCGCAGGTTTCACATGTCATATTCGCCGATATCGCGGTCCGGCTCATCACGCACAGCGCCCTCGCGAAGATCCCGGCCAGCATCACGCGGCAGACTGCTCAGCGACCGGGCCTTGTTTGCAGGATCGGATGGATCAGGCAGATCAGAGCGCTGCTGTTTGTCATCTTCGGGAGACGGTGATGGCGCCTGCTCATCCTTGCCGAGCGAATTACCTGGACCATCGGTAGCGGGATCCACCGTGCCATCCTTGAGTATTTTATCTCGAGGCTCATCGGGCAACTGGACGTCGGTGATTTCTTCGGGTTCCCGAAAGGCAAACTCCTTCTGATCGGCCGCAGATTGTTTGACGCCTTCTTCGTTGTCATCGGAGTCCGCTGCTGGTTCTACCTCCCCGCCGTGGCTATTTTTATCTGTCCCATCAGGCTTCGAAGACGGCAGAGGTTCTTGACGAGGTACATAGGATTGTCCGGTTTCATCGGGTTCATCAAATGCCCGCGCAATATATCCTTCGGCTAGACTGGGCCAGGATTGCGGGATCAGTTTAACCGGTGCAGCGGGGAAGCCATCGGGAAATTTTATGTAACCATTGAGGCGCGGCAAGTTCATAAACTGATCGGGTAGCAGCAATGGCTCGATCTGCCTTCTTGGGGTCAGGCTGACCGCATCACGGGCATTGTTATAGCCGTAACTATAGCCTTCTTCCATGTCGCGTATTTGCCGGTGACCGATAAAGTCCGAACACCATGTTGCCGTTTCCCGGTCAGCCGTCGCCAGGATTAATTTGGTGCGCGCAAGCGAAGACAATGTCATCGCCATATTTTCACCGTAGACTTCTTTAAGTTTGGCAAATGCGTGGATGCCAGTGACGATAGCGCCGCCAAAATTTCGGGCCGTTTGCAAACCTTTTTCCAGTGCTGGCAGCCGGTGCAATGCGCCCAGTTCGTCAATCATGAACCACACCCGCAAATCGGATGTCCGGCTCATCGACATAAGGGTATTCATCGCGGTGTCCATCCACAAGGTAAGCAGCTTGGAACAGATACTCATGTCGACATAGCGCGCGGATATAAATATGATCCCACCACGCGCGGATTCATCTTTTATCCAGTCGCGGATTGAAAACTGCGGACCATGTTTGGGCAGCAGCATTAGGGCCTCGGCGTTTGCATTAAACACAGCCCGGATCGAAGTTGCCATGCGGGCCGCTTTGGGCGCGGTTAATTGCTCCGCTACTGTGCCTTTCAAAAGCTTGTGCACATCTGTCAGGTCAGCAGTAATGAGCTTCTCGGCCAGCGCCTCATTGGTCGGCGTTCCGGCTTTCATCAGCTGCATGCACGATTGCACAAACAGCGAGCGCGCACCGATAACCCAGAACTGATCTTCGCCGCCGCCATCCTGCGGTACTATCGCTTCAGCGGCGCTGTGGAATTCGGCAATGGTGCTGCAATCATTGAACACGCTCCATTGCGGACAGCGGGCATCAAGCGGGTTTAATATGACATCGCGCGAGGCGTCATAGAAATGTTCGATAAAAGCGCCGGTCAGATCGAATATGACGGCGCGCTGTCCCTTTCTGCGGGCCTCATCTATCATCTCCAGCAGGGCAACGGTTTTACCGGTTCCGGTGGTTCCGATCAGCATCGCATGGCTCTGTTCAAGCCGCCACGGATAACGAACGCCTGCAAGTTTGGAGGGCTGGTAATAGCCTGCCGCAGCAAGACGTTCTTGCCCCGCTAAACGCCAGCGCCAGCCCAGTTCTGCTTTCATTTCCCGTGCCTGCTCGCTAGCATTATGACGAGTTATTTCCGCTTTCAGTTCGGGCAATGTTGCAAGTTGCGCGCCGCGTTCATGTTTGCTTTCTTTCGACCGGCCGCCAAAATATTCTGCCACCCAATAAAATATTATAAAGGCAGGCAGGAACAGCAATGCAGAAATGGCCAAAGCTGTGCGGAGGGCTGTCCATAATGCTTCCATTGCACGCTCGACCGGAGGGAAGTTCTGAACCGCTGAAATCGCCATTTCCATGCTCGCGCCGCCCGCAAGATCAAGATTAACCGGCTTGGTAGGATCAAACTCCATGAACCCATAAAACAAAGCATAAAGGTTCATACCCGCAAGGTAGCGCTGATGGTCGGTAAGACCCGATGTCACCATCCAATAGGAGATGCCTACCAAGAGAACGGCAGCAATGATCAGAGGAGCTTTAAGCCCACTTGCGAACATGAAACCAAAGTGTCCGAGAAGCTGGCTACCGCGCGTGAAGTTTACAATATTACGCTTCATCACGGCCTCCATTCGAAGAGGCTGGAGCAAGCCCCAATCGCTGTAAGCGACGACCATATGCATCATGGGTTTTTTGCCGAAGTGAGCTGTCCGGGTGGGCGCTTAAAATGGCATCAAGCGCTACGGAGGAAAATACAATCTCGCGGGCTTTGTCGAGGCCTTTTAGAGTATCATTATGACCTTCATCCTGCGCAATATATGCCGCCATGACAAGATCGCGAATGAATACGCTGACACATTCGCCGTGGTCATCAGCTTCCGATCTGACCCACTGTGCAAGCGGATAAGAAAGATAGGTTTGTAAACAAATATGGTTGGTCATACTCAGGTTCCTTGACGTTCAAGAACCTGGTTCACCCTTCGAAAAGCCCAATAAGAATAAATCGTGAACAAGTCTAAGTCAATCGGTTATATTTCATTATTTATCAATGCTTTGCGGCGATGTGATTGGGCTAAGACTTGCCAAAAACCCACCAAGTCTTAGAGGATTTATCTGTTACATCGGGCGATTTTGGGACTTAACCAGTTGATATCAATGAAGATAACCAAGGCAGCGAGCTGCGTACGGTGTGCACTCTTTTGTTCCCAGCTCGGCAGTAAATTTCCAGGAATTTTCTCGATTACATCATGTGGCGTTATGCCACGTGGATAGCATGGATAAAAACGCGCGCTGATGCTTGACATCAGCGCTCCACAATTACCCGATGGCTAGAATTTCAAACTAAAGCACGAGCAAAAAATAAGGGCAGCAGAATGGGGATTCCGCTGCCCCTATGTCACCCGATTTGGGTGTTTTCCATATCAACGCCAGCCCGGGTCGCAAATGGCCAGAATCGATACGGAAATTCTGAATAATCTTTATTCCTGATAGTTAGCAACTCGATTCCCACAATGATTGTATAGAATCGACTTTCGGCAAAGTACCTTGTGTTTCTCCCTGTTAGGTTTAAGCCAACCGACAGTGCAGAAAATGTCTTTCAGGCCGACGGTCGGGAGGCTAGGTTTGAAAGACATTTTCGGCGCTACCACTTTCTGAAGCGAACAAAAATAAAGGCAGAGACCGTTTCCGGCCCCTGCCCTGTGTGCCGTCCTTAGAATTCATCCAGCAGCGCCCCATGGACAGTATGGACAACCCGGTTCATTGCCCATGTCGGTAGCGCGTTATAATCTCCTTCATCCAGTGCTACATAACCCTGGTCGTCGTCCTCAACGACATGCTGATCAAAGAAGCTGTGTAGAGCCCTTCGTTCCGCTGTTTCTACTGCCGCAAAATAGCTTTGTGCATCAAATACCGTATCTATAACCTGTGTCATACTACCTCCTGAAATTTGTCAAAATGACGACAAGTCTCGTGATGCGTGGAGGGCTACCGGGTCACAGGACCGGCTGGAACAGGCGGCCGCGAAGCGGCGATGGGGGAAACGATTTTATCGTGTAAGGCGGCCCAGCCGCCGGAGCGGTAAAATGGTGGGGCCCCGTCGTCCTTTACGCGGTGGCCCTTCGCGCATCATACTTGGACTTCAAGTGAGCAACCCCTCCCCAAATTCGTATTCCACATCCAGATTACATTCGCAAAAATCATTTTCCTACAGGTGGGACAATATGCAATTACGGAGTTTCAAGGGGTCAACACTGAGAAAAAGGAAATCTCATGACCAGAAAAACAGGTGCGCTGGCAGCGCTCAAAAAGCTTGAAAGCGAACGCGCAAAACTCGACACAAAACAGCAGGAACTGGAGGCCAAGGCGGCAGCCGAACTAGGACGGATGTTTTTGGGAAGCGGCGTCGAAGCGTTTAGCGCGAAAAGCCTCAAGCGCATAGGAACTGCGCTTGGAAAAATGAATGAAGAACAGGCGCTGGCCATACTCAAAATTGGAGGTTCCAGTTTAGCGCGTTAACATCAACCTTCACGTACAAGAACATAAAAAAGGCCCCGCCGGGAAACCGGCGAGGCCTGATTGTTTGCAGGATGAAGATCAAGGATCATTCATCGATGTCGGGTGCATCCTTGTTATCCTGAGACGCACCACGGGTGAGAAAGTCCACCTTGTCGGCAAGGATTTCGCAGCCATAACGTTTGATTTTGTCGGCATCTTCCCACTGCGTATAATGCAGGCGCCCCTCGATCGAAACCATCTGGCCCTTGGTGCAATATTGGGCAACGTTTTTGCCCAGACCGTTGAAGCAAGTGATGCGGTGGAATTCTGCATCTTTGACCGTAAAGCCTTTTTCATCCTTGTAGGTTTTGCCTTCACTGTTGCGGGCGGGACGGTCGGTTACGACTGAAAGATTTGTAACCGTTGTGCCGCCGGTTGTTTCCCGGCTTTCTGGATCGCGAGTGACACGTCCAACCAAAACTACGATATTTGTCATTGTTATTCTCCTGATTTAATCTTCAAACCGGAACCATTCCGGCTTGCGAACTGACGAAAGAAACAGGGAGAAGCGGCATTGCACCGGGAGGCGCGTAGCGCCGAAGGGAAACCCGCTTTGTCCGGGTGGTGCGGGCAGCACCTGAAAGGTGCAACACGGCCGGTAACAAAGCTGGTTGCAATGTTGCTGACCTGGTTCAGGAAGGTTCGCGAAAAAGCCGATTTGGTCGCGGCTGATTTGGACTTCAGGAGACACTGACAAGCCTCGTATTGGATCCGTCAATCGCGGTTGATGCAAGAATGTTTAACGGCTGGCCTGATGGTCATATGTTGGGAACGCGCCCGCAACATTGGCAATACCTAGGACGGAACAGGCTGCTCGAGAACGAAGCTTACGCCGCCATATTCGCGTCAATGGCAACAAGTTTGGGTTGCTCCCGCATCATCCAGGTCTGTGGTTCGATCAGGCGCGCCCAATCCGCAAACGAGGGGATAGTTCCCAAATCTTCGATGACATGCTGTTCGCCGATCAGGCGGACTGGAACCTCGCGGCCATCGGCGTTAACAATGACCGTACCAAAGAGTGATTCCAGCATGAATATGCCTTCGGCATGATGCCGAAGCGCCCGGTGCCTCGGGTCCGCCAGTATTCCTTTCGATTTATCGAACCATTGATGTAGGGGCAGATAATCGCCTGCCTCGCCGCCCCATTTACGGACCGAAGAAAGCGCATGATAATGACAATGCGACATTATTCCTCTCCCCAAATTTCGGTTTCAAAATATTCGGTCGCACGGAGACTGCAGCACAGCGCCATTGTTCCTTCTTCGACCTCAATCCTAAAGAGGCCATAGGCCCCTTCATTGATTTCCCATCCCGGATGATGCACTTCCAGAGCATCATAAGCGACGGTTTCAAGTGCTTCCGACAGAGGCATGGATTTACGCATGATCATTGTTGAGCCGATCTCAAATGTTTCAATTGCGACTTTGGCATCGGACCAATCGACTGGCTTGTTATCGTTCGAATAGTACGTAGCAGCTTCCAGACAACCGCTGTCACCCATGCCATCATAGTTGAGTTCAACACTCGCGATATTTGCCTCTCGCAGCGCATCAAGAATAGCTGGCTTGTTGCGCTGAAAAGACTGGATCAAACGCGCGCTGCGGCTCTTCTGTTTGTCAAAATAGTCCGTCATCCATTCACTCGGTTCCATGATAAATACCTCCGGTTCTGTTTTAGCCGATCACACCGTGTGTCCGGTTCAGGGAAACCCGAGCCTCCTTTCCTCTTACTGAAGAAAGCCAGCACCGCGGCTGCGGCGCTGGCTCGGACAGCCTAGCTGCCTGTATCGGTTGGCTTTGTCTTGGGGCTGACGCCAAGAGGCCCGCGCCGATCAACGACCGTGATACGCCGTCTCTTGGCTTCGATGACGAGACGTTCCAATACGCCGCTCCCTGGAAAGGCAATGACATAGCGAGGTGCGAGGCCTAGCATCTGTTCGTTGCGTTTGAACCCAGCTCTTGCACCCAGATGGCGATCCAGTGAAAAGGTAAGTTGAGCAACGCCGCGACGCTCGGCCCAAGATGCAGCTAGACGGTCGGCACCCTTGCCATCGCCTCCGTGGACCAGCACCATGTCACCAACGGAATTATGCACTTTGTCGAGCGTGGCCCAGACGTTGTTTGCAAAGGCCTTCGCATCTTCGGTGCAATTCTGCTTGGTGCGGCCACCTGCAAAGATGATTGGCGTACCTTCGGGCATGAGCGCTTTGCGTCTGGACTGGCTGCGTGCTTGCAGAAAATCGCGGCCCTGAATGACGGCAGAGGTCAGCATCGCCCCATGATTGGCACGCGAACTGGAAACCGGCTTCCAGGAGCTATGTGTTTCATCGAGGTAGAGCGCTGCTGCAACTTCGCGCATTTCTTCAAAGGCGACCATAGAGGCTTCTGCCGCTTGCGCGCGTTCAATCTGCTCTTCCAGGTTACTGGTATGCACTTCTGATCCATCAGCAGATGCGATGAGTGCCCGGACCTCATCCGATGCACGGTCAAGCTGCTTTGATTTACGCTGCGCAGCGCGGTGGAAGAGATTGACGAAGCCCCATGCAAGATCTTCAGCGTCGGCTTCAAGCGCGGTATCGGTAAAGACAGCGAATAAATCCGACCAAACAGCTGCAAGTGTCTGCGAAATAGCATCCTGGGCTGGAAAATCCGATGATATAAATGGGGAATTGCTGATTGTGAGACCGGAAAGGTCAAGACCAGCAAGTTGCTGTTTGAATAAATTGTCCATGATGTTCTCCTGATATGCGGGAGATGTTCGGCACCTTGCCGCTTTATCCCGCAAGAGCCCGAAAGGACCGTCAGGGTGCATGGCGCACCGCCGACAGGCGGGGAACCTCGCGAGACAAGGCTGGCGCGGGCCACACGGGCCGCAGTCCTCGCGGGGTTGCGCCGCAGCCCTGATGGGCCAGGGCCTCTCTTGCGGGGAGAAAAAGCGGTCAGTAGTTACGTCTACAATTAGGAGATTATGGAATCAGTGTTGGGGCATGTTTGGTAGGCCGAAAATCTCCGGTTCAAAGGCATGACTTCCTCCGCCCGGAAAAGCCGCAATGGCGTTTAGTCGCCCCTGCTCGAACCGAAAATGCCAAGTCTGGCGATAATCCGGTGTCTTCCCGGCGAATATGGATGGATCAAATATGGCGCTATTATATCCAGCATCCGGATCACGCACCGAGACTGTGCGGATAAGCTGCGCATCTGCTTTGCGAGCCACATCAGCGAAATCCTGACAGGCTTTATAGTCATCCAGATGCGTCCAGTCTGATGCTTGCGCGTCAAATGGCGGCCTGGAAAGATCAACCGCGCGTGAGGTCGAAACGGCAACGGAAAAACTCAGATGCTCGCTGGTCCGGTTCCCAGGAACAAAACCCGGCGACCGGCTGAAAAAGCGCAATCGCCAATAGGCAGTCTCTGCAATCGCTGTGGCTTCGGCCTCACTGGCGTAGAAAATACCAGGACGCTCATTCGCGCGCCGGAACCGGCTTGGGCTTTTATGACCGTATCGAAAGGGTGAAGCGAGAAGATAGTGCAGACCTTGTGCAGACTTCGGAAGGTCAGGTTTTGCTACTTCGGCAAGCTCTTCAAGGCGTGCCTGATCTTCGAAGTTTTCTGCTAGACGATTGGTCGATATACGGTGCTGCGCTTCAACCACCCGCCAAACGGTTTTGCGGTAGCGGCGAAATTCAGACGCGAGCGCGGTGGGCGTCCACATAGTCACATACCGTCAAAAGTCCCTTGAAACTGTCGATGAGATCAATCGGCCGCGCTTCAAGATCAAGATTATGCGATGTCAGCCAGGATGTGGCTGCATCATCGTCACTGCCCATGAGCGCGTCCAGACTGCGGAACAGCCGCAGGAGAAACTGTCCGGCTTCAAAAGATTTGGAGGCAGGATCAAGAAATGTTTTTCCCGAACGAAGCCGGGAAATAGTTGCTTCCGATAGACCTAGTACCGCACTTAATTTGACATTGCTCAGGCTCCAGAATTCTGCAATTCTACCAATTGCAGAACTTAGCAACCTATCATCGCTTCGTTCTATTTTGAGTGCCCGTTCAGTCATTTTCATTTCTTTCTAATGAATGTATTTTACAATAATCTTTCATTTGCAAGATTGCAAGTTTTTTGCTCAATCATGCGGCATCGGATAATTCACCAGGCTCTTGTTGCACATAACCGCCAAGGCTCAACAGCAGATTTGACGCCTCTTCCGCGCGCGCCGCCGCTGTTAGTATAGCGCGATCATCTGTTTTGAGCAGCTTTAGCCAACTGGCGATATAGCTTGCATGATTATCCAGATGTCCGACCGGAAGGCCAAGCTCCGCGCCCAATATGGCACTGGAAAGCTCTGCGACCAGCTCCTCGGCGGCATAAGCAGCACTGCCAAAACGGTTCTTGAGATCACGATTCAGGCGCGACTTATGGCCTGACCAGTGACCAAGTTCATGAGAAAGGGTCGCACAAAATTGGTCATAGCCATCAAACAGACTGATGGGCGGCATCGTAATACGGTCAGCTACCGGTTCATAGTAGGCGCTGCTGCCATGCTCGCGGATATTGGCACCGATATCCCCAAAGAACTGGTCGAGCTTTTCCGTTCGTCCCTCCGGTTCGATATCCAATACTTCAGCCTTGGGATGGTAGCGTTCGGGCAGACCGTCGCATTGATCGGCATTGAATATAGCATAGGATTTGAGCACGCGACGGGTTTCCTCCTGCGCTTCACCATGATCCGCAGCTTCGATTTCTTTGGTATAGCTTTTGTAGAATATGGCGATGGACGATTTTTCGCCCTTGCGAACCTGACCGCCAAGCGATGCGCATTGCCGGTAAGTCATCCAGTAAGGAGAATTAAAGCCACTTTCCTGAGCCATCATCCAGAGCCAGAATACATTCATTCCGCGATAGGGCGTACCGCAACTGCGCAAGGGCCGTGAGACTGGAAGTCCTCTCCAAGGCTGTATCCAGGGTTTTGTTCCAACTTCCAGTTTTTCAATGATGGTTGCTGTAATTCGCGCTGCGGGCGATATTTTGGGGGATTGGCTTTGTTTCCGGGGCATGTGTTTTCTCCTGAATATCTCCAGCGAAATTACTGGATCAGACAGGCCCAAGCCCCCTATCCTCTCTCATTCGGAAGTCAGGCTCTCAATATATCTTGCAATTCTGGAACTCTACTCCATAAATACAAGGATGATTGACCGCCGAATTCACGATATTTTGCTTGAAAGACTGGCTGAAAGCCCCGCAGTTGCCTTGCTGGGGCCGCGTCAGGTGGGTAAAACGACTCTAGCGCAGGAAATTGGTGAAAGCGGTCCTTCCCTCTATCTCGATCTGGAATCGGATGCTGACCGATCCCGAATTAGAGAACCGGAGCTTTATCTTGGTAACCATGAAGACAAGCTTGTAATCCTCGATGAAGTTCACCGTGTTCCGGACCTTTTCCAGAACTTGCGCGGATTGATTGACAAAGGTCGTAAAAAGGGAAGGAGAACGGGCCGGTTCCTCCTGTTAGGATCAGCATCTCTGGACCTGATGCGCCAGTCGGGCGAAAGTCTGGCGGGCCGCATCTCCTATCTGGAAATGCGGCCACTTGACCCTCTTGAAATCGATTCAGGTGACTTGAATGAACTTTGGGTAAGGGGTGGATTCCCGGACAGTTACCTTGCCAAAAGCAATCAGACGAGCATGCGCTGGCGCAGGGATTTTATCCGCAGCTATCTGGAGCGGGACATCCCGCAATTGGGGCCGAGAATTGCCGCTGAAACACTCAGACGTTTCTGGGTCATGCTCGCACATCATCAGTCCGGCCTATTAAACGCTGCCGATTTCGCAAGATCACTGGGGGTCGATGGAAAGACGGTTGCCTCCTATCTTGACTTGATGGTTGATCTGTTGCTCGTTCGTCGTCTTGAACCCTGGCACAATAATACCGGCAAAAGACTGGTCAAATCTCCGCGTGTTTATGTACGTGATAGCGGCATTGTTCACGCGCTACTGGGCATAGACAATCTCGAAGCCCTGCTTGGCCATCCGGTCGCCGGAGCCAGCTGGGAAGGATTTGTCATCGAAAGCCTGATCGCTGCCGCACCTGAAGCTACGCTGGCTAATTTTTACAGGACATCGGCAGGAGCAGAAATCGATCTCCTTCTGACGCTGCCCACAGGCAAACGGTGGGCGATTGAGATCAAGCGAAGCTTGACGCCAAAATTGGAAAGAGGCTTTTATAATGCCTGCGATGACATACAGCCGGACCGGAAGCTTGTGATATATCCAGGTTCCGAAAGCTATCCCCATTCTGAGGACATTGAAATTGCATCACTCCCGGAAGTTGCCGGTCAACTGGCCGCGATCCGGTAACCGCCTACTGCCATGATTTTGATGAAAAGAAGCGGCTTGCCTTAAAAAGGCAAGCCGCTTCAGCCAGAAGACCACCTGTCAGGAGGAGGATCAGGCAGCCTTGTCGGCTATCTCTGGAATATCTTCTGATGCGCCGGCTTCCGAAGCTTCATCTTCCAAAACTTCATCAGCCGCAGACAAATCAGCAAAGCGCATCGCATCGGGAACCCACCGCGCAGCAGCTTGTTTGACTTCAGCCTCAGCAATGAAGTTTCCGGAGAAGATACGCTCGGCCGTTGCTGCAAGATCGGCCTTTTTGGATGCGCCGTAGCGGTTTGAAAGTTCCAGACCGCCAACCTCTTGCATGCCGCCAAGCGTTTTGGCCTTGGGTACACGGTCAAAATAATTGGCCGCAGTCGGACGCCACCAAGCCGCCATATCGATTTCCAAGATACCGCCCAGATAATCGTGCAGTGAGACTTGCCGGTCGCCTTCAACATTCAGGCTTGCAACGAGCGTTCGCGACACGACATGGCCGAGCCAGGCGCTGCGCGCGTCATCGCTTAGCTCCCGAAATGCCATGAAACGCTCAACATCGGTGGTGCCTGCTTTCCAGCTTTCATCCAGAGACCCGCGCAATTCCGCCAATGCTGCACTTGCTGGTGCGTCCTTTGCCTCAAAATTATGCGCCGGACCATGTGCTACGGGGCCCTTGAGCGTCGATGCCTCCTGAGCCTGCCAATCATGACTTTCAGCGTCAGCAAGCGTGAAGATCATAAAGTCGAGCGCGAGCGCCGGATCGCTTGCCACATGAAGCGACAAAATATCGCGCCTCTGCATCGCCAGTTCATCGACCAGTCGTTTGGAAAGAGCTGCACGCTTGGGTTTGGCGGGCTCGCCTTCCTCGACCAGTTCGACGCCTTCATCTTCGATAGGGGCATCAACCTTGTCCGTATAATATTGCGGAACCAATGTCGGTACTCCGTCATTGCCAAGCGCCAGAAAAGCGCCCGCTTCGCTGCGAAGCACGTCGGCCAGAATTGGCTTGCGATTGTTGAGCGCGCGCATTTCCTGTTCGATTTCCGACACGCGTTTCTCGGCTGCGAACACATCATCTTCGCTACTGTCCTCATTTTCGAGTATGACGGCTTCACCATCATATTCGATTTCCAATTCAGACAGACGCGCGATTGCTTCATCGCTAAGCGGTTCAAACTCTGTAGGAAGCCGGTTCAAGCCCTCGACGAGATCATGCGAGACATAACAGTCGAGCGTTGGCTTTACCCAGGCAAGACCATACTGGTCTTTGACCTCATCGGCCCGCCATTCCATTTTCTCAGCGGCGAGACGTTCAAGAAGAGCAACGTCAACCCAGCTTTCACTGTCATCATCATCGAAGAGTTCCCGGTCGATTTTGCCGCCTGCCTCAAGATAAGCATCGCGTCCGACCAGAACGGCACGGGGATCGCTAGCCCGGACACAGGCGTCCAGAACCATGCGCCGGATGCTGTCGGAATTTACGCTGTAATATCCTCCCGACACTTCCTCGAATATCTGTGCCTGGCGTTCGACATCCGAGGTTGCGCCGTAAGCTTTCGCAATATCAAGCGTGATGTCGCCGCTTGCCAAAGCCTCAAAAACCACTGGTGCGAGCTTGGCGAGCCGCAAACGCCCTTCGACAAAGCGAACCGTCTGACCAAAGCGAATGGCGACGTCTTCAACACTGGCGCCATCGTTCACAATATCTTGAAACGCTTCGGCTTCATCGGCAGGGTTGAGTTTTACGCGTTGGAAATTCTCGGCCAGACTGATTTCGCGGATCTCATGTGCTTCGCCGTTTTTAACGAGGCATGTAATCGGCTCGTTTTTCTTAATCGCCTTGTCCTTGGCAAGAGCCTTCAACTGTTTGAGACGCCGGCCACCTGCCGTGACCTCAAATTTGCCCCGAGCAATCGCGTTAACGACCAGATTTTGTAACAATCCACGCGCTGCAATGTCCGCCTTCAGCCATGCATCGGTTGCGGGATCAGACCGCTTGCGGACATTTTTCTTGGATTCAACGAGCTTGTTGAGTGGAATAGATTTGAACATTTTATAACTCCTGAAGAAACGAACCAACGATTTTCTGCGACCATCGCCAAAACCGGGTTCAAAAGAGCCAAGCCTCCTCCCCTCTCATTGCTAGGGATCACGCGTTCGCTTTCTGGTGGTTTGAAATTGGGGGAGAGCGGCAGCACTTAGGTCGCCAGTTTTTCCAGTATCTGCGCTGCTTCATTGACCGGCACGAATAGACGCGTGCGGTAGCGGATAATCTCGGTGAAACAGCCTTTGGATTTATACCAGTTGAGACGCTCGGCTGAAAAGCCCGTCAGTTCCAGTCGCTGGCTGCCATTGACCAGTGAGCGTTTGGCCATAAGGTCATCATGGCATTGAACTGAAAACGGCTTGCCGCTTTGCATCACCATTTCCGCAATCCGGGAGGGATTGATTGTCTGATCAAGATCGAGACCAAAGGCCCGTGCGAGATCAGCCATATCGAGTTCGGAAATTTCGCGGCCAATGATCGAACACCCGTCGCTCGCAGCAATACGGGTGACACGGACAAACTCTCCTGGAATTTTATTCCAAACTGGCAGTAGCAATCCGGTGGCAAGATGAACGCGTTCATGGGCCGTTTCGGACGCCGCTTGTTCTTCCTCCTCCAACCAGCCTTTTCGAAAGATTTTGAAATCAACCCGCTCCCAGAGACTTTCCGACAAAGCTTCGAGTGTCCAGTTTACCGTTTTTAGCGGCCTGATCAGCCGGCGACGTTCGATCGTCTCTCCCTCATCGGTGATCATACGCCGGGTCGGAACAGAAAGGGCGACACCCCCGGAGCGCGCATTGCGTAATAATTGAACTTGCGGCAGGCTGAAATCGTAAAGCTTGTAAAGCCGCTTGAAGCGAAGCGGTTTGAGCGGGCGCTGTGTTTTCAACGTCACAAGATGCGTGGTTGCCCCAGAGACGCTGTCCGTTCGGAGCAGCTTGTCCGACATAATTTCAAATGTATCAACCGCAATCGTTTCAACGCCGAGATCCAAGGTTCCCGCTTCGCGCGCTGCTTCCACGCGGGCTTCAATCAGCGAGAGATATTCATCAAATATTGCATTCTGCAAAGCGATGGGCAGCGCGAGTATCCGGTTTAGCCAGCGCTGGATGGTTGGCAGTTTTTCAGCCAGATCACCATCGGGTGTTTCAAGCTTAAGGCCCGTGACATCCTGAAAACGGTCCAGTGATACGGCATCCAATTTACCTGCATAGAGCAGGTGGAACCAGCTAGTGAGCGCGTCGCGAGCATATTCGCTTTCAAGATTATCAGCCGGATTAAACAGGTTTTGCCCGCCGGTCTGCCTTTGGCCGCGGGTCAATGCGCCAAGGCTATCGAGCCGCCGGGCGATCGTGGAGATAAACCGCCGTTCGCCTTTGACGTCAGTGGTTACGGGCCGAAAGAGCGGCGCGGATGCCTGGTTGGTGCGGTTGGTGCGGCCAAGTCCTTGTATGGCATTGTCTGCCCGCCATCCCGGTTCGAGAAGGAAATGCACGCGGCGCTGCTGGTTTTGTACGTCCAGATCGGCATGATAGGACCGGCCTGTCCCGCCCGCATCAGAAAATACCAGCACGCGCTTCTCGCCGTCCATGAAACTCTGAGCTTCGACTAAATTCGACCGCGCCGTACGGCGTTCAAGGCGTTGACGTCCGTCGCTGCCATTGACAAGCCTGCGGGTCCGGCCCGTCACTTCGGCAACATGGTCTGTTCCAAAACGTTCGATTACCGCATCAAGCGCCGCCCAAATGGGCGGAAGCGCACAAAGCTTTTCGATCATCGCGTCTCTCGCCTGAACGGCGCGCGGGCAAAGCACCGGATGGCCTTCAGAAGTGGACATAGGCTCTGATCGCAAGTTGCCGTCATCATCGCGGAACACCTGCATCAAACGGACCGGAAAACTTTTGGCCAGATAATCAATCACATATTCGCGCGGCGACAGGTCGATATCGAGCTGTTCGCGTTCTTCGGCGCTGAGATCGGCAAGTCTGCGGTTGAGCATGGCCTCGGCGGTCGAGACAAGCTGCACAACGGCGGAATGTCTGTCTTCCAATGCCTGTTCGATCGCTGGGAGCAGGCTGGGAAGTTTCATCGATAGCAGCAGCTGCGCGAAGAAACGCTGCTTGGTTCCCTCGAATATCGAAAGCGCCGCTGCTTTTGCATTTCGGTTAAGCGTATCGCCGCTATCCTCATCAACGATCCGCGTAGCTTCGAGGGCCGCCTCGAGATTTTTGTGAATAATCGCCCAAGCCTCGGCATAACTATCGTAGACCGATATCTGCTCTGTGGTAAGTTCATGCTCGAGAAGTTCATATTCAACGCCCGCAAAGGACAAGGCGCGGGCCAGATAAAGCCCTTGGGATTTAAGATCGCGCACGACCAGTTCCATCGCAGATATGCCGCCGGCGCGGATATCGCATAGAAACTTATCATAATTTGGAAAGGCGGTTTCCGGCCCCCAGAGCCCAAGGCGCGCCGCATAGCCAAGATTTGCAATATCGGATGCACCGGTTGCCGATGCATATATTATCCGCGCTCGGGGCAAAAGATTTTGGAGCCGCAGACCAGCGATGCCTTGCTCCGATCCTCTGACCTTGCCTCGGCTTCCTGTTCCTCCCAGTGCATTCGCCATTGCATGGGCTTCGTCAAAAGCGATGACGCCGTCAAATTCGTCCCCTGCCCATTCCAATATTTGAGCGAGCCTTGTCGTATCCATCCGGCCCGAACGCAGCGTTGGATAAGTGACGAATAAAATCCCGCCTGACATTGAAACCGACCTTCCCAGTTTCCAACTCGAAAGCGACTGGATATCGAGCGGCAGGCCGCCAAGGGCTGACCAGTCCCGGCGGGCGTCCTCGAGCAAGGTTTCGTTCTTGGTGACCCAGATATGGCGGCAATGGCCCTGCAGCCATCTGTCCATGATAACGCTGGCAATCTCACGACCCTTGCCCGCTCCGGTACCGTCTCCGAGAAAGAAGCCCGTACGGTAGCGAAAACCCTCTTCGGACGGTTCCAGCCCGGAGCCTTCGTTGATTGGCCTGTAAGTTCCGGGCAAATCGCGGGCGAAGGCATTCACTGCATAAATAAGCGTTTCGCACTGGGCATCGGAAAGTAGCTGTTTCTCCCGCCAGTCAGCTGGAACCACCGGCTGGTGCTGCGGGATTGGTGCAGCAACAGACCCCATCGCCACCGATTCCACCAGCGGTGTCGGGTGAACAGGAGCATTTTCGATTGTTATCCGGCTTGGCCGGTAGGCTAGATAAATGCCTTTTTGCTCCGGCGTTGGTGCCGCATCGTCGAGAACTTCAAAGATGAGCTTTTCGAATATTTGCATGTCTGGTGAGGATTTTGAAACTTGCGCGACCGGGCGTTTGGAACGGTAGCTCGACACAAGCGCGAGTGGGTTTGCTTTGGGTCTGGAAGTTTGCGCAGTGGATTTTGAGGCGGCGCGCTCGGGCAAAGCGCAGCAGGCGTCGTACAAACCCTCAAAATCAGCGATGTCGATTGGCGCTGCGCATTGTTCGGCAGCAATTTTGTCGATGACAACAAGACGCACGGTGATGCCGGTTCCCCGGCGTGTAAAAGATCGTATGATGCGCACATCAAGGCGCAGTGCACATGGTGCCGGTTCGCTTTTGGCAAATTTGGCGGCGCTGAATCCCTCGGGCATGATCGCCACAAGCCGGCCGCCAACTGCCATACGCCGCCATGCAGAACGCAAGTGCCGCAGAGCCGAGCGACCATCTTTTCCGCGTTCGGCGCTACACGCAAATGGCGGGTTCATAAGCACGAGATTTGGATTGTGGCGGGATGGAAGCAACTCATTGATCAGCTCGCCATCGTGTGAGGAGAGCACAGCGCCCGGAAACAGCTCGCTTAGACAAGCACTACGCAGGTCATCAATCTCATTGAGGATCAGCTTCGCGCCGACAAGATGCGGCCAAATGGCGAGAATTCCCGTTCCG
The DNA here is from genome assembly GCF_002218195.1 of Sphingorhabdus sp. SMR4y. Lineage (GTDB taxonomy): Bacteria > Pseudomonadota > Alphaproteobacteria > Sphingomonadales > Sphingomonadaceae > Parasphingorhabdus. Next base: position 378,755 of record NZ_CP022336.1, on the reverse strand, counting down.
GCAGATGGCTCGAGCACGATATCGTCGCGCGAAATGCCCGCTGCCAAAGCCATCGCCCAGGCAAGCCGGGTAGGGGTCGAAAATTGCTGGAGGGCAATCTGGTCATCATGCCGGTTATGTTGTGGCGGAAGAACTTGCTCAAGGGCCATGAAGCATTTGTCGACTTCAGCAAAATCGGAATTGAGTGAAATACCGGAATGTTCGCGAAGCCATATTAGCTCTGCCAGCTCGATGGCACAGCCAGTCATTTTTACCGACCAGCCATCGGTCGCATCGCTGCTTCCGGTGAGGGTTTCGAAAATAGCGTTGATGTCTTTTCGTGTGACTTGGGAACCTGTTCCGAGGCGACCTGTTATTTCCTGAGCGGCCTTGATTATTATTTCGCTGGCCAGATCCTGTGTATCGTCAAGTTGCAACTGTGCGTTTTGTAGAGTCATGATGGTTTTCCTCCGTTAGGCACGGACAGACCTCAGACGGCCATCTCGTGCATAATCAGGGAAAAGCCCCCTTTCCTCTGGGTCACGGGTGGACCGGGTTAAGTGGAAGCTGCGATTGCTCGAAACAATTCGTTATTCCAGTCATCGCCGCGCTGACCGGGTCGGCGCGCTATAATCGACCGGTCGGGCATCTGAAAATGTTCACGGGCCTTGGCTTCGGCAAGGTCGCCGCCAGCGTCATGATCCACGAAGAGATAAAGCCGCTTCACGCTTTCCGGGATGGTAACGATCCCGAAACGCTCATTGCCCAGCGTCGCCCAGGTCGGAATGCCGGTAAGCTGCGTCGCGGACATGGCGCTTTCTGTGCCTTCCGCTAATCCCAGAACTCCATTTTTGGGTGGAAAAAGGCGCACGGCCCCGGTGCCGAGGGATCCCAGCGCGCGTTTGGGTTTTATGAAATCGGCCTGGCCTGAACCATCGGCAAGCAGGAAAGTGCGGTGAATGGCCATGATTTCAGCGTCTGTGCGCACCGCTGCCAGCATTGCCGGTAAAAAGCGGACATGGCCTTTGGGGCGAAGCGGCGTGCGTTCGAGGAAGCGCAATTCTGGGGAAGTAATACTAATCAGGCGCTTTTGGAGATAAGTCCGGGCTATGCTTCCCTGCAGGCGCTGAGCCTGCCGCCAGAGCCGCTGTGCATTGGCGCTTGGTTTTATCTCTTTGGGGTTTGCTGCGGGAATTGAAACGGAGCTCCCGCTGAACAGACTGCGTGCGGGCACACCTTGGCGCTCAAGTCCCGCAAGCACGTCTTTCTGCGGACATCCCGCGAAACAGTGAAAAAGAATCGCATTCCGGCCGATGCTAACTCCAAGCGATGGGGTATTGTCATCATGTGCCGGGCAGCAGCACATTCCTTTGCTATTTTTCCAATAGCCTGAAAATTTTTCACAAATCTGTCTGGCAGTATTCTCGAGGGATGACGTGGGATTAGTTAGGACGTTACGGGACATCGAGGAGTTCCTTGCATCTGCGCCAGTTCTCCCCTTCCCGGCAGCCTCCCCTCTTCAACACGTAAGAAAACGCTTTCCTACAGCTGTATGTTCTATTTATGTTCTCATCCGATTCGATGCAAGATGGAGATGAATTTTGGCAAAGAAGCTCTCAATGGGACTGCTAGCAATAGTGTTGTGTTCCAGCACGGCTTGGGCACAAGAAGCAAGTTTACCGGAAAGCAGCGGTACTCCCGAAACAGAAACTCCCGACAATCAGGCAGATGGAAATTCAACGTTCCAGCTATTCCAACACGGAATTTGGCATCCAGAAAATCCATTACAACCTGTCCCCAAAACATCGGCAGTTCATGACGGTGCCAGAACCAATCTACAAAAGAGAAAACTTACGCGGCTTAGCCGAACAACCTCCTCCAGACGGTCTATTTACCTAACCTCGATCCGGGCAGCCGAAAGGAAACATGCCCTTCCCTTTGGGTTGCTAGATGCGCTAATTTGGCAGGAATCGCGGTATAATCCGATGGCTGTTAGTCCAGCGGGTGCGGTTGGTCTTGCCCAACTCATGCCAGGGACAGCTTCGGACCTTGGGGTATCTTATGCTCCGCCGGTCGAAGGTCAGTATGGCGCAGCTCCGGCGCTCACTGACCGCATGACTCGACTGGACGTACCGGGCGATCTCGCGCTGCCGATCAGGCCTCAGACTTTTTTTGACAGAACATCCTGCAAAATATGCTTGTCCAGGCTGAGATCAGCAACCAATCGTTTGAGCTGCCGGTTCTCGTCCTCCAACTGCTTGAGCCGTCTCAACTCACCAACACCCAGCCCGCCGTAAAGCTTCTTCCAGCGGTAAAACGTCTGCTCCGAAATCCCCATCCGGCGGATTACCTCCGCCACCGGCGTTCCCGTCTCCGCCTGCTTCATCGCGTAGGCAATTTGTTCCTCAGTATATCGACTCTTCTTCATGGCACGCTCCTTCATAATCAGGGTTACAATACCGGAAAACTCTCATTCAAACTGGAGGAAAAAACAGGGAGGACGTCACGAAACATTAGGGTCAGGACCTATTAAAGGGATTCCCACCGCGGTATTTTTGTGATTCAATGGTGGCCTCAAAGGAGGTGCCACTGATGAGTGATCTGTTTATATTGAGCAAGGCGCAGATGCGCCGGATAGAGCCGTATTTTCCGTTATCGCACGGGGTTCCCAGGGTCGATGACCGGCGGATATTAAGCGGGATCATCTTTGTCATCCAGGGTGGTCTGCGCTGGCGCGATGCCCCCGCTGCTTACGGGCCACATAAAACGATCTATAATCGCTTCATTCGCTGGAGCCGCATGGGTGTGTTCAACAAGATATTTGCTGCGCTGGCCGCTACCAGCGATGCCGATGATGTGCTGATGATCGATGCCACGCATCTCAAAGCACATCGTACCGCTGCCAGCCTTTTAAAAAAGGATCTGTTTCCAGATATATCGGACGCACCAAGGGCGGCTTGAATAGCAAGCTCCATGCCGTGTGTGACGGGATCGGTAGGCCGCTGGTCCTGTGTTTAAGCGAAGGTCAGATGAGCGATCATATCGGTGCAAAACTTACCTATCCCGCGCTGCCGGATCATGCCACCTACATGATCGGTGTCGCGCGACAATCTAGGTGAAAAAGCGCCGTCAATCAGGATAAGAACTCACCTTTGAGGATGTTGCCTGCGGGCGTAGCCCGCAGGCAACATCCTCAAAGGTGACGGCGCGATCTTTAGGGACCGCGCCGTCGGTGATCATGGCCGATCGTGTAAGGAACGACTTCTCTCGTCCAAAAGGGAAGTTGTTCAATGCCAGGTCGACACATCAACGATCACCAAGTGAGACTCTATATGAAAAATCGACAGAATGACACATTGGCCACCTCTGCCGCGCGTGCGGGCTTCAGCACATCTACTGCGTACCGGATTGCGGGCGATCCGCGCTTGCCGTCACAGAAAAAGGTTCCTCGCGGAAGCCGGCGACCTGACCCCCTGGTAAATATCTTCGACAACGAGGTTGTCCCGATGCTCGAGGCGTCGCCGGGCCTGCGGGCTGTCGGTATTTTTGCGGAACTGCAGCGGCGTCACCCCGACCTCGCCCCCGGGGTGCGACGTACGCTGGAGCGCCGGATCCGGGGATGGCGTGCTCTTCATGGTGCGGAATGCGACGTGATATTCCGTCAGGTCCATGAACCGGGCCGCATGGGCCTTTCGGACTTTACGCACATGAACAAGCTGCGTGTCACCGTCGGCGGCGTGCGTCTCAAGCATATGCTCTATCATTTTCGCCTCGCCTGTTCGGGCTTTCAGCACGCCCATGTCATCCTGGGCGGGGAAAGCTTTGTGGCGCTCGCTGAAGGGCTGCAGAACGCTCTGTGGGCCTTGGGAGGAAGTCCTGCCAATCACCGCAGCGACAGCCTCTCGGCGGCCTTCCGTAATCTCGACAAGGACGCGAGTACGGACCTGACGCGGCGCTATGACGCGCTGTGCCAGGACTACGGCATGGAGCCGACGCGCAACAATCGAGGTGTCGCCCATGAGAACGGATCGATCGAGAGCCCCCACGGCCATCTCAAGGCACAGGTCGAGGACGCACTCCTGATGCGGGGGTCGCGCGACTTTGACGATCTCGCCGCCTACCGGTGCTTCATCGACGAACTCGTCGGTCGCAACAATACCCGCAATGCCAAGCGCATTGATGCCGAGCGCCCGGCTCTTCAGCCTCTTCCCCTGCGGCGCAGCAGCGACTTTACCGAGAAGCTTGTCCGGGTCACCACCTCAGGCGGCTTCACGCTTCTCAAGGTATTCTACACCGTCCCGTCCCGATTGATCGGCCATCGCCTGCGAGTCCGGCTGTACGATGCTCGCCTCGATGTGTTTGTCGGCGCGACACAGGTAATGACCGCCGCGCGCGGTCACGCCGAGGCCAATGGGAAGCACGGCCAAATGGTCAATTATCATCACGTCATCCATGCGCTCAGGCGCAAACCCATGGCGCTCATGCGCCTTGTCTACCGCGACAAACTCTTCCCGCGTGCGGCGTATCGCCAGAGCTTCTACTGGCTGCTTGAGCAACACGGCGAGAAGGCCGCATGCCATATGATGGTCGATCTGCTTGGGCTTGCTCATGACCGCGGCTGCGAAGCGGAACTCGCAGCTGTCCTCGACGAGGACCTGGCCGCGCAGCGCATTCCCGACATGGCCGTCTTGCGCAAACGATTTGCGCCCGACCCTGAAAGCCTGCCTGAGGTCTTTGTCCATCTCGCCTCGCTGAGCAGCTACGAAGCGCTGCTCAGCCAGCCCACGCGAGCGGCGGCATGACCCAGAGCATTGACAGCGCCCGGCTGACCCTGCTCCTCAACGAGCTCCGCCTTCCCACCATCAAGGTGAACTGGCCAGACCTTGCCAGGCAGGCCGACAAGGAAGGCTGGCCCGCCGCCCGCTTCCTGGCCACGCTCGCCGAGCATGAAGTCACCCAGCGTGATCTCAGGCGCATTGAGCGCAATCTCAATGAGGCCCGCCTGCTGCCCGGCAAGAGCATCGACAGCTTCGACTTCACGGCCGTCCCGATGGTCTCCAAGGCGCATGTCATGGCCTTGTGCGCTGGCGACGCCTGGCTCGACAAGGGCGCCAATCTGATCCTGATAGGGGGGCCTGGCGGCGGAAAATCGCACTTATCGTCAGCGATCGGGTTCGCCCTTGTCGAGAAAGGATACCGGGTCCTGTTCACCCGAACCTCCGACCTCGTCCAGAAGCTGCAGGTCGCCAGACGGGAGCTGGCACTCGAAGCGGCCATCGCCAAGCTCGACCGCGTGGATTTACTGGTGCTCGACGATTTTGCGTACATCAGCAAGGATCAGGCGGAAACCTCCGTTCTCTTCGAGCTCATCAGTGCCCGCTACGAGCGGCGATCGCTCCTGATTACCGCCAACCAGCCTTTTGGCGACTGGAATCGAATCTTCCCAGACCCCGCCATGACGCTGGCAGCCGTCGATCGCATTGTTCATCACTCGACAATCTTCGAAATGAACGTCGACAGTTACCGAAGGCGCGCCGCTCTCGATCGCAAGCAACACGGCGCTGGCCGACCACCAACACGCGCGACAATCAAGGGCACTCGCGTTGCCTCACCAACAAATGGTACCGAATCCTGAGGCGTTGCCTCATCAAAATGTTGCCGGGCACTCCATGCCCGGCAACGCTCAGTCCAGCAAAATCGGACGAGCTGTCGCGCAGCGACAACCAAACTCAAAATTAATCCTTGTCAGCGACAACCAGGACGAACATCATGGCGACGCCGTTATGACCGATTCTTATCTTGGTTGTCGCGTTGATCATCCTGTTTGTCGCGCTACAATCAAGTGTTCTCTGTCCTACAGTCCCGATTCTGTCCAGCGCGCTAGAACCTTCTTCACGTAGTCGCGGGTTTCCCGATATCGAGGAATACCTTTGGCTCGCTGCACCGCATTCGGTCCGGCATTATATGCCGCTAGCGCCAAGTGAATTCCGCCAAATTTGTCCAACATTTGCCTTAAATAGCGGGCACCGCCGTTAATGTTGGCCACAGGGTCATAGCGATTGCGTACCCCAAGGTCCGAAGCTGTTCCTGGCATAAGTTGGGCCAGACCAACAGCACCCGCTGGGCTTACAGCCATTGGATTATACCGTGATTCCTGCCAAATTAGAGCGTCGAGCAACCCAAAGGGGAGGGCGTGTTTCCTTTCCGCTGCCCGGATGGAGGATATATAGATAGTCCGCCTGGACGAAGCAGTTCGGCTGAGCCTTGAAAGCTTTCTCTTTTGTAGATTGGTTCTGGCATCATCATGAACTGCAGATGTTCTGGGGATGGTTTGCAATGGATTTGCTGGCTGCCAAATTCCATGCTGGAATAGCTGAAACGTTGAATTTTCATCGGCCTGCTGATCCCCAAGTTCCGTTGTAGGACCGCCATTGCTTTCCTGTAAACTCACATCTTGTGCCCATGCCACGCTCGAGCACAGCGTAATCGTAAGCAGCCCTATTGATAGCATCTTTGCCAAAATTCATCTCCATCTTGTATCGAATCGGATGAGAACATAAATAGAACATATAGCTGTAGGAAAGTGTTTTCTTACGTGTTGAAGAGGGGAGGCTGCCGGGAAGGGGAGAACTGGCGCAGATGCAAGGAACTCCTCAATGTCCCGTAACGTCCTAACTAATCCCACATCATCCATCGAGAATACAGAGGTGGCTCGGTTTGTTTGCACAGCGATTGGCAAAAGATAAGCGGATCGTCTGCCGTTTGTTTCCTCAATATTCCGATATGGGGTGTCATGCAGGGAGGGCGTAGCCCGACCGGAATGACACCCCATATCGGTTGCCAAATTCATGCTGCCATTTTCACAGGTAGGTTGTCAAAATATGTTTGATCGGGCGTCTTGGCGGCAAGGCTCGAATGCGGTCTTCTCCCATTGTAAAAGCCCAGATACCTGCCGATCGACGACCGGGCTTCGCTGACCCCGCCATAGGCGTGCAAGGGTTTTGTCTATCTCGTTGCCATCGTCGACTGGTTCAGTCGCAAGGTTCTCTCATGGCGACTATCGATCACGATGGAGGCTGATTTTTGCGTCGAGGCCCTGGAAGAAGCACTGGCCCGCTATGGCAACCCTGAGATATTCAACACCGACCAGGGCAGTCAGTTCACCAGCATGGCTTTCACCAGCGTGCTGCTGCGCGAAAAAATCGCCATCAGCATGGACGGCAGGGGTGCATGGCGCGGCAACGTCATTGTAGAACGGCTCTGGCGTTCAGTGAAGTATGAGGAGGTTTACCTGGCCATCGGGATGTAGGTGATGTCTGTAGCCCACACCTGACCCGGCCGCACGATCGGCAGTCCTCGCAGCAAATAGGGGTAGATCTTATGCCCTGGAGCCGGCTTCGAAGTGTTCGGGCGGCGGTAGATGGCTTCGATCGCCATCTTCTTCATCAAGCTGGCGACATGCAGGCGGCCGATCTTGATGCCCTCCTGGCGCAGAAGATCGCGCAGCATTCGGCTGCCTGCATACGGGAACTCCAGGTGCAGCTCATCGATCCGCCGCATGATCGCCAGATCGGCAGGCGATACCGGCCGAGGCAGGTAATACACGCTGCCACGGCTGATCCTCAATTCCCGGGCCTGCCGCACGAGCGGCAATGCGTGCTTGCGATCGATCATCGTTTTGCGCCCGGCAACAGTCCGGCTTTCCCGAGCGCTCCGGCCAAAAAATCATTCACCAGCGTCAACTCGCCAATCTTGGCGTGCATCGTCTTTACGTCGATCGCCGGCTCTGCCGCTGCGCTACCGCCGTCCGATCCGAAAACACCCGCAGCCCCTTCCAGCAACTGAGTGCGCCAGGCCGTGATCTGGTTTGCGTGAACGTCAAACTGCTGCACTAACTCAGCCAGCGTCTTCTCACCCTTCACCGCAGCCAATGCCACCTTTGCTTTAAATGCCGGACTGTGGTTCCGGCGTGGTCGTCTGCTCATATACGCTCCTGTCATGCGGCCGCCTTGGCCGCCGTTAGACAGAAAATCCACTTATCCCGCTGTGCAGTTTTCCCGAGCCACCTCTCCCCTCTTCAACACCCGTCAGGTGACAAGTGCGTAAAGAGAAACCTCCAGTTTTGTCTGGAAAACGAATCCCATATTCGTTTTCAATCCGGATCGGTTGCGGCAAACATTGCGATGCCGTTTCGGCAAAGGAGAAATGTAATATTTACTTAGCAGCCCGACCCGGAAATCAATGCTATCGCATCAAAAGCTATTCAACCTCAACTCGATGCCAAATGTCCTTCCGCGAGAAAGCGGCGCAAGTGTGCCGCCGAGCGGTACCGGCCCCAAGATGTCCGGAAGCAGCGTATCGCCGCCATGCTGCACATCGTTGGTCAGGTTCTTACCATAGAGTGTGAAAGTCATATCCCCATCCATGAGCGCGAACGAAACGCTGGCATCAATCCGGTCAGATGGGTTTAAAAAACCGAGATTATTGTCGGTAAGCGCCGCACCATCACGATGTGAATAGGCGACCCGGCCAGTTAGGGTACCAAAGTCCATTTCTTGTTCGGCGATCAGCCCGATATTACCGGTCCAGTTAGCGAGGCGCGGAATCTGCAGAGAAGCATCATCTGTATCAATTACTCCGTCGCCATTGAGGTCAAACACCACGTTTTTATAGTCACCGTCGACATATCCGAGAGAACCTTCAAGCAATAAGCCAGGAAGAATTTCAATCTGGCCGTCGATCTCAACGCCCCAGATGGTAGCATCGGCAGTGTTCCGAATAACCTGAACGATACCCGCAATCGGATCAGTCAAGAGAATTTCACGCTGCAGGCTTTCCATTTGGTTATAGAAGACCGCAAAGTTCAGACGCGAGCGCGGCATGGGCTCAGACTTAAAGCCCAACTCAAAGGAATCGATCTGTTCATCCTGAAACGGACCAGGTCCAAAATTAACCTTATCAGCGGCTGTATTACGCAAGTTGAAACCACCGGCCCGATAGGCCCGCGCCCAATGCGCGTACATTCGTGCATCCGGACTGAATTCATAGCCAATACCGATCTTGGGTGACCAGTTCGACGTTTGGAATATATCCACGAAATCGAATGCGCAAGTTCCCGCGATGACATTACAAGGGGTATTCACATTATTAACGAGTGATGCGACTTGGGCATCTTTTGTTTCGTCAGCATAGCGGATACCGGCGTTGATCGAAAAACTATCGGTCAGGTCTATGTCAACCGCGGCGAAGACGCCGAATGTCTCCTGATCTACTATACCACCGCCATGCTGTGTCAGTGCCGGTACGCCTGTTGGCGTCAGCGCACCAAGCAGATCGCGTCCTTCTGTATATACCAGTTTCTGTGAGAAATAATAGATACCTGTCGTCAAATCGACCATGTCGCCAAAGCGTCCATTAAATCGCAGTTCGTTCGATATCTGGTTCTGCTTTGTTGCAAAGTCCCCATGAAACAGTGACAGTGGAGTGCCGTCAATGTCGCTGCGAGCCGTCTGTTCATATTCGCGCCAACCGAAAACATTGACAATAGAACCGCCATCACCAATATTGACATCAACGTTGATCGTAGCAATCACTTGGTTCCAACTTGTATCGAAAAAGCCGAGCTCATCAATGGAGAAATCAAAGCTCTCACGGCTGAACCTTCCGGAAGTGCCCGGAGGATTTAAAGGTGCCGCCTCTACCCCACGTCCGTTTATATGGTTTTGGTTGGCAGGTCCCTGACCATCGGCTTCACCGTGCTCAAATTTCAAGGTGAAATTACCAATATCGTTAGGTGTTACTTTGATTGCGGCGCGTACGATAACTGTTTCAGACTCACCAAAAGTCTCTGTTTCGCCGGAGGCCAACGTATTTTTGAACCAACCATCATCCTTATTGTAATAGAGTGCCAATTTGGCGGACAGCTTGTCTTCAACAATCGGGCCGGTGACCGTGCCCATGGCATAATAATTTCCGCCTGTCCCGCGGAGACCAGATTCGGCGATTAGTTTTGCTGTTGTCTGAAATTCATTCTTAGGGTCAGCGGTATTTAGCAATACTGCGCCACCAGTCACGTTCCTCCCAAACAAAATGCCCTGTGGACCGCGCAGTACTTCCACGCTTTCCAGATCAAATGTGTCAAATACAACGCCTCCATTTATCCCCAGATAGACGCCGTCGACAAATACACCGACAGCTGGATCGATCGAAGGAATCGATGAATTCACTCCGAGGCCGCGTATAGCAAAATTCGCAACGCCTTTCGTAGTGCCGACCTCATCAAGTGCAACATTCGGCATTTTGAAACTAAGACTAGAAATGTCGCGTACTTGCAGAGCATCCAATGTTTCTGAGCCATAGGCTGTAATTGCCAACGCGGCATCCTGCACATTCTCACCGCCAGCCTTTTTAGTGCCGGTGACAACAATCACATCGTCCAGAAAAGTAGAACCGCCGGATGACTGATCTTGATCAGAGGTTAACTGATCTGTTTCCTGAGCTTGTGCCATTCCTGCCGTCGACAGAGCCAGCGCAGCTATTACAATAACGGACGCACTGCGCAAATAAACAAATCGCATGATTTTTCCCCCTAATACACTTTTATAATCTTCTAAGATGCAGAACTTAAACAAACTGATCAGCGGTGCAACTGATGCCACTATTCAATGAGCGCCAATCCACCGTCTTTGCTCACTAACCATTTCGTCAATCAATTCCTGCCGATGTTCATTATGTAAAGGTGCCTCACCAAGAAAATCGTTGGACACAGACGCAAAACGTGGTGCAGCAATGGCTTGTCTAAAGCCGAGACTGTCATCAAATATGCCGCGTTCCTTATTATGAGGGTGATCCGCAGCGTCGGTAGGGCTTGTCACCAAACCAAAACAGGCATCGCTTCCTTCCAAAAGTTCGCACCAATGCGCGCTCGGTTGAGAAGCAAACAAATCGCTTAGCCGTTTGGCTTGATTGGCCCATGCGTTCTTATCGAACTGGTGTTCATACACGGGATCGTCTGTAAGGTTCAACAGATCCAGTAGCACCGAATAGAATTTTGGTTCGAGACTTCCTAACGTTATATATCGACCATCAGCACATCGGTAACTGTTATACCAGGGCGCTCCGTCCAGAGCGCTTTGGCCTCGTTCCGGTTGCATCAAACCCTTCGGCAAAAGGTCGAACACCAAATTCATCATATGAGCCGACCCGTCCACAATCGCCGCATCAATGACATCGCCCTTGCCAGTTGTGCGCGCCCGGATAATCCCTGCCAGAAGACCAATGGTCAGGTAATTGGCACCGCCGCCGACATCCCCGACAAGGCCGGGCGGCGGCAGGGGCTTTCCGCCCGCAGGGCTAGCATACCACATGGCGGAACTGACAGCCACATAGTTGAGATCGTGACCGGCCGCCTGTGCCAATGGTCCATCCTGTCCCCATCCGGTAATTCGGCCATAGACCAGCCGAGGATTGCGTTTCATACAGGCATCGGGACCAAGGTTCAGACGCTCCATTACACCAGGACGCATCCCCTCAATCAGAGCGTCCGCTCCCTCGATCAGATTCATCAACAGCTCTTGGTCATCCGAATTCTTGAGATCAAGCGCAATGGAACGTTTCCCGCGTTTCAATATACCAATCGGCATTGTCGAGCCGGGATCACTACCTTTTTCCTTGCGCTCGATCAGTACGACATCGGCGCCAAGATCGGCCAGATGCATACCACTAAAGGGCCCCGGTCCGATCCCCTCCATTTCAATTATCCTGATGCCGCTGAGCGGCCCCTGTCCCATTGTCATTGTCCCATTCACCGGAATGCGGAAATGCCGGTCAAACCCCGAGCGATCAAGAGCTTCTGAATTTCCGTAGTGCCGTCAGGAATGGGTGTAATCATGGCTTCGCGGGCCAATCTCTCGACGATGAATTCCTTCGTTAGGCCATTGCCGCCATGTATCTGAACCGCCTGGCGCGTAGCCTCCACTGCTATTTCCGTGCCGTACCATTTCGCCATAGCGCATTCGACATCACAGCGCTGACCTGCGTCAATCATAGATGCCGCCCGAAGCGCAAGCAATCGCGCAGCATCAATCTGGGTTGCCATGGTCGCAATCTTGTCGGCGATCAGTTGATGTCCGGCAATTTGTTTGCCATGCTGGACGCGATCCTGTGCATATTTAATGGATTCTTCCAGTGCCCGTCTGGCAATGCCATAGCCCCAAGCCGCGACATGGATGCGCGCCCGTTCAAACAGGGTCAGTGTATTTTTCAACCCGCTACCAATTTCGCCGATTGTATTGCTGACCGGCACCCGCACATCATTCAGAAATATCTGTGAAGTTGACTGGCTGTTCAGTGCTATTTTGGGAATGCCGCGCACCTCATAGGGATGCTCTTCCCGATCAAGCAAAATGTGCGTCAGCTGATTTTCATCCGAGCGGCATGTACAGATGAAAAAGTCAGAATATTCTCCATTTGTGATCCAGGTTTTCTCTCCGTTTATAATCCAGTCATTGCCATCACGCACGGCGCGGGTCTTGACGCCCGACACATCCGATCCGATATCTGGTTCCGATATGCCAACCGCACCTATTATCTCACCGCGCAGCATCGGGCCGGCATATCGTGATTTAATATGATCCGGCGCGAGCCTCAGGAGCATCGACGTGGCAGCGGCATTAACCAGCGCGACGATCGCCAAATCGCCGGAGGAATATGCCAGCTCTTCAATCAGCTGTACATGCAGGCGCCAGGACAGGCCCAGCCCGCCATCCGATTCCGGCTGGGGCGCGTTGACAATGCCAAATTCCCCTAGCTGCATCATCCATTCACGGATATTTTCCTTGGGATAGAAAACATCGCCTAGCTCCTTCAACTCCGGCTCAAGCCGCTCATCCAGAAAACGCCGCAGACCGTCTATCGCAAGACGTTCATCTTCATTGAACATGAAACCAATGTTGCTCATTATGCTTCCACCTTTCCCAAAATATTGATTACAGCTGCGCCTTCTTCGATACCGACCAGGCCGCCGCTATTTTCGTGAATGGCGTGCCGCGCATTTTCGACTTGCCGTTTGCCCGCCTCTCCGCGCAATTGCGTAACCAGTTCGTGAAGTTGTCCAAGGCCCGTCGCGCCGATCGGATGTCCTTTTGATTCCAATCCACCCGACGGGTTGATGGGTATCCTGCCGCCTACCGTAAAATCGCCGCGTTCCGCCGCCGGACCCGCCTCACCCAGAGGAGCAAGCATCAGGTTCTCCGCATGCATCAACTCTCCGATAGCAGTCGCATCATGGACTTCGGCGACATCCATATCATCGGGGGAACGGCCAGCCATCTGATAGGCTTTTTGCGCCGCCAGCCGGGCCATGTGGTTTTCCGGTTCGTCAGCGGTCCTTTCGGCATTGCCGCTCATCGATACGCTAGCTAGGATTTCCACAGCGCGGGACTTGTCCATGCCCAGCTTCTTCAGCCCCTCTTCATTGCAAATAACCGCGGCAGCAGCACCATCGGAAATGGGTGCGCACATTGGCAAGGTCAGCGGATAGGTAATAGGCGGCGCAGCCAGCACCTCCTCAATCGAATAGGCCTGACGATATTGCGAATATTCATTATGCACCGAATGTTCATGGTTTTTGGCAGCGATGGCCGCGATCTGCCGCTGCGTCGTTCCATTACGCTTCATGTGGTTGAGCCCAAAGGCCGCATAGACCTTCATGAAAATACTATAGGGCCGTTCCGATTCGGACCCTTCGGGGCATTCCATGCCTTTGCCAAGACTAACAAGGCGCTCAATATTTTCATCGACCGTGGCCACGTCCCAAGCGCCATCAAACACCGCAAACATTTTTTTCTTGTCAGGAACATTCATTTTCTCAACACCGGCGGCCAAAATAATGTCGTGCATGCCGGAGCCAACCCCCTGCACGGCCAGATGGAAGGAAGACGAGCTCGACGCGCAAGCATTCTCTATGTTGAAGACAGGTATTCCAGACAGGCCAATCTGGCCCAGCGCCACCTGCCCGGGAATGAATGTTTGCCCTTGCAGGAAACCTTGTGTCGAGCTTGAATGATAAACCGCTTCAACGTCAGACTTATGGCCGCCCGCATCACCGAGAGCAGTGCTAATGGCCGTGTCAAGCAACTGCCTTATGCTTTGGTCAGGGTGTCGGCCGAATTTTGTCATGCCCACACCGACTATATATGCCTTTTCCATTGTCGAAAGTTCCCTCTAATCTTTTTTCCGGAAAACCGGCGCGATCATTTTCCCGTATATTCTGGTGCCCGTTTCTCGCTAAAGGCAGACAGGCCCTCTAGAAAATCGGCGGATTTGGAATGCTCTGCTAATAGCCGGGTTTCCAGCGTCAGCGCATCGCGCGGATTGAGCTGACGACCATCCGCCACCATCTGTTTCATGCGATGCAGAACCAAGGGACTTTTCTGCGCCAGATTATCGGCGAGCTTCATTGCTTCGTCCATCAGGCTCTCATCGTCATGGACGGCGCTGACGAAGCCAAGGTTTTCAAATTCCTCCGCTGGCCAGTTTTCACCTGAAAAAAGCAGCAGATTAGCCTTCTTCTCACCAATAAGCCGCGGCATGATCGTGCCCCCACCACCACCCGGCAGCACACCGAAATTGGAATGGCTGTCGCCCAATCGTGCGCTACGGGCGGCAAGGACGATATCGCAGGCAATAGCCATTTCCAGACCTCCGGCAAGCGTGAATCCATTCAGCGCCGCAATTGTTGGTTTAGGCAGTTCCCGCAATTGGTGGAATATCTCCTGGATAGTACCAAGAAAGGATAAAAATTCCTTCGCATTGCCTGCCTGGGCTTCGGCAAGAACGCCTTTCAGATCCGCCCCGCAACAAAAGGCACGCCCCGCTCCCGTTATGATTAGCACACGCAAACCGTCATCTTCTGCAACGACGGAAACCGCACTGGAAAGTTCGTCCACCATTGCCCCCGAAAGCGCATTCATCGCCTTAGGCCGGTTCAATGTTATGCAGGCAATGGCATCGCGAGTTTCAAATTTTATTGTTTCATAAGCCATCGGTCATCATATCCCGTCCATGATAAGGCAAAAGACGCATTCAACTGCGCTGCCGAATACTGACAATTATAGCGAAAGCCTGCGTTTGACATGCGATTGACTCGCCATTGCACGCCAAAATAGCGTCAACAAAACCATCGGACGATTGAAACTTGCTGTTATTCGGATTTCAGCTTTGATTTTTCGAGATACTCGTGCGGTGACCGACCGGTCAATCTTCGAAATGCACGCGAAAAGTTGCTGGAGTCGTTATATCCTAAAAGATAGGACATTTCCTTGATCGAATGACGTCCGGAACGCAAATACCGGATAGCGAGATATTTACGCATACCGTCAAGCACCGCGTTAAAAGTTGAACCTTCATTCTGTAACTGCCGTTGGAGGCTTCGATTGCTCATACCAAGTGCGCTTGCAATTGTGCGGATCGACACGTCACCATCGGGCAGCATATTTACAATGGCTGACTGAATCCGAGGAATGATTTGCTCATCATCAAATCGGGCGATATATTCCGTTGCAATCTGATCATGAGCACGGACAAACTCTGGATTGAACCCTCGCAATCGTTGGTTAGAATCGGATTCGGAGACGTGCAGTTCGAGCCGTTCGCACCCATATTCGATGGGACAGCAAAAATAATCATCAAACTCGGCAGATGCGAATTTAGGTTTAGGTCGGGGCATACGCACCAAAATCGGCGAAAAGTTTGACCGATAAACCATCCTTGCAAATCGCAGAACAGTTGCCAAAAATGCATCCTCCCTCGTCGGAGGCAGTTTTTCTCGTATTGTTAACGAAAAAACTAACCGCTTATCACGGATCTGTGTGCTGGCATTACCCGCCTGCGAAATTAATTGGAAAAACCGTTCGTATCTTACGAAGAAAGAATTCAGAGTGCGACTGGCAAACAGTGAATATCCTAATGCGTGCATGGAGCCCGGTGTAAGGCGTGCGCCGAGCTTCAAGCCAATCGCTTCATCGCCTGTAATTCTCTGAATAATCTCGTAAAACTTGCTCACCTGCCACGAAGGAACACGCGCATTGGGATCATTCAAAAGCTCAGGATTGATTCCTACTTCTTGCAGAATTTCATTGGTGTCAAACTCCGAATAGAACTCGTCAACAATCGCAACCAAGTGGATCAGCCACGTAGCAATGACTGTCACTTTAGCTGTCGGGAATTCCGCTTCGCCCTCCAATTTTTCTCTCCTATTTCAAGCACTAGATTTTTTATTGAGATTGATACGAGTTTTTCAAACGACATAATAAGCAAGCATATGTCCTCGGGCGGATACTCGTACCCTAAAAACAATGCGCTGACAATATACTATACCCCGTCTACATACTATACCCCGTCTACCTCAGGATCCGAAAATCTGCGGGATTGATGACGCGAAAGTTGTTGGTGACCTGATCGCGGAAGGCGTGCCATTGTTTCGGCACGTTTTGAGTTAGGAACCCCAGGATCGCTGCCCTAAATTCGCGCGCCGTTGCGTAGCCTTGGTTATGGGTGATGTTTTAGTGCATCACTCCCCAGAGTCGCTCGATCGGATTGAGGTGGGGGCTGTAGGTCGGCACGAAGTGGAGCCTGATCCGCTGGCCTTTTCGGACCAGCCATTCCTGCGCCAGCCGGGCATGATGGTAGCGGGCGTTGTCGAGGAAGACGTGGATCAACCGCCGCGACGGATGGGTGGCAAGGATCGCCATGAGCAGCAGGATCGTGCTTTGCGCATCGACGGTGAGGACATCGAGCATCTGGGTCTTGCCGGTCTCGAGGTCGATGGCGCCATGAATATTCACCCGGTCACGACCGCTGCTGGGCGTGATCGCTACCGCCTCGCCCGTGGGTGCCCAGCAGCCCACCGCACGGACCTGATGGGTCGGATGAACGGCGTCGACGAACGCTACTGCCTCGTCGTTCTTAAGGCCGCACATCAGCCGGTCATAGTCTGCGATGAACGTCGCTTGCTTGGCCGCGTCCAGCTTGCCCGACACCATCGCAGGCTTGCGGTACGAAAGCTTCAGCCGATGCAGCAGCGCGATCAGCCCCGCGTGGCTGTACTCAATGCCAAAACTGTCGACGATCCACGCGCCGATCGTGCGCGCGTTGCGTGGCAGGCTGGCGCTGACCCACGTAAACAGCGCATCTTCCTGTTCCGCAGAAAGCCGGCTGTGACTGCCCCCAACATCGAAGACCACAAGGCCGGTCAGGCCATGCTCGTCATAAAGTCTGTGCCAGGAGCGAGCCGTGTCATCGTCGATCAACAAAGCCTCCGCCACCTCCTGGCAGCTCCATCCCTTGTCCAGCAGAATGATCGCATTGGCACGGCGCGCCGCGCGCGCTTCACTCAGCCCATCCCGCGCCAGAGCTCGTAGCTCAAGCCGTTCTGCTTTGCTCAGAAAACCACTGCGGATCATGCCCCAATACAGAATCGCTTCCCGACTATAACGCAACCGCTATTTTTTCGGATACTCAAGGAGTCGGGGTATATCGTTCTGAAATTATGAGCATAGCGTTGCGTGCCCGAAGACGACAGATTGGCACAGTCTGACCAATGTTACACCAAGATTTTTTGTGCCAAAGCTCCTAAATTTAATCGAGTTTGGAGGCGGGCAAACTGGAGTGCGCCTAACAATTTCAGCGAAAGCTCTAATGATAATGTCAATCGGTAAAAATTTTAAATTGCTGGGTAGGGAAGGCAAATTAATATCCAGCTCTACGGCGAGATCGTGTCAATCGGCATTGGTCATAAAGTCGGCATTCGACTTCCCGGGTGCTATATCTAAAACAAGTGGAAATATAAAAATGGACCGTTTCGATAATTTAGCGAGGGTGATGACTAATGCAACTTAAACGGAAGATAGTAGTCATTACGGGTGGGGCATCCGGTCTCGGCGCCGCTACTGCACGATACTTTGTTGAACATGGTGCCAAAGTTTCACTTTTCGATCTGAACGAGGAAGCAGGCCAGAGTCT
This sequence comes from Sphingorhabdus sp. SMR4y, assembly GCF_002218195.1. Classification (GTDB taxonomy): domain Bacteria; phylum Pseudomonadota; class Alphaproteobacteria; order Sphingomonadales; family Sphingomonadaceae; genus Parasphingorhabdus. The sequence continues at coordinate 360,755 of NZ_CP022336.1, read as the reverse complement.
GTGTGCAGAACTGGGGGCGGAAAACGCCATATTTCATAATGTTGACGTAACTAATGATACCCAGGCGAAGGAGGCGATCGAAAAGACCGCTGCAAAATTTGGCACTATTCACATCAACATTAACGCGGCCGGGATACCAGCACCAACAAAAATTCTCGACCGCGAAGGCAATGCCTGCGACCTTTCAAAATTTGCCAAAGTGGTAAATGTCAACCTTATCGGCTTGTTCAACGTCATGAGCAAATGCGTTGCTGTGATGGTCAAAAACCCTACAGAAAATGACGGGGAGCGTGGAGTCGTTATCAATGTCTCTTCCGGTGCGGCCTATGAAGGCCAGATCGGGCAAGCTGGCTATTCGGCATCCAAGGCCGGTGTCATTGGCCTCAATTTACCCGCCGCGCGGGAACTGGGTGCCCACGGTATCCGAGTCAATGCTATCGCCCCGGGTTTGTTCGGGACGCCCATGATTATGGGATTGGGAGGAAAGATTGTTTCTTCACTCATCGAAATGGTGGAGGCGCCCAAGCGGCTTGGCGATATGCGTGAATTCGCCCATAGTTGCCAGTATATCGTCGAAAATGCCTATTTAAACGGTGAGACCATCCGGCTTGATGCTGCAACGCGCCTGAGGGCCAGATAACATCGGAAACTTTGAAATGAAATCGAAACTCACTCCATCAAATACACAAACGCTTTCTACTGGGTCTTTCAACTACAGCCGGATCATGCAAGGACTGGTCGACACATTCGGTGATCGCGAAGCGATCGTGAATATCGAACGCGGGCGCCGATTAACCTTTCGCGAATATCACGAGTTGACCAACCGATTTGCTCACGTCTTACATGGTCCGTTGGGATTGGGCACTGGCGACCGATACGTCTGTTTGCTCGACAATGACAATCTGTCACTTTTCCATTGGGGGTCGGCAGCCAAAGCTTTGGCCACCTGCTGCCATGGTAATTTCCGTGACAGCTTAGAAACCCACATGAGACAGGTCGAGATAACTGGTCCTAAAGTTGCTTTCATCGAAAATTCCTTAGTCGAAACCCACGCTGAGCTACTTACGCAACGCGGCATTCAAGTGGTGGTGGTTGATCGACTGGAAGAAAAAAGGGATGGTATATTGGAACTGCCGAGCTTGTTGGCAGAGGCTCCAACACATAATACAGACGTAGAAATTGATGATAGAACGCATATTGTTTTGATGCGCTTTACCGGCGGCACGACAGGCGATAGCAAATGCGCAAAATATACTGCAGACAATATTATGGCCTGTTCAGAGAGCTTTCTAACATTGCCAGGTCATGATTTTGATCCAGACAGCCGGATGCTCCATATCGCACCGTTGAGTCATGCCAGCGGTATGATGTTGCAGCCAACCTTGTTTCGCGGCGGTTGTACGGTGACTATGAACCAGCCCGATCTGGAGCGCTGGTGTGAGCACATTGAAAAAGAACGGATCACTCATGCGTTTGTTGTGCCAACAATCGCTTATCGCTTGCTGGAGATGCCGGAGGCTGAGAGATATGATCTCTCGACGCTTAAAACAATTTTCTATGGAGCCGCGCCAATGAGTCCGGCCAAGGCCAAGAAATTAGTTGCCAAATTTGGTCCGCTTTTCATGCAAGTATATGGTTCCACCGAACATCTCGTGGCGACCCTGTTTTTGGGCAAGGCAGAACATGTCGGAGATACGCAGACGGAAAAGAGGCTGGCATCGGCCGGACGGCGGAACGCGGGGGTTGAGGTGACCATTTGCGATGATGACGGCAACCCCGTGCTGCAGGGTGAAGTTGGCGAATTATATCTCCGGTCCCGGGGTACATGCCAGGGTTATGAAGGCAATCCAGAAAAAACAGCGGAAGAATTTTTCCAAGGTTACTGGAAGTCTGGCGATCTAGGCTATTCCGATGAAGCTGGATATTGCTATCTGGTTGACCGAAAAAAAGACCTGATAATCACAGGTGGATTCAACGTCTATGCGAACGAGGTGGAAGCCGCAATTAATTCTCATCCCTGTGTAACAATGTCAGCCGTGGTCGGCATCCCTGACGAAGAATGGGGGGAGGCTGTCCACGCAGAAGTCATCCGAAATGGAGTGACGGAAGTGCACGAGCAAGAACTGATCGACCATGCAAAAAGTCTGATCGGTTCGGTTAAGGCTCCCAAAACGGTCACTTTTGTGGATGAATTGCCAACCACTACGGTTGGTAAGGTTCTCCGCAAAAATGTGAGGGCTAAATATTGGGAAAAGCATACTCGGCAGATAGCCTAGTCACCTGAATCTGAAGTTCGGCTCATTGTTTTTTGACAGAAGCGTTTGACGGCGGCGAGGATTTCGTCGGCGGATTTGACCCATTTGTAGGGTTTGGGATTTTCATTATGTGCTGCGATGAAGGCGACAATGTCGGCTTCGAGTTCTGCCGTTGATCGATGGACACCGCGTTGCAACTGCTTGCGCGTCAACTCTGCAAACCAGCGTTCGACCTGATTGATCCAGGATGCCGATGTCGGCGTGAAGTGAACATGCCAATGCGGGCGGCGCGCCAGCCAGGCCTTGACCTTTGGCGTCTTGTGGGTGGCGTAGTTGTCCATCACGAGGTGTATGTCCGGTCCTTCGGGTATCTCGGCGTCGATTCTCTTGAGGAAGTCGAGGAACTCGGTGGCCCGGTGCCGCTTGTAGCATTTGCCGATCACGGCGCCGGTGGCGATGTCGAGCGCAGCGAACAAGGACGTCGTACCATTGCGGATGTAGGTATGTGTTCTGCGTTCGGCCACACCGGGTGCCATAGGCAAGACCGGTTGCTCACGGTCCAGCGCCTGGATCTGGGATTTTTCGTCTACGCACAGCACGACCGCCCGGTTTGGCGGCGACAAATAGAGGCCGACAATATCCTGCACCTTATCGACGAACAAAGGGTCGGTAGACAGTTTGAACGTCTGTGAGCGGTGCGGTTGCAGGCCAAAGGCAGACCAGATCCGCCGGATGGTAGTGTGCGACAGCCCGGTCTCGGCTGCCATCGTGCGGATTGACCAATGGGTGGCATCCTTCGGCGTGCTGTTCAGCGTGCGCTCGATCACCTGAGCCACCTGCGCATCTGATACCGTTCGTGGTCGTCCCGAACGATATTCGTCGGTCAGCCCTTCAATGCCATCCTGTACAAACCGCCGTCGCCATTTGCCAACTGTGTGCTCGTGGACACCGAGGCGTTGCGCAACTTCCTTGCTCTGCAATCCCTCCGCGCATAGCAGAATCATCCGGCATCGATCCGACAACGAGCGCGGCACCTTGTGCCTGCGAACCTGCCCTTCAAGAAAAAAGCGGTCCTCGCCGCTCAATACGACCAAACCCGCCTGCCTGCCTACCATTACCAATGCTCCTGTCTGTTCAAACAGAGCATATACAATGATACTTACTTCAATTCCAGATGACTAGGGTCAGGACTCATTAATTGAGCCAGAAGATGACGGTAGCTGCGATAGCGATGGCGGACATGAAGGTGTGCGCGCATCGGTCATAGCGGGTGTGGATACGCCTCCAGTCCTTGAGGCGCCCGAACATATTCTCGATTTTGTGACGCTGCCGGTAGAGGGTTTTGTCGAAGTCAGCGGGTAATATTCGCCCCTTTCGCGGCGGGATACACGGCGTGATGCCTTTGGCCTGCAGGGCGGCGCGATACTCGTCGCTGTCATAGCCTTTGTCCCCGATCATTGTAGCGCGACAAACAGGATGATCAACGCGACAACCAAGATAAGAATCGGTCATAACGGCGTCGCCATGATGTTCGTCCTGGTTGTCGCTGACAAGGATTAATTTTGAGTTTGGTTGTCGCTGCGCGACAGCTCGTCCGATTTTGCTGGACTGAGCGTTGCCGGGCATGGAGTGCCCGGCAACATTTTGATGAGGCAACGCCTCAGGATTCGGTACCATTTGTTGGTGAGGCAACGCGAGTGCCCTTGATTGTCGCGCGTGTTGGTGGTCGGCCAGCGCCGTGTTGCTTGCGATCGAGAGCGGCGCGCCTTCGGTAACTGTCGACGTTCATTTCGAAGATTGTCGAGTGATGAACAATGCGATCGACGGCTGCCAGCGTCATGGCGGGGTCTGGGAAGATTCGATTCCAGTCGCCAAAAGGCTGGTTGGCGGTAATCAGGAGCGATCGCCGCTCGTAGCGGGCACTGATGAGCTCGAAGAGAACGGAGGTTTCCGCCTGATCCTTGCTGATGTACGCAAAATCGTCGAGCACCAGTAAATCCACGCGGTCGAGCTTGGCGATGGCCGCTTCGAGTGCCAGCTCCCGTCTGGCGACCTGCAGCTTCTGGACGAGGTCGGAGGTTCGGGTGAACAGGACCCGGTATCCTTTCTCGACAAGGGCGAACCCGATCGCTGACGATAAGTGCGATTTTCCGCCGCCAGGCCCCCCTATCAGGATCAGATTGGCGCCCTTGTCGAGCCAGGCGTCGCCAGCGCACAAGGCCATGACATGCGCCTTGGAGACCATCGGGACGGCCGTGAAGTCGAAGCTGTCGATGCTCTTGCCGGGCAGCAGGCGGGCCTCATTGAGATTGCGCTCAATGCGCCTGAGATCACGCTGGGTGACTTCATGCTCGGCGAGCGTGGCCAGGAAGCGGGCGGCGGGCCAGCCTTCCTTGTCGGCCTGCCTGGCAAGGTCTGGCCAGTTCACCTTGATGGTGGGAAGGCGGAGCTCGTTGAGGAGCAGGGTCAGCCGGGCGCTGTCAATGCTCTGGGTCATGCCGCCGCTCGCGTGGGCTGGCTGAGCAGCGCTTCGTAGCTGCTCAGCGAGGCGAGATGGACAAAGACCTCAGGCAGGCTTTCAGGGTCGGGCGCAAATCGTTTGCGCAAGACGGCCATGTCGGGAATGCGCTGCGCGGCCAGGTCCTCGTCGAGGACAGCTGCGAGTTCCGCTTCGCAGCCGCGGTCATGAGCAAGCCCAAGCAGATCGACCATCATATGGCATGCGGCCTTCTCGCCGTGTTGCTCAAGCAGCCAGTAGAAGCTCTGGCGATACGCCGCACGCGGGAAGAGTTTGTCGCGGTAGACAAGGCGCATGAGCGCCATGGGTTTGCGCCTGAGCGCATGGATGACGTGATGATAATTGACCATTTGGCCGTGCTTCCCATTGGCCTCGGCGTGACCGCGCGCGGCGGTCATTACCTGTGTCGCGCCGACAAACACATCGAGGCGAGCATCGTACAGCCGGACTCGCAGGCGATGGCCGATCAATCGGGACGGGACGGTGTAGAATACCTTGAGAAGCGTGAAGCCGCCTGAGGTGGTGACCCGGACAAGCTTCTCGGTAAAGTCGCTGCTGCGCCGCAGGGGAAGAGGCTGAAGAGCCGGGCGCTCGGCATCAATGCGCTTGGCATTGCGGGTATTGTTGCGACCGACGAGTTCGTCGATGAAGCACCGGTAGGCGGCGAGATCGTCAAAGTCGCGCGACCCCCGCATCAGGAGTGCGTCCTCGACCTGTGCCTTGAGATGGCCGTGGGGGCTCTCGATCGATCCGTTCTCATGGGCGACACCTCGATTGTTGCGCGTCGGCTCCATGCCGTAGTCCTGGCACAGCGCGTCATAGCGCCGCGTCAGGTCCGTACTCGCGTCCTTGTCGAGATTACGGAAGGCCGCCGAGAGGCTGTCGCTGCGGTGATTGGCAGGACTTCCTCCCAAGGCCCACAGAGCGTTCTGCAGCCCTTCAGCGAGCGCCACAAAGCTTTCCCCGCCCAGGATGACATGGGCGTGCTGAAAGCCCGAACAGGCGAGGCGAAAATGATAGAGCATATGCTTGAGACGCACGCCGCCGACGGTGACACGCAGCTTGTTCATGTGCGTAAAGTCCGAAAGGCCCATGCGGCCCGGTTCATGGACCTGACGGAATATCACGTCGCATTCCGCACCATGAAGAGCACGCCATCCCCGGATCCGGCGCTCCAGCGTACGTCGCACCCCGGGGGCGAGGTCGGGGTGACGCCGCTGCAGTTCCGCAAAAATACCGACAGCCCGCAGGCCCGGCGACGCCTCGAGCATCGGGACAACCTCGTTGTCGAAGATATTTACCAGGGGGTCAGGTCGCCGGCTTCCGCGAGGAACCTTTTTCTGTGACGGCAAGCGCGGATCGCCCGCAATCCGGTACGCAGTAGATGTGCTGAAGCCCGCACGCGCGGCAGAGGTGGCCAATGTGTCATTCTGTCGATTTTTCATATAGAGTCTCACTTGGTGATCGTTGATGTGTCGACCTGGCATTGAACAACTTCCCTTTTGGACGAGAGAAGTCGTTCCTTACACGATCGGCCATGATCACCGACGGCGCGGTCCCTAAAGATCGCGCCGTCACCTTTGAGGATGTTGCCTGCGGGCTACGCCCGCAGGCAACATCCTCAAAGGTGAGTTCTTATCCTGATTGACGGCGCTTTTTCACCTAGATTGTCGCGCGACACTTGATCATGAACCATTCAAACTCAAACCGCCTTCGGCTGACTGGCAAACTCATCAAAGGGGACCGCCGATATGTCCTGCAATGTGATGATAAAAGCGTTTGGAAACTGGATTTTCAAGACAATGAAGTTCCCGAAGATAATCACATGGTATTGGTTGAGGGTGTGAAAACTGGAGTTGACTCCATTGCGGTTGATTGGGTTGGTGAAACAAAATAACCTATTGTCGGCTGCAGTCACAGATACGAACAAGATCATCAGACCAAAGTTGCAACGCCTCGCGTTTTTCATTCATCCAGTTATATCGTTGGTAAACTTTGACGATACCAGCCTGAGAACCGCTAACGTGATTGAGAATTGCCTCAGTCACTTCCAACCTTACTCCCAGCCGCTGCAGGTTTGTAGCAACAGTCCGCCGGATGTCATGTAATGTCCAATGCAGAACGGGACGTTGCAAGTCAGATTGAACGTCGGCCCTCAACCGTCGCAACAATTTGGATATACCTGATGCACTAGTTTTTGGATTTGTCGCAGAAGGAAACAGCTTGCTGCTACCATCAGTAACCAGGCAACCTGAAACGACACGGCAAGCTTCTTCGGAAAGTGGAATGATAACAGCGTTGTTATTTTTTGCGCTCGACGCAGGTAAGTTCCAGACTTTTTCTTCTAAATCAAACTCCGCACGTTCAGCTCCAAATACTTCGCTTCGCCGTGCAGCGGTGAACAGCATGAGTTTCAAACTATGCTGCCAAGGAAACGGCTGATTTTCAACAGCCTTCCAAAGGCTTTTCAATTCTTCATTCGACAAAACCCTATCACGAGGTTTCGGTGCTGGTGGTCTGCTTGCTGCTGTTACTGGGTTGTACGCTAGAGTTTCTACTCGTGGTAAAACCCAATTGAAAAACACTGACATTTGCGCAGCAACAAGCCGGGCCATTACCGGCGCAGAACGCTCGCCATAAGCGATGCCATCAATTAACCGAGTAACATCCGTGCGCGTTATGGCGTCCACCGGACGACCGCCAAGCTCCGGTAAAACGTACTTTTTGAATATGCGCCGTATTTCTTTTGCAGATCGCTTGTTCTCAACGCGCTGCTGATCGTAAGTACTCCACAGTGCGGAAACCGTTTTGTTCGATCGTTTATCAGGCTTCGCCAGCTTCCGGCCGCTCTCAATGTCAGCACAAGCCTGGAGCGCTTTCTGCCTAGCCTTAGCCAGACCAATCCCGGGATAGTCTCCCAGAGTGATCTTTCTGAACTTTCCAGCAACCCGTTTTCGAACAATCCAACGACATTTACCTGTCGATCCTTTTACAAATCTCAACCCAACACAATCACTATCTGCGAGCTCCACTCGTCCTCGCAATGGTGTTTTCACCGCTTTTAATTTAGCATCAGTAAGCTTTATTTGATTTGGCATTTTGGCCTCTTAAAAACGTGCTACCCGGGTAGCGTTTCGAGAGGATACTATGGGATTGGCTGGAACATATCAAGAACATTATTTTTCTATTATCTAATTATTTCAGACGTTTAGGGAATATGTGGGATATCAAAATATCGGCTTAAAAAAACTTTTAATCAGTAGGTCGCTGGTTCGAACCCAGCAGGGCTCACCATTCTAATTAATTCAAACGGTGAACCGATATCCGGCAACCGGCGTCTCACATCGTCATTGCAGTCCTGAGCGCTTGAGATCATTTGTTGGCCTGCGGTCGGGTCGCATTGTCTGATCGGGATCATCTGCAATCGCAGCAAAAACTTGTTCCAAAGCGGTTCCAGTATGGACACGGCATGTTGATGCAAGCGATGACGTCTTGCTCTCCCTCACGGATGGAGCGTCGACCGAATTTCACAGACGCCGTTGCTCGCGCTATTCTGTGACCTGCAGGCTCGAAATGAGGAGTGTTCGCTCGCAATATATAGCTAACGCCCCTGCACCCGACCGCCTCCGGTGATCGATGTTCACAGGCGCTCTGGATGGCGGCCTCATGCTTTTCGCAGCCCAATACAGAGGCCCGGCGTTTCCATGCGCATAGGGTCCTATTGGCGCGGTCCGGGATTGCCTGCATGCTTGACGGCCTTGCCGATCAGGCCATCACAGTTCTTGCCCGCCCTTTTATCGAGCTTTTCCTCGATTCGTCCCCCCCCCGAGAACGAGAGCGCAGTTGGGCTAGCGGATGGCAATGCGGACCGGTGTGTTCTTGAAAGACGGCGTATGACTGCGCGGATCGACGTCGGTTCCGGTGAGCACGTTCGCCTCCGGATAATAGGCCATCATATTCCTACGCGGGATATCGAACGGATGCGCGGCGACCGCGATCATCTTGCCATTGTCCGATAAAAGATCAACAGCGTCCCCTTTCGCCAAGCCCATAGCCGCCATATCTTCCGGGTTCATCAACACCGTCCAGCGCGACTGGGTGCCGCGATATGTATCAGCCTCTTCGTAGATGATCGAGTTGAACTGACCTTCGCTGCGGATAGTGCTCAGGCTATACTGGTCATCCTCAGCCACTCTGGCTGGCAATTTACAAGTGGCGAATTCTCCCTTGCCCGATGCCGTTCCGAACTGCGGCTCGTGAAGCAGGCGCTGCGCAATGTGAAACTCCCGCCGGGCCACATCCAGACCGGCCAGCTCTTCCATGCCCGGAACGGTGGCTGCGATCGCCTTGCGGATATTCTTGTGATGCTTGAACTCGACAAAATCGATGGGACAATCGGGCAAAATCCTCTCCGCGAGATCGGCAAGGATGTGGCTCTCGGGGCGGACTGAAGGCAGGCGATTGATTCCGCCATCGCTCAATCTGACATAGTTGAACATGGATTCCTGGGTAGTCGGCTCCCATTCTTCGTCACGCGCAGTGACGGGCAGGACAAGGCTTGCTCCGTCGCCGATGCCCTTGAAATGGCCGTGGTTCAGGGTGGTGGTAAGGAAAAGTTTGAACCCGATTTTCTCTAGCGCACATTTTGCCCACTCGGCATTGGGATTGGCCGCAAACAGATTGCCGCCCATCATCATCGCAGCGTCGATCTGGCCGGCATCTGCCGCCTTCATCGACGCCATGGTATCGAGCCCCTTCTCTTCCGGCAAAGATATGTCAAAATAGTTCTCGATCGCATGCATCACGTCATCGGCGAGCACGGGTTTCACACCGATTGTCCCGATACCCTGAACATTTGAATGACCGCGCAGGGGCAACAGGCCGGCACCCGGCCGTCCAACCATTCCGCGCATCAGGGCCAGGTTGGCGATCATTTCAATATTCTGGACACCATTGTGGTGGTGGGTCATGCCCATGCCCCAGGCGAAGACAGCCGATTTCGACTTCGCGTAAAGGGCCGCCGCCTGCTCTATCACTGCCTTTTCGATCTGCGTCCGCTCGACAATCTCTTCCCAGCTTGTCGCAGCCAGGTCCGAAAGAAAGCTCTCGCTTCCTTGCGTATGCTGGTCAATGAAGGTCCGGTCGATGGCCTCGTCCGCCACAATGGCTTTTGCAATTCCCTTGAAAAGCGCGAGATCTTCACCGATCCGTGGCTGGAGATAGAAGGAAGCAATCTCGTCGCCGCCCTTGATGAGCGACTTCGGGGATTTTGGCAGCGCGAATTTCACCAGTCCCGGCTCCTTGGCCGGGTTAATCACGATCACCTGGCCACCGCGAGCCCGGCAACTGGCCAACTGATGGATGAAACGGGGATGGTTGGATGCGGGATTGGCACCGATGACAAAGATCAGATCGCAAAGCGAAAGATCGGCAATCTCCACGGTCGAAGTGCCTGTCCCGATGGTGCTGGCAAGGGCCTCGCTCGTCGCCTGATGGCAATAGTAGGAACAGTTCGTGACATTATTGGTGCCATATAGTCTGGCGAGAAGCTGGAAGAGAAAGCCCGCCTCGTTCGATGAACGCCCGGAACTGTAGAAAAAGGTGCGGTTCGGCTCGGCTGCCTCCAGACGAGCGGCGGCGATTTCCATGGCCTGATCCCAGCTGACCGGTCGATAACGGTCCTCGCCCTGGTCCTTGAAGATCGGCGAACCCAAACGCCCTAACCCCTCAATCTCTCTCGCCGAAAGCGCGGCGAAATCATCAATCCCGTGGGCGAAGACTTCCTCAGGGATAGCAGGCTGGATATCCGACGATTGCGCCTGAACGCTCTTGTTGCAGACCGAAGGAAATTCACCCAGTTCGTTGGTCATCCCGCCGAGCTGACCACCCATGCCCAGTGCGCACGCCTTGCACGTATTTCTGGCGGTCAGCGCCTTGCTGGACTTGGTCACGCCCATCTTGCGGATGGTGTTCAGCGTGTAGAGGATTTTCCTGGCGCCGCCGCCGATTTTCTGGTCAGCCATTTTTCCGGCCCCGATCTTTGGAGTTACATGTTACGTGGCGCAGTTCGAGGATGTTTTTGTGGGACATCGCGTTAATCCGGCACTGGTCGAAACAGTGCTTCGGGGCTCGCTACGAGCAACTTGCGCTGACGCTCCATGGTGCGCGCGGTGCACGGAGTCATGGTATCCAGATGTCCGTCTCGGGGAAGTTCCCGTTCGATTTTCTGAACCGCGACACCCATAAACAACCTCCGATACAGACCTTTCCGCTGCTATGCTCTTTTATCAGGATAGATGCCAATTCGAAAATTTGACTACCTATTAAAAAATCCTCATTTCAAGCAGATGTAGAGGGCATTTTTATTTTTGCCATTCGCCAGCTGATGCGATGCCACCAGACAGCGCAGCCACCTTATAATTTTATTCGAAGTATGACCGCTTCCAGGTTAGACCGGAAGACCGACATAATTCTCGGCGATTGCGGTCTGCATCGCGCGACTGTTTGCGATATAGTCGAGCTCTGCGACCTGCATCGCTCTTTCGAATGGGCCATCGTCGGGGAAGCGATGCATCAATTTGGTCAGAGACCAGCTAAAGCGTTCCGACTGCCAGACGCGAGCGAGCGCCGTTTCAGAATAGCGCGAAACCCCGGCCGGGTCGTTCGTCTTGAAATACCGCGTCAGCGCCTCGGAGGCATAGTGCACATCGCTGGCCGCGAGATTGAGCCCCTTGGCTCCGGTTGGCGGCACGATATGCGCCGCATCACCACAAAGCATGAGCGATCCGTGACGCATCGGCGCGAATACATAGGAGCGGAGCGGTGCGATGCTTTTCTCGATCGCAGGTCCGCGGGTGATGTTGGCAGCGGCTGCGGGGCCAAGCCGGATGGCAAGCTCATCCCAAAGGCGATCGTCGCTCCACTCCCTGATATCCTCATCCACCGGCACATCGACGTAATAGCGGCTGCGGGTCGGTGAACGCATCGAGGCCAGCGCAAAGCCACGCTCATGATTTGCGTAGATCAGTTCGTGATTGCAGGGCGGGACATCGGCGAGGATGCCGAGCCAGCCAAACGGATAGACCCTCTCGAACTCCTGCGAAACGCTGCTGGGGATAGCCTTGCGGCTTGGTCCGTGAAAACCATCGCAGCCGACGATGAATCGGGCATCGATGCGCTGCTGCGCCCCTTCATGGATGTAAGTCACGAAAGGCGCGTCACCATCCACGTCATGCAAAGCCACGTCCGCAGCCTGATAGATGACCTCGAGGCCGCGTTCTTCGCACGCTTCCATCAGGTCGCGTGTCAGTTCGGTCTGGCCGTATACCATCACTTCCTGGCCAACGAGCTCGGCGATATCGATGCGGATCAATCGCTCGCCATCTGCGAGATTGAAGCCATCGTGCGGCAGGCCTTCGGCTTTCATCCGAGCATCCAGGCCAAGTCGCTCCATCAGGCTTACTGTGATGTTCTCCAGCACGCCCGCACGAATGCGGCCCAAAACATAGTCCGGCGTCTGCCGCTCAATTACCACACATTCGACCCCTTCCGCCCGGAGCAAATGCCCGAGTAGAAGGCCGGCCGGTCCTGCGCCGATAATACAGACCTGAGTTCGCATAGCCGGCCTCGTCACTCGGATACAGGCTGTTTGCTTTTATCATAAGCGCCAAGCCCCGGCTTGAATGTCTTGTCGTCGATGAACTGCTTGATCCCTTCCTTGCGGCCCATATTGTCGAAGTAGTTGGCAGCTTCCTGCGCGCGAACGAGGTAGTCCTCTGCGTTGTCGTAGGTCATTTCACCCACACGGCGGATCGCATCCTTGGTCGCTTTGAGCGCAACCGGGTTCTTTTCAAGAAGCACCTTGGCGACCTCGGTTACCCGGTCTTCAAGCCTGTCTGCGGAAACGGCCTCGTTGACCAGTCCCCACTGCGCGGCGGTCTTGCCATCGACGTTTTCGCCCATCATCGCGTGGTACATCGAGTTGCGGAAATTCGCGAGCTCACGGATGATCTTGGATGCTGCACCACCAGGCAGGATGCCCCAGTTTATTTCAGAGAGACCAAATTGGGCGTCTTCTGCCGCAAAGGCGAGGTCGCACGCAAACAGTGGTCCATAGGCACCGCCAAAGCACCAGCCATTGACCATCGCGATTGTCGGCTTCTGGTACCAGCGCAGCTTGCGCCACCAGGAATAGGCCTGTGCCTGCGCCTCGCGAATTGCCCCCAGCCCCTTGGCTTCCGCTTCGCGAAAATATTCCTTGAGATCCATTCCCGCAGACCAGGATGTGCCTTCACCGGTTAGCACCAGAACACCAAAATCGTCGCGGAACTCGATCTCCGCGAGCAAATCGCCCATCTCCTTGTTGAGCGTCGGACTCATGCAATTGCGTTTTTCTGATCGGGTGAAATAGACCCACGCGATTCCATCCTTGATTTCATATGCTGCAACACCGCTTGGCGAGATAACTTTGGTCATTTGACTTCTCCTGAAGGGCCTGATGGCTAAACTGTCGGAACACCGACAAGGTGATATGAATGCACTTAGATCGGGAAGTGCCCCGGTTCGGTTTCCATGGTGATCCAGCGCAATTCGGTGAAAGCATCGATCCCGGCTTTGCCTCCAAACCGGCCGTAACCTGAGGCACCGACACCCCCGAAGGGCATTTGCGGCTCATCATGAACCGTCGGACCGTTAACGTGGCAGATGCCCGACCGGATCTGGCGCGCCACCCTGAGGCCGCGCGCACTGTCCCGGGTGAACACTGCTGCAGAGAGGCCGTATTCGGTATCGTTCGCCAGTTCGATCGCATGCGCCTCGTCACGGGCGCGCACGATCCCCACAACCGGACCAAAGCTTTCATCGCGGAACAGCTTCATTTCCGGCGTCACATGATCCACCAGATGCGCGGACATTACGACATTCATGGTCGTCTCGCCCTCGACAATCAGCTTCGCTCCCTGGCTACGGCATCCTCGATCAGCGATCGGCAATGCGCGACCGTTTTCGTGTCAACGACAGCGCCGAGCGGCGTGTTTCCTTCGCGCGGATCCCCAGCAGGCATAGCACGGACCTTTTCGGCAAATTTTTCCGCAAATGCATCCGCGACAGCGTCGACCACGATAATGCGTTCGGTCGACATGCATATCTGGCCTTGGTTCATATAGGCGCCAAAAGCTGCCGCCTTAACCGCCTCATCCAGATCAGCATCTTCGAGAATGACGAGCGGTGCCTTGCCCCCAAGCTCGAGCAGGCATGGTTTGAGATGCTCGGCTGCGCGCTTCGCGATGATCCTGCCCACTGCGGTCGAACCGGTGAAGTTGATCCGCTTGACCGCAGGCAGGTCGATCAGCGCGCCCACGACATCGGCTGCATCGTCAGGGGCGTTGCTGACCAGATTGACGGTGCCCTCAGGGAATCCCGCCTCGTTAAAAGCATCAATAATCAAGGCGTGCGTTTGCGGACACTGCTCGCTTGCCTTGAGGATTACAGCATTCCCGCAAGCAAGCGGCACAGCAATGGCGCGCACGCCCAGAATGATCGGGGCATTCCACGGCGCAATACCGAGGATCACGCCAGCCGGCTCGCGCAAGGCAAGAGCGAGACAGCCCGGTTTGTCTGACGGGATTACTTCGCCCGAAATCTGGGTGGTCAACGCAGCTGCTTCGCGCACCATACCGACAGCAAGTCCATGGTTGAACATCGCCCAACCTGCAGTGGCTCCTATTTCAGCGGCCATAGCGGCAACAAAATCAGCTTGTCTGGATTCAAGCGCTTCAGCCGCCTTCATCAAAACCGCGCGGCGGGCATTTGGCCCCATCACCGACCATTTTGCGAAGCCCTGCTGCGCCTTTTCTCCAATAGCCGGCATATCCGAAGCCTGCATGGCAACTGCGGTCGATGCGATATCGCCGGTGAGTGGATTGACCCGTTGGAAATTCATGATTCTCTCCCGATTGTTATATCTCATAGCAATAAATGTCCGAGTGGGCAATATTCAAATTGGCGGTGAGACGGGTGGCAAGACCGCTCCCGTTCTCATCATAAGGATCCAAGCTGGTGGACTTGCTTTAGCGGATGGCCATCGGAATCGAGGGATTCAAGCGCCAGCATTTCGCGCCTGATCGCCGCGAAGAGCGTTTGCAGCCGGGCCGGCTTCCGGCGGATGCTTGACAAACTCCAATCGTGCAATCGACCGTGCGTGGACCTCATCCGGCCCATCGGCGAGCCTGAAAGAACGCAGACCGGCAAAAGCCTCGGCGAGCCCATAGTCGTCGGCCACCCCGGCACCCCCGAATGCCTGGATGGCATCATCATAAATTCTGAGCGCAGCTTGTGGTGCCTGAAGCTTGATCATCGCGATTTCCTGTCTCGCGCCCTTGTTACCGACCTTGTCCATCATATCAGCAGCCTTGAGGCACAGCAGCCGGGTCATATCGATATCGATCCGGGCCCGAGCCACCCTCTCCTCCCAGACAGAGTGCTTGTAGATCGGTTTGCCGAAGACTTCGCGTTCCTGAAGACGCTTGCACATTTTGTGCAAACCTTCTTCGGCAAGCCCGATGCTGCGCATGCTGTGATGAATCCGGCCTGGCCCAAGACGCCCTTGCGCAATTTCGAATCCGCGCCCTTCGCCCAGCAGCATATTGTCCGCCGGCACCCGCACGTCTTTGAGTTCCACCTCCATCTGCCCGTGCGGGGCACCATCATAGCCGAAGACATTCAGGTATCGCAGCGGCGTGACGCCCGGCGTATCTTTCGGGACAATGATCATGGATTGCTGGGCATGACGCGCTGCATTGAAATCGGTCTTGCCCATCACAATCGCGACCTTGCAACGCGGATCGCCGAAACCCGACGACCACCATTTGCGCCCGTTTATCACGTAATGATCGCCGTCCCGTTCAATCCTTGTTTCGATGTTGGTGGCATCGGACGACGCCGTGAACGGCTCTGTCATCAGGAACGCGGACCGGATGTCTCCGTCCATCAGAGGTTTCAGCCACCGATCCTTTTGTTCACGTGTGCCATAGCGGTGCAAGACTTCCATATTGGCAGTATCGGGCGCCGAGCAGTTGAACAATTCTGCCGCCCATTCAACACGTCCCATTTCCTCGGCACAAAGCGCATAAGCAAGGTTGGTCAGACCCGGACCATCGAATTCAAAAGTTTCGTCCACATGATGGTGGCTGTCATTGCGCGGCGGCATGAAAAGGTTCCACAGCCCCGCCTCCTTCACCTCCCCCTTGAGCTCTTCCACAACTTCGAGAATTTTCCATCGTTCGCCAGTGGCCTGCTCTGCCTGGTAACGCGGAATGGCGGGACGGACCTTCGTGTTCATGAAATGCGCCACTCTATCGCGCCATTGGGCCTGCTGCTCGGTGGGTTCGAAATCCATAAATCATTCCTCTCTTTTTGACACGGCCGGACAATATCCTCAGCATGGAAGGTTCTCTGGATGTGGCCCTGCCAGGCGACACGTCATGCACTTTCGGTGCCTCGCAATAAATAATGTTATGATGCATAACAATTGCGATTGCTACAGAAAAATATATGCGATACACGGCATTATGGATGATTTTCTGAAACGCCTGCCGGGCTACAATCTGCGCCGCGCATCAACGGTTATCCTGAGCGAGTTGACAGATGGACTGAGTGAGCTTGATCTCCGACCGTCCGATGCGTCGATGCTGATTACAATCGACGACCACCCCCGGGTCACGCCAAGCGAACTGGGCAGAATTCTGGGCATCCAGCGCGCGAATATGGTTCCCATGGTTGTGCGATTGGAAGATCGCGGCGAAATCGTCAGAATCAAGCGTGATGGCCGATCATTTGGACTCGAACTCACGCAGAAAGGGAGTGAACTTTGCAACCGTGCGAAAGCAATCCTGCTCAAATATGAGGAGAATTTCCTTAAGCGTGTCCCGCCTGAACATCGCGAGCATCTGCTGCCAGCGCTGAGGGCCCTTTGGGACCACAGCGCTTCTTAGCAGGCATAGCAGTTCAACCGAATTCAGGCAGTGTTGCGTGGACGTCCTCTGCGGCGCGGCTTTTCCTCGGCGACTGGTCCCGGTAGAAACTCGTCCAGCTTGCCGGAAGTCTGCAGCAGAACTTTCACATCGTCTGATGTCTGCTGTATATGATGCGTAACCAGTGCCATCGCCTGCTTTGTATCGCGTGCTACCGCAGCATTCTTGATTGCTTGATGCTCGTCCACGGCCCGGTTCACCATGTGCTCCCGGTCTGTCATGGCGAGCGCCTGATAGCGCAAGGCCTGAGTCTGCAGCGCAGAGCGGAAAAACATCAACCATGGCGATCCGCAGGCAGCGACCAGAGCGTCGTGAAAGCGCATATGTTTCTCGCCGTAGTCGTACATTTCTTCCGCGGGAGCATCTACGCGCGGCACCTTAATCTTGCTCAACAGGTGATAGGAAGCAATGATTTCTGCTTCCCAGTTATCATCGCCGTTGCCAATCGAAGCGTCGAGTGCTCGCGTTTCGAATTCAATTCTCCAAGATGTGACATCTTCAAGATCTTCGACTGAAACTGGAGCCACCCTGAACCCGCGCCCGACATCAATGCGCACAAGGCCATCGGATACAAGGTGAGACAAGGCCTCGCGAAGCGTACCGACACCGGCACCATATCTCTTGCGAAGAGCATCAAAGCGGAGCTTCTCGTTAGGCTTTAGCCGGCAGGAAATGATGTCGACCCGCAGTTGACGATAGACTGTTCCCCGTCAGCACCTATGTCACCAAATTGATGTTGTGAATTAAGGAGTGTTTTGGTTTCATCGTAGTGACGAAGGAACGAAGCATGAAACCAAAACACTCCACCGCAAAAAAGCCCGCAGAGCGGGTGGTTAAAGATATCCGCCGTGCGACCCGCCGGCATTTCTCAGCAGAAGACAAGATACGGATCGTGATCGACGGCCTGCGCGGTGATGACAGCATTGCCGAGCTGTGCCGCAAGGAGGGCATAGCGCAGAGCCTGTATTACACTTGGTCGAAGGAGTTCATGGAAGCCGGCAAACGTCGGCTGGCCGGTGACACGGCCCGTGCTGCAACCAGCGATGAAGTGAAAGACCTGCGGCGGGAGTCGCGTGATCTGAAGGAATGCGTGGCCGACCTGACCCTCGAGAACCGTCTGCTCAAAAAAAGCATGATCGCGGATGGGGACGACGACGCATGAGATATCCGGCATCGGAGAAGCTTGAGATCATCAGGATCGTCGAGCAATCACATCTGTCAGCGCGCAAGACGCTGGATAAGTTGGGGATCCCGCACCGAACCTTTTACCGCTGGTATGATCGGTATCTGGAAGGGGGGCCTGAAGCGCTGGCTGACCGGCCATCGGCTCCAAGCCGGGTGTGGAACCGGATCCCTGCCGAAGTGCATGACCAGATCATCGATCTGGCGCTGGAACGTTCGGAGCTCAGTCCACGCGAACTGGCGGTGACGTTCACCGATGAACAGCGCTACTTCGTGTCAGAAGCCACGGTTTACAGGCTTCTGAAGGCCCACGACCTGATCACCAGCCCCGCCTATGTCGTGATCAAAGCTGCTGATCGATTCCACACACCGACCGTGCGGCCCAACGAGATGTGGCAGACAGATTTTACCTACTTCAAGATCATTGGCTGGGGGTGGATGTATCTATCGACGGTGCTGGACGATTACTCGCGCTACATCATCGCCTGGAAGCTTTGCAGCACCATGCGGGCCGAGGACGTCACCGACACGCTGGACATGGCTCTGGAAGCTTCAGGCTGCGACCAGGCAGCAGTTATGCACAAGCCACGGCTGCTCTCTGACAATGGCCCGAGTTACATTGCGGGTGAACTGGTAGAATATATCGAAGCACAGAAGATGAGCCATGTACGCGGCGCCCCCTTCCATCCGCAAACACAGGGCAAGATCGAACGCTGGCACCAGACTTTGAAGAACCGCATCCTGCTGGAAAACTACTTCCTGCCAGGGGACTTGGAAACGCAGATCGAGGCGTTCGTCGAACATTATAATCACCAGCGCTATCACGAAAGCCTGGGCAACGTTACGCCTGCCGATGCCTACTTCGGCAGAGCACTCGCCATCATCAAAAAACGAGAAAGGATCAAAAAACAAACCATCGAACATCGGCGCTTGCTACACCGCAAGCTTGCCGCTTAATATCAACCAACCAGATGGAACCAATGCTCCGTTAATTTACGCAGCCTTCAGTGCCAAATGTTCTGACGACGGACAATCCAGGCCAAGCTGCGCATTGATGATGGCTTGCGGCAAGGCGCGGTATCAATGTCGCACGGCTATGGCGCGGGCCGAGCATCGATGCGCGTGGCCGAATCCAATCCCGGGGCAAACGCAAACAGATTGGCACCGAACACGCTCGAAACGATCGAGCCTCTGAGCAATATGAGCTGGATCGGTGCATATCCTGTGAAGGTCGAGTCGATCAATTCGAGTGGCGACCCGCCATCAGGCCATCACGCTTCCATCCAGCAAATCTGATCATCGAATGCTGACAGGGGACATCCGCACAAGCATATCATCGGAACAGGCAATCAACCATTGCTAGCGAATGGATTTGCCATTCAACATGGCCAGATGCCTGTGCGACAGAGCCCTTTCGAATTGCTGATACCATCGAATTGCAGCCTGAAACTGTAGCACATTATCATCAATGGCGCTCATGCTGCGCATTAACTGCCAAGGTTTAGCGGCGCCATTGAAATGGAAAACCTTTATATCGTCGATGATATCGGGATGGGCCGCGTCGATCGAATTCTGATGCGCCAGCAAATAATTATACACAGGAGAAACCAGCTTTTGCTGCCCGGCAAAAAACAGGTTGAATATCCTCTGGTCGGTGTGGGTTATACTGGAATCTGTCCAGTGCGGCGCAGTTGTCATGTCTACCAAGGACTGGTAATTTGATCGGGTGATGAGCGACTGATCAATAAGCATCAATCCCGCATTGAAAGTGTTGGCAAGCTCCTGTTCGGGGGCTTTGGGTGCACATGGCTTGAACGAATATTTGTTGCGATTAAGGCCTTGATAGTAAGGCCCGTCACCACAGCAAAGCAGTGGCTGATTGTCAGAAAATAAATGCTTGATGGAGTCCAGAAACAACAGGTCACTGTCGCAGAACAGCACTTTCTCGTACCGCTCTAGGTTGAACACTTCCAGCGAAAAGAACCTTGCCGACTTGCCCAGAAAAGAAGGATTTATTTCCTCGAGCGCTCTTATGTTTTCGCGCAACTCCTCACCAATATCGACGATCATCACGCGATCAAAACCGCGCAATATATCGATTTCAGACGGGGAAAGATTTTTGGTTTCGGTTATGATGACGATGTCCCCATCAAACCAGTTATTCTTTTCCAAAAAAGAATGCACTAATACTGCGGTGCCAATCAGATATGACGAGGTCGTTACCGTTGCCAAACAATATTTTCCGTCTGCTCGGTAATTCATATGCAGATTGCCTTTTCATCTTTTAAAAGAAATTCAGGTACCAAGCCTTCCGTCGGTCAGCTTTTCTATCCAGAGACTGGATCTACATTGGCGATCTGTAACCTGGATCTTTTATCGGGGCTCAAAAACATTTCATCAACGAGTGCAACCAGACTTTTGTTCAAGGCCCAGTCGTGGGGAAAAGAAAGTTTGATGAGTTCAACACAACCGGAAAGCGCGCTGATGTGCCCGAAATGCTGCTCATCCATCTCCATCCCCCGCGTTATTCGCAACCGAAAGCTGGCATGACTGAGGTGCGTGATGCGCTCGATCCCTTCGATACGCTCGCAACTTATCCCGCTTTTGTTCCAGGGAGCGAGAATGCAAAGAGTATGAAGAGGCCTTGGTTCGGGAATGAATTTCTCCTCAAAGGACAGCACATATTTGTCCAGTTCAGGTCGCAATTTTCTGGGGTTGCGGTGATCAAGCCCCAATTTTTCCATGGCTGGGCGCCATAGATGCAAGGAGGGAAAGGATGGAAAAACCGTGGCGGCGGTGTTCGCTTCGACTTTTATCGCCGCAATATTGTCGGTCAGAATCCGCGCTCCCGAATTCAGCAACATGCCCGATAGAGTGGACTTTCCACTGCTCGGTCCCCCGGCAAACCCGACTTGGCGACCATTTTTCTCAAGCACCGCAGCATGCAAAACCAGCTGATTTCTCTGGATCAGCAACACACCAAAACAGGAACCTAGAAGAAACGCATTCAGCGCCTCAACGTCTTCGTCCCCCGATATTTCAACCGTGATATTGTTGCCGTCACGAATGGAAAAACGGCCAATATCGTCGAGCTCGAAAAAAACGTGCCCGGGAGCGGCCTGGCAATAAGGGCCATTGAACTTGACCCGATCTTTTGGAGGAGGTGTGGCCCGCCCCAGCTCTACCATAACATCCGTCTTCGCAGCGGACGCGATCAATGTCGCCTGCGGCCACGGAAAAGAAACAGTTAATCCGCAGATGAGATAGCTATGATTTTCCATGCTGGCTTTCGATATCGCGACAGTGACACCGAAGGAAATCAGAAACTATCGTCCATCCAGTTGCCAATGAGGCGAAGAAAGAAGAGCTGCCCCGATGGGATGGGGCAAAGCTCAATGCTTTGGCATCCTCGCCAGTTTCAGTCCGCAATGATGCTTCCATCTTCTTGCAAATACCTATATCTCGCCATTTCTTCAAAATGGCAATTGACCAACTGCTCAACAGTCTGTGCCTGAAGTGAATTGCGCCAGCCATCGACCCTGCCCTGCCGGAAAAATCGGTCACCTTCATAGGGACGCTCTCCAAATCCCGATACAGACTCAGTATTTTGCAATTTTGCGAAATCGCACTTTTCCAATGAAGTCTCGACATCCTGCTCTCCGAATGGAAGCTGCAGAAAACGCACAATGTCAAGAAAGGTACTGGCCGGTGCCATTTTCATATCTTCATATCTGACGATTTTTGTCGGTATGTCGCAATCATCGCGCCAGCTCTTAACGTGGGTACTCCAGTCCGATATATGCTGAAATAATTGCCCGAACATATTGCTATGATCCAGCGGGTGCGAATGCTGACGATCGCAGATATAGTCTGCTGCCGTCTCATAATCGTGCCCGCCCCAGAAATTTGCATAGGACACGCAAACATCCAGCGGGTTTCGGATCAGGTAAATTGCCGCACGCGAAGCATCCGCGGGGAAGATCGGCGAACCGAGATTGTTATTCACATAACAATCATGGGTTTTCACGAAAAGCGGAAGCGATGAGTCACACGCTTCGGCCCAATGGCGATAGACACCAGGCCTGAGAATGTTGATCTCCGAGGAGGTCAAATCCCCCGTGGAGAAACACAGGCTTTGCTCTACGCGCGCCCTGTTGGCACAATGGACTGTGGGAAGCCTATCCAGATCCAGTTCCTCACTCTCCTGCAAAAGACCGGCAAGGAAGCAACGCAACCAAGTGTTTCCGGACCTCGGAAAAGAGGCAATCCAGACAATATTCTCCATTCAGCGGTACTGATTAACTGGCCCGGTAATTATCTCCTGCGACATCATCCGTTGTCCGGAGGTTCGCGCCACCCTGTGTCAAAGTCCCATAGTCATAGCTGGTAAGTTCAGGCGTCCCCCAAGTTTTCTTCTTGCCTTGGTCGTTCTGTTTTTTTTCAACTTCGCCATTCATCTTGCTGTTACCTTCCATGTCAGCGCACCTTGCATACCCATTGTATTTCATCATCTGCACGCGTTTTTGAATATTCGATTGCATACCCTTGTTACTAGCAACTGCGGAAACATCAAGCGCAACAATTTTCAATATCCTGCCCCCAGAGGACAAGACGCCGCTGGCTAAATAGCATGAGAACTCATCAGGAGAATGTCACCAACGCACGAAAATTGCACGGCGTCCATTCGGCGACGGGGCCCTTTCTATCTAATTGAAATTGAGTTTCATGTCATTCAGTCTCTGAAAAACTGGCGTACCATTGCTCTTGTCAAGCATCGTGGCGATTGTATTAAACGCGCGATCTTCTTTCTCGCCCAGCAATGATCTATCGATTTTTTTCACCAACTCTTCGATGATTTGTCTGTAGGCCGATTCACCCGCTCCATTATGCTGATATTCGACGAAAGCATGCTCCCATTTTCTTGCAAGCGCCTCCAGCAAACGCACGGACTCAAGCTGGTTTTGTTCTTCCAGTTGAGTCACCATGATAACAATGAGCCGTGATAGCTCCTCTGGTTCGAGAACTTCAAAAACATAGGGCTCCAGGGACATCGACTTGGCAACCTGACCACCGAACGGGATCTCCGTTTCCTGACCATCCCGCTTTGACAGAGACGCGAAGAAATCCGGCGAGGCTTTGGTATCTATCACCAAATGAATTCGGGTATATTGGGAGTGATTTTGAACCCAGTGCCAGTTTTTATGATCAAAACACCATAGTTCTCCCTGACCCAGATGGCGCTCTTGCTCCGCGCATCCGAATATCACGTCGGGATGTGTGAAGATGGGGATATGTATCCGCAGTCGACGATACCAATGATAGCCCGCATCATAGTGCCTGGACACTTCAGCGCCCGAATGCAGCATCATCAGCCGGGTACGGGATAGGGGCACCTCGAGATAAGCCAGGATTTGCCTGATATAGGGACATGATAGCAAGGCAGGAGTCGGCAGCATTTGGCCGGCAATGGATAAATCATGGTTGAACTGCCCGTTCACGGCAATCAGCGGCAGAGTCAGGTTTCCGGGGAATCCTGAAGGATGTATCAGCCAATCCAATTCCAACAGCGCAGCCACTTCAGACTGCAACCGGCTAACGTCCACCCGGAGTGGCAGTTTGACAAAAGGCTGGGTAAATACAGGAAGCATGCCGTCAACCGCCTATGTTAATTTGGAGCTTGCGAGAAATAGTCGAATATCAGGTGAACACGATCATGACCGGTTGGATTGGTCGCGCCATGCTCGATACGATTATTCACTTCATAAGCCCTGCCAACCGCCAAATGGGAGCTGTCCTTCCCGGCAAAATTCATCACAACACCCCGAGCTGTTTGTAGTGGAATGTGCACCTTGTGTGGGATTTCTGCAGATTGCGAGCTATCGATGTGCAGGGGGATCGATCCACAGGAGCGTAATTTCGCCAACATTATACGAGCGACACTGCCCTGTTCATAACCATATGGACATACGGCTTGATCGATCAGCGGCTGAATAAGAGGTTGCCAATCGTGCCAGATTGGAAATGTCATCGATAGCCGGTGGTCACTCAGGTCTACCGGATATTTGAAGACGACATGCTGCACGCATCCATTGAAAACACCGAAACGGTTCGGCTTCAGTGCATCCCATTTTTCCCACAGGCCGGCCTGCTTCGACAGTTCGTTCACCAAAAGCTCGATGGCATCATGGTCAATTTTAGCGAGCTCTCTTGTTTGACCCGGAAAATAGGTCATGTCACTATTCCCAATCGATCGTCCATTAGCTCACCCTCTGATATTCGAAATATTCCAAAACTTCCGGGTGCATATCAAAAACACGGTTTATGATCGCCAAGTCGGTCCCGCCAAGCTTGTTTATCTGCTGCTCATTCATGTTGCGGAGCGGTTCGCAGTAACTTCCCTTGACCGGTATTTCGGAATCGAAGTTCAAATCTGCCAAATCCGGAACCAACCGGTTCAGCCTATTTTTGACCTGCTCCGGTTCGGCGCATAAAAACTCATAGGTGAAGAACTCGCCTTCCGGATTGTCCTCGATATTTTTTATCTGCAGCTCAAAACATTTCATAATATGTTCTGAAGCCAGATTGAGGATCTGCTCTCTCGGATAATGTCCCCGCTTCCTTCTCGAGATTCCCTCCACCACCGCATAGGGGTTACGCACCATGAAGATAAATCGGCTGTTGCGGAAACACTGCTTGAGTTGCTCCACCCAGACGATAGCTGGAGGAGACTTGGTAAAAAATACTGACGCTGCGGGATCTCGCGCCGTGGCTGCAAAATACCAGGCTTTCCGCGTCTCCGGCCAGTTAAACGCCGTTTCATCTGTAAAATATTTCAACCATTTCTCAGTAGCCCACAACAGTTCCGCACCGATCGCATTTGTGGATACGCCCTGAAAGCCCACCATATGCTGCCCCTCTTTCCGGAGGTTCCATGTGTGCATGGAGTTCGCCATGACACCCTTCAAATAAGTTGAGCCGCTATTGTTCGGGCAGATCAGAAACAGGTGCGTTTTTACAAGCTCCTGCAAATCGTAAAGAGCCCCAAAAAACGGTCGCTCGTCAGAAGGGTTATTGCTCATCCGAGTTCTGCTCCCAGACATGACCGTTTACAGCGTAGCGATAGTGAGCCGTGCTTCCTGTCTCAGCATTGACCGTTGAGACGGCATGATAAGAAGCGCTTGGGAAGACTACCAGGCTGTTTTGCCTGGCTTGCAGCCGCGTGAAACTTTCCGAAAATGCTCGGTGTTCGGACTGACCGACATCGGTATCGAAGATCAGCAAATCTCCGCCGGTGAAACTTTTCGGCTCGATAAAAAAGAAATAGGTCAAACTCAGAAGGCGCTGAATTTTGGAGCTCTTGTCCGTATGAATGCCAAAAAAATGTCCGTCTCCATAGCTTCGGAGAGACAAATCAATCCGATCGAATTTTTCACCTGCAATATTCAAGGCACAGGCCAAATCCGGTAAATGGCCGACAATTTCCTGACGCATTTTTTTCTTCAGCCAATCGGGCATCGCCAAATCAAAGGAGCGCCTGAGCGTATCATCATGCTTGCCCTTGCCGACTTTCGAGGGTTGGCAACTTTCCCATGCCTCGGCACTCACATAGTCGCAAAGCATGGAAAGCTCATCATCGGCGAGATAGTTGTTTCTGATCACAAATGGCACTGGATAACATCCGTCTTGACCGACAAAATCTTGCGGATTTCCTCCAGTGACAGCCAAAAGATCTCTAACAAGCCGGCCCTGCCCCGTTACTTGGCATAGCGTCGAGTACAGCTCAGCGGCTTTTTCAAGCTCGCCCAGTTTACGGTAAGTTTCGGCCAGTTGCCAGATTGCATTGGTATCAGATGGATTATCAGAAACGCGCTTATCAAGCTGCCGGGCAGCCAGTGAGAGCAATCCGGGATTGGCCACGACAGTTTCGAACTTGAGCAAATCCTTATCTGCCATTTCCAATAATGCCTCCCAACACATCTAAAAACTCGGGCTCCGGTTGATGGAAATGCACATTCGTCAAGGATCTGGAATATTGATATACGGGGACCGAACTTGCCATATTGTGGCAGTGCAGAAACTGCGTTTTTTGCAGTCCGGTCTTGAAAAATTTCGCCTTGCGGTAATTGTGCTCGAAAAAACTCTCAAATGCTTGCCGTTGCGTAAGCTTTTTTACCGAAGTCCGCGCAGCCCTGCCGAGAACAAATCCCGCTACAATCGGCACGTCATCGAGTTGAAAGTCCGACCTTAGATCGACATATACTTTGTTCTCCAAGGCACTATTCCTATGAATCTTGCTCCGCTCGATATCCATTTGCGCGACAAGTTTCTTGCTCACTTTTATAAATGGCGAACATGGCACGGCAGATATGCCTTGCTCGTCAACTCTGGCGACGCATTTGTCATCACCCAACAGACGATAACCACGCTGCGCCAATTGCATCGTCAACGTGGATTTGCCATCCCCACTGTTGCCCATGACCACAGCGGCCCCATGCTTGCCGACAATCGTCGCACCGTGCAGCACCAACTGCCCCCGCTGTTGCAGCAACAATCCTATTCCAGCCCCAAGAATACGCAAACGGATAAGCTCTTGATACAGCGCCGGATTATCGCAGTGAATTGTCAAATTTTCACCGCGGACAACAGCTAGATCGAAACCATCTCCCCGTAATATCACCTGGTCGTCCTGGACGATGAAATTCTGATCGGCACTGTCATGCGAGGAGATATTTGCCAGGCCGGGGCCATAGCGAATGTGCACGTCCATTTGGCTTGGAGCGAGATCTGGCTCCAGTTCGGGCAGGCAAATGTCCGAGCGAATGTTCAATCCGAATGCCCGATAAGAATGAGTGTTCCGAAGCTTGACCATTTGCTGTTTCTTTACATGATTATACAGATGATTTTCAGAAATGATTTTTAAACCAGGATAGGTACAAGGCTAGCTCCAGGTTCCTGTATAATTTCGGCCTATCTCTTTCATTAACCTCACTTTTTGCCAGAAGTCTTTTTATTCTGGGAATATCCAATAATTTTGAGATATCACTGATATGGGTGCAATTATTCAGATCCTCCAGCAATTGATCTTTTTCCTGCCACAGGCCGAGAAACAAATTCGGCGTCGAGCCCTGATGCTTGTTGTGAGCCAGACGAATTTGTTCAGGTACCAGCCCCTGAATTGACCGGCGCATCAGACTTCTCTTTCCGCCCATAGAAAATTGTTCCGGAGGCAATGACATGCAATAGTCGATCAGGCGAATATCTGTGAGTGGGGTCCGATATTCGATGCCATAAGGCAGAAAGATGTTGCTCAGGGTCTCCAAGGTCACCGAAGTGCGGTCATACTGAATGAACCGTTTCATCACATCGGTAATTTTCCATGGAAACGGATGCACGTCGAATGATGCACGCTTTGCGACATTTTCACGGTAACCAGGCCGATTGGCGAGTTCGGGCAGGATCATCCTGCGTGCAACCTTTTTGTCATACCAATCCCTGTCGCGGCTATCGGGCAAAGTCGCTTGGACTATGTTCAATAGCGTCCTGAATATCGTTTTCGCGCCACTTCTTAAACGGCCGTTGCTGGTAGACTTCAGCAGATTCAGCATTGCTATCCAGCGCCCTTCCAACAGCAACTGCTCGAATACCCACATCCCGTGATATGAGGCCACTTGGTCACCTCCATAACCACAGAGATGCACGCCGACATTCCGTTCCGCCAACTCCGGCAAGAGATTATCGAAATAGGCATGGCTGGTATGAGGATAGCCCCCATATAACTCCTGGCTGTTGTGCAGGCATTCGCGAAATCCGATATTTTCGCGAGTGACGTAGAAATGGTCAAAATCATGTTCCGCCAATATGGAATCGACATATGTCTTTTCATCAACGCCATCTTCATTGTCTGGCAGAACAAAGGTGGCAGAGATGAGACGACGGTCATTATGTCGCAATTTTTTATGGGCCATGCAGGCGACCGTACTGGAATCCAGCCCACCGCTGAGAAACGAACTCACTGGCAAATCAGTGTTGATACACGCCTCAACCGCTTGCTCCAGTTTCTCGTTAAATCCTTCGACATATTCGCGATCATCAGCATAGCGGATACTTCTGGTCGGTTCCGGCTCCCAGTATCGCCTGAGTTCCATTCCTGCCTGGTTGACCTGCAGGCAAAATCCCGCAGCTAGCCGCTTAATGCTGGAGAACAGAGTGCTGGTTTCTTCGTTGCAGGTCCGTCCCATCAAGATATTGAACACGCCTTGAGGGTCGATATCGCTGCTTGTCCTGCTGTGATTGAGTATCCCCGCGGGAGAGGTGCAAAACATGAAACAGCGATCGTAGCCGTCGTTTGCTTCGCAGTAAAACAGAGGCTTTTGTCCCATTTGATCCCGGGCGCAAAACAGGGTCTTGAGACGCCTGTCCCAGATGGCAAACGCAAAGCCTCCGACGAGATGGCTTACACATTGGTCTTGCCACTTTCTATAAGCGGCCAAAACCATTTCACTGTCGGTGGAGGAACTACTCAATCCCCTCAGCTTTTTGATGAGATCGGCCCGGTTATCTAATCTAAGGTCGCCGACCAACACCAATTCATCGTCAAGCAAAGGCTGCACTTCGCCTTTTGAAGACGGAGAAATGCTCTGGTGCCAATAGCGCAGACTGGCGAACCTGTCCTGCCAATGTTCATGGTAGGCGTGTTCGAATTTCGCGAAGCAATCGGAGAATTTATTGCTCCGGACATCGGGATTGCTGGAAAAATCGACGCTTCCGGCAATGATGCTCACAAGATTTCGATCCCGAGAAAGCCGTTTACCACCATATTATCAGCTTACCGAGATGAGATTGGTCTCGTGCAGCTTTTGCAGAAACCCCAACACTTCCACTTCACATTGTTCCTGTGAGGTTTCAAATTCCGTCATCAGAATATCACATATTTTGCCGATTTCGATTGGCTCGGATATCATTTGCCAAATGCGGGAGCCGACTTCGTTAAAGCCATGATATTTCCCATTTTCAATATCAAGCATCACCGTTTTCGCGTCGATTTCACAGGAGACAATATTACTGCTGTGCTGCACGCTCGACTTCATGTCCATAGGATGTCCTCGTCTCAAAATTACCATTCGAGCTGCCTGTATAACGGAAAACCCCTACCCACAAACTGCAAACTTAGCTTGTTTGACTCCAGCCAAAACACCCTGAGGTATTCCACGCAATCGGATCGAGCAGATCCTCGAGCCTGTTCACGGCATCCCGGTCATTTTGCTTCTTCTCGCGGTCCTTTCGTCTGGCCTCCCTATAATCCTAGCTGACTCTCTTGATCTCGCTGCTAAAGTCCGACGGATCAGAAAAAAGTGGAAGCGGGGATGTGGAGAATGTCTGAAAACTGGCACGGAAGATGGGGCTCGATCCTGCTCGCTGACGAGGGCCAGAATCCCTGCATCTGGGGTGACCGGGAAATGGGACTGGTTCGGGATCAAGGGCCGGCCCATTCCGGGTGCGATTCCCGATCCGCGGCCGGGGCCGGGGCCGCGACAATGGGCGGCGCTTATCCAATGATGCATCCATCCCCGACGGGCTATCGCGCATGACCGTCACGCTTGTCACATTGCTCAAGCGGCGGCCCGGCATGAGCCAGAAGGAATTTCGCGACTATTACGAGCGCTATCACCGACTGATCGGGGAGGATGTCCTCGCCCCTTATGCGGTCCGCTACGTCCGCCGCTATCTTACGCCGCTCGATGGCGAAGATCGCGACTGCGATTTTGATGTCGTGATGGAGATTGATTTCCCCGACGAGGCGACGATGGCTCGATTCTTTGAATCGACCAGCGATCCGCAAATATCTCAGCGCATTGCCAAGGACGAAGCCATGTTGTTTGACACCAACCGGATACGGTCCTTCCGGCTCGACCGCGAAGCGATGTCCGCACTCTGACGATCGCTGGCCTGCTTGCAGATCATGTCGCTATCGGAGTGGGACGCAATCGCTGGCCACGCCATACAAAGCGACCTAGTTCGAAACCAGATAATAAGGCACTGGTCTGCTCTCGCTGGTCCGGATATTGATCTGATATCGCTCGGTGAACAGCGGCAGCCATTCGCAATTTGCCGGTCGCGACGACGTATGCCGGCTGCAAATTTTCTTTCCCTCGCCATCACTGACCTCGATCGACACCGGTTTTTCGGAGACCGGGACCAGAGCTACCGAGGCTTTTTTCCCGGCCAGAAAAATCTGGGCAATACTGACTCGCGATGTGGCCGAGACCAGTCCCTTTTTGTAAGACGGGCCGAGCGCCCGTCCGCGATAGACCGGCGGTGAAACCGAGGGATCGATCAGGCTGGCCTTTTCATTCCAGCCCCTCGACAGACTGACTGCCTGATCCCCGTCAGGTCTGGCACCCAGACTCTCCAGCGTCCGGGCAGCAGCACGCATCGCTGCGGCATCAGAACTTTCTTCTGCTGCCTGCCCCGCCATAATAGCATCTGCCGTCCGCATCACTGCACTGGCGCCGACCGGAGATGCTGCGATAGCAACCTCACCCCGAGATGGTTGCACAGCCGCCCCATTGGATGCCATGCCGTTGCAGGCGGACAGAAGCCACGCTGCGCCTGCCAGAGTCCCCATCGACCAGTTAACCAAATCAACCACTCCCTTCCGGTCTTATTTCGAACAATGCGCCGGGTTCCGCATCCCGGCAGATAATGACCAGCCCGTTTCGTTCGGCCAGCGCCTGCGACAGTGCAAGACCTAAGCCGTGTCCCTTCGCGCCACTGGCATCCACGCGAACGAAACGCTCGAATATCTTTTCCCGCATTTGCTCGGGCACACCGGGACCATTGTCCCGCACCGTGATCAGTGGTCCCGGCCGAAGCACAAGTTCCACCTCGCCACCTTTCGGCGTATATTTCAGCGCATTGTCGAGCAGATTGGACAAAATGCGCTGGATATGGGCAGAATTGGCCATCATTCTGACCCCGGGCGCGATGTCGGTAGCGAAATCGATCCCCAGATCTTCGGCGCTTTCGGCAAATAATTCGGTGATTTCGGCAGCGATTCTGGAAATGTCGCACTCTGACAATCCACTACGATCGCCTTTCTGAGCGCGGCTGGAAGCTATGTCGAGCAGCGAGTCCAGCATATTGATGATATCCCGAATATCCTGCCGCGCCCGGCCGAGCGTTTCGCTGTGCAGCGGGTCTGTGCTCTGGCCGATAGCCGTGACCAGCCGATTATCCAGATGCATCAGCGGCGTCCGCAGTTCGTGGGCCGTATGGTCTGAAATATCCTGATGCGCGGAGATCAACGATGCCACACGCCCGATCATGACATTGCCATGTTGGGACAGCTGGTCCAGTTCGTCCCCCCGCCCGTCGACCGGGATTGAGGCCGCCAGATTGCCGGTGCCAATCTCACGGAAAGCATCATTCATGGCGTCCAGCCGTGTCTTCAGCCGGCGGGTCGCATAATAGCCGATTGTGCTGAAAATCAGGACCAGCAATATCCCGGCCCCGAGAAAGGCAATCCTGATCCGCCCGAGCAGGGCCGAACGGGCCAATGTGTCACGCCCGACAAGCAGTTTCAGATCCGGGTTCAGCTGGGTAGCGCGCCCGTAGACTTGCGTTCCGTCATCCAGCCGGAAAAATCCGGCTTCGGAATTTTCCGACGACAGTTCCGGCCAAGACCCGACATTGCCGATAATCCTGCGGCCGCTCGGAGAGGCAAGCAGATAATAGCGCTTGTCGTCGGGCGACTGCAACTCCAGGCGGTCGGAGATTCGCTGGCGCAATTCGACCGCGCCGCCAGCGATATAAATATCTGCAAGACCGGCAATATCCGTATCCACGCTGCGCGCCATCTGCTCCCGGAATTCCGATCGTACAATCCATTCCGTCATCGCGAACAGGGCCGCCGAAGACAATATCGACACGATGATGACGACCAGACTCAAACGACCGAACAGAGATGGGAAAATCGGCATTATCAGACGGCGTGAAGCCGGTATCCCGCGCCCCAGATTGTCTCCAGCACCGGTTTGTCGAAGCCTTCTTCCAGCTTGCGTCGAAGCCGTCCGACATTGACATCTATGACGTTGGTCTGCGGATCAAATTTGAGGTTCCAGACATTCAACAACAGCATTTCGCGGGTCACGATTTCCCCGGCATTTTGCATGAAATACCGGAACAGGTCGAATTCCTTGGGGCTAAGCGCCAGATGCCTGCCCTGTCGGTGCGCGGTGCGCGCCTTGATATGACATTCCATATCACCAAAAATTATTACCGCGCTGTGGGATTGCCCGCTGGCCCGCCGGTGCAAAGCGCGAACCCGCGCGATCAGTTCTTCCTGTTCAAAAGGCTTGGCGAGATAATCATCGACCCCGGCATCAAGCCCCTCGATCCGGTTTTCCGTTCGGCCCAGAGCGGACAGCATGAGAACCGGAACATCCACGCCCGCCTCGCGCAATTTGCCGATAATCTCGATCCCGCTCATATCGGGCAGCATCCGGTCCAGTATCACCAGGTCGAATTTCTTGCCCGATGCGAGGCGGAGGCCTTCGGTCCCGTCGGCCGCCCATACGGTTTCGGCGCCGGTCTTGGCCATCGCGGTCGAGACCATCTCTGCCGTCTGCGCGTCATCCTCGATATGCAGAATATTAAGACCCGGCATGGATTTGGCTCATTTTCATATATGGTTGAATCATAGCTAGGCCCATAGCATCATCAACTCAAGATGGAGCAGTGACAAATGCTGTTAGAAAAGCGCCATCAACAGTTTGCAAACATGTAATTTCTTTCATAGAATTGACTGGGCGCACACCGGTTTCGACTTTGCCAGCAATGGCCAGGCGATAATCAGCATTGTTGGAAGAGATTGCACGAAATGGCATTCAGATATTGGAAAGTGGCTTTACTGCTGTCCGCCGGTTCATTGTCCGGTATCGCGCAAGCAAACGATGACGTGACCCTCAATGACAGAATGACCGCACTGGTCGATCGCGATGTTTCACGGCAACCCAATGTTGCGATCAAGGAAATCAAGGCGATGCTGGAGGCGTCGGAATCCGGCGATGAGGTCGGCACGCTTGCCCGAGCGGCAGCGTTTGGCGCACTCGGCGGTGCCTATTTCTATCTTCAGGACTTTGAGCAAAGCCTCGCCAATTTTCGAACAGCGGAAGCTCTGCTCGACGCGGACAATCTGCACACCCACAAACAGATGATTTCGATACTGAACAATATCAGTGTCGTTCTGAGCATGACCGGAAAAGCCGAAGAAGCACTTTCGATTCAGCAGAAAGTTCTGGATATCCGGCGGGAAACCGAGGGGATGGAAAGCTCCGGCTACGCGGCAGCCCTGTTCAATATCGGTAGCACCAAATACCGGCTGGGCGACTATCAATCTGCGGTGACTGAAATCCGACAAGCGGTCGATATCGCGCGGGTGATCGAGAATCCCACCGATGCCGACAATACGCTGGCCGTGACCTACTGGATGTCGCTTGCCGCAGTGGTCAACGCCACCGGCGACACCGAACTGTCGCTCAAGGAAAACCGCCTGGCCACCCAATATGCCGAGGATCGGCTTGGTGAGCGCCATTCCGTTTATGCCGGGGCATTGAATAATCTGGGCTCTGCCCTGAGCAGCGCAGGTCGCTGCGGAGAGGCAATCCCGCTGCTGCGTCGGGCGCTGGACCTGCGCACTGAAATTCTGGGACGCGACAAGCGCGATACGGCTATAACGCTGACCAATCTGGCCGACTGTCTGGCGAAAACAGAGCCCAGTCTGGATCAGGTGGCCATGTTCGACGAGGCAGCGCGCATTTTCGAGAGCAGTCCCGGCAACAGTCAGAGCCGATATACCGGCAATAGCCTTGCCAAGGCCGGGCTGCTCAGCACCCGGCTGGGGCAGCTGGAGCAAGGCCAGACCTATCTGGAAAAAGCGCTGGCGGCGACCCTTTCCGCGCTTTCGGACAATCATCCAGCGGTCGCCGAATTGCGTCTGGAACTGGTCAACAACCATCTGCTCAACGAAAATTACGATGCAGCGCAGTCGATCATGACCGAGATCGCAACACAAGAGGATGTGATTGCCAAATTCCCGGTCGCAGAAAAATTCAAATTTGCCGTGATGCGTACCGAGTTGGCCAACGCGTTCGGGCATCCGGACAACAAGTCATCGGAAGCGATTGCCGCATATCGGGCTGTCCGCCGCAAAATACTGGATCGCGCGGTATCAATTGAGGAATATTTTGCGGATGACACCGGCCTTACCGACCAGTTTGCAAGATTTGCCGGTATCATGGCGCGCGAAAAGAATATGGCGGAGAGTTTCGACGCCATGCAACTCGCCCAGTTCGCCGATCTGAGCAGCATCTCAGGCAGTTTGACGGCCCGGTCCGTGGCCGAGAAAGCCGGATTGGGGGACGAGGTCCGACAGCTTCAGGATCTGGTGCAGAACGGCAAGAAAATTGATGCCAGCTTCACCAAGGCGACGACCGAAGGTGACAAGCCGAAACAAGCTGCCCTTCTTCGCGAACGGGAGGAGAATAGTGCAGCCATTGCCGAATTATCCGCGAGGATCGAAACCGCGCTCCCCGAATATTGGTCTCTGGCCAAACCCGAGCCGGTCGCCCTTGGCGCATTGCAGTCCGCGCTAAAATCCGCGCCTCTCCTGATGGTCACACCCGCACTGGATGGCGTCTATGTCGCAGCCGTCACAAAGAATGACTATGTGTGGCAGAAAACGACGGTCAGGCCGGGGCAACTCAATCAATGGGTCCGGGATATCCGGAACAGCGTTTCGCAGATGGACGGACCGCCCTCGCCTTTCGCGGTCGAAAGCGCACATGCCCTTTATCGCTATTATGTTCCTTCCGGGGTGGAAAAGCTTTTGCGGGACGAGCATGAAATCCACCTGATCAGCTCCGGCATTCTGGCGGCGCTTCCCGCTTCGCTATTGATCACGGAACCGGTAACCGAGCGGACCGCCGATGCGGATATCGCCTGGCTGATCAAGCGTTTCGCTGTCAGCAATCCCATGAGCGTGGCTGACCTTGTGCAGCCCCCGGCCGCACGGGACCGGGAAATCCGTTTTGCAGGATTTGGCGCGCCCGCCCTTTCCGGTGCCAAGGGCGAGCCGGTGGTCGTCGCCAGTCTGTTGCGAAGCGGAAATGTCGATATCAGCGAAGTGCGCGACCTTCCCAGCTTGCCGTCCGCCACGCTCGAACTGACAAAGATCGGGGATGCGCTAGGCCGAAATCATTCCAGGGTCATCACCGGCAATGCGGCGACCGAAGCGCTGATCAAGACCATGGATCTCCGGCCCTATTCTGTTCTGGCCTTTGCGACGCACGGACTGGTCAACGGAGAATTGCGGGGATTGGGAGAGCCCGCTCTGGTATTCACCCCTCCGCAGACCGACGACGGGACCGATGATGGTCTGCTGACAGCTTCGGAAATCGGCCAGTTACGGCTCGACGCCGACTGGGTGATCCTGTCAGCCTGCAATTCGGCGGCGGGTTCCGGCGTCGGAACGCCGACCTATTCCGGCCTGGCCAAATCATTCGCCTATGCCGGTGCCAGATCGCTGCTTCTCTCGCATTGGCGCGTCCGCGACGATGCCGCGGCCAGACTGACGGTAGACACGGTGAGCAATGCCGCCGGCGGAAAGAGCCGCGCCGAGGCCTTGCGACAGGCACAACTCGATCTGATGAATGATCCGACTGTTCCCGGAGCATCGCATCCGGCCGTGTGGGCCCCGTTCATCCTGATCGGAGACTAGAAACAGAACGAAAGGGCGCCCTCCGGGGTGGAGGACGCCCTTCCCAATCAGCGATATTCCCGCGCTCGGGTCGCATTAGCGCAGGTCTTCGACTGAAACCCATCCTTTCGTGCCGTAATTGTCGGTGACTTCGACAAACAGACCGGTCTTGTTGCCGGTCGGCAGCAGTTCGGTATCCGCACGCAGGGACCGGACTTCCGGAGCGTTGGCTGAAGCACTGGCCAGCATCTTTGTCTCTACGGCTACCGTGTAGCTGGCGCTGGAGGCTGCAGGCGCAGCGGCGGTCGCGGCTTGCTGCACGGTTGCGAGAGCTCCGGCCTGCGAAGCCAGGCCGTTGAAAGCCTCAATGAAGGCGCTGGTGACCATCTTGCCATCTTTCGAACTGCCATATTGACCGAACTGCCCCTGACTGGCTGCGACCCAGTCGCTCCTGCCCAGAATCTTGATGGTTGATTTCTTGCTTTGTCCGCTGCCGGCGATCAGCGTTTGTCCATTGGCCGGATTCATTAACCGGAGACCCGCTGTAATCGTCTTCTTTTTGCCACCGAGGCCACCGAACATGCCAACCAGCGCGCCGCCCATCGGAACCTTGCTGAGAACCGTGGTGGCCGCACCGGACCGGACCAGTCCCTCGGTCAGTGCCGTCTTGGCAACATTCATCGTCTGGTCAACTTCTTCCTGCGATCCCGCGATCGCGGAAAGCAGATAATCGGTCGGCTGACCGTCAGCTCCCGTGTGAAGAGTGAAGCACCCCGATTCCTGAACGATCGCACCGAGCATGCCACGCGGACTGGACAGGCCGAATTTGTTCCAGCCCTGGGTGTCGCCATCGGTAATCGCGATCGTGCCATAGGAAGCATCGCATTTGACCACTTCGACGTTTTTGTCTTTCGCAGCGACCGGCGCTGTCAAAGCAACAATCGACGCAATAGCGGTCACTGCCTTGATCGCTGAAACTGGTTTGAATTTTGTCATGATTTCCATTCCCCTTGCTCTGTGTGCAAAGCGAAACTGGCCGGAAGCCAGCTCTTTTGCCAGTTACAGATATTGTTAGAGACATGACAGACGCTGTTAGATTCAGCGAGCAACAGCAGAAACCGGGTCTGGCCTGGCCTCCACCGGAACGCGGAAGAGCCAGCCGGACCCGGTGATCCTGACATCTAGTGGAACGAAAAGTTCGGGCCGAGCCGTTCCCTGATAGCGGCGATGCCGTCCGCAGGATTGAGACCGGTTTCCAGCCGCCTGCCGTTGCGCGGCGCAATGCCGATACTCTTGGCATCACCGATCCCCGGGATGATCTTGCCATTGACGCCGGTCCATGCGGACCAGTCGCTGCCAACAACCTGGCTTGCGGTTGCAGCCGCTGCGGACTTGCCGAATGCGGCGGCCCCTTCGACTAACTGTCCGGAACTGCCGAACGTATAATTGACTCCGACATGGCTCGCTCCATCGCCGGCGAGAAATCCGTCAATGGTTGCGCGACATCCGCTGGCACAGACGGGACCATCACCGGAAACGGGGACGTTGAAGCTGGCAAACGTGTGATTGGCAAAGCCCGTGCTGGTATCGGTAAAGATCACCAGACCGTCGGTAGCGGCACCCGCTACGCCCCCCTCTGTGGCTATCCCATAGGTCGAACCGCCGATACCCACTTCAAACTCCAGTCCGACCTTTGGCGTGCCGCCAAAAGCGATGGCCAACTGCCCGGCAAAGGTCCCGGGCGTTTGTGATCCGTCCCGTAATGTCGGTGCCGTGGAGCCCACCAGATCATAAGCGATGGTCCCGGTGGTCGGGAGATTTGTGGCGGCGCTGCCATAAACAAAATGCACACCGCCATTTTCAGGATAGTCGAAGTTTCTGGCGCCATTTGCGTCTGACAGCGTCGCTGTGCCATTCGTCCAGCGGGTCCAGTTGATAACACCGTCCGCAGCGCTGCCAAAATCAACATTCTCGGCTGTGTCACGAACGCCGGACACACCGCCCAGGCCTCGATATTCGCCCAGCCGGCCATCGGTAAACCCTATCGTCTGGATCCGATTGCCGCGCCCGTTGATGACTTGCTCGTTGCGAGTGATCTCTTCCGGTACATCTTCCAGATCGGCGCGTTCGAAGCCGGCCACGCCATGAATGGCACCAAAATCGACGGTCCCGATTTCATAGCTGAAGCCGATATAGCGGCCGTCCTTGCCGCTCAGGAAGCCGCTCGCCGAACCCGTACATCCTTCACAGCGACCAAGCTCGGAAATGACTGTTCCGTCACCGGCAAAATTAAAGACACCATTACCGGCATTGGCGACTGTGATCGACAGATCGTCGAGACCACCGGCAGAGAGAAAGTTGAACCGGTCATTGCCCATGCCGATGATCGTGTCCCAACCCATTTTCAGGGTCGCGAAATCAATCGCAATCTCGCCCTCGAACGTTCCCGGGTCACCCAGTCCATCCACCCGGGTTGGGCGTGTCCCGCCACCTACGGCATATTCCGCGCGACCGGTCGGCAAAGTGCCGGTTGTGCGTTCTCCGTAAATATAATGGATGGATTCACTGCCGGACAGCACCCGCTTGCCCCCCTTGATATTATCATATTCGCCATCTGCCCAGCGGGTCCAGCCCAGCACATCGCCGAGTCCGCCATTGTCGATATTTTTAGCCGTACCGATGCTCCGGAAGGAATCTCCTACGCCACCCTGAACTCTGACTTCTGACAGCGCCGACCTGTTACCGGTGCTTCCATCGTCATAACCGGTTATCCGGAAAGCCCGTCCCTCGTCAGCGACGATTTCGCCCCTGGTCAGGAAATTTTCCGATACGCCGATCGCCGAGGCGAAATCGCCTTCGCCCGGTTGCTCGAAAGTCTCGTCGATTTTAGCCCCACGGAAAGTCTTGGTGATCGGATTGGGCGTCCCGCCCGTATTTTCTCCTTTGGCGAAGGCGGCGCTGCCATCGATCCACTTGAAGACATTCTGCGCATCATCGCGAATTGTGTAGGCAAAGCCCGCATGGCTGGCGCCGTCGCCGGCGAGGAACCCGTTATAGACAAAGCGGCAGTCCCCGACGCTGCAGGCGATACCCAGGCCGTCCTCCAGATCGATGGTCCCGTTGAACCGGCCATCGCTGAGCACAGCGATACTCGGTGCCAGCACGCCGCCTGCCGATGACACCTGATAGACGGAGTCGGATATGGAGATGGTCGCTTCGAGCCCTGCCAATATCTGCGCAGTGCCGAAGTTGACCGACAATTTTCCGTCAAACCCGCCAGCTGCGATGCTGTCGTCGCGCAGTGTCGGACTGGTATAGCCGATCAGATCATAGGTCAGCAGACCGCCCGATGGCGGATTGATCATCGGCACGCCATAGACAAAATGGTCGCCGCTGTCGGGACCGCGCTGTGCGCCCAGAACCTTTGTCCCGCCGGCGAGGCGTGACCAGCCGATGATACCCTGATCCCCGCCTTTCTCGACTTCATCGCGATCGGCAAACCTGATTTCAAAACCACTGCGGAGCCGGTAGCCGACAAATTCATCGGCTTCAAAAATCAGGGTGACCTGACTGTCCTGGCCGGTTTCCGTGATTTTGGCAAAAGCGAGATTGATATCGCTGCGGCTGTCATCCGGCCGGAGCCCGTCTGAATCAGCCAACACCGGAGGCGGTGTGGGCGTCGGCGACGGCGTCGGCGTGCCACCACCCGTGTTACCGCCAAATTGCGGCGGAACCGAGTATCCGGCCAGTCTGAACAGACGTGCCAGTTCGTCCGGATCGAGACCCGCCGGGAAGGCGTTGGCGAACAGAATATCGATCAACGCCTGCACCGTCGGGTCGCCCGGCGGGATCGTACCGCCGGCAGCAACCAGCGCCAGCAGGTCTGCCAGCGAGCCGAAGCTCGGACCACTGCCGGTGATACCGGTGATCGTGTAGCCGGCAGCCCCCAGCGCCCGCAGAAATTCTTCCAGCTGGAACTGGGAAATGGCCGATGGCACGCCATAGGTTTGCAGATTGAGCAAAAAGGCCTCGATCTGGGCGGGTGTCAGCCCGCTATAGGAGCCAAGACTGCCGTTTCCGCTAGCGGTCAGAATATCGAGAATGATCTGCACGGCCAGCGCTGGGTCGATCGCTCCAGTCTGGGCTTGGACAAGCGCCTGAAACTGGCTTGGCGTTGTCGCGGACTGCAATGTTCCGGGTGTAAAATTCTGGGTTTGCGAGACGCCGGCGAATCCGAGTGATGTCGGGTTGGTCTGGCTGGCGTATGCAAGATATTGGCCTGCTGTTGTCTGGGCCTGCTGGATCTGCTGCAGAGCCGTTCGTCCGCCGCTGCGATTGGGTTGGACGCCGGCGGTCACCACAGCGGAAGGCCCCGATCCGGCGCTGGCGCGAAACGCATTGCCGGCACTGAAATTGCGGCTGCGGCCGTTGCTGCTGATTTGCATCGAGCCGGACAGCACAAAGCCGGAAAAGCTTCCGTCAGCGGCTATTTTTCCGCTGCCACTGCTGCCGGACCGTAACGAAAGCTGGCTGCCATTCCCCGCCAGGATCGGCATGGGAGTCGCCCCCTTGGCGGCGGAGGCGGTAAAACCGCCGCTGGCTATTTTCAGTTGACCATTGGCATCAATCGAATAGCTGGCAGGGCCGACGATGCTTATCATGGTCCCGTCATCAAGCTTCAGTTGCACTGTGCCTGATGGAATTTGTTGCTCGCCTCCTCCGTTGTGCGCCGATGGATTACCGGCACTGGCGGAAGCAAAAACCATTTCCGCACTCCACACCGGGGAACAGGGGATGAGCAAGGCCGCGAGGGTCGTCACCAGGGCGCTGGCACCAGCCAGTTTAGCGTCGGTAAGCAAGCTGGTATTTCTCTGATTGTCATGGGTCATGATATGTCTCCCGAAAAATTCTGTTAAAATTAGAAGCTCAGGCGCAGGCCTATCGAGGCGGTCCAGCGATCATAGTCGTAGAGGCCGATATTGCTGTCGTTGCGGGTATAGGTGGCACGAGGTCGGACGCTCAGAGCATCGGTGAATTTGTACCGGACTCCCAGCGAAGCGTCATATTGCGTATCCCTGCGACCTTTGAGAAACAGCGGGTCACTGGCATCATAGTTGCGATGTTCTACGCTGGCACCGGCGATAAGCGCCGTTTTCGGGCCCAGATCGAATTCGCCGCCAATCTGGGCATTGAAAAAGCCATAGCTGAGCTGGTCCGCTCCGGTGCGCCGGGTTTCTTCCTTGCCGCCGCCGACGCCTCCGTAAATCTTGTCATCGGCATAAGTGATACTGCCGGAGAAACGCTCTGCATCCTGCAGTGGATTGCCATCATAATTCAGCCGGAAATATTGCCCGCTGACCGACAAGGCGCGGTTGTCCGATAGTCGCTTGGTATAGCGTATATCTCCGCCAATGCTGGTGCGATAACCGCTATGACCGAGCCAGAATCGCTGCCCCTGACCGGAAAGGGAAACCACGTCCCCGTTGGCCAGACTATGAGCGATGCCCACCGTACCGACCGCCGATGCCTGGTCGACGAAGCGCGTATCGACATTATCGCGCCAGTTGCCCAGAATTGAGGCGAACAATCGTGTCTGCCGGCTGAGAGGGGTAGAACCGGACAACCCGCCCTGAATCTGGTAGAATCCGGCATCCTGCTCGCGGGCGGCGCCGTTAAGCGTGGCAGGTCCGAGAAAGGCAAAAAGCGGTAATGTGATCGAAATCGCATCGGTCGCAGTGTTGATATTGCTATCATATCCGCCTTCCACATCGAGAAAGCCGGTAATTTCCGATGGGCCACCGGCAATTTGCTGATCCAGTGTCCGGACCAGCCCGTCAATCCGGTTGCGCACCGGATCCGGAATAGAAGGATCGCCGCGAACCGTCGCGAATTCCGCCCGCGC
Organism: Sphingorhabdus sp. SMR4y; assembly: GCF_002218195.1. GTDB lineage: Bacteria > Pseudomonadota > Alphaproteobacteria > Sphingomonadales > Sphingomonadaceae > Parasphingorhabdus. The sequence continues at coordinate 319,114 of NZ_CP022336.1, read as the reverse complement.
CGTGTCTATATCGCCGGCCGCAGCATAGGCGCGTGCGAGTTCCGCTTGCGCGCGCGCGTTGTCCGGTTGGATCGCCAGTATCCGCTGAAATGCGATGATCGCTTCGCCATTCAGGCCGCTTTCCAGTGCGGCCAGCCCCAGAGCAAGATCATAGTCCGGTTCGCCGGCTCGATCATCTTCGCGAGCCTTGAGAGCGGCATAGGCGGCGTCAGTCTTCCCTGCGCTCAATTGCTCCATGGCAGTTGTGACAAGTTGATCGCTTTGCGCAGCGGCAGGCGCAGAAGCCAGTGCCAACAAGCAGGTGTTCAACGCAATTGTCGAGATCGCGACAGTTTTGGAAAAGCGCATTCAGGCCCCCTGTGAATTCATTGAATATGAAAATCGGATAGGGCAGCCCGACGCCGCAGGCTTGTTACAAGAGCAGATAGAAAGATGACAAAGATGGTTATTATAAGGAAAGACGGACTATGGCCGCTGTTCCCGCGTCCGAAGGCGGACGGATAGATTTGGGGGACGATTTTGCCCTAACGGGTCCTGTCTGCGACTGCCCGGCAGGTCTGGCTACGCAGCACAATCCAGACGTGGTTCGTTTTGCGCCAGTTTCAAATTGTCCCGCTTATAAATGTCTGGGAAATAGCGTATCGAGCCATCTTCCCCAGCCTCGGCGGTGAAATAGGCAATGTAGACCGGAATCGCTCTGGGTAGCGACAATCTGGTCGTTTTCCGGCTGTCCAATATTGCATCGATCTGCTCCGGCGTTACCGCGCTCTCGAGCAAAGTCTTGTCCAGATCAATCGCGCCACCCACCCGGATGCAACCGTGGCTGAATGTGCGCACGGGCTCGGCGAACAGGGTCTTGTTCGGCGTGTCGTGCAGGTAGACGCTGTAGGGATTGGGCATGACCAGTTTCATCTGCCCGAGCGCATTACCCGGCCCCGGTCGCTGGCGGTAGCGCCCATTCTGTACAACATAGCCTTTCCGCCTTGCTGCAGCCGGATTGTTGCGGACCAGCGAACCGATACCCTCCGCGACAATCGATGTCGGAATTTCCCACCAGGGATTGAGGATCACGCCGCTAACCGTGGCTTCGAAAACGGGTGTCGGGGATTTGGTCTTGCCCACGATGACCGGCCAGCTTTTCACGACCTGGTCATCGTCCCAAAGCGTGAGTTCGAAACTGGCAGCATTTACCAGCAGATATCTTCTGCCCATGACCAGTCGCATCCAGCGCCAGCGTTCCATGTTCAGCGCCAGTGTAGCGCGCTTGGCTGCATCGCTTTCAGTCGCGTAGGCCGCACGCAGCGCCCCATAGTGCGGATTGCGCGGACGAAGAGCGTCGAAATAACCATCAAGATCGTCGTGGACCAGCGCCTTCATCAGCAACTGCCGGGTGTCGATATGGCGGTCATCGCTGCTGATATGCCATTGCGCCCGGGCCGATGCGGGGGCACATCCCTCGAGATAGGCCTGCATCAATTCATCCGCGGCAGCAGAAGCCAGCCGCGACCGCCGATAAGGATCGCTGGCGGAATTTGGCTGGCTGAAATCGCTGATGGGACAATTTCCCAGTCCTTCGGACACTCGCGCATCGACCAGCTTCTGCAACTCGACAATTTGCGATTCCGTCCAGATCAGATGATCCCGGACATCCTCTGCTGCATGGTTTTTCACGTCTCCGGTCTGCGCCGCGGCGGCCACCGAAAACAGCAACCCGCCCCATATTGCGATGAATATTCTCATCTGCCCTCTCTCCCGGTTGGCGACCGGCACAGCAATAAGTATTGATACTTAATCCAGGGTACAGGAAAAACATGCTATGGATGAACGATGAACCGAAGAAAATTTATCGCTGCGGGCCTTATCGGCATGACCGGCGCGGCTTGCGGGCTGGGCAGCCGGTCGCAAGCTGCCAGCAAGATCGTCAAGACAATGCCGGCCCGCCCAATGGACATTCCCCGATCGGGGGCTCTCGCGCTGATTGACCGCGCCAAGGCCGCAATGGCAACACATGAATCATCTTTGCTGCATACGGACCGGATCGGCATCGCCGACTATTCCCTGCATTCCGCAAAGGCGCGTTTCCATATTGTCGACATGGCGAGCGGGAATATCCAGTCCTTCCTCGTTGCCCACGGCAAGGGGTCGGATCCGAGGCACACCGGATGGCTGCAGGAATTTTCCAATATTCCCGGATCCGAAGCCTCTTCGGGTGGCAGCTATATGACCAGCGAATCCTATGTCGGGAAGCATGGAACATCCCGCCGCCTGAAAGGACTCGACCCAAGCAACAATATGGCCGAACCGCGCGCGATCGTGATCCACGGTGCCTGGTATGCCGAACCAGAAATGGTCGAAACCCATGGCAAACTGGGCCGCAGTCAGGGTTGCTTCGCTTTTTCCGAAAGCGATCTCCCTGTCATAATGGAACGATTGGGGCCGGGGCGATTGCTCTATGCCGACAAGCTGTAGGCGGTAGCTTGGGGCATCGCGCGACATAGTCAGGCACGGACGGTTGCGCATCACTAAACTTCCGCATAGTTTCAGCGGAGCATCTCTGACCCGAAGCTTTCCAGCATCGGCTTCGACCCGACCGCATATTCCAGCTATAATATCTGTCCGAACCGCCAGACGCTCTGACCTACATTACCTGTCTTCAGGCCATTTGATCGTGGGGCCGAGGTCTGCCAGAACCTCGCGGGCATCAAACGCGCGGGACGCGTCCGCCGGTTTCGAACCACGACGCATCACGATCTCTGCTTCGGCCTCGAACTGCTCGACCGTCCGCACAGTTGAATCAATGGACCAGAACGGATCGCGGCCGTAGGGATGCCAGGTCGACCAGACGCCACTGCGATAATAGCGCCAGTGCGGACGCCAGTTGAGATATATGGACCCGTAATAGGGTTCATAACGCGGGAAATGTTCAACATAGCTCCGCCGCTCGGTTTCTGTCGTATGGTCGGTGATCCGGAACCAGTCGTAGCCGCTCTGCACCGTGAGTTCTGCAGCCCGGTACAGGAGATAGCCCTCGACAGTATCGCGCGACGTCAGACTATTACCTGCAAACCGCACCCGGTAATGCGTAGCATCAATGCGTTCTTCCAAAAAGCCGCCAGAGACACGTTGCCCGGCGATTTGGGGCTGATAGGGCGTCGCTGTCGCACAGCCGAGCAGCAACAGGGTCATCAGCATCGCCATCGCATTGGCTGCGACTTTCACCATATTCGCTCGCTCCGTCATGATCAGTTCTCCTGCTGATGCCGCTGCAGCGGCGGACAAGCGGCCATTGTGGACGAATCTGACTATCTGTCTTTACGTAAACACGCGTATGACCTGCCCGGTCGGTCCGTAACAATACCTATCGTCGTCCGACCTCTCCCTTCCTAGAAAACCCCCAGCCAAGATGCCGAGGGGAGAATGAAATGCTGGTTCGAAAAGATAGCAGGGTTATCGCCGTTGATGGCTCCCGCATGACGATGTTCAAAACCAAGGGCGAGGCCTTCGCGCCGGAGCTGGAACTGATCGAGGAACACAAGAATCCCTCGCTACGCACTTCGGATCTGGGCACCGACAAACCGGGACGAAGCTTTCAGAGCAAGTCTCCGCGACGCGGCTCCCACGAGCAAACGGACTTGCAACAGCAGGAGGAAGACCGGTTTGTTTCGGAAATGGCAAAGCGGATCGAGCAAATCATGTCGGGTTCGAAAGACAGCATCATTTTGGTCGCTGCGCCGCGCGCCCTGGGCGTGATCCGGAAACATCTGGGCCCGGAAACGATCGCCCGGTTGCAAGCAGAGATACCCAAGGATTTTGGACCGGATGCAGCGGAACCGCTGGCCAATATGCTCGCCAAGCATGAAATCTGACAGAAGCGCCATCGCTACTAAGCGGCCGTCGAGACAAATGGGGAGCACTGATTTCCCTGATATCGCTTGTCTCCGCCCGGGACGTCAGACATGACCCATATCGAAAAATATCGCTCCCGACTGATGACTGCCGGTCAGGCTGTGGAAGGATTGAACTCCGGGGCGCATATCGCGATGGGCATGGCCACTGCAGAACCGCCTGCCTTGCTGGGCGCGCTGGCAGAAACGGTGACCAAAGCCGATATCGATGATGTCAAACTCTGGTATTTCCATTCGATGGACCATGCCGGAGAAACGGTGCTCCAACCCGATCTGCTCGGCCGGATACGGCCGCGCTGCATGTTTCTGAGTGCAATCGAGCGTCAACTGCTGGGCGCCCAGGAGCCCGGAACGAAAAGTCCGATCGAATTTGTACCGGTTGCCTTCAGCGATTCTCCGCGGTTATTCGAAAAAGAAGTTCCTCTCGATATGTTCGTGACGACGGTGTCGCCGATGGACAGGCATGGCTGGTTCACGTTCGGTACCAGCAACGACTATTCCACCGCCGCCGCGCGCAGCGCCAAAAAGCTGGTTGTAGAGGTCAATCCGAATATGCCGCGAGTGTTCGGCGCCTCCCTTCTGCACATATCCGAAGTCGATGCGATTGTGGAACATTGCGCGCCGCTGGCCGAAGTCCATGCACCCGAAATGTCACCGGAGGAAGCGACGGTAGCAGCCACCATCGCCGACATGATCGACGACAGGGCCTGCCTGCAAATGGGCATTGGCGCGCTTCCCGGCGCCGTCTGCGCCTTGCTGCAGGACCGCCGGGATCTGGGCATCCATACCGAGTTGATGACCCCTGCTCTCGCCGGACTCATCCAGTGCGGCGCCGTCACCAACCAGGCCAAGACCACCTATCGTGGCCGCAGCGTCTTCACCTTCGCGATGGGCGACCGGCCTTTCTATGATTTTCTCGACGACAATCCCGCCATGCACAGTGCCCCGGTCAATATCGTCAATGATCCCCGCCATATCGCAAAAAACAGAAATGTTGTTTCGGTCAATGCGACGTTGCAGATCGACCTTGGCGGCGCGTGCAATTCGGAACATCTGATGGGCCGGCAATATAGCGGTTCGGGTGGCCAGCTGGACTTTGTCCGTGGTGCAACAGCGTCAAAAGGTGGCAAGTCGATCATCGCCTGCCAGTCCACGGCCGGCAACGGCACGATTTCGCGCATTGTTCCCCGACTGGACGGGCCGGTCACGACGCCGCGCAACGACACCAATATCGTCGTGACCGAATATGGGTTCGCAGACCTGAAGGGAAAATCGCTGAACCAGCGCGCCGAAGCGCTGATCGGGCTTGCTCATCCGAAATTCCGCAACGACCTCGCCAATAGTCTGTAACCGCTGATCATCGGCCGCGCTGTACCTGTCTGCACCACGCCACAGGAAGGTAGGTAAACTCCCTGATATGGTTGCGACCTGTCGTCGCATAGCATGGAGGCTTTCCAACCGGGGCGTTGCGGAACATTGAAACATATATCTCCATCCGTGCTGTCCCGTTTGGACGAATCAGATCTGCACGACGGTCGCGGACTGTCGGTCGTCTCGATCAATAAGAAATTCGGCAGAAAAGCGGTACTGACCGACGTATCCATCGAAGTCGGGCCGTCCGAGGTCGTGGGCTTGCTTGGTCGGGACGGCGCCGGCAAGACCGTAACCTTCTACTCGATCCTCGGATTGCTCCGGATCGATTCCGGGCACATCTTCCTGGATGGCGAAGCCATAACCGACCTGTCACTCGACCGGCGCGCGCTTCGCGGTCTGGGATATTTACCGCAGGAAGCGTCGATTTTCCGCGGGCTGACGGTGGAGCAGAATATCCTGACGGTATTGGAACTGTTCGAAAAGGATGCAGCGACGCGGGCGCAAAAGCTGGATGATCTGCTGGATGAATTTCATATTGCCTATGTCCGCCACGTTCCGGCGCGAGCGTTGTCCGGTGGCGAAAGACGCCGTTGCGAAATCGCCCGGGCGATGGCGGCCAGTCCCGGCATCATGCTGTTCGACGAACCCTTTGCCGGCATTGACCCGATGTCGGTTAGGGACATCAAGGCCATGATTGCCAATCTGGAAAGTCATGATGTCGGCATATTGATCACCGACCAGAATGTGCGCGAGATGGTTGACATGCTGGACCGCGTCTATGTTCTGCACGAAGGACGGATCGTCTTTGAAGGCACACCGGGCGCGATGCTGGAGAACGGGCTGGTGCGCCGATTATATCTCGGCGAGGAATTTCATGCTGCCGCTAGGTAACACTACGGATGGCTTGCCTTCGGCGTTTCTTGCAATTGCAGCAGGTAGGCCAACTGGGGAGAGACAAGATGAAATCCGTGCTTCTTTACATCAACGATGATTCCGGGCTCGACGCCCGCTATCAGGCGGCACTGGATATCACGCGCGCGCTGGAGGGGCATCTCCATTGCCTGCGCCCCGATCCCTACAGGCCACAAATGGCTTTTGATGGGGTTACCGGCATGTCCGTGATGTACGATATCAGCAAATATACAAGCAAAGCCGATTTGCTGCTGAAGACCGAAATGGAAAAGCGGCTCACCGGTGAAGACGTGCCATGGGACTATCAGGAAACCAATGCGGAACCGGCTCGCGGCCTGGCCCGAAATTCAGCACTGACCGACGTGATAGTGCTCAGTTCGTGCAGCGGGATAAAGGATAACACCCTCCCCCTCGGCCTGTTGGGCGATGTGATCTTCAACACCAATGTCCCGGTCATTGTCCAACCGGACAGCGTCAGGAAATTCGATGCAGCCGGTCCCGCGATCGTCGCATGGAATGGCAGTTTCGAAGCCGGCAACGCATTGCGTGCGGCAGTACCGCTGCTCGAGCTCGCCAGCGATGTGCATATCGTCGTGGTCGAGGAAGAAAAGCGTCATGACCTGCCCCCCTTGGACGCTTCGGAATATCTTTCAAGACATGGCATCAAGTCACAGATTCACGAGCTTGCTGCCGACAAATCCTCGGTAGAGGCAATATTGCTGTCGACCGTTGATACGCTGAATGCCAGCTACATGGTAATGGGTGCCTATGGCCACAGCCGGGCGCGTGAATTTCTGTTCGGCGGCGTTTCACGAAAGCTGTTTTGGGATTGTCCGGTGCCGCTGGTCGTCGCGCACTAGTCTTGGAAGCATATATTCCGAGGGGATGTGGAATGAGTGGAGTAACGGTCAGATTTCACGGTGCAGCCGGGACAGTCACCGGATCCTGTTTCGAAGTAAAAGGTGCGGGCAAGACCCTGTTGGTCGATTGCGGCATGTTCCAGGGCACCCGCTCGCTCGAAGCGCTGAACCATGAACCGCTTCCCTTCGATCCGGCAGCAATCGATGCGGTGCTGCTCACCCATGCCCATCTCGATCATAGTGGCAGGCTCCCCTATCTCTATGCCAGCGGCTGCAAAGCAAAAACCTATTGCACGGAGCCCAGCGCCGCAATCATCAAGCCGTTGCTGCAGGACGCAGCCAAGTTGCAGGCCGCCGATGCAGACCGTCGCAATCGCCGGGCGGATCGCGCGGGGCTGCCCCCCTTCATCCCGCTCTATGACGGAAGCGACATTGCGAAGCTGCACAGCAAAGTGCGTTCCGTTTCCTTTTGCGAAGAGAAAAGTCTCGGCGACGGAGTGTCCTTTCGTTTCTGGGATGCACGGCATATTGTCGGATCAGCATCGATAGAAATCAACATTGCCGGGCAGCGCCTGCTTTTCTCCGGCGATATCGGGCCGGGTCGATCAATCAATTGCACCGCATCGGAAATCGGCGGCTATGATCATGTGATCTGTGAATCGACTTATGGTAATCGCGATCGTGATCTTGTCCTGGTCAGCGAACGCCGTGAAACTCTGGCGCGCCATGTCGAGGACGTGATGGCGGCCGGGGGCAATGTCTTGATCCCTGCTTTCGCAGTGGAGCGGACACAGGCGATACTTGAGGATTTCGATGCCCTGTTCGAATCCGGACGGCTCCCTCCCCTAAACGTCTTTCTTGATTCCCCGCTGGCCCAGAAAGTCACGACAACGGTGATGCGCTACCGCGATAGCGGAACCGGGATGCTGGACAGAAGCAATATTCGCTTCGTCAAGAATACGGCGGAATCAAAGAAACTTAACCGGATGACCGGAGTTGTCATCATCGCCGGATCGGGCATGTGCACCGGTGGACGTATCAGACATCATCTGATCCGCAATCTTCCGCGGAGACAATCCCGGCTGTTATTGCCCGGCTTTCAGGTGGCAGGAACCCTGGGCGCGGTGCTCCGGGATGGTGCCAAGCGGGTCCGCATTTCCGGCAATGATGTCATGGTAAAAGCGCGGGTTGCAAAGCTTGACGGCTATTCCAACCATGCCGATCGGGACGGTCTGGTGCAGTGGATCAGGGATCGCACACCGGTCAGGGGCTCGCTCTTTCTGGTTCACGGAGAACAGTCTGCGCTGACAGGTTTTGCGGACGCTCTGGCGGCTATTGCGGACCTGCCCGCAGCGATCGTTCCGAAACTGGGAGAGACATGGGAACTGCAGCCTGACTGGGCCGCTATGCTTCAGGCCGCTGGTCGTGTCGACGCGGGAGATTTGACCGCTTCGCGCGACTGGATTTCCAAGCTGGCCGCATTGCGAGAAGAAGTCGAAGAAAAGCTGTCCAGTCAGTCGACCAATCGGGATCGCGAGAAAACGCTCGCTGCACTCAAACGTGCGTTGGAGAGGGTCTGATCCGACAACGTCTCCTATTCGCTCACTTCACGAAACGGATGTATCAAATCCCGCCGACCAGTGCCGCTGCATGCTGCTAATAGAGCGCCGCGTCTCTGAAATCGGCCTCGACTTTGCGCAGAAGGTCCGGATCGGAAATCCATTTGCCGAGAACATCACGCGGGTTCGCGGTTTCCGGATAGCCGGAGCGTTCGGCCAGCTGTCGCCAGACTGCACGGGCATCGTCCTTTTCCCCGAGCTTTGCTGAAGACAATATATAGCTGATCTCCAGTCCCAGTGCAGCACCAGGAAGGGAATCGTGATATTTTGACGACAACTCCTGCGCAGCCTTGGCATCGCCGCGCCGCAACTTGCTCATCGCGACCGCCGCCGCGATCACCAATTCTGCATCGGGGTCCATTTCCAGAGCCTTCATCGCATAGGCGTCTCCTTCCGGCATATTACAAGCCGACATATACATGCCGAGATAGCCCATGATGCGAGAATTAAGAGGATTGAGCTCAATCGCGCGCTCACCCCACAACAATCCCCTACGACAATCGCCTTCAAAAAAGGCGCTCTCCGCCATGGCAAAGGTGGCAGAGGCGCTGTTGCTGTCGATTTCGGCCGCTCTTGTTGCAAATTCGTTGTGCGACCCTTCTATCGCATCGGCGAGGCCCAATTTCCCCGATATGTTTTCGGCCGTAGCCATCACGCTCATCAAATAGGAATCATTTGGGTATTTTTGTGCCGTTTGATTCAGACACTCCAATATGCGTGGCAAATGGGACTCATCGCGGTAGCGCATGAATTGACGAAACTGGAGCAGGCACGGGTAACCCGGCGTGTAATCGGCGCGGTATCGGGACAGATCATGCTGGGCGATCTTGCCATAGGGACCAGCGATCTCGATCACGGCCCGATCAAGGCTCTCGGCGCGTTGCGCGCTGTCGGTTGTCTCGATCCTGCTCGACCATATCACCTCCCTGGTGACGCTATCGACAAGCCGAAGCTGAACGCGTTCGGCCGAGTCATTCAGGTTCGAGGATTCAAGCAGATATTGCCGCGTGTTGCCAGGTTCGCCCGTTTCGTCAAAAACACGTATCTGATCAAATTTTTCCAGCGCGACAACCATGTGGCTGTGGATGATCTCCAAGGTGGCACGAGACGAAGAATTCGTCGGTCCCTCCGGCGGTTCCACGATGATCGCAGGATAGGCAATAGCGACCTCTGGTTCGCTGTCGCTCGATTGCAAATAATATATCCCCGCAGCGGCCAGCAGCAAAAACCCGATGAAGATTGCCAGAATATATCCGCGATCGTTGCCATTCTGCCTTGCGACAATGCCTTCCGAACCAATCGTCGGATTCAGCGCCCGAACAGCAGAATTCCGATCATCCTGTCCGGCGCCGCTTGCCACCCGTCCCGCCGGCTTATTCTTGGCTCCTGTCGGTCCACTCTCTCCGGTCGGGGCCTCGTTCGATCCGAGAATGATCTCATAGTGATGAAAGGGAATATAGAGCCGATTTGGGCATTTTTCACGCAAGTAGAAATGGTCGAGCATGCGACGCAGCCGCCCGATCTGGACGCGTGGATAACTGTCGATCTGCGTGTCGAAACTGTCATCGCGGCCGAGCGCATCAACGGCGACAGCGTAGGCCGTCAAGGGTTTGCTTACCTCCTTCAACTTGTGATCGACAAGAAAACGAAGCAGCTTGCTCATGGTCGGGGAGCGGACGAACTCAGGACTGCACAGCAGCCGATCGCGTTCCAAACAAAGTTGAAGCTTTTCCGCTTCGGTCAAAATAGGCAAATTTTCTCCTTCTGGCCGGGTCACCTGCCCCTGAAAATTATCGGGAACAAACGGTCTCCTTTGCGCATATAAGCCTGCAATTCATAAGATAGTTGCGAGTAATTCGCAATTGTTTGCCTGGATTCATTTGAACTTCCGCTCTTCAGGTGTGCTCAGATCGACAAAACAGCCAAAGATTCCGATCACGTCACCATCTCCGCCAATCTGGCATGTGCCCCTTGCCAACACCGGAAGTTCATTGTCGTTCTCGGTGAGTATACGCGCGCGAAATTCGAAATCCTGACCTTCTTCCAGAGCGCGAGAGACGGCTTCCTGAACCATTGGGCGATCATCGGGATGATAATAATGGATGGCATTTTCGAGCATTGGATAACCCAGCGAATGACGGCGCTCATGCATGTCGAAAATATAGTCTGACCATTTGACCTGATTGGTCCTCGCATCGAGATGCCAGGAACCGAAGCGTCCGACGTCTTCCGAGATTTCCAGCGTCAGCTGACACCGGTCGAGTTCGAGCCGGACGGCCTGCAGGTCCGCGCTGACATTGCGCAGACGCACGATCAGATAAGCAATCACTGCACAGACAAAAAGTGCCAGAAAATATGAAAAATACCCGAATGACATCTCCGGCATTACGCCCCCTCCTGTCGCAGGAATCCACTTCCCAAGATAAACGCCAACGATGAACATAGTGACGTGAACGGGTTAGTAACAAATCATACGAGTATAATCGATATCTTTTTGCGCGGAAGAGTTTAACAAATTTTAGTTATGACTCAATACAATTTATATTGATACTACTCGGAGCTGAAGCATCGGCTTTTATCCACGCCAGCATTACGCAAAAGCCAGATTTGCGCCAGACTCGTTGCCGCTAACTCTGCCGCAGCCCCGAGCGTTCAAAGATAGTCAGGATATCATCGATCAGGGTGGGACTATCAATCCATTGCTCCAGCACTGTCCTCGGCGAACTGTCTTCCGGCAGCCCAAAGTCTGCCACCAATGCTTTCCACACACGCCGCGCCTCGCTTCTGTCATTCAACATGGCCGAAGCCAGCATATAGGTCAGTTCAAGACCCGGATCCTTTCTTGGCGATGAAGCCATATATTCCGAGGTCAAATTACGGGCAGCCAGCGCATCGCCCCGTTTCAGCATTTGCAGGGCTACTGCTGCAGCGATGGCCAGATCCGCGTTCGGATCCAGACTCAACGCACGGGCGGCATATTCTTCCCCTTCGGGATAGTCGCAACCGATCATGTAGAGACCGAGATATCCGGTTATCCGCGAATTCAGGGGGTTCAGGGCAACGGCTTTTTTGCCCCAGGCGACACCTGTCTCGCAATCCCCGGCAAAAAAAGCCGATTGTGCCACTGCAAAATTCGCGGCCGCACTGTTCTGATTGAGGGCCTCGGCCTGTCTGGCGAGCAACATTCCCGCACCTGGTATAGCGTTGTCGGGACTGGAATTGTCCGCCATATTCCGGGCGAACGCAGCGACGCTCAAAATATGGGCGTTATTTGGAAAACGCTCCACCGATTTCCGTAGACATTGCTGCAGCGGCTGCCGTTTTGCCGGGTCCCGATAGCGGACAAACAGATCGAACTGGAGCAGGCATGGGTATCCGGCGGAGTAATCGTCTTCCAGTCTCGATATCTCGGTCTGGGCGATTATACCATAGGGACCAGCAAGGGCGATAATAGCTTTATCCAGTTCCATCCTGAACGATTCCTCATCGTCCGTGACCAATTCTCTCGACCATAATATTTCACCGCTTTGCTCGTCCAGCAGACGCAGTTCGAGTTTATCGGCCCCGGCTCCAAGAAAACGCAGCCGCAGAATATAGTCGGACATGCCGGTCTGGCCGGATGTGCCTTCGAATATTCGTATCCCGCTAAATCCGTTCAACCCGCGTACAAGCTGGTTGCCGACAGACACTGACAGCTCTGATGCCACCCCGCCGGATCCGCCATCCGGCAAATCCAGCGCAATCCTGGGATAAGCCACCTCATCCGCGGCCTGACTGTCCCGGGACAGGTAAATCGACACACCGATTGCGACGAGCAAAAGCAGCGATACCAGGCCCGCCACTACGCCTTTGTGCCAAGGACGATGCCCGTTTGATTGTTGCCGGGCTGACGGATCGGCTTGTGTATCGAGGCTCTGCAATTGCCCGCCATTCACTGACGACACATCCGCCCCCTGACCAATCAAACCATCCTTGTGATCGACAGGTGCTATATTGGGCTCAAGAATGATTTCATATTTGTTTGGCGCAATCGAAAGACGGTTTTCGCCGCCCTTGCGCAGATAGAAATTGTCCAGCATCCGTCGCAAACGTCCCATTTGAACGCGGGGATAACTGTCAGTTTGCGTGTCAAAATCCGCATCGCGCCCAAGTGCATCAGTGGCGATGGTATAGCTTTTGAGCGGGACGCTGTTTCCGGACAATTTATAGTCTACCAGAAACCGCAATAATTTACACATGCTGGGGGAACGGGCAAACTCCGGATCGCTCAATAACCGGTCGCGTTCCAGACATAGCTGTAATGCCGATGCGTCATCCATAATTCGATCAATGTCCCTCCCTGAACCATTTTAAGGACGACGACATTCCATGGATGCACAATTGCCCCATAAATTGTGTAACATTTTGTAACATAGTCGAGGATGGAGGACTATTCAATTCATCAAATGGGTAAAGGCTCTGGAATTGAGCACAGACACTGCCATTTGGAGCGACGGCATGAACCAAGCTGTTGCTTATTGAAGCGCAGAAGCGCGCGGTTCATTCCGCTCTGAAAGGTCAGAAATCCAGCACCTGAGCCCAAGCGACTACAATAGGGACGGCGCTTTCGGGCCGCTCTGCCGCTCAGAAATCAGCCCTCGCGGACGGACCTGATCGCTTATTATCATCCGGGCGAATAGAAGGCGGCAAAGGCCGTGCGATGACGGATATAATCTACGGGAAGGAAGTCCGTGTCGCCCGCAAGATCGGATTTTCCTAGGATTTGGCAGCCGCCCGCTCTTCGTCAAATGCCCGCAGTACAATGGTTCCGATCGACAGTTCTTCACCATCGGCATTCCGGATGCTCACCCGATAGAAAAATTTCGATGTGGCTTTGAACTGGGTCAGCGCTTCCGTCGCCGAATGCAAAGTGTCGATCAGGATTTCCTTGCCGAGATCGTCATGGCCGATGATCTGAAACGGCAGGCGGTCCGCTGCAGACTCGTCCGACCCGCCGGCATGGGAACCTTCATTGAGATCAGAAAGTTCTCCGGTATCGAGGCGGGACGCCTGGTAGAAGGTCGACAACCAGACCATCAGGTCATCAAGAGGCAGCCGCCGGGAGAATACAATCCCGACACGCGCGCCTGATTGCCAGCGCACCGTACCAATTATGTCCAGCAAATCGGGAACCGAAAGACGAACATCCTTGCCGATTTCAAAAACATGCTCTGTTCTGATACAGATGCCGGCAGGGGAAATATCACAGATATCGCCATGGATCAGGCGCGTTCCCTGAAAGACGTCGATCGGATGCTTCATTTCAATGCGCGGCAACCGCGGAACCCGGCCCCGTTTTGTCTCGGCTGGCTTGGTCAGTACATTGGCAACATCGATCGGTGAAAAGAACTCGACACCGGCCAGCGCCTCTTTGCGCCACCGTACGGTGCCGCTCAGTTCCTGTTCTTCAGTCAACAAGGCGGAAACCGTATCACCCAGTTCAAAATTGGGATGGACTTCGACCATCATCCCCGTGGCCGATAGATTTTTGATAAAGCCCCAACCTTCGCCTGCCTCAGCCTTTATCTTGGCAAGCCGCAACATAGCGATATGCCGGTTCTGCTTCCTGCGATCCTCGTCTACGACGATATTGTCCGTTGGAGGTGTGGACGAGGTACCTGATTCGATCATATTTGTCATTTACTTGACCTTCATTCGGTAACGTAGGGAAAACCGTTCACTGCTGCCAGCCGTCGGCAGAAGAGAGCCACTTGGCCGAAATTTGACGTGCGTCACATTGGCATCAAACCCATCGCTGTCGGCGGTTGGGATATAGTCGAATGTTTGGCCACCATCGTTCGAAAATTCGATGGAATCATCCTCGCTGGAGAGCCCGTTGAACATGAATTTCAGGCCACTGTTATTGTCCTTGAACATGGCAGGTCCGGTGCCACTGCGATCAAGATCACCCACAAACAGGGCAAGATGCTCGGGCACTTTGTCAGTGACAGCAAAGGATGCGGCTGGAGCTCCATTCTCGCCCGGCCCACTGACCGTTACGAAGAAATCCATGACGGCCCCCGGAATGGCAGCGAGTGTGCCGCCCCCCACGGCAGGGCTGCCCACGATATTACTCGAAAGTGCGATAGCGATATTCTCGCCAGGGTCGGCTTCTGCAAATGCCGGCAACGGTGCTGCAACCAGGCCCAGTGCAATTGCACAGATCATCGCACCAGTCTTAACGGCAGCGCGAATGGCCCGGCGGCCGCCTCGAGCTGCAATAGACTGATATTTCGCACTGGATCTCTGCATTATCTGTTCCCGTTATTGTTTAAATACTGCAAATCGATCTGGAAATTAAGGATGCCGCTTCCAACATTTTTGATCGACCTGACCATTCCCTTCTGTTCACAGCTCATTGCAATTCGATCAGGTGGAGTACGCACGATTCCCCCCGGCCTCTGTCGGTGTCGGCACCCAGCAAGTTATCGCAGTCACGATATGTGGTGTTGCGCGATACGATGATCTCGGAATTCTGTGCATCAGCACTGCTCTGATCTTGTGTCGTCAGGGCGAACGGCCTGACAATCTGCGCACTGGCGATCGCCGTGGCCCGATTGCTTCTTGCTCCCGCCGTTGAATCGGTAGCAAATGCTTCTGAATCCAGTGCGGATAATATGATGATCGTCATGGTGACAAGAATGAGGAGTGGTGCGAAGCCGGGATAGCGGAAAAATCCGGAATAACCGGTCTTTACTTTCCAAAATATCGAACCGCCTAAGACCATCACACATCCCAAATACTAGTTTGCAAGAGGGAAACCGGCAGGCGTTTGTTCGTTGGTGGAGCGGATAGAAGATCTACCCGCTCCACCAGGAACAATCGGTACGATATTGACCAGAATATCGGACCAATGCCGGGGCAACTGTGGCGCTTAATTGGGTTACCACAGGCAAAAGCCGTATTGCCCCACTTGCCTATCCTTTCTGACCGAGCATCGCGGTCAAAGGCAGTAAGACACGGCTAAAGTTACACTATGTTACGGTTGCAAGAGATTAACCCGTTGTAAAAACGCGGTTTTTATAAGATGCTTAAGATGTCCGGGTGGAAACATTAACTCTTTCTACACAAGAGTTAACAAAACCCTTGCCAAAATCCGGGACGTAACATGGGTAACGCGGGGCTGAAAAAACAGATTTCACGGGATTGCGACCCTGTGACTCGCGATGTGGCTCAACATACAACATCAATGACCGCGAGCAAAGGCTATTAGCAACTGAGGTAAAATTCCGGCTGCGCTTCAGACCGCTATGGAACGACATGTCGGAGGGATCGATAATAAGCCGGCAGGTGCGCCGCAATTCAGTCCCGGGCGATCTGCTTCAGGATCGACACGGCAAAACCGTGCAGCGTATCATCGCGGGCGCCCATGATAACGATCCGGTCCCCCGATTCGGCCAGCTCCGCTATTCGGTCACCACAATCCGGCCGGGCCGCGAGATATTCCGCCCTGCCCCCGGCCGCGTTGATCGAGTCAACAATCGATTCGCTGCCCCGCGAACGGTCGACCGTACCGCCGAAATAGACCGGATCACACAGAATGACACGGTCGTCACCGTCCAGATACTGGCTGAATACCCCCGCCAGCTCTTCGCCCATCTTCTGTATCGGTCCATAACCATGCGGCTGGAAGAAGGCTATGACCCGACCGGGGAAAGCCTTCAGGGTCTTGAGGGTCGCTGCGATCTTGTCGGGATTGTGACCGAAATCGTCAATCACGCTTATATCGTCTGTGCTTCCAACGATATCGAAGCGCCGGGCCAGGCCCCGAAACGTCCCGATAGCGGATATGGCGGCCTCGATCGACACGCCAACTGCGCAGCTTGCCGCGATCGCTGCCAGAGCATTGGCTATATTATGCCGGCCGGGCACCTGCAGCGACACCGGATGGTCGGCTCCGCTCCGGCGCAACACAAAGTTGCTGCTGAGCGGCTTTTCTTCAACCTGAACCGCTTGATAGTCCGCACCTTCAAGGAATCCGAAGCTGCTGCCATGCGTCAACTCGCGGATATTTATCAGCGTCCGCGATTCTGCATCATCATGATTCCAGATGGCATGTTGCGATTTCGCGACAAAATCTCCGAACAATTGCCTCAGCTCTTCCAGACTTTTGTGATCCAGACTGACATTGTTGAGCACCGCGATTTCGGGATCAAATAATGCGATGGACCCGTCACTTTCGTCTACTTCACTGACCATCAGGGCGCTCCCCCCAACACGGGAACTGGCAAATGGTGCATCGGCATCGGCGAAATTCTTCATGACCGCACCGTTCATTATGGTCGGATCGCGGCCGGCCTCGGTCAGTATCCAGCCGATCATCCCGGTAACTGTTGATTTACCGCTGGTACCGCCGACCGCGATGCTGCGCGACATGGCGTTGAAATGTTCGGCCAGCAGTTCCGCGCGGGTCATCCGCCTGCACCCCAGGGCAGTGGCGCGCGCCACGTCGGGCACTGTCTCTTCGATGGCGGCGGACGCAACCAGAATCTGGCAGCCATCGCCGAGCCCGCTACCATCTTGCTGGAATAATCTGATCCCCCTGTCCTGCAGCCACTGGAATTTATCCGCCAACCGGCCTTGGTCGAGGGCCCGGTCCGATCCAGCGACCTGTGCACCGGCTGCTTTGACGATCATGGCCAGCGGCAACATGCCGGAGCCGCCGATACCGCAAAAATAATAGGATTTGTCTTCGCTCATTTTTTCGCGCTATTGCTTCTCAATCTGTTTGGCAATGGCGCAAGGAACAAAATCGATCTCCCGTCCAGTCCGCATCGGCATTTGTGCGCCGTCGACCCCCTTTAACCGGGACGCTGCCGATCGCGTGCGTGCGCGCGCAGCACAAACCCATCCCCAGGCCGAGTTGCTGTTCCACGAACAATGCTTTTTTGAAGAGGGTCATTTTGCCGGTAGCGACAACCAGCGCATCGACAGTTTCGTGGCACTGGCCAATGATCCAGACATTGACGCCATCTGGTTCGCCCGCGGCGGTTATGGCGCTGCCCGCATGGCCGATGCTGCAGTCCGCCGGCTGAATGACCCAGCCCGAAACAAGCTCTATCTCGGATATAGCGATGCCGGCAATCTGCTTGGCGCGCTTTATCGCGCCGGCATCGGCGAGGTCGCACATGGCCCGATGCCTTCGGACATCGGCCGGACCGGTGGAGAACTTGCCGTGGACAGGGCTCTTGACTGGATCATGCACAGGAACACGGATGCTCTCGAACCCGGACTGGTTGGCGGGCAGAAACATGCCGCATTCAATTTAATGACTCTTGCCATGATGACCGGAAGCAGGCTGATACCGGATCTGCGCAACCACGTTCTAATTATCGAGGAAATATCCGAATATCTCTACGCCTTTGATCGCGCCATGTTTCACCTGTGCAGCAATCTTGCAAATCAGGGGCTCGCTGGCCTGAGATTGGGAGGGGTCGACGACATTCCCGACAATGACCGCCCATTTGGCGAAAATCCCGAAGCTATTGTCAGGCGATGGACCGCAGACAATGCCATCCCCTATCTGGGCCGGGCGGAAATCGGCCATAATGTCCAGAACCGGGTGGTGCCGTTCGGCGTGCTGAAAACCTGATTCGACAGCTGGAAGAACCATCCCGCTATGCAATCGGGCGGTCTGCGATCAGGAAGCCTGTTCCAGATTATCGTCATTGTCCCGGCCGTGATCGAACTCCGGCACCAGCGACTTCAGGGTTTTGACGGCTAGGTCGGGATCACGACAATCAAGCAGGTCGTTGATCAGCGCGTCCAGTATATCCTGAGGAAGGAACGTTTCATGGGCCTTCATTATCCGGGGATGGAGGGTTTTCTGCGGGTCGTTGCCGATGATCAGCTCTTCATAGAGCTTCTCGCCCGGGCGCAGGCCGACCTCGACAATTTCAATATCCCCGTCCGGATTGGTTTCGTTGCGGACCGTCAGACCGGAGAGCCGCACCAATGTTTCGGCAAGGTCCTGGATTTTTACCAGCTTGCCCATGTCGAGCACAAAGACTTCACCACCCTTGGCCATACCGGCTGCCTGGATGACCAGTTGAGCGGCCTCGGGAATGGTCATGAAATAGCGGGTGACTTTTCGATCGGTCAGGGTGATCGGCCCCCCCTGCTCTATCTGCTTGCGGAAAAGCGGCACCACGGAACCGCTGGAGCCCAGAACATTGCCGAAACGAACCATGGAAAATCTGGTCTCGTCAGCGCCATTTGCGAAATTCTGGACAATCTGTTCGGCAGCGCGCTTGGTTGCGCCCATGACATTGGTCGGCCGGACCGCCTTGTCGGTACTGATCAGGATGAAATCCTTGACCTTTGCAGCCTTGGCAGCAGCGGCCAACGCCCGGGTACCCAATATATTATTCCGAATGCCCTCTACCGGATTGGCCTCGACCAAAGGCACATGCTTATAGGCCGCGGCGTGGAAAACCGTGTCGGGATTCCAGATGCCAAATATCTCTTCGAGCCTTTTCGCGTCGACAACCGAACCGAGTACCGGAATGAGTTCCAGATTGGCCGCTTCCTGGTTGGCAATTAGCTTCTTCAGTTCTTTTTCGATCTCATACAGCGCATATTCGGAGATATCGAGCATCACCAGACGATGGGCGCCCGAGTTTGCGATTTGCCGGCACAGCTCTCCGCCAATCGATCCGCCGGCTCCCGTTACCAGTACCGTCTTGCCGACGATAGTCCGGCCGAAAAGCAGTTCGTTCGGCTGAACCGGCTCCCGTCCCAGCAAATCTTCGATTTCCAGTTCGCGAATATCGCTGAACGCGATTTTGCCGGCAATTATTTCCTGCATATTCGGCAATGTCTGGACGTGCACCGTAAATTCGCGAACCTGATCGACAATCGCGCGGCGCTTTCTCCGGTTGATTTTCGGCAAAGCCAACAGGATATCGGTGATATCATATTTTCTGATCAGATCGGGAAGATGACCGCTCCAGAAGACCTTGTCGCCGTCCAGCCTCTGTCCGTTCAACCGATGATCATCATCAATATAGCCGCGAAGCCGCATGGCCGGCTCGGACCGCATCGAGGCCGCCAATTGCTGGCCGGCACTGCCCGCGCCATAGATCAGAACGTTCCTTACATCGCCGGCGAAGCGGTTCCGCCCCAGAATATCAACCATCAGATACCGTCCGACGACTCTGGAAAAGCCGACGAGAATGAAAAACACAACCGGCTGGATCAGTCCGATGGTCCGCGGTACACCGTCCATTCCGGCGATAGCAAAGGCAATGGCGGTCACCACCGAATAAAATGCGAATGCACGCACCAAGGTTCGCATCATTCCGGTACCAGCGTAGCGGAAAATGGCATTATATACGCCGCTCAGGATGAATATGGGGACCATCAGCAACAGGCAAGCCAGTACGGTTTTCTGGATGGCAATATCCCACAAGACCCAGACACCGATGCGCAGTGAATAGGCGATCCAGATCGACTGGACACAGAGCATCACGTCCAGCAGGAGCACGATTGCTCTTTTTTTCCAGCGCGATAGCTGAGCTGTTTTTTCTAACAACGATGTGATGGCGGCTGTAACATTTTCAATCATCTGGATCTCAAAGCTGGCTTTTGATTCTCAAAGCTGCGACGCCGAGCCAAATATTTACCGGACCGAATCAATTTAGCCAACCACTTAAAACAAAATAATTTTTCCTGCGTTCAGGTGCCAGCAAGGCTTACCCGGAAGGATATTGCCTGCTATCTCTGATGCGCCTGCAGGACGGACGGAGAATCAAATAGCGGCGGGATCGTGTCGATGGAAACTTGACCTGTTTGCCCCGAGCGGCCACAAACTCGGGAAATCTGCAAGTCATCTATTACAGCATCCGGAGGGTTTAAAGGCGACTTGCCGCTGTCGTAAACAAAATGGAACCAGCCACCTTGCGCAACATTTACAATCGATCGGAATTTGCGCAGACATATCTGGTCAACGCGTGTGCCGGGAGAAACCAGTGAGCCCTGAATTCAGAATATGAAGCTGAAAAGAAAATTCGTCGAGAAGCCATGGGGTCAGGAAATTCTGCCAGCCTTGTTCAATGGCGGCAACGGCAAGAAGATTGGCGAAATCTGGTTTGAAGCACCGAAGGGCATCACCCCGCAGTTGATGGTGAAATATCTTTTTACCAGCGAGAAGCTCTCCATTCAGGTCCACCCCAATGACCGACACGCGCGCAGGGTCGGCTTTCCCCACGGCAAGGATGAATCCTGGTATATTCTGGATGCGGAGCCGGATGCCGTTCTGGGACTGGGCCTGAAAAAAACGGTCAGCGCAACCAAGCTGAAGACCGCGGCGATATTGGGCGAGATCGAACAGCTTTTGGACTGGAAGCCGGCCAAGAAGGGCGACTATTTCCACGTGCCCGCCGGAACCATCCACGCCATTGGCCCCGGCATTTCACTCGTCGAAGTCCAGCGAAACGTGGATATCACTTATCGCATGTACGATTATGGTCGGCCGCGCGAACTTCATCTGGACGAAGCGATCGGGGCGGCCAAGCTGACACCTTATGACATGAAATATGCGAGCGAGATTGCGCCTGACGAGACCAGCAGCCTTTCCAGCAACTCCCCCATCGGGCTGTTCCAGATCATCGGAACAGACGACGACATTGTTCCGAAGGCAGCCGGCAAGGAATGGCAGCTCCTCCCTCTTGAGGGGTCTGTCACCGTTCGCGGCAAAGTGATCAACGCCGGCGAATGCGGTATCTGCGCTCATTATTCCGATATCGATCTGGCCAATAACGGAAAAACCCTCATCGCTTGCCTGACGGGATGAGCCATTGACCATGCAGCAAAATCCGCTGATCACGCCAGTAATTCTGTCCGGTGGATCCGGAACGCGGCTATGGCCGCTTTCGACTCCGGAAAAGCCCAAGCAATTTCTGAACCTGTTCGGCCCGCTGAGCATGTTCCAACTGACACTGCAACGCTGCGCTGACGAGAGTCTCTACCGCAGCCCCGTCATCGTGGGGTCTGCCAACCATGTGGCAATCATGCAGGAGCAGATGCAGGAGGTCGGCGTGATGTCCGACAATATCATTCTGGAGCCCTGCCCCCGCAATACCGCTCCCGCGATCGCCCTGGCCGCCCTTGCCGCAGAAAACCCTACAGATCTGCTACTGGTTATGCCGAGCGACCATATGATCAAAAATCTGGCCGCTTTCCGCAAATCGGTAATGGCGTCGATACCGGTTGCACAATCCCGATGGCTGGTGACATTCGGCATCGAAGCCACCGGACCGGCAACAGGATATGGATATATCCAGCAGGGCGACAGAATTGTCGGCAGTTCGGGAAGCTGGTCTGCCAAGAGGTTTGTAGAGAAACCGAACCGGGAACATGCCGAACAAATGCTGGCAGAAGGCGGCTATCACTGGAATGCCGGGATATTCCTGTTTCGGGCTGACAGCTATCTGGAGGCCATGGAACGACATTCTCCCGAAATGCTTGCCGCATGCCAGGCTGCCATGAACAAGCAGCGTATCGACACTGATATCTGCTATCCCGATCCGGATGCCTTTGCTTCGGCGCCATCCGATTCCATCGATTATGCCATTATGGAACGGTCAGACAAAGTCGCGGTGACTCCCGTCAATCCCGGCTGGTCCGATGTCGGAAGCTGGGATGCTCTTTTCGAACTCTCAAAAAAGGACGAACATTCCAACGCGATCGTCGGCAAAGCCGTGACCAGCGAATCCGGCAACAATCTCATCCATAGCGAAGGCATGGCAGTGGCGGTGCACGGCGTGCACGACCTGATCATTGTCACACACGGCAATAAAATCATGATTTTGCCGCGTGGCAAGTCGCAAAACGTCAAGGACATCGCACAATTGCTTGAAGATGAAGACTAGCGGGGCAGAACAACACCGCCCTTCCCGCAAGGTGCTATTCCTTTTCCTTACCCGCTTTACCGGTCAGCCATTCCGGCCAGAAACGGGCTATCAGCAGGAATAATGTCGGTAGCAGCAAAGTGTTCCAGATATCGCTAGTGGCTTCTTCACCGAAGGAAATCTTGCGATCCTGCGGGGCTTCCATCTGGCTATAGTCATAAAATTCATTGGCAAAGGCCGCGATGGCCACAAGCAGCCATGGCACGAGGCTGCCCAAGGACCGACGACAGACGAGTGCAGCACATAGCTGAATCCCGACACCCGCATAAATATGCAGCGAATCGCGCGGTAGCCCGGTTGACAGTTCCAGCCAGTTTTTGATTTCAAACCAATCCATCGTGACGCGATTGGGCTAGCCGGACATTGGGGTCAACGCTTTTCGCATAGGACATCATTATGAAAATTTTAGCCAAAAGCGATTAGGCAGCCGGAATGACAAAAAAGACCATGACCAAAGCGAAAATACTGACCGTTTTCGGCACCAGGCCCGAGGCGATAAAATTGTTTCCGGTGGTTCAGGCGCTGGCCGAACGAAACAGTCTGGATGCGCTGACCTGCGTCACCGCCCAGCACAGGGAAATGCTCGATCAGGTCATGGATATTGCCGATATCCGCCCGGATTTCGATCTCGATCTGATGAAGGCCAATCAGAGTCTCGATGATCTTACCGGCAGACTGTTATCGGGCATCGGCAAGATACTCGACGAAACAAAGCCGCAACGCATCGTGGTCCAGGGCGATACGGCCACCGCAATGTGCGGCGCGCTGGCCGCTTATTATCGCCAGATTCCGGTCAGTCATGTCGAAGCGGGCCTGCGCAGCTACAATATCTATCATCCCTGGCCGGAAGAGGTGAACCGCAAGATCATCGGCACGATTGCCGATCAGCATTTTGCGCCGACGCAGACATCTGCCGACGCTCTGGCAAAAGAGAATATTCCGGTGGATCAGATATATATCACCGGCAATACTGTGATCGATGCCCTTCTGGATACCGTCGATAAATACAATGATCCAAGCAGTTTGGATCGTAATCTTGCCGGATTGTATGAAAAATTTTCCGATCGGAAAATCATCGGCGTCACCAGCCACCGGAGGGAAAATCTGGGCGACGGACTGACCAATATTGCCAGCGCACTCCGGACTATCGCGAAGCGGGATGATGTCGCCCTGATATTTCCGGTTCATCTCAACCCCAAAGTCCGCGCGATCATGCAGGACGCGTTGGGCGGCCTAGACAATGTCGCGATGATCGAACCGCTCGACTATCCCAATTTCGTCAGCCTGCTCAATCATTGCCACTTCATGATGACCGACAGCGGCGGTGTGCAGGAAGAAGCACCCGCGCTTGGCAAACCGGTGCTGGTCATGCGCGACACCACTGAGCGGCCGGAAGGCGTCGAGGCGGGAACCGCCAAGCTGGTCGGAACCGATGAAGCGGTGCTGGTGGCGGAAGCCTGCAGGCTTCTCGATGACGAGGCCCATTATCTGGCCATGGCACGCGCCCATAATCCGTTTGGCGACGGCACGGCCAGCAGCCAGATTGCCGACATCATCGAGAATAGCCTCTCCGCCTGAATATTTCCGCTCAAGTCACGATATTACCGAAATATTTACAATGACGGGCTAGGCAATTTGCAGGAAAACGCGCCGGACCGGCGCACTGCGGAGTGGATTCTCATATGTTATCGGAAGAAAAACCAAGTGTCTGCGTCATGGGCCTCGGCTATATTGGCCTGCCAACGGCTGCCGTTATCGCCCGTTCAGGCTGCCCGGTGCTCGGCATCGACGTCAATGAACGGGTTGTCGAAACGATCAACTCGGGCCGTATCCATATCGAGGAAGTGGATCTGGACGGGCTGGTGCAAGGGGTGGTTTCACGGGGGACGCTGCGCGCTTCGCTGCTTGTCGAACCGTCCGATGTCTTTGTCATCGCAGTGCCGACACCCTTTGGCGCCGATCATATACCCGATACCAGCTATGTAATGGAAGCGGCCACCAATATCGCCGCAGCGCTGAAAGCGGGCGATACAGTCATTCTCGAATCGACCTGCCCCGTGGGCACGACCGAGAAAATGCGGGATCTGATCGCGAATTTGCGGCCCGACCTCAAAATTCCGGGTCTGTCAGACGAAATCCCCGATATAGCCATCGCCTATTGCCCGGAACGGGTCCTGCCCGGTAAAATCCTTGAGGAATTGATCCAGAATGATCGCAGCATCGGAGGCATCACGCCGCGATGTGCGCGCAAGGCGCTTGGCTTCTACCGCCGGTTCGTGCGCGGCGAACTGGTAACCACATCGGCGCGCGCCGCCGAGATGACCAAATTGGTCGAAAACAGCTATCGCGACGTCAATATTGCGTTCGCCAACGAGCTGTCGATCATCGCCGATCATATGGATCTCGACGTCTGGGAGGTCATTCGTCTGGCCAACCGTCATCCGCGCGTCAATATCCTGCAACCCGGTCCCGGCGTCGGTGGCCACTGCATCGCGGTCGACCCCTGGTTCATCATCCACAGCGCGCCCGATCAATCGCCACTGATCCGTATCGCCCGCGAAGTGAACGACGGCAAGACCGGCCATGTGCTGGAGCAGGCTTCGCTGCTGATCGACGAATTGCCCGGGGCTTCTGTCGCCTGTTTCGGCCTCGCATTCAAAGCCAATATCGATGATTTTCGCGAAAGCCCCGCCCTGAAGATCGCCGCCAAGTTGGCGCGGCGCTATGGGGGACGGATAAAGATCGTCGAGCCCTATGCCAGCGAACTGCCGGCCGCATTCGAAGGCACCGGCGCCGAGCTCATCGACATCGATCAGGCGCTGGAAAACTGCCCGATCATGATCACGCTCACCGATCATGACATGTTCAAATCAATCCCGCTCGACGAACGCGCCGGCAAGGTCGTCTATGACACGCGCGGAATCTGGCCGGATCAGCCGGACAACCGGGAAGCGGCCAGCGGATTGAGATTGGCGAGTTGAGCAGCTAGGCCCTAGATTTTGTCGTAAACTTCCACGGTCTCTCTGGCGACCCGGTCCCACCCGTAGCGGGTGGTGGCCATTGCCTGCGAACCTGCGGTGAATGTAGCGCGCCTGTCGGCGCTCCAAGATCGGACCTTCTCTATAACCGTGGTCCATTGTTCCGGAGAATTGCTGTCGGCGAGAAAGCCGATATCAGGGGTCACGACTTCTGCCAGACCGCTATGATCGGAGGCGATGACCACGGCCCCGCAAGCGGCAGCTTCGGCAGCAACCAGTCCGAATCCTTCCTTGCCCAGACTGGGCACAACAACCGCCAAGGCTTTTCCATATTCCGCGATCAGCTTTTCCGGAGTAAGATTACCCAGATATTCGACCAGGGGCGAATCCAGTGTTTTCGCCTCCTCTTCATCCCAGATCGTGCCAGCGACTCTTATTCCTGGCGGTGACGTCATCCGCGGCAGCACCTCGTTGACGATGAACGACAACCCTTTGCTCGGCGTAATCCGGCCGGCAAAAAACAGACAATCATTATGTAGGCCTGCGGGCGTATCGGAGCGAATATCTGTGGCCAGTGCGACTTTCGTCACGTGCCTAAAGCCCAGTTGGCTGGCCAATGAAGCAATCCATTCGCTATTCGCGATCAACCGTGACCGGCGCATCAACCGCGCACCGGCTTTGACATAGGCCGCATAGAATCGGCCCGAAAGACTGTTCTTTGTCGCAAGGTTCAGATCCGAGCCGTGAGCCGACAATATAACGCGCGTCTGCGGATAGCGCAGCGATGCGATCCAACCCAGCGGCCAGATCGCAACATCACCCAGATGCACGATCTTCGCGGGTCTCGCGAAGAGCAGACGGATCGCGGTCTTCACGCCGA
Organism: Sphingorhabdus sp. SMR4y; assembly: GCF_002218195.1. GTDB lineage: Bacteria > Pseudomonadota > Alphaproteobacteria > Sphingomonadales > Sphingomonadaceae > Parasphingorhabdus. The sequence goes on along the minus strand of NZ_CP022336.1, from coordinate 292,637 downwards.
AACCGATCAATGCGCCCACTGACGGGACCGCGCCATCCGCTCGTCCTGGCAGAGCGATTATGTCCAGCCGGTGGGTTTTGCCGAGTTCTTGCGTCAGGCGGAGGCAATAGGTTTCCATCCCCCCTATGGCCGGCGCCCATTTTCGGGTGATGAAGCGGACGTCGTGGTCATCAGAATGTGCGCTCACGATCAAAATCCTCCCGCTATCGGTCCTTCCGGAAAATCTTCCGGCAGTTCCGGGATATGATCGAGCGCCCATAATTTGACGCAGCCGGTCCCTTTATGGCGCACCATATGCGTTCCTGCGGCGAGTGAGACACTTTTCCTGTCGGCTATATATTGGCCGTCGATGACGAGACCGCCACCATCGACCGAATAGACACCGCTGCGGAATATGCGCAATTTTTGCTCTGCCCTCTGCGAACAGACATTTTTGCCTGCGATGAAAATTGTATCACTGTGACGCAAAAAATTGCTGCGAAGCGCCGCAACATCGCGTTCGGGCAATAACGGTGCTGGGCCATCATGCTGATAAACCAAGTTGAGCGCATTGCCGGTTGCAATGACAAAAGCGATCCGGCCGTCTTCGATATCGCGGGCAATCTGTCCTTCGCGCTCTTTCCAGTAGCGTCCCAGAGCGATTCCGGAAATAAGCGAACGAAATTGTCTCGGATATTCCGGCATATAACTGGAATAAGAGAGATAGGGTGTGGGCTCAGGGAACAGCCTTTCGACTTCGTTGATCGTCGCGCGCTGTCGCTCGAGTGTGCCGTAGGGCTCGTTCACCAGCAGGAAAGCCGGGCCTAACAGAGACAATATTATCACCGGGCCCAGGCCATATCGTCCGACCAGCTTTACCAGTACGGGCGCGATCGCGACACAAACCGGCGGCAGCAAAAATGTGAAGAAATAGGGAAATGTGTTGCGGTAGAATAAGATACACAAAAGTGGCCCGCACAGGCCCAGCAACAGGACTTTAACGTTTCCGGGTAATCCGCGAGCGACCGGAATGAGAAGAATCAGTCCCAATGTAAGCAACGGTGCCAGGGCCATTTCGGCAAAAACATATCGTATCTGTTCAAACTCGAAGAAGCGCAAGAAACTGGCTGTTTTGGCGGCCAGACTGCTTCCCTGAGTCGAAGATGTGGCCAAGGTGGAACCGTGCAAACCGACGATCATGAGAAAAAAGCCAATGGCCACCGCGAGCAATACTGCGGACCGATAGATGACACTTGACCGCGGACCGGTGGTTTCATGCCACTTCAAATAAACAGCAGCGGCAAAACAGGGCGCGTAGAATATGCTTTTTATCGTGAGGGCCCCCGCGAGTCCGACGAGGATGCCCGACAGGATCACGCGTTTCCACGAGAATGAACCAGAGACAAGCAAACAGAGGGCGCCCATCAAGGCTGCCGCCGCCACCGGATCAGGGCGATATGTAAACGAATTGGTAAACACGAAACCGGCGGTCAGGTAGATTAGGCCAGTCAGAAATGCTGTTTCACGATCGACCAGCCGGCGAGCCAAATGGATGACGCATCCCATCGTAAGAAGCGCGCAAGCCAGCATGGCGATGCGGGCAACCTGGATCTGCGTGATCACGTCCTGAGCGACCAGCGCTGCCCAGCCGAACAACCGTACGTGCAGGGATTGCAAGCTGCCACTCAGGCGACCGTCGGCCAGTTCGTAAATCTGCCCGAAGTGCAGAAACTCATCCCAGTTTATGGCTTTTTGAAAGATCAGCCATATCTGGCAGAGGATAACGGCCACTAAGACGATGGGGATGAGCCACTGCCCAGTTCTTTCCAGTGCCGAAACGCGTATCCGATTTACTAGACTGGTAAGCGTTGTAAATGAGACAGCAATCATTTGACAATGACTCTGATGTCATACGCAAGCGAAACCGATAGCCCACTATACGAATGAGCGGTTCTGACGATACGATTGCAGATACAGCGACTTGAGCTGAGCAGAAATTCTATATTTTTGATTTCGGTCCTCGAATCTGCTGACATCGGGATAGCGGTCTTCTCGGTCAAAGCTAGCGAGTAAAAAATAGCTCGAATGTTCCGCGATCACCATTTCTGATCGCATCCAGTTGATCAAGCTCATAGGTTCGTGCCAATCCGGGGCGATCATATTGAACGATAAGAGACGGTTTCAGGCCCGCATTCTCGATCCGGTCCAGAATTTCAGTCATTTCGTCCCGAGTGAGAATAGTTCCATGCAATTCAAGGAAAAGATGGCGGATCGACTTGAGCGTCTTTTCCGCTCCTCTAAGGACCTGAAGCTCGTACCCTTCAACGTCCATTTTAACAAACGTTGGAATTTCATTCCTTTGCGCAAAACTATCGATCGTAAAACAATCGACCTCGATGAAGTCTGTATCAGATTTTGGCGCGCTGCGGCAGGAGTGCCAATTGGAAAGATCAGACACATAAAGTGGAATTTTTCCATCACTTGCTCCAAAAGCGCCTTGCTGTACAATGACATTGTCAAAGTCATTCAGCGCAATGTTTCGTTCCAAGCGCATTAGATTTTCGGGATGGGGTTCGACAGCATATATTTTTTTGCAAATTCGTGCTTCGATCAATGCATAATACCCAATGTTAGCACCCACTTCGAGCACTACATCATCTTTGTCTAGGATGTTCAGGATATGGCCGGTCGCGATAGGTTCCCGAATACCGTCAAGCAGGATATCGCGATCCAGCCCCGACTTGTTGGCGTCCAGTTCCATTTGAGAACCCAACACCGTGCGGATGATTTTTCCATTAAGATTCAGCCGGTCAAATCGTTTGCTTCGTTCCCGTTCATAATTTCGGGCATGTGCATAATTGCGCAGGCGCGCCGCAGTCTGCCTTAAACCGACACTGCGCGCCATATCGATCGCAGCAGACATCTCGGAAGTAAATTTTGTCATTTCGGATTCTCCGTAATCTGGAAATTGTTTGAACTCGAGTGCAGAACCGTGCCCAGCATGACAATAGTCGCGCACGATGCCAAACCGACGATGCGATTAAGTGCGATAGCCAGAAATGCTGCAGCCGGAGCAATTTCGACCAGGCTCGCCAGAGCGGCAGCGATCGCTTCACCGACTCCAAGTCCAGCAGGAGTGATGGCAGACGCTGAACCGGCGATGTTGGCGAAAGAAAAAAACAGTGCCGTTTTGAAAGGGACGATGACATCAATGATTGCGAACGCCAAAAGCATTCTGATACACATCAGAAACAACCCGAACAGTCGGTGCAGCATCATTTGCAGAGCAATGATCCAACCGGCCTGCGTGATCATCCATACCACTATTGGCAAAATGATTGCGCAACCGAAGAACAGGAAAATTATTGCTGCAACATGCTCGCTCGGGAACAGTGCAATACCTGCTCCCACCATGGACATTGCAACCCATAAAATAGCTGCTCCCGTGACGAGGGCAACGCTCTTCCCGATATTGGTGCCCGCTTTTTTGAGGGCAACGGTGCGGACTATCGCACCGCCCGGAACCGGCAGTGATTCCGCGAGTTGAGCATAGCCTGCCGTCCACCAAGCATTGCCGAAAGTAATACGCGTCCCTGCTATGCGCGACAACAAGGTCAGGCCGACCGCACCATAAGCGATACCTGCTGGTCCCATCACGAAAAATATCGCCAAAGCCGGCCAGTAGCGCAATTGATGCAACTGAAGCGATGTTGAGCGCAAAGACCAAAAAAGTCCAATAAGGAACAGGGTGCCGATTACGACCGTAAATGGCTTCCTGTACGACCTGATCCATCCAAGCATAGTCTGCAAGGACAGCATCATAACGTCGACGATAGATCGGCGCTTGGTCATGGCTCAGAGACTTTTTCGAATCGAGTGTTTTGCAACGCCAGTACTATTGGGTCCGGGGTCTTGAACATCTTCATCCGCACTATGCATGGATATATTGTCCTCCAGCTTGTGCAATCTCTCCAGTGTCTGCTCCAGCAACTGCCGGTTGCGCCCGACCAGATCGGCCACGGCGCCGAACATGATTGCGACGACGCCGAGAACGATGAGCGAGCCGCCGATCACCAGCGACTGGATATGCCCGCCGCCCTCTCCTATCGCATAGAAATAGAGAAAGCGTATAATCGGAGTTATGCCAATCAAGGCGGAAATGCCACCCGCCAGCACGAAGACCTTCAGCGGATTATACATCGCATAGGAGCGGATCATGGTCGCACCGGTATTGGTGATGAATTGCGGCACCGACTTGAATAGCCGTGACGGGCGGATCGCGCCGTTGGTGCGGATCGGGACCGAGACGATTGCCATCCGTTTCCGGCCGGCCTGGATCAGCATTTCCGTGGTATAGGAAAAGCTGGATGTGATATTGATTTTTTGCGCCGCGGCCCGGCTGATCGCGCGAAACCCGCTGACCGCGTCGGTGATATGCGTATTGGATAGGCGCTTGACCGTCGCGCTGCCGAACATCTGCAGGAGCCTTTTGAAAGGACCGAAATGCGCATTGTTGCGGACGCCCCGGTCACCGACCACGATATCGGCTTCTCCGGCAAGAATCGGCGCGACCAGCTTGCAGATGTCCTGCCCCTCATATTGGTTGTCGGCGTCGGTGTTGACGATGATATCCGCGCCTTCGGCCAGCGCCCGGTTGATGCCGGACTGGAAAGCGGCGGCAAGGCCCCGGTTGGTGCGGTGCCGGACAATATGATGGACGCCGAAGCGGCTTGCGACATCGCTGGTATCATCTTCACTGCCATCATCTATAATCAGGATTTCGATTGTGTCGATGCCGTCGATCTGTCGCGGCAAGGCGACGAGCGTTTCGAGCAGAGTTCCGGCCTCATTGAAGCAAGGAATCTGGATTATCAATTTCATAAGATGCGCGCTCCCCAAGTCGTCGCCCCGACCGAGTGGGCTATCAAAACGTCCAAAAACCGTTAGAAATTTCCTAGTAGACTATGGTTAACAAAGCGTAAACAACCATCGATTAACTGGCTTTGCGTCTTGCATTCAGGATGATACGGTAACGCCATGACCCAAACACCCTTTCGCCCCCGTCGCTCCTGCCTGTACATGCCCGCCTCCAACAACCGCGCGCTGGAAAAGGCAAAAAGCCTCGCCGCCGACACGATTATCTTCGATCTGGAAGATGCCGTGGCGCCGGAAGCCAAGGAGGACGCGCGCGAACAGGCCTGCGCCGCTCTGCGCTCCGGTGCCTATGGCAAGCGGGAACTGGTCGTGCGGATCAATGCCATGGATACGCCCTGGTTCGCCCAGGACCTCAAACAAGCCTGCCAAAGCAAGGCCAATGCAGTGCTGGTTCCCAAAATTCTGTCCGCCGACGATATCATAGCCATCAGCAATCTGATGGATGAATATGACGCGGACCGGAACAGCAAACTCTGGGCGATGATCGAAATGCCGCTCGCCATTCTGAATCTGCCACAGATTGCGGCACTCGGGGGACAAAAGCGGCTGACTGGTTTTGTCATGGGTTTCAATGATCTGGCGAAAGAGATGCACGCCGATCACGAGCGCGGCAATTTTCTCTCGGTCATGACCCAGACGGTCATTGCTGCCCGCGCTTACGGGCTCAATGTCATCGACAGCGTGTACAATGATTTCAACGATCCGGACGGCCTTGTTGCGGAATGCCTGGAAGCCCGGAAGCTGGGCTTTGACGGCAAATCGCTGATTCATCCGGTACAGATTGAGACCGCCAACCGCATCTTTGCCCCGCAGGCCGACGCCATTGCCGAGGCAGAAGCGATTATCGCCGCCTTCAAGGATCCGGTGAACGCCGGCAAGGGTGTCATCGTGGTCGATGGAAAGATGACCGAACTGCTGCATCTCAAGCAGGCAAAGCAGCTGGTCGCAACCGCTGCGGCGATTGAGGCTCTGGCCGAATAAACGCTTCGCTCTCGACAAGCTGCCAGAAAAAAGTTTAAGTGGTCAATTGAAACGGGACGGGGCGTTGCAGCCTGCCCTTGGGAGAGCAGATATGGAAGCATTGGAAGCCGCAGCAGGCGAAGTCGGCAAAGACGAAATGATGAAGCTTTTTCAGGCGCAGCGCGATGCGTTTCACGCCGAATTGCCCGTCAGCTACGAAGCCCGAATGGACCGGATCAATCGCACCGCCAAGATGATCATCGAAAATCAGGACGCGCTGTGTCAGGCCGTATCCAACGATTTCGGTCATCGCAGCAGCGTCCAGACCGTGATGACCGACCTGATGTCGGTCGTCGGCCATGCCAGAGATCACAAGAAAAATCTGAAAAAATGGATGCGCCCCGAGAAGCGGAAAATGGACTTCCCGCTGGGCCTGCTGGGCGCCAGCGGACAGGTGGAATATCAGCCCAAGGGCGTGGTCGGCGTGATCGCGCCGTGGAATTTCCCGATCAACCTCGCCTTTGATCCGGCAATCGGGGCCTTTGGTGCCGGCAACCGGGTGATCATCAAATTTTCCGAATTCACGCCCGAAACCGGCGAACTGGTGAAAAAGCTGGTCGCCGAATATTTCGCGCCAGAGGAAATGGCTGTGATCACTGGCGGTCCGGAAACCGGCAAGGCCTTCTCCGAAATTCCGTGGGACCACCTGATCTTCACCGGCGGCGGCGGCATTGCCAAACATGTGATGGCCGCCGCCGCGCAAAATCTGACTCCGGTTACTCTGGAACTGGGCGGCAAGTCGCCAACCATCATCGGACCGGACGCCGACATCCAGAAATCAACCCAGCGCATCGCCATGGGCAAGATGATGAATGCCGGGCAGATTTGTCTGGCACCCGATTATCTGCTGGTGCCGCAGGACAAGGAAGATGCCGTCGTCGAAGGCATTGCCTCCAATGTGGCGGAACAATATCCGACGCTGATTTCCAATGACGATTATACATCGGTAATCAACGGCCGGCACAAGGAACGTCTGCAGGGCCTGATCGATGACGCCGTCGAAAAGGGCGCGAAACAGACCATCGTCAATCCTGGCGACGAGGATTTCTCCAATACCAACAGCAACAAGATGCCGCTGACCGTATTGCAGAATGTCAATGACGACATGCGGGTGATGCAGGAAGAGATTTTCGGCCCGGTGCTGCCGGTAAAGACCTATCGCAATCTCGACGAAGTGATCGACTATGTGAACGACCATGACCGTCCGCTCGGGCTTTATTATTTCGGCGAGACGGAAAGCGACAAGCGCAAGCTGCTCGACCGGACCATTTCCGGCGGGGTCACTGTCAACGACGTGATCTTCCATATCGCCCAGCATGACCTGCCATTTGGCGGGGTTGGACCTTCGGGCATGGGCGCCTATACCGGTCCGGACGGCTTCAAGGAGTTCAGCCACGCCAAGGCGGTCTATCGCCAGCCGAAGATCAATATTGCCAAAATTGCCGGTTTCCTCCCCCCTTATGGCGCGGGTACGGAAAAGACCATGAAACAGCAGATGAAACTCTAGCGTCAGGCAATTATGGCAGATTTTCCGCTAGCGGGGCTCAAGGTCCTCGATTTCTCGCGTGTCGTGGCGGGCCCCTATGCCACGCGGATGCTCTCGGATCTGGGCGCCGAGGTGCTGAAGGTAGAGCCGCCCGAAGGCGACGTGACCCGCAAGCTGGCGAAGCGCGAAAACGGGGTCAGCGGCAATTATCTGCAGCTCAATATCGGCAAGAAGAATATCTGCGTGGACCTGAAGGCCGACGGCGCGCGCGAGCTGATCCACCGTCTGGCGGTCGAGGCGGATATCGTCGTCGAGAATTTCCGTCCCGGCGTGATGGACAAGTTCGGTATCGGCTGGGCCGAACTGTCGAAGGTCAATCCGCGTCTGGTGATGCTCTCGATCTCGGGCTACGGCCAGAATAGTCCTGAGCGTGGACGCGCGGCCTATGCGCCGGTGCTGCACGCCGAAAGCGGGATCATTGCCCGGCAGGCCGAGATGAGCGGCGGCAAGCCGACCGACATGCAATTTGCCATGGCGGACAGCTACAGCTCGCTGCACGGCATCATCGCAATATTGTCTGCCTTGCGGACGCTCGACCAGACCGGCGAAGGCCAGCATATCGATCTCGCCATGGTCAATGTACTGCATTCTGCCGATGACTATGCCCATTTTGCGCTCGACGACATCTGGCCGAAAGCGCCCGAGACTCTGGTCTGGGAAGCGCCCGAAGACCGGCAGATATTGATCACCGGCGATATGAAATGGCTGTGGATCATGTTTTCGACGAAAGATGGCCTGCAGGACCCTACTCCCGCCGGCGCCGACATTCCCACCAAGGTGCGGCTGCGTCACGAAGCGATGGAAAAGCATATCCTCTCCTATGAGAGTTTTGATGCTCTCACCGCGGCGCTAGACCGGCTCAATCTGGCCTGGGGAGAAGTTTTTCCTTTCGGCCCCGCTATCTATGATCAGCCGAGCGTAAAGGCGAATGGCGTCGTCGTCGATGTGACCGACGACGAAGGCAATGCCCGCCGCACCATTCAGTCCCCCTATCGCTTCTCGAAATCGAAAAGCGGCATCGACAGCAATGCCAGAACCGCAAAGCGCGGCGAACATAATGTCGCCGCGCTTCGGGATTGGTTGGATATGGATGATCAGGAAATCAGCGCGCTTGCGCAAAGCAAGGCGCTGATCTCGGATTAGCCTAGGCGTCGGCCTTGCGGGCCTGACGCCGTTTGAATGACTTGGCACCATTGTTCCAGTGCTTCGGTCCGTCGCTCTTGGCTGCCGAACCGGGGCCACCACGACCCGAACCACCACCAGGACGGCCCTTGCGGGAGCTGTGCTTGTTTTTTGGCGGTCCGCTGCGCGTCGGTTTTGCACCATATTTCTTGGGCTTCTGGCCGTATATCCGCGGTGCAACTTCTTCGCGTGGCGGTTCGTCATAGCCGTCCGGCAATGCGATAACATCCGGTTTCACGCCGGTCAGCTTGACCACGTCGCGCAGGAACTGGCGCTCGTCGGGTGCGACCAGCGAATAGGAAATACCGCTAGCCCCTGCCCGCGCCGTCCGACCGATGCGGTGGACATATTGCTCGGACACATTGGGCATGTCGAAGTTGATGACATGGGTGATGCCGTCAACATCGATCCCGCGCGCCGCAATATCGGTGGCGACAAGAATGTTGATCTTGCCCTTCTTGAAGTCACCCAGAGCGCGTTCGCGCTGTGGCTGGCTCTTGTTGCCGTGGATCGCGGCAGAGTGGATACCCACCGCCATCAAGTTTTTCACAACCTTGTCAGCGCCATGTTTGGTCTGGGTAAAGACCAGCATGTGATCGGGATTTTCCTTGTTGATGAAATCCTTCAGCAGGCGCTGCTTGTCGTCCTGGTTGATATAGGTGACCTTCTGGTCAACCCGCTCGGCGGTTGTCGATTGCGGTGCAACCGAAACCTGGACCGGATTGGTCAGGAACTGGTCGGCCAGTTGCGAGATGGTCTTCGGCATGGTCGCCGAGAAGAACAGGCTCTGGCGCTGTTTTGGCAGCATCGGAACGATTTTCTTGAGCGGAACGATGAACCCGAGATCGAGCATCTGGTCGGCTTCGTCGAGCACCAGGATTTCAACCTTGGACAGAGTCAGATAGCGCTGGTCGATCAGATCGAGCAAGCGCCCCGGAGTTGCCACCAGCACGTCAACGCCGCGTTCGAGGATGCGCTTCTGCCGGTTGATAGGCACGCCACCGAAAGCAGAGGTCACGTAAAGGCCGAGACCTTTGGAATACCCGGTCATGCTGTCGGCAATCTGCCGCGCGAGTTCCCGGGTTGGTGCCAGCACGAGCATCCGGCATTCAAAGCGGCCGGCGCGTTTCTTGTTGTTCAGCAGATGATGGATCGACGGCAGCGAGAAAGCAGCGGTCTTGCCGGTGCCGGTTTGTGCGATACCGAGAATATCCTTGCCTTCGAGCGCCGGGGGAATGGCTTGCTGCTGAATCGGGGATGGAGTGGTGTAGCCGCCTTCGGCCACGCGTTTTTGAATAGGTTCCGCCAATGCGAAATCAGAAAATTTGGTCAATTTTATATACCTTGTAATAGCAGCAAGTTTCCAGCGCACAGCATGGAAGCTATACGCGTGTTCGCCGTCTGTTAAGACGACCCGCGTGATCAGGCTGCCGGAAAGAAAGAAGCAATGAAGGCGATAGGTTCGAGATGATCTTGTCATCTCTCACGCAGAACTTCCGCCAGACGGTCAATCGATGTTGCCGCCCTTGCTGCAATGCAACATAGGTGGTTCTGCGATTAAGTCAAGCGTTGTGATGGCGGTGATGGTGCTATTTCTGGAGACAGTTACCCGAACAGCCGCGCTTCTATCGAAATAGAATCTCTATCACCTGCCGGCCCGAGGGCTGCTATCCGGGCTACGGGGTTCCCTATTCGATCCTTTCTCATTCCCGACCCGAAATTGTATCTGTCGATACCGCAGTGTAGTTTGTCGAACCGCGATATTGCACCGGGTGGAAAATTCTATGCTCGCGGCCAAATTGATGAGGGAACCATGACCAAATATATCTTGTTTGCAGCAGCAGCGCTGCTACCCATTGCTGGCTCTTATGCCAGTGAAAGCAGCGCGCAGGAATCATCGAAAACGCCAGCCGTGCCGATAGCCAAAGCTTATCTTGGCCAGAATCCGCCCGGGTTGACCCCGGAAGCTTTCGCACCGGGGCTCGTAACCACCGAAAATTGGGAATATGGCGGCGCGTTCTCGCCCGATATGAGAGAATATTATTTGCTCAAAAGCGACGAAAATGAATCAACTGCGTTCGTTGTGTTTCGGTATGAAGATGGAAATTGGCAAGAGTCCCGTATCTCCGGAAGAGTCGGTCAACCCGTCATATCGCCGGATGGCCAGACCATGCATCTTGGCAAACGCTACAAGCAGCGCACGGCCGCCGGTTGGTCCGAGATCATGGACCTCGGCGGCAAGTTCGATGAAATTCAGATCATGCGCCTGACCGCATCTGCCAAGGGAACCTATTATTTTGACGAGGTGGGTTCGGATGGTGACGGGCAGATCCGATATTCGCGACTGATCGATGGAGAGCGAGAAGAACCCAGACTGGCTGGCCCGGCAATCAACACCGGGACATGGCTCGCCCACCCCTTCATTGCCCCCGATGAATCCTATATACTCTGGGACGGCAGGCGCGAGGAAGGCTTCGGCAATTCCGACATTTATATCAGCTTCCGGCAAAGCGATGGCACATGGGGCAGCGCCATCAACCTTGGCGATACAATCAACACCGACGCCTGGGAGGCCGCCGCCAGCGTGACTCCCGATGGTAAATATCTGTTTTTCCACCGCTCCGTATCCGACGGCAATGTCGATATATTCTGGGTGGATGCGCAAGTGATAAAGGATCTCAAGCCAAAGCAGTAAGGCGCCATGGCCCTGTCATGACAAATGCACCGGCGGCGGAACTGCGTTGATCGACCAGGTGGCGAATTGGGCCTTTCCCAAAAGGTCGCCAAACCCGGCAGCCACCAAATAACTATCATTTCCGCCAGATATATTTATGGCCTAGCCGATGACCGACGCAAAACCACACAACCGCGACAAGAATTACCGGATCAAAAGCGACAGCCCGTTTCTGCAGGCGCTGGGCGTTGCGAACGACGCCGGCGAGATCAAGCCCAACAAATATGCCAAATATCGCCAGATTTGCCGTTTTGTCGAGATTTTCATCGAACGGATCGAGCGGACCCAGGCGGTAAAGCAGAAGCGGGTCAAGGTGTTGGATATCGGCTCGGGCAAGGGTTATCTCACCTTTGCGATGTATGACCAGCTCGCCAAGGCAGGACTGAACCCCAAGATTGACGGCGTCGATACGCGCGCGGAAATGGTCGATCTGTGCAACGCAGCGGCGCAGGCGTCCGGCTTTGAAAATCTGGCGTTCCACAATATGAAGGCCGAGGATTTCGTGCAGGGCTATTATGACGCGATCGTCGCGCTGCACGCCTGCGATACCGCGACCGATGATGCTCTCTTCTACGGCATAAGGTCGAAATCCAAACTGATCGTCTGTGCGCCTTGCTGCCAGCACGAGGTTCTGGTGGACCTGCAGAAGAGCGAGACAGAAAACCGCAAGTTCATCGCGCACGGCCTGTTTCTGCAGAAGCAGGCGGACCTGATCACCGACAATGCCCGCGTTATGCTGCTCCGGTCGCAGGGCTATCAGGTCGATGTCATAGATTTCGTCTCGACCGAGCACACGCAGAAGAACACGCTGATTACCGCGATCAAGAAGAACAAGCCGTCGCCGAAATATCTCGAGCAATATGAAGCCTACAAGAAGGCTTATGGTTTTGCCGGCATAAAACTGGAAACGCTGATGCGCGAGGCAGGGTTGATCCGCTCGGAGTAGAATGGCGTCGCTATCCTTGCGCAGAATGGACTACAGCTGCAATTGCCTGTCTCGCCGGTCTGGTCACTCCAGACATATCGACTCGCCTGGGCGGAGCCTGGCGGCAATAAGCGCAAGGGTTGCTGACAATCCGGCGTCAGCCACGACGCGCATGTTCTGGCCGTTCCTGCAGCCATATTCCTAGCGGTCTGTCGTTCTCACTTTGGAAAGAATTGCATCGATCGCTTCAGGATTTTCGATCGTATTGGGTGTCGTTACCGCCTGGTCATTGGCGATCGCGCGCAACGTTGACCGCAGGATCTTGCCGGAGCGGGTTTTGGGCAGCGCAGCAACAACATGAATGGTTTTCACCGACGCAACAGCTCCGATTTCCGAACGGACGTGAGCGATACATGCCGAGACAAGCTCGCTTGCCGCTTGCTGCCCGGACGTGACAACAAAAGCGACGGGGATCATTCCCTTGAGCGGATCATCGGCACCGATCACCGCGCATTCCGCCACTCCGTCGATTTCTGCCAATGCACCTTCCATCTGTCCGGTAGACAGCCTGTGTCCGGCGACATTGATGATATCGTCGGTTCGGCCCATCACGTGCATGAACCCGTCGGCATCACGGAAACCCGCGTCGCCGGTTTCATAATATCCGGGATAGGATGCGAAGGCTTTCCGATAGCCTTCCTCATTGCCCCAAAGGCTCTGATAACAGCCCGGCGGCAAGGGACATTTTATCGAGATATTGCCGACTTTTTCGTCACTGACGCTTTCACCATTGTCATTGAGAACATGGAATTGATAGCCCGGTACAGGAAAACCCGCGCTGCCGGCCTTTCGCCGATCATCACCCAGGCCCATGCAGGTCGCCAGGGCCGGCCAGCCGAGTTCCGTCTGCCACCAATGGTCGATGACCGGTCGACCGGATTGTTGCTCGAGCCATTTTATCGTGTCCGGATCTGCGCGTTCCCCGGCCAGAAAAATCGCTCTCAATGAGGGTAGCCCGCTCGCCGGATAATATTCGCCATTTTCGTCTTCCTTACGGATAGCGCGAATGGCGGTCGGCGCGGTAAAAAATACCGCTACCTGATTGCGTTCGATAACCCGCCAGAATTCCCCGGCATCCGGAGTGCCCACCGGCTTGCCTTCATAGAGGACCACGGTGGCCCCGGCGAACAACGGTCCATAGACGATGTAGCTGTGGCCCACCACCCAGCCGACATCGGAAGCCGCCCAGAAACATTCGCCGGGCATCAGGCCGTAAATATTCTTCATGCTCCAGTTGAGCGCCACAGCATGCCCGCCATTGTCGCGTACCACCCCTTTCGGTGTTCCGGTCGTACCTGATGTATAGAGGATATAGAGCGGGTCGGATGACTTCAGCGGAACGCAATCCGCAGAACCGGCCTTGGCAAGCTGCTCCGACCAGTCCTGCGCCCATCCGTCGGCGATATCCGCTCGTGAAGTTTCCCGCTGAAAAAGCAGGACAGCGGGCACACGATGTTTGGCCAGCGCCAGGCTCTCGACCACCAGTGGCTGGTAGGGAATGACTTTTTTCCCTTCAATTCCGCAGGAAGCGGTCAGCAACAGTCGCGGTTCAGCATCGTCAATTCGCTTGGCCAGCTCCGGCGGCGCAAAGCCGCCAAAGACGACCGAGTGGATGGCACCAATCCGGGCACAGGCCAGCATGGCGACCATGGTTTGCGGAATCATCGGCATATAGATGATCACGCGGTCGCCCTTCCCCACGCCTTGCGCGGCGATCATGCCGGCTGTCCTCGCGACCTCCGCTTGCAATTCGCGATAGGTAAATGCCTGCCTTTGCCCTGTGACCGGACTTTCGTAAATGACCGCGATCTGGTCAGCCCTGCCATTGGCGACATGACGGTCGACGGCATTATAGCAACTGTTCAGCTGGCCATCGGGAAACCAGCTTTGGCTGCTTTCGTCCCAGCCGATTCCCGGCGCTTCTATCCAGTCGATTTCCGAAGAGGCTTCCAGCCAGAAACGGTCCGGATCGGCGCTGCTGGCAACTATCGTCTTTTCATAATCATGCATCAGGCGCAGCTTATCCGTTCGACAGCTCGGTTAAAAGCGAATGATCCAGTATCGATACCACATTATTTTCGTCATCAAGAAAAACCACGGGGCCGTGGTTGGTGAAATAGAGCTCGGTATATTCCGGAAAAGCCGTATGTTCATGGATCACGTCCAGCGGCTCATATCCGTATGTCCCCTCCAGCGCCACGCCCATGCGATATTCCATCTTGCCCTTCACCACATAATATTCTCCCGCGCCGAGATGACGGTGCCGGGGGAAAAAGCTGCCCGGCTGACAGCGAAGCAGCACGGTCCATCGTCCCGTCTCCTTGCTGGCAAAGAACAGCTTGAAATCAATCCCCTCCACCAGGTTCGACCAGCCAATATCTGCGGGGGTGGTCAGCAGTTCCGGCACTATTTCCATGTGAATATCCTATCGTCTGGGGTTAGAAAGTAAGCCGGATTTCGGCGCCATAGGTGGCCCGTTCGCCATAATAGCGGGGCACAAAACCGAAGCCTCGGGTGTCGGTCGCATCGACAATATAGGCCTTGTTGGTGACATTTTTGGCCCAGGCCGCCAATTCCCATCCATTGTCAGGATCGGAGAGGGAAGCCCGCAAATTGAGCAGCCCATAGCCGTCGCCGGAACTGATCAGAGGGTCCTGGGCATTGTTATAATATTTCTTCCCGGTAAAATTATACTCGGCCCGCCAGCGGGTTTCAAAGCGCCCGACTGGCACGGTTACCTGCGCGTTGGCCGAGAGCGTAAACTTGGGCGCTCCCGGCAGTCTGTTGCCGGAAAAATCGCGCGGCAAACCGGTAACCGGATCAATGGCGCCGGAAAGATAATTTTTGAACTTGGCGTCAAGAATGCCAAAATTCAGCCCCAGATCAAGCCAGTCAGACGGCGTCGCAAAGGCCTCCACTTCAACACCCTTGATCGTCGCGTCGGCGGCATTGTCGAGCCCCAGAGTCGGCACGGCGCTACCAGCCTGCGTATTGACCGAGAGAACCTGAAGATCGCTATAGTCGTAATAGAAAGCTGCGACATTCAGTCTCAGATTGCGATCAAACAGGGTCGACTTGAAGCCGATTTCATAAGAAATTAGCGTCTCCGGGTCGACCTGTGTACGCTCGGCCACGCTGGTGATGATCCCGATATTGAAGCCGCCGGCCTTGAAACCCTTGTCGACGCTGACATAGGCAAGCACATCATCGGTAACATCGTAATCCGCCGACAGCCGCCACGAGAAAGACTTGTAGGAATCGCGAAGGCTGGCGAACGGCACCAGCGGAACCGGAGCGCCATTGGGAATGTCGTCATCGAAAAATCCGGACACCAGATCGGCCTGGTGGGTCGCGCGAACCTTGTCGATCGTATATCGCGCTCCCACGGTCAGGCGCAGCTCCGGAACCACCGCGTAGGTCGCCTGGCCGAATGCCGCATAGGCCTTGTTCTTGCGGGTGGCCTGCGTGATCAGAGGCAGCGCGCCCTGGGCAAAGGTCAGCTCGCCAAGCAGATCGGCATTGCTGCGCGCATTGAAATCCTCATAGAAATAATAGAGTCCGGCAATCGCATTCAGGGTGCCGTCATCATAGGATAGCTGCAATTCCTGGGTAAACTGCTCGGCATCCGTCAAGAAGGTGATTTCATCGACCCGCAAAGGCCCGCCGTCGACATCCACTGCATTATCAACGTCGCTCTTGTCATAGCCGGTCAGGGAGCGGACCGACCAGTCGCCAAAATCATGCTGGGCGACAAAGTTGACAAAGACATTGTCCGAGTGATTGCGTGAAGGTCCATTGAAATTGAGCAACCGCTCGTCATCCGGGAAAGGATCGGTATAGCCGAACAGATCGGCTCCGTTGATCGTTCCCACCGGCTTGTTTTCCAGATAGTCACTGCGATCCCGGCCACCGCCGACCGTCAGCCGGAGATCTGTGTCGGGCCCCGGACGCAACCGGAAAATTGCACGCGCCGCGGCTTCGTCGACATCGATTGCATCGGTGCCGTCAAACCGGTTGAATTTTTCACCATCCCGTTTGCGGATCATACCGGCAACGCGGACCGAGAAGCCATCGGTAATCGGGAGCGATGCGGCAACCTCCCCTTCAAACAGGCTGAAACGGCCATAGCCGAAACGGGCATTGCCTTCGAACCGGTCCTCAGGAAGTTTGGAGAAAAACTGGATTGCACCGCCAGTGGCATTTTTGCCGAACAAAGTGCCTTGGGGGCCGCGAACGACTTCGATGCGTTCCAGATCAAACAGCGAGAAAATCTGGCTACCGGTCGACGCGACCACGACATCATCCCGGTAAACACTGATCGGGCCGATCGAGGAGCTGTTGAAATCATTATTGCCGACACCGCGAATGAATATGTTCGGCACGCCGCCAAAGGTCTTGATTTCAAGATTGGGTACCTGGTCCCCGATCGAGAGGCTGTTGGTAAAACCGGCGTCGGCAATCATCTGGGTATCAAATGCGGAGACGGATACCGGCACGTCCTGAAGATTCTGCGCCCGCTTCTGCGCGGTGACGACAATGATGTTGACGCCGCCGCCCTGGTCATCCGTTCCGGCATTATCCGGCGCTGTCTGTGCGAGCGCGGTGCCATGGGCGAGCAGGGAAACCGATGCAAGGGATGCGACTATTGTTGCGCGGCAAATATTCTTCATTGTTCTTCCTTCTCCTGAACGGTGAGCCATCTTGAGTGCGGCTTTCCGATTGGCCGGTAATTAGCCGGTAGGGGCCCGGCATTCTTGCATGGGAACGGCGTCCTTTTTGTATTCCTGTGAACCATTGCCTGCAAAATTGTTTCAGAGAGACACCAAACTTGGCAAATTGCGCCAGCAAACCACAGTATCTTGCGAATATCTCTCGGCCATCGTAGCATTGGCTCAGGAGAGGGATCATGAAGATAATAGAGGAAGAGAGCTGGCAATCGGCCTGCCTGCCTCCGACCAGGCAATTGCCCGGCTTTCAGGAAGTGCTCGACCGCACCCATTTCCACTGGGACCTGAAATCGGATCGGGATGACCAATATATAGCCGAAGTGCGCCGGCGGGCGGTGAACGACTATATGCTTACCCATATCGTGGCCGACCCGGTGACCGGATTTCGGTCAATGGACGATGTCAAAAAAAGCAATGACGCCTATTTCTGCCTGCTGTTCTTCACGCAGGGCGAATGCCTGCTTGAACAAGGTGCCAATGAGACCGTCGTGTCCAATGGCAAAATCGCGATCTGGGACAGCACCCGTCCTGCAAAATTTCAGAACACCAGCCGACTGAATCAATTTTCGATATTGATCCCGCGCGAGAAGGCCAAAATCATGATCCCCGGAATAGAGGATATGTGCGGGCTGAGCGTCGATGGCAACAAGGGCCTTGGATCGATCCTTCATTCCCATCTTGTGCAAATTCACCAGGCTATCGAACTGGTGGAGCCGGAAGATCGGCCGGCCGTGTTGCGGGCGACCGTCGAGCTGGTTGCCGCAGCCTTCAAGCCGGAAAGTGCCAATCGTTCTAGTACCGTTTTCCGTCAGGCCGTCCTGAACCGGGTACAGGAATATATAGTCGCCAATCTCGGCGAGCCGGACCTTTCGCCGGCAACGGTAGCCGCGGCCTTCAAATTCAGTCCGCGCTATCTGCACCGCTTGTTCGAGGAGTCGGACGAAAGCGCGGGCAGCTGGATCCGCAAGCGGCGGCTGCACGCCGCCAAGGCCGATCTTGCTGATGCGGCAAATAACAGATTGTCGGTAACCCAGATTGCCATGCGGCGGGGTTTTGCCGACGCCTCGCATTTCAGCCATGCGTTCCGGAAGGAATTCGGACAGTCGCCGCGACAGTTTAAACAGACCTGCCGGAGCAGCGATCCGCGCGACTGAGCCACTGTTTCCACAGCCAGTTCGCCCATAATCAACTTTGTTGCCACGCTGACACAAGCCTGCTGGCGCGTGGTCCCCTATCCCCGAAGAACAAGAAGAGGGGATGTTAATATGGCAGGACGTCTGCAGGACAAGATCGTGTGTATCACCGGTGCGGCGCAAGGCATTGGCGCCGGCATCGCCGAGGCCATGGCGAAAGAAGGCGCGCGCATCATCATCGGCGATGTCAACGACGACGGTGCCAGGGCGCTCGCGGAAAAAATCGGTGCACATGCCGTTCACCTGGATGTTTCCTCGCAGGAGAGCTGGCAGGCGCTGGCCGATTATGTCGGCAAGCATTTCGGGAAACTTGATATTCTGGTCAACAATGCCGGACTGGAACTTGTGAAGCCGATGCAGGACCACAGTCTGGCCGACTGGCGCAATATCATGGCCGTCAACGTCGACGGGATTTTTCTGGGCTGCAAGACGTTCGAAGCGTTGCTCCGCGAATCCGGAAAGTCCGGCTCCCCTGCATCGGTGATCAATATTTCCTCGATCGCCGGTCTGGTCGGCTACCCCGATCAACTGGCCTATAACACGTCAAAAGGCGCCGTGCGGCACATGTCGAAAAGCCTAGCGATAGAATGGGCGGCGCACGGCGACGCGATCCGCTGCAATTCGATCCACCCCGGTTGTATCCGCACACCGATGCTTGAGCTCGCGGTCGAAGGATGGGTCGAGAATGGCTCGGTGCCGGCCGATGATCCCTGGAGCGCCGTCGCTGCTCTGTGCCCGTTGAATACCGTCGGCCTGCCGGAAGATATCGCCATGGGCGCACTATATCTCGGCTCGGATGAATCCCGCTTTGTCACCGGCATCGAACTGGTGATTGACGGCGGATGGGTGGCCCGATGAGCAGCAATCACAGCAAGCGCCTCTGGATGTATGCCCAGATGGTCAAGAGCCGGTATTTCGAGGATATGATCAAACCGGCCTATTTCGAAGGCAAGACGCCGGTCTTCAACATGGCGAAAGGCCCCCTTCCCGGCGAGATGCACCTGTCCGACGGGCAGGAGCCTTGCGCCGTCGGCGTGTGCGCCCATTTGCGCGCTGATGATACAGTCACCGCCACCCACAGGCCGCATCACATAGCCATCGCCAAGGGTGTCGATCTGAACGCCATGGCGGCCGAGATTTTCGGCAAGAAAGACGGGCTGGCCGGCGGACGCAGCGGTCACATGCACCTATTCGATCCCGCAGTGAATTTTTCCTGCTCGGGAATTATCGCACAAGGGATGGGCCCGGCAGTCGGCGCAGCGATGGCGGCCAGAATGCAGGGAAGCGATGCCGTAGCGGTGGCCTTTCTGGGAGAAGGCGCAGCCAATCAGGGCGCTTTTCATGAAAGCCTCAACCTTGCGTCGGTTTGGAAAGCCCCCGTGGTCTTCGTCATCGAAGACAATAGCTACGGTATTTCCGTGCCCAAAAGCGCCTGCACCGCAATCGCCAGTAACGTGGATCGGGCGGCGGGCTATGCCATGCCGGGCCATCATGTCAGCGGTAATGATCCGGACGGCGTATATGAAGCTGCCGGCATCGCGATCGAACGGGCGCGGTCCGGTTCGGGACCCAGTCTGATCGAGATAGAAACCAGCCGGCTGGAAGGCCATTTCATGGGTGATCCGGAAGGCTATCGGCCCAAGGACGAGGTCAAGCGGTTGAAAGAAATCGATCCCATTCCCGCCTACCGAAGCCGGTTGGTCAAAGAAGGGTTTGAAGAATCAGAGCTGGCTCGCGTGGAAAAGGAAGCGCGCGCGTTGGTCGAGCAGGCCTTTTCCTATGCCCGCAGTAATGACTATCCGGAACCGAAGGAGGCCTTTGACCATGTCTTTGCCTGATGCAACTGTTGAGAAACCGGCTGCAGAACGCCGGCTGACCATCGCAAAGGCGATGAGTGAGGCCATTGGCCAGGAGATGGAACGCGATCCGTCCGTGCTGGTGATGGGCGAAGATATCGGAAAAATGGGTGGCGTGTTCGGTACGACAACCGGACTGTTCGAAAAATTCGGCGCGGAGCGCGTGCGGGACACGCCGATTTCCGAGACCGCCTTTATTGGTGCGGCCGTTGGCATGGCGGCGTCCGGGCTAAGGCCCGTCGTGGAACTGATGTTCGTCGACTTTTTCGGCGTCTGCATGGACGCGATCTATAATCTCGCAGCCAAGCAAAGCTATTTTTCGGGTGGAAAAATTTCCTGCCCGATGGTGCTGATGACCTCGGTCGGCGGCGGCTATGGCGATGCCGGCCAGCACAGCCAGTGCCTCTACGCCACCTTCGGACATCTTCCGGGCATGAAAGTGGTCATCCCGTCCAACGCGCATGATGCGAAAGGCCTGATGCTCTCCGCCATTCGCGACGACAACCCGGTCATTTTCATGTTCCACAAGGCATTGCAGGGCATGGGTTGGCTCGGCACGGTTGCCGGTTCGATCAACGATACGCCGGAGAGTGACTATCTCGTGCCGATCGGAAAAGCCTCAATCGTTCGCGAGGGCAGCGACATAACAATCGTCGGTCTTGGAGCCACGGTGCACCAGGCGCTCACCGCTGCCGAAAATTTGGCAAAGACGGGGATCAACGCAGAAATCATAGATTTACGGACGATAGCGCCACTGGACCGGGAGACTATTTTTGCCTCGGCATCCAAAACCGGCCGACTGCTGGTGGTGGACGATGATTATCTGAGCTTCGGTATCGGAGCGGAAATCATCGCCAGTGTTTGCGAAGCGCTACCGGATCCTCTGAAATGCCCACCGCAGCGCATCGCCCATCCCGACATCCCGATTCCGTTCACACCCGTGATGGAACATTTCCTGCTGCCCGACGCAGGAAAGATTGAAGGCCGGGTCAGGGCCATGCTGGGAGAGAATACATGAGCGACATAGTGGTGCCTCAGGGGCAGTGGGAAGCGGATCAGGAAGCCGCCCTCTCCAACTGGCTATATGGCGACGGTGAAACCGTGCAGGAAGGCGTGACTGTCGCCGAAATAATGGTGGAAAAAACCAGTTTCGAAATTCCCGCGCCGACCAGCGGCACGCTTGCCATTACAGTAGCGGAGGATGAGGTCGTGGTGCCGGGACAGGTGGTCGGTTCGATACAATAATGGCCTCTACACCGGAGCGGGATCTTGTCCGGCGCCTGGCCCACGCGATCTCGGCTGAAACTGCGGTTGAAACATGTTCTGGACAGCGGGCGATAGACGATGATGACACGCTGCTCGAAAAAGTCGCTGCCTTGCCATCTGGATCAACCCGTCTCAGAATCTGGGAAAATCATAACTGCCTCGTCACAACACGCCCTGTCGCCAAGCGGACAGAGTTCGCTGATGCGGCTGAGTTGAGCGCGAGATCAGGTTGGCCGGTCCATGTCCGGTCGTCAGGCGGTTCAACCGTGATCCATCGCCCCGGAATATTGAACATATCACTGGTGCTTTGTGGCGGGAAACGTCGAGTACAACCCAATGAGAGCTATACTGAACTGACCGCATTGCTGCAAAACGCATTCCGAAAATTGCAGATTGAAGCTTTTACCGGACCGATCGCCGGCGCCTATTGTGACGGCAATTACAACCTGTGCCTGAATGGCAGGAAAATTGCCGGAACAGCATCGCGCATCATTCACCGCCAGAACCAAACCGCCTATATCTGTCACGCGTCCATCGCGGTCTATGGCTCGCCCGAGAGGGATATTTCCCTGATACGTGCATTCGAGCGACGGGTCGGATTGGACAATGTTTATGCAACAGACAGCCATATAACGCTCGCGAACATGATGGACCTAAGTCCTGAATGAACGAGCATCTCTCCTGCGCCCCCACCCCAATTCCGGCACCGGCCACCGTTCCCACTTGATGCGTTAAGCAGACCGGTTAGAGTAGACCTTTCACGCATCTCGCCGTCAGCGGGAGACGCGCCCTTTCAAGACGGATGATGACATGCGCAACCTGCTTCTTTCCACCATCGCCCTCGCCGCTTTTGCGATCACTCCTGCTCTGGCGCAGGAAACGCCGGCTCTGGAGAAGCCGGCGCTCGAACTCGGTGCAGGCGGGCGGCCGGTTGGTGAGCTCTGGTCGCGCAGTCCGGTCCATGCGCAGCATGGCATGGCAGCGACAGCGCATCCGCTGGCCAGCCAGATCGCGATCGACATTCTCAAGCAAGGCGGCACGGCGGTTGATGCGGCGATTGCGGCCAATGCGGCGCTGGGCCTTATGGAGCCGACCGGCAACGGCATCGGCGGTGATCTGTTCGCGATCATCTGGGACCCGAAAACACAAAAATTATACGGTCTGAACGGCTCGGGCAAAAGCCCGATGGGAACCAGCTTCAGGCAGTTCACTGGGCAGCTCAAGGGCAGCAAGACCATCCCATCCTTCGGTCCGATGCCGATTACCGTCCCGGGAACCGTCGATGCCTGGTTCGAAATGCACGGCAAGTTCGGCAAGCTGAGCATGTCCGACATTCTTGCGCCGACGATCTCTTACGCGAATGAGGGTCACCCGGTCGCGCCGGTGATCGGTCATTATCTGGAACGTAATCTGGAGCGGTTTGAACAGAACCTCGATATGATCGGTGATTTCGACAATGCGCGGAACACATATTTCAAGAAGGGCGCGCCGAAAGCGGGCGAGATATTCAAGAATCCGGATCTGGGCAATACGCTGAGCAAGCTCGCCACCGGTGGACGCGATGCCTTTTACAAAGGTGATATCGCAAAAACAATCGACGCCTATTTCAAACGGGTCGGCGGCAATCTGCGCTACGAGGATTTTGCTGCGCACAGCAGCTTATGGGTCGAACCGGGCTGCGTCGTCTATCGCAAGGGCTATGAGCTGTGCGAACTGCCACCCAACTCGCAGGGGTTTGCGGCGCTGCAAATGGCGAATATCCTCAAAAATGTCGATCTGGCGCAATGGCCGCGGGGCAGCGCCGAGGTACTGCATTATATTACCGAGGCCAAACGGCTGGCCTTTGAAGATGTCGCGCGCTTTTACGCTGATCCCGATATCTCCCCTGCCCCGCTGGAATGGTTGTTGTCCGACGAATATGGCAAGCAGCGTTTCGGATTGATCGATCCGGCCAGGGCCTCACCGGAGTTCGGCCCGGGCGAGCCCAAGCTGGAAGGCGAAGGCGACACCACCTATCTTACCGTCGCCGACAAGGACGGGATGATGGTGTCGCTGATCCAGTCCAACTATCGCGGCATGGGCAGCGGCCTGGTCGCCGACGGTCTCGGCTTCATGTTCCAGGACCGCGGCGAACTCTATTCGCTCGATGCGAACCATCCCAATGCCTATGCCCCGGGCAAACGCCCGTTCCAGACGATCATTCCCGCCTTCATGAAGAAGGATGGCAAGCCGTATATGTCCTTTGGCCTGATGGGCGGCGGCATGCAGCCGCAGGGTCATGTCCAGGTAATGATCAACATTGTCGACTATGGCATGAACCTGCAGGAAGCCGGCGACGCCGCGCGGCTCAATCATGATGGCGGTCGCCAGCCAACCAACGATCTGGCGGGAACCGGCGCCAACCTGCTGGGTATACTCCATGTCGAACCGGGCATTTCGGCCAAAACCGTCGAGCGGCTCCGGGCGATGGGCCATGTCGTCAAAATCGTTGACGACGGAATCATGTTCGGTGGTTATCAGGCTGTTACCCGGAACCCGAAAACCGGCGTCTATACCGGTGCAACGGAGATGCGGAAAGACGGTCAGGCAATCGGATACTGAGACAAGGTCAGAACCGTCGCGGACTCTAGTTTAAACAGGAATGAAAATGAAAATAATCTGCTTTCTGACCATGCTGCCTCTATTGGCGCTGGCCGCCCCTGCCGCCGCGCAGATGGAGAATTTCAAGCCCGGACCGGTCTTTGAAACATTCGGACCAACGGCGCCGGTCCAGCAGAGCGAGCCCGTTTCGGCCGAAGCACAATTTGCCATCGCCTTCGATGGCGCCACAGCGGCCGATACGGACAAGATCAACCGCACGATTGAAAGCGCCGCTCGCTTCATCAACATGCATGTCGCCGCCGGTGTTCCCAAAGAAAATATTCGCCTTGCCATCGTCGTCCATGGCGGCGCGTCCGTCGATCTCACCCGCCAGGAATTTTTTGCCGCGAAAAAAGATGGCAAGACAAATGCCAGCGCTGCCGCCATCGCCCGCTTGCAGCAACATGGCGTACAATTCTATCTCTGCGGCCAGAGCGCGGCGGCCCATGGTATCAGCAATGCCGATCTGCTACCGGGCGTCAAAATGTCACTATCCGCCATGACCGCCCATGCCTTGCTGCAACAGCAAGGCTACAGCATCAACCCGTTTTAAAGCAGCCACACAGGTCTCATGTTGAAGGTCGCAAGCTACAATATTCACAAAGGTATTGGCACGGACAGACGCCGCAATCCGGGCCGCATCATCGATGTGCTGAACGAGATTGATGCCGATATCGTCGCGCTGCAGGAAGCGGATCGCCGCTTTGGCGCGCGCGCCGCGGCCATTCCGGAAAAGCTGCTGGAAATGCACAGCGATTATAGCGCGATTCCGCTCGACGTGCAGACTGATTCCATGGGCTGGCACGGCAATGCAATATTGGTCCGCAATTCCGCCAAAGTGATTGCGCATGATATCATGCACATTCCCTGTCTCGAGCCGCGCGGGGCAATCATGGCGCATTTTGAACTGGCGGGCCAGCAGCTCGCGGTTTTCGGCATGCATCTCGATCTGTCCGGGCTGTGGCGGCGGCGGCAGGCGGCAGCCATCATCAAGCTGGCGCAGGAGAAGGAACGCGAGGTGCCGGTGGTGCTGATGGGTGATCTCAACGAATGGAGCGCCGCTGGCGGTTGCCTGAAGGACTTCGGCAAGGCGTTTGAAATGGTCGAATGCGGGCGCAGCTTTCATTCGCGCAGCCCGATAGCCACGCTCGACCGGATCATGCATTCGAGCAATTTCCACTGTGCTGACGCCGGCGTCCACGATAGCGCCGCGGCGCGCAAGGCGTCCGATCATCTGCCCGTTTGGGCCGATCTGGATTGCCGCTAGGACGTTTGTCGCCACAAAATTTCGAACTACGTAACTCTACCTATATAGCCGCAAACGGCTGGCTGGTAGCGCCGTCCCCACACAACGGGGAAGGACGTTATGGACAGTTTACTGGGGAAGGCCGGCGGATGGCTGGCGCTCGTATTTTTATCATTCATCGCCATGGTGATGGCCGCCGATGGCGGCTTCGCCGTGCACATGGGCATCATCATGACCGCCTGCCTGATCGCTCTATGGGTGACGATCAGCAAGGCTGACTATGCCGCCATCGGGCGCGGGATATTGAAGGCGCCCGCTGATCCGGGAAAATATGATGATGATCCCGTTCGCTGGGGCGTCATTGCCACCCTGTTCTGGGGCATGGCCGGCTTTGCCGTTGGTCTGTATATCGCCTTGCAGCTGGCGTTTCCGGTGCTCAATCTGGGGCTGGAATATACCACCTTCGGACGGTTGCGTCCGCTCCATACATCTGCCGTTATTTTCGCTTTCGGAGGCAATGCGCTGATCGCGACGAGTTTCTACGTCGTTCAGCGTACGTGCAGGGCGAGACTGGCCTTCCCCGGTCTCGCCCGCTTTGTTTTCTGGGGTTACCAGCTGTTCATCGTGCTGGCCGCCACCGGCTATCTGATGGGCGTCACCCAGTCGAAGGAATATGCCGAACCGGAATGGTATGTCGATCTCTGGCTGACCATCGTCTGGGTCAGCTATGCGGTTGTCTATATCGGAACGATCGTCAAACGGTCGGAACCGCATATCTATGTCGCCAACTGGTTTTTCCTCAGCTTCATCCTGACCGTCGCCATGCTGCATCTGGTCAATGGCCTCGCCATGCCGGTCAGCCTGCTCGGCGCCAAAAGCTACAGCGCCTTTGCCGGCGTCCAGGATGCGCTGACCCAGTGGTGGTACGGCCATAATGCGGTCGGATTTTTCCTGACCGCCGGCTTCCTCGGCATGATGTATTATTTCGTGCCGAAACAGGCGGAACGGCCGGTCTACAGCTATCGCCTGTCGATCATCCACTTCTGGTCGCTGATCTTCCTCTATATCTGGGCCGGTCCGCACCATCTCCACTATACCGCTCTGCCCGACTGGGCACAGACGCTCGGCATGGTCTTCTCGATCATTCTTTGGATGCCCAGCTGGGGCGGCATGATCAACGGCCTGATGACGCTGAATGGCGCCTGGGACAAGATCCGCACCGATCCGATTATCCGGATGATGGTTCTCGCCCTCGCCTTTTACGGCATGAGCACATTTGAAGGTCCGATGATGTCGATCAAGGCAGTCAACAGCCTGTCGCATTATACCGACTGGACCATTGGCCATGTACACAGCGGTGCGCTCGGCTGGAACGGCATGATCACCTTTGCCGCGCTCTATTACATGGTACCGCGCCTCTGGGGCCATCCGCGCCTGTACAGCCTGCGCATGGTGAACTGGCATTTCTGGCTCGCGACCATCGGCATCGTTCTCTACGCTGCCTCCATGTGGGTCGCCGGCATCATGCAGGGCCTGATGTGGCGCGAATATGGCGACGACGGCTATCTCGTATACGCCTTCAGCGAAGTCGTCTCGGCGATGTTCCCGATGTATATGATCCGCGCCACTGGCGGTCTGCTCTATCTCGCAGGTGCTGTGGTCATGGTCTATAATGTCTGGATGACGCTCGCGGGCAAGGTCCGGGACGAAAAACCGATGACCCAGACGCCTTATAACGAAGCCGCCGACAAGCCGCTGGTCGCGGCTCCGGCAGAGTGAGGGAGACAGGAACATGACCACACTCACGCAAAAACACAAAAAGATCGAGCGCAACATCACGCTGCTGGCGGTACTTGCTCTGGTAACGGTAACGATCGGGGGCATTGTGGAGATCGCGCCGCTCTTCTGGATCGACAACACGGTCGAGGAAGTCGAGGGCATGCGCCCCTACACGCCGCTGGAACAGGCTGGCCGCAACATCTACGTCCGCGAAGGCTGCTACACCTGTCACAGCCAGATGATCCGGCCGTTCCGCGACGAGGTCGAGCGTTATGGCCATTATTCGCTGGCAGCGGAATCGATGTATGATCATCCGTTCCAGTGGGGGTCCAAACGCACCGGACCGGATCTCGCCCGGGTTGGCGGACGCTATTCCGACGAATGGCATGTCCAGCATCTGAAGGACCCGCGCGCCGTGGTACCGGAATCGATCATGCCGCCTTACGCTTTTCTTGCAGAGAAGGAACTCGATCCCGGTGACATGAGCGCGCATTTGCGCACCCTGGCCCGTGTCGGCGTTCCCTATAGCGAGGAAGCGATCGAGAAAGCCAATCAAGACCTGGCGACCCAGGCCGATCCGATGGCCAGCTCGACCGAACTCGAACAGCGCTATCCCAAGGTTCAGGTCCGCGATTTTGACGGCAATCCCGACAAGCTGACCGAAATGGACGCGCTGGTCGCCTATTTGCAGATGCTCGGCACCTTGGTCGACTTCGAGGCAGGAGAAGCACAGGAGCAGCCCCGATGAACTATGAAGCGCTGCGCCATTTCGCCGACAGCTGGGGTCTGCTGTTCATGACACTGCTCTTCCTGACGCTGGTTGGATGGACCTTCCGCCCCGGAGCCGGCCGCAACCACAAAGAAGCGGCCCACATGATTTTTGACGAGGACAAAAACGATGTCTGAGAACAAACGCGTCGACAAACCGACCGGCACCGAAACCGTTGGTCATGAATGGGATGGCATCGAGGAGCTCGACACGCCAATGCCGCGCTGGTGGCTGTGGACTCTGTACGCCACGATCATCTGGGGGATCGGCTATGTTATCCTTTATCCGGCGATCCCAATGATCAATTCGGCCAGCGAAGGCCTGCTCGGCTGGAGCAGCCGCGGAGAATATGCGCAGGCGGTTTCGGCCCGCGAAAGGGAACTGGATCCGATCCGCCAGGCGCTGGTATCGACCGACATCCGCAAGCTGCACGGCAGCCCGGAACTGATGCAGCAGGCGGTAGAAGGCGGCCGGTCCGCGTTCAAGGTCCACTGTGTCCAGTGTCACGGTTCCGGCGCTGCGGGATCGAAGGGCTATCCCAATCTCAACGACGATGACTGGCTGTGGGGCGGCGATCTCGAAGCCATCGAATATACGCTGATCCACGGTATCCGGAACCCGGACCACGACCAGACCCGCTTCTCGCAAATGCCGGCCTTCGGGCGTGACGGGATATTGCAGTCGGGTGAAATCCAGGATCTGGTCTCCCATGTCCGCGTGCTGGCGGGCCGCGAAAAGCAGAGCGCCGCGGCCACCCGCGGAGCGGTGCTGTTCGAGGCCAATTGCGCAATTTGCCATGGCTCCGACGGCACGGGTGACCGCACGCAGGGCGCACCCAATCTGACCGATGCGATCAGCCTCTATGGTCTGGATCGCGCGTCGCTGACCGACACGATCAGCAACAGCCGCTATGGCGTGATGCCGCGCTGGGGCCAGCGCCTGGATCCAGCAACCATCCGGATGTTGGCGGCCTATGTACACTCACTCGGCGGCGGTGAAAAACTCCCGGCATTGGAAGAAATCGCTGATCAGCGGGATGAAAGCGACGGTGATGGGCAGTCCTGAGGAAATTCTCGATCCGGAGCTGAAACTCTATGAATCGCGCAAGAGTGTCTTCCCCAAGGCGGTCAACGGCCCGTTCCGGCGGCTGAAATGGGTGATCATGGCGATCACCCTCGCCATCTATTATGTTACGCCCTGGATCCGCTGGGATCGCGGACCTTACGCGCCTGACCAAGCCGTGCTTGTCGATCTGGCCAACCGGCGCTTTTACATGTTCGGCATCGAAATCTGGCCGCATGAGTTTTATTATGTCGCCGGCATGCTGGTGATGGCGGGTATCGGACTGTTCCTCGTCACCTCGGCGGTCGGTCGCGCATGGTGCGGCTATTCCTGCCCGCAAACCGTCTGGACCGACCTGTTCCAGCATGTCGAACGCGCGATCGACGGTGACCGCAACGCCCAGTTCAAGCTGCAGGATGCGCCCTGGGGACCGAAGAAAATCGGCAAGCGCCTCGCCAAATGGTCGGTCTGGCTGTTCATCGCCTTCTGGACCGGCGGCGCCTGGATCATGTATTTTGCCGACGCGCCCACGCTGGTCGTCGACTTCTGGACCGGCGAGGCTGCCTTTGTCGCCTATGCCACGGTCGGCGTGCTGACCCTCACCACTTTCATCTTCGGCGGTTTCATGCGCGAACAGGTGTGCATCTATATGTGCCCGTGGCCGCGTATCCAGACCGCGATGATGGATGAAAAATCGCTGACCGTCACCTACAAGGACTGGCGCGGCGAACCGCGCGGCAGCGTGAAAAAGGCGGAGGCCCAGCCGGGCAGCTTTGGCGATTGCATTGACTGCAACCAGTGCGTCGCGGTTTGTCCGACCGGCATCGACATCCGCGAAGGGCCGCAGATCGGCTGCATCACCTGCGCCTTGTGCATTGATGCCTGCGACTCCGTGATGGAGAAGATCAACCGGCCGCGCGGCCTGATCGATTATGCAACATTGGAAGACGCCGATCTGGAAAAAGCCGGCAAGGCTCATAATCCGGTGCTCAAGACATTGTTTCGGCCGCGCACCATTCTCTATTTCTCGATCTGGGGTGCCATCGGACTGGCGATGCTGTTCGCGGTTGGCAACCGGACGCGGATCGACATCAGCGCCAATCACGACCGCAACCCGGTCTATGTCCAGCTGGCCGACGGTCATGTCCGCAACAGCTACACGATCAATCTGCGCAATATGGAGAACCGGCCACGCGACATGATCATCGGCATGACCGAGCTCAAGGGCGCGGTGATGTGGTCCAACGCGGGATCCCGCGACGGTGCGGGCAAGACGCTGGTCACCTCGGTTCCTGCCGATAGCGTATCGCGGCTGCGGCTTTACATTGCCGCCCCGGGTGACGGACCGGTTCGGGAAGATTTCGCCCTGACCGTGACGGCTGCGGATGACGCCGAAGCGAACGACATGGACGAAATATTTTTCGAACGACCGGAGACAGGCGAATGAGCGGGCAGGACAGCGTGACGAAAAAATTCACCGGCTATCATGCCGCCGCAATGATTGTCGCTTTCTTCGCGGTGGTTGTGGGTGTGAACCTGTTTATGGCGCGCTTCGCCCTTTCAACCTTCAGCGGTACTGTCGTCGACAACAGCTATGTCGCTAGCCAGAAATATAATGACTGGCTGGAGCAGGCGAGAAAACAGCAGGCGCACGGCTGGACCGTATCCCCCGCCGTCCGGCAGGCAGACAGGGCCAGCCTCACGATCAGCACTGACGACGGCAGCCCCTTGCAGGGCGCAAAAATCACGGCGCTCGCGGAGCATCCTGTCGGCCGTACCGATCCGTTTGAAATCGACTTTGTCCAGAGCAATGCCGGGGATTATCGCAGCATCCAGCCGCTGCCGGCGGGTCGCTGGAAAATGAAGATCATCATCTCGCGGAATGAGCAGAATATGCGCGTGGTCCGGGATATCCGATGAACGCGATCACGCCTCTTGGTGATACGCAAGCACAGGCGGTCGTTTCGCGCTTTGCCGTGCCGGCAATCCGCTGCGCCGGATGCATAGCCAAGATCGAAAACGGTCTGAACGGCGAACCGGGAATCCTGTCGTCGCGGGTGAATTTCTCGACCAAGCAGGTGGCCATATCCCATCTGCCCGAGCTGGATGATGACAAGCTGAAGCAAAAAATTGAAGCGCTGGGTTTCGAAACACAGATTCTCGCTGACAATCCCCTGTCCGAAGAGAAAGGCAGCACCGACAGGTTGATCCGCGCGCTGGCGGTGGCCGGCTTCGGGATGATGAATATCATGCTGCTCTCGGTCAGCGTCTGGTCAGGCGCGGCCGGCGTGACCCGCGATCTGTTCCACTGGCTTTCTGCTCTGATCGCGATTCCGGTCATCGCCTATTCGGGACGCCCGTTTTTTGCCTCTGCAGCGATGGCTCTGCGCTACGGCCGCACCAATATGGATGTGCCGATCTCGATCGGCATTTTGCTGGCAACCGGACTGAGCATATACGAAACGGCCACTGGTGGTGCCCACGCCTATTTTGATGGCGCGGTGATGCTGTTGTTCTTCCTGCTCGCCGGGCGGGTACTGGACGGCATGATGCGCGACCGCGCGCGCGAAGGCATTGGCGCCTTGCTGAAACAGACAGCCCCGGGCGCTATGGTGATGATGGACGATGGCACAACGAGCTGGGTCGCCACCAGGGACTTGCG
The DNA here is from genome assembly GCF_002218195.1 of Sphingorhabdus sp. SMR4y. Lineage (GTDB taxonomy): Bacteria > Pseudomonadota > Alphaproteobacteria > Sphingomonadales > Sphingomonadaceae > Parasphingorhabdus. The sequence goes on along the minus strand of NZ_CP022336.1, from coordinate 261,056 downwards.
ACCGGAGATGCGGATGATGGTTGCAGCGGGTAGCAATCTCGCCGCCGACGGGGTGATCGAAACAGGATCCAGCAGCTTTGACTGTTCGCTGATGACCGGCGAAAGCGAACCGCAGCCGAACGGTGAAGGCGACATGGTGCTGGCCGGCACATTGAACCTGTCTTCCCCCGTTATCGTGCGGGTCACGGCCACCGGCGAAGACACCAGCCTGTCGGACATTGCCCGGTTGATGGACGAAGCGGGTCAACACCGCTCCTTCTATGTTCGCATCGCCGACCGCGCCGCGCGCTACTATGCCCCCGCGGTCCACAGCCTAGCCCTGCTCGCCTTTGCCTATTGGATGATTGTCGGCGCCGGCTGGCACCAGTCGCTGCTGATCGCGGTCGCCGTGCTGATCATCACCTGCCCCTGCGCGCTCGGGCTCGCGGTTCCGGCGGCGCAAGTCGTTGCGTCCGGGGCTCTGCTGCGCAAGGGCGTGATGGTGAAGGACGGCAGCGCGCTGGAACGGCTGGCAGAAGTCGACTATGCGCTGTTCGACAAAACCGGCACGCTGACGCTTGGCCATCCGGTACCGGTCAATCTCGATGATCTGAGCCTCAGCCAGAAACAGATTGCTCTTGCTCTGGCCCAGGCCAGCCAGCATCCGATCAGCAAAGCCATTCGCACGGCGTTACTGGCGGAGAATATCACTCCCGCCATACTGGAAAATATCGGAGAAGTACCGGGTGAAGGCATGAAAGCCCTCTGGAACGGGCTGCCGGTGATGCTTGGAAAACCGGAAAAATCGGCGGACCATCTGTCCAGCCAGCTTAGCATGGGTGACGATACGGTCCTGCTCCAGCTCAAGGACGAAATCCGGCCGGACACCTCGAATGCATTGGCAAGACTGCAGGCCCTGGGACTGCCGGCCTCGATCATTTCCGGCGACAATCTCCATTCTGTTTCGCTGGTTTCAGACGCTCTGGACCTACCCGCAAAGGCCGGGGTCTCACCGCAGGACAAGGTCGACGCGATTACGCGGCTAAGCGACAGCGGCCACAAGGTGCTGATGGTCGGCGACGGGTTGAACGACGGCCCTGCCCTCGCCGCAGCCCATGTCTCGATCGCCCCGGGTTCGGCAAGCGATGTCGGCCAGCAGGCCGCCGATGCGGTCTTTACCAGTGATTCGCTGATGCCGGTGGCACTATCTGTGACGGTGGCACGCCGGACCATGAAGATCGTCCACCAGAATTTCGCGCTGGCGATCGGCTATAATATCATTGCCGTGCCGCTGGCGCTGACCGGCATGGTGACGCCGCTGATCGCCGCCATTGCCATGTCCCTGTCATCACTGATCGTGGTCGGCAACGCCCTGCGCCTGAACGGAGCAGCAAAATGAGCGGCCTGGCAATCCTGATCCCGGTGGCCCTGCTGATGGGCCTGTGCGGTCTGGTTTTTTTCTTCTGGGCTATGCGCAACGAACAGTTCGAGGATCTAGACGGCGCGGCCCAGCGCGTGCTGATTGATGAGGAAGACGAGTCTTCATGATCGACCATATCAGATCGTCCAGCTGGAGCCTGTTCGGGATTGTCGCAATCACGCTGTCGATGTCCGCCATGCCCCTTGCAGCAAAACCGGAAATGATGACAATCAAGCTATGCTCTGCAGATGGTGCTGTCCGCAATATCTCGATTCCTGTCGAAAGGGACAACGGCAAGACCGATTGTGCGAAGCCTTGCCATGCCTGCCTATCGCGCAAGAAAAATGCGAAAAGCTGAACTCAGCTGTTTGCCGGTCTTTCGTGCCTCTCACCGCGTTCCGCGGCAAACCCGATACGCAAGGCATCCGCAAGACTGCGCACCCGCAATTTTTCCATCATGTTGGCGCGGTAGATTTCGACCGTCCTTGGTGAAATGCCGAGATCATACGCAATGGTCTTGTTGGGTAGTCCGGCCAAAAGACCGTCAAGCACGTCCTGCTCCCTCCCGGTCAAACAGGCGAGCCGGACTTTCGCTTCGGAAGCCGCCATTTCCTTGAGATTGCTGTCCGCCAGTCGTACGAAAGCCTCTTCCATCGCAGCGATAAGAGCTTCTTTCTCGTATGGTTTTTCAAGGAAATTGACCGCTCCGGCCCGCATCGCCTGGACCGCGATTTCAATATCGCCATGACCGGTAAGTATCACCACCGGCATGTCGATACCGTCCTTGATCATCTGCTGCTGCACCTGCAGGCCATCCATATCCGGCATCCGCACGTCAAGCAGAACGCAGCCACGCTCCGCACCTTTTGCCATTTTCAGAAAGGCAACCCCGGATTCGACCGGTTCGACCTTGAACCCGGCATGCCGCAACATGAACGCCGCAGATCGCCGGACGGAATCATCATCATCGACAATATAGACCAGCCGCTCACTGCTCATCATTCTGCTCCCGCTCCGCTTTTTCCAATGTGATCCGGAAAATCGTGCCACCATCCGGATTGGGTTCGACGCCAATCGTACCACCATGGGCCTCGATAATCGTCCGGCAAATCGAAAGGCCCAGCCCCATGCCAGTCCCCTTGGTGCTGGCAAAGGGATCGAAAATCCTGTCACCCAGTTCCTGATCGATGCCCGAGCCGCTGTCCGATACGGAAATTTCCAACCGCTCGTCATCGAGAGATTGGACCCCGATATGCAGTTTCTTCTCGGCACTGTCCGCCATTGCTTCGATCCCGTTGCGCATCAGATTGACCATTACCTGCTGCATCTGCACGCGGTCGGCAAACACATAGTCCGTATCCGGTGCGATATCGATCGAGAATTTTACGCCCCGTTCCTGCGCACCGATCATGCCCAGAACGGTCGCATCCTCCAGCACTTGAGATATCGACAATTTTCGCCGGTTAATCTCGCCGCGCGAGACAAATTCCCGGAGCCGCCGGACGATCGTGCCCGCCCGCAGACTCTCGGACACACTCTCCTGTAGCGCCTCGAGGAAAAATTCGCGATTCTCGGCCAGATCCCCATCCATCATGTCGCGCGCCGCCGACAGATAATTGGCAATAGCGGTCAAGGGCTGGTTGATTTCATGCGCAAGCGAGGATGCCAGAGTTCCCACCGCGCTGAGACGCGAGGCATGAGCCAGATCCTGCTGCAGCGACTGCAACTCCGCCTCGGTCTGCTTTTTCTCGGTCAGATCGATAATGAAGCCGGTGAAATAGCGTTCGTCGCCGATTTTTGCTTCTCCGACTTCCAGCTGCAGCGGAAAGGTCGTGCCGTCTTTCCGGCACCCGACCACGGTCCGGCCGATGCCGATAATCCGTTTCTCTTCGGTCCGTAAATAGCGCTCGATATAACCGTCGTGCGCGGCCCGATAGGGTTCGGGCATCAGGACCTTTACATTCTGTCCGATTATTTCTTCCTGCTCGTAGCCGAACATTTTTTCGGCTGTCGAACTGAACGAGCTGATCCGTCCCGCTTCGTCAATCACCACCATTGCGTCGGGTATTGTCGTCAGGATCGAGCGCAGGATCGAATTGGCCTGGTCCAGCTTGCCTTCCGTATTCCTCAGCGCCGTCACATCCTGAAATGTAACCATCACGGCGTCAATCTCGCCTTTCGGACTGGCCAGACCGGCAATATTGCATTCTGCATATATCAGTCGGCCGTCGGGAAGCTGCAGGGGAACATCAAACGGGTCAACAGCGCTCGATTCAAAGGCGCAATCCATCCGGTTTTCAAACAGCCGGCGGTGGTCGGGTGCTACACAGGTGACCGGTGCGCCTTCCGGCAGATCTGCCAGGCTGGCAACCCCGAATATCTCCAACCCCACCGCGCTGCAGTTGATCGGCTGCAGATTGCGATCGACAATCATGACACAATTGGGAAAGGCAGACAGGATTGCGTCCGGGTGCCACACCCGGTCCGTGCCATGAACAATCGTTTCGCGCACTTGTCCTGTCTTTCCCTCGCCCGTCCAGCCACAGATTGTGAAAGAAGGGACCCTACACAAAATGCGCGAATAGCCATAAGGAATTTTATTCTGTCAGTGGCGGGAGGCGGGTACATTCAGTGTGATACGACGAGCGGAATGGGGCTTTTTTTGAACAGGTTGCGCGTGACCCCGCCAAACAGGAACTCTCTCGCACGGCTGTGCCCGTAAGCGCCCATCACCATATATTCCGCCTTCACGTTTTTCGCTTCCGCCAGAAGCGCGGCTTCGACGCTGCTCTTGCCGGCCGGAGGGCTGTGAATTTCCGACTTGATGCCATGACAGGCGAGATATTCCGACGCCGCGAGTTGAGGCAGATCGTGATCCTTGTCCTCCTCGACCGTCAATATATGGACATCGCTGGCCATTTTCAGCAGCGGCACGGCGGCACGCAACGCGTTCCCCGCCTCGAAACTACCATTCCAGGCCACCAGCGCCGGCCCGCAGGCATCGAATTTCCTGACATCGTCCGGCTGCACCACCACCGGCGCGGTCGCATTGAACAGCACGTCACCCAGCAGACCAAGCGGCAGCGCATTTTCCTTCTCGCCCCCCGCAGAACTGAGAACAATCAGATCAACCAGCGCGGAATTTTTCGACAGGCCGCGCGAGGGATCGATATATTCTTCCCGATAATCCCAGGACACATCTTCGCCCGCCAGCCGCTTTTCGATCTCGGCGCGAAGCTTCTTGTCCAGTTCGCGGGTCATTTCGCTGACATCATACATCACCGACATGCCGGTCACGCCGTCGAATGCAACTTGCGAACTGTAGGGATTGGCGCGCAGGCAATGCAGATGGCCACCAAGCGAACGGGTCAGATCGAGCGCCGCCTGCAGACGGGCCTCCAGCCCCTCGTCATCGGCGATATATAGCAGCACGGATTTCATTGAACGTCTCCTCTTTCCACTTCATTCGCTGGGTCGGAATGTCATGGAGAGCAACCTAGCCGTCGCTATTGGGAGCCTGTATAAGGGTTTATACGGATAGAAGACGGCCGCTCAGTCGCCGGCCGCACCATGGGCGGCAATCCGTTTCAGCCAGCGTGCCCGGTGCCGTTCGCTGCTGTCGACATTTCCGATCAGCGATGTGGTCACCGGAGCGATACCGGTCAGCTTCAGGATATTGCGTTCAAAGCTGCGGACACTGTGCGCGGCGAAATAGGCGCGGTAGAATAATGCTGGCATCCCCATGGTGACGATAAGGCGCGCCGAGCGTCCCTTCAGCAGCTTCCCGGGCAGTTGGTTGCTGCCTTCCTCGCCGTAATCCAGGGCGAAATTGGGGCGAAAGGCTTGTTCGATAAACGCCTTGAGCAAGGCCGGCATGTCCCCCATCCAGAGCGGATAATAGAAGACAATATGTTCGGCCCATTTGATCGCGTCCTGCCCCGGCCGGACAGCCTCGGGCACATCCTCTTCCAGCCATTGCTTGCGGCTTTCAAGGATCGGGACATTCTGGCCGGCCAGACGAATGATCCGCACCTCGTGACCGGCCGCACGGGCAGCCTCCGCATAAGCCGAAACAAGGGCATGGCCAAAGCGGTTCGGACTCGGGTCGGGATGCCCGTCAATAACGGCGATCCGGGTCATGGTGCCGCGATTTCCGCCGCTTCGTCTTTCGGCGTCTGCCACTGGAATGCCATGATCAGCTCCATGATCGCCTCTTGTGCGGCTCTGTCGATTTCCAGAGGATAAGATGCCGTCAGCCGCGCATCCCAATAGCCGTAATCCAGCGCCGTTACGCTGAAATGCCATGGTACGGAGTCCCTGTCCCCGTCGAAAATCCCCTGATAGGCCGCAATATCCGGGCGGCCCGATACAAAATAATCGCCTTCGGACAAAATCGCGGCGCTGGAATATCGGGACAGCAGATCGGGCTTCACGATCAGATAATGGTCCTGCGCGGTCAATTCTTCCAGATGAATGATCGCGATCCTGATTTCGATTTCGTGATCTTCGAAATCACGCAGATAGCCAATCTCGAAATTATTACCGGTAAAATCGTTGGTCATCTCGCACTGACGGCGGAAACCGGCGATGGTCGCCGGGAATATGAAGCCGCTATCCTTGTGGATAATGGCACCCGGTTCCTTGTAAGGGGCAAAAGGATCGAACAGCGGCGCAGAACCGACTACACATTCTGCCGCAGCGGGACTGCTTGCAAGGGTCAGCGCCAGCGCCGCTGCAGTTGCAAATCCGGTCAGTTTCAATTTCGCCAGCATGACATTTCCCCTGCGCTTGGATTGTCTGTCTATTCGTGACAGCTTACGACGCGAAATGGCAGTTCGCTGCCGTCGGTTTCCGTAATGGTCAGATATTCGCCAACTTTCAGCGGGTGATCCTTGAGCCGGAAAATGCTCTCGTCATCATCATCACCGACCTTATAGGAAAAGACCCATCCTTTATCAGTGGCAATCACAACACCGCTCTGGTCTGCTTCGCCTTGCCAGAACCGCCTTACAACCGGCCGTTTTTCAGCTTGTCTCAACGCCTCCGGTTCGATGAACCCTTCGTCGTTCAACGGAACGCGAAAGACATATGCATGGGCTGACGAGCCATCGGGATGGTCAGCGGTTCTTGCCAGTTCGAGGCGGATTGTTTTCCAGGTCATGCAGCAAGTCTGGACCAGCGAAATGATTGGCGCGATACGCAATATTGCGTAGAAGCAGAGACAAGCGTGCCGGGAAGCCTATGGACAAAGACCTGCTTCTCCGGGCGAGCGGACCGCAGCAATGCTCGCTTTCCTACAGCTAACCAAATAGGTTATATAGCAGCCTTTCGCACCGAAAGGAGATTTCCCCATGCCCGACATGCACGACATGCACGACATCGACCGATTGATTGACAAGGTCATCAGTCTGGAAGGTCAATATTCCGATCATCCGGCCGACCGCGGCGGCGCCACGGGGTGGGGGGTGACCGAAGCGGTGGCGCGGGCGCATGGCTATGCTGGCAGCATGCGGCACTTTCCGCGGGCGCAAGCGGCCGCGATCTACAAGCGCAAATATTGGCATCACCCCGGCTTTGACAAGATCGCGCAGCGCGCACCGCAGATCGCGGCCGAACTGTTCGACACCGGGATCAATATGGGAACCGCGACCGCCACCGCTTTCCTGCAGCGCGCGCTGAATGCGCTCAATCGCAACGGCAATGACTTTCACGATCTGGCAGTCGACCGTGTGATCGGCACCAGAACTCTGGCCGCGCTCGACGCGTTTCTCCGCAAGCGTGGGTGCCAGGGCGAAACCGTGCTGCGCAAGGCGATCGATGCCCTGCAAGGCGCCCGTTATATCAAGTTGGCGGAAAGCCGTCCGGCCAACGAGACTTTTCTGTATGGCTGGCTGGCCAACCGGATCGGCTGAACCCAGCCGGCAACAGTTTTGCCTTTAACAGTGTAAACTTTGTCAGGTTCGCCCTCTTCCCGACTGCCAATGCAACCGAAATATTCATCCGAAATATGAAAAGGAAATCCGAACAATGTCCATCATATCCACGCTTATCGGTCCCGTATCGAAAATCATCGACAAGATCATTCCGGACAGGGAAGCCCGTGACCAGGCCAAACTGGAACTGCTGAAGCTGGAAGGCAGCCAGGAACTTGACGAGGTCCGCGTGCAAATGTCCGCGATATTGGCCGAGGCGCAGTCCTCCGATCCCTGGACCAGCCGGGCACGCCCGAGCTTCCTCTACGTCATGTATCTGCTGTTGCTCTGGTCAATCCCGATGGGGCTGATTGCCGCCTTTCGTCCGGAAGCGGCGGCCGATATTTCAGCCGGCATGAATGCCTATCTTTCCGGCATCCCCGAACCGCTATATGCACTCTTCGGCACCGGCTATCTTGGCTATACGGTCGCCCGGCAATGGGGCAAGATTCGTGGCGCGGAACGCTGACACTGTGCCAAATATCCTGTGGAAACAAACGATTTACGCGGTTTGCTGCCCCGGGCCAGCACAAATGGCTCACAATATGCCGGATTAATGCAATATTTACGAAATAGGCTTGCCATGCCCGTATCTTTCCAGATAAAGGGGCAAGTCTAGTTCATCCAAAGGGGATATTTTAAATGACGACCGAAACAAACTTCCGCAAAATGCTCGCTGTAGCCGGTGGCCTTGCTCTTGCTGTTCCTGCTCTTTCTGCATGCGCAGAACAGGCTGACGACGCAGTTGCTGTAGCTGAAGATGCCGCTGAAGAAGCGACATGTGCAGCTGAAGAAGCAACCTGTGCAGCTGAAGAAGCTACCGATGCGGTTGCTGAAGCAACTGAAGAAGCTGCTGGCGATGCCGAAGCTGCTGTAGAAGAAGAAGTTGCCGAGTAAGCTCAGCTTATCAAGCATTGGAAAATGCATTAGAAAGGCTGTTTGAGCTTACCGGCCAAATAGCTAATGAGGGCGTCTCGCTAGTACCCAGAGTGGTACCGGCAGACGCCCCTTTCGTTCAGTATCAGCATTACCCCAAGGGGGACTGCGTAGCGCCCGGCACCAAGTCGCGCTGGTTCTATCATGCGCACAAGCCGGAAGAACGCGAACAAGGCGAACATGGCCATTTCCACATGTTCCTGCCGCTCGACATGTTTGACGGCGTCGAGCCTTATTATCAACCACCTGCCAAGCTGCCCAATGGGAAGAAGACCCAAGGCGTTGTCCATTTCGGCGCATTGAGCTTCGGTCTTGATGGTATGCCGCTCAGCTGGTTCACAACCAACTATTGGGTCACTTACGAATTTATGATGCCGGCCGAGGCGATTGCTTCTCGACTGCGCGGCTTCGACATGACCGGTGCACCCGGCGACCCGCTGGTCAACGACTGGCTGACCGCCGCCGTCCGGCATTTCCATGATCCCATTGTCGACCTGACCCGCAAACGCGACAAGCTCCTCAAGGAAAAGAAACAGCAACTGGGCTCCGCTGTATTTACCGACAAAAAGGTCGAGATACTCTCCCGCCTGCCCTTTGATTTGTAGAACCGGACCTAGTGGTCGTGCCCGGGGTTGGTTCGCTTGAGCTTGCGCATCAGTCCCGGCCAGACCAGATTATCTCCCAGACCGCGTTGGAACGCAGGAGAGGCCTGCTGGAAAACCCGGCGCCCCATGTCTTCACTGTCTTCATGCAGATGCTCTTCGCCGCCAACCGACTGCGCCAATATCTGCGTTTTGCAGGCATTTTCGAGAATATACATGCGCAAGAAGGCAATCGCGCAATTCTCGCCGACGGTTAAAGTCCCGTGGTTGCGCAGAATGAGCAGGTTCTTCTCGTCCAGATCGTTGATCAGCCGCTCCCGCTCGTCGAGGTCGAGGGCGATGCCTTCATAGTCATGATAGGCAAGGTCATCATGCACCTGCATGGCAAATTGCGTGTAGCGGCGCAATCCGGCCTTCTGGACGGACACCGCAATGCCATAGGGCGTATGCACATGAATAACGCATCCGGCGTCTTCGCGGGCGCTGTGCACTGCGCTATGGATGGTGAAACCGGCAGGATTGATGAAATAGGGCGTGTCCTGCTTGATATTGCCCTCGAGGTCGATCTTGACCAAGGCCGACGCCGTCATTTCGTCAAACAGCACGCCATAGGGATTGATCAGAAACCGCTCCTCGCCATCCTCATCAGGCAGGCGCGCGGAAATATGGGTAAACACAAGATCGGTCCAGGCGTGCATCGCGCAGAGACGGTAGGTCGCCGCAAGATCGCAACGCAATTGCCATTCGACCTCGGACACCTTGCCTTTCACACTCGGGATATCGTGCGGATCGGGGATCGCAAACCCCGGTCCAACGCCCATCGCAGATTCTTGCTTCGGGATTGCGGTTGCCATGGTCTTTTCCTTTGTTAGCCAGTGCCTCTCTATCACAAATTGGCACGCTGCGATGGAATTGGCAACCGAACTGTCGTCCGGGTATCGAACCTGTATGAACGGATGATCAGAAAATAAGACACGGTTGCTTTGTGAGCAGGCATCCCCTGCCCGGCTCTTACCCTGTCAACCGACACGGCCGGCCGTTTTTAGGCGCCTGGCGGGTTCGTGGCGGAAGTCTTTTCGCCCCGCCTCTTTTACGGCGCGCAGCTTCGTGCTCGCCTGCTCGATCCAGTCTTCCCACCCCTCCATGGCTGGCGAAATATCACAGAAAGCTACATCGAAAAATATCTCGCTATTGGCCTGCTCCCATTCACTTTGCACCGTTTCCATGGCCTGACGTGCTTCCTCTCCGATTGTGCATGTCAAAAGCACGGCAAACTGCGTTCCGCCAAGGCGACCGATATAATCCGACTGGCGCAGCCGCTGGATCAGAGTCTGAATGATGGATCTTAGCAACGCATTTCCGGACGCACGCTCGAGACTTGAGCTGACCATTTTATAAAGATCCACGTCAAAAAGCACGATCGTACTCTTGATCCCCTGCCGTTCGTACAGGGACATGGCTTTCCGCACTTCTACCGCAAAACCGCTGCGCGACAACGCGCCGGTGAGCCGATCCCTTGTCGACTGCTGGCGCAATTCAAGTTCGTGAATGACCAACTCGGCGAGTTGCTTCATCCGGTCGACCTTATCGTCGCTGAATTGCCGGGCCGTAATATCGGCAGCACAGAGCGTTCCGATATTATGGCCGTCCGGCGTGATCAGCGGCACGCCAATATAGCTTCGCAAAAAAGGACTGCCAACGACCGCAGGATTGTTCTTGAACCGCTCGTCCTTCAGCGTGTCTTGCACAATCGTCGGCGCCTGTTGTGCTATAGAGAAGCCGCAAAAGGAAATATCTCGCGGAAACTCTGTTGTCTTCAATCCGGATTTGGATTTGAACCACAGCCGTTCTCCATCCATGAACGATATCCCGGCAAAAGGAACTTTCAGGGCCTGCTTTATTGCCATCGTTATATGATCGAAACGGGCCTCTTCCGGCGTATCCAGAACGTCATAGCGCTCCAGAGCGAACTGACGCGCGGCCTCCGCCTCGAACTGCAGGCGCTCCTCATTCCGATTATCATTACCAGGTTTCCACATCATGATACTGAAGACGGTGAATGCCGCAGAATAATAAGAGTCATTTTGTGAAAATATCGAAACGGTCCCGGCACGTGATGAAAAGTGGACGGCTAGGGAGTTATCGACTGCCGTTTGCAATCCTGCGACACGAAGGCCCGCCGAGTTTCATCAAGCCAGGCCGGCGCTCGTGTAACTCAATGTGGCCGCCATTTTTCGGCCGCAAGCCCGGTATTGCCATTACCCGATGGAATTGAAAACCGGCTCGGAAACCGCGACCGCTATTATATTGATTCAGTGCCGCCGGCTAGCTGGCCAAGTTCAAGATGTGACTGCAGCACGGATAGATCGGGAGGTCACATCACCTCTTTCGATGCATTCGCTAAGTTGCTAGGCTATTAAATTGCAACGGCAATCAAAGACAGAACGAAAAGGCATGTTCTTTCGGTAGATGGTCAAGACTGGAGGACTCCGATATTGCAGCGTAGTAGCAATGAATAGTGTTGAAGCTGAATTGGCTGAGCTTCGCTTGACTTTGAGACAGGCGAACGAAAACCTTGATAGGCTGGAAAGAAAAATTGCAGATTCCCGCAATCTCTCTGGCCAAGAGACCGGCATCAAGGACGACAAGCCGGACAGCATTGACCTGATCGAACGGGCCGAGAAATTTCTGGAGTGGGGGCGGTTAAAGTCCGGCACACTGGACGCCGGAAACGGGCTGTTTACAGACTCTTGCTGGAACATGTGTCTCGACATTTTTCTCTGTGGTCTCAAGGATCAGCAGGTGACTGTGTCGGCAATCGCTCATAGCTCGGGCATCCCGATGACCACGGCCATGCGCTATATCAACGTCATGGTGGAACAGGGTCTACTCCAGAAATCGTCCAATCCGGCCGATCATCGCATGGTCTTCGTTGCAGTATCGCAAAACTGCCGGACCAAGATAGAAAGGCTTTTGTTCAGCGCGCCCCTCTGATCATTGACCGGGCCATCGCCGAATGTCCCAACCCGGGGCCTCATCCCCGATCATCGCATCCCGGCTTGATCGGCTGTCGATATAGGCCGGACTCGATACGAGCAGCTTTCATTCTTCAATAGCCCATTAACCGATATTTAACGATCCTTGTCCATTCCGGACCTTACCAGGTGACGGTTCGACGATTGCGGGATCTTCGAACCATCCTTCTCCGAAGATTCGGAGAGATATGCGTATTGTTATCTGGGTAGTTCAATGACCGATTCACAATTAGAAGAATTGCTGGCTGCAAAGCTTATCGGCGACAGTCCGCAAATGCGACAGCTGCGATCGATCGTCAAATTCGCCGGTCGTTGCAACAGCTCAATCATGATCACCGGACCGTCGGGCAGCGGCAAGGAAGTTGTGGCGGAAGCCATCCACGCCATTTCAAACCGGCAAAATGCGCCCAATATTGCCGTGAATTGTGGCGCTTTACCCGATCAATTGATTGAATCGGAACTTTTTGGCCATGAAAAGGGCAGTTTTACAGGCGCAGTGAGCCGTCACGTCGGGCTTTTCGAACAGGCCAGCGGCGGCACGATCTTCCTTGACGAAATCGGCGATATGCCCATCGATATGCAGGTAAAACTACTGCGTGTGCTGGAAACCCGCGTCGTCAACCGGATAGGTGGCAAACGCGGCATCGCAATCGACATCAGGGTAATCACAGCAACGCACAAAAATCTCTCGGAGTGCATTTCCAACAAGACTTTCCGCGAAGATCTCTTCTATCGGCTTTGCGTCGTGCCGATCGAAGTGCCCGCGCTCAAGGAACGTTCAGAAGACATTCCCGCTCTGGTTGCGCATTTTCTAAAAGGTGGTGAAGATGGCCGTCCTCTGCCGTTTTTTACCGCGGAAGCGTTTGCGGCGATGCAGCAATATGACTGGCCAGGCAATGTGCGCGAACTGCGCAATGTCATTGAACGGGCCTGTGTCTTCTTTTCCGGAGAGCAGGTTTTTGTCGAAGACATCGCCAAGCTGATACAATGCGATGGCGTTCCGGCCATTTCCGATATCAATGTCAAGCCATTGAGCCAGATTGGCGACAAGGAAGATAGGCAATTCGGCTCCTGTCATGGCACCGCTCCCGCCCCGCTCACTGCAGCCGATGACCAACTTGTCCGGGACCTGAATGTCCATCTTCAGCATGAAGAACGCCGAATAATAATGGCAGCGCTGGACGGATCGAACGGCGTCGTTTCGCAAGCTGCCCGTTCCATCAATATCAAGAGGACAACGCTGATCGACAAGATGCGCAAACATAGAATCCACCAGCGATCAGAAGAGCCGGATGACTGCTATATTGCGGTTTAGCCCGTTCCACACATAGTCAATTGAACGCGACGATCCCGGCCCAGGCTTTTTCAATCTCCCGGATCATTTCACGGGCAGATTCAATACGTTCGATACATGCTTCCATATCTTCCATTCGAATGCGTTTTGCCGCCTCGTTGTACAGGATGCGCAAGGTTTCTGACAGATCGCCGGCCAAATCGAATTCCAGTTCCCTGTCCAGCCCGCCCAGGATCTTGCTGGCGTTTTCCTGATACTGAGAAACAAGCAAATCTTCGCCACGACGGGCGCTGTCGGTGATCAAGCCCAGCGTGTGAGCGAGTTCTTCCAGCAAAGCCCCGACCACAGCACGGGGATCCGATGTTAAAGACCTGTTTGTCTTCACATGTTTTGCAAGATCAGAGACTTGGCGGCTGCGACAGGGAATCGTCATAATCGGTGGCTTTCCAGATCAATTTTCTTCGCGGTCAAATACGAAAAAGTGCTGGTCCACTATTGCCTTCAACCGGCTTGAGCCGCGAGAATCTAACGACGGGCGATCACAGCAAATTGATCCCTCAACCGTGAACGCCAACCGGGACTCATTTGTCGATTTTCCAGACATATAAACATCCTCAGGATAATGTACGGCGAGTAGGGGTCCGGATTAAGCATCAGTCATTTGAGTTTCTCGCAAGACAACGGCCCCGGGACTTTGATGCGTCAAGCTAGCTAGCGAGACAAAGAAATCTGCTACGTCCCCGACCTCATTTCACTGGCCTCGCCGCGCGGGGCGTTCGGGCAACTTGAATATATCGATATTGCGGCGATACAGGCTGTATTCGCCCCCCTGCAAGGAGAACCAATCGACGCGAAATGATCCCGGTTCCCTGCCCGCGCGGCAGCATGAATTTTACAATCGTCAGGCATGGGGTGACGGGAAAATGTGGGTCGAGCGGTCATTGCGACCATCAAAAGTCGGTAACAGCATCAAACCCGCCTTCTGCCGTGTCAGTATCGGGGGATAATGACTTGGCAGAAGGCGAGCATTGATGGCGTGACCGAATCTCGCAGCCAGCCGGCAAATCAGCAAATTTCTGGAACCCAGTGACCAGACTAGATTCCAGTTGTCTGTTGATCATTGCCATCTTTCCATATTGCAGGTCGAACACCAGAACCGAAATTCTGTGCTCGAGATTTACTTCGCAAGAGCCATGCCAATTTGAGCAAGGGGAAAATCAGCCGATAGTTATCGAGATCGGCGTCGGAATTGCGTCATGTTCGTCGGAAAACCGACATTCTCGCTTTTGGCTGTCGGTTAACCGACATATCCTGGCCCGGGATAGGTGATAATGCCTGCTCACCCGGACCACAGTCCTTTCAAGCTGCTGTCATTGCGGCCTGTAGCTTCTCCAATGCGCGCTTCTTGATCTGACATATACGTACTGCTGACACATCGAGGATCGCTCCGATCTCTTCAAGCTGCAGTTCTTCGACGAAATAGCAGTTGAGAACTAGCTGTTCGCGTTCGTTTAACTGCTTCAGTTTTGACGCCAGTAATGCCGCCAATTGAGATTTTTCCAGCTTCTCATGTTGATCCTCCCCTTCGTCGGCAAACCAGCTGCTTGAATCGCAATAGATTTCGTCGAGCGATCCAACATGGACTGCGATCGCCCGGTCTGTGGTTTTCCGGTAATCGGCCGGATCCATGTTCAATGCCCGGGCCAATTGGGAATCTGTGGGCTCACACCCGAGTTCGTGTAAAAGTTGCGCTCGGCAGCGCCGGACTTTTTTGTGCCAGTCAACCGATGTTCTGCGCAAATTGCAGGTCGACCTCAGACTATCGATCATCGCGCCACGGACACGGACATACAGATAGGTACTAAAGCTATGCCCTTGATCTACATATTTTTTTGCAGCCTCTACCATTGCTACAAGCCCGACCTGTATCAGATCTTCGATCTCCATCTGATCGGGTGCCAATGATTTTACCTGCCAGGCAATTTTCGTAACCAGCGACTGATTCTCCCTGATCAGACTATTCTCGTCTATTTGCATTGCCCCATAGGATTGCAACGCCCGGTTTCTTGTTTTCAGCATATCATGTTCCCGGATGGACAGTTATTTCAGGTTGCATTTGTGGCAGCCATTGTCTGACTGGATGACGGTCCACCGACTGTCGCAAACAGCTCGACTGGCTTGCTGCGCGGCAACTCTGAATCAGAGAGAATCGAGAGATTCGGAAACCTCTGATTCAGCAAATCGCTTAGCGGCTTCCGCACCGCCGGCGAGCAGATCAACGCAACAATGCGGATCCCAGGTGGCAGGGATTGTATGGCGATATTGACCGCGTGAATCATGTCTCGAGCCATTCGGGGGGCGAAGGGATTGCCGGCTCCCTCACTCGCTTTCAGCGCTTTGACGAGCATGCTATCAAGCGAGGCGTCCAGTGTGATAACAGGAAGCGGGAGTCCGCTCGGCACGATCTCCCGGACAATCAGATCTCCAATATCCGCCCGCACCGCTTCGGCAATATCGGCAACATCGCTGTGCACCTCACATGCCCGTATCATCGCCCTGGATATTCTGCCGAAATCTTTGACCGAGATATTTTCAGCAAGAAGATGTCGGCAAATGACCGTAATTTGCTCCAGCGACAGCAATTTCCGGGTGAGACTATCCGCCAGTCCTGGCGATGATTGCTGATGCAGATCAAACAGTTGTTGCGCTTCTCTGGCACCAAATATCTTTGCTGCATTGCGCTGCGCGACATCATGGAGATGCGTTGCAATCACGGTGGCCGCATCTGCCACGAGATAGCCCTTGGCAACGGCCAAAGTCCGTTTTCTCGCTGGCATCCAGACCGCATTCATCCCGAATGTCGGGTCCATACAAGGCCGGCCTTTGATCAACGATTCTACATCGCCGTCGTCGATCGCAAGAATTTCGTCGGCCCAGGCAGCACCCTCACCCAGCACCATCCTGTGCAATAATATGCGATAGCTGTTGGGCTCGAGCGACAGGTCGACCTTGATCGGAATATGAGGGAGAGAAAATCCCAGTTTCCGGGAGATCTGATGCCGCAGTACGGCGACCCGGCTTATCAGCGGCGCTCCCTTGCGGTCTTCGACCAACGAAAACAGGCCGTATCCGATATTGACCGTGAACCCCAAGTGTTGAACGGTATTTGGCCGCTCGATTGGCACCGCGTGATTTCTGCTTGTCTGCGGTGCCAAGAGTTCCCCGGTTCGAGCTTCGCGGAGATGCTGAAAGGCAAAAGTGAAGGCAAAAGCGACGCCCGAAAGAATTGCTGTGTGCAGCAGCGCAGGCGCCGTCATCAAGATCAGCAAAAATATCAATATAGACGGCAGGACAGCCTGCTTTGCCGCAGACGCAATGTGCTTCTTGGCAGGAATATCGAACGCAGGACCACGCTGTCCGTAATTCATGATAGACGAAAAATATGACATATCTTGCTCAAACCTCCTGACGAAGAGCGAAGCAATCATCGTGCCAATTCTTGAAAATTCGGGAGGTCGGGCTAATTAGTTTTGAGTGAACTATCTCTCCATGACGTTTGATTGGCCAATAAATCGATTTGGCTCGACCATCAGCCGGACATCCATTGCGATCTATTCTCGAGATATGGACGCCTTCAAGATGACCTAGCGGTCAAGGCCTGAACCAGACGACAGAAATTACGGCCATTCCAGACTTGAGCCAGCTTGCGAAAGGCTTTCCGGATAGGGTCAGAAAATGTTTGCGCCGAGCAATTTTTCCGCAAGTCTCTCCAAATCGATATGATATATACCGAACCCGATCTGCAACCGGATATTGGCGACTTTCCCGGAATCAAATGTTGAGGCTCCTCCCGATGGGCTGGTGTAAGCCGCCGGGTTCACTCCTCTAGCCAATGGCTCATCCGCAATTTTCCTGTCCGCACCGCCATTGGGTAATTGCTGTTTCACCCCCGCACGGTCCAGTCGTTTGATCATGGCCGAATAGCTTTCAGTTGACTTCATCTCATTCGATCCTGGCTGCCTCAAAAAATAGCCCGAGGAACACCGCGTGCAAAACGGGCGGCGTATTCGACGTCTTTCACAGTCGTTTACGGCGCGTTAGGATAAAATTAAGGTCTATCGACAGATTTGGGGTCAAGGACCGCAGCTCTCGATCAATCAGGAAGCGCCTTACCGATCATCTTCTTTCTGGATAACCCTGACAGGGAATTATTTGCTGCCATCAGACCAATAGACGTTGGAAATATCCACCGATGCAGTAAATTCGGCCATAGTATCCACATGAGCTCACCGTTGAAACAAAATCATGTCCGGCCAAGAACAACATAGATAGTCAGCCACTCAACCGGGACGTTGTCTATTCTGCTCCGCTAATCAATCACTTCAACCTTATACTCTGACCATGGATCGGAGGCGGGGGCACCATAATTTCCCCACTTTGGATATAATAGTCCCGTATCTCGCCAAATCGAGAAGGATATAGATTGATAAACGGCGCTCTGGTCAGGATAGATATCGACAGGAGAAATTGAATTTTCTCCTCCTCGGTCGATTTGCCCCCGCAGGCGTCGACCTTGGAGAACGTAGTGCACCTGGTATGCGCTCTCGACTTGGGTAGGATGATCTTTCGTCCTACCCAATTGAGATTTCGGCCCCTGCTTCAATGAATGACTGCAATCAGTCGGCCAGCAAGATCCAGATTTATCAAGTGAAACTGGAGATATGATGTCGCATGTGAGCATTCAAATCGATCAATGTCGCGCGACCTGAACTACAGGAATATGGAGGTGCACAAGCTTATCGAAAAACTCCAGGGAATATTGAATTTTCTCGACGAGAACGATCTGCCAATTCCAGCGATAAAAATCGACGCAGCTATTAATGCGTTGGAAGAGACCGAAACGGAAGAGCTGCCGCAATCCTCGCCAGATTGAGCGTGGGAAAAAGTGCCAAATTCCAGCTTTCCCCCGGAACCTGGCCCATATCCCGATATCGTCATTGCAATTCATAAATCAGAAAAGTGCATTCTGATACGAGCCGTTCCAGCTCGGCGTCACAATCTTGCCTGTCAATCTGCACATGATTTGATATCTGCAACATATCCAGCACAATTGCTCCATTGCTCCGGAGTTCGAGGGGATGAACTATGACGGCTTCGGCATTTCCCACCGCTGTTGCCCCCGCGCGCGCCGTGTCGCTAGCTTGCCCCTGACCATCTAGTCCGTAGGCGCTCACAATCATTGCGCACCCTATCAGCAATATGAACCTGAGTGGCCGGGTTATCGCAGGTGATCCTGAAAATTTTACGATTGCGAGCAGCTCCTTCCGTTCTGACATATTGTCAAAACTCGGAGACTTTGACGGCAATAACCGCGTGCGGTTAAGCAGCCACCACAATAATTGGAGATGTCAGCTCGCGAAATCGCTTCATGGGCAGCCTGACTAGACCACCATATTGGCCTTGGTGAGTAGCCCCCCAGATCAGCACACCAACGAGACTATCTTCAGCGGTTGCTAAATCGGTTTTCAGCCCATGCCCAAACCGGGTCACCCGAAATTCGGGGCCGCGATACCCGCACACTTCGCGGGCGGATTACCGAAAGCTCAATTTTAGCAAGCACAATATGCTTCACCTCCTCTGAAGGCTCATATTATTTTCAACTTTCGAAAGCTGCTCCAACCATTGCTCGTAATAATGATATGATCGAGCAAACATATATCCAGCTCCAGACATAGAGACCGGATGGACATGGTAAATTCTATATCCGAACTGCTGGGCGACACGCTTCCGCCCGGGTGATTGTGAGCCAGAATGAGCCCGCTGGCATCGAGCTCCAGGGCGCGCTTGAGGATAGTCCGTGGTTGAACATATATCCGGCGCGGAGAACCTTCGCCAAATTCCTGATCGCCAAGCAAATGGTGCGAACTATCCAGAAACAATATGCGCATCAATTCCGTGGACCGGGAACCCATACGAGCTTGAAGATATGTCACCAGCCGTTGATCCGTCGCCGCAACAAGCTTCCGCGGCAGCGCATTGCGCAATGTAGCGATCATTAGATCCTCGCTCGCCTTGAGCAGCCTTATAACGTGTTTATTGCTGTCCAGAACCCTGCTCAATGCGGCTTCGGACTCACCCAGCAAACGTCCAATTGAACCGAATTCTTCCAGTAGCGCGCCGGAAAGCGTGACAGCCTGATCCGGCTCAACAATCCCGATCAGTTTCGCCAGGACCTGTCGGTTCCGAAGGCTTTCAGCCGCTTCCGGTGAAACATCGTTCCGATCATCAGCAGGACCAGTAACGGGTAGGAAGAAGCTACTTGCATGATCATATAGGCTTTTGGATGAATCGTCACATCCAGCATTCTGGTAGCGTGCGCCACCAAGGCGATTGTCTGAAGCGACGCTACGCATAACGGCCAGAACCGGTTTGCACGAAGCGCAATCGCAAGTAGCCCGAGCCAACCGGCCAGATCGATGACGAGATGCCCGGGATCCAGCGTGGTATATTCCAGCGGCGTGAAGATATGAACGGCTGGATCCAATAGCACCATCCCGATAACGATACAGGCAACCCAACGCTCAGGCCCTCCCCCTCGATACAGTGCATAAATGCAGACCGCGCCGAGGAAGACAAGGAAGAGGAGAGTTCGCATATTCCAGCTGGACCATTCTCTCGCATTTCAGTCAACCGCTGTTCGATTAGACGGCGACAGGGCGCAAATTGCCGGGCGTCAGAGAACCTTGAACAGCGGGGCACGTCTCGTGCAAATCCATTCCTGCAAATTCTCTTCCAACCTTCTGCAATTCACCATGCACACGCAGGACGTCACTGCTGGCTTCAACAAGCGCCATCTGCGCCTTGGCAAGCCTTCGAACAGCAATCTGGCCCGTAGCAGCTGGAACACCGGCATCGACCCGTGCCTGCACCAGCGTGGCCAAAAGATTGGACACCGAAATCAGGGCCTGATCAATGGAAACCTCAGTATGGGGCATATCTTGCTTGATTTGATCGGATGCGATTTTGATTTGATAAGACATAGCTATTCCTTTCCGTAAAACACGGATTAGTGCTGTTCAAAATAGTGAGAGCCCAGATGTTGGCTAGGCTGTCAACAGATCGGAAAGAGATTGGGAAACGGACAAACCGATCAAAACAATCGCCAGTATTCCGATAGTCAGAATGACTATAATGGCTAATCTCTGCGCGGTTCCCCAGCTACTTTCCGACTCTTTCAAGATTTGCGGCCAGACATTCAGATCCTGCTCAGCATCCATCTCGTAAGGGATCGATACTTCCTCGAGCAAGGATGAACCTGATCGCTCGTCTTGGGATGCTTCTGGACCAGAATCGTCATCGAAGGGAACACCCGCCGGATCATATAGTATCCGATCATAGGTGCCGGAGGCCCTGGCATATATCAGCGCGGCCTCATCCCGGGTCGCCGCACCGAGAACCCGTCGCGCGCTCACCAGTCGTTGATCTACCGCGGGCTTTGAGATTTCGAGAATCCGGGCAATTTCCTTGGATGACTTTCGCAATACCACGAGGTGCAGGCATTCCCGTTGTTTTGCCGTCAATTTTGCTACGCGCGATGTCTCTGGCTCGATATCGTCCAAGGTTACGTCCCGTTAATCCCGTCTCTCCATACTGGCTTGGCTGTTGTAACGCAACTAACTCACAGGTTGCGGCATTCGCCACAATCTCTCCCTGGAGAAGATCTTTGCGGAGACAGGCAGGCGATTGGGAAGAGGGACAATCTGTCCAATCATCGAGCAGACCGTCAGTATATACACTATCGAACGACAGTGCTCGCCGACAATCAGCTTCTGTCGAATCGACGGAAGCGTTGCCGATAATCTCAGGTCTGAAAGCGCCTCTTGAACTCCCTTCAAGGACGCACTGGTTACAGGCCCTCTCCAGTCAAATCGGTCAGGCCTTCAGCGCGTCGAAAACAGCCTCGGTCCATTCTTTTCTGCAGATCAGAAGGTCCGGCATATAGGTATCCTTTTGATTGTAGACCAGCGGAGAGCCGTCGATCCGCGAACAGTGCAGGCCAAAGGCTGACGCGACTGCTACAGGTGCGCAACTGTCCCACTCATACTGCCCGCCGGAATGGAGATAGATTTCAGCCTCGCCCTGCACCACAGCCATCGCCTTGGCACCGGCCGACCCCATGGGCAGAAGTTCGCCGCCCAATCGCTCTGCGACCGAGACTGCCTCTGCTGCCGGACGGGTACGGCTTACAACCAGCCGCGGTTTGCCTTCGTGCGGGTCAAGTGGAGCAGCCTTATCGCTGCGCAGGACGATGCCGCCATCTTGCCCCGGCAAGGCAACGGCGCCGATCGAGGCAATACCGTCGACAGCAAGCGCGACATGGACCGCCCAGTCCGAGCGTGCTTCTCCATATTCCCGCGTGCCGTCTACCGGATCAATGATCCAGACCCGTGATTTGCCAAGCCGTTCGTCGGTATCCTTGCTCTCCTCGGACAGCAGGCCGTCTTCAGGCCGCTGCTGACGCAAGGCATGGACAAGGAACTCGTTGGCAGTCTGGTCCCCGGCCTTGCCGAGCGCCTTGCCTTCAAACATTCCACTTTCGCGAACTTCTAGCAGAATCCGTCCGGCAACATGAGCGAGATGGGCAGCAAGATCGGCGTCGGTCATAATTTTACTCATTTTAGGGGCATGATCTGACGAACAATATATTCGGCAGCTTCTGTCGGTGTCATTTCGACAGTATTAACGCGGATTTCCGGATTTTCGGGAGATTCATAAGGACTATCGATACCTGTGAAGTTTTTCAGCTTCCCGCTACGGGCCTTCTTGTACAGACCTTTTACATCGCGCTGCTCAGCAACTTCGAGCGGCGTATCCACGAAAATCTCGATGAATTCGGCATCCGGCAACATTTCACGCACCATTTGTCTTTCCGCGCGGAACGGACTGATGAAGGCAGTCAGCACAATCAGCCCGGCGTCGGTCATCAATTTGGCGACTTCGCCGACGCGCCGGATATTTTCGATACGGTCTGCTTCGGTAAAGCCGAGATCCTTGTTCAATCCATGCCGAACATTGTCCCCGTCGAGCAGGAAGGTGTGCCGGTTCATCAGGTTGAGGCTTTTTTCGACCTCGTTGGCAATCGTGGATTTTCCCGAGCCGGAAAGGCCGGTAAACCATAAGACTCGGGGGGTCTGGTTCTTCAGCGACGCATGCTCTTCGCGCGTGATCGTAGTAGGTTGCCAGTGGACATTATCCGCCCGCCGCAGACTGAAATGCAACATGCCGGCCGCGACGGTCGCATTGGTAATCTTATCGACCAGAATGAAGCCGCCCAACTGCCGGCTATCTGCATAAGCCTCAAAAACAATCGGCTTGTCAGTGTGTATTTCGGTAACACCAATACCGTTCAGCTCGAGGGTTTTGGCCGCCAGATGCTCCATCGTGTTGATGTTGATTTCATATTTGGGTTCCTGCACCGATGCGCTGACCGTCTGCGTTGCCAGCTTCAGCCAGTAACCGCGACCGGGTTTCAGCGCTTCATCGCTCATCCAGACGATCGTCGATTCAAATTGGTCGGACACTTCGGGCGGATCTCCGGCGGCGGCGATCACATCGCCGCGCGAGCAGTCCACCTCGTCCTCCAGAGTGATCGTAACCGATTGCCCTGCCACGGCTTCGTCGAGTTCGCCGTCCAGGGTTACGATGCTGTTTACGCGGCTGTTTTTACCTGACGGCACGATACGGACCGGATCACCCGGTTTTACGACACCGCCGGAAACAAGCCCAGAGAAACCGCGAAAATCAAGATTGGGGCGATTGACCCATTGCACCGCCATCCGGAATGGCTTTTCCTGCGCAACCGTCGCTGTGATCTCGATATTTTCAAGATGAGAGATAAGCGCGGGGCCATCATACCATGGAGTGTTTGCCGACGGCGCCTCGGTGATATTATCACCCTTGAATCCGGAGATTGGAATTGCTGTAAAGTTTTCAATGCCGATTTCAGCAGCAAATTCACCATACTCCTTGACGATCGAGTCAAACGTTTCCTGATCAAAGTCGACAAGGTCCATCTTGTTCACCGCCAGGATCAGATTCTTGATACCAAGCAAGTGAGCCAGATAGGAATGACGCCGTGTCTGCACCAATATGCCTTTGCGCGCATCAACCAAAATTACAGCGGCATCAGCGGTTGAAGCACCTGTGACCATATTACGGGTATATTGTTCGTGGCCAGGTGTATCGGCAACAATGAACTTGCGCTTTTCGGTCGAAAAGAACCGATAGGCGACATCGATGGTGATCCCCTGCTCGCGCTCGGCGGCAAGACCGTCGACCAGCAAAGCAAAATCGATTTCCTGCCCTTGGGTACCCGATTTCTTGCTGTCCGCCTCAAGCGCGGTGAGCTGGTCTTCGAAAATCATTTTGCTGTCGTAGAGCAGCCGGCCAATCAACGTGCTCTTGCCGTCATCGACGCTGCCACAGGTGATGAAACGAAGCAGTTCCTTGTTCTGGTGCTGAGCAAGATATGCGTCAATATCTTCAGCGATCAGCGCATCGGTTTTGTAAACCGGATCATTTCCGCTCTGTTCGGTCATCAGAAATAGCCCTCCTGCTTCTTTTTCTCCATGCCGGCGCCACCTTCATCCTTGTCAATGATCCGGCCCTGACGCTCGCTGGTTGTGGTCAGAAGCATTTCCTGGATAACTTCGGAGAGAGTCGACGCTGAACTTTCAACCGCGCCGGTCAACGGGAAACATCCCAGCGTACGGAAACGAACGGAGCGGGTTGTGATCTCAGGCTTCTTGCCCATGACCTTTTCAAGCCGGTCCAGATCGTCCGCCATGAACAATCCCCCCTCATGGATATAGGTCGGACGCGGCGCTGCGAAATAGAGCGGCACGATTTCGATATTCTCCGCCATGATATATTGCCAGATATCCAGTTCGGTCCAGTTGCTGATCGGGAAGACTCTTATGCTTTCGCCTTTGGCTTTCCGGGCATTGTAGAGATTCCACAACTCTGGTCGTTGGTTTTTGGGGTCCCAGCCATGGCTGGCGGTCCGGAAGGAGAAGATACGCTCCTTGGCCCGGCTTTTTTCCTCGTCGCGCCGGGCGCCACCGAAAGCCACGTCAAATCCGTGCAGGTCTAGGGCCTGCTTCAGCCCTTCGGTCTTCCACATATCGGTATGCAACGGCCCATGGTCAAACGGATTGATGCCGCGCTCCTGTGCTTCTGCATTGTGATGTACGATCAATTCCATCCCGGCATCTTGCGCAGCCTTTTCGCGAAGTGCGTACATATCCTTGAATTTCCATGTCGTATCGACATGGAGCAACGGAAATGGCGGTGGAGAAGGATAGAATGCCTTTTTTGCGAGATGCAGCAGCACTGCGCTATCTTTACCGACGCTATACATCATCACCGGTTTCTGAGCGTCCGCCATTACCTCTCGCATGATGTGAATCGCTTCAGCCTCAAGCCGCTCCAAATGGGTCAATACACGGGTCACTTGTCATTCCATCCTTGATCGTTTCAGGGCACAATAGTCGCTTTCGACTGGCATGTAGTTCCCAAATGGGATATAAAGCGAGAATGGCCGTTATCTACAGTGAAGATCATGATCTCGTTGCCGCGCTGCATCGCGGCACTCTCGGTACGCCGCCCTGGGAAGATTTTCTCGAACAGTTGCGTCGACGAACCGCCGCCGACTATGCCCGGCTTCTGTTTCAGGGCGACCATGACTGGCTGCAATCCGTGCGGATTCCCACACTCCACGACAACTCGACAGACATAAATGAAATCTATCGGCAGGAGTTTGGAAACTCACAGGCGCTTCCGCACAGGTCCATGCGGCTCAATCGGGTCTACTCTCTGGACGAGTTCATCGACCCTAGCGACCCCGTGCACAGCCGGTTCAAGACTCTGTTCATGGAGGACCCCGAGATTCGTTTCGCCCGCAACATGAGGGTTGCCGAGCCCAATGGCGGACAAATCTGGATATCGCTTGGGCGCAAAACCAGCGACTTTTCCGCAAGCGACGGGGCCCTGCTGGGGTCCCTTGCCAATCATCTGGCGATTGCCGCCGGCACCCATGCCGAACTGGAACGGCAGCGGCTCAAGGCGGGGATTTCGGCTGACGCAATCATGCGGCTGAATTTCGGCTGGTTCATGCTCGACGCGTCCGGCCGCATCATTGACATGAGCGAACAGGCCGAAGCCCTGGTCCTGGAAGCACAAACCTTGCGCAAGTCGCCGGACGGACGGCTCATTGCCATGCGCGCCGATGCACAGGGCATCTTGCGTCAATTCCTGAAAATGCGACAGGCAGGGGAAAGTGTTGTCCGGTCAGTACATTTGTCAGATGAACCATGGCTTGACATGCTGCTCACCAACCCGCCGGCAGACCTGCCCGGTGCGATCAAGCCGGTTGCCATTGCCTTCGTCCACGGCGAGCGAACCAGCAGTGCGGAGCGCAGTCAGCACCTTGCCAATCTTTTCGGCCTCACCTTGCAGGAAGCCCGATTGGCATTGCATATCAGCCACGGCATAACGATCCGGGAGGCGGCGCCTCTCCTCGGTCTCACTCACGAAACAGCGCGACTTTATTCCAAACGAATTTACGCAAAGACAGGAACGCGAGGCCAAGCCGATCTCGTGCGCTTGATTCTGGCAAGTATCGTAGCCCTTGCCTGACCTTGAAACGCTGGCTCTCCTCGCAATCCCCGGAAGAAGAATGGTGCGCCCGACAGGATTCGAACCTGTGGCCCCCAGATTAGGAATTTTAGGATATAGCTCTGATAATTCGGGAGAAATTTAAGTAATCCTTATTTTCCATTATATTATAATATCTTTCAATCGACTGCCTTAGATATGGATTGCTAATTTCTGATTGCTATGTGATTGCTAGAAATCATGGTGAGCAGAAAAATCTCGAAGCGGACGGTCGATGCCCTTGGACCAGGGGCGAAAGACATTTTCCTTTGGGATAGCGTCATCAAAGGCTTTGGCCTGAAGGTTACGCCTCGCGGCAAAAAGGTATATTTGTTCCAATACCGACCGAAAGGCGGGGGCCCGGCGAAGCGTATAACGATTGGACCTCACGGCGAACTGACCCCCGATCAGGCTGCCAAATTTGCCGAGCGGTTGCGGCTGGAAGTCTTGTCCGGGGGCGATCCTGTCGCAGCGGCCAAGGCTGCCAGAGAAACCTCAGACCGCCGCAAGGCGCTGCACTCGAAGCAAATCGTCGAAAACCTTGTGCCGCTTTGGCTAAGCAACCCGAGACTGAAAGATCGGACCCGAGCATTCTATCAATCGGCCATGGATTGCCACGTTTTGCCGGTGATCGGAAAACTGCCCTTGCCGCTCGTGACGCGGGAACACTGGAACGCCATACGGGACAGCATGCCCCCTGCCGCGATCGCTGCCCGCAGAAATGCTTTTGCCACGCTCAGCGCTTTTTGTGCTTGGGCTGACAACGAAAGCATTGCGCCAAATATCACCGATGGATTGAAGCCGCCTCCCAAGGCCAAGAGCCGGGACAGGGTATTGGATGATCAGGAACTCGCATTCGTATGGCAGGCAGCCGAGAAGCTGTCAGCGTCGTACCGCGCGTTATACCGGCTGGCTATCCTCACGGGACAGCGGCGCGACGAAATAGCCGGGATGAACTGGTCAGAATTATCTCGTCGACAGGCCCTTTGGGAAATTCCCGGTGAGCGCACGAAAAACGGCGTCCCTCAAATTGTGCATCTTTCGGCCTCAGCGATAAGTGTCATCGATGATTTGATTGGTGCGGAAAAGTGGCCGGCCGCTGGTTGTGTCTTGGTAGGTCGCACCAAGTCGAGGATTGCCGGCTTCAGCAAGGCGAAGCGGGCGATCGATGACGCGATCAAGGAACTTGGTGGCGAGGTCGCGAAATGGCGGTTTCACGATTTGCGCCGTACGCTGGCAACAGGGCTGCAGAGATTGGGGATCCGGCTCGAAGTGACCGAGGCAATACTCAATCACGTCAGCGGGTCCATGTCCGGAGTGAAGGGAATCTACCAGCGCCATGATTGGAAGATGGAGAAACAAGCCGCCCTCGATGCCTGGGCAGCACATTTGTCCCGGACATTGCAATCAAATGCTGATCCGGATGTCATCGATTTTGGAGCGGCAAAAAGAGGGAGGATTTGATGCAAACGAAAACGGGCAAGTTACCGCATTCCCCAGAAATCGCGCTGCTGATAGGTACCCTGTTTAAGCAGCTGGGCGGGGATCTCACCATAGGACCGGATGGCCGGAGATATTCGTCGGTTCCTGAGCCTGAGATATTCGATAACTTGCCCAAAATATCTGCTTTGGAGCCCTGCTACCAACCCCTCAATGATGAGCAGCATCGCGGCGCCATGCGGCTCGTATCAGGTTTGCTGCACCGCCTTGGCAAAGCAGATAAGGATTTTCTCTTTGATTTGTTTGCCGAAGCGTATGTCGATCCCGAGGCGCGGCCGATATGAGTGGTTTCGACCAAGCTGCAACTGAAGCGGTTGAACGTTCAAATCTGTATCTGTTGGACGATGAAGCGCGGAATGATCTTGTTGAATTGATCAGCAGCCAATCTGAGCATATCGACGCCGCGGAGGAATGCCTTGGCCATCAACACAAGCAGATCAGAGTACATATTTATCAAATTTATTTAAGCGTTTATTCAGCGATGATCCTACCAGCCTATACCAATGTAAAGGGCTACAAAAAACCATCGGAAATCAAAGAGGGCGCGACAAAGGTACAATCTGCCGCCGTTCAAATGGCAGAAGCTCTGCAGAAGCTAAGACATACCCGGATGCAGCCCAAAAACATGCTGAACGATGTACGGAATTCTGCCCTTGCCGCTCTTCATGCTCAAACTGTCCTTCAGTTTCTGGAGAGCATACTTCCTAACGAAGTCTGGATAGCGATTGAACCAAAAGTAAAAGAGTCCCTAAACGATCCTTTCAACCCCGACATGCTTTGCAATGGCTTGCAAAAATTCGGTGCGAATTATCTTGGTTCCATCGAGCATTTAATCGATCATACCAAAGCGCCTAAAGCACCACATCTGCCAACCGAAATATTCATATTTGATATGGCTGATTTGTGGTCTATGGTCACAAAAACCAATCCAACGGCAAGCAAAAACACCAATCTCGAAAATTATCACTCAAAATTTGTTAAATTTGTCCATGCCGCATGGGATCCAGAAGTGTTGGGACCGCTTCCGTCTGACGATACAATGGCACGCGCTTTAAAGCGTCGCAGATTACGCGCGGATATCAGCGCAATTTGAGGGAAGGCTATCTTCCAGCTACCTCGATAGATTTCATTCCATCTTGAATGATGGAGTGCAGAAATGAAGATTAACGATATAGATGCGACTGCCGATCAAATTGGCGTTCGTCCCTCGTGCTTGGCCAAATGGCGGGTCACCGGAGAGGGTCCCAAATTCGCCAAACTGGGAAAAAGGGTCGTTTATCGGCAGCAAGATATCGACCAGTGGATCGAAAGCAAAGTGCGCTCTTCCACGAGTGGAGCGGCGTGATCACTGTGAAACTTAAACTGTCAGCAGCTCAGTCAATGGGAGCACTCTCATGACAACCGGAAAACTGAGGAATTCCCGCCTTTATCGCGCGAAATTTAACCTCCTTTCGTGGAGCGGCCGGGCCGATTGGTCCCCACCCCCCATTGCTCGCAAAGTATTGATCCGGATCGAAAGTGATGGGCGATATAGGGTCAGTCTCTGGCCGTCGGAGAAGGGCACCCCGGATAGATTATTCGATGGCAGAACGGCTGCCGCGATTTTCGCAGCCAGCCTCTCTATCGAACATGGCGCGGAGATATCTCATGGCTAAGCGCAAGCACATCGTCGTTTTGGAAGCAGATACATTTGGCCTCGATGTCAACGTCTCCGTTCAGCCGGCGCCGGTCGGAGAGCGGTTAGATCGATCGTTTGAGCTATATCAGATCGCCCGGCAATATGCCGAGGGTCTGACTAGACACAACGGCTGGGTCCTGATCGACCGGTTGGGGTGCGAGCCGGTGATGGCAGGCTGATGGTATGGCAAAGAAGGACCCTAAGGGGGAAAAGAAACCCCGCAAATTCTATTGCTTGCCAAGACGGGCAATGACCGATCCAGCACTCACTGCGCTTGATCATCGCGTACTCGGTGTAATCTCCCTTCATGATGGGATGTCACTTGTGAATGGCAAGGGCGCGGGTTGCTATGCATCATATGGAACTCTGACTAAACTTGCCGGCTGTGATTATACCAATTTTGGCCGGTCCGTCTCCAAGCTTATCAAGGCGGGGTATATATCACGGGAACCTCAGTTGATGGATAAACGCAGGTTCACTTTGAGGGTATTTTATCCCGAGATACTTGATGAAACCAACAACAAGATGGTTGGTGAAATCAACAATGAAACCGACCAGAAAAGCCAAAAGGTGATCCAGATTGTTGACGAAACCAACAATGAGATAGTTGGTGACGAAAAATCTGAAAGCGTCGCAAATCTGCCAGAAACCAATGGGCATTATATTCCGTTAAACGGGGAATTAAATTCTGTAGAAACAGAGGAATTAGATTCAGATGAATCTGCGCGATTGAAATCGCGCCAAACAATGGCTCAGCAAAGAAAGTGGAACGTTCCAGTTTCTCCACCCCGAAAACATCAAAGTACAGGTCAAGTCCTCGCAATGCTCGAACGCGACATCAAGGGCGGCCGGAGCGACCTCGATGTTGAGGATTGGGATCGATGGCTCACCGAAATCATTGAAACCGAATCGCGGTCTGCTGTCGTGCAACAAGCATCGCGAATTTATGAGAGTTTCGAATGGGAACTCGCAGCAAACCGAGGTTTCCAATGAACATGATCGAGCAACCTTCCCCCGCTCCAAAATTCCCCCCGACCAGGCATTGGCCCTTTGCCAAGCCATCGGTCGCTCTCCCAACTGAATGTAAGGATCAACATGACAGAACAAAATGAAATCGGTTCACGGATGCAGCGTTTGCAGCAATTCAGCGAGGCCTCCCGACCCCGGCCAAAAAGCAAGCGATCGACCAGCCCTCGCGTCCCAGTGAAAAGGCCAACGGCGGCCAAACAGACGGCTGCCAATATTCGCGCCGAAGAGCGCTCCCGGATGATGGCCGTTTTCGACAGCCCTGAGGTATCCGGAAACGAATATGGCGCTGCATTTCTGCTCTCCAACACGGATATGTCAGCGTTTGAGATTATTGCAAATCTGAGCCTCTACCCGTTGTCTCAATCTGAATTCCGTGAGATTGTGGCAGCGAGACAGAACCCGTCCTCAAAAACCGCAAACCACGGCTGGTCGGATATTCATTCGGAAATTCAAGAAAGACGAACGCAATCGCATTCGTCGACCACGCCAGCGGCCAACCACGGCTTGGACGATATCCATGCTAAAATTCAATCAACGAGAGGGGCAGTCCAATGACCAGCGAAAATCTGAATATCAGCGCAATCCAGCATGCGCTGGCCAACTTTGACCTGTCGCCCGAGCGCGAACAAATTGCCGAACTGTTGGCGACTCAGGACCATGACCGTGAAGCGATCGAACGGGCGGATTCCAAGATATCCGATCTTCGTGCCGAGATTACCCGCCTCAGGGAGGCTCAGGGCCATGATGAGCGATTGACCGGTGCACTGCGATCCGGTGACGTACTCGACGAAATTGAAACCGATACACCGAAACTTCGAGCACAAATCGACCAGTTAAATTCCAGCCGGACAAAAATCGAGAACGATATGCGAGAACGTTCGCTCCAGATCGGCGCGGCCAAGGACCGGCTAAGGGCCAGGCTTAGCGAAATCGGCGCCGAAGCTATCCACACCTTGGAGATTGAGGCAATTGAGGTAATCGCCAATCTGGCGTCGGTTTATGCCGATATTGAAGTCCTTCGCCACTCGATCAGTGCCAGGGGAGCGGCCAATCTATCATTACGGCTATCGCTGGTGTTGAAGGAAACGTGGCTCCACTGGCCCCATGTCCGAAACAAATCCGAGCAGGTTAGCCCAGAGCTCCTGACCGCATTAGCGGCCGGAACCGAACCGATTGTTTTATCGGGTGGAAGAATTGAGAAATCCGCTCGCCTTCCATCGCCCTGAACGATTGCCGTTTGCCGAGGGTTTTAGTCCTCCTCTCCCTCGGCCGCCCGCGCGGTGTCAGTCCCGTGCGGGCCTAATTTCGTGATTAGCTGCCGCAACATCACGGAATCGGCCCCTCTGATCTGCGGGTTAGAGGGGCCGCATTGTTTAGAAATTAGCTACGCTTGCCGGAACTGGATCTTGACCGTTTCCGCCGCCACCGCCGCTACCTGAAGCGCCGCTGTTCTTCGCGATGGCCGCAAGGTAGCTTATCAACTGGTCGGTCTGATAATTGATCGCGTTGACCACCGGTGTCTGGTCGACCGTGAACGGCGTGTCGCGATCCACCGCAATAGAAGCGATATTGGATTCCTCATCGATCCGTGATTTCGTGAGTTGGGTCACTTCATCCAGCAGGCGGAAATATTCCTCGGATGAACCATATACCTCACGCTGTAGATCCAGAAGATTGCGGGCCGCATCAGCGTAATCATCATAGGCGGTGATATCTCCGGCCGCGACACGTTGAGCAAGTGGATCATATTCGGCCTGTGCGTTGCCCAGGCGCGTCCTGAGAGACAAACCGCTGTCTCCGATGGTGAGGTCGCGGAACAAGTCTCTGAGTAAGCCGGTAATGCGCTCCGAAGCCTCTTTGACCGCTTGGGCACGTTCAATCCCATATAGCTCTTCAAGCTCTGCATATTCCTGAGCGGAAGCACCGGCTTTATCGAATAGTTTGACTAATGCCTCGAATTCACGGTCCAGATTATCGAGCGCCGCGCCAACCGGGTCCTTATGCGCCTTCAGGCGGGTGAACACATTCTGAAAGGTCAGAGCATCCTGCAATGCAGATTCAAGATCGGAGCCGGCTTTGAGCAAGTTTTGCGTGGATTGCCGGATGCCGTCGATGACACCGCGATCGATAGCATCCATAATGCCGGCCCGAATAGCGTCCTCTGCATTGTCATAATATTGTGTGTCCGACGAACTGCCAAAGGTCGGATCGAAGCTGTATCTGTCTTTATATGTACCGATAGAGCCAAGCGTAAAACCGCCTTTCAGCGACCCGCCGAGCTGATCGGAGATGTTTTTCAATCCCTCGAACAATGCGTTGGCCTGACTGGTTGCTGTGTCTGCTCGGCCTTTGCCGCTGATTTTGGCGAGCTCATAATCCAGTTCGCCGCTCTCTGATATCGACGCCCGAGCATATCCCTTTTCGGTTTTCTTGAACAGACCACCGATAAGACCGCCGATCACCGACCCGATGACCTGGCCACCGGGGATAGGGACGAAAGACCCGATCGCGCCGCCAATCTGGGAACCGGTCGTGGAGAAATTGCCGCCAAGCCCGAGTGCTTTTGCAATGCCGGCTATCTGAGTACCCGTTCCAGCTCCACCAACGGCGCCACCAAGGGATTCGCTCAGGGATTTTGCAATTCCCTCGCCGATCACGCCTTCTTCGCCGAGAACTTTCGTGATGCCCTGCAGGCCGCCAAGGACACCGCCAACTTCTCCACCCTGCAGATAGCCGCTGAGTGCCGATGACAAAGCACCGGTGAGTTGCTGGCTGAACCGGGTGCCAAATATTTCATCCAGCGATCCGGCGAGCGGCCCCACGATGCCAGCGGCCATTTCGTCCGATAACTGGGAAATGGACCGGACATCAATCGCTATAGCTTTTCTGATCCCGTCGACTTCGATAACTCGATTGTCGTTCGCGGCGCCCGGTGTTCCGATCGGCACCGGGCTGGTGATGCCATGCAACTTCGACGCTGCGGCATTGGCAGCATCAGCTACATAATCGAAAGACTTGGACACCGAATTAGCAGATTGGGCCGTTTGATCGACCTCTTTCACCAGTCTGGAATTCGCCTTGCCGAGCGGGGTATCGCTGTTGAGCTGTGCTTCGATTTGATCAAACGCATCCCCAAATACTGCGTCGAATAGCCGCTTACCCTGCAATTCAGCGAACGTAGCACGGAGGTCTTTCAGGAAATCGCCTCCGCTTGTCGTACCTGTCAGCAATCCGGTGAGAGATTGCCGGATCGAGCCGGCGACTTGCAATTGATCGTTGAGCGCATCCGTTTGGCGCCGGGTGAGTTGCGTTAGTTCTTTCTGTTGTGCGACATAATTTTCGGCCTCGGTGCGGATTTTAGATTGCTGACCGTTGATCTTTGCAATCGCAGCAGCGCTGTCTTCGAGCGCCTTGGTCGCCTTTTCACGCTCGACAGTGGTAGCAGTTTCGTCTTCCAGAATATTACTGGCTTCAATCGCTATTTCGCGTTGTTTTTCAAGATTACTGGTCAATCCCAGCCGTTCGTCGAGCCGGTTGATTTCCTGCAATATCTCAGCCTGATCGAACAGGCCAGCCGCTTGCAGCGACATGATTTCGAGATTTTTCTCGTTTTCCTCACCGTATCGGCTGATTTCGGTGTTAACCGCATTGGCGGCAAAGGTCCGGGCTTCCTGCGCTTCCGCGATCAATTCCTTAAGCCGCGGTGTGCCGGCGTTCTTCGGATCGCTCAGTTCGGCAATGATGCCGTCGAGTTTCCGGACGGCCTGGGCGGAGCGGTCGACGAGCCGGGGCTGGTCATCAAACTGTTCATTGACGCGGGCGATGGATACCGCTGCCTGATCAGACAGGGATGCAAGGCGGGCCGTTTCGCGCGCTGCGGCTTTGGCTTCTCGCTCCGCATCATTTCCGCCTCTTTTGGTCTTCGTTGAGCCAGTTCTGCGGAACTCGGACGAGAGACGACCGCTGTTCAGACTTTCATCAATCAGGCCGGCGATTTTGTCCTTCTCATCGGCTGAAATTTGACCGACAATTGCTTCGCGAAAGTCTTTCGCAGAAACCCCGATATCGTTGAAATTCAGGCTCTCGCTTTTGCGCAAGATGTCGACAAGTGATTTGTTTCGTTCCGCTTTGTTGTCGATAGCGAGAGCGTCCCGGAACTGGTTGATCGCTGTCGCTTCTTCGACGCCGATCGGGCTGATATCGCCACTGAATAACTTGCCTGCAATTTTGCCGATACCAAGATTACCAGCGCCTTCAGAAACGCTCCGGGCCCGTTCTCGAGCCGCTAGCGCTTCGCTGCGAAGATTGATTGCCTGCAGCCGGGCGTTGGCTATCAGCAACGCATTTTGGCTTGCAATTTTTCCGCTCGTTTGGTCGAAAGTTTCACCCAGAACCGACTGAGCGCTAGAAAGACCGTTTGCAGCAAGTTCGGCTGCCTCGGCAGCTTCCCCGCTCGAATATAGTTCCTGAATGAGAAAGCCGGCCGCCGTGGTTGCGGCAAAGACCGCCACGCCCCAAGGACCTGCGAGAAAGGATCCTACTGCCCCAAGGCGTCCCTGCAACCCGCTGAGAGCGAAGCCTAATTGCGGGAGCTGCTGGGCAAAGATCGTGGCGGCTCGTTGACCGGAAGCGAAGCCGACCGTCACGTCCTGCAACTGCTGACCAACTTGGACCATGGCGAAGCGTTGGGCGCCAAGCGATTTGGCACCAGTGGTCATCGCAAGATTGGAATTTCGCGTCGAAACAGCGAGCGAGGTTGTGGCTTTAGCCTGTCTGTTTAGCTGCGCTTGCACCTGTTCGGCCGCGGCTGCCTGAGACATGGCCGCACGGGCCGCCTCGCGCTGTTCGACGGCAAGAGCGTTCGCCGCGGCCTGGCTTAGCCGGGAGGATTGACTGAAATCGTTCTCTGCCAACGCTGCGCTGCGCACCGCCCGAGACATCTCTTCGGCTGCCGCCGCCCTCGCTTTGGCAGCTTGGGCCGCTTCCCTGAGTTGCGGAACGCCGAGATCCAGCGCTCCCTCCAAGTTGCGAGGCCGGCTCAATGCTTGATCAATGGCTTTATCAATCGCTGCAGCGCTGGCTTTGAATTTTGTCTCGGCTGATTGCGCCGCCGAACGAATATCACGTTCAAACTTCGCGGTTGCGCCGTTCTCATCGTATTGAAGTTTCAGGAAAGCGGGAAACTGAGTTGATTGTGGCATGGGAACGAGCCCTCAAAAATGTCTGCCACAACGCGATCTTACATAGCCTGTTTCTGGCGGAAAACCAATAGACTTGAACTGTAACTTGTAACTATTCGATCATCCTGAGAGGGAGGGTGGCCTAAAAAATGGGGTTTCTCAGCGCATAGGGAACAAAAGTTGAACGCGTAGGACCCGTAAAATATTAATCCTCAACACTTCGAGTTGGATAGCTTCAATAGGTAGGAGACAAATGAAGCACAGGCTCCAAACATAAACACCGCTTCTGCTTCATCCGCGTCGGCTTCCCCCTTGAACACCAATGCGTGTCTTATACCTTGTTCATCCGATGTATAACCATAAAGCTGGTTTAACGCACTCTGCAAAGCTTTGTGCTTCAGATGACCAGCTTTGCCCAGTTCGCTCAATGCTGATTTTAGATCTTTGGTGCCGGGAGCAGCACTCCTCGCAGCCGACTCGACCGCGGTTATGCTTTCACGGATCGAGGTAGCCCAATCTCCATCCCTAAGCATTTTAGCACTTTTGGTTAGATGAGCTTTTACACCCGCTGCATCAGTCAATCGGATTTCGCTCAAGGCAGTTTCGACACCCTGAATTTCATTTTCATCTGCAATCGGAACTAACATACCGCTCACAAACCGATAGGCAGGCCGACACTGATCAAATATCGTTTCCATGTCCGATAATAAATAAAGCGGCGTAGCATGATGATTGTAAACAAACTCTAGAAAATCAAGAAGGCGATAATACACTGAGGTTTCAACCAGCTCTCGTATTTTCAGGCTATGCTGGCCTAATTTAAAAGTATTCGAATCGATAAACTCTCCGCAGCGATCAACTAGCCAATCTTCCCAAATTTCTGTCCATTGATTTCCAAAGGCAAAATAGCTTGACATGGTTTTCTTTTCATTTTGCAATGACAAGCGAAAAGCTCTCCACAACTTTGCTCGCATTGCTAGGTTAATTTCGGCCAACTGCATCTGAGGCGGGATATCCACCAAGCTATTACGTTGCGAAAATGAGAGAGATCTGTCATTCATATTATACTATCCTGCATCCACTGCGGCTTCGATTCGCTGCTGAATTCGGGCGGTGAGCACAAAAGAAACTGGCAATTAGCCCCCCAATCGCTGCTGCCCTAGATTCTTTGATACCTGTTCCCATGATTTCCTCGATCGAACTTTACATTCACCTTTAGCTTCCAAGTAAGCGTGTTATGATTGCTATCTGCTTGCTGGAATTATACTGCCAATGGGTAATTTCTCCTAAGTCATTGAAATCATGGTGCGCCCGACAGGATTCGAACCTGTGGCCCCCAGATTAGGAATCTGATGCTCTATCCGACTGAGCTACGGGCGCTTGGTGGAGGAAGGTTTAGCGGCATCGATGGGAGCGCGCCACCGTCAATTTTTGGATTCCGGCGGTAAGACCGGAAGAGGCAACGGCAGCGCCGCAATACCTTCCTCCGCCAGTTCATCGACTTCCTCGAGAGAGGCCGTACCATGTATCGGTTTTTCCTCCGCTTCCCCGTAGTGGATGTCCCGTGCTCGGTCGGCAAATTTGTCACCGACCCATTCGGATTTGGCGAGCATCTCTGCTTGCGCCTTTGCCAATTTTCCGATCACCTCCACATATTCGGCCGGCACGGCCACTTCATTGGCAACCGGTCTGGGGGTGACCGGCGGTTCGGACCGATTCTCCGCCGACACGGCCGCCGCTGGCTCCTGATTACCTTTCCGGCCAAGATTCGGCGCCATCACAGCCTTCGAGATATTGCGGCTGCCGCATATTGGGCAGTCCAGCAAGCCGCGGGCCTGCTGATCAGCATAATCGCTCGAGGATCCGAACCAGCCCTCGAAACGATGCTCACCATCCGCACATATTAGGTCAAAAATAATCATGCGTCCGTTACCGGCAATTCGAATCTCTTGCGATTTGCAACAGCGGGAATCCGAGAGCGCACCTCCTGCACTTTCTTCATATCCAGATCACAGAACCCCAGCCCTTCCCCTTCGCCCATGTCGAGCAATATGTCTCCCCACGGATCGATCACCATCGAGTGACCATAGGTCGAGCGACCATCTTCATGTTGGCCATATTGCCCCGCCGCAACCACGAAGGCACCCGCCTCGATGGCGCGCGCCCTCAACAGTATCTGCCAATGGGCCCGCCCGGTGGGGACGGTAAAGGCCGCTGGCACCGACAAAATATCAGCGCCAGCGTTGGTCAGTGCTTCATAAAGCCCGGGAAACCGCAGATCATAGCAAATCGACATTCCCAGCATAGCTTCGGGGACTGCCGCAACCACTGCATTGTGACCTCCGGCATAAGCAGAAGACTCCCGCTGCGACTCCTCCGGACCCAAATCGACGTCAAACAGATGGATCTTGTCATAGCGCGCCGTAATGTCGCCCGCAGGATTAATCAGATAGGAGCGGTTGATCCATTTCCCGCCAGGGTCGTCGGGGCTAGTGATCGCCAGAGACCCCAGTTGCACCCACATTCCGGCCTTTTTTGCCTCGGATCGAACGGCTGCTAAAACAGCATCATCCGATTCACTTCGGATCGAAGCTGCCGCGCGTGAACGATCCCGGTCCAGCAGTCCGCTCATCTCGGGAGTAAAGATGACTGTAGCACCTGCGGCTGCGGCATCCGCTATCAGCGAACGAAGCCGATCGGCATTTTCCACAGGGACAATGCCGCTGTTCATCTGGGCCAGCGCGATTTTCAAACCGGTTCAGCCTGCCAAAAGCGCATCGAGTTCGCCCGACCGGTCGAGCGCAGCGAGATCATCCGATCCGCCAATATGCCGGCCATCGATGAAAATTTGCGGAACCGTCATTCTGCCGCCCGAACGCTGGATCATTTCCTCACGTTTTTCGCCGCCCATGCTGATATCCGTTTCTTCAAAACTGACATTTTTACCCTCCAGCAAGGCCTTGGCGCGGAAGCAGAAGCCACAGGTAAATTTGGTATATATTTCAACTTTAGCCATATTATATTCTCTCTAGCCTGAGTCTGCAAATGGGCTGTTCGCGCAACAATTTCAAGCGGTGGCAATGGGCCCAGAATTTCAGACATGTTCCGATTTGCTTATAACCCGTGCCCAGCAGAAAACGAGCACTTGATTGGCTCCCGCTTTTTTCAGCAACCGCGCGCAGGCATTGCTAGTCGATCCGCTGGTATAAACGTCATCGACCAGCACTACCGATTTACCGGCGAGCGCAAGTCGGGCATCCGGCCGCAGCTCGAACGCCTTATCAACAATTCTTCGACGCTGCGTGCCACTCATGCCTCTCAGCGGCGGAGTGACTTTGCTGCGGATAATTACATCATAGTCCATGATCATCACCGAATTGCGGGCGAGTTCCCGGCCGATCAAAACCGATTGGTTGAACCCGCGTCGCCATAGCCGCGATCGATGGAGCGGCACCGGCACGATGATCGATCCTTCATGGCAATCCGCAACATATTTTTGCAGATGTCCAGCGATCAGCTTCGCCAGACCCAGTCGCGTGCCATATTTGAGCCGCATCGCAATCAACGCGCTCAGATCGTCATAGCGCACAACCGCTCGCACCCCATCATGGTCAGGCTTGTCCACCAGACATTTCACACAGAGATTCTCGCCAGGATGCTCGAAAACCAGGGGTATGCCGCAAGCCGTACACCAGGGTTTTGCCAGAAAGTCGAGTTGCTGCCAGCAAGACAAGCAGAAACGATTGTCTCCTACCACAGTGACGCCACAGATTGGGCATCTCGGTGGCAAGGCAAAATCTACAATCGGTCCAAATAGCGCTCGTAACGGCATTTGATCTTTTTGTCTGGCGCTCCTAAAGCCGCAAGACCCTATGACCGATACAGTCAATTATCCCGAAGTTTTTGATCGCAAACGGCGTCGCACGGTGCGTGATCGCGCCTATGCGCGGGCGAATGGCGACGATTTCTTTTCCCATCTCATGACCGAGGAAATTCTGGAGCGTCTCGAAGTGGTGAAACGCGATTTTCGGCGTGCCCTCGTGATCGGACTGCCCGCTCCGATGCTGCGCACTGAGCTTCAGGCGCGCGGCATTTCTGTGATCGTCGCGGATTCCAGCACGGTTTTGGCGAAAACATGTGGCGATGTAATCTGTGACGATGATCGCCTCCCCTTTGCTGATCACAGTTTTGATCTGATTATCAATATAGGATCTCTCGACACTATCAATGACCTGCCAGGCGCTCTTGTTCTGGCTCGCAGAATATTGATACCTGATGGACTGATGCTGGCAGCATTTATCTGTGCGGAAAGCTTTCTGGCGCTGAAATCAATATTGATGGCGGCCGAGGAAGATCGTGTTTCGGCTCATGTCCACCCCCAGATCGACGTACGGACGGCTGGCGACCTTATGGCGCGCGCGGGCTTGACGATGCCGGTTGCCGACACTGACTCCTTGCGCCTGAAATATTCCAGCTTCGATCGCCTGGTCTCTGACATCAGGGATGCAGGGGGAAGCAACATCCTCTCCGGCGGACCGTCTCCTATCGGGCGAGAGGTCTACCGGAGGCTGCAGCACCTCTATCAAAGACAGGCAGAAGATGATGGGAAATTCGCTGAGTGCGTAACGCTATTATATCTTTGCGCATGGTCACCACATCCGAATCAGCCTAAACCCGCGCGCCGGGGAAGCGGTCAGGTATCACTCTCCACGACGCTATCAGGAGAGCACAAGCGCCTGCCGGACGATTAAGCCGAAGTGCGAAGCCTGTTCGCCAGTTTTTGAACCAGTGGACCATCAGCCGGCGGCATCGGCAGATTACGGATAGCTTCTATTTCCAGCCACTGCACGTCCTGCAATTCGGCGCTCCGGACATCACCTGACCATTTTTTACCGATATACAGAAGCAGAATCAGATGCCGGGCTCCCAGAGCGTCACTGGCGAACGTGACAGGCTCCAGGTCGGCCTCGTCAACATCGATCCCCAACTCCTCTTTCAGCTCACGAACCAGCGCGGCTTCCGGCGTTTCACCAATTTCAACCTTACCGCCGGGAAACTCCCACAGCCCCGCCATCGGTTTGCCTGCCGGGCGCTTCTGCACCAGAATTCTGCCATTTTGATCGACTAACGCTGCAGCGACAACAAACAGGATTGTCGGATTTTTTTCCATTATTTTATGCGATGTAAGGATTTTGTTAATCCATTTCTGTGAGAGAGGGGATGTTCACGACTTAGCAGAACTTTATCCGCGTTGAGAGAGACATGTTTGACATTTTGAAACAAATATATCTTTCCGACAAGGGCGCAACCGCTGTTGAATATGGATTGATACTGGCTCTCATAGCACTCACCGTGATTGTATCGGTAGCCAGCGTCGCCAACAGGACAGTGGGCATGTGGGATGACGTTGCCAATGAGGTTACCGACGTTTCATAAATGTGTCCCGGGCTTAAAATCTTGGTAAGGTTTTCGGTTTAAGATGTTGAACATTGGATGTGAATTGGATCCAATTGGGTAAGTGAAGTTTGTCAAATCTAGGAGACCAGACATGAAATTCGTACGTAAAATGTTCAAGAACGAAGAAGGCGCAACGGCTATTGAATATGGCCTTATCGCT
Organism: Sphingorhabdus sp. SMR4y; assembly: GCF_002218195.1. Taxonomy (GTDB): domain Bacteria; phylum Pseudomonadota; class Alphaproteobacteria; order Sphingomonadales; family Sphingomonadaceae; genus Parasphingorhabdus. The sequence goes on along the minus strand of NZ_CP022336.1, from coordinate 220,100 downwards.
GCTCTGATCGCTGTTGCAGCAATTGTTGCAATGGGTCAGCTGGGTAACACCCTCAGCAACACCTTCTCCGAAGTTGACAATTCGATGGCTGGCTAATCTTCGGATTAAGCAAGCAAAGGGGACGGCAGCCTGACGGCTGCCGTCTTTTTTTGTGCCGGTAGAATTCAATAGGTGATGATTTTCACCTTCTGCCCCACGCGAAGCCCGTCTTTTGCGTTCAAGCGATTGAGCACGAGAAACCGGTCCTGCTGATAGCTGGTATAGGCCATGCGCGAAGAGAGGCTAGAAATAGTGTCTCCGCTTTTGACCGTCACGACATCGACTTTACGAGACCTTATAGCGGCTGCCTCTGTGCTCGTTAGCCTGTTCATACTCTGATATAGAGGTGAGAAAACAGAGGCATTTCCAGCAGGAGCGATCGTCGCGAAATGAAACGCACTGCTTTTTGAAAATTCATAGGCAAAAACGGTGACATCAACCGGTCCATTGCTGCTCTCGACTCTCGCAATCGCATAGAATGCAGGCAGCCCGTTGACCGTTGTTCCCTGGATATCGCCGTAGGATATACTTTTGCCTTCACCGGCAAGCCCCTTAAACGCTGCGTCGATATACGTGGTCATATTCCCGTTATACGCGGCGGTCGTAAACTGGCCCTGCCCCCCGGAACCTGTAATGGAAACCGCACGAGCACCATTTTGCATGGAGTAACCGTTTGGAACGGTGAATTTCAGCTTCAGGTCACGATGCAGAAAATTGTTACCTTCGATCACGCCCTGTTTGGGATCATCACCGTACATTATGCCATCGAGATTTTGCAGAAACTGGTCGCGATTGCGAACACCGCCAGATCGTGCCAACTTATTTGCATTGGTTGCCGCACGGGAAACCCTGCGGGCCGGATCAGGATGGGTACTGGCCCATTCGGGCGTACTGCGGGCATCACGTCCGGCCGCCCGCGCGTCAATGGCGGATTGTGCCGCCAGCGAATACAGCATGGATGAAAGGGCTTGAGGATCATATCCCGCCGAAGCCAGATAACGGATGCCCAGATCGTCGGCTTCATATTCCTGCTTGCGGGAATATTTTAGGGTCAGCAACTGACTGCCCGTGCCGAAAATTTGCTGACCAAGTCGACCAAGAGAGGAATCGCCCAGCAACACTTGAGACCCGATCTGTCCCAAAATTCCCAAAATACTGTTGCGTGTGGCCGCCTTCTGGCGCTTTTCACTATGTCTGGCAGCGACATGGCCGACTTCGTGGCCAAGAACACCTGCCATTTCCGCTTCATCATTCATCAACGCCATCAACTGTCGTGTGAGATAGACATATCCACCGGGAATGGCGAAAGCGTTATTCACGGGGCTATTGAGAAGCGTCACTGTAAAATCGCTGCGAGCGTTACCAAGACCCGACTGGACCGCTATATTCTGCCCGACTCCCACGACATACCCGACTTGTGGGCCAGTATATGCGCCACCGAATTCTTCCAGCAACTGAGGATGGGCTTCCGCGCCCTGCCGCTTTTCAGCCGCCGATATCGACCGCGCCTCGCCGGCCTGACTTCCCGCCGAATTGACAGCTCCGGCATCAGCGCCGCTGCCTGTACATGCTACTAGGGCAATGACGCCGGCGGCACTCATCAGTTTTGTCGAAAATTGTCTCATATCAGGCTCCTCATGGTCGCAATGTATAAGAACTGATCACTCGGTAAAGAGTTCCACCTGTAAAATGACGTTTCCGACATCAAAGCCGACGGAAAAGCTGGATTCTGTGCTTAAAGCGAACCGATTTCCAGGAATTTTTCACGGCGCAGCCGTCTCAGCTCTTCACGATCAAGCTTTCCGAGCTGCTCAAACTCTTCCTCGATCGCCTTGCCCAGCGATGCGATGGCCAAGGTCCGGTCGCGGTGTGCACCGCCCACGGGCTCGTCGATAATCCGATCAACGACACCCAGCTTTTCAAGGCTTTGGGCTGTGATCTGCATGGCATCGGCGGCGACATCGGCTTTGTCTCCCGTCCGCCACAGGATTGATGCGCAGCCTTCGGGAGAAATGACAGAATAGACGGCATGTTCAAACATCAGGACGCGTTCTGCAGCAGCCAGCGCAACAGCTCCGCCTGAACCGCCTTCCCCAACGATGATCGCCACCATCGGGACACCGAGCGAAAGGCATTTTTCGGTGGACCGGGCTATCGCCTCGGCCTGCCCACGTTCTTCGGCGGACACCCCCGGGAATGCGCCCGATGTATCAACGAGTGTCAGAACCGGAAGCGAAAACCGGTCAGCCATATCCATAAGACGAATGGCTTTGCGATATCCCTCGGGCTTGCCCATTCCGAAGTTATGCCGCAAGCGGCTTTCCGTGTCGTCCCCCTTCTCATGGCCAATGACAACCATCCGGCGGTCTCCCATTCGAGCGAAGCCACCAATAATTGCCTGATCATCACCAAAATTCCGGTCGCCCCCCAGCGGAACGAACTCGTCAAACAGGCCAGCGGTAAAGTCCTTGAAATGCGGGCGCTCCGGATGACGAGCGACCTGCGTCTTCTGCCAGGGCGACAATTTGGCATATGTGTCGCTCAGCATTTTGGCAGATTTGACCTGCAACTTCTCGATTTCCGTTTCGATATCAAGAGAGCCTTCATCCGCAGTATCTCTGAGTTCCAGAATACGGGCTTCCAGCGCGGCGATGGGTTTTTCAAAATCGAGATAAGATGTCATAAAAACGAGTTAGAACCGGACAAGCAAAACGTCAACGCGCGAGATCCACTTGGCCCAATGGATGACGATTATTCACCAGTTCAACCAGACGGGTGCTGTCGATATGAGTATATATCTGTGTGGTGCTTATGTCGCTGTGCCCCAACAGCGTCTGCAATGCCCTTAAATCCGCGCCGCCTTCCAACAAATGCGTTGCGAAGGCATGACGCAGAACGTGCGGGCTGATTTTTGCCGGACTGATGCCTGCTCTCGCAGCATGCTCCTTGATGATCTGAAACAATCTTACGCGACTAATATGTCCCGTCCGCGACGGAAAAAGCCACTTTTCCTGAGGATCAACAAATTCTGCCCACCGCCTTACGGCACTGCGGGCTTGTTGGGAAATCGGCACTAGCCGTTCTTTGTCTCCCTTCCCTTTGATGATCAAAAAGGGTTTGTCGCCGGTGATTGACGATCGCGGCAAAGCGACAAGTTCGCTCGCTCGCAGCCCGGAGCCGTATAAAAGCTCCATAATCGCGGCCAGTCTGGCCATCGAGGCCTTCACTGGCGCTCGTCCCAGGTCTTCTGCAATCAACTGGAACAGGCTTGCGATTTCAGCGTGAGAGAGGGTCTTAGGCAAGGATCTCGAAAGTCCGGGTCTCGGAAGAGCATCAGAAGGATCATCGTCGCGAAAGCCTTCTTCCACGAGAAAACCGAAAAAGCGTCGCAGGCTGGAAGATTTTCGCGCGACTGTGCTATTCTGTAGCGCGCGCCAATGCGATGACAATCTGCTGATGGCATCACGATCGGCGCTAGACAGACGTCCACCGAAAATGGCTGAGGCCTGCTCCAAATCAGTTTGATAAGCCGACAACGTATGCCGGGATACGCCTGCTTCCGCGACGAGCATTTCGAGAAAGCGTTCAATCAGATTGGCATCATCGCTCATATCACGCACGAATAGACCTCAGCGCGGATAAAGCAAAGCCTATGTCCGGGTCAGGGCTTCGGCCGCAATCATGCGCGCTTCGGGCTCAAGACCGACGCGTTTTAAGCTTTGCATGATATGATACAGGTGCAGTGGCGACATGACGTTCCAGTCTCGGCCCTGCATTCCTACTGCGACGAGCAATGCCACCGTTCCAGACTGGCCGCGTCGCGCTGCGGACTGGATAGCCCTCGTCCACTTGGTGGTCCGCTTCAGGTTCAAATCCAGATCAGCTGCAAAGTCATCAATCGTTTGTTGGTCAGCTCTTCCCAGGCCAGCGATCGCAGCCAGCAAGAATTTGCTGCGGAGGAGGTCGTCGCTACCATCATTGCCTCCAAAATCATCCAGCCCGTCATAAGAGACAGTGATGTTGCTCGGCGAGGAAACGGCCAACAGCGCCCAAGCATCACTTCCCTGATCAACTACATCGGCCCATCTTGCGGCGCTGCGGTCCAGGCCAGCAGAAAGCATGGAAGCAACCAATTCGGAACTCTCATCGCCAAGCGCAGCCGACGGCGGGATTTTAGCCGCAGCACGAGCTGTCAGTATTTTCGCTGAATATCGCGTTAGCGCACCGTTGGAGCGTCCCCACAGATCACGCATGGCAGCCAACCGCGATTGTGCCGTATCATTCGTATATGCCTGACGTAACGTAGAAGCCAAAGCCTTTCTGTCATCGCCCGTCTCGGGATCATCATAAGCAGCAGCATAGAGATCAATCATTGCCTGGCTGGATAACACGCCAATCGCGGCTGCGTAATCGGCCGCCTTCATCCGGGAATCGATGGAAAGCATCGGCGCACGAGCGCGCCATCCCTGGACATGGCGACCCGCTTGGGCATAGAGGCGGTCCGGCGGTTCCACGCCTGTCGCAACGCCCAAACCGAAACGCCAGTTGTTAAAATACTCAATATCATCCCAGAGGATGGTCACGGCTCGTCGACCTTCGAAACCGGCCCCAATCGTCTTTTCGGCCAGCAAATAATCGATGCCAGTGGCAACCCTGTCGCGCCGTGCCCGCTGCAACAAGCTGGTCGCACGGCTTTGTTCGCCGGTCAGAGAAGCACATATCGGCCGGAACATGATCCATGTCGGAGCATCACTGACCCGGGCTCCGCCTTCAACCAGAGGACAAACTCCGGCAGGATCCGCTGTCGCCAGATGCGCCTGCATCGCCACTTCGTAAAGACGCGGTGTAAAATTGCCTCCATCCACTTTGAGGACCAGTGAACGGGCCGCATCGGCTTCACCCATAAGCAACAGGCGCCATGCACGTGCAGCCGCCCAATCCGCAGGATTGACATTTTCCGGACTGATCACCTTGCTCAGCAAGGCGCGGCGAAGCAAAATAGAAGCCCAGCGGGAGAGGATCGGGCCGTTCAGGTTACGGATCAAGTTGGTCAGATATTGCCCGCCTTCTTCGCCAAATGCATCTCTTGGCAGGCCGTTATATTTTGGCGTCAAAACTCCGATCTCTGCCATGGAACGCCGCTCGCCTGCAGACAGGGCATATTGCGGCTGGAGCGCGTCATCCAACGCATTCAGATCCAGTTCCCCGTTTTCATCGAGCGCCAGCAACGATCTATCCAGTTCGGTTGGCGCAACATTTCGATCAGCAGAAGTGTCGTCGGATGGTGCAACCGTTTGAGGACTGACCGGACGCGCCGACACGGGACCTGGAGCTGGAGTAGGCGTGCTTTCCGGCGCGGGCCTCGGAGCGGGGGTCGGAACCGGAGCTGGCTCGCCAAAGCCGGGAGGCAAAAGTGACTCCGGAGAATTTTGTCCCAAAACCGGAATTGCCGCGAAAAGCGCGCCGATGCTGACAGCGGCCAAAGATATATGTTTGATCCGCATCTGCATCTTATTGCAAATCATCACCAATTACGGGCTTTTCGACCGGCTGTAGCGGCTGTTCGACGTCCATCGAGGCCAAAGCCAGTGCCGCTCCGATCAGGATTGCGACGAATAATATAAGAAAAACCAACTGACGCGGCATCAATGAGACTCAATCTTTCAAACGGTTAAAAAAACTGGCTGAGTCAGCATTGGAATTTGCACCCGTAGCCAACCCTTGTATAGCCTTTGCCCCAATGGACAAAAACATAAAAGCCTCTTTCGACAAATCAGACGGAAATTCCGGTGAAACGCCGGATTTCGTGCCCGACAGACCTATTGTGTTGGTCGGATTGATGGGAGTGGGCAAAACCACGGTCGGTCGGCGACTGGCGAAGCGCCTGGGTCTGGACTTTGTTGATGCAGACGAAGAAATCGAGCAGGCGGCCGGACTTACGGTTGAAGAGATATTCAACCGTTTTGGCGAAGATTATTTCCGCGACGGCGAACGGCGCGTTATCGCGCGGCTGATGGATGGCGAGCGCCAGATTATCGCAACGGGCGGCGGTGCATTCATGAATCCGGAAACACGCGCCCTGATTCAGGAGAAGGCTCTTTCGATCTGGCTGGATGCGGACCTCGATACATTGGTGAAACGTGTCGCCCGGCGCAACACCCGCCCCTTGTTGAAATCAGGCGATCCGGCAAAAATTTTGGCTGATCTGGCAGAAATCCGCAATCCGGTATACGCCACCGCGCATATTCATATCATGGGCAATGATTCGCCGCATGAAATAACCGTTGAAAAGATAATTGAGGCATTGCAGCGTTGACCCAGATCACAGTCGAACTCGGCGAACATAGCTACCCCATCTTGGTCGAACCAGGCGCTCTGGCGCAAGCCGCCGAGCATTTGCGCCCTTTCGCAAGCAACCAACGGCTTTTCGTTTTGACCGATCGAAATGTAGAGCCACAGCTCCTCCCCCAATTGCAGCGAGCCTTCAACGACAGCGGGATCGAGCTTATCGTCAAAATCCTGCCGGCGGGAGAAACGAGCAAGAGTTGGCGCCAACTGGAACTGGTGACCGATTGGTTGCTAAGCCAGGGTATAGAACGTTCCGACACGCTGGTAGCACTCGGCGGCGGCGTCATTGGCGATCTTACCGGGTTTGCCGCGGCGATCGTCAAGCGCGGTTGCCGGTTCGTCCAGATCCCTACCAGCCTGCTCGCACAAGTCGACAGCAGCGTCGGCGGCAAGACTGCGATCAATTGCTCGGCTGGCAAGAATCTCATCGGAAGTTTCAACCAGCCGCGCTTTGTGCTGATCGACCCGCTTGTGCTGAACAGCCTCCCGGACCGGGAGTTGCGGGCTGGCTATGCCGAAGTGGTCAAATATGGCTTGATCAACGATGCCAGTTTTTTTGCCTGGTGCGAGACCAATGGCTTCAAGATGCTCGATCGCGACCCTGATGCCCTCAGCAAGGCAATCATCCATAGCGTACAGGCGAAGGCGCTGATTGTCGGAGAAGATGAAAAGGAACTTAGCGGTCGTCGGGCCTTGCTAAATCTGGGTCATACCTTTGGGCATGCTCTCGAAGCGGAAACCGGTTTCTCCGACAAACTCGTGCACGGCGAAGCTGTTGCTGCAGGGATGGCGCTGGCCTTCGCCTATTCGGTACGGCGTGGCCATTGCGATATTGCGGACGCGGAGCGTGTCAGGGCCCATTTACAGGCTGCAAACCTACCCTATGACCTCGCCACCGCTTCGGTGCGCACTTCCGGCCAGCGGTTGGTCGAGCATATGATGCACGACAAGAAAATGAGCGGCGGCACCCTGCCCTTCCTGCTTGCCAACGGCATCGGCCAGTCCTTTCTGGCGAAGGATGTCGAGCTCGATGACGTGGCTGCATTTCTGGACTCTTCAACCTGAGCAAGCGCGGCAAGTCGAAAGTCAGAGTTTCCTGTCGGGATTATTTTCGTATCTGAGTTCGGCTCCAGCGAGCATGTCTCCGCCCGATTTCATTTGTGCCTCTAGCCGGTCACAATCACGCTGACGGAATTCTTCCTCCACCTCTTCGATCAGACTGCTGTCGAGATCGATTGCAAACATGGTCTGTCGAGCGAGATGAATCGCGGATTCAAACATTTCCCGTTTCATGCCGACGATGCCAAGCCCCTTCAGCGCTATCAATTGTCGGCGATCATAGACCCGGACGAACATCTTGGTTTCCGGAAAGGACTGCACGATCGCGCGCGCCTGTTCCGGTCCGAAATCCCCGTCATCCATGCAAAAGACAATCGCGTCCGCATCATCGGCACCGGCGCGTCGCAGAAGGTCAACACGAGTGCCATCTCCATAGAAGACCTTCGCTCCGAACCTCTGGTGAAGATCGATCTGCTCCGGCTTGATGTCAATTAGAGTCAGCGGAATCTTGGCCGCCATCAGCATCTGCGACACGGTCTGTCCGAAACGCCCCTGCCCGACCACGATGACCGATGCCCGGTCCGCATTGGCCGGGTCCTCGAGATTGGTAGATGACGAGGAGCCACCATTGCTGAACCGGCGCGCAAGCAGCATCAAAAACGGTGTGGTCGCCATCGAGATTGTGATGATCGCGCCAAACAGGCTGCTCGCTTCAGGTTCGATCAAAAGCGCCTTTTCCGCCTCGGAGAATAGCACGAAGCCGAATTCTCCGCCCTGGCTAAGCAACATGCCCATCGCCAACGCCGCATTGGTCTCCATGCCGAACAGCTTGCCCAATCCAAAAATGATTGCGATTTTGACTGCTACCAGCACAATTGCCGCCCCGAGCACAAATCCGGGATTTTCGATGACCACATTGACATCCAGCATCATCCCGACAGCTAGGAAGAAGAAGCCGAGCAACAGCGAGCGAAACGGATCGATATCGGCTTCCAGTTCATGGCGATACGGCGAGTTGGCAAGCATAACCCCGGCAATGAAAGCGCCCAGAGCCGGCGAAAGTCCGATAAATTCCATCAACGTTGCGCCGCCGAGAACAGCCACCAGCCCGGCAACGATGAACAATTCGCGTTCGGCAATCCTGCCGATCACCTTGAGCAGCGGCTGCAGAAGATATCTTCCGGCGAGAATCAACCCACCGATCGCCAGTATCGCGTAAAGCGCGGTCATCCATCCGGACGGTCCGCCCTCGTCCTGAGGTGCGCGCGACAGAGCCGCTATGATGGTCAGAAGCGGAATGATCGACAGATCCTGAAACAGCAGGATCGAGAAGGCTTTTTCGCCCGTCGGCGTGTTCAGTCTGCCCGAGGATTGCAGCATGGGCAGCACCTGCGCGGTGGAGGACAGCGCCAGCGGCAGACCGATCGCGATCGATGCCGCAAGGGTGAAATTGGTCGTCGCCATGATCAGCAGGAACAGCGCAATGCCGCACAGCACCACTTGACTCATCCCCAATCCAAAGATCGCCTGTCGCAGCCGCATGAGACGCGCCGGTGCCAATTCCAGCCCGACGATGAACAGCAGCAGGATGATTCCGATCTCGGAAAATTCCAGGATCGTCCGGGCATTGCTGATCAGCTCGAACCCGTGCGGGCCGATCAGGACACCAGCGATGAGATAGCCGAGAACCGCTCCGATCCCGAACCGCCGGAAGATCAGCACCATCACCAGGGCCGCGCCGAGCATGACAAAGCCGCCCAACAGCAAATCGGCCATATGCGCTTCGGATTCCATTGGTCAGGTTCCCTCCTGATTGGCGACGGCATCCGTCAATGCTGCAATCACCGCGTCATAGGGAAGCAATATTGCAGCGTGTCGGCCCTTGTGATCCCGAGCGGGCACCAGCTTGTCCATATCCGGCCAGGGTCCCGGCGTGCCGTTGGATCCGGCCAGAAAGGCTGCCAGAGAGTCCCGCACAGCGCCGATTTCTTCGGCGGTTCTTCCGACAGCTTGCGCGCCCAAAATGGCGGCGGATGCCTGGCCCAGCGCGCAGGCGTTTATTTCAAGGCCCAGATCCTGCAATTCGCCCTTTTCGGTCACCCGCACATCTGCGGCAACCTTGCTGCCGCATGTCCGCGATCGCCGCTCTGCTGTGCCCTCAGGATTATCCAGCCTATGTTGATGGGGGATCGATACCGCCAGGCGCAAAATCTCACGGGTGTAGAGCGCTCCGCTCATCAATCCGCTACCGCTTGCTCTTTGTCCGGCATACGCTGTTCCTCGACAAAGTCCACCATAGCCTTCCCACTCGCATTGAGCAGTGGATAGGTGCGGGAGTTCGCGAGCCATTCCGGTCGCGGCTCGTCCGCACCGTATACTGTGTCATACAGCAAAACCAGCAGCAGATAGATCAATGTGGCGCCGATAAGCCCCTTGATCATGCCGAAACCAAAACCCAGCACACGGTCTATGGGGCCGAGCACGGATTTCCGCGATCGCGCACCGATCGAGCGGGCCAGCCAGCGACCAAGCGCATAGATAACAATCACGATCGACGCGAAAGCCAGCACCGAGGCGCCGCTCTCGCTTCCCACCGGGCTTATCAGCCGTTCGTAAATCGGCGTATGCAGCATCCGCACGCCGAGCACGACCAATATCCAGACAACAAGCGAAAGCGCTTCCTGAACGAACCCCCTCAGGAATCCGAGCACCGCAGCTCCACCCATCAAAACCAGAACAAATATATCAAGACCCGTCATGGGCTCTAGCTAGTCACGGTCGAGCATATGGTCAACGAGATTGGCGAGTTTCGCAAATTGCAATTTCTTCATCGCGTCGCTGCTTTTTTCGCCGGAAGCCGGGATGAGCGCGCGATCAAAACCGAGCTTGGATGCTTCTTTCAGGCGCAGAGGTGTTCGTGAAACCGGCCGGATTTCTCCGGACAGCGCAATTTCGCCGAATATCACGGCGTCACTGGGCATGGGCCGTTCGGCATGGGCGGAGATCAACGCCGCAGCAACCGCCAGATCAGCGGCAGGGTCGGTGAGCCGATAGCCGCCGGCGACATTGAGATAGACCTCCGCGCCTGAGAAGCTGAGCCCGCAGCGCGCTTCCAGCACCGCCAAGATCATCGCCAGCCGCGAACTGTCCCATCCGACCACCGAACGCCGTGGGGTTGCGCCACTCGCCAACCGAACAGTCAGCGCCTGGATCTCGACCAGTACGGGACGGGTGCCCTCCATCGCCGGGAATACCGTCGCTCCGGTGACTTCTTCGCTGCGGTCAGTCAGGAACAGAGCTGAGGGATTGACCACTTCGGTGAGGCCTTTTTCTTCCATCGCGAAAACGCCGATTTCGTCGGTGCCGCCAAAGCGGTTCTTGATCGAGCGAAGGATGCGATATTGATGGCTGCGCTCCCCTTCGAAGCTCATCACCGTGTCGACCATATGTTCGAGCACGCGCGGGCCGGCGATATTGCCATCCTTGGTGACATGGCCAACCAGCATGACCATCGTGCCATGTTCCTTGGCAAACTTGATGATTTCCTGTGCCGAGGCCCGCACCTGGCTTACTGTTCCCGGGGCGCCCTCGATCAGATCGCTGTGCATCGTCTGGATCGAATCGATCACGACAAAATCGGGCGCATCGCGGCCGAGGGTCGTCAATATGTCGCGAACAGAGGTTGCCGAAGCCAACTTGACCGGCGCTTTGCCCAGCCCCAGTCGTCGCGCCCGCAGACGCACCTGATCCGCCGCTTCCTCGCCCGAAATATAGGCAACCGACAGTCCTGCTTCGGCCAGTCGTGCAGAAACCTGTAACAAAAGCGTCGATTTGCCAATCCCCGGATCGCCGCCCATCAACGTGGCAGAACCGGTCACCAGTCCGCCGCCGACAGCGCGGTCGAATTCGGCGATACCGGTCTTTTTACGGTCGGGCAGCGCAATTTCGCTGTCCAGCCCGACCAGCCGCACCTCACGCCCGCCGCTTTGCAGATTATGCTTCGACGCGAACACGGTTTCGCCCGCTTCTTCGACCAGCGTATTCCACTCGCCACAATCGCCGCATTGCCCTTCCCAGCGATGCGCGATCGAGCCGCAATTCTGACAGACATATTTTTTCTTTGGTTTTGCCATGAGGCTTATCTAGCAGAACAAATAAGGAACGCCAGTGCTTTTGCCTCAAAAAATTTTGACAGGATCACAAGGGTGGCATCTCTTGAAGGGCAAATGATTTCAGGCTTGAAAGCCTGTAAAAAGACGCAAACCAAATCACTCTCTCTCGTGCCGTCATCCTGTTTACAGTTCATATGTCTGTTTTGGCAACGCGGCAGCGGAATAGGAAAGCCCGGTTTGATATGCCATAGCGGGAGGAGGATCCCGCGACATATATTCGCGCTTCCCGAGCGGTGCATTACGGGTTGCACCCGCACCGCCATCCTGTAGGTAAAAGCCATGCGGCAGAAAGAACTCAGACTGGCCTTGATCTGCTATGGCGGCGTGAGCCTTGCCATCTACATGCATGGTATCACCAAGGAAATCTGGAAGCTCGCTCAGGCCAGCCGGGATTTTCACGATGGTGCGCGGGTCGACCAGTGCAGCCGCGGTATTTACTATGATATATTGGAATGGCTGGAGCAGGAGACGGGCACGAGACTGCGCATTCTGCCGGACATTATTTCCGGTGCCAGCGCCGGAGGGATCAATGGAATATTCCTGTCTCAGGCGATCCTGTCGGGCCAGTCACTCGATCCGCTGACCGACTTGTGGCTCGACACCGCCGATGTCGACAAGCTCCTCGATCCCGATGCGCGCCCCCTCTCCCGCTTCTCCAAATTCTGGGCCGAGCCAATTGCCTGGATGGCGCTGGGTCGCAAGGGCGGAGCCGTCGAGCAGACGGTCTCGAAGGAGGCCCAGGAAGAAGTCAAGATGAAGCTCTCGCGCTTCGTCCGTGCCCGCTGGTTCGCCCCACCCTTTGGCGGCAAGGTCTTCAGTGGCCTGATCTGGGATGCGCTGGCCGCGGTGCGGGCCACCGAGCGCGGACCACGCCTGCTGCCGCCGGGCCAGCCTCTCGACCTGTTTGTCACGGTTACAGATTTTGTCGGACATCCGGAAAAACTGCAACTGCACAGCCCGCCCGAAGCGCTCGAGATGGAACATCGCATAACCATCGGCTTTTCCACCCGAGGCAAGCGAGATGACGCGATTGCCGATCCGGCAGCGCTGACCTTTGCCGGCAGAGCCACGGCCAGCTTTCCCGGTGCATTCCCCCCATTCACAGTGCGGGAACTGGACGATCTGCTTGCAGACCATGACTATGTCTGGGAGGGGCGCTCGGCCTTTCTGAAGCGGATATTGCCCAACCAGTTTCGCGCCGGCACAGCGGAGGATACGGTACTGATCGACGGTTCGGTCCTCGCCAATGCGCCTTTTGCCCAGGCGATCGAAGCTTTGAAGAACCGGCCAGCCAAGCGCCAGGTGGACCGCCGTTTCGTCTATATCGACCCCCGCCCCGATCTTGATGTGGCGAAAAGCGACAAAGCGACACAACGCCTGCAGGCGGCGCAGGAGTCCGAAGGCGAAGCGCTTCCCGGCTTCTTCTCGACAATTTTCGGAGCGATCTCGAACATCCCCCGCGAGCAGCCGATCCGCGACAATCTCAATGCCATTGCCGGACGGTCGAACCGAATCACCCAGATGCGACTGATCACGGAAAACCTGCGCGGCGAAGTCGAACAGCATGTCGAGAGTCTGTTCGGACGCACCTTTTTCCTCGACCGGCCGACGCCTGCCCGGGTGGCAGCCTGGCGCCGGAAGTCGCGAGACAAGGCGGCCAAGCTTTCCGGCTTTTCCTACAGCGCCTACGGACATCTCAAACTGGCAACGGTGATCGAGGATATCGCCCACACCGTCCGGCGCGCGAAACCCGATCCCAACGGCCACAATCATCCCGGCCTGCGCAGCGCATTATGGACGGAGATACGCCGTCTCGGTCTCGACAATGTCGGCCAGAAAAGCGGCGGACCGACCAGACTGGCGGCGGAGTTTTTCCGCCAGCACGATCTTGGTTTTCGGGTCAGGAGGCTGCGTTTCATGGCCCGGCAGCTTGCCGAAGATCTCGACCGCGCCAGTCCTGCCGATGCCGAGGTGATGGAAGGCATGCACGATGTCATCTACGACTGCCTTTCGCTCTACATCGAACGCGAAACCATCGACTTTCTCGGCGATGAATTCGTCGGCCTCGCCGAGCAGGCAGAGGACCATCCGGGACCGCTGCTGGAGGCGCTGGCCAAGGCACGCGACCTGACCGCGGCCGACGCGGTCGTCGACGCCAGGCTCGCCGAAGCACTGGCAGTAATCCCAAAGGCAGAGAAGCGGTCGATGCTGCTCGCCTTCCTCGGCTTTCCCTTCTACGATATTGCCACCCTGCCGCTGTTGCAGGGCGAAGGGCTGGACGAATTCGACCCGATCAAGGTCGACCGCATCTCGCCGGAAGATGCCAAGACAATTCGCAAGGGCGGCGTGGCAGCGACATTGAAGGGCATTGAGTTCAACAATTTCGGTGCCTTTTTCAGCCGCAGCTATCGCGAGAATGACTATCTCTGGGGCCGCCTGCACGGGGCCGAGCGGATGATCGACATCATCTTCTCCACCCTGCCCGACTCAAAACGCCCCGAAGGCGAAACCATCCTGGCGTTCAAGAAGACCATCTTCCGCAAGATCGTCGACGAAGAGGAACCGCGGCTGACCAAGGTCAGATCGCTGATCGCTGCCTTGCGCGAAGAGATCGAGGCCGCGACCCTCTAGCTAGTGCGCATGGTCCTCCTTGTGGGCCGGCTGTTCCAGACTCTTGTAGACGGCTTCGACAAAGGCATCGCCCTTGATGAAGGCGTCGGGATTGATGTCCCATTGCGCGGCCGGCTTCATTGCCAGGATCTGATCGAGCGTCTTGCCCTCGCCCTGTGCCTTTTCGACCGCGCCGATCACCGATTTCAGCATATCGCGATAAGCGACCAGATCCGCCTTGGTCGCCATCGGTCCGTGGCCCGGGATGATCTTGCTATCTTCATCCACCATGGCCAGCACCTTCTCTGCCGCCGCCAGCACGCCGCGGACATTACCGCCGCTGTTGAGGTCGATGAAAGGCAGGCTCATTTTGCTGAAGAACAGATCGCCCATGTGCAGCACATTGGCTTTCTTCCAGAAGATGACGCTATCGCCGTCGGTGTGACCGTGTTTCATATGCATGACCTGCACCTCGTCACCGTTGAGATGCAGCTTCAGACCGTCATGATAGGTGACCGTGGGCAAGGCATCGACCGGGGACGCCGGATCATTGCCGCGGCCCGTTTTCTGGATGCCCAGCATTCGTTCGCGAACATGATCGTGCGCCATGATCAACGCGCCGGCCTTGCCGAAATTCTCGTTTCCGCCGCTATGGTCGCCGTGCCAGTGGGTGTTGATCAGATAGGTCACCGGATCCGCGCCAAGGTCAGCGATCGCGGCCTGGATTTTCGGCGTCAATGGCGCGAACTGGTCGTCGATTAACACGGTTCCATCGGGCCCGTAGGAAACGCCGATATTGCCACCCGCACCGAAAAGAACTGCAACTCCCTCAGCCAGAGGTTCGGCCTTGATTTCAACCGAAGCAAAACGGTCCGTTTCCTGGGCATTACTCTCGCTGCAAGCGGACAGCACCAATGGAGATGCTGCAAGCAGCAAGGCGGAGAAGGTTTGCGATATCGGCTTAGACATTTGTAATATCTCCTGTTTTTCCGTCGAATCCGTGATTACAGACGGCTATCGATTATACGAACCATGCCGGTTCAGGCCCCCGCCTTCTCTGGGGTGACACTCGAACATTAACATTGATACGCAGTCACCGCTATCCCTTGGCAAAGAACATCAGATTGACCAGTCGGCCATCCTCCGGTGTTTTGCCAAAAGCCATGCCGCTGTTGTGAAACATCCAGGGACTGAACAGGATCAGCCGGTTGAAGCGCATCGGAACAGTCATCACCTTTGTCCATTTTGCCGGATGATTGGTGTCCTTGTTGACCACATCCTCGATCAGCGCATTGATGTCGGAATAGCCCGCTTTCGTAATCCCCGGCATATCGGTCGGCACCCGTTCGAGGCCGGTCCGCTTGTGACGGAAAAAATCGGTCCCGCCTTTGCAATGTTCGGGCAGCGACAAATACAGTATTCCGGAATAGAAAGCCGGATCAATATGGACGCCGCTGCGCCCCTTGTCGCCCTTCAGGGTAACCCTGCAATGCAAATGGCTCGTGCCCGGAGCGGCCTTCACCGGAGCGTTGATAATCCGGGATATCCGTTCGTTCAGCCCCTGAATGTCGAGTGGCCCGGTCGAAATATGCCCTGGATAGTTGCCCTGTTTGTTCTGCGGATCATAGTCGAGCGCCAGCGCCGCTTCGCGCGCTGCCAACGGATCCGCGATGAAATCGTCGATTATGAGCAGCGATGGCAGCATCAGAACAAACCCCCGCAGCGCGACAAATCAATCATTGCGAAACTCTCACCAAGAAATATCCGGTCGCACCATTCATATTGCGAGCCGACGGCCCGATGAACTTTACACACTTTACAGTGTCAAAGAAAAGAAACCCGATTTCATTTTCGTGATCAATTATCCCCACCAAAGCTCTGGCAAGCCGCGATAAAAACAGAACGGGCGTCACATAAGGCATGGCAGGCCCCTATCATGAACGGCCTGCTGTAGGACATCAAAATATCGCCCAACCCGCCGGCCATTTTGCCAAAACTTTGGATCGATCGTACCGCGCTCAGGGCCTCCGACTGACAAGACCGCTTTCAACTATAGCTCCAACCCGGCTCATGAATTCCATGCCAGCTTCGATTTCTTCATCGGTTAGTTTATCTGAGATCAACCCGATAAAGGCCTCTGTCCGGTTGATCATTTCATTCACCGTCGCCTGTCCCTTCTTCGTCAGCCGAATGACTTTCTCCCGCGCCGACGTTTCGCTTTCCTTGATCGAAATCAGATTGAGATCCTTATCCGCCATAGCGCGGAGGACCTTTGAAATCGCCGGGCTACCCAAGTCATACCACTCTCCGATCAGCCGTTCGATCGTTTTACGGTGGATCGTGTGCCCATTTTCGCCCTTGGAGTGAATCATCCAGAGGATCACCGTCTGATGCCGGGTCAGGTCTGGCCCGCTCAGATGCTTTTCAACGGCCATGCCCACCGAATAGTGAAACGGGTAGAACAGTTTGAGAAAATTTTTCGGAGCAGTTTCCCGCTTTATCGGATAGTCGATACCAAAATCAGACTGCTGCTTCACTCGATGCTCCATCATTACGCATTCGACCAGAATTCCCTGTTCCAGACTCGATAGACGAATGAACGAATATCGAGCCAATGTCTAATCTTCCAGTGTTATTCACGACCCATCTGTCATTGGGCGATGGATTTCCTGGTCCCGACACCAGCCCGCAGAGCCCCGATTTGTCGCATAAATACAATGCATTAAATCCAATACCGCCGTCAACTATCGAGGCCGGTTGACAAATAAACTTTCCGATTCCTATTATGTCCTATGGACACTATGTCTCGAAGACATATTATATTTCAGGGATTGAGGATAAATGAAAACCGCATTTGGCGTTGACCAGTTGAACCATCCGGACGTGATCCGGAATCCCTACCCCTATTACGATCTGTTGCGGGATCAGTCGCCGCTCTTCGGCTATCGCGATTTTCCCCCGGGCACGATGCCCGGTGTCGATGACCCCAGTCCGTCCTGGGTTGTGCTTAACTTCGATCATGTGGCAGCCGTGGCATGGGACCATGAAAACTTTTCTTCCCGCGACAGCCTGCAGGAAGAATCCTCAGCCCCCTCTCTGATGCTGGTCAATCATGACCGACCGGAGCACACGCGGCTGCGCAAGGTTGCCAGCAAAGTATTCCAGCCTGCTTCAATCAAATCGCTATCCCCGGCGGTAGACGCTTTGGTCAGACAGGCAATGGACGAATTTTTTGTCACGGATCGGCCCGTGGACGTGATGACCGATTTTTGCGCCATGCTGCCGAGCAGAGTGATGGCCTATCTGTTCGGCATGCCAGACGATATGGACCGCGACGTGCGCAACTGGGCCACCGCCTTCATGCTGTCCGCCGACATCAGTCCGCAAGCCAGGCAAGCCTATAATGAAGAAGCCATGGCCTTTTTTGCCGACCATGTCCGGGACAATATGGACCGGATATCGAAGGGCGAAGACCCGTCCGGCCCATTGCTCAACGCCTTCATCCGCACCGAGGTCGACGGCGACCGACTGTCATTCGAGGAAATCGTCCGCTTCTGCATGACCGCCACGGTTGCCGGAGCCGAGACAACATCCTTCTATCTCGGCAATCTGATCACCGTTTTCGCGGATTTTCCCGATATCTGGCAGGATTTTGTCGAGGGTCCAAATCTGTTCGACGCCATCTACAAGGAAGTCCTGCGCTTCCACGGTCCGCCGCAGCGCCTGTTCCGGGTCGCCACCAGAGATATCACAATTGGAAAGGCGGATATCAAGCGCGGAGACTGGGTCGCCTGCTTTTTCGGTGCGGCCAATTATGATCCGAACGTTTTTCCCGAACCCTACGAGTTTCGGCTGAACCGCAAGAACGCCAACCGCCACATGAGCTTCGGCTACGGCATCCATCGCTGTCTCGGCGCGCCATTGGCGCAGCTGGAAGCGGAGTCCACCGCCCGCATGTTGCGGGAGCGGTATCAGCAGATCGAGCGGGCCGGTGAGCCAGTCTGGCAGGACGTCAGTCTGCTCAATCATGGACTGGCCAGCAACCCGGTGATTTTTCGGGAGCGCAGTTAACCAAGGACAATGATCAAAAAAAGCGATGTTCACAATCATCGCATCAGGGAGGAAGACATGAATATTCAGGGTAACAAGCGGGCGGCACTGGCATCAACAAGCCTGCTCGCCGCGATCGCGCTGGCCACGCCGGTCCATGCGCAGGATGACGCAAATGATGCCGCGACGTCCGGCACGGATGATGTCATCATCGTAACCGCCAACCGTCGCGACCAGTCGCTTCAGGACGTGCCGCTGTCGATCACCGCTTTTGGTGGCGATGAACTGGAGAACCGGTCGATCAGCTCGATCGAGCAGGTCGGCGCGATCGCGCCCGGCGTGCAAATATCGACCTATCAGGGTGACACGTCGATCTTCATCCGTGGCATCGGCACGCCCTCGATCATCGCTGGAACCGACAGTTCGACCGCGACCTATGTCGACGGCGTCTATATCAGCAGGCCCGCCGCCATCGGGCCGCAGTTTTTCGATATCGATCGGGTTGAAGTTCTGCGCGGACCGCAAGGCACATTATATGGTCGCAACGCCACCGGCGGCGCGGTGAATATTGTCACCAATCGTCCCACCGATGCTCTGGAAGGCAATCTGCAACTGACAGCCGGAAATTATGACCGCTTCCGTCTGGCCGGAGCGCTGAGCGGGCCGCTAACCGATGGCATTCGAGCCCGGCTTGCCTTCCAGTGGGAGGATCGCGGTGGCTATGCAACGGTGACCCGGCCCGACAACAGCACCGAACGGGTCGAGGACAAGGAAGATTATGCCATAAGGCTGACGGTGGAGGCCGACATCTCTCCCGACGCGACCCTGATTCTGAATGGCGACTATTATCGCGCGAATGACAAGGCCAACGCCTATTTCTATGCCAGCGCGGGCTATGGTGACGAGATTCCGGACTGGTACAGCAGCCGCGAGGGCGCGCAGACTCTTGCCTATTTCGCGATGAAAAATGCCGGGCGCGTTTCCGAAGCCGGTTCACGGGATATTTTTGCGGATGCGGACTATTTCAACAAGGTCGAAAACTGGGGCCTTGGCGCCACGCTCGACTGGGATATTGCCGATTATAATCTGAAGGTGATCGGCAGCTACCGCGACACCAACCCGATTTCCCAGAACGAGTTCGACCTGTCGGACGCCTATGTCAATTATGTCGGTCGCGAAGAGGATCACTGGCAATGGAGCGGTGAAGTGCAGCTTAGCTCGCCGGTCGACAAGCCTTTCTCGTGGATTGCCGGCGCTTATTATTTCGAAGAATCCAATGTGATCGACAATGACATTTTCGGCAATTTCTGGGAGCCTGTGCTTATCCAGGGGCTAACCGATCTGCAGAATGCCGGGGTGATCCCGACCTTCCCGATTATATTCCCGGATTCCGACCTATGCTGCGAATTGCATCTGAGCGGCGCACAGGAAACGAAGGCCTGGGCCGCCTATCTCGATACCCAATGGAATGTCTCGGACCAGCTGACGATCAGGCTGGGCGGACGCTACAGCGAGGAAAGGCGCAACGGCCGGCAGAATTTCGATCTGGTGATACTGCCCGATATGCGCGTGGGCCCTAACGTCGCGCTGTTCCCGAACGCGGTGTCGGAAGATCCCGATGTGTTGCAACCCGATCCTTTCGGGTTCAATGTGGGACCGGTCAACGGACCATCGACCTTCCGCGCCTTTACGCCCAAGCTGGGTATCGACTTCAAGCCGAACGACGATGTCCTGCTCTACGCGTCCATCCAGCGCGGCTTCAAGAGTGGCGGCTATAATATCGGCAGCAGCCAGCGCGATCCGTTCGAGCCGGAAAAAATCTGGTCCTATGAGATCGGCGCACGCACCGAATTGCTCGACCGGGCGCTGCTGCTCAATGCGTCAGCTTTCTGGTATGACTATACCAATCTGCAGGCGCAGGACAGCGTCGGCAACCAGCCGCTCATCCGCAATGTCGGCAAAGCCCGGGTGCGCGGTTTTGAAGTCGAAAGCGTGGCCCGCCCGACCGATTTCCTCCGCCTGGAGGGTGCGCTGACCTATGTTGACGCGCAATTTACCGAAGGCACGCTGACCGAAAGCCTGCGCCCCGCGCCGCTGGCCCAGCCGGCCGGTTCGTTGCAGAGGGACCTCGACGGGCTGCGGTTGCCGCGCGCACCGCGCTGGAAATTAAGCATAGCCGGTCAGGTCGAACAGCCGGTGGGCGACAGCGGCACGGTCACCGTGCGCGCCGAATATCACTGGCAGAGCAAAATCTACTTCACCGTTTTCAATATCGATGCGGCATCGCAGGACAGCTATGGCCTGCTCCGCGCCAGTCTGGGCTTTACCAGCGCAGACGACAAGTGGGGCATCCGCCTGTTCGGGGATAATCTGACCGGGAAGACCTATTTCACCAACCAGATCCTGACCGGCGGCTTCTACGGCGCGGAATTTGTCGGGCCGCTCGGCGCGCCCCGCACTTATGGCGTCGACTTGCGGTTCAATTTCTGAGGCGACCGGTGTCACCCTATTCAATGGAGAATTTCTATGATCGCACCGATTGATGTCACAAAAAATGTCTTCGAAGCTTTTGGCGCCCATGATGTCGATACAATCGTCACATGGTTGCACCCGGATGTCCGGATCGAATTTTGCGGGCCGGAGGTCATCCCCTATGCCGGCCATTATGACGGCCTGACCGAGGCGCGCGGTTTTTTCGAAACCGTCCTGTCCTCCGTGGACATTCACCAATTCGATCCGGAAGAATTTATCTGTGAAGGCGACAAGGTCGTCGTTACCGGCCATTTGCGCCTCACAGCGCGCTCCACGGGTAGACAGATCGAATCCGATTTTGTCCATGTCATTACAGTGGCAGACGAGAAATGGCTGCTGTTCCGCGATTTCATGAACACGGTCGAGGCCGCCAAGGCATTTGCCGCTTAGCGAATACCCGTCAGGAGCCTGCTCCAAGCTCCCTCCCGAGCGCTCCGGTCAAATAATTTCACGTGACGGGTTAATCATCCGCTGCTTTTGCCGTTTCTAGGTCCGATTGATGAATGAGCAGATTTTCTTCCGTTCGATTGGCCCATTTCCCACCCAGGCCAATCCCGGGCAGTAAATATCCCGGCTCATATCCTTCAATTGAGCGGGCCAGGATGGCTGGTCCCTTCCTGACCCGCTCATTACCTCCCGGAAACCCAAGCATAGCCTCAGGCGGAGGACCGCTGTCGGACGCGCCGGGCACAGCCGTTTATTACATCAGCTTTATAAGAGAATTGCTCAGCCCAACGATCACGGCCGATATGCGGTCGTTGACTTGCAGCTTCCTGAACAGCCGCCGGATGTAGGAATCCACCGTCGCTTGCGAAATATCCAGAATGACTGCCATGTCCGAATTCGACTTGCCGCGGGATATCCAGTACAAAACCTGGCTTTCCCGTTCGGATAGCGGCGGCTCATCTACACCGCTCTGATTGATGATCGCACAAATTCTTCTGTGACAGGATTGCGCGATACCGACCAAGGGCGCGATAATGGCTTCATCCTCCATCGTCATATGCCTGTCGAAATTCATTGAAAAATAGGAATTTCTGCTGTTCGGGCCGAAAAGCGGCGCAGAGATACCGTCTTTGAAGCCCAGTTCTTTCGCTCTTTTGAGAAATCCGAGATGCTTGTCATTGAGCTTCTGGTTCGCGACCGCCTGCTGCCACGTCAATGCGTGGCCGACCGCCATGACATGGTCGGGGATCGGATCGGTTTCCATGAACCCCGGGTCCAGATAGGTACTGACGATTTCCTCCGGATATCCGAAGTGATAAACCGAAGTGCGTTTCGACACCTGAGAGTAAAATGGCGGAGTGATATGGTAAGACAAGGCTTTCACGCCTTTGGCCATCAGCTGACGAGACAATTCATTCAGCTGCGAAGAAACCGAAAATCCCTCTCTGAGCGGGCTATAATTATAAACCATAGGCTAACCACATATTATTGGCCGCGATGGTTACAAGGCGTCGCTGGTCCGGTCAGTAGACGCCGTAACAGAGGCAATAAAGATCACGACACAGCATTTATATACGCCGCGTCGAGATCGGATAGGACAAAAAAGCCATCTCTCGGCAAGCCTCGCAAGGGGCGCAAATCAGGCCGCTGACAGCAATTCTGATATCTGCCACGCGGCAACGTGACGTGTGCAGCTGGCAAAGAGTCTGTAAGAATATATTCAAATGACATATCTAACGAAAAAGAACTTAGATCATGCTTTCCGAAATAGAACGTTTTTTCCCCAATAATTGTAAAAATGTGGAAATTGATATTGGTGCGATAGTATCGGCCAGAAAAACCCGTAGCGCGCTCTTCAACGAACAATATTTCTCAAACAAGTTTTGGGACATAATTTTGTTGCTATACAGCCACGAGGTCAATGATCTTCCCGTGGATTCTGTCGATATCGCCAAATATCTTGAAATCGACCAGACCTCGGTTTTGCGTTATCTGGCAGCGCTTGTGAACGACGACATCGTCTGCGCCTATGATCTGCAAGAGGAAGAGTGTTTCGATTTCGCGCGCGACAAATTGTCGCTTACCCGGCGCGGGTTCGAGAATGCGGGTATCGTTGTGCAAAAGACACGCAGGGTTTACTCCTTGGCCAAGACGGCCTGAATCAGCCGTGCAAGGCGCCTACGCTCCCTAAATAGCGTTCACGCTGCGTCAAACGCGACAACTATACGTTCGCCGGATGCATGAAATGGCACCGTCCCGTGATATAGAAAGCTGGGAAACAGAATAAGTTCGCCATCCACCGGTTTCACCGACTTGATCGGTACCAGTTCCATATTCAGATCTGCCGGTGGGCGGCCCAGTTCCAGATATCCATGGTCTGTCCCATCTGGAATGGAAGGAACCGTAATATAGCAGGCCGAGCTGATTGTTCCCGCCGGGTGCAGATGGCTGGCATGATATCCCCCTTTGGTCGTGCGAATGGACCAGGCTCCGTATATCCTCGGCGATTTCGCTGTTTCCGTATAGAGAGGATGAACCGGATCGGAAGCGGAATACCGCCGCATATAGCATGTCACCAGTTTTTGCAGCTGCTTGAAAAACGACCGCAGCAAACCATCTTGGCGAAGCAGCAGATTACCGCGGGTTTGCGTGCCATTTCTGACACTCTCACCAAGTGGCTGGATGCTCCGTTCGTGCAGTTTCCGCAATTTGCCTGCCAAAGCGCCCAACATATTATTGCCTATCCCCAGGGGTTCAGCCCCTATTGCCGCAGGATCGGGTACCAGCCAGCGATGCCGCGTGTCCTGCCGCGCTCGCCAGACCAGTTCCGTCAGGGCCCAAGCCACGATATCTTGCGGATTTTCACTTCTCGCCCGGTCAAGCAAGCTTGATGCTGTTGCCAAATCTCCCAGGCGAATGCGATGACGGGCTTCCACGGCTGCGCGTCCGCTGAGATCATCGGGCATCCCGTCAAACAGGGATTGCGACCGCTCGCTATCGCCCGCCATCCCGGCGTGCATCGCCTCTATCAGCAAGAGCAGCGGATTCTGAAAACCTGACCTTCGAGCCCGAGCAGCCGCATCGGCAGCGCGTTGATATAATCCGGCCTTTGCATTCAGGTCGACGTAAAGGTTCCAAAGACCGGCATTGGCCGGCTGTTTCGCCAAAGCGCTTTCGAGATCTCCGGTGAAATTTTCGGAATCGCCATATTCCCATCGCATCCGTGCAAGAGCGGCGTGACCGTCGACCCAATCGGGTGCACGGCGGAGGATGCCGATGATATTTTCAAACGCATCTTCGCGGTCATTCGCGGCCAGAAGGTCCGCTTCATGAATGATGAGCAGCCCGTTGAAGCGGTCATGCTTGAGAGCAGTCTGCACATGCTCTAGAGCATTGGGATCACCGCGATCCACGGCGTGAAGCGCCTGCCGTGTCGTTGCCGCCAATTCTGCCGTGACCAAATTCCGTCCTCCCGATTGCGTAGGGAGGGTAAAATTGCATCTCGGGTCTGCATGGAAGACCGGATCGACAGGCGACCTATTCGGGATGGCAAAAGACGCTGGAAATCTGCGAACGGTTTTGCGCGTTCGACAAACAGCAACCGCTGATTTCGGGTTAAAAGCCCGGCCAGTCCGTCAATAAACGCGCATTATTCGGTCAAATCTTCCCATGCGTCCTTCAATTTTCCGAAAAATCCGGTCGAATTCGGCGTTTCGTCTCCGGTTTCGGTCGCCTGGAAATCCCGCAATATCTGCCGTTGTTGCTTGGAAAGCCTGGTCGGTGTTTCCACGTCGATCTGGACCACCATATCACCGTTGCCGCGTCCCTGCAGGACCGGCATGCCGGCACCGCGTTGGCGGAGCTGTTTGCCGCTCTGGATTCCGGCGGGAATCCGGATTTCGTGCTTTTCGCCATCGAGGCCAGGAATGGTGATCTCGCCACCCAGCGCGGCCAGCGTGAAACTGATCGGCGCGCGGGTGAACAGGGTCGTGCCTTCGCGCTCGAAAATATTGTGCCGGATCAAATGGATGAAAATATAGAGGTCGCCGGGAGGTGCACCCCGGGCTCCGGCCTCGCCCTTGCCGGAAAGCCGGATCCGCGTACCGGTATCGACACCGGCCGGAATATCCACTTCCAGCGTCTGCGGCTTGTCCACCCTGCCCTCGCCGTAACAGACGTGGCATGGGCTTTCGATCACCTCGCCGCGACCCTGACAACTGGCGCAGGTGCGCTCGACAACAAAAAAGCCTTGCTGGGCACGGACCTTGCCGTGGCCATGGCAGGTCGGACATTGGCGGACGCCGGTACCGGGCTCTGCGCCGGAACCGTCGCATTCGTCGCAACCAACCGACACATCAATTTCGATTTCGGTATGTTTGCCATGAAAAGCGTCTTCGAGCGTGATTTCCATGTCATAACGCAGATCGGCACCGCGCGCCGGACCGCGTTGCTGTTGCTGGCCGCCGAAGCCGCCACCGGCTCCACCGCCGAAAATCGTTTCGAAAATATCTCCGATATCGTTGAAGGCCGCGCCGCCGAAACCACCGCCACCGCCGGCATTGTTCCCGCCGCCATTGGTGAAGGCTTCATGGCCGTAACGGTCATAAGCCGCCCGCTTTTGCGGGTCCTTCAGAACATCATAGGCTTCGCTGATCGACTTGAACTTGGCTTCCGCTTCCGCGTCGCCGGGATTCTTGTCGGGATGCCATTGCATCGCCAGCTTGCGATAGGATGACTTGAGCGTCGCGCCGTCGCAATCGCGCGAAACGTTCAGTTGCTGATAATAATCGATTTCGGATGCCATACTCATGCTTCCCCCAAAGCGAAAGGACCGCCAGCCCGGCGCAAGCCGGAACCGCCGGAATTAAATCCGGCGGCTCCATCGTGCGCGCGGGCGACGTTTCTGTCTTTACTCAGCCGCCTTGGCGTCATCTTTCTTGTCGTCGTCAGAGTCGTCGACTTCCGAGAATTCGGCGTCAACAACATCGTCATCCGCAGCCTTGGCCGCCGCATCGGCGGCAGCAGCATCACCGGCGTCACCACCGGCAGCCTGCTCGGCTTCATAGATTTTCTGACCCATTTGCATGGAAACCTGAGCCAGCGCTTCGGACTTGGCCGTCATCGCATCGGGGTCGCCACCTTCGATGGCTTCCTTGGTTTCCTTCAGAGCGGCTTCGATCTGGCCTTTCAGGTCGGCGTCAATCTTGTCACCATGCTCTTCGAGTTGCTTCTCGGTCGTGTGGACCAGACTTTCGGCATTATTCTTGGCTTCCGCCTCGGCACGCCGTTTCTTGTCTTCTTCCGCAAATTTCTCTGCGTCCTGAACCATCTGGTCGATATCGCTATCGCTCAGACCACCAGAAGCCTGGATCTTGATCTGCTGCTCCTTGCCCGTGCCCTTGTCTTTTGCGGACACGTTGACGATGCCGTTGGCATCAATGTCGAAGGTCACATCGATCTGCGGAACACCGCGCGGTGCTGGCGGAATGCCGACCAGGTCAAACTGACCGAGCATCTTGTTGTCCGCCGCCATTTCACGTTCACCCTGGAACACGCGGATCGTCACGGCCTGCTGATTGTCGTCAGCGGTCGAGTAGACCTGCGATTTTTTCGTCGGGATCGTGGTGTTACGGTCGATCATGCGGGTGAAGACACCGCCGAGGGTTTCGATACCCAGCGACAATGGCGTCACGTCGAGCAGCAATACGTCCTTGACGTCGCCCTGCAAAACGCCGGCCTGGATGGCGGCGCCCATGGCGACAACCTCATCCGGGTTAACCCCGACATGCGGTTCCTTGCCAAAGAATTTCTGCACGGTCTCGCGCACCAGCGGCATGCGGGTCATACCACCAACCATCACGACATCGTCGATTTCGCTGGCTTCGACGCCGGCATCTTTCAGAGCCTTTTTGCACGGATCGAGCGTACGCTTGACCAGATCGCCAACCAGCTTTTCCAGATCGGAGCGGCTGATCGACTTGACCAGATGCTTCGGTCCGTTCTGGTCCGCGGTAATGAACGGCAGGTTGACTTCGGTCGTCTGCGCGCTGGACAGCTCGATTTTCGCTTTTTCGGCAGCTTCCTTGAGACGCTGCAGCGCGAGCTTGTCCTTGGTCAGGTCAATGCTTTCGGCTTTCTTGAAATCTTCAGCGAGAAACTCGACCAGCTTGGCGTCAAAGTCTTCGCCACCGAGGAACGTGTCGCCATTGGTCGACTTCACTTCGAATACGCCGTCGCCGATTTCGAGGATCGAAATATCGAACGTACCGCCGCCGAGGTCATAGACGGCAATGGTCTTGCCGTCATTCTTGTCGAGGCCGTAAGCCAGCGCGGCTGCGGTCGGCTCGTTGATGATACGCAGCACTTCAAGTCCGGCAATCTTGCCGGCATCCTTGGTGGCCTGACGCTGGGCGTCATTGAAATAAGCCGGAACGGTGATAACCGCCTGGGTTACCGTTTCGCCGAGATAGCCTTCGGCTGTCTCTTTCATTTTCTGCAGCGTATAGGCAGAAATCTGGGACGGGCTATAATCATCGCCGCCAGCTTTTACCCAGGCGTCGCCGTTGGAGCCCTTGACGATCTGATAGGGAACCAGTTCCATGTCTTTCTTCGTCATCGGATCATCGAAGCGGCGACCGATCAGACGCTTAACCGCAAAGATCGTGCTTTCCGGGTTGGTCACTGCCTGACGCTTGGCCGGCTGACCAATCAGGCGCTCGCCATCCTTGGTGAATGCAACAACAGACGGTGTCGTCCGTGCGCCTTCCGAATTTTCAATAACCTTCGGCTTGCCGCCATCCATAACGGCAACACAGCTGTTGGTGGTGCCCAGATCAATTCCGATAACTTTACCCATAAATCCCTCAATCAATTTTCTAACATTAGCAAAATTGCCGCCCAGCCCTATTCAAGTGGCACCGTGTACGGCTTCGTGAAGCGATATAGGTGGCATTTTCCTTGGCACAAGACGTGAGTCATCCTACATTTGAAAAATCGACGCAAAACGCCCATATCGGGACAGAATTACAGTGGTTTAACGAGGTGTCTCTATGAACAAGCTCTCTTTCATGATCGCCGCATCCGCATCCCTGATGCTCGCATCCTGCGGTCAGGGCGACATATTATATGCGGACAATGCGGTCGTTAACCTGTCCCCCGTGGACGGCAATCCTTCATCGGGATATATGGATCTGCACGGCGGCCGTGTGGATGTCGAGCTGGTCAGCGTAACCTCTGACGATGTATTGCGATTGGAAATGCACGAGACCACCGAGGAAGACGGCATGATGAGCATGGCCAAGCTCAAGTCGATCCCGGTCCCGGCTGGTGAAACGGTCAAGCTGGAACCCGGCGGCAAGCATCTGATGATCTGGGGCGTCGGCGCAGGATCGAAAAAACGCGGATTGCTGACCATGACATTGATCTATTCTAACAACGACCGGATTGAAATCGACGCCGCGATCCGAAAAGTCGGAGACCCGGTTCCGGGAACCGAAGAATAAGCGGTCGGGGTGACAGGCCGCGCGCTGACCCGGTCCGAAATCGACCTGTGCCGGTCCGTATTCGGGCACGCGATTGATTATGAAAACGTTACGGTATTCAACCGCAAGTGGTGGATATTCCAGCCCCGCAATGTCACCATGGCGCCGGACGGCAATCTCTGGTTCCATCCGGAGAGCGATCTGTTCTGCGATGATTTCTGCGGATCATCACGGAATATCCAGGCCTTGTTCATTCACGAAATGGTTCACGTATGGCAGCATCAGCAGGGTGTTTTCCTGCCACTCGCCCGCCACCCTTTCTGCCGCTATGACTATGAGCTGCAGCCGGGCAAGCCATTTGCCGACTATGGCATCGAGCAGCAGGCGGAAATCGTAAGCCATCATTTTCTGCTGGAAAATGGTGCGCTGTTGAAAAACGGCTATCGCATGGCCGACTTTCAGGAGCTGCTGCCCTTTTTCCGGTGATTCCAATGCACATCAGAATGGCCGGGAAGCGATGCTTCCCGGCCATTCTGTTGCACGATGAAGCGGCGGCCAGCTCAGAAACGGTAGGCCAGCCCGGCACTCACGACCCACGGGTCAATCCGGTGACGCGTCCGCAATACTTCCGTGTCGCCGGCATACCAGCGGGCCGTCGTGTTGACGAAATAGCGCTTGGCATCGACGCTCAGCCCCAGTCCGCGGTCGTTCAGCGGCAGGTCGAAACCGGCCTGCAGAGCAAAGCCGACCTTGTCATTCATTTTTTGCCGGGTCGCGCCCAGGGCCTGGGCCGTGCTTCCGGCCTTTTCGTCGATGAAAATGAAATAGGTGGGACCAGCGCCGACATAGGGCTTGAATCCGCTGCCATTGCCAAAATGATATTTCGCGGTCAGCGTGGCGGGAATGATATTGGCGTTCGATACCAGCCCGGCGCCGTCCAGCGGTCCGGTGCCGGTGACATCATGCTGGGTGACGCAGCAAATGGTTTCCAGCGAGACATTCGGCGTGATGAAATATTCAGCGGCGATCGTCGGCACAAAATTGTCATCGGCCTTGGTCTGGGTGCCCGCCGGCAAGCCAATATTGTCCAGTTCGACCGATGTGATCTTGCCGTCAGGTGCAACCAGCGTGGCCATGGCCTTGACCTGGACTTTCCCGTCGGTCGAACCGGCCATGGCCGCTCCGCTTATCGTCAATGCCGCCGATGCCGCTAAAGCGGCTTTCATTATGTTTTTCATAGAATTGGTTCCTGTGCGGTTACTACTTAGTCTCTGCACGAAGCCATTAGCGAGGCGGAAAAACAGCCGACATACGCAATTCCCCTGATAGGAAGCCATATCTATTTCTGGACGCGTAAATGCAGCTATTATGGGCGGAAATCAGCTGTTCTGCGGAACCGATATGCGCTGCTTTGCCGCGATCTTGTCCTTGATTTGAAGCCTGACACGTTTCAACCGCTGCATTTCCTGCTGACGACCAGCAGCCTTGCAATTGTCAATCAGCCGGTTCAATCGCCGGTGTTTCAGGACGAGCGTTTCAAGATAGTTTCGCATCATATTCTCCTTTCACGCGTTTGTATCATGCATGGAAGAATATGAGACGCATCGATATTGATCTAATCGAAAGATCTGGACCGCATCGATTTAAAATACCTAATAGCTCCCCGACCGCGATCGAGCGAGCCGGCGATCCCGCCCCCGGAGATCATGGCAGCAGTCCCAGACGGTGGCGCATCATCCAGCGCGCCAGCATCAACACCGAAACCACGCCCAGTCCTCCAGCCAATCCGGTCCAGATACCGACTCCTTCCCAACCCTGCCAGAAGGCCAGACCGGCGCCCAGACCCATGCCGATGAACCAGTAGCCCATCAGCGCGAACAGCATCGGCACGGTGGTGTCGTGCAAGCCGCGCAACATGCCTGCGCCGACGACCTGCGCCCCGTCGACGATCTGGAAAATAGCCGCAATGGCAAGAAAACTCACGGCGAGCCCGGCAACTTCGGCGTTGCCGGGCGCGCTGGCATCGATGAACATCGAGATCAGCAGATCGGGCGCCAGTACGAAAACCAGCGCCATTGCCGCCATGAAAGAGGTGCCAAGGGTGAAGCTGACCCAACCGGCCCGCTTGATCCCCTCGCGGTTTTTCCGGCCATACTGGATGCCGACCCGGACGGTTGCGGCCTGTCCCAGTCCCATGGGTACCATGAAGGTCAGCGACGCAAGCTGCAGCGCAATTGCATGAGCGGCTACCGATTCCGCGCTGATCAGGCCCATCAGCAGCGCCGCGACACCGAAGACGGAACCTTCCAGTCCCATGGTGATCGCAATCGGCAGGCCAAGTTTCCACATCGCCCGGAAGCGCGGCCAGTCGCTGCGCCAGAAGCGACCGAAGAGGTGATAGCGGCGGAAACGCTTGTGCAGCATCACGACCAGCACCATGCCGCCGAACATCAGCACATTGGTCATCACGCTGCCAATGCCCGCCCCGATCACGCCAAATGCGGGCACGCCGAATTTGCCGAAAATCAGCGCATAGTTGAACAGCGCATTGGACAGCACGCCGATGATACTGATGACCAGTGCCCAGACCGGCTGTTCCAGAGCCGAGATGAAGTTGCGTAGAATGAGGAAGAAAAGAAACGGCAGGATCGACCACATATAGGCGCTGATATAGGTGCCGGCGATGGCCGCGAGGTCGGGCTGCTGGCCGAACAGCAGCAATATGCTCTCGGTATTCCAGAGCAATATCCAGAACGGTACGAGAACCGCAACCGCAGCCCATAAGGCCTGACGAAAAGTGCGCCGTACGTCGCGCACACTATGTTGCATCCGGCCGATTTCCGTCGCCATCATCGGCGCAGAGGCGGTGATCAGGCCCATGCAGAAAATCGCGGCGGTCATCGCCAGATTGAAACCCAGCGTCGCGCCGGCAAGCTCGCGGGCGCCGAGCCAGCCGAGCATCAGCACATCGGTGGCCCCGATCAGTGCCATGGTCAGATTGGAAAGAATCAGCGGCCAGGCAAGCGCCAGCGTGGCGCGCAATTCATGCCGCCAGGGATGCTGCTCTCGCAAATATGGGGACGCGCCGCTCATCAGCGCGCGTTAGCCCAAGGCGCGGTGTCAAGCCAGTGAAACCGCGCCCTGGGCTAATTGCTCGCAAAATTATCGCGGATCGCGGGGATAGCCTCGGGTTCCATAGCAGTCGTCATCCAGCCGCCCGTTGCGGTCATAACCATCACAGCCGTCATTCTTGTCGATAAAATAGCCACCCGCTGCGCCGGCTGCTGCGCCGATCGCCGCGCCTTCCAGCACGTCGCCGCCGGTGATCGCGCCAATCGCAGCGCCGGCTGCAGCACCTGCACCAGCGCCTTCGGCCGCGTAATTTTGCGCGCATGCGGTCAGACTGAAAGCGGCCGTTGTGGCCAGTGCCAATTGTCGTGCCCAGATGATCATCGTCATTCTCCTCGAAATATGTTCGGTTAACCGGTCAACACCCGGGCCCCGCGATGGTTCCTGAATTGGGTAAATTTGCGGGACAGGATGCTTCCAGGGTGCGACCGGTCGCAGCGGCCCATGATGCCTAAAATCGATTTGCTCGATCTGATTTCATTTGATACCATCCTGCCATTGAGCAAGCGGCCCAACCCGCGCTTGCGCCAATGGTGATCCTATGAAATTGTCCGATTATGATATGTCCGCATCGCGCGGATTTCTCTCGCATTTCGAGATAGTCGATATTGCTCTTCCCGATTTTTTTGCGCCGATCGTTCAGGCAGCGGAAAATCTGTCGGGCCTGATGACTACCGGCCGGGTGCGGCACTGGCTGCTGCAATTGCCCGCGCTTGACCTTGTTGACTGGGCGGCCAATGCGCCGGACGAGCAGGTCCGCGTGGCAATGGTCCGCTATTCCTTTCTGGTGCAGGCCTATGTCTGGGGTGAAAGCGAAGCGCCGACCACCCTGCCCGCCAATCTCGCGCGTCCGATTGTGGCGCTCGCCGACCGGCTCGATCAGGCGCCCCTGCTGCCCTATAGCGGCTATGTGCTCGACAATTGGGCGCGGCTGGACCGCAATGGTCCGATCACGCTCGATAATGTCTATATGGTGCAGAATTTCTACGGCGGCGTGGATGAAAACTGGTTCGTCCTGATCCATGTCGCGATCGAGGCGGCGGCCGGACCGCTATTGAATCTCGCCTGCGATCTGGTTGCGGCGAGCCAAGCGAAGGATATCGCCCGGACAACAGCGCTGCTCGCGGAAATGGACAGCCACTGGGACAGGCTGAACGCGATATTCGACCGCATGCCCGACCGTTGCGACCCCTATATCTATTATCAGCGCGTGCGGCCCTATATCCACGGCTGGGCGAATAACCCGGCGCTGCCCGAAGGCCTGATCTATGAAGGCGTCGCCCAATATGCCGGCAAGGGCCAGTCGTTCCGCGGCCAGACCGGGTCGCAAAGCTCGATCGTGCCAAGCATGGACGCGCTGTTCCAGGTGCAGCATGGCAAGGACCCGCTGCGCGCCTATCTCGACGAACTGCACGCCTATCGCCCGCTCCAGCACCGGCGCTTCATCGAGGATTTGCGCGCGCAGAGCCGGTTGCGGGACTTTGCCACAGCCAGCGGGGATGCGGCGCTCAGGCAGGCTTTCAACGCCAGCGTCGAGCAGGTCGCGCGCTTTCGCACGCGGCATCTGGAATATGCCGCCAGCTATATCAACAAGCAGGCGAAAAGCGGCAAGGGCAATGATACCGAGGTCGGCACAGGCGGCACGCCGTTCATGAAATATCTGAAAAAGCATCGCGACGAAAACCGGGCGCAGCTGATCTAGCCCGCCGCTTCAGGCTTGCCAGGGGATGGCGGAATTATCAGTTGCACGCCGGGCCTGGCCTCTGCCATGAGGCAGCGCTCAAGCTTCGGGGGATGTTCATGCTATCGACAATCGGTCTAATCGGCGGACTGGCGCTGCTCATCTGGATGACGGTGCGCGGGGTGAATATCCTGATCGCAGGACCGGTCGCGGCGGCGGTGGTGGCGCTGACCAGCGGCATTGCCTGGCTGCCACCGCTGGCCGCAGCGGGCGCCCCGGATTTCGCCACCGCCTATATGGACGGCTTTGTCGGCTTCTTCAAAAGCTGGTTCTTCATGTTTCTGCTCGGCGCGATATTCGGCGAGATCATGGGGGCCAGCGGGGCCGCCGCCAGCGTCGCCCACTGGGTGATCGAGAAGATCGGGATCAAACATGCCGTGCTTGCCGTGGTCGCGGCCTGCGCGATCCTGACCTATGGCGGGGTCAGCGTGTTCATCGTGTCGTTCAGCGTCTATTCGCTGGCCGTGCATCTGTTTCGCGAAGCGGATCTGCCGCGCCGCTTCATCCCGGCAGCGCTCGCCTTCGGATCGGTGACCTTCACCATGACCAGTGCCGGCAGCCCGGAAATCCAGAATCTGATCCCGATGGAATATCTCGGCACCACCGCCTATGCCGGCTGGCAGGTCAGTCTGGTCATTGCGCTGTTCATGGCCGTGACCGGACAATTTTGGCTCAACCATATGGTCAAACGCGCGGTCGCCCGGGGTGAAAGCTTTGTCGGGCGCGAAAGCGACGATCATAATACCGACTATGGCAACCTGCCCGCGCCGCTGCTCTGTATCCTGCCGCTGGTCGCGGTGCTGGCGATCTTCCTGATCTTCCAATATCCGCAGGATATGGGACCGCTCTCGGCGATCCTGCCACAGCAATCGCTCGACAAATGGGCGCTGGTCGCGGCTTTGGGATCGGGGGCGGTGGTGGCGCTGATCGTCGGTTACCAGAAAATGGGATCGATGCCGGAAGCCTTTTCGCGCGGCGCAACCAGCGCGGTGGTAGCGATCACCAATACCTGTGCGGTGGTTGGTTTCGGTTCCGTTGCCAAACTCTCCCCGGCTTTCCAGGAAGCTTTGGTCATGGTGCAGAATATTCCCGGCAGTCCGCTGATCGGCGCGGCCATTGCGGTGACGGTAATCGCCGGCCTGACTGGGTCAGCATCGGGTGGCCAGTCGATCGCCCTGCCCCTGATCGCGCCGCATTATATCGATGTCGGCGCGCAGCCCGACGAGCTGCACCGGGTGGTTGCGATCTCCTCGGGCGCGCTCGATAGCCTGCCGCACAATGGCTATGTCGTGACCACGATCCGCGCGGTCTGCGGCGAAACCCACAAGGATGCCTATGGCGCGGTGGGGGCGCTGACCGTGGTGATACCGGTAATCGGGACGATCATGGCAGTGGTGCTGTTCGGGATTTTCGGCTGACGCCGTCCGTCCTCTCCGGCATGGCCCCGGCGCGATAAATGGAAGATTTGGAAGCATCTTTCCCGATCCGGACAGACCAAGGCATTATCTAAGAAATTATCTTAGATAATGCCTTTATTTTTCTGTAATATCAGAATAAAATATCAGGTTTACTCTGCAGAACAGGTTCGACCAATATCATTTCAACCGCTCGATCCTTCCGGCGGCTTCATCAATGATGGCGGCCACTTCGAGTATCTTGTCAGAGCCCTTTTCCTCGTCGCCCAGCCGGATACCGACCGCGCTCTTCAGATTGTGCATCGCCCGGCGGACGGATGCACCATTGCTGGCCTCGCCCATTTTCGACACGCCTTCCAGCCGGGACAGGATTTCGGCGACATGCGCTTCTTCCTCGGCCAGCCGGGCCGCGCCGGCATCGGTAATCGAATAAATCTTCTTGCCATCGCCATCGACCTTTTCGTCGATCAGGTCCATTTCCGCCATCAGGGTCAGCGTCGGATAGACGATCCCCGGGCTGGGTGCATATTGGCCGCCGGTCAGTTCCTCGATCTGGCGGATCAGGTCATAGCCGTGCCGCGGTTCCTCCGCAATCAGGTGCAGCGTCAGAAGCTTCAGTTCGCCACGCCGGAACATCCGCGCGCGTCTTTTGCCCCTGGCCCCTTCGAAAGCGGCTTGCGCGAAGGCCCGGGCAAATTTCTCGCCGGCCGGCCCACCATGGCCCCGGCCACGCCCACGACCGCGGCCGCCGCCGGGCCCAAATTTCATTCCATGTCTCATCTTCATTCTTTCCTTATATTTAAGATACTGTAAAGATATATCTTTATAGTATCTTTGCAAGTGACGGATGACATAAGATTGCCAAGCTTCTGAAAATACTTTGGAATTTTTGACGGATCATCGCGCCCATCGACAGACAGCGCCTGCGTCAAAGCGGCTGGACTCGCAGCGACAAGCTGTTAATCGAACAATTAAAGCATAGATGGAGAGAGAAATGACGACCCCGATATACGGCACCTGCGACCCCCGCTTTGCGGCGGTCAGAGCGGCCTTTGAAAAGAATTTCAACGAGCATGACGATCTTGGCGCCTCGGTGGCGATCACGCTGAACGGCGAATTTGTCGTCGATCTCTGGGGTGGCCATCTCGACGAGGCGCGCACCGAAGAATGGCAGGAAGACACGCTGGTCAATGTCTGGTCGAGCACCAAGACGATGGCGGCCATGTCGCTGCTGCTGCTCGCCGATCGCGGCGAGATCGACTTATATGCAAAAGTCGGCACATATTGGCAGGAATTTGCCCAGAATGGGAAGGAAGATGTCGAAGTCCGGCATTTCCTTTCCCACAGCGCCGGCCTGTCCGGCATGGATGAGAAGGTCGAGGGCGATGCGCTATATGACTGGGACTGGATGACTGCTGCGTTGGCGAAACAGGAACCCTGGTGGGAACCGGGCACGCAATCCGGCTATCACGCCCTAACCCAGGGCCATCTGATCGGCGAGATCGTTCGCCGGGTGACCGGCCAGACGATCGGCAATTTCTTCCGTCAGGAAATTGCCGGGCCAACCGGCGCGGATTTCCATATCGGGGCGGATGAATCGCTCGATGCGCGGATCGGCAATCTTGTGCCGCCGAAATCCGGCCCTGCGCCCAATCCGGACTCGATTGCCGGCCGCACCTTTGGCAATCCCGGCGTCAATGCCACGGAACCGAGAAAACGCGCCTGGCGCGCGGCCGAAATCCCGGCGGCCAATGGCCAGGGCAACGCCCGCAGCATCGTCCGCGCCCAGACCGCCATGGCCAATGGTGGTCAGGCGTTCGGCAAGACAATCATGTCCGAAGCCGGAACCAGACGCATTTTCGACAAACAGACCGAAGGCACCGATCTGGTGCTCGGCCTGCCGCTGACCTTTGGCATGGGCTATGGCCTGAACAATCCGGCCACGCCGATCAGCCCCAATGCCCATACCGCATTCTGGGGCGGCTATGGCGGATCCTCGGTGATCATCGACCAGGACGCCGGCCTGTGCTTCTCCTATGTCATGAACAGGATGGAATCCGGCCTGCTCGGCGATCCCAGAGGCTTCGGCCTCGCCGCCGCCATGTATATGGCGATGGCCTGAAGCACCGCTCGCTGTCTAGCCACAATGGCTAGTCGGCACGGCGGCAGGCGCCCGCTAGAATAATTGTTCAAAATCTTTTGGGATAGAGACCGATATGGATCTGGGAATTGCGGGAAAAATTGCGCTGGTCAACGGCGGCAGCGCCGGACTGGGTCGCGGGGCGGCGCTGGCGCTGGCGAAGGAAAAGACCAAATTGTTCATCACCGCCCGCGGCGAGGAACGGCTGCACCGGACATGCGAGGAACTGGCCCGCGAAACCGGCGCCCATATCACCCCGATCGTCGCCGATCACAGCAGCGATGAAGGCCGGGAAGCGATCCTGTCGATCTGCCCCAATCCCGATATCCTGGTCGCCACCTGCTCCCCTCCCCCCTTCTCCGGCGATTTTCGCACCGTCGGCCGGGCCGAATGGGAAGAGGCCCTGTCGCTGACCCTGCTCAGCCCGGTGGAATTCATCAAATCGGTAATCGACGGCATGGTCGAGCGCAAATGGGGCCGGATCGTCAATATCGCCACCGGTGCGGCCAAATATCCCGCAGCAATGCGGGTGCTGTCCGGGCCGCCGCGTGCGGCTCTCGTCAATTATACGGTCGCCGTGGCAAAGCAGGTCGCAAAACATGGCGTAACGATCAACAATATCCTGCCCGGCATGCATCACACGGACGGGATCAGGGGCATGTTCGACAGCCAGGCCGAAGCCAATGGCACCAGCTATGACGAGGAAGTCGCGAAATTCGTCAAACAGGTCCGTGTCCCGGTCGGACGCTTTGGCGACGCGGAGGATCTGGGCATGTTTGTCGCGATGTTCTGCAGCGAGATGGCCGGCTATGCGACCGGACAGAGTCTGGTGGTCGACGGCGGCATGGGCAATTCCATTTTCTAGCCGCGGTCGGCGCGGCTATTTCGGTCGCACCCGCAAAATCTTGCTGGCCGGGCCGCTTTCGTCCTCGGTCAGCAGATAGAGAAAGCCGTCCGGCCCGGTCCGGACATCGCGGAAACGCGTGTCCAGTTCGCCAAACAATTCCGCCTGTTTGCCCAGCGATCCGTCGGCGTTCATATCGACATGGCGCACATGTTTGAGCGCCAGCGCCGATAGGAAAAGATCGCCATTCCAGTCCGGAAAGGCCTCTCCCGCATATTGGGCAAAGCCGGACGGGGCGATCGACGGGGTGAAATGGACCAGTGACTGCTCGGTGCCGTCGAACGCTTCATAAGGCGAAATCCGGCCGCCGGAATAATCCAGCCCGTAGGAAGCGGTCGGCCAGCCGTAATTGGCTCCGCGCCTGATATCGTTGATTTCGTCGCCACCCGCCGGACCATGTTCATTTTCCAGAACGCGGCCATCGGACGCAAGAATGATGCCTTGCTGGTTGCGGTGCCCGTAGCTCCAGATTTCCGGCAACGCGCCGTCCTGCCCGACAAAGGGATTGTCCGCCGGGATACTGCCGTCATCGTTCAGCCGGATGATCTTGCCGAAATGATTGTCCAGCTTTTGCGCCTGCTCGCGGAAATGAAAGGCGTCCCCGACCGGCATCATCAGCGTGCCGTCGGGCAGGAAGATGATCCGCGCGCCATAATGATTGCCCTGCACCCGACTGGGCGAGGCCGCGAAAATCTGCTGTCCGTTGCTGATCCGCGGCTGGCCATCCGCATTGTCATATGCAAACCGCATCAGCGAAAGCGTGTTGGTGCCGTCGCCCTGCTCGGCGGCATAGGAGATATAGATCAGGCCGTTTTCGGCAAAATCGGGGTGCAGGACCACATCGAACAGACCGGCCTGCGCGCCGGCGGCGGTATGGACCTTCGGATATGGCTCGCCGCTGGCAAAGTCATGGAGCAGCGTTGCGGTCCCGTCCGGGGCGATCTGCTTGAGCTTGCCCGTCCGTTCGGTCACCAGCATCGCACCATCGGGCAGGAAGGCGAGCGACCATGGGTGATCGAGGCCGTCGGCGACTGTTTCAATCGTGTAATTGACCGGTCCGGCATCGACCCGGCCGACGGCTTCGCTGGTCTTGGTCCCGCTGGAGGACGCCCCCTGGTTCGAACAGGCCGCCAGCGCGCAGATTGCGACAACGGAAAGAACTGTCTTGAAGTTTCGCATAGCGGCTCCCTGTGTGAGGACGCAGTCTAGCAAATTTGTGCGGCCTGACCAGCCTCTTCAAATCAGTCCTTGATCGTCGGGACAAAGCCTATAGGCTGCGCTGCTGACGGGAGAATTTCATGACGCGCTTCATTCGCTGGATATTGGGTCTGACAGCGGCGGCGCTGGTGACCTATGTCATCGGGACCGCGCTAAATTCCCAATCGGTAATCGCCATGCACGATATTTCCGTGAGCATCGGCGACCGGCTGAACATGACCCTGTTCGATATTTCCAACATGGTCGCCTATCTGGCGATCATCGCGATTGCACTGCTGATCGGCTTTCTCATCGCCACCCTGTTGAAGCGCTTTCTGCCCAATCTGGCGCGGGTCGCCTATCCGATCGCCGGCGCCGCCGCGATGGCGGTCGTGCTGGGCGCGATGTATATGGTGTTTCAGACCATCCCGATCAGCGGCGCGCGATCGACCATGGGCTTCCTCTCGCAGGCCATTGCCGGCGGCATCGGTGGATGGGTGTTTGCGCGGATTGCGGTGCAGCCGGCGAAGTCCGTCACCCCAGCGTAGGCCGGAGTCTAAACCAACGGCGGTGAGACACACATAGGCGGGCTGGATGCCAGCCTGCGCTGGCATGACGGGTGTATATTTGACCGGCGTTGTTTAGAATATTTTCAATGATTTGCGCTAGAGATGAGCGATGAATATCATGGCACAGCCTGTCGCAGTAGCATCAGCGACGATCAATGAAACGAAGCTGTTCGACATCGACCAGGCGCATATCCTGCGCAGCAAAATTATCGGTAAATGCGCCGCCGTCGAATGCTGGCTTGTCGACAGGATTCAACCGTTCCAATCTCCGGCTCCCCACTTTTCGAAAAAAGTGAAGCAGTTCAACGAAATATTGGAAACACACAAAGAGGCGTTCCACAAACCGACAAGGATTCAATCCTATCTGAACGACTTTCTGCCCTTCGCGGCTTTCCGTTCAGAACTGGCACATTCCAAGCTGAGCTTGATAGAAACAACAGACGGAGTAATTCTGATAAGGATTCAAAATGCCTCCTGCGGCTCCAATGAACGGAGCGCAAAATCCATTGTTTTGCCTTCACAAGAGCTTCAAACTATATGGTCTGAAATGTGTGCCGCAGCACAAAAAATCACAAATTACAGCATCACTCCGTCATCCAAAAAAGGATCAGGAAAATCAACCGTCACCCCAGCGAAGGCTGGGGTCTAAACCGAGGGCGGTGGGACTCACACAGGCGGGCTGGATGCCACCCTGCGCTGGCATGACGGGTTAGGTAGGCTCTCTTTTGCGAAGACCTGAGCTGATCAGCCGGAAGCGCCTATTCTTCCGGCTTCTTCGCCACGCCCACAAACGCCGGACGTAGCAAACGATCCTTGATCATGTAGCCGGCCTGCATTTCCTGCACGATGGTGCCGGGTTCTTCATCGGTGGTCGGGATTTCGACCATCGCCTGATGCTGGTTGGGGTCGAGCGGGAGGCCGACCGAGGCGACGCGCTTGATGCCGTTTTTCTCGAACACGGACTGCAGCTCGCGGCCGGTGGCTTCAATGCCGTTGATCAGGCCCTTCCACTTTTCCTCGTCCTTGACCTCGGCCGGAATGGCCTCGAGCGCGCGGTTCATATTGTCCATCACCGAGAGCATGTCGCGGGCAAAGCCGGTGGCGGCATAGGCGCGGGCGTCCTGCGCGTCCTTTTCGAGGCGGCGGCGGACATTCTGGGTCTCTGCCTGCGCGTAGAGCACGGCCTGCTGGGCTTCGGCCAGTTCATTTTCCAGCGCCTCGATCCGGTTGTCGGCATTTTCCGGCTGGCCGGCTTCTCCGGCAGCTTCGCCTTCTCCGCCCTCTTTCATCGATTCCGGCACGCCATCCAGCTCGGCGGCTGCGGCGGCGTCGCCATTGTCTTGTCCGGGATTCTGCTTGGTATCGCTCATGTTCTAAATCACTCTAATTTCTATCATTTGGTCAACAAACGCGACAGGCTCTGCGCGGTAAAGTCTACCATGGGTACGACGCGCGCGTAATTCAACCTTGTCGGGCCGATTACGCCGACCACGCCGACCACCTGTCCATCGCTGTCCTTGTAGGGCGCCGCTATCACAGATGAGCCGGAAAGCGAGAATAATTTATTCTCCGCGCCGATAAATATTTTCGCCGCTTCCGCATCGCGGGCATTGTCGAGCAGCCGGGCAATTTCCTGCTTGCCCTCGAGCTCGTCGAGCAGGCGGCGGACCCGGTCGAGATCTTCCAGCGCGCTATTGTCCTTGAGCAGATTGGCTTGGCCGCGGACGATCAGCACCGGCCGGTCGGC
Source organism: Sphingorhabdus sp. SMR4y (assembly GCF_002218195.1). GTDB lineage: Bacteria > Pseudomonadota > Alphaproteobacteria > Sphingomonadales > Sphingomonadaceae > Parasphingorhabdus. Next base: position 179,021 of record NZ_CP022336.1, on the reverse strand, counting down.
GGGGTCGCGACTCCAGGTGACCATGCCGGCCTTGACCAGCTCTTCCGACGCCTTGTCGATCGCCAGTTCACCGGCGCTGATTTCCCGGTCGACGGTGGATAGTGCCTGACTGAGCGTCATACCGCCATAGCGGGCGGTGAGATAATTGCCGGCCTCGACCAGTGCCGATTCCGAGACGCCGGGCGGCAGGTCAAGCACGCGGTTTTCCACCGCGCCGTCCTGGGACACGAGGATCGCCAGCCCCTGCCCTTCGGACAGTTTGACGAAACTGAACTGCTTGAGCAACGGCTCGCGCTTGGGCACCAGCACGAGGCCGGCGCAGGACGACAGGCCGGAAAGGATCGAGGTGGTGGCGCGCAGGGCGTCCTCGACCGGCCCCTGTTCGGTGATCTGACGCTCGATCGCCGCGCGCTCTTCCTGCGACGGCGCCGCCGCCTGCATCATGCCGTCGACAAACAGCCGTAGCCCAAGCTCGGTCGGCATCCGCCCGGCGCTGGTATGCGGCGCGGCGAGCAGGCCCAGTTCCTCGAGATCCTGCATGACATTGCGGATCGAGGCGGGCGAAAGCTCCAGCCCCGGCGCCTTCGATATGGTCCGCGACCCGACCGGCGCGCCGGTGTCGAGATAGGATTCCACCACGACGCGGAAGATGTCCTGCGCGCGGGTGGTCATTTCGGTGATCGGGGTGGTGGTCATGGGTGATAGATAGGATGAAAACGAACGGGTTTCCAGCGGGCAATTGCGAGGAGCCGTGCTGCGCACTTGATGCGCTGCGTTCTTCACCCTCTCCCGTCGGGAGAGGCAACCGGAGCTTGGTATCTTTGGTGGCTGGCGCAGGCCGGTGGGGGGGGCGGGCCTTATAGCATTTAACCCCTCACCGAGCGCGATCAGGGTAGCTTCGCTACCAGATCTTGCTTGCCTCTCCCTCTGGCAGAGGGAAAATGCCTCCCTTCCCCGAAGGGACCGGATGAGCGGTTGTCTCTCCGTGTGGGAGTGGATAAGACCGCCCCAACTCAAACTAAGGAATCATCACATGCGACCATCGGGCCGTGCGCCGGACGAAATGCGCGCCATTTCCATCGAAACCGGATTTACCAAACATGCCGAGGGCAGCTGCCTGATCAGCTTTGGCGATACCAAGGTGATCTGCACCGCCAGTATCGAAGAGCGCATTCCGCCATGGCTGCGCGGCAAGGGGGAAGGCTGGGTCACCGGCGAATATTCGATGCTGCCGCGGGCGACCAATACCCGTAATTCGCGCGAAGCGGCGCGCGGCAAGCAGAGCGGCCGGACGCAGGAAATCCAGCGTCTGATCGGGCGCAGCCTGCGCGCAGTGGTCGACATGAAGAAGCTCGGCGAACGCCAGATCACGGTCGATTGCGATGTCATCCAGGCGGATGGCGGCACACGGACGGCCTCGATCAGCGGCGCCTGGGTGGCGCTGCGCCTCGCGGTCAACGGCCTGCTCGACATGAAGCTGATCAGCGAAGATCCGATCGAACAGAAGATTGCGGCGATCAGCTGTGGCATATTCGAAGGCACGCCGGTGCTCGATCTCGACTATGACGAGGACAGCAACGCCGGTGCCGATGCCAATTTCGTGCTGACCGGTGATGGCAATATCGCCGAAGCGCAGGCGACTGCCGAGGGCCAGACCTTTGACGACGAAGGCCTGATGCGGCTGATGCGGCTGGCGAAAATCGGCTGCGGCCAGATTTTTGAAGCGCAGGACAAGGCGGTCGGTTAGGATTTAGGCGAAAAGAATAACCGTTCGTGCTGAGCTTGTCGAAGCACCTCTCGACGCGAAGTGCCCTGCGACAGGCTCAGGGCGAACGGAATTGGAAAACTTATGACCACCCACCGCAAACTCACCCCCGGACGTCTAGTGATCGCCAGCCATAATCAGGGCAAGGTGCGGGAAATCCGGGCGTTGCTGGAGCCTTATGGTATCGAGCCGGTGTCGGCGGGTGATCTCGATCTGCCCGAGCCGGAAGAGACCGGGACCACTTTTGCCGAAAATGCGCTGCTCAAGTCGCGGGCGAGCGCGGAAGGTGCGGACTGCGTGGCGCTGGCCGATGACAGCGGGCTGTGCGTGGCGGCGCTGGACGGCAAGCCGGGGGTTTACACCGCCGACTGGGCCGAGCGGCAGTGGTTTGAAGGCGACAGAGGCCGCGACTGGTATATGGCGATGGGTAAGGTCGAGGGAAAGCTGGCCGAGCAAGGGCTGGATGTCGACCGTAGCGCCTATTTTGCCTGCACGCTGGCGCTGGCCTGGCCCGATGGCCATTCGGAAGTGTTCGAGGGACGGGTGCAAGGCAATCTCGTCTGGCCACCGCGCGGGACCATGGGCTTTGGCTATGATCCGGTGTTTCAGCCGGTCGGTTTTGACGAGACATTTGCCGAACTCGATCCGGCGCAGAAACAGGCGATGAGCCACCGGGCCGATGCGTTTCGGAAACTGGTTGCGGCCTGTTTTTGATCTGTCACCCCAGCGCAGGCTGGGACCTTAACCAGGGGTGGTGAGACTCACACAGGCGGCTTGAATACCAGCCTCTTGCCGTTCGCACTGAGCTTGTCGAAGTGCAGCTCTCGGCGGATAGATGTCCTTCGACAGGCTCAGGACGAACGGGTTGACGCAATTAGTTTGAACCGATCACCTTAGCTGTAGCCTACCCCTTCAACGGATCGCGTCCGACGATATTGCCTGCCGGACCATAGCGACAGACCAGAAAATCATCGCGCGCATTGCTCGCCACCGCGCAGCCGACGCGCTGGCTGGTCGGCCAGATGATCTGGGTATAATGGGCAACATCGCCCCAGGTGCCGGTGGTGCTGCTGTTGGGGAACAGGCCGCGCTTGAAATAGCGGTCCTCGTCGACCCAGGCTCCGATCATTTCGCCGTAACTATAGGCATCGCGGGTGCCCATCCAGAGATTCTCGCCATGCCGCGGGCTGCGACCCGTTTGCGGGTCATGGGCAAATTTTCCGGTGCGGGCCAGAGTTGCCGCATAGACGGCAGCGTCCTTGGCCAACTCGTCATTCCAGACCAGTTTCGGCGCACCGACCTTTGCCCGCGCGTCATTGTGCCCTCGCATCATCGCGCTTTGGAGACGAGTGTCGCCGCGCGGAGCCGGCTCCATGCTGGTGCGGGTTTCAACCACCGTGGTCGGCGCCGGATTGTGCGAGGTCCCGGCCGAACAGGCGGCAAAGGCTGGCGTGATTAGAAGGATGGCGCTAAGGGCGCGAAATATATGCATGAACTGGCCTCTACAACGGAAAATCTGAACAGGAGTGATATGGGGCCTCTCGCCCTCTATATCCACTGGCCGTTCTGCGTTTCCAAATGCCCCTATTGCGATTTCAACAGCCATGTCCGCGATCAGGTGGATGTCGCGGCGTGGCAGAGCGCCTTGCTGGCCGATATGGCACATGAAGCGGCGCTGACACCGGGCCGCAAGCTGTCGAGCATCTTCTTTGGCGGCGGCACGCCGTCGCTGATGCCGCCGGCGCTGGTGGAAACATTGATCGCGGAAGCGCAGCGCCACTGGGGCTTTGCCGACAAAATCGAGATCACGCTGGAGGCCAATCCGTCTTCGGTGGAGGCTGCAAATTTTCACGATCTCGCCGAGGCAGGCGTGAACCGGGTGTCGCTGGGCCTGCAATCGCTGGATGACCAGACCCTGGAATTTTTGGGCCGCGCGCATGATGTCGAGGAAGGTCTGGCCGCGCTGGATACCGCGCAGCAGGCGTTCGACCGGGTCAGTTTTGACCTGATCTACGCCCGTCCCGGCCAGTCGCTGGACGACTGGCAGGCGGAACTGGACCGTGCACTCGGCTTCGGCACCGGCCATCTTTCGCTTTATCAGCTAACCATCGAGCCGGGCACGCGGTTCGAGACTTTGGTGCGCACCGGCAAGCTGATCCCGGCCGATGATGATCATTGCGCCGACCTGTTCGAACTCAATCGCAGCATGATGACCGCAGCCGGCCTGCCCGCCTACGAGATCAGCAACCACGCCAGGCCCGGTCAGGAAAGCCGCCATAATCTGACCTACTGGCGCTATCAGGACTATGTCGGCATCGGCCCCGGCGCGCACGGACGGCGTCTGGACAGCGCGACCGAGCGGCACAAGAAGCCGGAAAATTTCCTTTCTGCAGTCGAACGCAATCGCAATGGCCTGAAGGTCGAACAGCCTTTGTCAGCAGCAACGCGGGCGATGGAAGCGCTGATGATGGGGCTGCGCCTGGCCGAAGGCGTGGATATGGCTGCGCTTGCCGACAAGACCGGACTGACGGCGGCGCAAATGATCGATCACGCAGCCATCGACCAGCTCGCCGGTCTCGGCCTGCTCGACAGCACAAGGGGGCGGCTGACCATATCGCCCAAGGGCATGCCGCTGCTTGATGCGCTCTTGCCAAAGATCATCGCAGACGTCTGAGATCCCACGCATTTTTCTATCGCTGATGGGCGTTGAATATTATCGGCTTAGCTGTCACACTCCACAAAAATATGGAGAGAGAAGCCATGGGAATATTCAGCGTGATCAAGCGCGAGATCCAATTCACGCGGTCGCTGAAAAATGTGATGGCTCTGGTCAAGGATATCGATGCCGACGCGCCGATCCTGATCACCGATGATATCGAGGCCACGGTCGATCTCTATCCGGACAATATCGCCTTTTATTTCGAAGGCGGCAGGGTGACCTATGGCGAATTTGAAGCCCGCGCCAATCGAATCGCGCACTGGGCGCTGGCGCAGGGCTATAAGGCAGGTGACACGGTCGCCCTGTTCATGGAAAATGCCCCCGATTTTGTCGCCACCTGGTTCGGCCTGTCCAAGGTCGGGGTCATAACGGCGCTGATCAACAGCAATCTGGAAGGCGCCGGGCTCGCCCACTGCCTGAACATTGTCGATACAAAGGCGGTGATCACCACCGCCGATCTGGCCCCGCGCGTATCGCATATTGCCGGCCAGCTCGACGGATCACCGGCGCTGTGGGACTGGGACGGCGAGATTGGCCAGAACCTCAACAGCGCCCTGACCGCCCTGCCCGCTGATCGCCCCGACAAGAGCCACCGCGCCCATATGACCGGCAAGGACCTGTTCCTCTATGTCTATACATCGGGCACCACCGGCCTGCCCAAGGCGGCGCGCATCTCCCATGCCCGCGCCCGGCGCAGCTTCCGCATCGCCATTTCGACCTGCCCGCTGACGCCCGAAGACCGCATCTACATCACCCTGCCGCTCTATCACGTGACCGGCGGCTTCATCGGCATGGGCGGCGCCTTGTTGAGCGGCGCATCGGCAATCCTGCGGCGCAAATTTTCCGCCTCGCAATATTGGGACGACGCCGCCGACAATGGCGCCACGGTGATCGTCTATATCGGCGAGCTGTGCCGTTATCTGCTCAACCAGCCGGACCATCCCAAGCAGAGCGCGCACACAGTCCGGGTCGGCATCGGCAATGGCCTGCGCGCCGATATCTGGCAGCAATTTGTCGACCGTTTCCAGGTGCCCAAGCTGCTCGAAATCTATGGCTCGACCGAGGGCAATATCTTCCTGATGAATTTCGACGGCAAGATCGGTGCGGTCGGGCGGATTCCGAAATATCTGGAGAAGCAGTTCGGCGATACCAGGATCGTGAAATTCGACATCGCCGAGGAACAGCCGGTGCGCGGCGAGGACGGTTTCTGCATCAATGCGGACTGGGACGAGCCGGGCGAACTGATCGGGCGGATTTTCAAGGACAGCCCGTCCGACTTTTCCGGCTATCAGGACAAGGAAGCGACCGAGAAGAAAATCCTGCGCGACGTGTTTGAAAAGGGCGATGCCTGGTTCCGCTCCGGCGATCTGATGAGCCGCGACCGTTCCGGCTATATCTATTTCAAGGACCGGATCGGCGACACGTTCCGCTGGAAGGGCGAGAATGTCGCGACCAACGAAGTCTCCGAAGTGCTGTCGCAATATCCCGGGATCAGGACCGCCAATGTCTACGGCGTCGAAGTCCCCGGCACCGATGGCCGCGCCGGCATGGCTTCGCTGACCGTGGCGGATGATTTCGATATATCCGGCCTGCGCGCTTTTCTGGCCGCAGAACTGCCGCCTTATGCCGTGCCCCTGTTCATCCGCATCGAGCCGGAGGCGCAGACCACCGGCACGTTCAAATATCGCAAGGTGGAGCTGGTCAAGGAGGGCTTTGATATCGGCGCGATCGATGATCCGGTCTGGTTCTGCAAGCCCGATGCAGAGGGCTATGCCGAACTGACCGAGGCGGAACATGCCAGGATAGTGTCGGGGGAATATCGGTTGTAGAGTGCCTGCTCCGCATGGGATGCGGCGCTTCTGTCAGTCGTGTAGATCTTAGGCTCCCGAGCTCCGCATCAAGTGCGGAGCACATTGCCCTCTCCCATTAGGAGAGGATGTTTGGAGATTGATTCCCCGTCTGCTAAACCATGTCCGTTCACCCTGAGCCTGTCGAAGGGTGACAGCCAGCGTATTTCGACAAGCTCAGCACGAACGGAACGTATGACCGATACCACCCGCGCCCTGATCAACACCTTTTCCGCCTATCTGCGCGATGACCGGCGGCGGTCGCCGCATACGGTGCGCGCCTATGTGATCACGGCGGAGCGTTTCACCGAATTTCTGATGGACCATATCGGCAACGGTGTTGGCGCAGACGAGGTCAAGACGGTAACCCAGGCCGATATCCGCGCCTATCTCGCCCACCGCAGAGTTGACGGCCTGACCAACAACAGCGCGGCGCGGGAATTGTCGGCCTTGCGCGCGTTTCTGAAACATGTCGGCGGGGACGAAGCGCAAATCCCCAAGATCAAGGGCCCCAAGGTCAAGCGCGGCGTGCCGCGCCCGGCGTCGCCCGATGATATCTTGGCGCTGGCCGGCGACGCGCAGGACAGCGCCAGCAGCGACTGGGTCGGCGCGCGCGACTGGGCAGTATTGCTGCTGCTCTATGGCTCCGGCCTGCGGATCAGCGAAGCGCTGGACCTGACCGGCGACATTCTGCCGCTGTCCGACACGCTGCGGGTTACGGGCAAGCGCGGCAAAACCCGGATCGTGCCGTTGCTGCCACAAGTGCGCGAGGCGATCGAACATTATATCGATCTCTGCCCCTATCCGATTGCCGCCGACTTCGCGCGCTGCAAACATGATGATATCAGCGGATCGCCCCTGTTCCGTGGCCAGCGCGGCGGTCCGCTGTCGCCCAATATGATCCGCCGGGTCGTGCAGCAGGCGCGGACCCGGCTCGGCATCGCCGACAGCACCACGCCCCATGCCCTGCGCCACAGCTTTGCGACGCATCTGCTGGCCGGCGGCGCCGATTTGCGGAGCCTGCAGGAATTGCTGGGCCATGCGAGCCTGAGTTCGACGCAGGTCTATACCGCAGTCGATGCGGCGCATTTGCTCGATGTGTATAACAGCGCGCATCCGCGGGCGGGGTAGCACAATCTTGGTACCACTGCCTGCGCAGGGAAACGGTTCTTGGCCGTCATTGCGACGAGCGGAGCAACGAAGCAATCCAGAGCCGCGCGTACCGCACTGGATTGCTTCGCTACGCTCGCAATGACGGCAAGGCCCCCTAGATCGAATTCTCGGCCCGTTCCTTGATGATATGCAAGACATTGTCCTGGACATCGCCAAGCAACAGTTCCCCCCACAGGCCCAGATAAAAATCCATATGGCTGCGCATTTTGTAGCGGGTGGTCAGAACCAGCCTGGATCGATCAGGGCCGATTTGCTTGAGCGCGTAGCGACCCGAGATGATTTTCAGCTTGTCGCCATCCGGTGAAATATGTTTATCGGTATATTTCTGGACAGAATCGTCGGGAAAACGAAAGTTCCAACTCAGGGCTTTTCCTTGCTGAAAATCTGAAACCACCTCATCAAATCGAATATTTTCGCCCCATTGCGCTTTGCGAACCAGTCCCGCACTTTCCCGCTGAATTTTCGCTTCGCTTGGGCGAGGCACCATCAAAATATCCTGGGTCAGGTTGAATTTCCCCTCATCGGCTGAGATAGCGGGAATATTGATCAGCAACGGCCAGATAATCTTTGTCCCGGCATCAATTTCGATTTCGCGAGACACTTCCCAATCGTTCCATTCTGGCGGTGCCATCTGTTCGGCAGCCAGCAACGCGATCGGGAGCACGACCCAGCCCACGGACATCAGCCGGGACCTGCCTTGCTTCTTTGCTTCTCTGGCATTCCACCGGTTGATCAGTGCTCCGACCGCTGCTGCGGGAATCCACAAAGGAAATATCATCGCGATACAGATCAGGCCCTCTATTTTGGCCACAGAAGTCAACAAAAAGGCGATCCCCAGCACCACAGTAACGAAGCCGATACATCCGAGCATGGACTTACTGCCATTGGGGTCGCCGAGTTGGACCATCAAACCGCCAAGCGCTGCAGGGATGACAAGCAAGGCAACCAGGCCCGCATCGCTTACCCCCCACTGGTCGCCGTAAAATAGCAGCAAGGTGATACCGAACAGGATCGTCAGCAAGCTCGCCGTCAATATATGATCTGCTCGCCCGAATTTTCTCGTGGATTCCGTCATCACCCCCACCGCCCTTCAACAACATCCCAACAAGCCCAGTCTGCTTCAATCCCCCTTCGGTCGCCAGAAAATAATGCGCCAGATATAGACCACCACCAGCATGCCGATCACACCCAGCGATACCGGCCCCAGATATTGCCCGATATCGTCGATATTCTGTTGCAGCGTATAGCCGGCATAGACCAAAGCGCTGTTCCAGACCGCGGCGCCGGCGCTGGTGGCGAGGATGAAGCGCTTGTGTGACATGCCGAACAGGCCGGCGGGCACGGAGATCATCGTGCGGATATTGGGGATGAAACGGGCGACAAAGACCACCCACTGGCCGTGATTGTCGAAAATCCGGTCGATCCGGTTGACCGTGTCGACATCAAGCGTCAGCCAGCGGCCATGTTTGCGGACGAAGGCGCGCAGATCATCCTCGTTCCAGTGGCGGCCGACCATGAACCAGACATAATTGCCGGCCAGCGAACCGACCGTGCCGACCAGCACCAGCCAGGCCGGATGAAATGTCCCCTGCCCCACGCCAACGCCGCCGAGCCCCATGATCAGCTCGGACGGGATTGGCGGGAAGATATTTTCCAGCGCCATCAGCAAGGCAATGGCCCAATAGCCGCCCTGCTCGATCAGATCGGTTACCCAGCTGTTCATCGCGCGCGGCCTGCTGCCCTATTATTGTTCGGCAATTCGCCGCTCGATTGCGTCCCAAATCATGCCCGCGGTATCGGTGCCGTTGAAATTGTCGATCGCGACAATGCCGGTCGGCGAAGTGACGTTGATCTCGGTCAGCCATTTGCCACCAATCACGTCGATACCGACGAAGATCAGGCCGAGCCGTTTCAGGTCGGGGCCCATGGCGGCGCAGATTTCCTTCTCACGCTCGGTCAGATCGGCGGCTTCGGCATAGCCGCCCTGCGCGAGGTTGCTGCGGAATTCGCCTTCGCCCGGCTTGCGGTTGATCGCACCGGCAACTTCGCCGTCGACCAGCACGATGCGCTTGTCGCCCTGATGCACCTCGGGGAGAAAGGGCTGGACCATGTGGGGTTCCGGCCAGGTCTGGTTGAACACCTCGAACAGGGCGCTGAGATTGCTGCCGTCTTCGGGCACCAGAAAGATCGCCTTGCCGCCATTGCCGTGCAGCGGCTTTACCACCACGCCGCCATGTTCCTTCTGGAAAGCGCGCACTTCGTCGAGGTCGCGGGTGATCAGGGTCGGCGGCATGAACTGCGCATAGTCGAGCACATAGACCTTCTCCGGCGCGTTGCGGACGGAGACGGGGTTGTTGACGACCAGCGTCTCGCCCTCGATCCGCTCGAGCAAATGGGTCGCGGTGATATAGCCGACGTGGAAGGGCGGGTCCTGACGCATCAGCACGACATCGACATCGCTGCCGAGATCGAGCTTTACCGGATCGCCGAAGGTGAAATGATCGCCTTTTACCGGCTGTACTGTTACCGGATGGGCCGGCGTGGTCAGGCGGCCATTGGCCTGCAGGGTCAGGCCCTTCACGTCATAGTGGAAAATCTGATGCCCGCGTTTCTGGGCGGAGAGCATCAGGGCGAAGCTGCTGTCGCCCGCGATATTCACGGTCTCCATCGGGTCCATCTGTACGGCGATTTTCAGGGTCATTTGCATTCCTCAGATATTTTCGAACCCGCTTACCGTTCGTGTCAAGCCTAGTCGAGACACATTGGCATTGCGGCAGTCGTCTCTCGACTTCGCTCGAGACGAACGGGAGAGATGCGTTTCTAGCCGTTCGTCCTGAGCTTGTCGAAGGGCGTTTTTGTTTACTGCGGTAAAGGGAAAGTTCGATCGGTTAACCGTTCGTGTCGAGCCTGTCGAAGCATCTTGACCGTCAAACCACCGAAAGTCCGATAGACGTCCTTCGACAGGCTCAGGACGAACGGCTGGAGGTCAGAGACCCCCGCCTGCGCGGGGGTTGACGCTTCGGAACGCTTTGCATTCCGTGGCGCGTCAAAATCCATGCCAGACATTGGGCAGATGGACCGGCAGCCGTCTCGGGGCGATCAGGATCACGTCAATCCGGGCGTCTTCCCCCTTGGTGCAATAGCGCGGATAGAGGATTTCCACCGCATCGGCGACACGCCGGAGCCGGTTCAAATCGATCGCCTGTTCCAGATCTTCCAGCCTGGTGCGCGCCTTCACCTCGACAAAGGCAACCAGCCCGCCGCGCTTGGCGACCAGATCAACCTCGCCGCGCGGTGTACGCACCCGCTCATCCAATATCCGCCAGCCTTTCAGGCGCAGGAAGCGGGCTGCGGTCTTCTCGGCCTGGCGGCCGCGTTTCTCGGCAGCCTCGCGTTTCATCTGAAGGGTGTCGTCTGTGCCCGGTTTGGCGCTGGTTGAGCCTGCGCGCGGCCATGTCCTTCGACAGGCTCAGGACGAACGGTGTGGGGGACGCAAGCTTTCATTTCTGATGCCGCTTGCGAAGCCAAAAGTCCCGTTCGTGCTGAGCTTGTCGAAGCACCTCTCGCGCAAGAGCGCCCTTCGACAGGTGCAGGGCTAACGGCAGGAGGTTCCGCTACCGTCATTTTTCCGATTTCCAGCGGTTGGCCAGTTCGTAAAGCGCCTTGCGGTCGGTGTTGAAGGCACGGGCGACCTCGCCGGCGGCTTTCGAGGCCGGCAGGCGATCCAGCGCTTCGCGGAGCGCCGCCTCGATATCTGCTTCGCTGGCCGCTTCCGGCGCGCCGGGCGGGCCGATGATGACCACAATTTCGCCTTTCGGCTTTTCCGAACCGTAGCGGTCAGCCAGTTCACCCAGCGGGCCGGTCACGGATTCCTCGAAACGCTTGGTGATTTCACGGACCACTGCCGCCTTTCGGTCCCCCAGCACCGCGAGCGAGTCGGCCAGCATCGCTCCCAGCCGCGAACCGTTTTCATAAAAGATCAGGCTAGCATTGAGAGAGTGTAGCGCCGCCAGGGATTCGCATCGCGCTTTGGTTTTGCTTGGCAGAAAGCCTTCGAAAAGAAAGCGGTCGCTGGGCAAACCGGAGAGGGTCAGGGCCGCGATCGCGGCGCTCGGGCCGGGGATCGTCGTGACATGGAGTCCGGCTGCCTGCGCGTCCCGAACCAGCTTGTAGCCGGGATCGGAGATCAGCGGAGTGCCGGCATCGCTGACCAGTGCGACAATTTTACATCGCACCGCGTCCAAAATAGCTTCACGATCAGCGGCAGACTTATGGTCATTATAGACCATCATCCTTGACTTTTTACCTATGTGATTCAAAAGCTTGCCTGTCACTCTCGTGTCTTCGACCAGGATGATATCGGCGGCAGCGAGCGTCTCTTGGGCGCGGCGCGACAAATCTCCGAGGTTGCCGATAGGCGTGGCGACGATATAGAGACCGGATTGGGCAGGAGCAGACATATGACGGTCATGGCAGACAAGATGCATCTAGGACAAGATCAAAGCAGACGGCGCGGTATTTTGAAATGGGCGGGTCTCTCCGCCGTTGCGATGCTGGCCGGCTGTTCTACCGTCGTCCCGCGCGGCGCCGAGCCGGTGCGGACCGACGCGCCGACACCGCCGCCGGTCACCGCAGGCCTGCCCGAGGACCAGAAACATCACCGCATTGCTCTGCTTGTCCCGCTGACCGGAAAAAATGCCGGCGTCGGCCAGTCACTCGCCAATGCCACCACCATGGCGCTGCTCGACACCCGCGCCGAGAATATCCGCATGACCAGCTATGACACGGCCAAGGGTGCAGCGGCAGCGGCCCGGAATGCCATTCGCGATGGCAACAAGCTGATCATTGGTCCGCTGCTCAGCGACAATGTAGTCGCGACTGCCAATATCGCCCGGCCTGCCGGCGTGCCGATACTCAGCTTTTCCAACGACAGCGGCGCAGCGGGCAATAATGTCTTCATATTGGGCCATATCCCGGCCCAATCGATCAACCGGGTTGTAACCTATGCCAAATCCAAAGGCATGAAGCGCTTTGCCGCACTGGTGCCCAATGGGGTTTATGGGCAGCGCGCTTCCTCAAGTCTGCTGCGCAGCGTGAAAGATGCCGGCGGCACCGTGGTTTCGATCCAGACGTTCAACCGCGACTCCCAGTCGATCGAAGCGGCCACCAAGAAGCTTGCGGATAATGGCGATTTCGAAGCGGTGCTGCTTGCCGACAACGGCAATATGGCGATCAAGGCCGCGCCCTATATCCGCAAGAATGCAAGCGGTACGGCGAAAATCCTTGGCACCGACCTGTGGAACACGAGCAGTAATCTCGCCGGCGCGCCGGCTATGCGTGGTGCCTGGTTCGCCAGCGTTTCCGATGCGCTCTACAAGCAATATGCCGACAAATATCGCAGCCGCTATGGCAAGGCTCCGTTTCGGTTGTCGAGCCTCGGCTATGATTCGGTGCTGCTGACCGTCAAGGTTGCACGCAACTGGAAAGTCGGCGACCCCTTCCCGATCAATCAGCTCACCGACAAGGGTGGTTTCATCGGACTGGACGGCGTCTTCCGCTTCAAGCCCGATGGCGTCTCCGAGCGGGCTCTGGAAGTGCAGGAAATCCGCAACGGCAGTTTCACCGTCGTCGATCCGGCGCCCAGAGGGTTCTGATCGCTGTCATTACGGTAGCTGCCAGCGCACCGTGTTGGTGTAGGACGAGCGGACCGCTTGACCGCTGGCATTTTTTGCAGGGCTGAACCGGGCGCGGCGCATTAATGCGCTGCAGGATGCCGTATCGAGATCCGCATGGCCGCTTGATGCCAATATATCGCAGGCGGTAACGTCGCCGGTCTCGCTGATCCGGAGTTGAAATTCGACAGCACCGCTTCGCTCCTCTCGCAAAGCGGCAACCGGATAATCGCCGGACGAGATCCATTCTCCCGGATTTCCGGCAGGCACCGGGGGAATGATCGCCTCGCTGCGAAGTGCAGAATCGCCGCCCTCCGGAGACCGAAGGGGTGAAGTTGCAGGCGCATCATATTGCGCTGTGGGGTCCTGTTCGGCTGGTTGATCCACCCAGAACCAGGCGGCCAGACAAATGCCGATAAATACGGCTAAATCGACAAGCGGCTTTCGAAACGGACGAGGAAGGTCCCTGGAAGGGCCAGACAGAAAGGCCGACAGTTTTCCGGCCCGTTGCTCATCTTCCCTGATCTCGTCGTCCGTGTGATATCCATTGCCCGGTTCATAGAACGCATCGGGATCGTCGCTCTGCGACGCGTCGTCCAGATAAAAATTATCTTCCGCATCCGCATGATAGCCGGTGCCGGGTTCAAGGTTTTCCGCCGGGATTGCTTCGGGCGACGTTTCGGCTGGATCGTCCCGTTCGCCGTTTGAGAGACTGTCGCGTCCCGGCGACACGCTGCCTCTCGAATAGTCCGGGCGATAATCATAGCGCGCGCCGATAGAGGACGCACATTTCTGACAAATCACGCTATAGTCACCGCGCGACAGTTTTGAATTTTTCAAGAGATCGTCCGCACCGGCCTCTCCGGTGTGGACGAGCGGGCGAGGTTCACCGCAATTTCCGCATACCGGCAGTTTCAGCGACTTACGTCTGAAAAATCCAAACACGCCCGGCCCCCATCAGGTTCAGCCGATATTCTGGCCGGTCGACTCCCAGTCCTTCAGAAAGCCTTCGAGCCCCTTGTCTGTCAGCACATGCTTGAACAGGCCGCGGACCACGTTTGGCGGCATGGTGCCGACATCGGCGCCGATGCGAGCGGATTCGAGCACGTGGATCGGGTGCCGGATCGAGGCGACGAGGATTTCGGTGTCAAAGGCGTAATTGTCGTAGATCAGCCGGATGTCCTCAATCAGCGTCATGCCGTCGAGGCCATTGTCGTCATGGCGTCCTACGAACGGCGAGATGAAGCTGGCGCCGGCCTTGGCCGCGAGCAACGCCTGATTGGCCGAGAAACAGAGCGTCACGTTGACCATCGTGCCTTCGCTTGTCAGCGCCTTGCAGGTCTTCAGACCATCGACGGTCAGCGGCACCTTGATGCAGACATTGTCTGCAATCTTGCGCAGCACTTCGGCCTCTTTCATCATTGCGTCATGATCGAGCGCGACCACTTCGGCCGACACCGGACCATCGGTCAAACCGCAGATTTCCTTGGTCACTTCCATGATATCGCGACCCGATTTCTTGATCAGCGAAGGATTGGTGGTGACGCCGTCGACCATGCCGGTCGCTGCGAGGTCGGCGATTTCCGCGGTGTCGGCGGTGTCTACGAAAAATTTCATCGGTCTGGCTCCAGATACAGGAATAGGGCGGTACTGGCGCTTTGCCTATCCGCTTTCCCCCAGCCGGGGAACTGTTGCCCTGTCCTGTCCGACAGAAAGCTGTGGATAATTTGGGGGAACAATACGGGATAAAACCGCCCTAAAAGGCTTTTCCGACTCCCAAAACCGCCATCAGAAGCGGGTCGTTGGTCGCCTGCGGATTGGCGCGTATCGCTTCTTCCTGCGCCCCTATCGAACGGTAGATGGCGGTACTGGCCTTGGCGGTCACGTCCCGGCTGATACTGGAGAAATCGACGTTGGTGGCTTGCGCCAGCACCAGATTGATAATTTCATTGTCGAACAGCCTGAGGCCATTGCCAATGCCGGGCAGCATCCGGTCGACCAGCGTATCGCCCAGTTGCCGCTGCAGCAGGCTGGTGGCGGCACGCGGCCCGCCGTTGATGATTGCGGCAGCGTCGGCGATGCTCATGTTGCGGATGGTATCGGCGACAATCGGGGCGGCGAGCTCCGCCCCCTTTTCCGCGGCGCGATTGACCTGCAGCAAAAGCCGGTCCTGAATCGGCTTCGAGCGCAGCAAAGCGGTGGCAATGCTGGTTACGCGCGATCCGCCAAGCGAATCCGGAACGGAAATGCGCGCCACCTGGCTGTCGAAGAAACCATTGGGCTGCATCAGTTCGGCAAAGGCATTCTGCGCCGACAGGGTGAGCAGCCGTTTGACGGCTTCGGTCAGGCTCAGACCCGGCAGGCTTGAACAGCCGGGCAGCGCCAGCAATGTCGCGGCAGCGCCGAAGCCGAGAACCGATCTGCGATGATAGTCCATTATACTCTCCTATATTCGTCCCGATATTCGTCAAAGCAGGAATGACGGATGATGATAAGCTGCCTATAGCATGAATATGAATCGCGTTCGTGTACTCCTGCTTAATGCTGCCCTTGGTCCGCTGGATTATCGCGTTCCCGAAGGCATGCGGGTCGAGCCGGGGTCGATCGTGATGGCGCCGCTCGGGCCGCGCAAATTGCCCGGCGTGGTGTGGGAGCCCGAAAGCTTTCCGGTCGAGGAAATCGACCCGAAGAAATTGCGGCCACTGCTCGAGGTCCGCGATGTGCCGCCGCTGCGCGGACCCTTGCGGCGGCTGATCGAGTGGACGGCCGCTTATTATTTTGCCTCGCCGGCTTCGGTGCTGCGCATGGTGCTGTCGAGCGGCGCCGCCTTTGCCGACAATCGACCGATCAGCGAATATCGCCTGAACGGCAGCGTGCCGGACCGGATAACCCCGCAGCGACAGCAGGCGCTGGAGAAGCTTGCCGGCGTGCAAGGCACGATCAGCGAGCTGGCCAACAAGGCCGGCGTCTCGATCGCCGTGATCCGCGGGCTGGAAAAGCTGGGCGTTTTCGACCGGGAGGATGTTTCGCCCTTTGCCGTCAGCGCCCGGCCATCGCCCGATTTCGACATGGTTGATCTCAGCGATGACCAGAGAGATGTCAGCAATATCCTGATCGATGCGGTGCGCGCGGCGGCGTTTAAACCCTTTCTGCTCGACGGCGTGACCGGGTCGGGCAAGACCGAGGTCTATTTCGAGGCGGTTGCCGAAGCCCTGCGCCAGGACAGGCAGGTGCTGGTGCTGCTGCCCGAAATTGCGCTGACCGAACCGTTTCTCAACCGCTTCGAGGCGCGGTTCGGGGCTGAACCGCTGGCCTGGCACAGTGGCATGAAGCAGTCGGAGCGCAAGCGCAACTGGCGGGCGCTAGCCGAGGGCAACGCCAAGGTCATCGTCGGCGCGCGCTCGGCCTTGTTCCTGCCTTATGCCAATCTCGGCCTGATCATTGTCGACGAGGCACACGAGACCAGTTTCAAACAGGAAGACGGTGTGCGCTATCATGCCCGCGATGTCGCGGTCATGCGCGGGCTGTACGAGAAGATACCGGTGATACTGGCGTCGGCCACGCCGGCGATCGAGACCCGCCACCAGGTGGAACAGGGCAATTATGAACTGCTCGAACTGCCGGCGCGTTTTGGCGGCGCGACGATGCCCGATATCGAAGCGCTGGATCTCACCGAAGATGTGCCGCCGCGCGGCAACTGGCTGGCGCCGACGCTGGTCGACGCGCTCGAGGAGAATCTCGGGCGGGGCGAGCAGTCGCTGCTGTTCCTCAACCGCCGTGGTTTTGCGCCGCTGACCCTGTGCCGGACCTGCGGCCACCGGATCGCCTGCCCCAATTGCACCGCATGGATGGTCGAACATCGCCTGACCCGTCGCCTTGCCTGCCACCATTGCGGTCATGTCATGCCGATCCCGGAAAAATGCCCGGAATGCGGCGACGAGGACAGTCTGGTCGCCTGCGGTCCCGGGGTCGAACGGATTTGCGACGAGGTCAAGATGCTGTTCCCCCAGGCACGGACAGCGATTGTCACGTCCGACACGATCTGGTCGCCGCAGAAGGCCGCCGATTTTGTCCAGCAGATGGAAGCGGGCGCCATAGATATTGTCGTCGGCACCCAGCTGGTAACCAAGGGCTATCATTTTCCCAATCTCACGCTGGTTGGCGTGGTCGACGCGGATATCGGGCTGGAAGGCGGCGATTTGCGCGCCGCCGAGCGCAGTTTCCAGCAGATCGCGCAGGTCGCGGGTCGTGCCGGACGGGCGGAAAAGCCGGGGCGGGTCTATGTCCAGACAAGGATGCCGAACGCGCCGGTGATCCAGGCGCTGATCGAGAACGACCGGGAGGGCTTTTACGCCGCCGAGATCGAATCCCGGCGTCAGGCGCAGGCCCCGCCCTTCGCCCGCTGGGCCGCGATCATCGTATCGTCCGAGGACAATAGCGAGGCGATGGAAACCGCACGGCTGATCGGCCAGACGGCACCGAAGCTGGACGGATTCTCGGTCTTCGGCCCGGCCCCGGCCCCGCTGGCGATGCTGCGCGGCAGGCACCGGCACCGGCTGCTGGTCCATACTTTGCGCTCGGTCGATCTGCAGAATATCATGCGCGACTGGCTCGAACATCTGGAATGGCCGCGCGCGGTACGGGTCGGCGTGGATATCGATCCTTACAGTTTTGTTTGACCACATTGTGCTCCACACTTGATGCGAGGCTTTGGGTTGGGTAGCGCTAGTGCCGCACAGGGCTCCGCATCACGTGCGGAGCACAGATATTGAAAGCCGCTCCATGAATCGCATCCTTGCCCTGATTTTTCTCGTTTCGGCCCTATTGTTCACCGGCCCGGCCCAGGCCGATCCGGCCGATATCAGCGCCGCAAGCCGCTCCGTCGTCCGGGTGGTACTGGCCGCGAAAGACGGCAGCAAGGTCGCCTTTGTCGGCCATGGCAGCGGTTTTGCGGTGGCGCCGGACAAGATCGTCACCAACGCCCATGTCGTCGAGATTGCGCGGCAGGAACCCTCCGTGGTGATCGGTATCATCCCGTCGCAGGGCGGGACCAGCTATGGCGGCAAGATCATCGCTTATTCGCCGGGCAATGATCTGGCGCTTATCCAAGTTCTCGACGGAGGACGCCTGCCGCCGATGACGATCTTTGGCGGTCCGGTCAGCGACGGCGCGGATGTGGTGGCGGTCGGCTATCCCGGTTCGGTCGACCGCGCGCAGGGGCTCGATCTCGACGACCTGATCAACCCGATGTCCCCGGTCAAGACCACCGGCACCGTGTCCGGCGGGCGGACAACCAAGCAGTTTGACACGATCCTGCACACCGCACCGATCGCATCGGGCAACAGCGGCGGACCGCTGATCGACAATTGTGGCCGGGTGCTGGGTGTCAACAGCTTCGGTTCGATCAGCAATGGCAATGATGCGGAATTCGGCTTTGCCGTTTCGGCGCGCGAGATCCTAACCTTCCTGCGCAAGACGGAGGTCAAGGCGAGCTCGACCGCAACGCCGTGCCGCTCTGCCGCCGAGATCAGCGAGCAGGAACGTCAGCGCGAAGCGGCGGCCCGGGCGCAGGTGGCAGCGGCCAAGGCCGCGGAAGCAGAGAAACGCGAACGGCAGGAGAATGAACTCCGCACCGGCATCACGCAGGATATCATCGCCGAACGGGAAAACCGGATCGCGATAGCGGCGCTGATGCTGGCGCTGTCGCTGCTGGCGGCCGGCGGTGCGGGCGTCCTGCTGTTGCAGGGAAAGCGCAATCCGGGAATTGCGGCAGCGGGAGGTGCGGCAGTGCTGCTGCTCGGGGCCGTCATCATTTTCCTGTCCCGGCCGGACTTCAGCGAAATCGATGACCGGGTCGCCGCAGCGATGAAAGACAATGCGGAACAGAAAGAGCCGCAGCAGCCCAGCATTGTCACATCGGGGAAATATCAGTGCACGATCAATCCGCAGCGCAGCCGGATTACCGTGTCCCAGGAGAATGAACTGCCGCTCGAATGGGGCGACGGTGGCTGCGTCAACGGGCGCACGCAATATGGCCGCGACGGCGCCAAATGGTCTCGCATCTTTGTCCCCAATGAAGAGCAGACGATCACGATCAGCAGCTTCCAGCCGGATCGCAGGGAATTTACCGAGGAACGCTATCTAATGGGACTGGACGCGATGACCAAGGCGCGGGAGATAAGAGCACAATATGGCAACCGGGCCTGCACGACCGATGTCAAGGCGCTGGCCGATATCGAGGATATGGTGAAAGCGATCCGGGCCGTCTTGCCATCGCAGGCAAACGAGCGGCTGGTCTATGAGTGCAGAAAGAGTGACTAGCCCGAAGGCCATTGCCGATGGCGGTCGATGCCGATGCCGACCGGAAGCCGGATCAATCGCGCCCGAAAGCGGCGAGTAGCAACTGCACTGTCAGGCTTTCCCGCCGATAGGGTTCGCGCGAAAAGCTGCTCTGTCAGGGATCAGCCGGCACAGGACGAGCAGCGTAATCCGCCATGTCCTGTTTCAATGCGCCTCCTTTTCCAGCAGCCTTTCCTTTATCTCCAGCCCGTAGGCATAACCGCCCATCGTCCCGTCGCTGCGCACCACCCGGTGACAGGGGATCAGAACGGCAACATGATTGGCACCATTGGCACTGCCCACGGCCCGGACGGCTTTCGGTTTGCCAATGGCCGCAGCGATTTCGGCGTAGCTGCGGGTTTCCCCTTCGGGAATTTTACCCAGTTCCCGCCAGACCGCTTCCTGAAAGGCGGTACCCTGCACATCAAGCGGGATATTGTGCGGCCGGCCGGGCGTTTCCACCTGTGCGACCACTTGCGCGAACAATTCCGCGAACGCTTCGCCGCCTTGCTGCAGGTCCGCTTTCGGGAAACGCTTGCGCAGCGCATCCTCGCCCTCGTTGAACGACAGGCAGCAGACGCCCTTGTCGGTCGCAGCCACCATCATCGCGCCCAGCGAAGTGTCGATGATTGACCAGTGCACCGTCACCCCTGCCCCGCCGTTTTTCCAGACTCCGGGTTTCATGCCCATCTTGCGTTCCTCGTAAAATCGTGAAGCCGAACCATAGCCGGCATCGTAAATGGCTTCGGTTACCGATGCGCCGCCATCCAGGGCACTCTTGAACCGTTCGGATCGCAGGGCTCGGCCATAGGCGGCTGGCGACAATCCGGTCTCGCGTTTGAAAATCCGCTGGAGATGGGTCGGCGAATAGCCCGCCAGATCCGCCAGTTCGTCCAGTCTGGGCGTGGTTTCCGCAGCGCGAACAGCATCGATCACCAGCTTTAGCGCCGCTTCATCCCTTGCCACGTCATTGGGGCGACATCTCAGGCAGGCCCTGAGACCGGCGGCCTCTGCCTGCTCTGGACCGGCAAAGAAACGCACATTCTCCCGTTTGGGATGCCGGGCGGCGCAGGACGGGCGGCAATAGATGCCCGTGCTCAGCACACCGGTCACGAATTTTCCGTCAAAACTGCGGTCCCGCATCTGTACCGCGGTCCAGGCGCGCGTATCATCAACGATATTCTGGCTCACGATTGCACCCCCTCCGCCCGTGCAAGAAAGCATGCATGAGCCATGTTGCGAGAGACTATATAGATATTGGCATCCGGTTCAAACAGCACGGCCATCGGCTGGCCCGACTTGCCACAGCATAGCAGACTGTCGGCTTTCCGTATCGCGCCCCCCACTTTCCCGGTTATACAGCATGGAATGTCGGGCCTGCAGGCCGCAAAAGCTCTCTTGCCGACCGGCGCGCGCAGATATACCGGTGCCAACCCATCAACCAGCCCATCAAGCAGTTCAGCGGGATGCAGGCCGGATCCGGTGATTTGGCAGATCATGGAATGTCTCCAGCACTCTCTTGTGCTGCTGCTTTTAATCCTCCCGCACGGATCGGCTTCCCGTATCTTGCGTTCAAAGCCAAATATTATATCCATGGCAATGAAAGTCGCAAAAAACTGCCGGTTAGGCTTTCGAAAAAAATGATTCCCAAAGCCGTCTTGCCTCGCAGCAAAATGGTTGCTAGACGCCGCGCATCCGTGGGCGGAATCGCAGGATTTTCGGCCAGAAAGCGGACCATTTCATGAACGGTTTTCAGACCAATAAACGGTCAGGGAGTAGCAAACGCGTGGATCAATCCAGCGGCATCAGAGCGAGTTTAGCGGGGCGTTACGCCACTGCTCTGTTCGCTCTCGCACAAGAAAATAACAGCATCGACGCGGTGCAGGCAAGCCTCAACACATTGAGTGAAGCCCTCGCCGAATCGGACGACCTGAAAGAACTGACAAACAGTCCGGTTCTGACACGCGATGACGCTGGCAAGGCCATTGCCGCAATCGCGAAGCAGCTCGGTCTTGAAAAGCTGACCAGCAATATTCTCGGTGTGCTGGCCGCCAATCGCCGGCTCGACCAGATTCCGGCTGTCATTCGCGCCTTCTCGACATTGGCCTCTGGCCATCGTGGCGAGATCACCGCCGAAGTGACTTCGGCCCATCCTCTGGATGACAAGCAGATTGATGCGCTCAAGGCGCAGCTCAAGAAACGTGTGGGAAGCGATGTTAGCGTTTCCACCGCAGTCGATCCGTCCATTCTGGGCGGGCTGGTCGTGAAGATCGGCAGCCAGATGATCGACAGCTCGATTAAAACCCGTTTGAACACCCTATCGCAGGCCATGAAGGGCTAAAGGAAGATAAACATGGATATTCGCGCCGCAGAAATTTCAAAGGTCATCAAGGACCAGATCGCCAATTTTGGCAATGAAGCCCAGGTTTCCGAAGTCGGAACCGTGCTCGCCGTCGGTGACGGTATTGCCCGTATCCACGGCCTCGATCAGGTTCAGGCTGGTGAGATGGTTGAATTCGCCAACGGTATTCAGGGCATGGCGCTGAACCTCGAAGCCGACAATGTCGGTGTCGTGATCTTCGGCTCGGACGCTGAAATCAAGGAAGGCGACGTCGTCAAGCGGACCGGCACCATTGTGGACGTTCCGATCGGCAAGGAATTGCTCGGTCGCGTGGTTGACGGCCTCGGCAACCCGATTGACGGCAAGGGCCCGATCAAAACCAAGAAGCGGAGCCGGGTGGAAGTCAAGGCGCCGGGCATCATCCCGCGGAAATCGGTTCACGAACCGGTGCAGACCGGCCTCAAGGCCCTCGACGCTCTGGTTCCAGTTGGCCGTGGCCAGCGCGAACTGATCATTGGTGACCGTCAGACCGGCAAGACCGCTGTCGCGATCGACACGTTCATCAACCAGAAGACTGTCAATTCCGGCGACGATGAAAGCAAGAAGCTTTACTGCATCTATGTTGCTGTCGGCCAGAAGCGCTCGACGGTTGCACAGATCGTCAAGAGCCTCGAAGAAAATGGCGCAATGGAATATTCGATCGTGGTTGCGGCAACCGCTTCGGAGCCTGCGCCGCTTCAGTATCTCGCACCTTATACCGGTGTGACGATGGGCGAATATTTCCGCGATAACGGCATGCACGCCTGTATCGTGTATGACGATCTCTCCAAACAGGCTGTGGCCTATCGCCAGATGTCCCTTTTGCTGCGTCGTCCTCCAGGACGTGAAGCCTATCCTGGTGACGTTTTCTATCTGCACAGCCGTTTGCTCGAACGTGCCGCGAAAATGAACGAAGCCAATGGTTCGGGCTCGCTGACCGCATTGCCGATCATCGAAACCCAGGCTGGCGACGTTTCGGCCTATATCCCGACCAACGTGATTTCGATCACCGACGGCCAGATCTTCCTCGAAACCGACCTGTTCAACCAGGGCATCCGTCCTGCGATTAACGTGGGTCTGTCGGTTTCGCGTGTTGGTTCGGCTGCACAGACGAAAGCGATGAAAAAGGTTTCCGGTTCGATCAAGCTCGATCTGGCACAATATCGTGAAATGGCGGCCTTCGCGCAATTCGGTTCCGACCTCGACGCGTCGACCCAGAAATTGCTCGCTCGTGGTGAACGCCTGACCCAGCTTCTGAAACAGGCACAATTCTCGCCGCTTCCTTTCGAAGAGCAGACCGCTTCGATCTATGCCGGTACCAACGGGCATCTCGATCCCGTCGCGGTTGACGATGTTGTCCGCTACGAAGAAGCCATGCTGGCCCATCTGCGCAGCGAACATGCCGATATCTTGAAAACGATCCGTGAAAGCGGTGACCTGGCGGATGATACCAAGGCAGCTCTTGAAGCCGCGCTGGTGGATTTCGGCAAAACATTTGCCTGATCGCACCTGTTGCTGAAACAGGAGTGATGGGATGCCGGAGCTGTCCGGCAGGACGAATTAAGGAGCCAATATGGCTAGTTTGAAAGAACTGAAAGATCGGATCGCGTCGGTCAAATCGACGCAGAAGATCACCAAGGCCAAGAAGATGGTGGCTGCTGCCAAATTGCGTCGCGCGCAAATGGCAGCGGAAGCCGCGCGTCCCTATGCCGAGCAGATGGAAAAGGTGATGACAGGCCTCGCCTCCAAGGTTTCGATTGACGAAAATTCGTCGAAACTGCTGGCAGGCACCGGCAAGCGGGACACCCATTTGCTGGTCGTCGCCACGTCGGATCGTGGCCTGTGCGGCGCTTTCAATGCCAATATTGTCAAGGAAGCGCGCGTCACGGCGGAGCGTCTGATTTCAGAAGGCCATAAAGTGCTGTTCTACATGGTCGGCCGCAAGGGCATTCCGATCATCAAGCGCTTCTATCCCGGCCAGATTCTGAAGCATTTTGACACGTCCAATGTCAAAGCGCCCGGCTTTGAAGAGGCCAAGGCGATTACAGAAGATCTGACGACGATGGTCGAAGAAGGCCAGTTTGACGTTGCCCATCTTTTCTACGGCAAGTTCAAGTCCGCGCTGGTGCAGGAGCCCACGGTCCAGCAGATCATCCCGATTGCTGTCGCCGACGGCGCGGTGGCCGAAGCCGGCGGAGCCGTTGAATATGAGCCGGACGAGGAAGAAATTCTCGCCGAATTGCTGCCGCGCAATCTGACCACCCAGATTTTCGGCGCACTGCTGGAGAATAACGCGTCTGAACAGGGTGCATCGATGACCGCCATGGACAATGCGACCCGCAATGCCGGCGATCTGATCGACAACCTCACGATTGTTTACAACCGCAGCCGCCAGGCCGCGATTACCACCGAATTGATTGAAATTATCGCTGGCGCTGAAGCGCTCTAAAGCACGTACGCAAGGAAACGGAAAAATGGCAAAAACCAAAAATATTGGCCGCATTTCACAGGTTATCGGCGCTGTCGTCGACGTAACCTTTGATGGCGAGATCCCGGCAATTCTCTCGGCTCTGGAAACCGACAATAACGGCAACCGTCTGGTTCTCGAGGTTGCCCAGCATCTCGGCGAAAACACGGTTCGTACCATCGCCATGGACGCCACCGAGGGTCTGACCCGCGGTCAGGAAGTCACCGACACCGGTGCACAGATCCAGATGCCTGTTGGTCCCGAAACGCTCGGCCGGATCATGAACGTGGTCGGTGAGCCGATCGACGAACGCGGCCCGATCGGTCACAAGACCACCGCTCCTATTCACGCGGAAGCGCCTGCCTTTGTTGACCAGTCCACCGAGAATGAAATTCTCGTCACCGGCATTAAAGTGGTCGACCTGCTCGCACCTTATGCGAAAGGCGGCAAGATCGGCCTGTTCGGCGGCGCCGGCGTTGGCAAGACCGTGCTTATCCAGGAACTGATCAACAATATCGCGAAGGGCCATGGCGGTACATCCGTGTTCGCCGGCGTTGGTGAGCGCACCCGCGAAGGTAACGATCTCTACCACGAATTTCTCGACGCCAATGTTATCGCGAAGGACGCCGATGGCAACCCGCAGTCCGAAGGGTCCAAAGTGGCTCTCGTCTTCGGCCAGATGAACGAGCCTCCAGGGGCCCGTGCCCGTGTGGCTCTGTCCGGTCTGACCCAGGCGGAATATTTCCGTGACGTCGAAGGACAGGACGTTCTGTTCTTCATCGACAATATCTTCCGCTTCACCCAGGCTGGTTCGGAAGTGTCCGCACTGCTCGGCCGTATTCCTTCGGCTGTGGGCTATCAGCCGACCCTGTCGACCGACATGGGCGCGCTGCAGGAACGTATTACGTCGACCAACAAGGGCTCGATTACATCGGTTCAGGCCATTTATGTTCCTGCCGATGACTTGACCGACCCGGCACCGGCAACATCCTTTGCCCACCTCGACGCCACCACCGTTTTGAACCGTGCGATTTCGGAGCTGGGCATCTACCCGGCTGTTGACCCGCTCGATTCAACCTCGCGTGTTCTCGAACCCCGCGTCGTTGGCCAGGAACATTATGACACGGCCCGTGCTGTTCAGGAAACCCTGCAGAAGTATAAATCGCTGCAGGACATCATCGCCATTCTCGGCATGGACGAGCTGTCGGAAGAAGATAAGCTTGTCGTTCAGCGTGCCCGCAAGATCCAGAAGTTCCTGTCGCAGCCCTTCCACGTTGCGGAAGTCTTCACCGGCATCCCAGGCAAGTTCGTTGATCTGGAAGATACGATCAAATCGTTCAAGGCGGTTGTCGACGGCGAATATGACCACCTTCCAGAGAACGCCTTCTACATGGTCGGCGGCATCGAGGAAGCGATCGAAAAAGGCAAGAAGATGGCGGCTGAAGCGGCCTGATGCATTAAACCCCTCTCCCGCAAGGGAGAGGGTCTAGGAATTGAAAAGATATGGCAAACCTGCATTTCGAACTCGTAACCCCAGAGAAGCTCGTCCGGTCGGAAGATGTCTATATGGTGGTGGTCCCCGGTACCGAGGGTGATATGGGCGTGCTCGCCGATCACGCCCCCGTGATGTCGACGATCCGCGATGCGGACCTGCTGGTCTATGCCAGCGAAGGCGCGACGCCGGAAACGATTTCCGTGCAGGGCGGCTTTGCCCAGGTTGATGAAAAGGGCCTGACCGTTCTGGCCGAAGCGGTCAGCTAGTCCAGCCCTATATCCCCCGCTATCGGTCGGAAAAGCGGGTAAAAATCCACAAAGCCAGATTAGCCAGAAGGCTATAGGCCAGTATCGCATAGGCCGCACCGAGACCGCCCTGCCCCGGTATCAGGATCGCCAGCAGGGCCAGCAAGACCGATACGGCGGCGGTGCGGATCCAGAGTATTGCCTTCGGACGTCCAGCGGCCATCAAGTTAGGCTCGAAATTGACCCCCCACAGTTCGACCGCGGCAGCCAGCGACAGAACGAGAAGAATCGGATAGGCCGGAAGGAACGCTTCCCCGGCAATCAGCTGCAACGCCGGCTTTCCGAGCAGAAGCGCAATTATCACCAGCAACAGGGAACCGACGGCAGATATCCGGCTGGTCTGCGCGAACAGCGTCTTGCGGGCTTCACCGCCCTCGTGCGAATCCACAGCGCTCAGCTCGGCATAAACGGCCCGCCCCAGCATATCGGCCAGCCGCGCCACCGCGTCCTTTAACTGATAGGCCAGTCGGAACAGACCGGCGGCGGCTGGGCCGACGAAGAAGCCGACAACCAGTAACGGCACCTGCTGCGCGACAGAACGGACGGTGGTGCCAAGATTGGTGATCCAGAGAAAGCTGAAAAATTGCGAGAATCTTTTGGGGGTCGCCAGTATGTCAGAGAATCGCAGTCCGGCAAACCGGACGGGTGTGACCAGCCGGACAGTCACCCAATAGGCAATGCAAGTGAGTATCTCCGCCGCCGCCCAGGCGATCAGAAAGCCCCTGATGTCGGGTGAGAACGACCAGGCGAGCAAGGCCCCGCCAAATCGGGCCAGCGGCGTCATCGCAGCGGCCAGTGCTCCGTCGCGAAACCGGTCAAACAGGCGTAATATCCCGATCGCCGAGGACCGAACACTGAGCAGGCTGACAACCGCAAACAGGATCGCCATCCGGATCATTTCATCCTGCCAGCCGAATTGCTGTGCAAAAATCGCTATCAGGCCGGTGACCAGCAATATTCCGAGCAAGGCCGAGCCGATATCCAGCAACAGGCAGAATGCGGCAAGCCGGTTGATATCATCATCGGCCTTTCTGGCCTGTAGCTGGCTGCCGAAGCGGATGACCAGTTGCCAGCTTTCAAAGGAGACAAAGGCAGAAGCCACCTGTGCCGTCACCAGGATCAGCGTGAAATATCCAAAACCCGCCGGTTCGAGCAATCTGGTCGCCAAGGCGAGATAGAACAGGCTGAGGACCGCACCAAATCCCTTGCCGGCGAGCAGCCAGCCCAGGTTTTTGATGACTCGGCTGAGCGAACTGTTGGATTCGAAAAAGGATCGCACTCCGATAAAAATCTTGTTATTCAACAGCACACCTGCAATCCGACCGACAGAATATCATGCCCGGCAAAACCCGCCGGACATACTGGACCCATTTGTATGAAAATTGCCTTCCTGTTCATTGCAGAAGCGTATCAAACTTATCACGGCTACACCATAGCTCTGGCGCTCGCCAAGCGGGATGGATGTGATGTGGTCGCCTATTATAATGACCCGACTGTACCGGAACATTTGCAGCGCATAGCCGATGCCAATGGAGTCGACCCTATTCCGGCGAAACGCCTGAAACGCGGTGTTCTGGGCTGGCTGATCCAGTCGGTCCGGATCCTTGGCATGGCAAAAAACCAGGTCATGCGCGCGAACATGCCGGAACTCCTGTCCTATGACGTGATCGTCTCGGTCGAGAATACGGTCGCCTGGCTCGCGAAACGACGGAAATCGGAGCGTCCATTGTTCGTCTTCAAGAGCCATGGGGCGGGTGACCGGGATGTCGCCTGGCATCCCCGTATCGCGGAATTTGACCTGCTGCTGCCGCACGGCACCAAGACAGCGGAGCGCTACGTGGAACAGGGGCTTGGCCAACCGGCCGCGATCAAGACGACCGGCTATCTGAAAACCGATGTCACGGAGCGCCTGCGCGAGGGGCAGCAGGCCTTTTTCGACCAAGACCGGCCCACCGTCGTCTATAATCCGCACAAGGACCGGAAGCAGTCGTCCTGGCGGCAGGCAATTGAGCCGATGCTGGAGCAATTTGCCAATCAGGACAGGTTCAACCTGATCGTGGCGCCCCATATCAAAATGTTTCGCCGGCGGTCCGCCAGTGCCCGTCAGAGATGGGAAAATCGCAGCACCGGCTCCATTCTGATCGACACCTGCTCGGACCGCCTGCTCGACAACAGCTATACGGTTGCGGCTGATATCTACATTGGCGATGTCAGCAGCCAGGTCTACGAGTTCACCGCCCGCCCCAGACCGTGCGTATTTCTCAATTTCAACAAGATAGACTGGCGCGACAACCCCAATTATCTGTTCTGGCAAATGGGCGAGGTCATCGAAGACCCGGCCGATATTTTTGCTGCCGTGGCGCGTGCGCGCGATCTACATCCGCAATATATTGAAATACAGAAGAAGCTGACCAGCGACGCCCTCGGTGACGATATAAAAAACGGCGCCGAATATGCGGCAGATGCCATTGTCGACTATTATCATCACGGCAGGATAGAGAGCGCTTGACCGGCTCCATTGTACCGGAAACACAATCCGGTTGGCGGGTATCGCCTGAAGCTCTGTTACGGTTCCGGTCCGTGGGCCCGGTCGCCTAGGCCTCGACCACGGTCGTCACCTTTCGCGAACTGCGCCAAAGCAGCAAGCCGCTGAATATGATCAGCAAACCGCCCAGCATCGCGGTCCGGTCGATCGGATCGCCAAAGACAAAGACGCTGATTGCCGTTGCCACCAGCAGCTGGATATAGACAATCGGCGCGATCGCGGCAGCAGTGGTGCGCACTGTCGCCATGAAGAGAAGGAAATGGCAGCCTGTCGCGGTTAACGCCACCAACAGGCAGCGCAGGATAACGTCCCAGTCCGGTGGGCCCGGGACGGCCATGACGGGGATCAGCCAATGGCCTAGCAATGCGGCAAGGATCAAGAAGATCGCGGCCCAGAAGGCAATATAGAATTGCGCTGCAAAGATCGACCGCTGGGTTGATACCATGCGGTTGAGGATCAGCATTGTCGACATCGCAAAGGCTGCGATCAGAGGTAATATGGCCACCCAGCCGAAGGCGGCAACATTGGGACGCAGCATGATTAGCACCCCGGCAAAAGCAATGATGGTCGCGAACCATGTCCGGGGTGGCATTTTTTCTTTCAGGAACCATCCGGAGAACAAGGCGGTCAGGATCGGATTGACAAAGGATATCGCCACCGCATCAGCCAGCGGCATGATATATATGGCGGAAAAGAAGCTGATCGTCACGACAAACAGCGCAAATCCGCGGGCGACATGCAGCCACGGGCGGCTGACCTGAAAGCCGCGACGGCCTTCCCGCAGGAACAGGATCAGCGCCAGAGCGAGCGCGCCGATAGAAAAGCGGAGCGCCGCTACGGCCGGCGCCGGCCAGTCGCCGGCCATCGACTTGATCAGGGCATCACCGAGCGGAAAGCCGGCAAAGGCCAGCAGCGCCAGCGTAATGCCCCCAGCGGCAGCCGCCCGTTCCCGAGAATGTTCAGCGGTCAAGACTATGTTCCTTTTGCATGTTAACGGCTTAGTCCCTGTGCCGTGCGGGACAAGTGACAAATTTGCATCGGCAATTATCCCGCTGCAATCGATCGGATTTACCAGTTTATTAACCAATTTCGGGGAAAGAGGGCATTGATCGTGTGACATTAGACATATCGGACAGGACAACATGAGCGCATTTGGCAAGAAAAATGGACTGGGAGGCGGGAAGCCGTCCTTTGGCGTTGCAAAGCCCATGACCGGCGGCGGCAAGAAACCGGCCGATTCCGAAAAACGCGATGATAATCTGGGTGGGAGCCAGTTTCCCCCGCTGGAAACGGTGCCACTTGTCCCCGAAGAGACACCAGCAGCATCGAGCCCCGAGCAAAGCGAGGCGATGGCTCGGCTTTCTGAACGCTCGCTACCGCTGGCAGAGGCCACCGACAAGGATGAAGGCTTTGGTGCCTCGGTCCACAAGATCAAGGAACAGGTGCTCCCGCGCCTGCTCGAGCGCGTTGACCCGGAGGCGGCCGCAACCCTGAACAAGGAAGAGCTGACCGAAGAATTCCGCCCGATCATCATGGAAGTGCTGACCGAGCTCAAGCTGACGCTGAACCGGCGCGAGCAATTTGCGCTGGAAAAGGTTCTGGTCGATGAATTGCTCGGCTTTGGACCGCTCGAGGAATTGCTGAGCAATCCGGATATCTCCGATATCATGGTCAACGGCCCGGAACAGACTTACATCGAAATCAAGGGCAAGCTGGAAATTGCGCCGATCCAGTTTCGTGACGAGGAACATCTGTTCCAGATCGCCCAGCGGATCGTCAACCAGGTCGGCCGCCGCGTCGACCAGACCACACCGCTTGCCGACGCCCGTCTGAAGGACGGTTCGCGTGTGAACGTGATCGTGCCGCCGCTCAGCCTCAAGGGCACCGCGATCTCGATTCGTAAATTTTCCGAGAAGCCAATCACTCTCGACATGATGAAGGGCTTCGGTTCCATGTCCGACGACATGTGTACCGCGCTCAAAATTGCCGGTGCCTGCCGCTTTAACGTCGTGATCTCGGGCGGTACGGGTTCCGGTAAGACGACCATGCTCAACGCCATGTCGAAAATGATCGACCCCGGCGAACGCGTGCTGACCATCGAGGATGCCGCCGAGCTTCGTCTGCAGCAACCCCACTGGCTGCCGCTCGAAACCCGTCCGCCGAACCTTGAGGGCGAAGGCGCGATCACGATTGGCGATCTGGTGAAGAACGCCCTGCGTATGCGTCCCGACCGGATCATCCTCGGTGAGATTCGTGGCGCGGAATGTTTCGATCTGCTCGCTGCAATGAACACCGGCCATGACGGCTCCATGTGTACGCTTCACGCCAACAGCCCGCGCGAATGTCTCGGCCGTATGGAGAATATGATCCTGATGGGCGACATCAAGATCCCGAAGGAGGCCATCTCCCGGCAGATCGCCGAATCGGTCGATCTGATCGTACAGGTGAAGCGTCTGCGCGACGGTTCGCGCCGGACGACCAATATCACCGAAGTCATCGGCATGGAGGGCGATGTTATCGTCACTCAGGAACTGTTCAAATATCAGTATATTGACGAGGATGCCGACGGCAAGATCATCGGCGAATATCAGTCATCGGGCCTTCGTCCCTATACGCTCGACAAGGCGCGGCAATATGGCTTTGACCAGCCGTTCCTGGAAGCCTGCCTCTAGGCATAGACGGGTCAGGTCGACAATATCCCCAGGCCGAAGGCAAGGGATATGCCGAAGGTCAGCAATGCCAGCGCGGTGATTGTCGGCCACGGCATGAAACCGACATCTTCAATGTCGCGACGGTTGTTACGGCGCCGGTTGCCCAACTCCGATAGCGCGGCAATGACCCCGGCCAGACCGCCAATCACCATCCATAGCGGCGGCATGGGGGCCTAGCCCTTGTCCAGCATGTTGATGATGCCGGAGAAGTCCGAACCGCCCTGCCCCTGTTCCTCGGCATATTTTTCGTAGAGTTTCGCCGCTTCTGCGCCCATTGGTACATCCGCGCCGGCGCTTTGTGCCGCTTCCATCGCCAGACGCAAATCCTTGAGCATCAGCGCGGCAGCAAAGCCGCCCTGGTAGCCATTGTCGGCCGGGCTTTGCGGCCCGACACCGGGGACCGGGCAATAACTGGTCATGGACCAGTTCTGACCGGAGGCCTTGGACGAAATATCGTAGAAATTCTGCAGGTCGAGGCCCAGTTTTTCGGCCATCTTGAAGGTCTCGGAAGTCGCGATCATCGAGGCACCCAGCAGCATGTTGTTGCAGATTTTCGCTGCCTGTCCGGCGCCATTGCCGCCGGCGTGGATGACTGCCTTGCCCATATCGGACAGGATCGGTTCGGCCCGCTTGAAGCCTTCGTCGCTGCCGCCGACCATGAAGGTCAAGGTGCCGCCATTGGCCGCCGCGATACCGCCGGAAACTGGAGCGTCCACAGGAACGAGGCCCTTGGCCTCCGCCATGGTCGCCACGTCGCGGGCGCTGTCGACATCGATGGTCGAACAGTCGATCACCAAAGTACCGGGGTTGGCATTGATGACGATTTCATATTCATAGACCTTGCGGACATGGGTGCCAGCCGGGAGCATGGTCACCACGGCTTCCATATTCTGAACCGCCTGTGCCGCGTCGCTGACCGGATGACAGCCTGCCTCGCCTGCCTTTGCCAGCGCTTCGCCGGACAGGTCGAAGGCGTGCACCTCATGCCCCGCTTTTGCGAGATTGGCGGCCATGCCGCCACCCATATTGCCAAGGCCGATAAATCCGATTTTCATTCTAGTCTCCAGTGATTGTCAGCGAAACAAGGCCAAACAGCTTTGCGCGTCAGAAACTGCTATTCCTAGCGTCCCTTCCATTGACCTTCGCGCTTCTCGATAAAGGCAGCCATGCCTTCTTTCTTGTCTTCTGTGGCGGTCAGTATCTGGAACAGACGGCGCTCGTGCACCAGGCCCTGTTCGAGATTATTCTCGAACGCCGCATTGACCATTTCTTTGTTCACCTGAATGGCCATCGGCGGCATGGAAGCGATGGTCGCAGCCGATTTGAGCGCTTCGTCGAGCAATTCGTCATGTGGCACAACACGCGCTGCCAGTCCGGAGCGCTCGGCTTCTTCCGCGTCCATCATCCGGCCGGTCAGGCACATGTCCATAGATTTAGCCTTACCGACTGCACGGGTCAGTCGCTGAGAGCCGCCCATACCTGGAGCCACGCCGAGCTTGATTTCTGGCTGGCCGAATTTGGCCTTGTCGCTGGCAATCATGATATCCGCCATCATCGCCAGTTCGCAGCCACCGCCGAGAGCGAAACCGTTGACCGCGGCGATCCACGGCTTGCGGGTGGCCTTGACGATATGGCTGGTCCACTTGGCGAAGAAATCCTCGAGATAGAAATCGGCCGCAGACTTGTCGTACATTTCCTTGATGTCGGCACCGGCGGCAAAAGCCTTGTCGCCCGAACCGGTCAGGACGGCGCAGTTTTGCGTGTCGTCGGCCTGAAAAGCGGCAAAGGCGTCAATCAGTTCATCCAGCACCTGGCTGTTCAGCGCGTTGAGCGCTTTCGGCCGGTTCAGGGTAATCAGGGTGACTGCACCCTTTTTCTCGGTGAGAATTGTTTCGTAGGTCATAGGGGCTTCCATTCTTCATTGGCTGGCAGGGGCGCGAAAATCGCATCGATCCACTCGTCGGTCACATCCTCCGGCGTCGGCGGATTCCATTTCGGATCATTGTCCTTGTCGACAATCAGGGCACGCACGCCTTCCAGAAAGTCGTGCATCACCAGCACGTGATAGCCGATGCGATATTCGTTGCGCATTTCGTCGGCGAAACTGTCCATCGCCGCACCTTCCTTCAGCTGGCGCAGGGCCACCTTGCAGGTTTGCGGGCTCTTGGTGCCGAGCGTATCGCGTTCCTTGGCCGCCCATTCGCTGTCGTCGGCTTCGAGGGCTGCCAATATGTCCTCGAACCGATCTGAGGCGAAAAACTTGTCGATCTTGTCGAGATTCTTGGCGATCCGCGCTTCGGGTATGTTGGCGGACAATTGTCCCAATATGCCTTCGATCCGGTCGGGCTTTTCGGAAATTCGCTGCTTGGCTTCTTCCAGCGCGTCCGATTCCAGATAATGGGTGGCAAGCCCCACTTCCTTGCACTCGGCGCCGTCGAGGCGCGCGCCGGTCAGCGCGAGAAACTGCCCAAGGCGGCCTTCAAGACGCGACAGATACCAGCCACCGCCGACATCGGGGAACAGGCCGATACCCGTCTCCGGCATGGCAAAGCGCGTATATTCGGTAGCCACGCGATATTTGGCGGGTTGCGAGATGCCGACGCCGCCGCCCATAGTTATGCCGTTCATGAAAGCGACGATCGGCTTGGGATATTCGAACATCAGATGGTTGAGCTGATATTCCTTGAAGAAAAACTCCCGCCCTTCCTTGCCGTCCTTCATGCCCGATGCGCGTAGCATGGCGATATCGCCGCCGGCGCAAAAGCCCCGGCCTTCGCTATGGTCGATGATCACCGCTTCGACTTCGTCATCGTCGCGCCATGCCTGCAACGCGTCGATCATACCCAGACACATGTTGAGGTTGAGCGAGTGGATCACTTTGGGCCGGTTCAGGCTGATATGGCCAACCCGCCCGGTTTTCTTGATAATCAGATCTTCTGTCATATTATTCCTATTGCCGCAGCAGTTCACGCGAAACGATCATCCGCATGACCTGGTTGGTGCCTTCCAAAATACTGTGGACCCGCAGATCGCGCCAGAAGCGTTCGATCGGATAGTCCTGCAAATAGCCATATCCGCCAAAGAGTTGCAGCGCATCGTTGACAATCTTGCTGCCATTGTCGGTCGCCAGCCTTTTGGCCATGGCGGCGAATTTCGTCTTGTCCGGCGCGCCTTCGGTCACCTTCGCCGCAGCGAGATAGAGCAAGGCCCGCGAGGCTTCCAGATCGGTGGCCATATCGGCAAGCGTGAACTGGGTATTCTGAAAATCGCTGATCGCTTTGCCGAACTGCTTGCGGTCCTTGGTATAGGCGACGGCTTCGTCGAGGCAGCGTTGCGCCCCTCCGAGCGAGCAGGCACCGATATTCAGCCGTCCTCCGTCGAGTCCTGCCATCGCGATGCGAAAGCCCTCGCCCTCGTCACCGACCCGGTTTTCGACAGGCACACGGACATTGTCGAAATTGACCTGCGCTGTCGGCTGCGAATGCCAGCCGAGTTTCTTTTCCTGCGCGCCGAAGCTGACGCCTTCCATGTCTTTTTCGATGACGAGGCAGGTTACGCCCTTGGCGCCATCATCGGATGTGCGCGTCATGGTGACATAAATCTCGTTCTCGCCGCCACCGGAGATAAACTGCTTGGAACCGTTGACGATATAATCGTCACCATCGCGCACCGCCTTGGTCTTCAGCGAGGCGGCGTCAGAACCCGCCCCCGCCTCGGTCAGGCAGTAGCTGGCGATTTTTTCCATCGGCACGAGATCGGGCAGATATTTGTCCTTCACCGCCTGCGCGCCAAATGTATCGATCATCCAGCTGGCCATATTGTGGATCGAGATGAAGGCGCTGGTCGAGGGACAGCCATAAGCCATGGCTTCCATGATGATCGCCGATTCCAGCCGGCCCAGACCAATGCCGCCCGACTCCTCGGAGACATAAATCCCGCCGAAGCCCAGTTCGGCGGCCTGCTTGATCGTGTCGCGCGGAAAAACATGCTTTTCGTCCCACTCGGCGGCGTGCGGGGTTATCGCATCGGCGGTGAATTTCTGCGCCATTTCCTGAATGGCAAGCTGGTCTTCGGTCAGGGAAAATTGGGTCATATCGATGTCTTGTCTCTTGCCACAAAAGCGGCGGTTGGTCCTGCTCCTCGCGTTCCCCGCAATATGTGGCCGCAGGGCGATTTTGCAAGGCCGGTTAATCGTGCCGCGACCGATGGGCCAGTCGGCAAGACCACAGACGCAGGGATATCGCGCGAGAAATGGGGTGCGTTCATGCACCGGGGTCTAGTCGTGCAGGACCCGCTCGGCAAATAGCTTTTTTGCTACTTTTTGATCATTGCGTTCGTACCAGCGATTGCCGATACTGCGCTCGGCCGCCAGCATCTGGGTGCGGGTGCCGTCGGCGAAATCGACATCAGGCTCCATATAGGCAATCGGATCGCGATAGGCTTCGTCTGCGGAAACAATGGTCCAGCCCCGCTTTTTCAGCGCCGCCGCCAGATCATCGACAAACATCGCTGCGAGATCGGTTTCGTGCAGCAGAATCATCTGTACCGGTGCCCGATCCAGCGTCCGCCGCGCAAGTTCGTCTGAGAACTCCGCCGATTCTACATAGGATTCGACAAACAGGTCGCGCAGCGCGTTCCAGTCCATCAGCTTGCCGGCTTTGGCCGCCGAGATCGCCATGTCCTCAAGATACCAGTCCGACGCGTCGACCGTTACATAGCCGTTCATCAGGCCGCGCTGCTTGAGACCGGCCCGCACCGCGTCGCGCTTGGCCCTGTTCGTCCTGCCCTCGTCGAGAAACGGAAAGCGGAACCAGGGGCGGTAATTGGGCTTGTCTTTCAGCCACGCTTCCGCCGCATCGATATCGGCGAGAAAGGTCTCGACCGAAACGGACGACAGCTTGCTGTGCCGGGCGGTATGATTGGCAAGGACATGCCCTGCCCCGGCATAGGCCGCGATATCGGCGGCATCATTGTCATCGGCGGTGATCCGGCCGGTGTTGATGAAGAAGGCAGCCTGGTCGATGCCGGCAGTCTGCAACGCCTCGATCAGCAATTTCGGGCGTTCGTCGGGATCGAGAAAGGCACCGCCGCCGCGCGGGGCGTCATCGAAACTGAAGGCGATGCGCTTGTCCGATGCCGCGACCGGCGCGGGCAGAACCATTATTGCACCTGCCTCGTTCGCCGGTTTCCAGAAACCGAACAGAATGATCGCCAGCAGCACCGACGGCAGGAAGAGCCTGGGCGCCAGAGCTAGCAAAGCGGCACCGGGATCGAGGGAATGGTCATGAACGGCATGTCCGCCCGAATTGCCGGAATTTCCAGCGTTTCGGGCGGCTTGTCCTGATTTGGAACTCTGTCGCCGGCAAGCCTTACCCGGCCTTTACCCCATTGTCGGGATGACGAAGGCATCCTTGTTGCCGCCATCCGCCGTGCCATCAGGCCAGCGCTGGGTGATGGTCTTGACCTTGGTCCAGAATTTCACGCCTTCCATGCCGTGCTGGTTCGTGTCGCCGAAGGCCGACCGCTTCCAGCCGCCGAAGCTGTGATAGGCAACCGGTACCGGGATCGGCACGTTGATGCCGACCATGCCGACATTGACGCGGCTGGCAAATTCACGCGCGGCGTGGCCGTTGCGGGTGAAGATCGCGACGCCATTGCCATATTGGTGCTGGCTTGGCAGCGCGAGCGCTTCCTCGAAATTCTTGGCACGGACGATCTGCAGCACGGGACCGAAAATTTCTTCCTTGTAGCTTTCCATGTCCGGGGTGACACGGTCGAACAAGGACGGGCCGATGAAACAGCCGTCTTCGTGCCCCTGCAACGAGAAGCCGCGGCCGTCGACGACCAGTTCGGCGCCTTCGTCAACGCCGGTCTGGATCCAGTTCTCGACCCGCTGCTTGTGAGCCGGATTGACGACCGGACCATAATGGGCTTCCTCGTCGGTCGAAACGCCGACACGCAAGGCTTCCATTGCCGGGATCATTTTTTCGCGCAGACGGTCGGCGGTGTCTTCGCCCACCGGTACAACCACCGGCAGCGCCATACAGCGTTCGCCGGCCGAGCCGAAGGCAGCGCCGGACAGATCGTTCACGACCTGATCGAGATCCGCGTCCGGCAGCACGATGCCGTGGTTTTTCGCGCCACCCATGGCCTGGACGCGCTTGCCCGCAGCAACACCGCGCTGGTAGACATAATGGGCGATGTCGGAAGATCCGACGAAGCTGACGCCGCCAATGGCCGGATGATCGAGAATGGCATCGACCATTTCCTTGTCGCCGTGCAGACATTGCAAAATGCCTTCCGGAAGACCCGCTTCGAGCATCAGTTCGGTCAGCCGCACCGGAACCGACGGATCACGTTCGGACGGTTTCAGGATGAACGCGTTGCCGGTCGCAATCGCCGGGCCGAACATCCACATCGGGATCATCGCCGGGAAGTTGAAAGGGGTGATGCCGGCGCCGATGCCGATCGGCTGGCGCATAGAGTAAACGTCGATGCCGGGACCTGCGCCCTGGGTATATTCGCCCTTCAGGACATGCGGGATGCCGCAGCAGAATTCGATGACTTCCAGACCACGCTGGATATCGCCCTTGGAGTCCGCGATCACCTTGCCATGCTCGATCGAGAGCATATGGGCGAGCTCGTCCATATTGGCCTCGACCAGTTCCTTGAACTTGAACATCACCCGCGCCCGCCGCTGCGGGTTGGTGGCTGCCCAGGCCGGCTGCGCCGCGAGAGCCGCATCGACCGCCTTGTCGAGCACTGCTGCATCGCCGAGGTCCACCTTACCCTGGATGCCGCCGTTATTGGGATCGAAAATATCGCTCTGGCGGACCGCTGCTGCGTTTCCTCCGGAAGCCAAGACATGGGTAACAGTGCGCATTGAAAGACTCCTGATTGCTTTTGCGGGCTATATGCTATTTAGCGTAAGAATGCACAACCGCCCTTCCCCTATCTTTTATGGCAATATTGCATGAGCAACGACGGTGCTGCCGGTCAGAACCGGCCGATGGCAGGAATCCTGACGCGGCTGGCGGCGATGCTTTCGCTCGCGGTCATGTTTGCATTTGTCAAACTGGCGGGCGAGCAAGGCGTGCATGTCACCGAAAGCCTGTTCTACCGCCAGCTGATCGCCATGCCGCTGATCTGCTTTCTGATCATGCGCAGCCGGGAAGGCTGGCCATCGATTGTCTCGAGCAAGCACAGGCTTCATATCCTGCGCTCCACCCTCGGCATTTTTGCCATGGGCCTCAATTTCTGGGCGATGACCCTGCTGCCGCTGGCCGATGCCACAACGATCAGCTTCACGGTTCCGATTTTCGCCACCTTGTTCGCCGCAATATTCCTGCGGGAGAAGGTCGGGATAAGGCGCTGGTCGGCGATTCTGATCGGCTTTGTCGGCGTGCTGATCGTCATCCGGCCGGGCGGATCGCTGATCCCCGCCTTCGGCGCTGCCGTTGCCCTTGGCGGCGCTTTGGTCACGGCGGCGGTCACCATGGTGATCCGCATGCTCGGCCGCACCGAAACCAGCGTTGTCACGATCTTCTGGTTCTCGGTCTACACCCTGCCCGCGCTGACCATCTGCGCCTTCATCTACGGCGGCGGCCATGATGCAAGAACCTGGGCCTATCTGCTTGGCATCGGGATATTCGGCGCACTGGGCCAGCTGGGTGTCACCCAGTCGCTGCGCTTTGCGCCGGTTTCGACGATCGTGCCGATGGACTATAGCGCGCTGATCTGGGCCAGCTTCTTCGGCATCGTTATCTTCGACCAATATCCCGGTCTGTCGATCTGGCTGGGCGCACCGATCATTATCGGCTCCGGCCTGTTCATCGCCTGGCGCGAGCATGTCAAGGCGAGCAGGCTGACGGTTGCCAAGGCGAGCCCGAGCGCATAGTCACTTCCGCAACAGGGAGAGAGACATGCGGAAATTTCTATCGTCCATCGGGGCGGCGCTGACATTGCTATGGGCAAATGGCGCGCAGGCCGAGGAGACCGCCGCTGCCCTCCCCTATCCCGCAGTCACCATCTTCGAGGCCAGCAAAATCCTGACCATGGAGCCAGGCTATCCCGAGGCCCGCTATGTCGCCACCGCCGACGGGATCATCCTTGGGCTTGGCCAGACTCTGGAAGATCTGGAAGCATGGACGAGCAATCGCGAGGTCACCGTCGACCGGCGCTTTGCCAGCCAGATCCTGATGCCCGGCTTTGTCGAGCCGCATGTCCATCCGATGCAGACCATCATGATGCTGCCGATCCCGTTCATCAGCCCCGAGCCATGGGACCTGCCCGGCAAGACCTATCCGGCGGCGCGCGGCAAGGCACAATATGAAGAGCGCCTGCGCGAGGAAATGGCGAAGAGCGAAGACGCCCTGTTCATCACCTGGGGCCATCACAAGCTGTTTCACGGCGAAATGGACCGCGCCGCACTCGACCGGATCGCGCCCGAGCGGCCGGTGGTGATCTGGCAGCGCAGCTTCCACGAGATCATCGCCAACAGCAAGGCGCTGACCCTGCTAGGCATCGGCGACGAAGCGGCCTTCACCGCCGCGTTCAGCAAGCCCGATATCGATCCCGGCCACGCCGATTTCGCCAGCGGCATCATCCACGAAACCGCCCTGTTCAACGGCATCGAGATGCTCCGCCCCTATCTCTTCTCGCCGGCCAAGGTGCAGCAGGGCCTGGCCGATATGCGCCAGATGATGCTCGAAAATGGCGTCACCACCAGCGCCGATCTGGCCTTCGGTGGCTTCGGCGGACCGGCAATGGAGTCGGCTCTGTTCAAGAGCCTCTACGACCAGCCGACCACGCCATCGCGGATCCTGGCGATTCCCGTTGCGCCGCTGGTCACCGGCGATCCCAATGTCTGGCTGAAGGACATGAAAGCCAGATATGATAGCCCCAAATTCTTCTTCTCCAACCGGGTGAAGCTGTTCGCCGACGGTGCCTTTTTTGCCCAATATATGCAGATGAACCCGCCCGGTTACAGCGACGGTCACGAGGGCAAATGGCTGACCGAACCGGACGAATTGCTCAAGCAGACCGAGCGTTTGTGGGACGCCGGCTGGAATCTGCACACCCATGTCAACGGCGACAAGGGGCTTGATGTCGTGCTCGACATCACCGAGCAGCTCGCCGTCCGCAACGGCCAGAACATCATCATGGAGCATCTCGGCTATTCAACCGAGGCGCAGAACCGGCGGATCGGCGAAATGGGTCTCTATGTCTCCGCCCAGCCCAATTATATCCGCATCCTCGGCGATGCCTATGCCAAGACCGGCATGGGCCCCGACCGCGCCGCGCAGATGAGCCGGCTCGGTTCGCTCGAGCGCAAGGGCGTGCCGCTCGGCCTGCACAGCGACTTCAACATGGCGCCGATCGATCCGCTCTATCTCGCCTGGGTGGCGAGCAACCGGATCACCCTCGACGGCAATGTCAAGGCGCCGGAGGAACGGCTGTCGCTCGACAAGGCCTTGCGCGCGATCACGGTCGAAGCGGCGCAGGTCATCGGCCTCGACGCGATGGTCGGCAGCATTGCCACCGGCAAGAAAGCCGATTTCACCGTGCTCGACCGTGATCCCTATGTCGGCGGTGCGGCCAAACTGCGCGAAGTCGAGGTGCAGGGCGTGATCTTCGAGGGACGCTGGTTCCCGGCGGAATAGGGCGTCTGTAAATGCCGTTCGCCCTGAGCCTGTCGAAGGGCTTGCCGCGAGCAAGCTGGACCGCTTCGTCATCCTGAACTTGTTTCAGGACCTCGGGCGGCGGTGCGCAATCTCAAGGGGTCCTGAAACAAGTTCAGGATGACGAGTGCCCCTTGGTCCGTTCGTGTCGAGCGTAGTCGAGACACATGGCGCAAGGCTTCCCGACTATGCTCGACCCGAGCGGGTTTTTGCCTTCAGCGATCCCAAAGTTCGTCAAAGTTCGGGCCAAGACCGGTTTTTCGTGACCAGCGGCACAATCCAATTTTTCTCACACAAAGCCACAAAGTCACAAAGGCTTATCATGCCTTCCTAATATCCTTTGTGCCTTGGTGTCTTCGTGCGAGCCCATCAAAGAAACCCCGTTCGTCCTGAGCCTGTCGAAGGACTTGGGCGCCACGAACTCACCCCAACCGCTCTCACAATTAAACTTTACACAAACGCGCCCTTTTATTTTCTGTAACCTTCTCCCGAAAGCCTCAGTGTTCCGGTCTTTTCTCTCCGCCACCATGGCACCGGGTGTACGGCGCGGCTATTCTGATCCTCCTGGTCCAGGTGCGAGAGCGGTATCGTCATGATCTTGTCCAAATTGTCAAAGAGCCAGGGCAAGGATAATCGATGGGGCTGGGTGTAGGAAAGACCCATGTGCAATGCCGACATGCCATGACGCCACCCGCTTTCCCCGAAGGCCGCGTTCGCTGCAAAACAGGTCAATCGGTGCCAGACAGCGGGAACAGAAAGTCATTAAACCGTGATGAACGCAAAAGCGGACATCGCCTTTGGTCGCTTTTGCCGGCAACAATTGGGTGGAAAGCGGTCATTAGATATTGTCTTGCGACTGCACCTCGCTTAGCATCAAATCATGCTTTGGCATTCGGAAACTGAATTGGAAAATGAAGGTTCACCTAGCCGGGGGGAAATGTTTTGGGCTATTGCGGCGACTCCCCTTCTGCTTTTTCAGATTATAAGTTGGAGTTTGCGCATAATTCGCGGCTTTCGCGGGCAGTCTCTACAAGTCTCAAGCTGGTTCGACATAAACGTATTTCGATCAGAACCTTCTTGGCATTTCGGCGCTGCCGTCGCGATGTATTTTGTTTTTATCGCGTTCGCGCTTTTGCTGCTGTGGGCATGTGCGCTTCAGTTTCAGCGCTGGTTATATTGGAGGTGCTAAACCTGAATGTCCGCATCTGGGGGCGTTAGCCGCCATTCAGTATCCGTATGCGTAATGTCCGCTTTCTTGCTTAAAGCGGAATTGGCTCCCCTCCGCCCTGCCCTCCCGGGAAACAATTGCTCCAAAAAAACCACTGGTTAATAGTACCACCCTATAACCCTCTGATTGAAGGGCCGGAATGCGGGCTTTCCGGGGGGGATATTCATGGCCTTTATCAATCATTTTGCCGAAGACGAAAACGAGCGGACATATGTGCAGGATGAGCGCACGTCCCGGCTCAAGGCGACCCGGGCGGTGCTCATTCTCGGGCCGCTGATTTTCCTCGGTTTCTTCATGCTGACCCCGGTATTTTCGTCGAACCAGGCCTTCGCGACGTTCAACATCACCACGATGGCGATTGTCGGCTTTTTTGCCCTCGCGATATTTGCAACGACCAGCCCCCGTTATGTCGAATGGTGCTGGCTCGATATCCTGCCATTCGTTGCGATGACCATCGCCGCGGCGGTGCTGATGACCGTCCTGGTGCGCACCACCGCTGCCAATGATCTGGATATCACCAAGATTGCCGTGGTCTTCTTTGGCCTGATCTATTTCATCGCCAGCGTCGCCTTTGTCGCCAATGTGCGGCTCTTCATGATCTGGGCGATCGGCACGCTGGGCGTGTTCATCGTCTATATGGACACCCATGGCATCGACTTTGACGAAATGTATCACACCATCGTCAACATCAGCTTTTTCCTGCTGTTTGCGATATTCACCAACTGGGAAGCCGACCGCCGGGCGCGGGCCATGTATGTCGCCCGCCAGGAGCTGAACCAGGAACGCAAGAAGACCGAGAAGCTGCTCTACAATGTCCTGCCGCAGGCGGTCGCCAAACGCCTGCGCGCCGGCGAAGTGGTGGCCGATTCCTTCTCCGATATCTCGGTGGTCTTCATCGATATTGTCGACTTCTCGAAACTTTCCAAACAGCTTTCCCCGGGCCATCTGGTCGAGCAGCTGAACGGGTTTTTCCTGATCGCCGATCAATGCGCCTCCCGCTATGGCATCGAGAAAGTGAAGACCATTGGTGATTGCTATCTGGCGGTATCGGGCGGCACGGCTTCCAACGGACCGGGCGCAAAGGACGCGGTCAGCTTCGCCAAGGATGTGATCGCGGCAATGCAAAGCCGGGCCAAAGAGGGCGGGATCGACATTCAGCTGCGGGTCGGCATCCATAGCGGTCCGGTGGTCGGCGGCGTGGTCGGCACCAGCCGGCTGGCCTATGACTATTGGGGCGACACGATGAATATCGCCAGCCGGATCGAAAGCGCGGCCGAGCCGAACGGGATCGCCGTGTCTGCCGCTACCTATTTCCAATGCACCGGCGCGCATGAATTTGAC
This sequence comes from Sphingorhabdus sp. SMR4y, assembly GCF_002218195.1. Classification (GTDB taxonomy): domain Bacteria; phylum Pseudomonadota; class Alphaproteobacteria; order Sphingomonadales; family Sphingomonadaceae; genus Parasphingorhabdus. Next base: position 135,354 of record NZ_CP022336.1, on the reverse strand, counting down.
GCGCCCGAAAGCATCGCGCTGAAAGGCGTCGGGGATACGGTGATTTACCGGATCAAGCCGGAGATTGCAGAGTGAACTAGCGGCCGCGTGCGCCAGTCGGTTGCCCGCCTCTTACCGCTTCATCTTTTCAAACAGGTCGACCAGTTCGTCGAATTTCTCGCGCTGTTCTTCGGGGTCGCCGGTGGCAATCGCCTCGCTGACGCAGCAGGCGGCGTGATCCTTGAGGATCTGGCTCTCGACCTTGGCGAGCGCGGATTTTACCGCCTGCATCTGGTGCAATATGTCCATGCAATAGCGGTCTTCCTCGACCATCTTGGCGATTCCACGGACCTGCCCCTCGATCCGGTGGAGCCGGTTCAGTTTCGCGGTGATATCGTCTTTTGCCATTGTCTCAGTCTTCTCCCGGCGGTCAGGCCATCCATAGCTTGTAGCCCATCCAAAGCGCCATGCCGATCATGAAAATATTCTCGGTCAGCGAGATAAAGCCGAGCGGCACATTGCTGTCGCCGCCGACGCAGGCACATTTCAGCTCGCGCTTCTGGATATAGACGGCGTAGAAGACCGAGACCGCACCGATCGTACCGATGAACAAAGCCACCGGAATGGCCAGCCACAGCGCCACACCGGCGATCATCAGCACGCCGGCCAGTGCCTCGCCGAACGGATAGAGATAGGAATAGCGCACCCAGCGCCGCGCGAGCAGGTCATAGTTCAGGAACATGGTCGAAAAGCTCTCGATATCGCGCAATTTCAGATAGGCGAGACCGCACATCGAGAAGGCGACAAACCATTCGACGGTGCGGATCGAAAACCCGTCACCGGTTGCGACAAAGGCGGCCGCGAGTGCCATCAGGAAGGTCATCGCGAACAAGGCTATGACCGGCTGGTAGCTGGTGTCGCTGCGCTCGTCCTCCGGCTTGTCCTTGCCAAGCGCGACCCGCAACTGGTCATAGCCACCCACGCGCTCGCCATCGATGAAGGTCTGTGGCGTGGTGGCCACATCATGTTCGGCCTTGAACGCATCGGTTTCCGCGCGCGTGGTCAGATGATGGTCCTCGACGGTGAAGCCTTGTCGTTCCAGCAGATATTTCGATTTCAGCCCATAAGGACAGATATGCTGCTCCATCACCATGCGATATAATTTTGCTGTCTTGTTCATATTTCACCCTCAAAATCCGGCACCGGCCGGGCGATCGCTTCGGCCTCGGTCGTCGCCTTGCCATTTGCCTCGATATCGCGGATCAGCCATTGCATTTCCTTGATCTCGCGGCGCTGGGCCCTGATGATAGTATCGGCCAGATCGCGCACGCGCCGGTCTTCAATATGGGCGCGCTCGCTGGTCAGGATGGCGATGCTGTGATGGGGGATCATCGCGTTCTGCCAGGCCAGGTCGGAGATCGTGTCCTGCGAGCGGACGAGATAGAGCGAGCCGGCAAAGAGGATCGCGGCTCCGCCCAGAATCAGCGCATTCTTCCTTTTGTCGTCATACATGCCGAGCATGAACAGCAGCATGACGATGGCCATCGCGCCGCCCATGTAGAGCGCCATCCAGGTCCGCGTTTCACTGAAATGCACGTGATCCAGCGCGTAGGTATTGAGATACATCAGGCCGAACATCACCAGCGTCGAGGTGGCGATCATCACGATTAATCTGGTATATTTCGACATCGTCCGTGCGCTCCTTTCCTTGTTGCACAAGCCGCTATTACAATGACGCATGAACGGCCGCGTTGTTCCGCAAATCCTTCGACTTCACCCTGTTGTGCGGCCAAAGCCAGCCACGATATTTCCCGAGGCATCGAGTCTTGTCATATACCTATAGGGGGTATATAGAATTTCCCATGACAAAAAGCAATCTCTCCCTTTCCCGCCGCCGGATGATCACCAGCCTGGCCGCGCTCTCCGGCGCTGCCGCCCTGCCCATGCCCGCCTGGGCTACGGGCAATATGGGCCGCCATGGCGGGGCTGCCGTGGGCAAGGGCATCCACGAGCTTTCGGGCCCGAAAATCGATCTGCACATTGCCGATGGCCGCTTTGCTACCGGCGGGCGCTCCGGCCATGCGATTGCGGTCAACGGCACGGTGCCGGGGCCGCTGATCCGGCTGAAGGAGGGCGAGGATGTGACCTTGTCGGTGCACAATATGCTGGATGTCGACAGTTCGGTGCACTGGCATGGCCTGCTGCTGCCGTTCCAGTTTGACGGCGTACCGGGGATCAGCTTTCCCGGAATCAAGCCCGGTGCGCGGTTCGATGTGCCGCTGAGGCTGCGCCAGTCGGGCACTTACTGGTGGCACAGCCATAGCGGGCTGCAGGAACAGATGGGCCATTATGGCCCGATCATCATCGATCCGGCCGGCCCTGATCCGGTCGCCTACGACCGCGAGCATATCATATTGCTCAGCGAATTCACGCCGATGCACCCGCATGCGATCATGAAGAAGCTGAAGGTCTCCGAGGGCTATTTCAGCCGACAGAAGACCAGCGCGAGCGACGATTATCCGCTGAGCGCCGAACAGCGGCGGATGTGGGGCAGGATGCGGATGATGCCGACCGATATCGCCGATGTTTCTGCGCCGACCTACACTTATCTGATCAACGGTCACGGGCCGGAGGACGGGCTGGAACTGCCCTATCGCCCGGGCGAGCGGGTCCGGCTGCGGATCATCAATGGCAGCGCGATGACGTTCTTTAACGTGCGATTGCCCGGCCTGCCGATGACGGTGGTGCAGGCAGATGGCCAGAATGTGCAGCCGGTCGCAGTCGACGAGTTGCAGATCGGGGTGGCCGAAACTTATGACGTGATCGTCACGCCGAACGCGGCGGGTGCCTTTGCGATCGCAGCGGAAAGCATGGATCGCAGCGGCATGGCGCAGGCAACGCTGACCTCGCAGCCCGGACGCAAGGCCACCTTCCCTGCCCTGCGCGATCCGCCTTTGCTGTCGATGGTTGATATGGGGCATGGGGGCATGGACCATGGCGGTTCCGGGGACAAAGCCGGTCCAGCGATGGATCACAGCCAGATGGATCATGCCGCCATGGGGCATGCGATGCCCGAAGCTTCGCCGGCCAGCGGGCATGACGGGCATGATATGGGCGCGATGGATATGAGCGGCGGGATGAATATGCGGGATACATCGCTGCTGCCCGCCAGCGTCAAAGTCGGGCCTGGCATCGATATGGTATCGATGAACCCGCAGGACCGTACCGGCTATCCGGGGCTGGGTCTGGAGGGTGTGCCGCACAGGACGCTCAATTACCGAATGCTGAAATCGCTGGCGATGGACCATCACAAGCGCGCTCCGGACCGCGAGATGGAACTGCATCTGACCGGCAATATGGAGCGCTATATGTGGTCGTTCGACGGCAAGAAGTTCAGCGCGGTGGGCGATGATCCGATCCGCTTCGGCCATGACGAGCGGGTTCGGGTGAAGCTGGTCAACGACACGATGATGGCCCACCCGATCCATCTGCACGGCATGTTTTTCGAACTGGTCAACGGCCAGGGCCATCACCAGCCGAGAAAACATACAGTGATCGTCCAGCCGGGCAGCAGCGCAACCTTTGACGTGACCACCGACGAGCCGGGTGACTGGGCCTTTCACTGCCATCTGCTCTACCATATGCACGCGGGGATGATGCAGACGGTCAGCGTGGCCTTTCCCGAAGGAGCGGCGTGATGCGGCTATTATCCGCAAGCCTTGCGGCGATGATCGTCACCCCGCCGGCGTTGGCGCAAGACCACAGTCAGATGGACCACAGCGCGCACCGGATGCCTGCGGCTTCAGAGGCCGAGTCCGAGGTAGACCATAGCCAGATGGATCATGGCGCGATGGGTCATTCCCGGCCTGCGGTCGAACCGGCATCGCCACCAAATGGGGCAAGCGGACCACCCAGTGCGGCGGACGCTGTCTGGGGGCCGAGGCGATGCGCCCATCTCGTGAGGCGCTCTATCAGGAGCATGGCGGTATGCAGCTCTTCTGGTTTCAGGGTGACCGGCTGGAATATCGCGCGCGCGCGGGCGAGGATGGCTATCTCTGGGATGTCCAGGGCTATTATGGCGGCGACATCAATAAATTCTGGTTCAAGAGCGAGGGCGAAGGCGCTTTTGGCGAAGCGATCGAGCAGGCCGAAATACAGGCGCTTTACAGCCGCGCCATCGCGCCTTTTTTTGACCTCCAGGCCGGTGTCCGGCAGGATCTCACCGGCCCGAAGCGCACCCATGCGGTGATCGGGGTCCAGGGCCTGATGCCCTATATGTTTGAAATCGACGCCGCGGCGTTCCTGTCCGGCAAGGGTGATCTGACCGCGCGGATCGAGGCCGAATATGACCAGCGCCTCAGCCAGCGCCTGATCCTGCAACCGCGCGCCGAGGTCAACCTCTCGGCTCAGGAGATTCCCGAACTGGATATCGGCTCCGGAATCGACAATATCGAACTTGGACTCCGGCTCCGCTACGAGATCGTGCCGGAATTTGCCCCCTATGTCGGGATCGAGCAGGAATGGAAACTGGGCGGCAGCCGTGACTTTGCGCGGCTGGCTGGCGAGGATCCGAGCGTTACCAATTATGTGATCGGGGTGCGTTTCTGGTTTTGATCTCCCGGTGGAGCGGGTGCTGGCATGGCAAAACCATGCCTGCCGACCCTCTGTCGAGGGAACCCGATCGCCTTTTCCGGGTAAGTTGATCAACGTCAGGAGGACATATGCTGCTCAAAAAAATCAAGACACCCGGTCTCTCCCATCTTTCCTATCTGGTCGGTTCCGGCGGTAAGGCGGCCGTCATCGATCCGAGACGGGACTGCGACATCTATCTCGAAACGGCCCGCGCCGAAGGTCTGGAGATTACCCATATTTTCGAGACCCACCGCAACGAGGATCTGGTCTCCGGCGCGCCCATATTGGCAGACATGACAGGAGCCGATGTCTTTCACGGCCCCAATGCGGCGGGTGACGTCGTTTATGCGACAACCGTCCGTGAAGGCGACCGGTTCGCAATCGGCCAGCTCGCTGTCGAGATTGTCGAAACACCGGGTCATACCGACGACCATCTCGCCTTCGCGCTTTATGACAGTGAATATCCCGAAGGAGCGGTCGGCGTGTTTACGGGCGATGCCCTGTTCGTGGGCGATGTCGGTCGCACCGACTTCTATCCGGACCGCAAACGGGAAGTGGCCGGGCTTTTGTTCGATTCGCTGCAGAAAATTCTGGCGCTTGGCGATCAGGCGATCATCTATCCCGCCCATGGCGCCGGATCGGTTTGCGGGTCGGGAATGGCGGAACGGGAATTTTCGACGGTCGGGCATGAACGGAAGAACAATCCCCGGTTGCAGATCGAAAGCCGCGACGCATTTATCGAGGCCAAGGTCAACGAAAACCATTACCAGCCGCCCTATTTCCGGCTGATGGAACGGCTCAATCTGGAAGGCGGTGACCCGGCACCACGGGTACTGAAGCCCAGAATGTTGAGCCTGGCAGAACTCGATGACTGTTCCGCTACCCGCTGGATCGATGTACGCGAACCGATGGCTTATGCTTCGGGTCATTTCCCCGGTTCGATGAACCTGCCCGTCGGCATGATACCAGCCTTTGCCGGATGGTTCATCGGCGAAGAAGACAGCATATTGCTGATCGGCTCCGACGAAAGTCAGCTGGCCACGGCCACCGAGCATCTCGTCCGGATCGCGCTGGACAATATCGTCGGCGGCTATAGCGGCGTCGTCCCGGCGGCGGCAGCGGGGAGAAATATGGCGCAAATCCCGATGATCACAACCGGAGAGGTCGAAAGGCGGCTGAATGAAGATCGCGGCGACTGGACCTTGCTCGACGTGCGCGATGCGGATGAGCGAAGCGAGGTCTCTATCGATGGCTCTCGACATATCTATGTCGGCGAACTGAACGAACGGTGGCAGGAGCTCGACAAGACCCGCCATTATACATTGATGTGCGCCAGCGGCATGCGCGCAACCGTGGCCGCGGGCTGGCTGGCCAGTCGGGGTTTCGGAAATCTCGACATCTATCTCGGTTCGATGGGAGCCTGGAAAGCGTCGGGGGCGGATGTCTAGGCAATATTGGCGGCGACGGACAAACGCCGGGCGATCAGTTACGGCGTCAAAATGCAAGTCCTGCTATCGCGCCTGACGCTGGCACATGACGATGGCACATTGTGCCGGACGCAACGCCGAATGCGTCTATCGGGCCGGAGCGCCGAAGGAATGGAAGCTCTCGAAATGCTTTCTCGTCTCCGGCCGGACTCCGTCCCCTGCCAGAATCTGCTCCAGCTTCGCTTTGCTTTTCTGGCCTGTCTGATCGACCATGATGCCCGCCATTTGCCAATCGGGAAATTCCCGCCGTCTTATCTCGCGACGGTCGAATATGACAAGGCCGTCGTGACGAGGATCGGCTTCGATCAAGGCCATGCATTGGTTGAGATCCAGTCGGGAACCTTCCAGAATCTGCATGAAATTCAATCCGTTGAAAGCGAGCAACCCGGTCAGACCGAGCGTATCGTTCCGAGCGCCGGCTTCGGCCAGGATATTCTGGAAATCTTCTTCTGTCAGACCGGCGCGCGCGGTGCTGATATAGCTGATCGATGTAATTAACCCATTTGGCATGGCACAGCTCTACCCCCTGTTTCCGATGACCCGTCAAATCTTGACACACGCTGTCGGCATTTTACGCCGGTTGGCTATATGCAAAATCGAAGCAGTTTCAAGAGCTATATCGGCCCGGATATGGCCGCATATCCAGACATAACCAATGTCGGAAAGCCTCTCAAAGGTCGTCACATCGAGGGCCGGACCGGGGTTCCCGTGGCTTGCGATCCGACCAACTGACACAGTGACAGCGATGTGGTCTGGGCTCGGGAACCGCTCCGGATTTGATAAATTTAGCCGGGCCTTTGACAGTCAGGCCCTCTCCGCCAGAGACGGAAAGGGCCTGTTTCACTATATTGCCGAGCGCCAGAACGACAGGTTGGGCACGTGGTAAATATTATGGTCGGGCGTCAGCCAGTTTCGCGCCAGCCGGGGCGCTGAAACCGCTCAGCTCAACGCTGTCGATGGCCGCCAGCCACTGTGCTTCGATCGCATCGCTGCACTTGGACAGATTGTGGTGCGGGATGATTACCGAGTAGTTACTGCTGCGGCAGTAAGAGCGCGCTTTTCTCTCCAGGCGCGCCATCATCCGCTCGCGGCTGCCTTCGCTCTGCAATTCCTGGGCGGCGAATTTGAACAATGCCTTTTCCTCTGCGGCCGCCGCAGGGGCGGTGGCGATGGCTGACGCTGCAAGAGCGACAAGGACGGTGTTTTTGATGATGTTCATAGTATGATTCCCTTCTGAATTTGTGCGTTGCAGCATTATCGATCCGCATAAAAAGCACCATCGCAGCCTGCGCACGGGCCGTTGCGTTCTTTGCAAATTTATAATTTACACTGTATATTCAGATATTTGAGAAGATCGCTCCAGATTGAAAAAATGTGGCATCGGGGCTTTTTCAAGAAAATGATGCATCGCAGCATAAAATTGTTTAGTATCGCGACACAGCGCCGATCTGATCCGGATTCACCCCTTCAAGGGATCGGGTCCCCGATGAAGGATCACGCTGTCGTAACGTGTATCAGGAGTAACAATGCGCAGGCTTCCCCCGACCGGTGCTCTCGAAGCTTTTCTAGCCACAGCACGGAGCGGCACGCTTCGCGCCGCCGCGACCGATCTGAATCTTTCCCCGTCGGCCTTGAGCCGCCGCATCCAGAATTTGGAAACCTATGTCGGCCAGCCGCTTTTCGAACGGCGCCATCATGAGTTTCAGCTCACCCCGACCGGGGAGCGTCTGTTGATCGGCACCGAACCTGTGTTCGAGAAGCTCGGGCTGCTTCTGGAAGAACTGCGCGAGGAAAAACAATTCAAGATCACCGTGGGCGTGCCCCCGTCCTTCGCAACGGCCTGGCTGATGCCGCGAATGCAGCATTTCCGGGCGAAATATCCTGAAGTCGAGCTGACACTCGACAGTTCCGGCTCACCCATGGCGAAACTGGGCATGAGCCTGGATGCCATCATCCTGTTTGCCAACAAGAATGAGCATCAGATCAAAATGCACGAACTGCGCCCGCAACGTGCCTTCGCGATCACCGCACCCGGTCTGGTCGACACGCGGTCCGGACTCAAACGCGCCTTGCGGGAACAGCCGCTCCTGATCCATCGCGCCTTGCCGGAAATACTGCCCAACTGGCTGAATACCGTCGGTTTCGATACGCTGCCTTCCAGCAAAATCGAATATTATGACAATGGCCCGTTGCTTGTTTCAGCGGCACAAAACGGTCTGGGGATAGCTCTGGTGCTCGAGGACATGGTCAATTTCAAATCCGGAACATCCGGACTTGTTCGCCCCTTCGGCGAAAGCGCCGAGACCCCGTACAGCTATTTTCTCGCGATCAAGAATGCATCGGGCAGCAAGCGCGCGATCCGCTGGTTCGGCGACTGGTTGCTCAGCGAAGCCGCCAGCGATCCGCGCAACCTGATGCGGTCATCGGAATTCGTCTGAGCCACGACAATGTCCGCCATCTGCCCCTATGGAGATGCCGTTCGATATATCGGTTGCTTCAACCGGCCTAGCCGGCGGGCGCCCGGGATATTTTGCTGACCGTGCTGGCGGTCGCGGTCAAAACGTCATCCGCATCGTAGACATGGCCTTCCATGAAGATGATCTTATAGCCCTGCTTGATTGCCCAGCCTTCTACCCGCAGCTTTCCCGCGCGTGTCGGTTCCAGATAGGTGGTCTTTATCTCCAGCGAAGAGAGGCCGACAATGTCCGGATCATGGAGAAACATGGCGTGGCTCATGGCCGCGTCCAGCATAGCGGTAACAAAGCCGCCCTGCACGATATCAACAGAGTGGCAATAGTCCGTTCCGATATCGAATTCGAAGGTGCAGGCGCATTTTCCGGCGTCGAAATCGACCAGCTTCCCCCCGAGCAACCGGATAAATGCAGGGCTTGCACGGTTTTGCCTGTCAATTATTTCCGCTTTGTTCATCATCAATATACCCCCTGCGTCCGCCGTCCGGAACGGCGCTCGATTTTCACGTTCAAAAGAAACATAATGGCGTCGCTCAACCGCTCGCGTTTACTGGCAGACAGCCCTGTCCGGACCGCCGCTTTCCCCGCGCACGGTCAATTCACGCCGCGATCCTTGCCTTCCCAGTAAGGCGCGCGCAATTCGCGGCGCAGGATCTTGCCGGATGCGTTTCTCGGCAGCTCCGGGATCACGTCGACCGTTTTCGGCACCTTGAACCCGGCAATCCGCTCGCGTGCCCAGGCGATAACGCTGTCGGTGTCGACTTCGCCGGCGTCAGGCTTTGGCGAGACCACGGCCTTCACCGCTTCGCCCCATTTCGCGTCGGGGATGCCGATGACCGCCACTTCATTGACCTGCGGGTGGCCGAAGATCGCGTTTTCCACTTCCGCCGGATAGACATTCTCGCCGCCGGAGATGATCATGTCCTTGACCCGGTCCTTGATATAGAAATAGCCGTCCTCGTCCATCACCGCCGCATCACCGGTGTAGAGCCAGCCCTCTTCGTCGACCGTCTCTGCCGTCTTTTCCGGATTGTTGAAATAATGCAGCATGTTGAGACCGGACCGTGTGGCGATTTCTCCGATCGTGCCGGGCGGGACTTCCTGCCGCTTTTCGTCGACAATCTTCATTTCGACGCTGGGCAAGGGAATGCCGATGCCGCGCATCCGTTCATTGCCGTCGGGATCATGATCGCCGGGTGGCAATATGCAGACGGTGCCGGTGGTTTCGGTCATGCCATATTGCTGGCAGAACAAAGCCTGCGGCATGGTCTGGATACACTGGCGCAGCAGCTCCAGCGGAATCGGCGCGGCGCCGTAGGTGACGCTGCGGACGCAGGAAAAGTCGGTATCCTTCGCGCGCGGCCAGTTGACCAGCATCTGCAGCGCGGTCGGCACGAGGAAAAACTGGTTCAGCCCCTTGTCGATGCAATCGAGCACATGATCAGGGTGGAATTCGGGAATGACCATCATCGTCGCGCCATTGTAAAAGGCGATCGGGCCGATGCCGGATCCGGCGATATGCGCGCAGGGCATGACCGCGAGCGTGCTGTCGCCGGGGTTCAGGTCGATCCAGGCATGATCGGGATGATCCTCGACCAGCGGCCGCAGCTTGAAAAGATTGTCGCTGGTCAGAACCGCGCCCTTGGGATTGCCGGTGGTGCCGGACGTATAAAGTTGCAGTACGCCTTCCGCCGGGTCGGTTTCAGGCAGATCGCCGGGGGCGGTATTGGCGACGAAATCCGCCAGCGTCGGCAGATCGGTGCCGGTCCTGGTGCAAAGGATCGTCTTGGTATCGGGTGAGTCTTGTGCAGCCTTCTCGGCGGTTTTGGCAAATGCGGGCTCGCAGATCAGCAGCGGTGCTTTTGTGTCTTTCAGGACATAAGCGACTTCCGGCGCAGCAAGACGCCAGCCGATCGGCGCGATCACCATGCCGGCGCGGCTGGCGGCGGCGAACAGGGTGAAATAGAGACCGCTATTTTTGCCCAGCCAGCAGATGCGATCGCCCCTGGAAAGGCCGGCACCCGTAAAGGCTTGCGCATATTCGGTGACCCGCTTGTCGAGTTCGGCATAGCTGACCAAACCGTCCGGATCGTCGATCGCGATATTGTCTGGTGTTTTCGTAGCCCAATGGGCGATGGAAGACCCCATGCAGCGTCGTGTCTCTGTCATTTGCCCGCTCCTATATTGTTCTGACGGCCTTGTTAATCGCGCGATTAAGCCATGGCAAGGGGAAGAAACTCAAGCCCCTCCTCTTTAGAGGAGGGGTTGGGGGTGGTGGCGATGCGACGGCATCGCTCGCGCAAGCGAATTTTATATGGGCGAGTGTTAATGGGAAACCAGCGAGCAATTCATTGAGGAGAGAAACCACCCCAACCCCTCCTTTGAAAAGGAGGGGCTTAACCCTGCTTCCTGTACACCAAAGATATATTATTGGCCGGCATCTCGATCAGATTTTCGCGGACGAAGCCGTTGCGTTCCGCCAGCGCGTCCATATCGGCGACATCACGCAGGCCCCAGCGCAGGTTGCGGCTTTTCAGGCTGCGTTCGAAGGCCAGATTACCCGGCGCGGTTTCGACCTCTGCCCGCAAATAGGGGCCGTAGAGAAAGAAGGGCGCGCCCGGAGCGAGCAACCTGCCGGCCTTGTCAAACAGGCCGATGCTCGATTCCCAGGGACTGATATGGACCATGTTGATGCACAATATGGCCGCCACATCCTGCACATCCCATTGCGCGGTCTGCGCATCGAGCTGCAGCGGTGGCAGGATATTGGCCACCCCTTCCCGCTTCGTCCAGGCGGCGATGGATTCGCAACAGGCGGGATCGGGATCACTGGGCTGGAACGTCAGCTCGGGAAAAGCCCGGCCGAAATAGACGGCATGTTCGCCGGTGCCGCTGGCGATTTCCAGTATCAGACCCTGATCGGGCAGGATATCGCGCAGGACCGCGACAATCGCATCGCGGTTGCGCAGTGTCGCCGGCGCATGGCGCTGTTCGGCCGGGGCCGCTTCGTCGATGGTCCACGGCTTGGGATCAGTCATTGCAGCGATACTCAATTTGCGTGTGCGACGATATTGGGATATTCATTTCGGCCATGTCGAAACTGTTTCGCCTCGAAGAAGACAGCGCGCAAGTGAAATTTCCGCCGCCGCTGGTCTATCTCGGTTTCCTGCTGACCGGATTGCTGCTGGACCGGCTGAGCGGTCGCGTTCCCGACTTCATACCGGTGTCGCCCTGGATCATGGTCGCCGGCGGCTTTGCGCTATTGGCAGGCTTTTCAATCATGATCGCAGGCACCAGTCGTTTCCGGAAACTGGGCAATAATCTCGAACCGTGGAAACATGCCAACCAGATCGTCAGCTCGGGCATCTACCGCTTCACCCGCAATCCGATGTATCTGGGCATGGCCCTGGTTTCCCTTGGCTTCGCGTTGCTGTTGCGCAGCAGCTGGGCGGTGATCCTTCTGCCGGTCGCCCTTCTGGTCATTCGCACTCAGGTGATCGCGCGGGAAGAGCGCTACCTGGCCGCCAAATTCGGTGACGAATATCTCGCCTATAAAGCCAGAGTCCGGCGCTGGATCTAGTCGGCGTCGCCGGTCGACAGCCGCCGCCAGACAGCGGCCAGAAAACTGCCGATGACCACATGGTAGACCGCCGATATCGCGGCCGGGACCGGCGCGAGGGCCGCCTGCATCGGGCTGGCAAATTGCGCGGTGAAGCTGGGTGTCGACGCAAGACTGGAGCCGAGACCGCTGTTCTGCATGCCGACCTCGATGCTGATCGTCCGGCGTTCGGCGACGCCCAGAGCCATCGCTCTGGTGATCAGATAGCCAAGCCCGAAGCCAAAGACATGGAGCAGCAGGATCGCCAGCATCAGCACGCCGAAATGCGCCTCGATCAGCGCCTTGCTGTTGGCGATGATCCCGCCGACGATCAGCACCACGACGATGACCGAGGCGAGCGGCGAGATCACGGCGATCTTCTCCGTCGCTCTCGGCAGATAGCGGTTGAACAGCACGCCGGCGATCACCGGCAGCAACACGATCGAAACCATGTTGATGAACAGGCTCCACTGGTCGATCTCGACATATTTGCCGGCCAGCCATCCGGTCAGCACGGGTGTCGCGATCACCGCGATCAGGGTCGAGGCCATGGTCATGGTCACCGACAGCGCGAGATTGGCGTTGGCGAGATAAGCAACCACATTGGACGCCGTGCCGCCGGGGCAGCAGGCGACAAGGATCAGGCCGACGGCAAGACCGGTCTCGAGACCAAATATAGTGGCGATCAGAATCCCCGCCAGCGGCATCACGGTAAACTGCAGGATAACGCCGCTGGCAACGCAGCGCGGGATTTTGGCGATCCGCTTGAAATCGTCAAACGAGAGCGTCAGCCCCATGCCGAGCATCACCAGCCCCAGCATCACGCTGACCAGCGGCTGGCCAAGCGGGCGGAAGCGGCCGTCAACGACCCAGAGAAAATGGTCGGGGACAAACCATGCCCAGGCTGTCCCCAAAACTGTCCACAGGGCAAAGAGATTGGTCAGACGGTGAATCAAAGCTCTCTCCCCCCGGTTTTACCGTTTGCACTGAGCTTGTCGAAGTGCCTCCATCGACCGGAAACTGTCCTTCGACAGGCTCAGGACGAACGGAGCAACGGTAAATTACAGCAATTTCTGCTCATTATTCCGCAGCTTGAGCAAATTCCTCGTCTTCCGTCCACACCAATATCGGCTTGCGCGCGGCCTGCGTTTCATCCAGCCGCCGCCGCGGAGCAAAATAAGGCGCGCTTTTCAGTGTTTCGTCGCCCGCCTTGGCCCGTTCGGCCACCGAGCGGAAGGCGCCGATAAACTGGTCGATCGCCGCCTTGCTCTCGGTCTCGGTCGGCTCGACCAGCATCGCGCCATGCACCACCAGCGGGAAATACATGGTCATCGGGTGATAGCCTTCGTCGATCATGCCCTTGGCGAGATCGAGCGTGGTCAGGTCGTTGGTGAAGCCCTTGTCCGAGAACAAAGCCTCGTGCATGCAGGGACCGCTGTGCGCGAAGGGCGCCTCGAGTACGTCCTCCAGGCTGCGCAGGATATAATTGGCATTGAGCACCGCATCTTCCGCCACCTGTGCCAGGCCGTCTGCGCCGTGACTCAGGATATAGGTCAGAGCCCGCGTAAACATGCCCATCTGGCCATGAAAGGCGCTCATACGGCCGAATGTATGCGGATGCCGGTCCTCGACCGTCTCTTCCTCGACCAAAGTGATATGACCGTCGGCATGGCGTTCGGTAAATGGCAAAGGCCCGTAAGGCGCCAGCGCTTCGGACAATACCACCGGACCGGAACCCGGGCCTCCGCCGCCATGCGGGGTGGAGAAGGTCTTGTGCAGATTGATGTGCATCGCATCAATACCGAGATCGCCGGGACGGACCTTGCCGACGATGGCGTTGAAATTCGCGCCATCGCAATAGACATAGCCGCCGGCTTCATGGACCGCATCGGAAATCGCCTTCATATCCGGCTCGAACAGGCCGCAGGTATTGGGATTGGTGATCATCACACCGGCGACATCCGGTCCCAGACGCGCCTTCAGCGCTTCGAGATCAACACGGCCCGCGGCATTGGCGGGAATATCCTCGACCTTGTAACCGGCGAAGGCTGCGGTGGCCGGATTGGTGCCATGGGCGCTTTCCGGCACCAGGATCACTTCGCGCGCATCGCCGCGCGCTTCGAGAGCGGCGCGGATGCAGAGGATACCGCAAAGCTCGCCATGCGCGCCGGCCTTGGGCGTCATTGCCACGCCGTGCATGCCGGTCAGCTTGATCAGCCAGACCGCCAGTTCGTTTATCACGCCGAGCGCACCCTGCACGCTGTCGACCGGCTGCAACGGATGGATGTCGGCAAAGCCCTTGAGCCGCGCCATTTTCTCGTTGAGTCGCGGATTGTGCTTCATGGTGCAGCTGCCGAGCGGAAACAGGCCGACGTCGATCGCGTAATTCTGGCGGCTGAGCCTGGTATAGTGCCGCACCATCTCGCCTTCCGACAATCCGGGGATGGCGATCGGCGCTTCGCGTTCGAGACCGCCAAGACGGTTTTCGACCTGCGGAGCATCCGGAAGATCGACGCCGCTGCGATCGGGCGAACCGATTTCAAAGATCAGCGGTTCGTCGACCATCAGGGCGCGGTTGCCGGTGTGGGTAGTGATGGACGCATCGTCGGTCATGTTCAGATTGTCTTCCTGTCTGGTCGGGCGTCCTTCGGAGAGCATGCTCATGACAGCGCTCCTTCCAGAGCGGTCGCAAATTCTTCGAGCTCTCCATCGGTTGATGTTTCGGTGACGGCGACCAGCAAGCCGTGCGCGAGCGGCGTCACATCCGGATAAAGACGGCCGAGAGACACACCGGCCAGGATCCGCTGGTCGGCAAGTTGCCGTACGACGGGCCGCGCATCCTTATCAAGAACGAGCGTGAACTCGTTGAAAAAGCTGTCATTCAACAGTTTGACGCCGCTGATCTGCGACAGCCGGTTCGCGGCCTGCACCGCTTTCTTGTGATTGAGCATTGCCAGTTCGCGCAGCCCCTTTTCGCCAAGCAAGGTCATATGCGCCGAGAATGCCAGCGCGCATAATCCGCTGTTGGTGCAGATATTGGAGGTCGCTTTTTCGCGGCGGATATGCTGTTCGCGGGTGGAGAGCGTCAGCACGAAGCCGCGCTTGCCTTCGGCGTCGACGGTCTCGCCGCACAGCCGTCCGGGCATTTGCCGGACATATTTCTGCTTGCATCCGAACAGGCCGACATAGGGGCCGCCAAATTGCAGGCCGACACCCAGAGACTGGCCTTCGCCCACAACAATATCGGCATCCATTTCACCCGGCGACTTGATCGCGCCGAGCGCAACCGGTTCGGTGACCACGGCAATCAGCAGGGCTTTATGCTGGTGCGCCTTTTCCGCGATGGCGGTGAGATCGCCGATCCGGCCCAATATATCGGGATATTGCACGACCACGCAGCTGGTCTCGTCATCGATCTGCTCGAGCAGGCCGTCACTATCGGTGGCGGCGTCAAGCGTTGGTGCCTGGTAAGCCAGATCGTCCTTGGTGAAGCGCGCCATGGTCTTGGCGACCGATACATAATGCGGGTGCAGACCGGACGAAAGGATCGCCTTGCCGCGCTTGGTAATCCGCCGCGCCATGGTGATCGCTTCCCAGCAGGCGGTCGAGCCGTCGTACATCGAGGCATTGGCGACATCGCCCCCGAACAGACGCGCGACCTGCGTCTGGAACTCGAACAGGGTCTGCAGCGTGCCCTGCGCGATTTCCGGCTGGTAGGGCGTGTAGGCGGTCAGAAATTCGCCGCGCTGGATGATATGGTCAACGCTCGCCGGAACATGGTGGCGATAGGCCCCTGCCCCGAGGAAGAAGGGCATATCGCCGGCGGCGTGGTTCTTGCGCGCCAGCGCCTTCATATGCGCTTCTACCGCCATCTCGCCGGCGTGCATCGGCAGGCCCTCGATCGGTCCGTTCAGCCGGGCTTCTTCCGGAACATCGACAAACAGGTCATCGATCGATTGCGCGCCGATCTTGGACAGCATCGACTGCCGGTCATCGGGAGTCAGCGGGAGATAACGCATTATACTTCCTTCTTTCCTTCCTAACCCCTCCCTTTCAAGGGAGGGGCAAGGGGTGGGTTATGAGGAGGCTGGCTCGATGCCAGCCCCCGAATTTGTGAATGAGGACAGGCCCCACCCCAACCGCTCCCCTGAAGGGGAGGGGCTATTGTGACTAAAGACCCTCGACAAAGGCCTTATAGGCCTTTTCGTCCATCAGGTCGCTGAGCTCGTCCTTGTCGGACAGCGTGATCCGGAAAAACCAGCCGTCTTCCTCGGCCGACGAGTTGACCAGGCCGGGCTCGTCTTCCAGCGCTTCATTGACCTCGATCACTTCGCCGGAGACTGCGGCATAGACGTCGGACGCGGCCTTGACCGACTCCACCACGGCGGCATCATCGCCCTGCGCCAGTTCTGTCCCGACTTCCGGTACTTCGACAAACACGATGTCGCCCAGCTGTTCCTGTGCATAGTCGGTGATACCGACGGTCGCGGTATCGCCCTCGACCTCGACCCATTCATGTTCATCGGTAAAATATCGGCTCATCGTCTCGTCCTTTTCTGATAATATTATGGCTTGGTTTTGCGGTGATAGTTATGTGGCACAAAGGGCATGTCGGCGACGGTACAGGCTATCGTCTTGCCCCTCTGCTCGACGGTAATGGCGGTACCGGTTTCCGACATATCCATCGGCACATAGGCCATGGCAATCGGACGCTGCAGCGTCGGCGAGAAACCGCCGCTGGTGACCTTACCGATGGCCTCGCCGGCTGCATTTACAACCGTAGCGCCTTCGCGAACCGGCTGGCGACCGTCGACGAACAGGCCCACGCGCTTTTTATCGGCCTTGTCCGGATATTGCGCGAGCACGCGCTCTGCTCCGGCAAAATTGCCCTCTTCCCGCCGCGCCTTGGACAGAGCGAAGTTCAGATTGGCCTCGACCGGCAATATATCGGCATTCATGTCATGACCGTAAAGCGGCAGACCGGCTTCGAGCCGGAGGCTGTCGCGCGCGCCCAGCCCGATCGGGCGGACTTCTTCCAGCTCGGTCAGAGCCTCGGCCAGCGTCACCGCATGTTCTGCCGGAACGCTGATTTCAAAGCCGTCCTCGCCGGTATAGCCCGAACGGCTGATCCCGAGCGGGATACCGTTCCAGAGAAAGGGTCCGGCTTCCATGAAATGCAGATCGGTTGGCAGAGGCCAGTCCGGCTCGAACGGGTCGATACCCAGTTTTGCGAGCGCTTCTGCGGCCTTCGGTCCCTGCAGCGCCAACAAGGCTGCGTCTTCGAGATGGTGCAGCGTCAGACTGTCGGGCAAATGTTCGCGCAAATAGGCGATATCGTCATGCTTGGTCGCGCCATTGACCACCAGATAGAGATTCTGACCGGTGTTGGTCACCATCAGATCGTCCAAAATCCCGCCATCCTGAGCGAGCAGAAGCGTGTAGCGGATCTTGCCCGCCGCCAGCGCCGAGAGATTGCCCGGCGTGACCCGTTCCAGCGCCGCAGCTGCGCCCTCGCCTGTCAGTTGCAACTGACCCATGTGGGAAACATCGAACAGGCCCGCTTCGGTCCGGGTCCAGATATGCTCGGCCATCACGCCTTCATATTGGACCGGCATTTCATAGCCGGCGAAGGGCACCATCCGCGCGCCGAGACCACGATGCCAGTCACCGAGTGGCAATTGCTTCAGATTTTGGGTATTTTCACTCATGATATTTCCGCTCAAACAAAAGACAGCCCGCAGCAAAGCCCTGCAAAACTGCCCCCTCTGTCACGGAACCTGAGAGTTTCATGGCTTCTCACTTCCGCTCGTGCTGAGCTTGTCGAAGCGCGCTTGCCAACCATCCTTCGACAAGCTCAGGATGAACGGCGAGCGTTCATGCCGGACCAAATCCGACGCCATTTACCCCTTCGGTGGAGCGCCGGTCGTTAGGACCATCCGCTCTCTTTCCAGAGTGCCTGTGAGAATATTGCGGTCCAGGGGCCTGAGAGTTTCCGGGGCGGTTGCTCCTTCGGCGGCTCTTCTGTCCGGTGGGACAGCAAAACGCTCTCCCGCAATATCTCATGACCATCGCCCGGAGGCTACGATCAAAAAGCAGATTGAAGAGTGGATGACCGGCCGCAGGGAGTCAATGATTCTGTTGTGCGGTGCAGTATTTCCGGTCGAACCTAGACCATGTCCCAGATCGAATCATTCTCGTGGACAAATTCTCCCGGTTGCCGGTCGGCCATGAGCACGATGATGGCGTCCGCGACATCGCTGGCGAGGATCGAGCGAAACCGGCGGAGTTTGCCGTGCAACAGGATATCCATGACCGGGCTCGCGGCGATGGCGAGGCTTTCGCCCAGGCGATTGTCATTCGTCCGCTCTCCGCGCAGCAGGCCGGGGCGAATGATGTCGAGGCGATCAAATTTTTCGGCGCGCATCAGGTCTTCGGCTTCTCCCTTGGTTTTCAGGTAGAAACTGGACGCGCTGCTATCCGCCATGGTCGAGGAGATGGCGATAAACTGCCGGGCGCCCGCCGCCTTGGCAGCCGCTGCAACAGCGCCGACCAGATCGCGGTCGACCGCGGCAAATTCTTCCTTCGACCCCGCTTTCTTCATCGTCGAGCCGAGGCAGGAAATGACGATATCCGGTTTGATTCCGGCAATGGTCGCGGGCCAGTTTTCCTGCAACTGCACGTGGACTCTGGCTTTGCCGACATCTTCCCGGTAGGGGCGCCGGAGCAACAGGTGGAGGCTTTTGTCCCTGCCCTGCCCGACCAGCTTGCGGGTCAGCAATCCGCCGATCAGGCCGGTGGCGCCGAGGATCAGAATTGTATCGGCCATGGTCTATTCCCCCAGAATATATGCTAGATAAACCGTCATAGCAGCGCAGTCTGCTATCCAAACCGATTTTTCGAAGGCTCGCACATTTCTGTTGGGCGCCAGCCTTCGCCGGGGTGACGTATCAGCCTTTGCCGGCCTGCTCGCCAAAAATCTCGGCGTGCCGGTTGCGCGCATAGCGATCGGTCATGCCGGCGAGAAAATCGGCGATGTGGCGGATCCGCTCCGGTTCTTCATACGGCAGCGCCGAGGCCCAGCTTTCCGGCATCAGGTCCGGCTGATCGCGATAGGCCTTGACCAGATCAGCCACCATCATCTTACCTTCTTCCGCCGCCGCCATCTGCTTCGGGTGATGATAGAGATTTTCATACATGAAGCGTTTCAGCCGGCGTTCCTTTTCCGCCATCGCATCGGAAAAACCGCCGATCATCTGCCCCGCCTGCCGCACATCTTCCGGCATTTCGATGCCCAATTCGGCAATGCGCGCCTGCGTGGTTGCGAGCACGTCATTGGCCATCAAGCCGATCTGGTCACGGATCAGCTCGGGAAGCAGCCGCTCCTGCGAAACGTCGGCAAAGCGGCTGCGAAGGGCCTCCCAGCGCTCCGCAATAAAAGGCAGCTCCAGCAACTGGTCGAGCGTCAACAGCCCGGCCCGCATGCCGTCGTCAATATCGTGATTATCATAGGCGATATCGTCGGCAATCGCGGCCACCTGCGCTTCCAGCGACGGCCAGCTGTCAAGGTCGAGATCCATCGCTGCATTGGCCTCTGCCAGCGCCCAGGTCGGCTTGGCAACCGGACCGTTATGTTTGGCCAGACCCTCGAGCATCTCCCACGTTAGATTGAGACCATCCCAGCGCGGATAGGGCGTTTCCAGCCTGGTCAATGTCCGGATGGTCTGGGCATTATGATCAAAACCACCAAAATCCGCCAAAGCTTCTTCCAGCGCATCCTCTCCGGCATGGCCGAACGGCGGATGGCCGATATCATGGGCGAGACAGAGCGCTTCGGTGAGATCTTCGTTCAGACCGAGCGCCCGCGCCATGGTCCGGCCGATCTGCGCGACTTCCAGACTGTGGGTGAGCCGCACCCGGTAATGGTCTCCGTCAGGCGCGACAAAGACCTGCGTCTTGTGGCGCAGGCGGCGAAAGGAAATGCTGTGGATGATCCGGTCGCGATCGCGCTGAAAATCATCGCGCGGACCGCGTGTCACGTCGCGCTTTTCATCGTGCAACCGGCCCCGGCTGCTTGCCGGGTCGCTAGCATAGCTTTTCAACTGGATCATTTGGACAGCTCGTTAACCTCGACACCGTCCGCACTCGCCCAGGCGAAACCGTCGCCACCATCCTTGCGGTAATCCGCTTCGAATGCCTTGGCCGCCTTGAAATCGGCAAAGGGTCCGACCACCAGCCGGCGAGTGCGGCCCCAGGGTGAAGTCCAGGCCTGCTTGTCCTTGAACAATTCAGGCTGTTTTTTCGTCATCCGGCGGAAATCGAATTTCAGCGCATCGAGATTGGATCCCGTCGCAATCTGCACCCAATAGCGTTTTGGATGTTCCGGCTCTTTGGGTTTCGCCGGTGTTTTCTCGATCGGCTTGGCGACTATCTTCGGCTTTGGCTTGGCCGGTTCAATTTCGTCGAGATCGACCGGGACGACCGTGGTTCGGGTTTCGCGATCGGGTATGTCGATGCCGCTGATAATGTCGGAAAGCGGCCGGGTTGCCGGTTCGGCCGAGGCCATGTCGGCGGTTGCGGACCGTTGTTGCGCCAGATCAAAATTGATCAGATTGACCGGTCCGTCCGCCTTGCCGGGTGCGGCCGTTGCGCTTTCCAGCGGTTGCGGGACTACCGATTGGGTTTCCGGCTGGCGACCGGCGATTTCAACCTTGCGCTCCACGGTTTGCGAGACCAGCACCGGCGGGCGGCTGACGCCCAGCGTGGTAGCGAAACCCGGTGCCGACGTCTTGCTCCCGGACTGGCTTTCGCTCGCCTTGACCGGCTCCGGCTCTGCGGCCTGTCTCGTCGCAGGGAGGAAAGTCGAATTCGAATCGCTTCTCGCCGGGGTCTGGGACCGGGATGCAACGCTGGCCGGCGGCGGCGCTGCCGCTATCCGGGATGATGATTGCGCCTCTTTTTTCCTCGCAGCGCGGCGCGCTTCGCGATCGGATAACCGTCGTTCGGTTGTACCGGGGCGGCGCCGCGGCGACTTGTCGGGCATGGCCAGCACGCGAGGGCGCTTGGCATCGGCGCCCAGCGCCTCGCCGACCGGGATCAGGCCCGCGTCGACGCCGCTGCCATTTTCGGCAATCCGGCTGGAAGCCAGTTGCACCGCCGCTACATCCACACCGACATTCTCGCTGGCGGGAAAATGACCGAAGTGGACCGCCGCCGCCTTTTGCGCAGCAGTCAGCTTGGGCATACGGTCAAAAAAGGGCTTGATGGCTTTCGCCATGCGCCGCTCCATCGTCTGTTCGACGATATTGTCCGCTTCCTTTTTCCTACCGTTCATAGCGTAGATGAAGGCCCGGTTGCGCCAAGCATCGCGATCGCTTTTCTGTAATAGCGGGTTGAGCTGGGCATCGGCCCGGTCAACATCACCGCTGATCCCCAGCGACACCGCATAGCGCGCGATCAGCTCGTCACTGCTGCCATGGCGCATGGCCAGTTCATAATCTTTCTGAGCCTCGCGATTCCGCCCGATCAGGTCATAGGCAAGACCGCGATCCGCCGCAATCTCGTGCGGCGCTATGCCATTGGCCACCGCCTGATCAAAATAGCGGATTGCACCGAACGGATTTTCCTCCGCCAGCAACGCCCGGCCGAGGCCGACTTTCACTCGGCCGCTGGTTGAATAAATCTGATCCGCCTTGGCCAGAAAGCCGATCGCCGCGCGCATATCACCCAGTTCGAGGGCCGCCAGCCCGGCATCGGCAAGCGCGGAGGAGTCATTGGAATTGATCGCAATCCGGCGCAGCGCATCCTGCAGGTCATCGCTGTTGGACCGAGCGCTGGATTGGGCAAAGGCAGGCACCTGCGGCAAGGCAGATGTTGCAAAAGCCACCGACGCGGCCAGCAGAATTTTCAATTTGTGATTCACAAGATACATAAAGGAACGATTACGCTTGAAATCAATCGTTCCCGCATTCCGGCAAGGCCAATGGTGGCACGCGAAAGACAAACTCCCTCGCGATGCCCCATCAGTCGATCAGACAGCTTGGCGAGAACCGGTAATTACTGGTTATTCTGGCGGTTCAGAAAGCGCGGGATGTCGAGCGGATCGCGTGACTTGTCATCCTCGCCATCCTCGGCATCATCGCCCTTCGATCCGCCGCGAGTCAGATTGGACATCCGTTCGAACAGCGTCCCGCCACTGGTGGCAACACGCGGTGCCGGTGGTGCCTGGCTGGCTGCAGGAGCCGTGTCTTCCTCGGCCGGCTGAATGGCATCATCGCCAAGAATCAGCTCATCCTCTTCCGACGTCGGGTTTTTCGACGCAATCCCGGGAGTCAGCGAAGCAAAGGACGGCGTGACGCTCAGATCATCGTCGTCACCATAGGTTGCGACCGGAGCGGGAGGGCTTTCGGGCTCTTCAGCCGTTTCGGCTTCTGGCTCCGGTTCGGCCTCGGGAACCGGTGCAGATGCGATTTCCGCTTCCTGTGCCGCTTCTTCCGCGTCCTCGTCGCTGGCGATCGACGACGCGAAGCTGGATGGCGCGGACGTGTCTTCCGGCTTGGCAGCCGGGCTGCCCATGGCAAAAGAGGCCGATGGCGCCGAAGCGGGACGGATACCGTCATTGTCGATGCCGGTCGCGACAACGGACACACGGATACGGCCGTCGAGATTCGGGTTGAACGCGCTGCCCCAGATAATATTGGCGTCCGGATCAACCAGTTCGCGAATATGATTGGCAGCTTCGTCGACTTCCATCAGACGCATGTCTTCACCACCGGTGATCGACACGATAACGCCCTTGGCACCCTGCATCGACACACCGTCGAGCAGAGGATTGGCAATGGCCTTCTCGGCAGCTTCCAGCGCCCGTCCGTCGCCTTCCGCTTCACCGGTACCCATCATCGCCTGACCCATTTCGTGCATCACGCTGCGCACGTCGGCAAAGTCGAGGTTGATCAGCCCCGGCATGACCATCAGGTCGGTAATGCCGCGGACGCCCTGTTGCAGCACTTCGTCAGCAAGCAGGAAAGCCTCCTTGAACGTGGTGTTGGGATTGGCAACAAGGAACAGATTCTGGTTCGGAATGACGATCAGCGTGTCGACATTCTTCTGCAGTTCCTCAATGCCCGCTTCGGCCGCTTTCATCCGGCGCGTGCCTTCGAAAGTGAAAGGCTTGGTCACCACACCAACGGTCAGGATGCCGCGGTCGCGTGCCGCCTTTGCGATTACTGGCGCAGCGCCGGTACCGGTGCCGCCGCCCATGCCGGCGGCGATGAAACACATGTGCGTGCCTTCGAGAGCCTGTTCGACCAGATCGATCGTTTCCTCGGCCGCGGCGCGACCGACTTCGGGTCGCGAACCGGCGCCCAGACCCTGCGTAATATCGGGGCCAAGCTGGATCCGCCGTTCGGCGGTGGAACTGTTGAGCGATTGTGCATCGGTATTGCTGACGATGAAATCAACGCCTTCGACCTGTGCGGCAATCATGTTGGCAATCGCGTTGCCCCCGGCACCGCCGACACCGATGACCGCGATCTTCGGCTTCAGTTCTTCGACTTCTGGTGGACCAATATTGATACTCATCTCACTGTCTCCCGAGACATTTTATCGTGCTGTAATATTTGTTTAACGCTTTGCACAAATTTCCCGCAGGAATCACCCGAAAAGTGAATTTATTTTCGTCAAAATACTAAAAATTTCCGCGGATCGCCGACATAAGCCGTCCGATTACTGCTGATCCGCCATATTTGTGAACATTCTGATGGCTTCTCGCCATGTAGCGCAAATCAACAGGCTCCTGCGATGCATAGAGCGCCAGCCCGGCCAGACCGGCGAAAGCGGGACCGCTATGCGCTTCGGGAAGCGCGCTCAGCCCGGTCGGACGACCGATGCGGACCGTGCGTCCCAGAGCCGACTGGGCATAATCGGCAATGCCCTTGAGCTCGGCGCCACCGCCGGTCAGCACCACCTGACGCCCAACCGGACCGGTAAAGCCCAGCTCCTTGAGCGACCGGCCGATCTCTCCGATCAGATGATCGAGCCGCTGGCGAATGACCGCGATCAGCTGCGCGCGGGTGATCCGGCCGTCCTCTTCCCCGGCTTCGCCAACGTCATCGAGCCCCTGGCTGATCACATCGTGATTATCGCGCGGGCTGGTCGTGGCAGAACCATAGAAACATTTTATCCGCTCGGCCTGCGCGCGCCGCAGACCAAAGGATGAGGCGATATCGTCTGTTATGTCGGCTGCGCCATAAGGCAAGGTCGTCAAGCCGACCAGCATGCCGCCTGCGAAGAGCGAGATATTGGTCACCTCCGCGCCCATCTCGACCAGCGCGACACCCAGTTCGCGTTCTTCCATCGAAAGGCAGGCGTTGCCGACCGCAATTGGGGACGCGACGATTGATCTGACATTGAGATGCGCACCGCGCACGCTCATCTCGATATTGCGAACCGGCGAGGCTTCCGCAAGAATGACATGGATGTCCACCCCGAGACGGTCGGCGTGCAGCCCCTTTGGCTTCTTCACCCCGTTGAGGCCGTCGAGCGTATAGAGAGCAGGCTGGGCGTGCAGCACCATCTTTCCCTTGGGATCGATGCTGTTGCGACCGGCATCGAGCAGCAGGTCGATATCATCCTGTTCGATCCGGTGCCCCCCGAGTTCGGTTTCCACCGAGGTCAGCATGCTTTGCAATCCGCCGGCCGAGAAGCTGACCCAGACATCGTCGATATTGGTGCCGGCAATGCGCTCGGCCTGTTCCACCGCCGCCCTGACGTCGGTTTCGGTCGTTTCGGTATCCGCGATATAGCCCCGCTTCACCCCTTTGCTGGCATGATGGCCGGTGCCCAAAACGGTCAGTTCGCCATTGTCCATCCGGCCGGCTATCATCGCCGAAATTTTCGACGAGCCGATATCCAGCGATGTGAAGATTTTTTCTACCCGTGCTGCCATCCGACTATTCCTTCACCTCGATAAAAACCATCACCCAATGCGCACTCCGGCCGGTCAACTCTCCGGTTCGACCGGCTCTTCCTTCGGCGGCATCCGCAGATAGGCGCGCTCCGCATCGCGCAGGTCGAAATGAACGACTCCGCGACCGAGCAACCGGTTGATGCCGTCCATCCGCGCAAAATTGAGCAGCGCCGCCGAAGCCGTCTCCTCACCCTCGGGCAGGGCCAGCGTTTCGCCACTGTCAAATTCGAGATCCCAGCGCCGGTTGCCGATCCAGCTTGCACCGGTCACCATCGGACGCAACGCCGGCGCGACATCGAGCAGTGAATCGAGCTGGGAAAATTTCAGATTGGCCTTCTTGCCGACGATTACCGGCAGATCCGGCATCTCTTCCGGGACGATTTCTTCAAGCGGATAGCCGGTCTTGTCGATCAGCGAGAGCGTTCCCTGATTTTGCCAGACGGCAACGGGTTCGCGCTCGACAATATCGACAATCAGCGTGTCGGGCAGGCGACGCGAAATCCGTGCGTCCTTGATCCAGCCATTGGCCAGCAGATCTTCGCGTACCTCGTCAATATCGACCAGCAGCATCGAACGGTCCTTCTGCGCCAGCGTGATTTCATAGACTTTCAGCTCGTCAATGCGGTTGACGCCTGTCACCTCGACCCTTTTCACTTCGAAACCGGCATTGCCGACCGCTTCGGCAAGCTCGGTCTTGATCCTGTCATTGATGCCGGAATAATGCGCAACGCTATAGGCGCCGAGGATGAACACGGCCACCAGACCCCAGGTCAGGCCCTTCTGAACCTGCTCTTCGGTCACAGGCATGGCCCGCAATATCCTGTCGAAGACGGAGACTTGCTTGACCGTGCGCTTTGCCTGTTTCCGGGGCTTGCCCCTGGCCTGCCGATTATTGCGTTTCCGGGTCGCTGTCATAGGGCTTCTCTCACGATTATCTCGACCAGCTCTTCATAGCTGATTCCCATCTGTTTCGCCTGCTCGGGGACCAGGCTGAGCGGAGTCATGCCGGGCTGCGTGTTGGTTTCCAGCACAAACAGCCCCGCCGCGCCCTGCTCGTCGTCCCAGCGGAAATCTGTGCGCGAAGTCCCTTTGCACCCCAAAATCTGGTGGGCGCGCAGAGCATAGTCGAGACACAGTTTCTCGATATCGGCAGGAATTTCGGCGGGGCAGACATGCTGGGTCAGGCCCTCTGTATATTTGGCTTCATAATCATAAAAGCCCTGAGCCGTCCTCAATTCAGTTACGCAAAGCGCCTTGCCGCCGAGAACAGCCGTGGTCAGTTCGCGCCCCTTGATGAAGGGTTCGGCCAGAAGCTGGTCAAACTCCTGCCACGGCCCCGCCGCATCGCGGCTGATCGGATGCCCGTAATTGCTGTCGTCGGTCACGATCGCGACACCGACGGAAGAGCCCTCGTTGACCGGCTTGAGGACATAGGGTCGCGGCAACGGATCGGCGTCATGGAGGCTGGCGCTGGAGACAATCCTGCCCTTGGGCATCGGGACGCCGGCGGGTACCAGCTGCTGCTTGGTCAATTCCTTGTCGATCGCGATTACCGACGTGGCGAGCCCGCTATGGGTATAGGGGATTTGCATCAGATCGAGCATGCCCTGGACGCTGCCGTCTTCACCGGGAACGCCGTGCAACGCGTTGAACACCACATCGGGACGGATGCCGGCAAGCACCTGTGCGACATTGCGGTCCATGTCGACGCGGGTCACCTGATGGCCGTTTTTCTCCAGCGCATCGGCGACGCCCTTGCCGCTGCTCAGCGACACTTCCCGTTCGGCGGACCATCCGCCCATCAGGACGGCGATATGGAGGCTGTTTTTGTCTTTGGCAGTCATGCTTCATCCCCCACGCGCTGGATTTCCCAATGCAGTTCGACGCCCGAATGCGTCTTTACCCGCTTGCGCACTTCGTCGCCAAGCGCTTCGATATCCGCGGATGTCGCACCGCCAAGATTGATCAGGAAGTTGCAGTGCTTTTCGGACACTTGCGCCTGACCGATCTGCAGGCCGCGACAACCGGCTTCGTCGACCAGTTGCCACGCTTTCTTACCGTCGGGATTTTTGAACGTCGAGCCGCCTGTCTTCGACCGCAGCGGTTGCGAAGCTTCGCGCTCGTCGGCAATGCGCTTCATCTCGGCACCGATGATTTCAGGGTCGCCGGCCTCTCCCACAAATGCGGCGCTGACAACGATCGATCCGTCCGGCAGACCAGAATGGCGGTAGCTAAACCCCATGTCGGCGAGCGGAATCGTCACCAGATCGCCGTTGCGCAGCACGACATCCGCGCTCACCAATATGTCGCAGACTTCGCGGCCATAAGCGCCAGCATTCATGCGGACCGCGCCGCCGATCGTGCCGGGGATGCCGCGCAAAAATTCCAAACCGGCAATGCCATGGTCGCGGGCCTTGCTGGCCGCTGAAATTCCCGGCGCACCGGCACCACAGTTGAGCGTCATTCCGTCGGCTTGAATAGCCGCAAAGGCCTTGCCCAGGCGCACTACAACGCCCGGCATGCCTCCATCACGGATGATCAGGTTGGACCCCAGTCCGAGCGGCCAGACGGCTATTGCCGGATCAAGATCGCGAAGGAACTGCTGCAGATCGTCGATATCTTTCGGCTCGAACAGCCACTCTGCCGCACCGCCGCTCTTGAACCAGACGAGCGGGGCCAGAGCAGCGCCTTCGGTCAGCTTGCCGCGGGTAACAGGCATGGTGGCAACCGCGTTCATGAAAGCGGCTCCCGGCGGGATGATCCGTTCGCACTGAGCTTGTCGAAGGGCACCGCAAGACGAGAATTGTCCTTCGACAGGCTCAGGACGAACGGCAAGCTGCTGGGGACTATTGGCAAAAATTTCATTTGCGCGCCTCCGCGATCCCGTCGGCAAGCGCAGCCGCCCATTTGGTGATATCCCCTGCCCCGAGGCAGATGATCATGTCCTGAGGCTGGGCCTCTTCGGCCAAGCGGGCAGCAAGAGCCTTCTCGTCTGCAACGGTTTCCGCGAGACGATGACCGCGGGTTTTCAGGCCGGTGACCAGCGCCTCGCTGTCAACGCCTTCGATGGGATCCTCTCCGGCAACATAGACCGGCGTCACGAAGACCATGTCAGCGTCGTTGAAGGCGCCCTGGAATTCTTCCATATGATCGCGCAGGCGGGTGAAGCGATGCGGCTGGACCACGGCGATGACCCGGCCCTGCGCACCTTCGCGCGCAGCCGACAGCACCGCCTGGATCTCGACCGGATGATGGCCGTAATCGTCGATGATGGTCACGCCGTCGACCTCGCCGACCTTGGTAAAGCGGCGCTTGACGCCACCAAAATGATCGAAGCCGCAAGCAATCTGTTCGTCGCTGAGCCCCATTTCCAGTCCGACCGCCACGGCAGCAATCGCGTTCTGGACATTGTGACGACCCGGCATTGGCAATTCGATACCGGTGATCCGCCTGGTTTCGCCATCGCGGTCGCGGACATCAACGTCGAAGCGATTGCCACCGGCCACTGGCGTGACATTGATTCCCTTGACATCGGCCTGCGCGGAAAAGCCATAGGTGATGATCCGCCGGTCGCGGATGCGCGGCAACAGGGCCTGAACCTCGGGATGGTCGATGCACAGGATCGCCGCGCCGTAAAAGGGGACGTTCTCGACAAATTCGAGGAAACTGTCCTTGATCTTGTCGAAGCTGCCATAATGATCGAGATGTTCGGCATCGATATTGGTAACGACCGCGAGCGTGCCGTCGAGCCGCAGGAAGCTGCCGTCACTTTCGTCGGCTTCGATCACCATCCATTCGCCGGCACCGAGCCGGGCGTTGGAGCCATATTGGTTGATGATGCCGCCGTTGATCACGGTCGGATCAATGCCGCCCGCATCGAGCATGGCCGCAACCATCGAGGTGGTGGTCGTCTTGCCATGAGTGCCGGCAATGGCGATGGTCGATTTCAGCCGCATCAGCTCGGCGAGCATTTCGGCGCGACGCACCAGGGGTATCCGGCTGGCGAGCGCAGCTTCGACTTCCGGATTGCCGCGCTTGACCGCGGTCGAGGTTACCACCACGGCGGTGCCCTCGACATTTTCGGCGCTATGGCCGATTTTCACGTCAATGCCCTTGGCGCGCAGCCCTTCTACAACATAGCTCTCGGCTATATCGCTGCCCTGCACCTGATAGCCGAGATTGTGCATGACCTCGGCTATGCCGGACATGCCGATACCACCGATACCGACGAAATGGATTGTCCCGATATCGGTTCCGACACCCTTCACTGCACAGCATCCTTTGCCAGCGCTTCCTTGCGGGCAGCAAGCCTTTGGGGTGCTTCTTTCTCGGTTTTCATGGTCTTTCCCAGTGGCGACGTGCCGATGCTTTCGACCAGATCAGCCAGATCGCTTACCGCTTCGGGGCGTCCGCAGGATCTTGCACAGCGCGCGGCATTTTCCAGTGCGCCGGTGCTCAAGGCGATTTTCTGGATCTGCTTGACCATCGCGCCGCGCATCTTGTCGAGCGCCGCGGACTGCTGCAGGCGCAGCTTGTTGGTCTTGTCGTCGCTGCCGCTGTCGAAACTCCGGGTCGTGATGGCGGGCTGCCGGATCACACGAGCGCCGCCTGCCGCGACCATTTCCTTGACGTTATAGGTCTGATGATCGTCCATAGCGCTCGGCAGAGGAATCAGGATCGCGGGCCGTCCGGCCGTGGTCAGCTCGGCGATGGTCGAGGCCCCTGCCCGGCCGATAACCAGATGCGCCCAGCCCAGCCGGTCGGGCAGATCGGGCAGATAGGTGGCCAGCTCTGCCGGAATATCATGCTCGGCATATTTTGCCCGCACCCGCTCGATATCATCCTCGCGGCATTGCTGGGTGATCTGCAGACGACGGCGCAGATGCACGGGCAGCATCACCATGGCATCCGGCACCACATCGGAAAGGATGGAGGCACCCTGGCTGCCGCCGGTCACCAATACGCGGAAAATACCGTCTTCGGCCAATATCGGATAAAGCTCGTCGCGCAGTGCCACGACTTCCTCGCGCACCGGATTGCCGACCAGATGGACCTTTTCCTGATATTTCGGCTTGATCCGCAGGACGTCGGGATAGGCGGTGGCAATGGCATTGACCGAACGCGACGCCAGCCGGTTGACCCGGCCGAGAACCGCATTCTGTTCGTGCACGATTGTCGGTATGTCCTTGCTGTTTGCCGCGAGCAGCGCGGGATAGGCCGGATAGCCGCCAAAGCCGACAACCGCCGACGGCTGGAATGTATCATATAGCTGCATCGCCATCCGGCGGCCTTTCAGGATGGCGCGGGTTCCTCCGAGCCAGCTGCGCGGATCTTTGGTGATTCGTCCGGCGGGGAGCACATGGACCTGCGTTTCCTCAACCATGCCGGGTATTTTTTCGCCCCGCTCATCGGTGATCATCGCCACCCGGTGCCCGCGCAAGACCAGTTCCCTGGCCAGCGCATAGGCCGGGATCATGTGACCACCGGTGCCGCCGGCCGCCAGAACATAATGTTTCGAAAAACTCATACCGCTATCCGTCCTTGCTCGGGCCATGCCGAGACATATTGTGAGCGGTCAAGATACGGGTTCCGACGGGTAAATGCGAGCAAAAGTCCAACCCCGATACACAGCGCGATTATCGACGAGCCGCCATAGCTGATGAACGGCAGGGTCATGCCCTTGGACGGGAAGAGTTGCAGATTCACTGCCATGTTGATCAGCGCCTGTCCGCCGAATTGCGCGGTAAGACCGGTGACAGCGAGAATGATGAAATTGTCCTCCTCGTCCAGCAGCCGCAGGAAGACCCGCACGATGATCGCCAGATATACGAGCGCGATCGCCATGCAGGCGAGCAAGCCGAATTCTTCGCCGATGACCGAGAAGATATAGTCGGTATGCGCTTCCGGCAGCTTGAACTTTGCGCTACCCAGCCCGGGTCCGGTGCCGAGCAGGCCGCCGCCGGTAAGGGCCTTGTGCGCGAACATCACCTGGTCAAATTCACCGCCACCGAACAGCCAGGCATTGATCCGCTGGGTTGCGACGGGATAGAAAAAATAGGCGCCGACCAGCCCGCCAATGCCGGCGACACCGATTCCCGCAATCAGGCGGGCGGACAGACCGGAGACGGTCATCACCGCGAACCAGATACCGCAGATCAAGATGGTTTCGCCCAGATTCGGCTGCATCATCATCAGAATGGCAATGATTGCGGTCAAAATGGCCGACAGGGAAATCACCGGCAAAGCCGGATCCTTGATCCGCAGCGACAAAAGCCAGGCCAGCGTCACGGCATATAGCGGCTTGAGAAACTCGCCGGGCTGGATAGTCGCGAAACTGTAGCCAATCCAGCGCTGGGCCCCGTTGACCGATTTGCCGAAGACCGGGACCAGGAACAAGAGAACAAAGGCCGCGAGCGCCGCGAGAATGGCGAAACGGCGGGCCTGTGCCTTTGGCAGCATTGAAACCACCAGCATTATCGGAACGCCGACGACAACCCAGCCCAGTTGCCGGTAAAAATAATAGAGCGGTTCGATCGTCACCGAAGCGGTGCTCTGCTTCAGCGCGGTGACCGGAGAGGCGGCGGCGACCGCAATCAGGCCGATGGCGATCAGGGTCAGGATCAGCCCGAGCAACACCCGGTCCAGCTCCCAGAACCAGATGGCCAGCGGCGACCGGTCGCTGCGTCCGAACCGCGACTGCAGCTGGAAACGCTTTTTCTTCAGCGCGCCGGAAATTTCCGGAAGCGGTTGCGCCGGCCCGGCTTCCTGTTCAGATGCCCCCATCACATTGCCTCCCCGGCAGCAGTTCCGATCAGATTTTTCTCGATCACCGAATTGACGGCGCTGCGGAAGCAATTGCCGCGCGCTTCAAAATCCCGAAACTGGTCAAAGGACGCACAGGCCGGCGACAGCAGCACCACTTCACCGGGCTGCGCATTGGCAGCGGCCCGCTGTACGGCGGTGAGTATCATTTCGCAGGATTCGACCGGCACATGACCGGCCAGCAATTTTCCGAACAATGATCCGGCTTCGCCGATGGTATAGGCCCGGACGACATTTTTATAAAAAGGTTCGCATTCGGTCAGCTGATCGCTTTTCGGCAAGCCACCAAGAATCCAGTGGATTTTCGGATAAGCGCCGAGCGCCGGACCAGTGGAAGCGGGATTGGTCGCCTTGCTGTCATTGACGAACAGAACGCCATTGGCTTCGGCGATCCGCTCCATACGGTGCGGCAGACCGGCGAAGGCAGCCAGCGCCGGACGCCATTGCTCTTCGGACAGGCCGAGAGCCTCGACCGTGGCGATCGCCGCTATCGCATTCTGGAGATTATGCGGGCCTTGCAGCGATGGCCAGTCCGCCTGCCCGGGAATCTCGACGCCGCTGGTATCAAAGATATTCTTCACCCGGCCAAGGTCACGCAGACCGTGCAAAGCCATACGGGTCTTCTCGTCACCGCTGGCAAAAATCGCCGCGTGATCAGTCCCCAGCATGTCGAACAGCCGCGCCTTCGAGGCGGCATAGGCATCAAACCCGTCATAGCGATCGAGATGGTCCGGGCTGATATTGAGCAGCAGCGCAACATCGCAGTCGAGACTGTTGGTGAGGTCAATCTGGTAGCTGGAAAGCTCCAGCACATAGACGCCGCCCTCGGGCAACGGCTCCTGTGACAGGATCGGTGCGCCGATATTGCCGCCCATCACGGACTCTATTCCGGCATATTGCAATATATGATGGACCAGAGCGGTTGTCGTTGACTTGCCGTTGGTGCCGGTAATGCCGACCACGCGATGCGCGGGCAGCGCTGACCGGGCCTGCGCGAACAGTTCGATATCACCGATGATGGGAACGCCATCGGCGTTTGCCTTTTGCGTGATCGGATGGCTGTTGAGCGGGACGCCGGGCGACACGACAATTGCTTCATAACCGGTCAGATCGGTTTCGAGCGGATCGGCAATAAGCGCCTTGTCGGCGACACTGTTGCGCAAGTCCTCCCGATTGTCCCAGGCGAGCAGTTCGGCACCGCTCGCGTGCAGGCTTTCCAGTACCGCCATGCCGGACCGGGCCAGTCCGAGGATGGCATAGCGCTTACCGGCAAAGACGGGAGAGACAATCATCTGAGTTTCAACGTCGCCAATCCGGCCAGCGCGAGCACCAGACTGATGATCCAGAAGCGGATCACGATGGTGGATTCGGACCAGCCCAGCTGTTCGAAATGATGATGAATCGGCGCCATGCGAAACACGCGGCGGCCGGTGCGCTTGAAGAAGAAGACCTGAACGATCACTGACACCGCTTCGAGCACAAACAGTCCGCCGACCAGCGCCAGAACGATTTCATGATGGATGGAAACGGCTATCGCTCCGAGCGCCCCGCCGAGGGCCAGGCTGCCGGTATCGCCCATAAAAACGGCTGCCGGCGGCGCGTTGAACCACAGGAACGCGAGACAGGCGCCGATCACACAGGCACAGAAAATTGCCAGTTCGCCGGCCCCCCGGACAAAGGGAATGCCGAGATATTCCGAAAATACGGCATTGCCGGACAGATAGACAAGCACCAGAAAAGTGGCGCTGGCGATTACCACCGGCATTGTCGCAAGACCATCGAGCCCGTCGGTCAGGTTGACCGCATTGCCGGCACCGACAATCACAAACATCGCGAAGGGAATATAGAAATAGCCGAGGTCAATCTGCACATCGTTGAAGAAGGGAACGTAAAGACTGGTGCCGATTTGCTGCACGATGATCCAGGTGGCAAAACCGGCGACCGCAAATTCCAGCAGCAGCCGGACCCGGCCCGGAACACCCTTGTGACTGGCTTTGCGGACCTTGTCATAATCATCCATGAAGCCGATGGCGCCAAAGCCGAGGGTCACGAAAATACAGGCCCAGACGAACATGTTGCTGAGATCCATCCACAGCAGCAACGACGTCACCACCGATATCAGGATCATCAGACCACCCATGGTCGGCGTCCCGGCCTTCTTGAGATGGGTAATCGGTCCATCTTCGCGGATCGGCTGGCCCTTGCCCTGCCGCATGCGCAGCATGTTGATAAACTTGGGGCCGATCAGCAGGCCGATGAACAGCGATGTCGACACGGCCGCGCCCGAGCGAAAGCTCAGATAGCGAAAGACGTTGAAAATACCTTCGAATTCAAGCCATTGGGCCAGCAAATAAAACATCAATACTCCCCGCTTGCCAGCGCGGAAACCGCGGAGGAAAGCCCCAGATAATTTGAACCCTTGACCAGAAGGATATCCCCGTCGCTGAGCAATTTTGCGACCTCGGCCAGCGCGTCCGAAGCACTTGCCGCATGTGACATTTTCACGCCCCGATCAAGGCCCTGTTCGAGTTTCGCGGCAGTATGTGCCATATCCTCGCCAACCAAGATGATGGCCTGGGCGCCGGACCGCAGAATATCGTCTGCCAAGGCCGCGTGATAATGCGCCGATTGCGCGCCCAGCTCGCCCATCGCGCCCAATATGGCGATCTTTTGTCCGGTGCAGGGCTCAGTTGCAAAATGTTGTAACGTCGCTTTCATCGATGCCGGATTGGCATTGTAGCTTTCGTCGATGAGGGTTGCCGTGCCACCGGATTTCAGCGAGACAACATGGCGACGGCCCCGCCCGTCGATCCCGCTCATTTCCGCGAGCGCCAGCCCGGCCGTCGCGAGATCACCGCCGACCGCGCGTACGGCCGCCAATATGGCCAGCGAATTGGACACCCAGTGCCGCCCCGCCTCCGCGATCGTGAAGCAGAGGCTCTGGTCGCCGAGTTTCGCCGTAACCAGCGACCCGCCTCGCGGCGCCGCAACAATATCTATCGCGCGGACGTCGGCTCCGGCATCAAAGCCGAAGGAGATCACATGCTCGGCGTGGCGCTCCGCCTTTTTCCGCAGTCGTTCGCAATGGGGGCTGTCATGCGGGATGATGGCGGTGCCACCGGGCATCAGGCCCTCGAATATCTCGGCCTTGGCGTCGACGATACCGAGCTCGCCGTTGGAAAAATTGCCGATATGGGCCGGTGCGATCGCGGTGATGATCGCAGCATGCGGTCGCACCAGACGGGTCAGCGCCGACAGTTCGTGCGCGTGATTCATCCCCATTTCAAAGATGCCAAATCTTGTGTCTTCCGGCATGCGCGAGAGGCTGAGCGGGACACCGACATGATTATTGTAGCTTTTGACCGAGCGGTGCGCCCTGCCGAAGGAACAGCGGTCGAGCGCAGCATATAATGCTTCCTTCGTACCGGTCTTGCCGACCGAGCCGGTCACACCGATGATTTTCGCCTCGGTACGGGAGCGCGATGCTCTGGCCAGCGCATCGAGCGCCCTGGCGGTGTCAGATACCAGAATATGGGGCCCGTCGACCGGCTGGCTGACGATGGCGCCGGCAGCGCCGGAGGCAAAGGCCTGTTCCACGTACAGATGACCGTCGCTCTGCTCGCCCTTGAGCGCGACGAACAGATCGCCCGGACCGATTTCACGCGAGTCAAAAGCGACGCCGTTCGCGGAAAAATCGCCGCTCGACTGACCGGCTGTCGCTTCCGCTATCGCGGCGGATGTCCACAATATGCTCATAATGGCTGCGCTCCGGCGCATTCTCTCGCCACTTCGACATCGTCGAAGGGAATCACCCGGTCGCCAATAATCTGGCCCTGTTCGTGGCCTTTGCCGGCAAGCAGAATGATGTCTTGCGGACCGGCCCGCCCGATCGCTCTGGCGATTGCGGCGCGGCGGTCCGCCACTTCCTCGGCGCCAGTGGCTCCGGCCATGATCTCGGCGCGAATAGTGGCCGGGTCTTCGCTGCGCGGATTGTCGTCGGTAACGATCACATGATCGGACTGTTCAACGGCGATAGCCCCCATTTCCGGACGCTTGCCCTTGTCGCGGTCGCCGCCTGCGCCGAAAATAGTGATCAGCTTGCCGCCGACATGCGGTCGCAACGCAGCGATTGCCGCGCGCAGGGCATCCGGCGTATGCGCATAGTCGACATAGACCGGCGCGCCCGCCCGTGTAATCACTGCCCGTTCCATCCGGCCGCGGACCGGCTGAACCCGCTGCATGTGGTCAAAGATATTCTGCAACTGCCCGCCGGTTGCCAGCACGATAGCGGCTGCGCAAAGAATATTGGCGGCCTGATAGGCGCCGATCAGCGGCAGTGAAATGCGATGGGTATTGCCCTCCGCCTTGACCATCAACACCTGCCCCAGATGGGTCGGCGTCTGGGACACCAGCCGCAACGTCTCGCCCTGCTCGCCAACGGTAAGCAGTTCAAGTCCACGATCCTTTGCCCGCTGGATCGCCTTGCCCGACCAGGGATCGTCATCGGCCCAGATAACGGCGGTACCGTTGTCCGCCACGACTTCGTCAAACAGCCGCATCTTGGCTTCAAAATAGCTGTCCATGTCGCCATGATAGTCGAGATGGTCGCGGCTCAGATTGGTGAAGGCCGCAACGGTGACCGGCAGACCTTCCGTGCGATATTGTGACAGGCCGTGGCTCGACGCTTCAAAAATCGCATGACCGACCCCTTCCCGCGCCAGACCGGACATGTTGGAGAGAAAGGTGACGATATCCGGCGTGGTCAATCCGGTCTTCACCTGTTCATCGGCAGTGGTGACACCGAGCGTTCCGATCGAGGCGCTGTTGCAGCCATCCATCCGCCATAGCTGGCGGGTCAGTTCCGCCGTCGACGTCTTGCCATTGGTTCCGGTGACCGCCGCGACATGGGCCGGTGTCGGCGTGAAGTAACGCGCCGCCATCCGGGCGAACAATCGCCGCGGCTCTTCATCGGAAATATGGACAGCACCCTCGACCCGGGCAGCGGGTCGCGCGACCACGGCAATGGCACCGGCGGCAATCGCCGCTTCGATATAATCTTCTCCGTTGAACCGGGCACCCCGGAACGCGCCGAATATATTGCCGGGTGCAATTTTGCGATGGTCGATGGCAAAGCCGGTGACCGCCTGTTCGCCGTCCTCGCCCGCCACTTCCGGTACCAGATTATTCAGTCGCATCATTTGACTCATTGGCTGTGATTTTGGGCTTCCAGAGAAGCGGCGTCAATTCGGAAACATCGACGTCGCGATGGTCATCGGGAATGACACCGAGCATCGGTCCGACCCGCGACACGACTTTTTGCACCACGGGTGCCGCTGTCCAGCCGGCGGTGCGCTGGAAGGATGTCTCGGCCGTTCCCTTGGGCTCGTCGAGCATGGCGATGACGACGTAGCGCGGATTGTCCATCGGGAAGGCCGCGGCAAAGGTCGAAACCAGCGACGTCTTGTTATAGCCGCCTCCCGAAGGCTTTTCCGCCGATCCGGTTTTGCCGCCGATCCGGTACCCCGGCGCGTCGGCCTTGCGGCCAGTGCCGTCCGAAACAATCATCCGCAGCAACTGGCGCATGCGGGCGCTGGTCGCTGCCTTGAAGACCCGCCGCCCCTTGGCTTCCTTGCCCGGCTCCACTTTCAGCAAGGTCGCCGGGCGCCAGATACCGCCATTGACCATTGCCGCATAAGCGC
Source organism: Sphingorhabdus sp. SMR4y (assembly GCF_002218195.1). Lineage (GTDB taxonomy): Bacteria > Pseudomonadota > Alphaproteobacteria > Sphingomonadales > Sphingomonadaceae > Parasphingorhabdus. Next base: position 97,702 of record NZ_CP022336.1, on the reverse strand, counting down.
TGGCGAGATGCAGCGGAGTCACGGCGATTCCGTGACCGTAAGCCACTGTCATATTGGTCACCCTGCCCCAGTTGCGTGGCCAAAGCGGATGACCGCGTTCGAACAGTTCGATATGCGGCCGTTCGTCGAAACCAAGCCGGCGGAACATGTTCTCCATGGCTTCCTGTCCCAGATTGTCGGCAATCCGGGCGGTAACGATATTGGAACTGTGCACCAGCGTTTCCGGCACGTTCAGATAGCGGTTCTGACTGTGATCGTCCTTGATCGTGAAGCCGCCGACCTTGATCGGTTCCATCGCATTGTAGCGCACCGCCAGATCCGTCACCGTGCCGGCGTCGAGTGCGGCGGCGATGGTCAGAGGCTTGAAGGTCGATCCGAGTTCGAACACACTCTGGGTCACCTCATTGTTCTGGTGTTTCATCGATGCCCTGCGGATCTTGTTCGGATCGAACAGCGGCAAGGAAGCCAGCGCCATGACTTCCCCGGTCTGGACATCGAGAATGATCCCTGCCGCGCCCCGCGCTTCTGTTATCCGCATCGCGTCCTGAAGCTCGCTCTCCAGAGCCGCTTGCGCCCGGCTGTCGATTGACAGAATCGACGGCGTGCCGCGCAGCTTCTCGTCTACAAGCCGGTCATTGAGCGCCCTTTCCATGCCCATAACGCCTTTGCCGTCAGCGTCGACATATCCCAGCACATGGGCGGCGAGGGCGCGCTGGGGATAGAGGCGTTCGTCCTCGCGGGGAAATTCGATCCCGATTTCACCCAGCGCATGGATCTGCTTGACCTGTTCCGGCAACGCCCTGCGGCGGAGATAGGTTGGATGGGGGCTGTTGAGCTTTTCCAGAAAATAGGCCGCACTGGTGTCGGGGAATATAGCCGAGAGCTGCCGCGCCAGAACATCCTTGTCGCCCAGCACCCGCGCCGGAACAACCCGGACGGCATAGCCCAGGATCGTACGAGCCATCGGCACCCCATTGCGGTCGACGATATCACCACGCGGCGGAATGAACGCACTGCTCGAGGGGCGATAGGGCGCCGCATCTTCCAATATCGTAAGGCTGATCAGTCGTCCGATTACGATCGTAAAGGCCGCCAGAAACACCAGCAGCAATATCATCAGACGGAAATGGGCGTTCGCGGTTATTTCTTTCGCTTTTCCCGAAAACTGCACCTTCTTGCTGTTGGCGAGAAGTGTGGTCATTCGGCCATGCTTTCGATCTTCTCGGCAAGCGCCTTGCGCCCGAGATCGCGGACCAGCCCGTCATCAAGCAGCTTCTCTTCGATTTGCGCCAGACGGGTGGTACGCGCCTGCGCCGCACCCAACGGCTTGCCCGAGCCGGAACCCGTGACGGCCCGCGCGATATTTGACTGGCTGCCAATAGCGCTGCCATCGGCGTTGCGGTCTTGCGCCTTGGCGGTGCCGAACACCGAACCGATAATGCCGGCCGGCCTGACCCCTTCCATCGAACTGATCACGGCAACCTGCACGGGCTTGCGCAGATCCTTGCCGCCGAGATTGGCCAGCGCTCTTTCGCCATCAAGATATTGCGACGCCTGCGGCGAAGCATAGCCGAACTCGAGCTTGTTCCAGTCTTCCAGCTGGCGCAGGTTGGCGCGCGCGCTATATTCCGTTTCCAGATAGCGGATATCTTTCTTGATCTCGACGATCTTGCGGTCGGTGCGCGCAAGGTCGCTGCGCAGCGTCGCCACGCTGAGCGAGAGCGGATAAAGCATGATCGCCACCAGAAAAACCAGCGCGAGCCATCCCATGCCTTCGAGACGCTTGATCGCCAGCTTCATTGCCCACCCCCGACGCTGACCGGCGCGTCTGTGCGCACCGCTGATCTGAGGGTGGCGGAGCGGGCCCGGGGATTAAGAGCCTGCTCCGCCCCGGCCGGACGCACCGCTTTGGCTGGTTTATGAAAGGTGGGTGCCGGCCGTGTCTCGTTAACCTGGGGGAGATGACGGGAGCCGGAGGACTTCTGCCCGCTGCGGTCCCGCAGAAAATTTTTGACGATACGATCCTCGAGGCTGTGGAAAGTCACCACGGCCAGCCTGCCACCAGGCTGCAACAGCCTTTCGGCTGCGGCCAGACCGTCTTCCAGTTCGCCCAATTCGCGATTGATGTGGATGCGGATCGCCTGGAATGTCCGGGTTGCCGGATCTTTCTTGTCACCGGCGCGATAGCCCAGAGCCTTGCGAACGACCTTCGCCAGTTCGGAAGTACGCGTAAGCGGTCGCGCTTCGACGATCGCCTTGGCGATCCGCCGCGACCGACGCTCTTCACCGTAGCGATAAATGACATCGGCGATCATTTCTTCGTCGGCTTCGTTGAGAAAATCTGCCGCGCTTTCGCCGTCCCGCGCCATACGCATGTCGAGCGGGCCGTCTTTCTGAAAGGAAAAGCCGCGTTCGGCCTGGTCCAGCTGCATGGAGGAAACGCCGATATCGAGCGTGACACCGTCGACCTCGTTTTCGACCAGTATCTCGGCCATTTCGGAATAGCGGGCGTGGTGGAGGGTCAACTGGCCCTTGGCATCATCGACCATCTGCTGACCGGTGGCAATCGCGTCGGGATCCTGATCAAAAGCGTGCACATGCGCGCCTGCCTGCAACATCGCGGTGCTATAACCGCCAGCGCCGAAGGTGCCATCGACATGGGTCTCGCCGGGAATGATGGCGAGCGCATTGATCACTTCATCGATCAGGACGGGAACATGGCGGGCGGATGCAGCGGTGGTCATTTCTGCTTCCCTCCACCCTTCTCGCCAGCCTCTTTCAGATGATATTCGACCAGACGGCGATCGACCGGCACATCATCGGTAGTGTCGAGCAAGGTCTGCGGGTTCCACAGACAGAAGGTCGTACCGATCCCGTGGAACAGAACATTATCTTCCAGATTGCCAATGTCGCGCAGTTGCGCCGGCAGAATGAAGCGACCACTGGCATCAAAACTCAGATCCTGCAGGGAAGAGAATTTCCGGGCACCGGCAGCGTCCTTGTCAAAGCTCTCGCCCCGCGCGATCGCCGCTTCCCACTGCTTGTCAATTTCAGCAAGCATATCGGCTTTGCGGCTGAGGCCGAAGCCGACGAGGCAATCCCATTTCTCATGCGTGCCGAGACACAGGGTCCGGCCATCGCTGCTTTCCACCAGATTTTTACGCAGAAATGCGGGGACCGAAAGACGACCCTTGTCGTCTATCGCCGATATTGCAGAGCCTGAATATGCATATGCAACTGACACCGTGGAAATCCCTCATCCGAACCGGGGCCAAAGCTCTTCCCGCTCCAGAAGTGCGTTTTCCAGCGCCTTTCCGAAAGTTAGAATCCGGACAGGAAGAATACCCCGATAACAAATAATTGCTAACAGGGGTGAGCGTGGGATAAAAGGGTTTTTTACGGGATATTATGGGAATGACTTACTAAGTCATTGTTTTTAATTAATTTTAAATTACACCGATCTGACCGCCGATCTGGGCAGGTGCGCCCGCTCTTCGATATTGCTCGACATGTGATTATTTCCGGCGGTCATCAGTTTCGCGAGAGTGTCGCACCAGTGAATCGACGAAACGCACCGCGCCGCTTGTCTGCGGTGACTTTCGGGCTGCTTCCGGCCAGAGCGTCGCATGGAGAAAATCGGCATCCGCCACGATGGCGGCCCGTCCCTGCCCGACCGAACATTGCACGACAAAAGCGACATCGCTCCACTCGCAATCTGCGTCCGAGGCCTTGCCGGCCTTTACCGGCTCGATCTTTCCCACCCTGCGGCTGGCAAATACATGATCGCCAAAGCGGAGATGCTCGAGCTCGGTGCTGTCCGCGTCAGCAGCGACAAGTTCCAGGCCCCAGTGATCGAGCAGCGGCGAGAGAAGGCCGCTGGCCAGCGGGCGCCGAGGATCACCGAGTGGCAAGCGGGACGGCCAGACCAGTTCGGGGTCGGTCAATATGATGACGGCACCCCCCGCCCGCACCCAGCCATCGAGATCGGTCAGATCGGCAGGATCCATGGCCCGCGGTTGGGCGAGTATGACAATATCCGGGTCTTCTGCAGCCAGATTTTCCAGACTGTCTACCGCCGTCATCTCATATTGCTGCTGCCAGTAGCGATAGATCGGCGCCGGTTCGGAATCGCCGGAAAGGATCGATTCCATAGAAGCACCATCGCCCCAGACCAGCGGCAGACTTGTCATGAGCTGGATACGGGCTCTGGGTTGCTGCGGGTCCGGCGGAGGTTCGCCAGCGCTGCATTGCGCGAGAAACAGAAAAGCCAGCAAGGCCGACGGAACCGTCTGCCAGAAACGCGTCAACTAGCGCCGCTCCCGATCCATCGGCGCATCCAGATTTGGATCGGGCTGCAAGTCCGGGACTGTCTGCCCCGGCAGATTTGCTGCCGGATTCTGTGCTTCGGCCTTGCCGGTACCTTGCGCCGGCGCCGGTGTAATGCCCAGCTCGGCAAGCGGTTCGGCCGGCTTTTCCTCCGGAACATTGATGATCGGAGGTGCGACACCGGTGGCCTCCGCCTGCATTTCCTCAATTCCCGTCTGCTCGTCACTGGCCCGCTGGATGATAAAATTGGCCACGCTGACCAGCAGCAGCACTGCCGCCAGTCCGACGACCCCGACCTGGATTCGCTGCATCGTGTCCTGACGGCCGGAATTTGGCGGCTTCTTATCCATCATTGTCGAGCCAGGGGAATACCGGCAACCCCTTTTCCTTCAGCCATGCCGCGTTGTAGAGCGAGGACAGGTAACGGAAACCGGTATCGCACAGGATCGTCGCAACCCGGCTGCCTGGCCCCAGCTCCTTGCCCAGCGCGATCGCGCCGGCGACATTGATGCCCGAGGACAGGCCCAGGCACAGACCCTCGTCCATCAGCAGCCGTTCGACCCAGGCGAGCCCTTCCTCGTCGGAAATGCGATATTGCCTGTCCACCGGCGCATCTTCGAGATTGCCGGTAATCCGGCCCTGCCCTATGCCTTCGGCAACACTGCTGCCGTCGGACTTGAGCTCGCCATGGGCGTAATATTCATAGAGCGCTGCGCCGTGCGGATCGGACAATGCGATGGTCACATTCTCGTCCTTCGCCTTCAGCCCCATGCCGACGCCAGCCAGCGTGCCTCCGGTTCCGACCGCACAGGCAAAGCCATCGATCTTGCCGTCCATCTGGTCCCAGATTTCCTCGGCCGTCGTTTCGATATGCGCACGACGGTTCGCGACATTGTCGAACTGGTTGGCCCAGACCGCACCTTCGGTTTCTTCTGCCAGACGGCGAGAGGTGTGGACAAAATGGCCAGGGTTTGAATAAGGCGCGGCCGGCACGGTGATCAGCTCGGCGCCGAGCGCGCGCAGCGTATCCATTTTCTCCTTGCTCTGGGTCTCCGGCATGACGATCGTCGACTTGTAGCCCTTGGCATTGGCAACCAGCGCGATCCCGATGCCGGTATTGCCCGCCGTGCCTTCGACAATCCGTCCCCCCGGTTTCAGCAGTCCGCGCTCTTCGGCATCCTGAACGATGAACAATGCGGCTCGGTCTTTCACCGACGCACCGGGATTGGCAAATTCGCATTTGCCGTAAATATCGCAGCCGGCTTCTTCGCTGGGGCCGGACAGGCGCACGAGCGGCGTATTGCCGATCAGTTCGAGTGTGTTTGGAATGATGGTCATGGACGATACATAGTGCGCGGGATTTCGCGCCGCAAGCTTGAAGCCTTTTCAGGGGCAATAGCATGGCTTTAGCCGGACGCTTTGAGCGCCGGCCCGCCAAAATTGTGCGTGCGCAGCGCGAGAACATCATGCTAGGCCGCTGGCAACTGAAGACAAAACAGGAAAAAGAGGATCATGGTCGAGAAAAAATATGAATGTTTCGATGTCGAAATCGACAATGGCATCGCCCATATCCGGATGAACCGTCCGGAAAAGCTCAACAGCATGAACCGTGCATTCTGGAACGATCTGCCGGAAATCGTCGAAGATATTGATATTAACGCCCGCGCCCGGGTCATCGTCATCAGTTCCACCGGCAAGCATTTTTCCGCCGGCATGGATCTCTCTGTTTTCGCGCCGCAACCGGACGAAAAGATCGATGGCGCGGACAAACATGTCGTCGCGGAAATGTTCCGTTCCAATGTCAAACGGATACAGCATAGCTTCAATGCGCTGGAAGAAGCCCGCATTCCCGTCCTGTTCGCGCTGCACGGCGGCGTTATCGGCGGCGCGATCGACATGATCAGCGCCGGTGATATCCGCTGGTGCACCAAAGATGCAATTTTCTGCATCCAGGAAACCAATATCGGCATGACCGCCGATGTCGGCACCTTCCCGCGCCTGCAGCGCTATATCCCCGAAGGCTGGGTCAAGGAAATGGCCTATACCGGTCGCCGGATCGACGCCGCCAAGGCGAAGGAAATCGGGCTGGTCAACGATATATTCGAGACGCAGGAAGAATGCCTGGCCCATGTCATGGCAACCGCGAAGGAAATTGCATCCAAATCGCCGCTAGCAGTCACCGGCTGCAAGGTGCTGATCAACTATGGCCGCGATCATAATACGGCGGACACGCTCGACTATATCGGCGTCTGGAATGCCGGCATGTTCCCGCCGTCGCATATCCAGGAAGCGGTCGCCGCGATGGGCGAGAATCGCGAACCGGATTTCCCCGATCTCCTGCCGCTCAGAACCACAGCATTATAGGATCGCGCGCGATCCTGTGAGCTTTCGTGCGATCGGTCAGAAACGGCTGGCCGGTTTCTGACTGACCCGCTGCAAGCCCGTAGCTGAGGGAGCCAGGTGTCAGGCGCCCAGGTCATATTTCTCCGGCACCAGCTTCGCCAATATTCTGTCACAGCCCGCGTTGTTACGCTGGAAACAGTCATGCGCCTTCATCGCCTCGAAATGGGCAACCAGCGATGGCCAGCGGGATTTGTCCGGCAGCCCGGCCAGCATCTCGGTCTGGGCGATCTGCGCGGCGACAGAAATGTCGGCGATGGTGATGCTATCGCCAATGAAATGGGAGCGGCCATCGAGATAGTGTTCGAGATAGTCCCAGAGCGGCGGCAGCTTCTCGTTCCAGGTTTTGCGCGCCGTTTCGATATCCGGCTGCTTGCGCTGGAACAGATTGAAGATGATCGGCCGGAACACGCCCATGCCGCCAGCCATGGCCAGCCCGGTATCGGCATATTCCTCCAGCCACAGCGCCCGGCCATGGTCGAACGCATCGGCGGGATAGACCGACGGTTCCGGCTGCCGCTTTTCCAGATAGCCACAGATTGCCGAACTGTCGGTGATCGTACCCGCAGCGCCATCTTCGGCAATGTCGCGGTCGCGGAGCGAGGGAATGCGGCCAAGCGGGCTGATCGCCTTGTACCAGTCGGGCATGCCCATGACATTGACGTCCTCGCAATCATAGTCGAGCCCCTTGAGCGCCATCACCGCCTCGACCTTGCGCTGGAAGGGAGACAGAGGCGAGCCGTAGAGGACGAGAGATGCGGTCATGGGTAAGATTCTCCTGATTTTATATTTGAAAGTTCTTTGGCGGATCGTTCGAAGATTGAAAACCCCCGCCCTGCTCCTCCTCCCTCACGGGAGAAGTCAATTGGCGGCGCACTTCATTATTGTTTCAGGAATATTCAATCCTCACCACGTCCGCCGCCTGCTTCGCCAGCTTCCGCGCCGCGTCCGTATCCGCACCCGTCGCCAGCGCCACCGCCATCCGCCGGTATGGCCGCGTCACCGGCTTGCCGAATATGCGTACGTCCGTTTCTGCGCCTTCGCCGCCCAGCGCCAGCGCGTCCGCCACGCCGGCAAATTCAAACTGGTCGCTGTCCCGGTCCGCCAGGATCACCGCGCTGGCGCTGGCTGGTGCGGTCAGCGCGATATGCGGGACCGGAAGCCCCATGATCGCGCGGGCGTGCAGGTCGAATTCGCTGAGATTCTGGCCGATCGAGGTGACCATGCCGGTATCGTGGGGCCGCGGGCTGAGTTCGGAAAAGATCACTTCGCCCTGTCTGGTGACAAAAAATTCGACCCCGAACAGGCCCCAGCCCTTGCCGCCGCCACCCAGATTTTCGACGACCTTGCGCGCCATGTCCTGGGCCGAGGCGAGCGCCGCGTCGGTCATTGCCGCCGGTTGCCAGCTTTCCTGATAATCGCCGCGCTCCTGCCGATGGCCGATTGGCGGACAGAAGAGGATGCCATCTTTCGTTCGCACGGTCAGCAGCGTGATCTCGTAATCGAAGTCGATGAACTGCTCGACAATCACCCGCGCCCGGTCGCCGCGCATATTGGCGACGGCATAGTCCCATGCCTCTTCCAGCTGGTCGGCGCTGTCGACCTTGCTCTGCCCCTTGCCGGACGAGGACATCACCGGCTTGATCACCAGCGGCAGGCCGATATCGTCGGCAGCGCTGGCGACTTCCGCGAAACTTTCGGCATAATGATATTTCGAGGTGGTCAGGCCCAGCTCTTGCGCGGCAACATCACGGATCGCGTCACGATTCATCGTCAATTGTGTGGCGCGGGCTGAGGGCACGACATGATAGCCGTCCGCTTCGACTTCGGCCAAAATCTCCGTCCGGATCGCCTCGACTTCTGGAACAATCAGATCGGGATGGTGTTTTTCGACCGCAGCGCGCAGTTTTTCGCCGTCAAGCATGGAGAAGATTTCGCGACCGTCGGCAACCTGCATGGCAGGCGCATCGTCATAGGCATCACAGGCAATCACACGGGCGCCGAGCCGCTTCGCCGAGATGGTGAATTCGCGGCCCAGTTCGCCGGAGCCTAGGAGAAGGATTTTCTTGGTGTGAGTCATGGGGAGGCCATAGCCAAAACCAGCGACCTCGTCATCCTGAACTTGTTACAGGATGACGAAAGTGATCTATCCGCCCTCGCCGGCCATCATTGCTTCCATCCGGCGGCCCATTTCCTCTTCCGACACATCCTCGACATGGGTCGACAGGGTCCATTCATGCCCGAACGGATCCTTCAGCCAGCCGGACCGGTCACCGTAAAACTGGTCTTCCACCGGACGGACGACTTCGGCACCCGCCGCCACCGCCTTGGCGAAAGCCGCATCAACATCGGGGACGTAGATCATCAGGCTGGCGGTCGCCCCGCCCCGCTTGTTCGGGCCCAGCCTGTCCATCTCGGGAAATTCGTCCGACAGCATTACATGACTGTCGCCGATCAGCAGATCGGCATGGCCGATCTTGTCGCCCATCGGCAGACGCATTTGCTCGCTCGCGTCAAAGGCCTTTGAATAAAATTGGATTGCAGCCACGGCATCGTCCACGGTGATATAGGGTGTAACGCTGTGATAACCCTCTTCTTTCCATGCCGTCATCATCACTCTCCGCTCTGGTTGCACGCTGTTTATAGCAAATTTCGCTCGCCTTGCCGACTCCGTGAAAATAAGGTTTGATATATTATATCATATCACCTACCTAACGGCCAACCCCAACCCCCATCATAGATGAGATGAATGTGTCACACAGAAAATTCCTGATTTCCGCCGCCATTCTGGCCCTGCCCGCAACGCCCGCATTTGCCCAGCAGGACACGGGTGCTGAGCAGCGCACCAGAGGCCTCTCCGACGATTTTCATGATGACGACATGATCATCGTCACCGCGCCCTATGTTGACCAGCTCGACCTGCTGGCCGAAACATCGGCTTTGTCGGGTGATGAACTGGCGGAAGATCTGCGCGGCCAGATCGGTGACAGCCTGACCAGCCTGCCCGGCGTGTCCTCAACATCCTTCTCCCCCGGATCATCACGCCCGGTGCTGCGCGGCTTTCAGGGGCCACGGGTTCGGGTATTGACCGACGGTATCGGTTCGCTCGATGCATCCAACACGTCTGTCGATCACGCGGTGACCATCGATCCCCTGACCGCCCAGCGGGTGGAGATATTGCGCGGCCCGGCCGTGCTGTTATTCGGCGGTGATGCCATTGGCGGTGCGGTCAACGTCATCGACAAGCGCATTCCCCGCGACATCCCGGACGATGCCGTACATCTTGACGCGATTGGCGGCTATGGCAGCGCCGCCGATGACTGGAGCATCGCCGGATCGGTCGATGTGCCGCTGACCCCAAAATTGGTGATCCATGCCGACGGCAGCTATCGCGATACCGCTGATGTCCGGGTGCCGGGCTATGTTCTGTCACCGGCCTTGCGGGCTGACGTGCTGGCGGATGCAGCAGAAGAAGCCGAGGAAGGCCATCTTGACGAGGCCGCAGAGCTGATCGAGGCGGCCGACCAGTCCGGCCGCGTCCTCAATACCGCCAGCCGCACCCAGACGGCAGGCGCCGGCATTGCCTATATCGACGACGGAGGCAATCTGGGCTTTTCGGTCAGCTATTATGACACTGATTACGGTGTTCCGGGGCGGCCCGGCGCTGGCCATGCGCACGGCGAGGAAGAGGATGACGAGGATCACGATGATCACGAAGATGAAGAGGGCCATGAGGAAGAAGGCCCGGTCACCATCGGTCTAGAACAAATCCGTGTCGATCTGCGCGGAGGCGTCAATATCGGCGGCTTTTTCGAAGCCCTGAATTTCCGGGCAGGCTATTCGGACTATGAACATACCGAATTTGAGGGCGATGAAATCGGCACGGTCTTTTCTGTTTCCGGTATCGAGGCCCGCGCCGAGCTGGTGCAGGCCGACCATGACGGCTGGCGTGGCGTGATCGGATCGCAAATATTGGTCCGCGATTTCGACGCCATCGGCGCCGAAGCCTTTGTCCCGAAAAACAGCATCGAAAGCTGGGCCTTTTTCACCGTGCAGGAGGCCGACCTCGGCGATATCGAGCTGGAAGGCGCGTTGCGCTTCGACCAGACCACGGTGACCGCCAACAGCGTCAACTTCAACCGCAGTTTCAACACCGTCTCCGGGGCCGTGGGCCTGGCCTATGCGCCGGACGACGCGGCGTTCAAGATTGGCGCCAATATCTCCCGGTCCGAAAGAGCGCCGTCAGCAGAAGAGCTGCTTTCCAACGGACCGCATATCGCCACGCAGGCCTTTGAAATCGGCAACCCCGATTTCACCACGGAAAAAAGCTGGGGCGGCGAGCTTTACGCCCGCTGGGACAGCGATGATGTCCAGCTCAGCGCCACCGTCTACACCAATTTCTTCAAGGACTATATTTTTGAAGCGGAAACCGCGGCTGAAGAAGACGGCCTCCCCGTGTTTCAATATCTCCAGCGCGACGCGACCTATTATGGTTTCGAGGCTTCGGCTTCGGCTGTGGTCGCCCATGCCGGCGGTTTCGATCTGATCGTCGACGGCGTGGCCGATTATGTCCGCGCCAAGATCGACGATGGCGGTGGCGCTGTGCCACGGATTCCGCCATTGCGCCTGCTCGGCGGGATCAAGGCACATAGCGACTCTTTCGACCTGCGGACCGAGATTGAATGGTCAAACAGCCAGAAAAAGGTCGCCGAATTCGAGACGCCGACCGACGGATTCACCATGGTCAACGCCTCGGTAGCCTGGCGTCCGTTCGGCAAGGATGGCGGCGTGACATTGCTGGCATCGGCCAATAACATCTTCGACGTCACCGCTCGTCGTCATGCCTCGTTCACTAAAGACTATGTACCTCTGTCCGGTCGTGATATTCGCGTCAGTGCAAAGTTCAGTTTTTAGGATGTTCTAACATGCAGAAAATTACCGCAGCAATCTTGATTTCTACAATGGTTCTCCTGAGCGCCTGTGCCACCGTCAAGGGTGTCGGCAGGGATATCGAGTCGGTTGGCGAAGCCGGCCAGGATGCGATTGACTAAGAGAGCTTTTACCGTGCTCCGCACCTGATGCAGAGTCCTGCCGATGACGAGTGACTGTTGTCCGGGGCTCCGCAGCAGGTGCGGTGCACATCACCGCGCTAGGACGAGACGATTTCGCGCTTCTTCCGCTCGGTGACCCACATGATCAGCAGCGAGACCTCGTAAAGCAGGATCAGCGGAATACCGAGCATCAGCTGCGAGACCACGTCGGGCGGCGTCAGGATTGCCGCCAGCGCAAAGGCCCCGACAATCATATAGCGCCTGACGCCCTTCAACTGCTGCCGGCTGACAATGCCCGCCCGGTTGAGCAGCAACAGCAGCACCGGCAACTGGAAACAGACGCCAAAGGCGAGAATGAACTGCATTACCAGCGACAGATAATCGCCCATCGCCGGCAGGGCTTCCTGCTGGAGGCCGCCGACCGAGCCTTCGAAGCCCAGAAAGAACCGGAAAGCCGTCGGCATGACGATGAAATAGGCCAGCGATGCGCCCGCCGTGAACAATAGGGGCGTGGCCACAAGGAAGGGCAGAAACGCCTTTTTCTCATTGGCATAGAGGCCCGGTGCCACAAACGCCCAGAGCTGGTTGGATATGATCGGAAAAGCGAGGAAAAAGGCCGCAAACATCGCAACCTTGATCTCGACGAAAAACGCTTCGTAGAGCTTGGTGTAGATGATCTTGCCTTCGCCGGCCGGGAAAGCATCGGTCAGCGGTTGCACCAAAATCCCGAAAATCTCGTCGGCGAAAAACATGCTGACCAGAAAGGCCAGAACCAGCGCTGCCACCGACCAGAGCAGGCGCTGACGCAACTCGATCAGATGCTCGATCAGCGGCGCCTTGCTGTCGTCGAGATCGGGTTGGCTCTGGTCGTTCATGGCTTGGCATCGCCAGCGGGCGGATGAGCAGGTCGTTCAGTTGTCGTATCAGATGGAGCGGACTGGTCTACCGGCGGCCCGTCCAGCGGTTCCATCTTCGGTTCTTCGGCCGCGCTTTCATCGGGCAGCTGCGGATGCTCGCGCATGATCCGCTCGTTCTCGGACGCCCATTTCTTTTCCATTTCCTGCAACTCGGCTTCGCGGACCATGGCGTCGAGACCGGTCCGGAAATTGGCCATTATACCTCGCCCCTTGGCCATCCACTTGCCCGCCGTGGCCAACGCGCGCGGCAGTTCCTTGGGCCCGATAACGACAACAGCAATGATCGCGATGATCGCGATCTCGGATATGGAAAGGTCAAACATATATTATGCGGCCCTCAATCCTGAGGCCGGCAATTCAACCAGCCGTCTTGTCAGCGGTCTTGCTGCTCTCGGCCGAAGGTTCGCCGCTCTTGTTGTCGATTTTGGGGGCGGGATTAGCGGCATTGGCCTCTTCCTCGGTAATGCCCTTTTTGAACGAACGGATGCCTTTACCGACATCACCCATCATCTCGGAAATCCGGCCCCGGCCGAACAATATCAGAACCAGCGCCGCTACAATTAAAATCTGCCAAACACTCGGTTGCATGCGATTTTCTCCTTATGCGCCCTATTTAGGCCCTTTCGGTTTCGTTTTCCAGCAAAACACCGTCCTGATCTGCAATATCTCGCACAGCGGATTGTTCTTCGGCATCGTTCGCCTCGGCCTCGGCTTCCGCCTCCAGTTCCATCTGTTCCAGCGCCATATCGACGGGATCCAGCAAACCCGCGGCCTTCAGATCATCCAGTCCGGGCAGGTCCCGGCGGCTTTGCAAGCCGAAATGGGTCAGAAACTCGGCCGTCGTCGCATAGATCAGCGGCCGGCCTGGCACCTCGCGGCGCCCCGCAGGGCGGACCCAGCCCGCCTCCATCAACACATCCAGCGTTCCCTTGGCGACCTGCACGCCCCTGATGGATTCGATCTCGGCCCGGCTGACCGGTTCGTGATAGGCGATAATGGCCAACGTTTCCATCCCGGCCCGGCTCAACTTGCGCAGCTCGGCGCGCTCGCGACGCAATAGATGCGACAGATCGGCAGCGGTCTGGAAATGCCAGCGGTCGCCGGTCTTGACGAGGATGATGCCCCGATCATGAAAATCTTCCTGCAAGTCAGCGAGTATTTGCCGAACATCCAGCTCATCGCCCACATAAGCCCGGATATCGGCGATCGTCATCGGCTTTTCAGCAGCAAAAAGCGTCGCCTCGACCGCGCGTTTGCCGATATCCGGCGCGTCCGGCATCGCTTCGATCAGGCTGGTATCTTCGCGGTCAATCTCACCCATGGGTCGTCGCCTTTATCCTGAGTGGTGAAAAACTCTCTTTCTGCTGCAATTCCAGCTTTCCCTGGCGGGCAAGCTCCAATGTCGCGAGGAAGCTCGATGCGAGCGCCGATTTGCGCAGCTCGGGTGGTGCGCCAGGCGGCAGGAAATGCCGGATATCCATCCAGTCGATCGCTTCGCCCAGCATCATCGAGACGCGCGCGAGCGCATCCTCCAGCGTCATCACCATGCGCTGCTTTACAACATGGATCGCAGGTGCGCCGCGAACCTTCACCCGCGAATAAGCCGCGATAAGGTCATAATATTCCGCCTGCCATTGCCGCTCTTTCACCACCCGCAGCCCTTCCGGTGCGCCGCGCATGAACACGTCGCGGCCAATACGGTCGCGGGCCAGCAGCCGGGCACCCGATTCCCGCATCGCGTTCAGCCGCTCCAGCCGCATTTGCAGGCGCAAGGCCAGCTCTTCAGGCGACGGATCGATCTCCGGGTCCTTGGGCAGCAGCAGACCTGATTTCAGATAGGTCAGCCAGGCTGCCATCACCAGATAATCGGCGGCCAGTTCCAGCCGCAACGTCTGCGCACTGGCAATATATTTGAGATATTCCTGAACCAGCTCGAGAATCGATATCTCGCGCAGGTCAACCTTCTGATTGCGGGCCAGCGCGAGTAGCAGATCGAGCGGCCCTTCCCAGCCGTCGATGTTAAGTGTCAGCGCGCTGTCGTCGGAAGCCGCGGGATCAGCGGGAAAGAAAAAGCCTTCATTCTCTTCCTCTTCGCTCATGCAACCGCCGCCATCAGCCCGTCACGCCTGGCGAGCAGGCTTGTCAGCTCATCCTCGGCCTCTGCGATTGTCACGCCCGCAATGGTCGCCATGGCATCGTCCAGCCGCTGCCGGGTCTTGTCCGACATGGTCGAAAGGCGCTCGGCAATGCCGGTCATATCGTCCATCTTCGCCCAGCAATTGAGCGCAATATCGCAGCCGGCGGCCTGCGCTCGCTCGGCCCGCTCCGGAACCGTACCGGACAGGGCTTCCATATCCAGATCATCGGTGAACAGCAGGCCGTCAAAGCCGATCCGGTCACGGATGATGTCCTGCACCACCGTTTTCGACAATGTCGAGGGCGTATCGGCGTCCCAGGCGGTGAACAGCAAATGGCCGGTCATGCCCATCGGGGCCTTGTTCAGCGTCTGGAACGGGGCAAGGTCGAGCGCCAGCTCGTCGTCACTGGCGGTAACCGTCGGCAGGGCCTTGTGCGTATCGACGCTGGTCCGGCCATGGCCCGGCAGATGCTTGACCACCCCGACCACGCCGCCGCGCTGCAGGCCATCGAGGATAGCCCGACCGAGAGCCGCCACGCGCAATGGCTCGCTGCCCAGCGCGCGGTCGCCGATGACATTGTCAGCGTCCGGCTGGCGCACATCGAGCAACGGATGGCAATCGACGGTAATCCCCACCTCGTTCAGCGTGACGGCAATCGCCTGCGCATTGAGCCGCGCGGCCTCGATCGCGGTTGCAGGCGCGATATCATAAAGCTTGTCGAAAATTTCTCCGGCCGGGAATTTTGGCCAGAGCGGGGCTTGCATCCGCGCCACCCGACCGCCTTCCTGATCGATCAGGATCGCCAGGTCATCACGGCCATGGATTGCGCGCAATTCGTCGGTCAGCGCCCGCAACTGTGCCTTGCTCTCGATATTGCGTCCGAAAATGATATAGCCCGCAGGGTCGCTGTCGCGAAAAAACGCCTTTTCCTCTGCCGTGAGGTTCAGGCCGGCAATCCCGAATACGGCCGGTGTCATAGCCATGATGATATTTTCTCACGCAACATGTCTTATACTCGCGCTGTTTTGCAGCCGGGTAAAGGCGAAAGCGCCGTTATCCACAGCGCTTCAACCATCTATTGCTCCAGAATCAGCGAACGACCAGACAGCTTTCACCGGCGGCCTTGAGGCCATTGCAGATTTCCTGCGCCGCTTCACGGCTCGGCGCGACCGCGTTCAGACGGTAAATCGTACCGCCGTCGAGCTTGCCCGGGATGATCTTTTTCGGCAGTGAACCGATAGATTCAAAGCGGCGGGCATAGCCCGACCAGCTTCTGTCGGCGAGACCGGCCGAACTGAAGGCTCCAAGCTGGATCAGAGCGCTTGCCGCAGCATCGGCCGCCGGTTCGGCATCGGATTTGCGGATCGGCGCCTCGTTGGCCACCGGACTTCCCAGTTGCGCAGGGGTTTCCTGGCCTTCGCTGGCGGCAAAGCTGGCATCGCCCTCGCCTTCGAATTGCTTTGCCTGCGGATCGTCAGGGCGAACCTTGAAATCGCCTTCCTGCGCGGCAATCAGTTCGCCACTGCCGTCCAGCCCGCCGCCGTCGCGGTTTTGCAACCAGTAGATGCCGCCGACAATGGCCGCCAGCAACAGCAGGCCGACACCGACAAAAATCGCCACCCGGACCGGGGAATATTCGCCGTCGTCATCATAATCTTCGGCCGACTCCAGCCAGGGCAGACGATCGTCGTCATCCAGATCAAGATTGTCGCGGGTGGTATCTGACATGTTATGCTCCGTTAGCCAAAGGGCTGATCACATCGATTCAGCGGCCTCTACGCCCATCAATGCGAGACCGTTCTTGACAGTCTGCCCTATATTTTTGGCTAAGAAAAGCCTCGCGGAGGTCGTTTCCGGGTCGTTAACCATTATGATCCGCTTATCAGGCCGGTCATTGCCCAGATTATAAAAGCCGTGAAATGCGGCCGCCAGGTCGTTTAAATAGAATGCGACTCGGTGAGGCTCCCGCGATGCCGCCGCCGACTCGATGATCCGCGGAAATTGCGCCGCCATCTTGATCAGGTCCATTTCCTCTTCACCGAGACGATCCAGATGGTCGGAGGAAGGCATCACCCCGTCTTCCGCCGCCTTGCGCAGCATCGACTGGATCCGGGCATGGGCATATTGCACATAAAAGACCGGATTGTCGCGCGAGGCTTCCATCACCTTGGCAAAATCGAAGTCCATCTGCGCGTCCGCCTTGCGGGTCAGCATGGTAAACCGCACGGCATCCTTGCCGACTTCCTCGACCATGTCGGCAATGGTCACGAAATTGCCGGACCGTTTCGACATTTTCTCCGGTTCACCGTTGCGCAGCAGGCGCACCATCTGCACCAGTTTCACATCGAATTTTGTCTTGCCGCCGGTCAGGGCAGCGACCGCCGCCTTGATCCGCTTGACGGTGCCGCTGTGGTCGGCGCCCCAGATGTCGATCAGTTCGTCGGCGCTTTGCGCTTTCTGGAAATGATAGGCGAGATCGCCGCCAAAATAGGTCCAGCGCCCATTGGACTTCTTGATCGGGCGATCCTGGTCGTCGCCGAACTGGGTCGACCGGAACAGCGGCAGTTCGACCGCTTCCCAATCCTCGATCACCTTGCCCTTGGGCTGTTCCAACACTCCGTCATAGACGAGATCGCGGGAACGCAGCTCCGCTTCGGCAGCATCCGCCTTGCCCGCTTCGTGAAGCTCGGCTTCGGAGGAGAAAACATCGTGCCGGATGCCGAGCAGGGCGAGATCGGAGCGGATCATGTCCATCATCTTGGCAACCGCCGCCTTGCGGAAGATCAGCAGCCAGTCGGCTTCAGCCGCATTCTTGTATTTGTCACCAAATTCGGCAGCCAGCGCTGCGCCCACCGGCTTGAGATAATCCCCGGGATAAAGCCCCTCGGGGATAGTGCCAATATCTTCACCCAGCGCCTCGAGATAGCGAAGATGCGCCGACCGGGCGAGCGTATCGACCTGCGATCCGGCATCATTGACATAATATTCGCGGATCACCTTGTGGCCAACCGCCTCGAGCAGATCGGCCAGCGCATCGCCGACCACCGCGCCGCGGCAATGGCCCATGTGCATCGGCCCGGTCGGATTGGCCGAGACATATTCGATATTGACGGTGACGCCCTTGCCCTTGTCGGAGCGGCCATATTCCGGGCCGAGCTGCTCGATTTCCAGCAGTTCGCCAAGCAGAACCGGTGCTGCGACGCGCAGGTTTATAAATCCGGGACCGGCGATATCCACCGACTGCACATCATCCAGAGCGGACAGCTTCTCGGCGATTTCGCCGGCCAGGTCGCGCGGTTTCATAGCCGCAGCTTTCGACAGGACCATCGCGGCATTGGTCGACAGGTCGCCGTGGGACGGATCGCGCGGCGGCTCGAGCGTGACGTTCGAACGATCAACTCCGGCCGGAAGCACCTCCGCTTCGGTCAATTCATCCAATATCGCATCAATATGCTTTTGAAAAATATGGAACAGCATGATGGGTTCAATTCGTCACAGGAAATGGGGCCCGACAGGATCAGGCACGGTTGGTTGTCAATTCAGGCGACCCTATCGGGTTGCGTTATATTGTAACTGTGCCTGGCTCAGCTGGAAACCGACAAGCAGTTCGAACGAGGATCGCGCGACCGCTGCCTTGATCGTCGGATCGGCCAGCGGATCGAGCGCCGCATCGGGGTCCCCAGGCTTGCGGCGACGAGTCAGGCGTTCAATCACCTCATCCGGCAGACGCGCGGCGGAGGCATCGACGTAGGAGCCGGCCTTGGCCGAAGCTGTTGCCCGATAGGCACCATCGGCAAATTGCAGCGTCACATTGCCGATCCGCTTGGCGACCACGGCGGTGCCACCCTGAACGACAGTAGAGAAATACGGAATCGTCACGGTACGGGCACCAGCCGGATTCATTCGCGAGGCGTGCACATCAAATGCCGCTTCGCTGTAAATCCGGGCGCTTTCGCTGTTACAGGTCGAGCGGACGTTGGTGATATAGGCGACCACGTCAATTGCGCTGGCATCGGTGCTGCTTGCCGGGTTGAAGATGGTGATGTCACCGGTATGATCGGGCACGGCAACCGCCGGGCAACCGGTCCGGATCACCGAAATACCAACGCCCGAGCTGAGGTCGATCGCGCCTTCTCTCGAACATCCTGCGACGGTCAAAGCCATGACTCCCGCCAACATCATTTTTCTCAATCGGCCATTCGCCATCATTTTCAATCCTTGCCTTTGATCACGGGCAACACACATAGGCTTCATGCGCGCCGATAAAAATTTCGCAACCCTTATCTGGGCCTTTAATGCGGTGCAACCGTCCAGAAGATGAACAGACAGGCTTTTCGCCGGTGAACTTATTCCCTAAGAGCTGAAAACATGATTCATTCCGATAAGCAGAAACGGCAGATTGACTTGCTTGTGGCCGCGCCGCGCGGCTTTTGTGCAGGGGTCGACCGGGCGATTAAAATCGTCGAACTGGCGATAAAAAAATATGGCGCGCCAGTCTATGTCCGCCACGAAATCGTGCACAACCGCTATGTTGTCGATGAATTGAAGAAGCTGGGCGCGATATTCGTCGAGGAACTGGACGAGGTGCCGGACGGTGTTCCGGTGGTCTTTTCGGCCCACGGCGTGCCCAAGGCCGTGCCCCACAAGGCCGAAGAACGAGGCCTGGACTATCTTGATGCGACCTGCCCCCTGGTGTCGAAAGTCCATCGGCAGGCAGAGCGACAGACCGAGGCCGGGCGCCATATCATCTTTGTCGGCCACGCCAATCACCCCGAAGTCATCGGCACATTCGGCCAGGTTGATGAAGGCCAGATGACACTGGTCGAGACACTGGCCGACGTGCATGCCTTAAATCCCGACGATCCGGAAGCGCTGGCGTTTCTGACCCAGACCACGCTGTCGGTCGATGACACGCACGCCATTGTCGAGGCACTGCAAGCCCGCTTTCCCAATATTGTCGGCCCGAAAGGCGAGGACATTTGTTACGCCACCTCCAATCGTCAGGATGCGGTGAAGAAGATTTCCGAAACCTGCCAGCTGGTTCTGGTGATCGGCGCCCCCAACAGCTCGAACAGCCTGCGTCTGGTCGAAGTCGCCGAACGCGGCGGTGCTGCCGCCAAACTGATCCAGCGGGCCGATGAAATCGATCTCGCCTGGCTGGACGGGGTCAGCACGCTGGGCCTGACTGCCGGGGCTTCCGCACCGGAAATACTGGTCCGCGAAGTGGTCACTTTGCTGGAGCAACATTTCGATATCAGGGAAGAAAAAATCCGGACCGCGGACGAGAATATGGTCTTCAAGCTTCCGCGCGGTCTGGAAGCGGCCTGATGGCAGTCTATACGAAGGTCAGCGCAGAGGAAATCGACCGGTTCCTCACTCGTTATGATGTCGGTACGCTGGTGTCTGCCAAGGGCATCGCCGAGGGCGTCGAGAACAGCAATTATCTGCTGGAAACAACGCAGGACAAGTTCATCCTGACCCTTTACGAAAAGCGCGTCGATCCTGCCGACCTGCCCTTTTTCATTGCCTTGCTCGATCATCTGGCCGACGCGGGCTGTCTGGTACCGCCGATGCTCGCGGACCGTCAGGGCACCAAGATCCAGGAGCTATGCGGACGCAGCGCCTGTCTGATCACCTTTTTGCCCGGCGTGTCGGTCAGCCATCCAACCCCGGACCAGGCCAGGGCAACCGGTCGGGCGCTGGGAGACATGCACCGTGCCCTGGCGGATTTCACGCTGGAACGGCGCAACAGCATGGATCACGAGGGCTGGCGGGCGCTGGCCGAACAATGCGGACCGGCGCAGCTCGACGATATCGCCCCCGGTCTGGCAACGGCGATTGCCCAAGAGCTCGATCATCTCGATCAATATTGGCCCGACAATCTGCCGCGCTCGGCTATCCATGCCGACCTGTTTCCCGACAATGTGCTGATGCTGGACGATCGGGTCACCGGGCTTATCGATTTTTATTTCTCCTGCACCGACATTCGCGCCTATGATCTCGCGGTGACCCACGCCGCATGGTGTTTCTCCGAGGATGGTTCAACCTTTCACGCAGCGATATCGCAGGCTCTGCTTGATGGCTATATATCGGCTTTTCCGCTCAGCGATGCCGAACGCCAGGCGCTGCCTCTGCTGGCCCGCGGCGCGGCACTGCGTTTCCTGCTGACCCGGGCCTATGACTGGATCAACACCCCGGCTGACGCGCTGGTCACGCGCAAGGATCCGCAGGCTTTTCTCAACCGGCTGCAATACTATCAGGGCCACGAGGATATTTTTACCGCATGACCGAACCGAAAATCGTCGAAATCGCGACCGATGGCGCGTGCAAGGGCAATCCCGGCCCGGGTGGCTGGGGCGCGCTGATCCGGCATGGCGACAAGGAAAAGGAAATTTCCGGCGGCGAGCCGGATACGACCAACAACCGCATGGAATTGCGCGCCGCGATCGAGGCG
Organism: Sphingorhabdus sp. SMR4y; assembly: GCF_002218195.1. Classification (GTDB taxonomy): domain Bacteria; phylum Pseudomonadota; class Alphaproteobacteria; order Sphingomonadales; family Sphingomonadaceae; genus Parasphingorhabdus. Next base: position 76,416 of record NZ_CP022336.1, on the reverse strand, counting down.
CTCAACGCGCTGAAGCGCCCTTGCAAGGTCAAGCTCTCGATCGACAGCACCTATGTCAAGGACGGCATTACCAAGTGGATTTTCGGCTGGCAGAAAAATGGCTGGCGGACTGCTGCCCGCAAGCCGGTCAAGAACGCCGATCTCTGGCAGGATCTGCTAAAGGCGGTAGAGCCGCACCAGATCGAATGGCACTGGGTCAAGGGCCATGCCGGTGACGCCGACAATGAGCGCGCCGACCAGCTGGCGAGCGACGCTGCCATGAACGTCGCCGCCAAGCGGCACAGTTTTTAAGCCAAATATCTAGCTATTGTCTTCAATCTCGGCATTCGGCCCGTTTTTCAGGATCGAGCTGATCGCGTTCTTGGCGCTGGCCTTGCTGGAATAGCCCTCGGTCGAGAAAATGACTTCGCTATTATATTTGAAGCGGACTCGGAACTCGCCCTTCTTGTCTTTCCAGATCTCAAACTTGTGCGCCATTGCTGTCATCTCCTGTGGTTGATGAGCAAACTATTGCGCATTCCGGCTGCCTGCGCAACCGGACCGTTGTAAAACGATGTTTCCTAGGTAAATCGCGATGCCGCATAAAGGCTCGCATCCACGCTCCGCAGGCTTTCATCAGGCACCTGTCCCAGCAACAGCGACCGGGCCAGTTTGGCCGCAGCGGGGCCCGTCTGGATGCCAAAGCCGCCCTGCCCCGCGAACCAGAAAAAATCCTCGCCAGCCGAATCGAAACCGATGACCGGCAGCCGGTCCGGCGCGAAGCTGCGCAAGCCCGCCCACTTCCGGCTGACCCGTTTAATCTCCACATCCATCGCCTTTTCAAAACGGTCAATGGCCGTTGCAACGCTTAGTTCATCCGGCGCCACATCACCGGGCTGCGAAGGGATCTCGTCATGCGGACTGAGCCAATAGGCCCCGCCGGCTTCCGGTTTGAAATAGAAGCTGCCATCCAGTCCGACGACCAGCGGCATCGCCTGTGAGGACGGCGGATCGGTTTCGATCTGCACCATATTGCGGATCAGCGGCTGAATCCCGACCGGGTTCACGCCGGCCATCCGGGCTATATTGTCAGCCCAGGCACCGGCGGCGTTGACCAACAGGGCTGCGCGGCAGCTATGGTCGCCGGCGGTCAGCTCCCACATGCCGTCCTTTTTCGCGATCGCACTGACCGGCGCCCGGCAGACCAGCGCGACGCCCTTGCGGCTGGCGTTCTTGAGATAGGCCGCATGCAGCGCCGCTACATCGATATCCCGGCAATCCGGCTCGTGCACAGCATGCTGCCAGGCCGGCTTCAGATTGGGAACCAGGGCAACGGTCTGCTCCCGCGACCAGCGCTCCATTCTCACGCCGCTGTCCGCAAAATCGGCCATAAACTGCTCGGCCAGATGCTGCTCGTCATCGCGACCGATATTGACCGCGCCGCGCGGGCCAAGAAAAGGGGTGTCCGAAAAATCGGCCGGCGGGTTTTCCAGAAAAGCCCGCGAAGCAGATGTCAGCGGCTGGACCAGCGGCCCGCCATAGCTTTCCGTCCAGAAAGCGGCCGAGCGACCGGTCGCATGATAGCCGGGATGATCCTCGGCTTCGAGCAGCAGCACCGAACGATCGGCACCGATTTCGGAGGCGATGCTGGCGCCGGCGATACCGGCCCCGATTATAATAACGTCATATTGCTTCATTTTTGGGGGCTACTCGGTCGAGAAAGGAAAAACAGCTGGCGAGCGCGTCGTTGCGCACATCATCAACTTCACGAAAAATTTCATGGGCGGATTCCGCTCCATAGAGTTTCATTTCGGCGGCGGGCATCAGATGCACCGCACGTTCGATAGTCGGATGATCGACCAGTTCATCGGTCGATGTCGCGAGCACCAGAACGGGTATGTCCAGCTGCATCAGCCGTCTGCGGTTGCGCAACTGGCGGGTCGAGGAATAGGCGCGTTCAACCCAGCGCCAGCTTGCCGGCCCCAGCCGCACAAAGGGACGCTCGCGGAACCAGAAAAATTCGTCCGCATAGCGGTCAGCATCATGAGTCAGCAGCGCCTGCCGCGGGACATAGGGTTCCAGCGGGTTTTCGATCGGTTTCCACGCACGGCGCGCGCTACGGCCAATCATACACATGATCTTTGCCGCCAGTTGCGCGGCCCATTCCGGCATGCCGCCGCCAGCCGGAGCAAGCATCGGCGCGCTCAGGATCGCGGCATCAGGCCGGATGCGCTGCTCGGTCATCGCCCGCAAAACGATATGTCCGCCCATGCTGTGACCGACCACGATATGCGGCCCGGGGTGGCTGGCACGCCAATCCTCGAACAGCGACTCCAGATCAGCCACCCACGTCGCGAAATCGTCGATATGGCCGACGTGCGGGTGCGGGCCGCAACGGCCCGAACCGCCCTGCCCGCGCCAGTCTGCCGAAGTGACATTCCATCCCTGCGCGTGGAAATCGTGAAAGGTCTCAAGATATTTTTCGTAAAAATCGGCCCGCCCGGTCATGAACAATACGGAGCCTCTCGGCTTCTGCTCCCGATCCGCCTGCTGCCATTCCAGTTTGCGGAATTCCCAGCCACCCGGACCGGTCCATATCCCTTCTGCGGCATCTGCCGGGACGGACCGGCGATCAAAGCGTTCCTTTTTCAAGTCTGTCATATCACGCTTTATCGTTGTCACAGGGTCGAACAGAAACCGTTCCGGCAATCATGGTTACTATTTGGTAAGGCAAAATAACTAGACGGTCTGTCCATGGATAGTGAAACCTTCATCTACTTGCTCTGGGGCGGATTGGCAATTGCACTGATCGTAGCCGCAATTACAGATATCAAAAGCCGCCATATCTCCAACTGGCTGAACCTTGGTATTGCTTTGGGGGCGCCGGTCTACTGGATATCCAGCGGCATGAGCCTCTGGCCGGAGATGATCGGACAAATCGGCCTGGCTGCCGTCATATTCACCATATTTGCCGCAATGTTCGCAGTCGGCGCAATGGGCGGGGGCGACGTCAAACTGCTGACTGCCCTGTCATTGTGGATGCCTTGGCTGACATTTCTGGAATTGCTGGTGATCATGTCGATCGCCGGCGGTCTGCTGACTTTGTTAATGATGATCGGCAAGACAATCCAAAAGACCGAAGGTCCACTAAAGGTTCCTTACGGGGTCGCGATCGCTTTTTCCGGGCTCTGGATGATCTGGGGCATCACGGGACATAGTTCACAAACGATATTTTAACCATTTTCCTCGAAAGAGGCATTGACCGCCAATGGAACCAATCGGGCGGGGGTATTCAGGAGGCGTTAAACGTCATGGACAAGAAGAAAATCATTCTGCTGGTGGGCGCACTGATTGTTGCTGCGGTTACGGCACTGCTCGCAAAGAATATGTTTGATGGTGCCTCCGCGCCACAAGTTGCTGCGAAGAAAGCCGAAGTGCTTGGCGAGGAAGTGCTCGTCGCAACCCGAGCTTTGCCCGTCGGCACGATCATCACGCCCGACAGTTTCCGCTTTCAGCCCTGGCCGAAGGATCTGATCGAGGATGTCTATTTCATGAAGGAAGGCACGGATGTCGGATCGCTTGCCGGCACTGTTGTCCGCAATCCGGTCACCGCCGGCCAGCCGCTCACCAAGGGCTCGCTCGTCGCACCGGGTGATCGCGGCTTCCTCGCTGCCGCGCTTGGTCCCGGCATGCGCGCTGTCACCATCCCCGTATCGGGTTTGACCGGTGTCGCAGGCTTTGTATTTCCTGGCGACCGGGTCGACCTGATGCTGACCCAGTCGGTTCAGGGCGAAGGCCCCGAGCTGAAGGTTTCCGAAACCGTGATCCGCAACTTGCGCGTGCTCGCCACCGATAACCGGGTAACAGCTACGACGAACGAAGCCGGCCAGCAGGTCGCCAAAAAGGCAAAGCTGGTTACGCTCGAGGCCACACCGAAAATTGCCGAACAGATTTCGGTCGCTCAGACACTGGGTACCTTGAGCCTGTCGCTGCGCTCGCTCGCCGACAGCGCCGCTGAACTGGAAGAAGCCATAGCGTCCGGAGCAATCAAGCTGCCGAAAACCGATGACCCGGTTGCCGAAGCCGACATGATCCGCTCGCTGGCCGCACGCCCCACCAGCACGAAATCAAGCTTCTCGACCGGCGGAGACGTATCCCGCTTTGAAACGCGCTCGCCGCCACCACTGGCCGAGAAAGAAAAACCAAAAGGTCCGGTAGTCCGCGTAGCGCGCGGCAACACGGTCAATGATATCGAATTTGGAGACAAATAATGGCCGTAGTATCTGCACAGCCTGGCCGTCCGGTGAAAAAGGCCATCGGCGCGACCGTCGTCGCCGCCCTCGCCCTGGCTCTGGCTGCAAACAGCACCACTGCGCTTAACGCCCAGTCGGTCAATGTATCCCAGCCGGATTCCCGGATCACACTTTCCGTCGGCCGTGGCAAGCTGATCACGCTGCCTGCTTCGATCGAAGATATTTTCATCGCTGAAAATGCCATCGCCGATGTGCAGGTCCGTTCGCCGCGCCAGATCTATATCTTCGGCAAAAAAGGCGGTCAGACGAGCTTTTACGCAACCAGCGCGTCCGGCAAGGTAATCTATTCGGCAGAAGTCTCGGTCGGTGCGGAAATTTCCTCGATCGACCAGATGCTGAACCTGGCCATGCCAGAGGCAAATATCGCGGTCAGCACGACCAATAATTTCGTGCTGCTGACCGGCACCATTGCCGATCCGGACGATGCGGAAGAAGCCGAGAGCCTGGTCCAGGCCTTTGTTGGCGACGCCACCCGCGTGGTCAGCCGCCTGAAAACCTCGACGCCGATGCAAGTCAATCTGAAGGTCCGTTTTGCCGAGGTCAGCCGTTCGCTGGCAAAGGAAATCAACGGCAATCTGCTGACCCGCGACACCACCGGCGGCTTCCAGTTCGGTGTATCACGTGGCCGCAGCTTCGGCACGATCACCGACTTCGACACGTCAGCCTTTCCCAATCTGGATGCATCCAGCCTGTTCGGCCTGCCGGCAGGTTCGGTATCGCTTCCGTTCAATACGGCAACCGGCCAGTTCGTGACTCCCGGCGGCACATCCTTCAACTATAATGCCGGTTCCGATCTCAACACCATACAGGCGGCAGGCCGGCTGTTCGGTATCGATATCGCCACCGCTCTGGACGTATCCGAACGCGTCGGCCTCGTCAGCACATTGGCATCGCCAAATCTGACCGCCATTTCAGGCGAAACCGCGACCTTCCTGGCTGGCGGCGAGTTTCCCATTCCGATTTCCACCGGACTTGGCGAAGTCTCCGTCCAGTACAAGAATTACGGTGTCAGCCTGTCTTACACGCCGACCGTGCTTTCCAACGGCCGGATTTCGATCCGCGTGGCACCGGAAGTATCGGAAATCACCACCAATGGTGCGGTCATCATCAACGGCTTCAGTATTCCGGCGGTTTCGACCCGGCGGGCAGAGACCACGGTCGAACTGGGATCGGGCGAAAGCTTCATGATCGCCGGTTTGATGCAGAACAGTTACAATTCGGCCATCGACAAGACACCGGGTCTCGCCGATGTTCCGATCCTGGGATCCCTGTTCAAATCGGATGGTTATCGTCGCAACGAAACCGAGCTGATGATCGTGGTTACGCCATATCTGGTAAAACCGGTCAACGACAGCGAGATCGTACTGCCAACTGACGGCTTCAAGGCAGCCAATGACGCGGAACGGTTCCTGATGAATCGCAATCACAGCGATACCGGTGCCGATCGACCCAAGCCGAGCATGGCTCCGGCCACTCCGGACAGCCAGAGCTTTGGCAGCCTGCAAACGCCGGCACCGGTCCAGTCGGCCAAAAAATCCAGCAAGTCGGGCGGCAGCGCTCCCGGTTTCAGTTTCGATAAATAAGCCCGATCAGGAGAACAGATCATGCGCATCGTTTCAATGGCACTCATCACCGCTCTCGGGCTCTCGGTTACCGCTTGCGGCAGCACCACCGCGAACCGCAGCGTTTATAGCGAACGACAACCGGTCGTTTCCAAATCAAATTTCGTGCTGGACCTGAGTGCCGGCAACGGCGGCCTGTCCACAGCGGAGCAAAATCGCCTGTCCGGCTGGTTCGACGCTCTCGAACTGGGCTATGGCGATCGCGTCTCGATCGATGACCCGAGCTATTCGGCCAGCCCGATGGCAAAGGCCGCGGTTGAGAATATCGTAGCGAGCTACGGTTTGCTGATCAGCGAAAACGCACCGGTGACCGAAGGCAATATTGCCGCCGGCCTGATGCGGGTCGTCGTGACGCGCACCGAAGCCTCGGTGCCGGGATGCCCCGATTACAGCTATCGCAGCCACACCGATTTTCAGGTGCGTACGAGCGCCAACTATGGTTGCGGCACAAACAGCACCCTTTCCGCCATGATTGCCAATCCGGAAGATCTTGTCCGCGGCCAGACGGCCGATGGCGAAGATCAATCGCAGGCTTCCAAGGCCATCCGTGCCTATCGTGACAAGAAAGTTGGAGGACAATAATGAACGCTCCCTGGAAACCTGGCTCGGTCAACGGACGTGAACCATTTGCCGCATTTGTCTGTGATGATGATACGCTGGAAATGTTGCGGCCGGTTGCCGAAGAAATGGGCCTGCCGGTCGACAAATGCAGCAAGGGTGGACTGCGCAATGCAATCCAGACGCTCTCTGTTTCCGCCAGCCCCAACATCCTGCTGGTGGATCTGTCGGAATCCGGCGATCCGCTGAACGATATCAATTCGCTGGCCGAAGTATGCGAACCGGGCACCGTCGTGGTCGCCATGGGTCAGGTCAACGATGTCCGTCTCTATCGCGATCTGATCGTCAGCGGTCTGCAGGACTATCTGCTGAAGCCGTTCAGTCCCGATCAGCTGCGCGATGTTCTGGCGCAGGCCCAGGCGGTCATCAACGCGCCGAAAATCGACGATCAGCAGGCCGAGAAGCCGCATATTTCAACCGCCGTAATCGGCACCCGTGGCGGTGTTGGCGCATCGACCATCGCCACCTCCCTGGCCTGGCTGCTCAGCCATGACCGGGAACGGCTGACCGCTCTGCTCGATCTGGACGTCCATTTTGGTACCGGCGCGCTGGCGCTGGATCTGGAACCCGGTCGCGGCCTTACCGATGCGATCGACAACCCGAGCCGCATCGACGGGCTTTTCATCGAACGCGCGATGATCAAGGCCAACGAGAAACTCTCGCTGCTCTCCGCAGAGGCCCCGATCAACTCGCCGATTCTCACTGATGGCACGGCCTTTTTCCAGCTTCAGGAAGAATTCCGCGCCGCATTCGACTGTACGGTGATTGATCTGCCGCGCGACATGCTGATCAACTATCCGCACCTGCTGGGCGATGTGAACGCAACCGTCATCGTGACGGAATTGACGCTGGCTTCGGCGCGAGACTGCATTCGTCTGCTGTCCTGGTTGAAGTCCCATGCCGCGCAAAGCAAGGTCTATGTCGTTGCCAACAAGGTGCAGACGACCAATCTGGAAATCAGCCGTCAGGATTTTGAAAGCTCTATCGAGCGCAAGATCGACATCATGATTCCGCACGATGCCAAGACTGCCGCGCAGGCCGCAAAACTGGGCCAGGCAATGGTCGAGGCGGGCAAATCAAGCAAGGCATCGGCAAAGATTGTCGAACTGACAAGCCTGGTTCTGGGCTCCGTGAGTGGCGCGCAAGACCCCGAGGAACAGGGCAGCAAGAAATCGTTCAAGGACAAGCTGGGCGATTTCAAATCGCTGCTGCCGTCAAAAAAAGCCAAGGAAGAAGTGCCTGAGGCCTGAAGCGGCTTCCAGACTTTCTTGGGCTTGATAGGGATTAGACAATGGGAATGATGCAAATTGCGATATTGGGTGCTGGTGTTCTGGCGGTTATGCTGCTGCTCATCTTTGCCTTCGCTGGCCCGTCGAAATCCAAGGCCACGGCGCGACGGCTGGACAAGGTCAAATATCGTCATTCCGACAGTGCCGATGTCCGGGTGGAAGCGCAGATGAAAAAAGCGCTGTCGGCGCGGCGCAAAACCACGCGTCCCCGGGGCGAGACGATGACCAAGCTGGAAACCTTGGCAATCCGGCTGGAAAAGACCGGCAAACAATGGCCGCTCTCCTATTTTTTCTATGCGGTCGGCGGCCTGTTTGTGGTCGTATCCGGCTTGCTGCTGCTCAAGGGCGCTCCGCTTCTGCTATGCCTGTTCATCGGGCTTCTGGTGGGTGCCGGAATACCGCATTTTGCCGTCAGCTTCATGATCAGCCGGCGCGTTGCCAGATTTACCGCCTCTTTCCCGGATGCCATCGAACTGCTCGTTCGTGGCCTTCGTTCGGGTCTTCCGGTTACGGAAACGATTGGCGTCGTCGCCAAGGAAATCGACGGTCCCGTCGGAGAGGAATTCCAGAAGGTGGTCGATCGCATCAAGATCGGCCAGACTATGGAAGACGCGCTGCAGGAAAGCGCAAAGCGCATGGAAACACCCGAGTTCCAGTTTTTCTGCATCACTCTGGCGATCCAGCGGGAAACCGGTGGTAACCTCGCGGAGACACTGTTCAATCTTGCCGATGTGTTGAGAAAACGCGGGCAGATGAAGCTCAAGATCAAGGCGATGTCATCGGAATCCAAAGCTTCTGCCTATATCGTCGGCTCGCTGCCGTTCATCGTCTTCGCGCTGGTTTACACCGTGAACCCGACATATCTGTCCGGATTTTTCTACGAGGAACGCCTGATCATCGCAGGCCTGGGCGGCCTCTGCTGGATGGGCATCGGCGTTTTCATCATGGCCAAGATGGTCAATTTCGAGATTTAAAATGAAGGTACAAGGCAAATGACAAGCGGCGGCGGACCAACATTATTCGGCATAGACGTGCTCTGGGTTGCGACCATATTGGCTGCCGTTGCTGCGGCGGCTGTATTTTTCGCAATCTATGCCGCCGTGACCGTTCGCGATCCCATGGCAAAACGGGTCAAGGCGCTCAATGAACGCCGCGAACAGCTGAAAGCCGGCATCACCGCTTCGACTACCAAGAAGCGGGCCAAGCTTGTCCAGCAGAATGACACCACCGACCGCATGCGCAACGTGCTGGCCTCGATGCAGGTTTTGCAGGACACCCAGGTCAAGGAAGCGCAGCATAAGCTCGCTCAGGCCGGTATTCGTTCAAAAGACATGGCGTTTGTCATCATTTTCAGCCGCCTCGTCCTGCCGATCATATTGGGCGGTGGCGCAGCGCTGGCGATCTATGGCTTCGACTATCTGGCCGACTGGTCCGATCTCAAGCGTTTCGGCGCCTTCGCCGGGGCAACGATATTGGGCTACAAAGGCGCTGATATTTACGTCAACAATATGATCGCCAAGCGCACCGACCTGATCCGCAAGGGTCTGCCCGACGCCATCGATCTGCTGGTCATCTGCGCGGAAGCCGGTCTGACGGTCGATACCGCCTTTGCCCGCGTTTCAAAGGAACTTGGCAGCGCCTATCCCGAGTTGGCCGACGAATTTTCGCTGACCTCGATCGAACTGGGCTTTCTGACTGAACGCAGGCAGGCATTCGAAAATCTCGCCTATCGCGTTGCCCTGGACCATATCAAGGGCGTAGTCACCACGATGATCCAGACCGAGAAATATGGTACGCCGCTTGCTTCCTCTCTGCGGGTGCTATCGGCGGAATTCCGTAATGACCGGATGATGCGCGCAGAAGAAAAGGCCGCGCGCCTGCCGGCCATCATGACGATACCGCTGATCATGTTCATCCTGCCAACCCTGTTCATCGTGATCCTCGGCCCCGCGGCCTGCTCGATCTCCGATGCAATGCTATAGCGGCTGAATAGATCGGAAAAATCAGGAGAGCGGCAGGAGACTGCCGCTCTTTCTCATTCTGCCGCGATAGTGTCGGCCGATGTCTTGATCCTGGCCAGCATGGCGGACAGTTCGGCTTTTTCCTCGACGCTGAGAACCGACATGATCTTCTTGTCCATGGCCTGCGCGGCTGGCAGGATCTTGCCATAAAGATCACGGCCCGCACTGCTCAGCAGCAAATGGTGCGAACGGCCGTCAGCGGTATTGGGACTGCGGTCGAGCAAGGCGCGATCAACGAGATTCTTCACAGCCCGGTTGACGGTCACCTTGTCCATCAACGTCGCCTCAACCAGTTGCCTTTGGGTCGAGGCACCGCGCGTTCCAAGCACCGACATCACCCGCCATTCCGGAATCTTCAGCCCGAAAAGACTTTTATACTCGCCCGCGATCACGTCACTGACGGCGTTGGACGTCGTTGAGAGCTGGTAGGGCAGATAATCGTCGAGCTTAAAGGTCATAAATAATATTTATTCAATTTTGGCGCGAAGTCCAACCCAAAATGTCCGGGGGAAGGCGCGTTCTATTATTCCGTTGTTGCTGACAGCAGCCTCTACGCGGGCATCGAGAAGATTTTCAACCCGGGTTTCAACCAGCAGGCGATCATTGACGGCCAGCGCCAACCGGCCATCAAGGGTAAAAGCGTCGGCAAGACTGAGAATATTGACGTCGTCCTCATATTGCTGGCCGACATAGCGGGCCGACAGGCTGGCGCCGGTACCGGCATCATTTTCCCAGCGTATCGAGCCGGATGCATTGTGCCGCGGCACCTGTGCCGGACGAAAGCCGTCGACGGCAGCCGCGTCACCCGAGCCGTCCACCTCCGCGTCGACATAGGCATAGGCCGCGCGGACGGTCAGACCGTCCACCAGCTTTCCGAGATCGAACAAAGCGTCGATTTCAACGCCACGGGATTTTATCGCATCAAGATTCTGCCGCTGGCTATAGGTTCCATCCGCCGCGACAAAGCCGACGCCCGGAAAAACGCCCGGACCATTGGCCAGGGTCACATTCGCAACGGCATTGTCCAGCTGGTTATAAAAGGCGGTCAGGCCAAGCGTGACAGGGCCATTCTGCCAGTCCAGACCCAGCTCGGCGCCCTTGACCCTCTCCGGTTCAAGCAATTCATTGGCCGCGGTTGCATCGGAGCCAACCCGGAAGGGCCGGAACAGTTCGTTCAGCGTCGGCAGACGCCAGCCAAGATAGGCGGCACCGCGGAACGTGAGCTGATCATTCATGTCATAGGCAAAACCGCCGCGACCGGTGAATTCGGTATCGCTGCGACTGGCAAAATTCTCGTCCGTCCGGACCGCGCCGGGAAAGGGACTGATCAGCTCTATCTCCTTGCGGAAACCGCCATCGATCGACCAGAAATCCAAACGCCCGCCACCGGTCAGGACCAGCGCATCGCTTGCCTGCACGCTTGCTTCAACAAACCCGCCATAGGTCGATGTGCTGCCCCCTGCCCTGCGGCTGCGACGCGGCGTGTCGTTATCGGCAAAGAAGAAATTCTCCTTGGTCGTCCCCTCGGTGCGCCGCCAGTCACCGCCGAGGCGAAGTTCGACACTGTCGCCCACGGGGGGGCGCACCTCAAAGCGCGCGCCGAGGCCGGTCGATGGCACGCTGAACTGTTCAAACACGCGATTGACCGAATTGCGATCATCCGCGACCCCGCCAAAGCTGACATCGAAATTGCGGATCTGGACATAGGCGAGTGCCGACCATTGCCAGTCGGAATAGCGATCGACCAGCCGGATGCTGGCATCTGCGCCGTCATTGTGGTTCTCGCTGAAAGCAAAGCCGCGTTCGCGATCGTCGGTAAAGGCGCGGACATTGGTCTGCAGCTCGACAGTATCGGACAGCGGCGCGACAAAGCGGACAGCAAGACCGGCCTGCTCATATTCCGCCGGGCGATCCACCGAACCGCGCTGGCCTTCGATGATCGGAATGAAGCCGTCACCGCGGGCATAATTGGCAGAAATAGTGAGCTGTCCCTGCCCCAGTTTGCGGCCGAACAGCAGATCCGCGTCGACGCTGTTGCGGCTGCCGTAAGCCGCACCCAGCTCGATCCGGTCACCGACAGTATCGCTGAACAATTCGATGGTTCCGGATATCGCGCCCTGCCCGTCGGTCACGCTGCCGCCACCGCGGGTAATCCGGGCGCTGCCAAGAGCCAGCGCATCATAGCCAGGCCAGGCGACCCAGCCGCCAAAGGGATCCGCTTGCGGCACACCGTCAAGGATCAGCAAGGCCCGGGAAGAGGCATTGCCACCCAGCCCGCGCAGCGTAACGCCCTGGCTGGTGGGATTGGCGGAACGCGCGTCGGAGCGGCGAAATTGTTGCAGTCCGGGCACATCGCGCAGACTGTTTTCAACGGTCTGTGCAGGATCGAATGTAATTTCGGTCGCGTTGTAAACATCCTCGGCGAGCGCTTCCGGCAATCCGGTGACGACAATGGCGGGCAAACGCATGTCGGCAAACACAATCTGGTCAACCTTGTCGCTGTCTTGCTGCTGCCCCCATGCGGGAACAGGCACCAGCGCCATTGATGCCAATAACGGATAGGCCAAAACTGATGTTTTCATGGCTTAGCCGTTCATCCACTTCTGATGGACCGGCATATCGTCCGGCAGCCGGTGATAGTCCTGCGCGTCACAGGCGAAATGGGCGCTGTCCGCCTTGCCGAAGACACTCGGATCATCCAGCGTTCCGACTTTCAGGATCACAGCCACTTCAAAGCCCGGCGCGCGGGTCGCCAAATGGGTACCACACTCAGCGCAAAACTGGCGGGTGACGCCATTTTCGAGATCATCCCGTTTGAAATCCTTGACGGCACCCCTGGTGATTTCAAACCCGTCCGCCGGCATGGCCATCAGCAGCAGACTGTTGCCGCCGGTCGTATATTGGCATTCGCGGCAGAAACATTCCGCTTTCAGCATCGGTTCGCCCTCGGCCCTGTACCGCACCGCTCCGCAATAGCATCCACCTTCGATTGTCATGTCATTGATCCTTCACTGCTTCGGGAGCGGCTTTCTGAAAAGCCTCGCGCTGGTTGCAAGCCGCATCAATCCGCACCAGTCTGGGAAAATCCTGCAGGTCCAGATCGAACCGCCGGGCATTGTACATTTGCGGCACCAGGCAAATATCGGCTAGATTGGGCTGATCTCCGCCAAATAGTCCGCTTTCCGGCGCCAGCGCTTCCAGTGCAGCAAAGCCTTCTGCAATCCAGTGGCGGTACCAGGTGTCGATTATTTCCTGATCCTGCCCCAGTTCCGCCTTCAGATATTTCAATATCCGCAGATTGTTCACCGGGTGAATGTCGGCGGCGATGACCAGAGCCTGCGCCAGCGTGTTCGCCCGTTCGGCCGGATCACTGGACACCATTGGCGGGTCGTCATATTTCGCATCAAGATAGTCGATAATAGCCAGCGACTGGGTCAGGTCATGCCCGTCGATGCACAGCATCGGCACGAAACCCTGCGGATTGCGTGCAACATAGGCCGGAGCCTTCTGGTCACCATCGAGCAGGCTGGTGTTAATCGCTGTGTAGGAAACGCCTTTGAGATTGAGCGCGATGCGCACGCGGTAGCTCGCCGAGCTGCGCCAGTAATCGTAAAGAATAATATCGGTCATGCGCAGGCTTTGCAGAACGGGCAGAGGAATTGCAAGCTTGGCCGCAGTCACCCGATCAAGCCGCCCTCAATCGCAATCTCGCCGCGCGGTTCAAGTGATACGGATCGCCCCGTCCGTTTCGCCAGTTCCTCCAGCAGCGGCGCGGTCAACTTGTTCGCTACAGCCGGATGCACCGTCAGGCAAAGCGCACCGGTCCCGCGATCCCGTTCCGACTGCCGAAGCAGTTTCAGCGCCGCGTTGATCGCGCGGTTCGCCTGCATGATTTCGGGCAGCGACGGCCGGGCCTTGCGCCTGACAATCTGCATGAAACCGAAACCGTTGATCGCGGTCCGTTCGCAATTGCCGGTCATATTCTCATCAAAGAGAGTGGCGACGACGTTGCGCTCGGCCTTGGCTTCCAGCGTCGGGAAATCGACGCCAATATTGCCGCCGATATCAAATCGGACCAGCGCCAGCGCGATTTCCCGGGTCGCCCGCTTTGCCAGTTCAAATGGCGGCAGTGGCCCGTCGACATCGATCACTGTCATCGCCGGGGTCAGCGACAGCAAAAGGCTGCCACCCGCGAAGTCTATTCGTCCGCTTTCCGCCTGCTCAATGGCTTCGTGCCAGCCGTGCTGGGCAAAAACATCGTCTTCATGCGTATGCACCTGTCTCACCGGCAAGCCGCTGGCGCTGATCTCCGCCAGCAGATCCGGTCCTTCACCCGCGGGACGGTCCGGTTCAGCGGGTCGCGCCTTGGCCCGCTTTGCCTGCCCGCCTCGCTCTGTCATCGCGGCTCTGACAATCTCCACCCGGACCATCGCCCCTTCGGTCAGACCATCGGGAAGCGGCTGCAGCAAGGCCTCCTGCCCCCCGGGCAAGGTCACGATTCCGGATTTTCCGGCCACCCATTGACGGGTGAATTTCGCATCGAGTACCGCGCCGGCTCTGGCACTCGCCCCCGCGCGTTCAACGCGTACCTGGGCCAGATCACCATTTTCCAGCCGCAATGCCCGGTTTTCACCGATCCCGGCTTCGTAAAGCCAGCCGCTGGCAAATTCAGCCAAGGGGATAACCCGCGCTGATCAACAGGTTGCGGGTTTCATATAGAGGCAGACCCATGACGCCGCTGTAGCTGCCCGCCATCCAGGTGACAAAGGCTTCTGCCGTGCCCTGGATCGCATAGCCGCCGGCCTTGCCCTGCCCTTCGCCGGTGGCGATATAGGCTTCGATCTCATGGGTCTCGAAGCGCTTGAATTTGACAATACTATCCGACAATTTCGTGCGCACCATGCCGTCGGCCGCGATCACGCAGACCGCCGACATCACATGATGGCGCCGCCCGCTGACCAGTTGCAGAAATTTGCGCTGCTCGGCTGCATCACCGGCCTGCCCCAATATCCGGCGCCCCACGGCAACCGTGGTATCGCCCGCGAGCAGAATTTCACCATCAGCCCGTTCGACTGCAGCAGCCTTCTCCTGCGCCATGCGCACGACATAGTTGCGCGGCAATTCGCCCCTGCGCGGTGTTTCGTCGATATCGGGAGAGATGATCCGGTCCGGCGTGGCGCCCAGACGACCGAGCAGTTCCAGACGGCGGGGGCTCGAGGAGGCAAGGACCAGTTTCATCGAAAACAATATCCTCTAAACCGTTCGGGCTGAGCTTGTCGAAGCCTTGCGCCACAATATGCCGCCTGCCGACAGCTGTCCTTCGACAGGCTCAGGACGAACGGCATACCATCATTTGAAACGATAGGTGATGCGACCCTTGGTCAGATCATAGGGCGTGAGTTCGACGAGCACTTCGTCGCCGACCAGCACGCGAATGCGGTTCTTGCGCATCTTGCCGGCGGTGTGGCCCAAAATTTCGTGGCCGTTTTCCAGTTCGACCCGGAACATGGCGTTGGGGAGCAGTTCGCGAACCATCCCCTTCATTTCTAGCAGTTCTTCTTTTGCCATATGGCGGTACATTTTCCCTAATGTTGCGGCAGAGCCGCGTGTTGCAGTGCGCCATAACGACAAATGTGCAAAAAGGGAAGGATTAGCTGCATCAGGCCATGGGATAAAGATTGTCACGGCATGACGTTTCACTTGCGACAATTTAATACAAAGAAATTATACCATTAGCGGAGAGCCCATGGCACTTCGGACATATTCAATCCCCCTATGTAAAAGCTATGAGCCCCAAGATGATCTCCTCCCCCAAATCTCTCCTCGCCGCCTCCCCCCTTGTCCTGGCAAGCCTGTGGCTGCCGGCCCCTGCCAGCGCGCAAATTTCCGATACGGAAACGGACTATGCCGACGAAGAAATTGTCGTCATCGCCGAGCGTCCGCGCGGAGCGGTCGTCACCGAGATACCGCCCGTCGTCGAACTGAGCGAAGAGGATATCGCAAGCTATGGCGTGTCATCGGTGCAGGACCTGCTCGAGGCGATTTCCTCGCAGACCACCTCCAGCCGGGGACGCGGCAGCGGCCGGCCGGTCGTTCTGATCAACGGCCAGCGCACGTCCGGTTTCCGCGAGATCCGCGACCTGCCACCCGAAGCGATCCGCACGGTTCAGGTTTTCCCCGAAGAACTGGCGCTGCAATATGGCTATCGCCCCGACCAGCGCGTGATCAATTTCGTGCTCAAGGACAATTATACCGGCGTCAGCGTCTCGGCGGAATATGGCGTTCCCACGCAAGGGGCACAGGGCCGTTCGGAAGTGGAGAGCACGATCACCCGCATCGGCAGGAACAGCCGCGTCAATATCAACCTGGAATGGCAGAATAATACTGCGATCACCGAAAGCGAACGCGACATCGTGCAGGATGCGGCCGGCGAACTGGTCAATCTCGGCGATTTCCGCACGCTGGCCGCACCCTCCGACAATGTGGAACTCAATGCCAATTACAGCCGGTCGTTCGACAATGGCATGTCGCTGTCGCTGAACGGCGGTTATGTCTATGACAAGTCGCGCGGCCTGCAGGGCCTGCCCGGCGGCACGCTAGACGTCGCCGGCGACCCGCTGTTCCGCTATTTCACCGAATATGGCCCCTTGCGCCGGGTGCAGGAAACCAACACCGCGCAGGCCGGCCTGACCCTGAACGGCATGCTGAGCGACTGGCGCTGGTCGCTGACCAGCGATTACACCCGCACCCAGGTCAACACCGATACCGATCGGTCCGGTGACATCAGCGCGCTGCAGGCGGCCATTGACGCCGGTACGGTCGATCCGCTGGCGGTCAGCTTCGGCCCCTTGCTCGGGGCACCTGTCACCGACACCGCGAAGGTTGTCGACCAGACGATCAACAATCTCGCCACCCTCTCGGGCACCTTGCTGGTTCTACCTTCCGGTGCCGTCACCACTACGATCCGTGCCGGCTATAATCGTGAAGATCTGGACAGCCGGGAAACGCGCGGCGGAATTGCCACGACAACCGACCTCAGCCGCGATGAAATCAGCACCGGGATCAACATCGACATCCCGCTGGCCGACGAGAATATCGACGTCGTGGAAGCGATCGGAAAATTGTCGATCAACGGTAATTTCGGCTATTCCGAGCTGTCCGATTTCGGCGGTCTGGTCGAATTCGGCTTCGGGGTGAACTGGGAACCGCTGGACGGACTGGTCTTCTCCGCCTCTGCCATTGGCGAGGACGCCGCGCCAACCATTGCCCAGCTCGGCAATCCGCTGATTATCACGCCCAATGTCAATATCTTCGACTTCACCAACGGCGAAACCGTGCTGGCCTCGATCACTACCGGCGGCAATCTGTCGCTGCCGGCGGAGAAACAGCGGGATATCAAGCTGGCCGTCAATTACCGGCCCGAGTGGCTGGACGGTTTCACCTTTCTCGGCGAATATTTCCGCAACAGCAGCGACAATGTCGCCTCCAGCTTCCCGCTGCTGACCCCGGAAATCGAAGCGGCCTTTCCCGACCGCGTGACCCGCGATGCCAGCGGACGCCTGGTCGCAATTGACCAGAGGCCGGTCAGCTACGCCAACGTCAGCAGCGAGCGCATCCGCTATGGAATCGATTTTTCCAAACGCTTTGGCCAGCAGCGTGGCGGCGGCCCGGGCAGAGGGGACCGGGCAGCACGGCCGGCTGGCGGAAGCGCTCCGCAAGGCGGACCGCAAGGCGAAAAGCCGGCAGAAGGCGCGGCGCCCGAAGGCAATACGGAAGCGCGTCCCGCAGCACCGCGCGGTGGCCGCGGCGCAGGTGGCCGGCCCAGCGGCGGGCGCTGGCAACTTTCCGCCTTTCACACCATCCGTCTGGAGGACAGGATCAAGATCCGCGACGGCGTTGACGAGCTCGACCTGCTGAACGGTTCAGCCACCGGCTCGACCGGCGGCAGCCCGCGGCACGAGTTCGAGATCAACGGCGGCTGGTTCAACGATGGCATCGGCTTCCGACTTAGCGGCGAGCACCAGACCGCAACCCGTGTCGACGGCGGCCTCACCGGTTCGGACCTGCGCTTCTCCGACCTGACCACGCTCAACCTGCGGATGTTCATAAACCTCGACGACCGCGGCAATCTGACCGAGAAAATTCCGTTTCTGAAGGGCAGCCGTATCGCCTTCAAGATCGACAATATTTTCAATGATATCCAGACCGTCCGCGATGACAGCGGCCTGATCCCGCTAAGCTATCAGCAAGGCTATCTCGATCCGGTCGGACGCTATGTCGAGATCGATTTCCGCAAACAGTTCTAGGGGGCGCGGAAAGCCAATTGAGGCTTGCCGATGGTGGTGCTCGGTGAATGCCGTTAGCCCTGAACTTGTCGAAGGGCACTTCTCGACGATAGGCGTGGTTCGACAAGCTCACCACGAACGCAACTCATTTCACGACAAGTCCGCCATCGAAACCGGGTCGGCCCGATATATCTGCATCTCCGGCCGTTCGCCGACCAGCGCGGTCAGGCGTCTGACGAACTCCCGCGATTCCGGCAGTGCGAAATGCGCGGCGACGGCGGCTTCGTCCTGCCATTGCTCGTGGTAGAACAGGCGCGTCGGGTCTTCGCAATCAACGTGAATATGGTGCGATATGCAGCCCGGTTCCGCGCGGGACCGGGCGCTATGCTCGGCGCATAGCGCAATGATCTCGTCCGAACTGGCGACAAAGAGGGTGGAGATCGATGCGGTGATAATGATCATGGAGCCAGCGCCGCCCGCGTCGTGCTCTTCGACATGAAATAGGCCAGTAGCCCAGCGATGATTGTCACGATAGCGGAAAAAGCCATCGGCGTGAAGCGCAGCTCAGGCCCCGCACCCTGCAGCACCATCACGATCAGAAAGGCTGGGATCAATGTCATCGCCAGATGTTTGAACGCCAGCACAAATGGTGCAGTCCCGACCCGGAAGTCCGCAGCCAGCCCGGGCGCGACCTTGCCCGATTTGCGTTGCGCCACGGTGATCGGATAGACGATCAAGGTCAGCATCAGGCTCATCAGCACGGCTATGGCAATCAATGTTCCACCCAGACTGGGCGCGGAATCGCCAAAGGGCAGCGTTGCAGGAACAAAAGGCAGATCACGGGTCAGCCAGTAATTGATCCCGCCGGCCAGCACGATATTCACCACCGCATCCCCCCGCGCCTGCCTCTCGATAAAGGCGTCCATGCTGATCGGCGCTGCGGCGATGCTGGTGGCCATCTTCTCTCTCCCTGTTTTGCAGGAGAGAGTGACGGCGGCGGGGGGAATGTCAAGTGGGATGGTTTCGGGGTGAAGGGGATGGGAATCCTCTGCCCCGACCAGCTTCGCTCCCCGAAATTCAAATCGCCCGGATTTTTTGGAATGGATTTCCCTTAAGTCGTGGCCGTCCCTAAGCCCCCTCCTTAGAGAAGCGCCTGTTGCTGAGCTTATTGCCCCGATATCTTCCGCAACACCCGCCACGCCAGCGCCTTCGCCCGGTTCCGCGCCGGAAAGCGCCCCGGTGCCCGCGGCGTGATCCCCCGCTTGCGCAACCAGCCATTGAACGCCCGTGCGTCGGCCTCTTCAAAGCTCCAGTCGCTGCGCCAGGTGATCGATAGCGAGATGCTCGGCTCCGGCCCGTTCTGCACATGATGCGGCGCCATGACCGGCACGAAAATAGCCTTGCCGGGCGTCAGATGGTGGCGCGTGCCCTCGGCCTCGAAATCATCCTGCCAGACCAGATTGCGGTGGCCGCCGCAATGATAGCCCTCGTGGATCTCGTCAGCAGCAAAGCGGGCGTTTCCGGCCGGGAAAGTGGTCATCCATTTTGCGCCGCGCAATTGCAGCAGGATATTATGTTCCGGATCGAAATGATAAGGCGTCACCGCATCCGGCGAAGACACGAAGATATAGCCTTGGGGCTTGAGCATCTGGCCGGTCTTGGCCTCCAGTATCGGCCGGATCTCCGCCAGCAGCGAAAGCAGCAATTCTTCATATTCCGGCATCTGCTCGATATTCTTGAGCACCGCCCAGCTCGCCGACTTGTCGATCATCCGGATCGTGTCGCCGATGGACATGCCATTGTCTGGCACATCCTCCGGCCTGATGCCGACCGGCAGATCGCCGGGGTTATATTCGACACTCGCCTGCGGCAGCGCCTCACCCAGTTTCGCCAGCGCATCGAGCGTCAACAGATCGTGCGAGAGCATGTCATGATCAAAAAGCTGCGCCTGTTCGGGATAGCAGGCCTCGAATTGCCGCCGCATATCCGCACCGAAAACCGGTGACCGGAAACTGTTTCTGTGAGAAATCTGGTTCATGACTGCTCCTCTGCCGGATCGAAAATCACGCGCTTCCTGATCTTGCCCATCATTCGCTCGCCCAGTCTCACGCCGCGGAAGACAGCGCGGTCGACAAGCCCCTTCGGTTCAATGGAGAAGCGGCCGATATGACGGCGATCAACCCACAGGCCATCGATCATCGGGTGGCCTTCGGAGGCACAGCTATCGACCCAGTCGAGAGTCTCGCTGTCGAGGCATGCGAGATTTTCAATCTGCAACTGCACTCCGGGCGAATAGTTTGAATATTCCTCATCAAAAGCGGTTTTGAATCCGAAGCCACCGCGGCCCGAGCGGAAGCTGACCAGCATCGTGATCGGCTGTCCATCGAGACGCATATCCCGTCGCTCCAGCTGCCCGCTCTGTGCGGCACCGTGGACGGCGCTGCGGAAAAATTCACGCGTCGCATCGGTGCAGTCGAGCGCAGAACCGGTCTTGCCTTTCCACCCCTTGCGTTCCAGCGCGAGAAATTCGTCAATCCATGCGTCAAGATTGTCCCCGTCCCGATGGCAGCCGAATTGCAACTCGCCAATCTCGCCCAGCCGGCGTTTTATGCGGAGCAGTTCCTTGCGTTTCTTCTTGCGGATGTTCGTCCGGTAATATTCGTCTGCCGTGACGTCGCCCTCAAGCAGCGCCCTTGCCTCGCTATGCACCAGATCGCAGCGCCGTTCCCAGCCTTGACACACCGCCCGCAAGGCTTTGTCCAGCGGGCCGTTTATGGTCATTCCCTTAATATGCAGGAACCCCGGCCACTCGCTTTCGTCCAGTGCGCCGAGCAGCTTTTCCCAGAAGATTGATTCAAGCCCCTTGCGGACCAGCGGTGTCCCGAGAAAGCAATTGTGATGCATCCAGTTTTGCACAAAGGGTACCGGCCAGCGGCCATATGGCTTTTCCGGAGCGAGCGGCAACAGACCCAGCAATTGGGAGTGGCGGGGCTCACCGGCCCAGAGCAGAAACAGCTTCAGGTCGCGATGATGGTCGAGATGCGCCAGCGACGGACGCAGAAACCAGTGCTCATAAAATATATTCGGTTCGCTGGCCTGCCCGGCCAGATCGCTCCAGGCCTCGACCAGATCGGCATCGATCCCGGACACCGGCAGCCATTGTCCCGCGAACTCGGACAAGGGCAGACCATTGGCAAAGCCGTCGGCCTGGATTTCCCAGTCGTCCTTCCTATGAAACCCGCTCAAATCCATCGAGATCGCCTTATCCGCATCATTTTCGCTTTCGCTGATCGGGCTAGCGCAAAAGGGGTAAAATCTTATTAACGCTGTCGCGTCCGGAATTGACCGGGCCGGGCCATGAAAAACCCCGCCGGAATCGCTTCCGGCGGGGTCTGTTTCTGCACCGGCTGGCGCGGATTCTAGTGAACGCCGCCCTGCGCCGCAAAGAGCGCTGCCAGCAGCAGCAATGCGACGATGTTGGTGATCTTGATCATCGGATTGACGGCGGGGCCCGCGGTATCCTTGTACGGATCGCCCACGGTATCGCCAGTCACAGCAGCTTTATGGGCTTCGGAACCCTTGCCGCCGTGATTGCCGTCCTCGATATATTTCTTGGCATTGTCCCAGGCACCGCCACCCGCTGTCATCGACAGGGCAACAAACAGACCGGAGACAATCACGCCGAGCAGCAAGGCGCCAAGAGCGGCAAAGCCGTTGGCCTGCCCTGCAACCGCGGTGATCACGAAATAGACCACGATCGGCGCGAGAACCGGCAGCAGCGATGGCAGGATCATTTCCTTGATCGCAGCCTTGGTCACCAGATCCACGGTCCGGGCATAGTCGGGACGCGATGTGCCATCCATGATGCCCTTGTCAGCAGCGAACTGTGCGCGAACGTCTTTCACCACGTCACCCGCAGCCCGTCCCACGGCGGTCATGCCCATCGCTCCGAAGAGATAGGGCAGAAGCGCGCCGAGCAGCAGGCCGACGATCACATAGGGATTTTCAAGGCTGAAGCTGACTTCAAGGTTCGGGAAAAATTCCTTCAGATCAGCGGTATAAGCCGAAAACAGCACCAGTGCGGCCAGACCGGCAGAGCCGATGGCATAGCCTTTGGTAACAGCCTTTGTGGTGTTGCCAACAGCATCCAGCGCATCGGTTTTTTCCCGCACGCTTTCATCAAGGCCGGACATTTCGGCAATGCCGCCCGCGTTATCGGTTACCGGACCATAAGCGTCCAGCGCCACAACCATACCGGCAAGCGCCAGCATCGAGGTTGCCGCAAAAGCGATACCGATCAGGCCGGCGAGCTGAAAAGCGACGACTATGCCGACAACGATGACCAAAGTCGGCAAGGCCGTTGCTTCCATCGAAATTGCCAGTCCCTGGATCACGTTCGTGCCATGGCCGGTTTCCGACGATTTGGCGATCGACCGCACCGGACGATATTCCGTACCGGTATAATATTCGGTGATCCAGATGATCAGGCCGGTAACAGCCAGACCAACCATCATCGACCAGAACAGCGCCATGCCGGTGAAACCGCCACTGCCGTCCAGCGCGACACCGATTGGCGTATCCATGTCACCCAGCGTACGCATTGTGACATAATAGATCGCCGGGATCGACAGCACTGCGGTGGTGATGAAGCCCTTGTAGAGCGCGCCCATGATGTTCGTGCCGTTACCGAGACGGACCATATAAGTGCCGATGATCGATGTCAGGATGCAGACACCGCCGACAATCAGCGGCAGGGACATCAGGTCATAAAGCATCGCGCTGCCGACCAGATCGCCGAACAACAGTGCCAGCAGCACCATCGTCGCACCGACCGTCACGACATAGGTCTCGAACAGGTCGGCCGCCATGCCGGCACAATCGCCGACATTGTCACCAACATTGTCCGCGATCGTCGCAGGGTTGCGCGGATCATCCTCGGGGATGCCCGCTTCCACCTTGCCGACCAGATCGGCGCCAACGTCGGCGGCCTTGGTAAAGATACCGCCGCCGAGACGCGCGAAGATCGAGATCAGCGAAGCGCCAAAGGCCAGAGCGACCAGCGCGTCGATGACCGTGCGGTCATTGGCTGCCATGCCCATCTGGGTTGTCAGCACGTAGAAGAAAATGGAGATCGCCAGCAAAGCGAGGCCGGCCACCAGCATGCCGGTCACCGCACCGGCGCGGAATGCGACGGTAAGACCGGTTTGCAGGCTTTCGCTGGCTCCCTGTGCCGTGCGGACATTGGCGCGAACCGAAATATTCATGCCGATATAGCCCGCGACACCGGAAAGAATGGCACCGAGCAGAAAGCCTACTGTGGAAACCGGACCGAGAAAGATGAAGACCAGAACCGCGACGACGATGCCGACGAGGCCGATCGCGCGATACTGGCGGTTCAGATAAGCTTGAGCGCCTTCCTGGATCGCGCCGGCAATGGATTGCATTTTTTCGTTGCCAGCCGGTGCATTGAGCACCTGACGGCTGGTGATAAAGCCATATAATATGGCTATAAAACCACATAGAATTGAAATGGTGACTACAGTCATTACTGAGCATCCCCCCCTATTTTTTCACGAGCGCTCCATTGATCAGAGCGCTTTCGCGATTGGTATAGTGCGGGAAACGCGAACCGCGCAAGCCCTGATTTAACGGCTCAATTGAATGGCTTGAGAGCCTATTCAAATTGATAGAGTCCGTCCGGTCAGGCGTGCACAAATCCAAGATTTTCAGGCAATTCTATCCGCTCACCATGACTGTGCAGGGCTACGCCCGATCCCGGACGGCAAATACCGACGCAGGTCAGCGGCACAGACAACACGGTTTCCGGGCTTGCGGTCAGCAACAATTGATAGTCATCTCCCCCGGTCGCGGCTTTCATTCGCGCGTCCCGGTCGTCACCAACCAACGCCTGAAACTGTCCGGATAACGGCAGTTCCGCGAGATCGATCTCGATCTGAATGCCGCTGGCTGCAGCAATCCGCGAAGCGTCGAGCAGCAAGCCGTCAGAAACATCCATCATGCTGCTGACCAGATTGGATAATATCCGCCCTTCTTCCAGCCGGGGCATCGGACGGGTGTGCGCTTTCAGCAGCGTTGCGCTGGTGTCTATATCTTCTGCCTGCAGGACCCCCGACGCGATTTGCAGACCCGCCCAGGCATCACCGATGGTTCCGGTAACATACACGGCATGGCCCGGCATGGCATTGCTGCGGGAAGGCACGATATGGCCTTTCGCCTCGCCAATCGCCGTCAGGCCGAATGTCCGGGGTCCATCATCGCCCATCGCCACAGTGTCACCGCCGAGCAGCGGAACGGAAAAGCGGTCGATCGCCTGCTTCAGTCCTTCAACAAAGGCTGCGTCCCACGCGTCTCCGGCGGTCCTGCCATAGCCGAGCAGCAAGCCCAGCGGCTTTGCCCCCTTGGCGGCGAGATCGGAGAGATTCACCGCAACCAGTTTCCATGCGACATCGGCGGGATCGGCATCGCGCAGGAAATGCACGCCTTCGACCATCATGTCATGGGTCATCACCAGCTTGTGCCGGCCAAACGGCATCATCGCAACATCATCGGCCAGCCCGCGGGCAGCCGGGTGGGTGGTGATCGCTTTCAGCCGGTCAATAAAAGCCAATTCGTTCAAGACAGGGCGTGCTCCAGTGCCATTCTGATGGAAGCGTTGGCGCGCTTGCTGACCGCTGCCTGAGGGGCAAATCCATTGAATCCGTGCGGCGCGCCAGGGTAGATAGCAAGCTCAACCGGAACACCGGATGAACGAAGACGATTTGCAAAGGCAATATCTTCATCGAGAAACAGATCGAGGTCGCCGCACATGATGTAGGCGGGTGGCAAGCCGGTGAGATCCGTTGCCCGTGCGGCTGCGGCATATTGGCTGGCGCCTTCTTCCTCGGCATATAGCGACCAGGCATGCAGCGAAGTCTCGCGGGTCCATGTCGAGGGCGGTATATCCATCTGACCCGATGGCATGGCGTGCCGGTCATCAAGCATCGGGTAGATTAGCAACTGGAAGGCAATGTCGGGGCCGCCCCGGTCACGGTTCATCAGCGCCGCGCTCGCCGCCAGTCCGCCGCCGGCGCTGGGCCCGGCAAGAATGATCTTGCGCGGCTTGCGGTTCGCTGCCACTCGCTCGATCACCGCGCAAACGTCACAAGCGGCAGCAGGTGCACGATGTTCTGGCGCCATCCGGTAATCGACCGAAATGACCGGAGCGAGCGCGGAATAGCTCTGCGCCGCAAGGTCCTCGGCACTGCCCAGGACATAGCCACCGCCGTGCATCCAGATGATCGCACAATCGGGATACAGCATATCGCGCCCGCAATATTCGATCACCGAGACTTCCGGTTCACCGGCCAGACCCGGCATGTGATAGGCGTCTTTCAGACCTTCAAATTCGGGTACGGTCGCAGCCACCTGCTCGAACCGTCTGGCCACCGCAGCGCGCGCGCTTGCCAGATCTGTCCTTACCAGTTCGGAAATATATGGTCCGTCGACGCAGATAATATCGCGAAATTCCGGATCGAGCCGTTCTAGAAAGTCGGACAAAATTTTCCCCTATGACAACAGGGGTATCGGTCAGCCCCTGACCTGTTTCGCGATACTGTCGAGCAGTCCGTTGACGAAACCGGCATCCTTTTTGTTGAAAAAGGCATGAGCCACATCGAGATATTCGTCAATTACCGTTGCGATCGGTACGTCTTCCTGTGCGACCAGTTCAAAAGTCCCGCAACGGAGAATCTGGACCATCGTCTTGTCGAGCCGGCCCAATGTCCAGCCGGACGCGAGTTTCGCCGCCACCAGCTGGTCGATTTCTTCCATCCGCGAAGTCACGCCGATGACCAGTTCGTCAAAAAAGTCGCGTTCGGCCGGATGATACTGGTCATCCTCGATCTCCTGGCCGAGCCGGTGATCGTGAAATTCCTTCAACAGCTTGGGCACCGGCGTCTTTTCCATCTGGTGCTGGAACAGCGCCTGCACGGCGGCCAGCCGGGCGGCGGATCGGGATGTGGATTTGGCGGTCATGCGCTTTTCATCCGCGGCATGCCGACAAAGTCCATCTTGCCAATCTTGAGGCCGCGCTCGCGCAGCAGGTCATAGGCCGTCGTGGCGTGGAAATAGAAATTCGGCTGGGCAAAGCTCAGCAGAAAATTTTCCGCAGTGAACGGCATGACAACATCCTTGAAGCGGAATTCCATATGCTTGCCGACAAAACCCGCCATCTCCGCTTCGCTGACCGCTTCCAGTCCGGCCTTGGCTTCATCGAGCTTTTCGTAAAGGCCCGCCCAGTCTTCCGGTGGCGGAGCCAGGCTTGGCGTAAACACGCCTTCCCGCACGGCTTCAATAGCGCCCAGCGAATGTTCGCGGCAGCATTTCACCTGATAGGAAAAGGGCAGCATATCCTCGATCAGCCGCGCACCGATAATCTCTTCCGGAGCGGTGCCGGTGTCCTCGCAATGGGCTTTGGCCTTGTCGACCAGCTTGCGGACCGCGGCAATGATCTGCAGCTGGCTCGGAATCACGGCATCATATAGGGAAATGGTCATGAAATTGTCTCTCTCTTGATCGTCAGCGCCGGTCGAGCCGCTTTTGCACGCTGGCGGCATGGGCGGGCAAGCCCTCTGCTTCTGCCAGAGCGACCGCGGCCGGGCCGATATTGCGCAAGGCCTGTTCATCACAGCGGATGAAGCTGGTGCGTTTCATGAAATCGGTTACCGACAGGCCGGACGAAAAACGCGCCCGGCGGCCTGTTGGCAAGACATGGTTCGGGCCGGCAACATAGTCACCAACGGCCTCGGGTGTGTGGCGGCCGAGGAACACCGATCCGGCGTGGCGGATTTTGCGGAACATGGCATCGGGATCATCAATCGCCAGTTCGAGATGCTCGGCGGCCAGCCGGTCAACCAGCGGCACCGCCTGATCCAGCCGGTCAACGACTATGATCGCGCCATTGTCATTCCAGCTTGTCGTCGCTGCCGCAGACGTAGCGAGAGCCTTCAACTGCTCATCCACTTTTGCAGAAACTTGCTCGGCAAACTTCGCATCATCTGTGAATAATATGGACTGGCTGGTCGGATCATGTTCCGCCTGGCTGAGCAGGTCGGCGGCGATCCAGTCGGGATCGTTCTTGCCATCGGCGACGACAACGATTTCCGAAGGGCCAGCGACCATATCGATACCGACGACGCCGAACACCTGCCGCTTGGCTTCCGCCACCCAGGCATTTCCGGGACCGGTAACGACATCGACCGGCGCAATTTTTTCCGTGCCATAAGCGAGCGCGGCCACCGCCTGTGCGCCGCCAATGCGCCAGATTTCGTCCACTCCGGCCAGTTCTGCGGCCGCCAGCACCAGCGGGTTGATATAACCGCCGGGCGCCGGGGTCACCATGATGATATGCTCGACCCCTGCAACCTTGGCGGGAAGAGCATTCATCAGCACCGAAGACGGATAGGCGGCCCGGCCACCGGGAATATAGATGCCCGCCCGCTCGACCGCGCCCCAGCGCGCGCCGATGCGCACGCCGGCATCGTCCATATAATCCCTGTTTTCAGGCAGTTGTCCGTCATGATAATCACGAATTCTCAAGGCCGCCAGCTCCAGCGCAACCCGCAAGGATGCTTCCAGTCCTTCCAGTGCCGCTTCAGTTTCCGCCTTGTCGACGCGCCAGCCGGTCTGCTCCAGATCATGCTGGTCAAACTTGCTGGTCAAATCGGCAACGGCTGCATCACCCCTGTCCCGGACATCCTGAATGATCGCCCGGACATCCGCCGACACATCTGCATCCGCCTCGCGCCGGGTATTGACCAGCGCGTCAAAGGCAGCATCAAAATCCGGATCAGAAATCGAAAGTCGAAGAACCATCAGACCTGCCCCGCCAGCTCGCGGAATTTCTGCACCAGCGGCGTCAGCTCGGCGCTGCGCATCTTGTAGGCCGCGCGGTTCACCACCAGCCGTCCGGAAATATCCAGAATCCGGTCGGTCTCAACCAAAGCATTGGCTTTCAGCGTGCTGCCGGATTCAACCAGATCGACGATATGCCGCGACAGGCCCAGCGAGGGAGCCAGTTCCATCGCGCCGTTCAGCTTCACGCATTCGGCCTGGATGCCCTTGCTCTCGAAATAGCGGCTGGTGAGATTAGGATATTTGGTCGCGACCCGCAGATGCGAAATATTCCCGACTTCTTCGGCATCATCCTTCGGCTGCGCCACCGACAGGCGGCAGCGGCCGATGCCGAGGTCGACCGGCGCGTAAAGTTCGCTATAGCCGAATTCCTCGATCACATCGGACCCGACGATGCCGATCTGCGCCGCGCCATGAGCAACGAAGGTCGCCACGTCGAACGCCCGTACGCGAATGATCGACATATGCGGCAGATTCGTCGCGAATTGCAGACTGCGGTTGGACTTGTCAAAAAAGGCGTCTTCTGGCACAATTCCCGCCTGCTCCAGGAGCGGCAAGGCATCGTCAAGAATCCTCCCTTTCGGAATTGCAAAGATTAGTGGTTTGGCCATGATGGCCGCGGCTTTACGGCTTCGCAGATGAAAGGGCAACGAGTTATGGATATTTTGGATGTCGAAGATATCGCCGAAGGAATGCGCGGCCAGGCGGAACATTGCCGGCGCAACGACGCGCCGGTCACGGCCTCCGTCATCATCGCCCAGCTGGCCCTGATCCATGGCCCCACCGCCTGCGGACAGAAAATCTCCCACTGGCCGGGAAAACCGCTGGAAGACGCGATGCCGCTGCGCCTTACCGGCGGCCTGCACCATCTCTATCTCAGCGGCAAGGAACCGCGCCTCGCCGATATATATGAAGGCCGAGTGACCGACCAGAACGCGATTGATCGTCTCGTCGGAGATGTCGTTGCCGACCATGATGCGCAATTGCTGCCTTGGTTTGACAGCCCGCCCCAGACCAATGAATCCGGACGGTCAGCGAGTTTCATGGCCGGCCTGCTCTGGCTGTCGAAACGTGTCGGCCCGCGATTCGAACTGCTCGAACTCGGCGCCAGCGCCGGCGTCAACACGATGATGGGCCGCTATCATTATGACCTGAACGGGGTCCAGGCTGGCCCCGAAGACTCGCCGATGCGGATAAAGCCGGAATGGCGCGGTCCGCCTCCCCCACAGGCCGCGGTCGAGATCGTCAGCGCCCGCGGCTGCGACCAGAATCCGATTGACCTGACCGATGACGAGACCGCCGCGCGGCTCAAGGGCTATATCTGGCCGGAAATGCCCGCCCGCTTCGAGCGCATGGAAGCCTCGATTGCCTTGGCCAAGCAGGACCCGCCCAAAGTGGCCAAGGCCGACGGTGCCGACTGGGTCGAGGAGCAGTTGATATTGCCGCAGGAAAGCGGCGTGACCCGGGTGCTGATGCATTCGATCGTCTGGCAATATCTGCCACAAGCGACCAAGGACCGGATTTCCAGAGCGATGGAGACGGCGGGCAAGGCGGCAACAGCAGACAGGCCGCTGGCATGGATATCCCTAGAGACCAACCGCAAGACCTTCAGCCACGAACTGATCATCCGCTACTGGCCGGGCGGCGAGCAACCGGCTTTGCTCGGCCGCGCCCATGCCCACGGCGCGTGGGTGGAGTGGTTCGATGGGTAGGGGCTATGTGCTCCGCACTTGATGCGGAGCTATCGCGTCGACAGCGCAAACCTCCAGAGCTCCGCATCAAGTGCGGAGCACATCGCTAATCCGTAACCGTATTCGGCTTACCCTCGGGCAGCGGAATATATTCGTCAGAATCACCCGGCACCAGCGGAAAGCGCCCCGCAAACCAGTCGGCCTTGGCCTGCTCGATCCGTTCCTTGCTCGACGAGACGAAATTCCACCAGACATGGCGCTCGCTGGCAAAAGCCTCGCCGCCGAGCAGCATCGCCCGCCCGCCCGACAGCGACGAAAGCGAGACCTTCGCTCCCGGCGCGATCACATAAAGCATATATCGCTCCAGCGGCACGCCATCCAGCGCGCCATCGCCATCGACCAGCATCACCGCCCGTTCGTCGGCCTCTGCATCAATCGGGATCGCGCCGCCGGTAGACAGTAATATATCAGCGTAAATAGTCTCTGCGTGACAAGTGGTCGGAGCCGTCTGTCCCCAGAGGCTCCCCATGATGACCCGCGCCTGTGCCCCACCATCCTCGATCAACGGCAAATCGCCCTGCCCGACATTCTCGAACGCCGGATCGATCTCTTCCTTGCCATCGGGCAAAGCCAGCCAGGTCTGCATCCCGAACATCCGCTTGGGCTTGTCCCGCATATCCGCCGGAGACCGCTCGGAATGGACGATCCCGCTGCCCGCGGTCATCAGGTTGACCGCGCCCGGCCGGATCGTCTGATAGGTGCCCAGACTGTCGCGATGGTCGATCGCGCCCTCGAACAAATAGGTTACCGTTGCGAGATTGATATGCGGGTGCGGGCGCACGCCCATACCCGGCCCTTCCGGCAGCGTCGCCGGGCCGAATTCGTCGACAAAGATAAACGGCCCCACCATCCGCCGATGCCGCGACGGCAGCACACGGCGAACCTGGAACTCGCCAAGATCATGTGTGGTAGGGGTGATGGTTTGCGCGATAATGGTCATATGACATCCAGTTCTCTGACGGTTTTCTCACTAATCACATTGCCTGTGTTCAGGATGGATTTCGGTTCCAGCAGCAGTACATGGCATTCTCCACCCAACGCTTCCGGGCAATGCTCGACGCCTTTCGGGACGATGATGAGCTCCCCTTCCCCGACATCGATATCGCCACTGCGCAACCCCATGCGCATCATGCCTTTCACCACCAGGAAAAGCTCGTCTTCCTGTTCGTGATGATGCCAGTCAAACTTGCCGTCAAACTTGGCGAGCTTCAGCTGCGCATCATTGATATCACCCGCGACTTTTGGCGACCAGTGATCGGAGAAGCTGGCGAAAGCTTCGGCCAGATTGACTTTGCGGATCATATTCGACCTTTCGCAAACCATTGTAATGCTTGTCCCTTTTCCCTTGCAGGAAAAGGGAATGTTTATTCGCCCGGCGCCCGCGCCTTGATCGCCATCGCGTGGACCTTGTCGCGCATCAGGTCGCCCAGCGCCTTGTTCACCATGCGCTGGCGGTTGAGCCGGGACAGACCGGCAAAGGCCGCGCATTCGATATCGACGGTAAAATGCGATTCGCCGCTGCCGTCATCGCCGGCATGGCCATGATGACTGGCGCTGTCATTGGTCACGACAAGCGATACCGGCGCGAGTTCGGCGGTGAGCCTTTTTTCAATCTCGCTGTGGACTGGACCTTTGGGCATCGAATCTCCATATTGCGTTTTCACTCACCATATTAGCCGTTTGCACCGCACTTGTCGAAGCGCGTTTCCGGCTTTCAGACCGTCCTGCGAACAGCACGGGACCAATGGAGCAAGATTGACTGTTTCCCCCAAGAGAAAGGCCAACCGCTTTCACGGACGCGTGGAGAACGAAGGCCAGCCCTGCGCGATCGAAGGCTGCGCGGAATCCGGCGAATTTCGCGCGCCACCCATCTATAGCCGTGGCCGCAGCTACGACGGACCCGGCGAATATCGCTGGCTCTGCCTCGACCATGTGCGCGAGTTCAACCAGGGTTATGACTATTTTGCCGGCATGGACTCCGAAGAGATTTTCGAGGCCCAGCATCCGGTCAGAGGATGGGACTCATCGCGGCGAATCTATGACGGCGGCGCCGGCGCGCAGCCGGCCTGGGCCGATTTCACCGATCCGCTGGACGCGATCGGCGCGCGCTTTGCCAGTCTCAAGACAGCGGCCAATACGCATGGACGTTCGATATCGAAAGCCGACCAGAATGCGCTCAGGACGCTAGGGCTTGGCGACAGTGACGCAAAAACCATCGTCCGCAGCGATATCCGCCGCGCCTATTCGGCGCTGGTGCGCAAATATCATCCCGATCGCAACGGCGGCGACCGCAGCCACGAGAAACAGTTGGCAAAAGTGATCGAGGCCTATACGCAGCTTAAGGAATCACCGGATTTTAGATAGTGGCTCGCCCTTTTTGCATTTCCTAGGGCGGCAGAGATTTTTCGAAGGACTATGATGACCGACATACCCGATATCACCCCTGACGCCAGCGACGAAACCATATTGGCCGCGCCCGACATCACCGTCGATGCGCGCGAAGTTTTCGGTGTCGACGTGGATATGCAGGTTCCGGCGTTCAGCCTGAAGGACGAGCGGGTCCCCGATCTCGATCCGTCCTATGTGTTCGATCCCGAAACCACGATCGCGATCCTCGCCGGCTTCGCCTTCAACCGGCGGGTGATGGTGCAGGGCTATCACGGCACCGGGAAATCGACCCATATCGAGCAGGTCGCCGCGCGGCTCAACTGGCCCTGTATCCGGATCAACCTCGACGCGCATATCAGCCGGATCGATCTGGTCGGGCGCGACGCCATCGTCCTGAAAGACGGCCAGCAGGTCACCGAATTCCGCGAAGGCCTGCTGCCATGGGCATTGCAGACGCCAACCGCACTGGTGTTCGACGAATATGACGCCGGTCGCCCCGACGTGATGTTCGTGATCCAGCGCATCCTGGAAGCCGAGGGCAAGCTGACACTGCTCGACCAGAACCGGGTGATCCGGCCCGATCCGCATTTCCGCCTGTTCGCCACCGCCAACACGGTCGGCCTCGGCGACACCAGCGGCCTCTATCACGGCACGCAGCAGATCAACCAGGGCCAGATGGACCGCTGGAATATCGTGGTGACATTGAACTATCTGCCGGCCGAGACCGAATCCAAGGTGATCCTGTCGAAAGTCCCCGACGCGGGCGACGAGACGGTCCAGAATATGATCAAGGTCGCGGATTTGACGCGTCAGGGCTTTATCAATGGCGATATTTCCACCGTCATGAGCCCGCGCACCGTGATCAGCTGGGCGCAAAATGCCGCGATCTTCAAAAATATCGGCTTCGCCTTCCGCCTCTCCTTCCTCAACAAATGCGACGAGGCGGAACGGATGCTGGTGGCGGAATATTATCAGCGGGTTTTCGGCGAAGATCTGCCCGAAAGCGTGATGGGCGGGTAAGTCTATCGACTCCCGCTTTACGGGTTCGATAAACGCGGTATAATCACGGGCAAGGAAGCCCATGAACCGATCTGAAGAATTCGAATATCAAATCGAAGCAGCTCGCAAAGTAATGCGAAAGGACCGCAGGGTTCTCGCGGCTTTGGCGGAGTTTGACCGAACTGGGAAATTTCCCGACTGGGTCGAAGCCGAACTGGAACAGGAAAAATCGAAAGACTGATGTTCATCGGCGGGCAATCGCCGTTCGACTATTTCCGCTCGCTTATGGCGTATTGTTTCTGTAATACAGCAAATTGATGCACGATCTTACCTCTTCTGATCCCGGACGCAGGCGCTGGTACTGGCCGTTTGTCCGGAGAAAGACTGCTGAAACCAGTTTCTACGAACCCTATGGCGACGCCATCCCGCCGCGCATTGAGGAACCGGTTGCGCCGCTCAAGAAGCCGCGCGGCAAATGGTGGTGGTTCAGCCGCGCCCTTGCTGCCGGGCTGCTGCTGTTCATCCTGCTGATCGCCTATCTCGCGATCACCGCGCCCCTGTCCAAATCGCTGCAACCGATCGCGCCGCCGCAAATCACGCTGCTGACGTCGGACGGACAGCCGTTTGCCCGTAACGGAGCGGTCGTCGACGATCCGGTGGAGGTCGCAAAATTGCCCGACCATCTGATAGAGGCCTTCCTGGCGATCGAGGACCGGCGCTTCTATTCGCACTGGGGCGTCGATCCGCGAGGCCTGGGCCGCGCACTGTGGAGCAATATCTCCGGCAGCGGCATGACCCAGGGTGGCAGCACGATCACCCAGCAGCTCGCCAAAACCACCTTCCTGACCCCCGAACGCAGCCTGACCCGCAAGGCGCGGGAAATGCTGATCGCCTTTTGGCTGGAAGCCTGGCTGACCAAGGACGAGATACTCGAGCGTTATTTATCCAACGTGTATTTCGGCGACAATGTCTACGGATTGCGCGCCGCGTCGCTCCATTATTATTATCGCCAGCCGGAAAATCTCAAGCTGGAACAGGCGATCATGCTCGCCGGTCTGGTGCAGGCGCCCTCGCGTCTCGCCCCGACGCGCAACCCCGATCTGGCCGCCAAGCGGGCCAGACTGGTCAAATCCGCGATGGTCAGCGCCGGCTATCTCTCCCGGCAGCAGGCCGATCGGGTCGGCATCGCCAGACTCGATGTCCGCGCCAAGAACAGCCTGCCCACCGGCACCTATTTTGCGGACTGGGCCATGCCGCAGGCCCGCGCCCTCACCGATCTGAGTTACGAACGGCTGGCGCTGACCACCACGCTCGATTCCCGGATGCAGGAGATCGCCCGCCGCGCCGTCGCTCGCGCACCCTTGGGGCAGGCGCAGGTCGCGCTGGTGGCAATGCGGCCCGACGGAGAAGTCGTCGCCATGATCGGCGGCAAGGATTATGCAAAATCCGCTTTCAACCGCGTCACCCAGGCGCAGCGGCAGCCGGGCTCGACCTTCAAGCTGTTCGTCTGGCTGGCGGCGCTGCGTTCCGGCATGGGTCCGAATGACAAGGTCGACGACAGCCCGATCACCAAGGGCGGTTATCTGCCGAAAAATTCCGGTGAGAAATATCGCGGCGAAATAAGCCTGCAGGACGCCTTCGCCCGTTCGAGCAATGTCGCAGCCGTGCGGCTTTTCGGCCAGATCGGTGACAAGGCGGTCATTCGCGAGGCCCGCAATCTGGGCGTCAAGTCGCCGCTGGCCGAGGATGATCCCAGCCTGGCGCTCGGCACATCGACGATGAACCTGCTGGAGCTGACTGCGGCTTATGCGGGGGTCGCCGGCAATCGCTGGCCGGTCGTCCCCTATGCCTTCAAGAAGGAAGAGCAGAGCTGGACCGAGTGGCTGTTCGACTGGCCCGGACGCTATAATGCCGGCATCCATGCGGATATGGAAAAATTGCTTCGGGCGGCGGTCAATGACGGCACCGGACGGCGCGCGATGCTGAACATCCCCAATTATGGCAAGACCGGCACCAGCCAGAATAATCGCGACGCCCTGTTCGTCGGCTATGCCGGGGACGGTGATGACCGGCTGGTGGTCGGCGTGTGGATCGGCAATGACGACAATACACCGCTGCAAGGAGTCAGCGGCGGCAGCCTGCCCGCCCGTATCTGGAAGGACTTCATGCAGCAGGCGGTTCAGTCCCGGAAGCCGGCCAGCCGCGCGAAACCGCAGGACAAGCCGGATCCCGAGGGCCCGGTTATCCCGCTCGACCTGCCGGAAATCCCGGAAATACCGGTCGAGATCGGCGATACCGAGCTCCGGATAAACAGCGATAGCGGAGTTCGGGTCGGTACGGAAATAGGCGGGATACCGGTCGATTTACGGATCAATGGCGATGGCGTGGCGGTCGAACGGCGGCGCCAGGAAAATCCCGCGGAGGGTGAACGCTAGGCCGCTCGTCCCGCCTAACAAAAAAGCAGGAAATTAGGCCTTTGATTCCCCTCCCCTTTCCGCTTAAAGCTGAACGCTTCTATGGCTGACCGTTCCAAACTTGATGATCTGAAAGACGTGCTGGGCGGCGCCGCGCGCGCGATCGCCCGCGAACCCGATCTGGAACTGGCCTACACCGCCGAAGCCCCGTCGCAATCGGGCGAACATCTCAAAGTGCCGATGCCGGCCCGCGATCTGCCAGCGGCGCAGGTCGCCGAAGCGCGCGGCTTTGCCGACAGTTTCTCGCTGAAATTGCGGCATCATGACGAAGCGACGCACCGCAAGAATGCGCCGCAGGAAGCCTTGGCCCGCGCCTGTTTCGATGCGCTCGAACAGGTCCGCACCGATGCGCTGGGTTCCCGCAACATGTCGGGGGCCAAGGACAATCTGAACGCGGCGCTGGAAATGCGCATGCGCTCCGATCCGATTGCCCGGGCGCAGAATCGCGACGAGGTCCCGATTTCCACCGCGCTGGCCTTGCTCGCGCGGGAAAAGCTGACCGGACAGGCACCACCGCAGGGCACCGTCAAAGGCCTCGACATGCTGCGCGAGTGGATAGAGGAAAGCGCCGGCGCCGACCTTGATGGCCTCAACCTGACGCTCGACGACCAAAGCAGTTTCGCCAAATTGTCGACCCAATTGCTGCAACATCTCGACCTGATCAAAAGCGACGAGGAATCCGAAGCGGACGACAGCGACGACGAGGATAATGACGAAGACAGCGACGACAGCCAGGATGATGGCGCCGACGAGGAAGCGACCGGCGATCAGGGCGAGTCCGAAATGCGCTCGGAACCCTCGGATGATGACAGCCAGGACGGCGAAAGCGACCAGAATGCCGAGGAGCTGGAAGAAGGCGCCGAAGAGGAAATGGGAGATGCCGGCGACGACGGCATGATGCCGGTCCGTCCCAACCGGCCGATGTCCGACTTGCCTCCCGGTTTCAACTATGCGCCATGGACCGAAAAATATGACGAGGTCGTCAGCGCCACCGAGCTTTGCGACGAGGAAGAACTGACGCGCCTGCGCGCTTTCCTCGACCAGCAGCTAACCAATTTGCAGGGCGCGGTGACCAAGCTCGCCAACCGCCTGCAACGCCGCCTGATGGCGCAGCAGAACCGCAGCTGGGATTTCGATCAGGAAGAAGGCATGCTCGACGCCGCCCGCCTCGCCCGCGTGGTCAGCAATCCCTCGCACAGCCTGTCCTACAAGATCGAGCGCGAAACCGATTTCCGCGACACGGTCGTGACCCTGTTGATCGACAACAGCGGCTCGATGCGCGGCCGGCCGATTTCGATTGCCGCCATCTCTGCCGATATCATGGCGCGCACGCTGGAGCGTTGCGGCGTGAAGACCGAAATTCTCGGCTTTACCACCCGCGCATGGAAAGGCGGCCAGACCCGCGAGGACTGGCTGGCCGCGAATCGTCCGTCCAATCCTGGGCGACTCAACGACCTGCGCCATATCGTGTACAAGAAAGCAGACGAGCCCTGGCGCCACGCCAAGAAAAATCTCGGCCTGATGATGCGCGAAGGCCTGCTCAAGGAAAATATCGACGGTGAGGCCCTGCTCTGGGCCCACAGCCGCTTGATCGCGCGCCCCGAAGAACGCCGCATATTGATGGTGATTTCCGATGGTGCACCGGTCGACGACAGCACCCTGTCGGTCAACCATGGCGCCTATCTGGAAAACCATCTGCGCAAGGTCATCGAATGGATAGAAAGCCGCTCGCCGGTGCAGCTGGTCGCCATCGGCATCGGCCATGACGTGACGCGTTACTATAAAAAGGCCGTGACGATCATGGACGCCGAGCAACTGGGCGGAACCATGGTCGAGCAGCTCGCCGGACTATTTGACGAGGATTGATCGCATGAACGTAACCGAAGCCGTCACTTCCCGCCGATCCGTCCGGCAGTTTCTCGACAGGCCGGTCGATCAGGCGACACTCGAACGGGTTCTGGAAACGGCGCAACGCGCTCCCTCCGGTGGCAATACCCAGCCGTGGAGCGCGATTGTCGTTGGCGGCGATGCGCT
Source organism: Sphingorhabdus sp. SMR4y (assembly GCF_002218195.1). Taxonomy (GTDB): domain Bacteria; phylum Pseudomonadota; class Alphaproteobacteria; order Sphingomonadales; family Sphingomonadaceae; genus Parasphingorhabdus. Next base: position 38,731 of record NZ_CP022336.1, on the reverse strand, counting down.
CAGGGACATTACCGCGAAGATCAAGGAAAAGGCCAAGGCCGCGCCGATGGGCGAAGGCATGGAATATGCGATCTACCCCAAGGATCTCGACGGCCGCTATGAGGAGCAGCGGCGCGCGGTGGGCCGGGACATGTTCGAGAGCATCGGTCTGGAGCGCGGAGATTCTGTCGGGCGCGTCGCGCAAATGGCGAAAAACTGGGACAGCTTCGGCGCGCCGGTGCAATTGTTCACCTATACCAGAAAATATATGGGGCCGCCGCAATGGTCGGACATGGGCATGTGGCTGCAGACCGTAATGCTGCTGTTGCGCGAAGAGGGACTCGACAGTTGCGCGCAGGAAATCTGGGCAATGTACGGCACTTATATGCGCGAATTGCTCGGCATCGATGATGACCACATCTTCTTTTGCGGCATGGCCATCGGCTATCGCGATCCGGATGCCGCGATCAACAATTTCGATGTTCCCCGCATCCCGATCGGCGATGCCATAGAGTTTCGCGGTTTTTAACCATTGTCGGCTCTGCTTTTCTGCGGATGTCGGGGCCCGAAATGTCCCGCCATGTGACAAGAGTCACTTAATTCAGGGCGGGAGTCGATATTCTCCTATTCGAGACTCGGTTTTGTTAGCTAACTAGTGTAGTTATAAGAATATTCTGGGTCGCGATTGACATTGCCGAAGTCTGAGGGGGCTTGGCAGTGCACAAAAATTGTGGGGAGAATATCGTGTACCGGACGAGTATCGGCACAATAACATTGGCAATGGGCTTGCTGACAAGTCCAATGGCCGCGCTTGCGCAAAATACGCCGATTTCATTACGCGACAGCTTCCCTATCGGAAGCAGCGAAGGCATCTTGTGCCAGGTTCAGGATCGCAGCATCGAAAGCAAAGCCAAGGCCGACATGTTCGACCGCAGCTGGGCTGTGGTTTGCCGCGATTCGGCCAGACCGGTCGGTTTCGTCTATTCGTCGCGCTCGACGGAACAGGACATGGTCGCCCGGATAGCGCCCAATCGCAGCGAGCCGGTGATCTGTGCCGAAGGCCAGTCACAAGCGGTGATCGGCGGCTTTCGGCATCGGGAATGCCGTCTGACCGGAGAACCGGTCGCCTATTCGCAAATTCTCGGACAGAAAAATGGCACGACCTATGTCGCCGAGGGTCTGGCCGCCTATGACAGCGCGACGTTACTCGCGCTCAAGTCGATCTTGCAAGACAGCATCGCCGAGGGCAAAATTGACGTCGCCTCGACATCGATCGATGATCCGTTTGCCTTTGCCCGGGTACAGGCTGCTACGCTCAAGCCCTATCAGGCACTGGCCGAAGGCTATCGCAGAAATCTCAGCGGCGACTATGCGGAAGCCGCAGCATTTTTCGAAACTTTGCAGCAGCGGACATCCGGTATGGAGGGGGAGGACATCAATCCCCGCGAATATCTGATCAACCGGGCGCTGCAGAAATCCAATCTCGGAGAATTTGGCGAAGCACGGGAGCTGTTCGAGCAGGCCGGTGAAATCAACGATGACGATCCGATAACCGAACGGCTGCAACGCAATTTCGAAACCATCGATCTGCTCAATCAGGGCCGCTATGACGCGGCGATTACGCGGATCAAGGCCCCGCTGGAAAATACGATTGCTGGACAGGCCGCGCTGGCCGAGCGGCTCGAGATTACCGCTCCGATTTCTTCCCGCATCAACGGCAGCGCGCAGACCCGCAGCCTGCTTGGTTTTGTCGACGAGACCAAGCTGAGCCCGCAAGAACGCGCCGAGATCATCGATGCGCAGGCCTTGCAGCTTCTGGGCACTGCGCAGCGGCTGAACGGCGATTCCGAGGCGGCCCGGAATTCCTTTCTTTCGGCGTATAATCGCGCCATCGCCGTGCGCGACGGCCGGGTGACGTCGATCACGCGCCTGAGAGCCCAGACGCTGGCCGAATTGTCCCTGCTTTCGGAAGCGGATGGCAATATCGGCGAGGCGCAGGACTATCTGCGCGACGGCCTTGATCTGCTGAGCATGCAATATCCCGAAACCCGGGCGGTCAATGCCGCCAAGGCTCGGCTTGCGGCCTTTCTGCTGCGCAATGGTTCGGAAACCGAAGCCCGCAGCCTATACGAGGAAGTCGTCGACAGCTCCCTCGGCAAGCAAAGAGCGATTACCGGCATGGCCAACCAGCTTGCCCCCTATTTCGCATTGCTGGCGGAAAATGATTCCGAGGCCGGGCAGTTTTTCAAGGCCTCGCAAATATTGGTCCGTCCCGGTGTCGCCGAGACCCAGGCGGTGTTGTCACGTGAGCTGAGCGGAGGGACCGATGCAGCGGCCCGGCTGTTCAGGCAATCAACCAATCTGACGCGCAGTATCGAGAAATTGCGCATCCGCTTCTCGGCACTGGGCAGGGTCGAGCCAACGGCGCAAGTCCGCGCGCAGCGAGCCAGCCTTGCCAGCGAGATTGAAGCACTGGAACGGGCCCAGCAGCTGACGCAGGTCCGGCTTTCGGAATTTCCCCAATATCGGGCCATATCCGACCGTTTTCTCAGTCTCGACGATCTGCGCACCACCATGCAGCCCACCGAGGCCTATATGCGCATGTCGGTAATCGGCGGCGATATTTTCATGTTCTACACCGATCAGTCAGCCGCGAAAATCTACCGGGTGCCGCTCGACGAAGCGGCGCTCGACGCAAAGGTCGACACCATTCGCGATTCCATTTCCGTATTGGAAAATGGCCAATATGTTACCTATCCGTTCGACATCGAGACGGCGCGCGGCTTGTTTGTCGATCTCTTCGGACCGGTATCGGACCGGCTGGCCGCACAGCAGCATCTGATCTTTGAACCCGATGGTGCCATGCTGCGTCTGCCGATCAACCTGCTGGTCGCCGACAATGCATCCGTCGTGACATATCTTGCCAGAACCGAAGCCATTGACGGCGATCCCTTTGATTTCTCCGGCGTGAAATGGCTTGGTCGGGATCTCGACATCAGCACCGCCGTGTCCGCCCGCGCCTTCGCCGATGCGCGCAAGGCGCCGCAATCCGATGCATCGCGTCAATATCTGGGCATGGGACAAAACGAACCGGTGCTGGCCAGCACAAAGGTGGCGGCCGTACGCGGCGCAATACCGAATGGCAATGCCCGGTGCCAATGGCCGCTCGGCCAGTGGAACAGCCCGATTTCCGACAGCGAATTGCATAAGGCCCAGTTGCTGATCGGCGCGGAAAATTCCGAACTGCTGACCGGCGCCGCCTTTACCGACAGTGCCATCCTGTCGAACGAGAATATCAGCGATTATCGCATCCTGCATTTTGCCACCCATGGCCTTGTCACCCCGCCCAGCCCGTCCTGCCCGGCAAAACCCGCGCTGCTGACGTCTTTTGGTGAAGGGGAATCGGATGGCTTGCTGGCCTTTGACGAAATTTTCGATCTGAAACTGGACGCGGATGTCATCATCCTCTCGGCTTGCGATACGGCGGGCAAAGCCAGCATCCAGGCAACCCGCGAAGCCGGCATAAGCAGCGGTGGCGGCACCGCCCTGGACGGTCTCGTCCGGTCCTTCATCGGCGCCGGTGGCCGCTCGGTTCTCGCCAGCCACTGGCCTGCCCCGGACGATTTCCAGGCGACGGAACGGCTGGTAAACGGATTGTTCAGCGACGGACGCGGCCGCTCGATCACTGAAGCACTCCGGCTGTCCCAGCAGGAACTGATGAACGATCCTGTCACATCGCACCCCTTTTACTGGGCCGGCTTTGCCCTGATCGGCGATGGAGCCCGCCCGTTCCTGCCCGGCGGCAAAAATCTCTCTGCCAACATTGAGGTGGCTCCGGTTACAGTAAAAACGGCGCTCAAATAAAGATGGCAGAAGCCCCGCCAACCGACCCGGTTGCCAACAACCGCGACGTCAAGGAAGGCGCGAAGGGCGTGTTGCAATCCCTGCGCCGGCTCTTTGATCAGCTTGGTCCGATCCGGCTGGCTTCGACGATATTGTTCATGGTGCTGGCGTTGCTGGTGGCCCGTTACAGCTGGACAACGCCGCTGATCCAGGAAGCCGAGCGCGCGCTCTATGATCTGCGCGCCTCCGTATTCGCACCGGAAGTCGACAAGGACGAGAATATCGTGATGGTCGTCTATAATGAGGATACGCTCAAGCTGACCGGCCAGCGATCCCCGGTCGACCGGACCATATTGGCGCAAGCGCTTGAAACGATCGACGCGGCCAACCCGGCATCGATCGGCATCGATATATTGTTCACGATGCCGCAGGATGATGACGAGCTGCTGATTTCCACCTTCAAGAATATGAAGACACCGACCTTTCTGGCTTATGCCGATCCGAAGGAAAATCCCGAGATCGCGTTCGCCGAACATGAATTTCTGCAGCAGTTTTTTGACGAGGTCCGCGCCGAGAATGTCCGGCCCACCGACATCAAGCTGGAAACCGACAGCGACGGGGTTCAGCGCCGCTGGACGCCGCACCGGCCGGGCGCACCGCCGTTCATGGCCATCGCCCTGACCGGGCCGAACCCGAAATTCGCCAGTAATGACGGCGCCATCCGCTATCATGTTCCCACCGCGACCGATATTCCGGTGTTTGACAAATTCCCGATCGAAAGCTTCGCCGATCCGGCCATCGCCGAGATGCTGGGATCATTCATCGCCGGCAAGCATGTCCTGATCGGCGGCGACTTCATCGATCGCGACCGGTTCGAAACACCTGTCGGAGGACTGGCCGATGTCCAGGGCGACGACGGCAAGATGATCGGGCTGGAAGTCCATGCCCATATGCTGGCGCAGCTGCTCAGCGATGACCTGCCCAGCCCGATCCCGGCCTGGACCCTGTGGCTGGCCGCCCTGATCGTGGCGATTTGCGGCGGCCTGTCGGCACTGATCGTCGGCAATGCCTTGAAAGTGGCCTTCATTCTTGTCGGCCAGTTCGTCTTTTTTCTGACCTTTCCCTTCGTGCTGCACGATATCGGGATTGATACATTGTCGCTGCCGGCCTTCGGCTGGGGCGTCGGCTGGCTGCTCGGCTATGCATCCGTCGGCTCGGCGGCCCGGACGATCAATTCCAAACAGCGCGCCTTTGCGCAAAATGCGCTGGGCAAATATCTGCCAAAATCCATCGCCACCGAAATTCTGAAAGACCCCGAAAAGCTGGCGCTCCACGGCGAGAAGCGCAAAATATTCGCGGTCTTTACCGATCTCGAGGGGTTCACCAAATTGACCCATGCGATCGAGCCGGAAATGGTCGCCTATCTGCTCAATGACTATCTCGACCGGCTGAGCGAGGTGGCGCTGGAATATGGCGGCACAATCGACAAGTTCGTCGGCGATGCGCTGGTCACTTTCTGGGGCGCTCCCCTCTCCTATCCCGACGACGGCGAACGCGCAGCCAAGGCGGCCTATGCGCTCTACCAGGCCGGCGAGGAATTTCGCAAGAATGTCCCCGAAGGTGTGCCGCCAATCGGGCGGACCCGCGTCGGCATGCATTATGGCGATGCGATTGTCGGCAATTTCGGCGGCGAGGGCCGTATCCAATATACCGCGCTGGGCGATGCCATGAATACGGCAGCCCGCCTGGAAGCGGCCAACAAGGCGCTGGACACCAAGATATTGCTGAGCCGGGAGGCGATGGAAAGAACCGGTCTTGACTGGTTCCGCCCGATGGGCCGGATCACGCTCCGCGGCCGTTCGACACCGGTAGACGTGTTTGAACCGATTCCCGAATGGGAAGAGAAAGATCGTGCGGCAGTGACCGCGGTCATAGCGGCCCACGCAAAGGGTGATAATGATTCCGTTCAGGCACTGGGTGCCATGATCCAGCAATATGGTGAGGATCTGGGCCTCGCCAATTTGCTCAAACGATTGAAAAAGACCAAAAATGGAGAAAGCTATGCACTTGGATAAACATATTCTGGCACGGCCCGGAAAGATTCTTCCCGGCTTTGCGAAAGCGGCTCTCGGTACGGTTCTGCTGTTTGGCGCCGGGAGCGCCGCCCTGGCACAAAATATGGTCGTACGCTCGACCGGACCTTCGGCCAGCGCCTATCCGGCGGGCAAGAAAATGGGCAATGATGCGAAAATCACGCTGAAGGCGCAGGACAAGGTCACCATTTTGACCCGGTCGGGCACCCGCGTCCTGTCGGGCCCCGGAACCTTCTCTCTGGCCCAGGGAAGCAGCACGGCTTCAAGCGCCTCGACCCGGCTGTCCAGCTTCATCAACAATCGTGGCAGCCGCCGGGCCAGGACCGGAGCAGTGCGCGGCGACAGCAGTGCTGCTGTGGTCACCCCGAGCAATCCCAATCTCTGGTTTCTCGACGTGACCAAGGGGGGGAAATTCTGTGTCACCGATCCGAAAGGGCTGGTGGTCTGGCGGCCTGACTATACCGGCTCGGCCACTGCCTCGATCGTCGAACCGACGAGCGGCAATGTCACCGAAATCGCGTGGCGAAAGGGCAACCCGCTGAAGGCCTGGCCAAAGGATGAGCTGCCGGTGACCGACGGCGCGAGCTATCGTCTGCTGGGATCCAGCGTCCCGCAATCGGTCGAGGTGAATTTCGTGCTTCTGGAAACGGAGCCGGCCGATCTTGATGACACGGCAGCAATGCTGATCGAGAAAGGCTGCACCGGCCAACTGGATCTGCTGGTCGAGACTCTCAATGCGAATAACAAGGAAACGGCGGATCAGGGCTAGTCACCTGAATCTGAAGTTCGGCTCATTGTTTTTTGACAGAAGCGTTTGACGGCGGCGAGGATTTCGTCGGCGGATTTGACCCATTTGTAGGGTTTGGGATTTTCATTATGTGCTGCGATGAAGGCGACAATGTCGGCTTCGAGTTCTGCCGTTGATCGATGGACACCGCGTTGCAACTGCTTGCGCGTCAACTCTGCAAACCAGCGTTCGACCTGATTGATCCAGGATGCCGATGTCGGCGTGAAGTGAACATGCCAATGCGGGCGGCGCGCCAGCCAGGCCTTGACCTTTGGCGTCTTGTGGGTGGCGTAGTTGTCCATCACGAGGTGTATGTCCGGTCCTTCGGGTATCTCGGCGTCGATTCTCTTGAGGAAGTCGAGGAACTCGGTGGCCCGGTGCCGCTTGTAGCATTTGCCGATCACGGCGCCGGTGGCGATGTCGAGCGCAGCGAACAAGGACGTCGTACCATTGCGGATGTAGGTATGTGTTCTGCGTTCGGCCACACCGGGTGCCATAGGCAAGACCGGTTGCTCACGGTCCAGCGCCTGGATCTGGGATTTTTCGTCTACGCACAGCACGACCGCCCGGTTTGGCGGCGACAAATAGAGGCCGACAATATCCTGCACCTTATCGACGAACAAAGGGTCGGTAGACAGTTTGAACGTCTGTGAGCGGTGCGGTTGCAGGCCAAAGGCAGACCAGATCCGCCGGATGGTAGTGTGCGACAGCCCGGTCTCGGCTGCCATCGTGCGGATTGACCAATGGGTGGCATCCTTCGGCGTGCTGTTCAGCGTGCGCTCGATCACCTGAGCCACCTGCGCATCTGATACCGTTCGTGGTCGTCCCGAACGATATTCGTCGGTCAGCCCTTCAATGCCATCCTGTACAAACCGCCGTCGCCATTTGCCAACTGTGTGCTCGTGGACACCGAGGCGTTGCGCAACTTCCTTGCTCTGCAATCCCTCCGCGCATAGCAGAATCATCCGGCATCGATCCGACAACGAGCGCGGCACCTTGTGCCTGCGAACCTGCCCTTCAAGAAAAAAGCGGTCCTCGCCGCTCAATACGACCAAACCCGCCTGCCTGCCTACCATTACCAATGCTCCTGTCTGTTCAAACAGAGCATATACAATGATACTTACTTCAATTCCAGATGACTAGGTTCCGGCTACATTCTGCCGTTCCCGCTGACACCGGGACGGCACAGCCGCCATGGTGGTTCCATGGGTCGCGCCGGGATTGCCAACACACGGGGATATATATGACGCGTTCGCGCACTTTGCTAAAAACAACGGCCCTGACGGCGGCCTTGACCATGTTCGTATCTGCTCTACCGGCGTGGGGACAATCGTCTGCTGCAGCACCGACAAGAGAGGAAATCCAGCGCGGCGTCATCGACGAGGCGCTGAAAGGACAGGCCCAGCCGCTAGCCCTGGACGGCGAAGTGGAACGATCCGCCTGCCCGCTCGCCGGACCCGAATTTTCCGATGTCCGGTTCACCCTGAAAGCGGTTGATTTCACTGGCCTGATTTCGGTCGACCCCCTGTCGCTACGCTCGTCCTATACCGATTACATCGGTCAGAACGTTCCCGTTTCGGTGGTTTGTGATATTCGCGACCGGGCCGCAACCATTCTGCGCAGCAACGGCTATCTGGCCGCCGTACAGGTCCCGCCGCAGACAATTGACGACGGCAATGTCCGCTTCGATGTGCTGATGGCCCGGATGACAGCGGTGCAGGTGCGCGGCGATGCCGGCCCCTCCGAAACCCTGTTGCAAAAATATATCGAGAAACTGGCCGCGCAGCCGGTGTTCAATATCAACACGGCGGACCGCTATCTGTTGCTCGCCCGCGATATACCGGGTCTGGACGTCCGACTCTCGCTGCGGCCGGTTTCGGCTGAATCCGGCGGGCAGCCCGGCGAGGTTGTCGGCGAGTTCAACGTGATCCGCACGCCGGTCTATGCCGACATCAATATCCAGAATTTCGGTTCCAAGGCGGTCGGGCGTTTCGGAGGGCTGGCGAGAGTGCGGTTCAACGGACTGACCGGACTGGGCGATGAAACCGTGATCAGCGGTTATTCGACAGCCGATTTCAAGGAACAGCAGGTCCTGCAGGTCGGCCATGAATTCACCGTCGGTGGCGAAGGCCTGAAATTTGGCGGCAATTTCACTTATGCCTGGACAAAACCCGATCTGACTGGTGGTCTTGACATCAATTCTGAGACAATGGTGGCCAGCGCCTATGCAAGCTATCCCTTTGTCCGCAAGCAAGACCGCAATATATTCGGCACAATCGGCCTCGAGTATATTGACCAGCGCACCGACCTTCTGGGTGTCCGCACCAACGAAGACCGGCTGAGCGTCGCCTTTGCCCGGGTCGATTTTAACCAGATCGATTCAGACAGCATTTCCGGCCGCGGCGGCTATTCCGCTTTCGAACCGAAATGGGGAATGGGCGGATCGCTGGAAATCCGGCAGGGACTGGATATATTGGGCGCCAGCGAGGGCTGCGGCCCGGCCTTCGTCAACTGCATCGGCCAGACCGTTTTGCCGACCCGCGCGGACGGTGACCCGACCGCCTTTGTCATCAGGGGACAGGCCCGGATCGACTTCCGGCCGACGCCGCTGCTGGCACTGACGCTGAAACCCCGCCTGCAATATTCTCCTGACGCCCTCTTCTCCTACGAAGAAGTGTCGGGCGGCAATTACACCACGGGTCGCGGCTATGATCCCGGCACAATCATCGGCGACAGCGGCTATGGCCTGCAGACGGAAGTCAGCTACGGTTCGCTGATGCCCGAAACACCCGAAAGCATCGCGTTCCAGCCCTATATGTTTTTCGACCTGATGAGCGTCTGGAACAAAAATGTTCCCGGCGATCCCCAGAAGCTCTACTCCGTCGGTGGCGGGCTGCGCATGACGATTGGCCAGCAGGCCAGTCTGGACCTGACCGGCGTCGTGCCGCTGAAACGGGCTCCGTTCCAGACCCGCCGCCAGGACGCGCGGGCATTGCTGACACTGACCGTCCAGCTTGCCCCCTGGAAGCGTAGATGACACCGACATTCGACCATAGACCAGCCGCAGTGCAACCGAGGACAGGATCATGAGCAAGCGATCACAGAGCAGCGCCCGCCCGAACAACAGCCGAACCGTGGGCAAGATGCGCTGGCTGTCGGGGAGTTCGATAGCAGCGGCCGCTTTCCTGCTGGCAACCGCTCCGCAACCCGCTGAAGCCCAGTCGGCCTTGAGAGCCCCCGATTTCAGCCCGCGTGATATCCGGATTTCGGCGCCTCTGTCACCACTGCCGGCCAATGACATCAGAATCAGCGCCCCGCTCGCTCCATTGCCCGGCGCTGATGTCCGGATTTCAGCCCCCCTCTCGCCGCTTCCGGTCAACGATATCCGGATCAGTGCGCCCGTCGCACCGCTGCCCGATATGAATATCCGGATTTCACAGCCGGTGACACCGACCGCGATCAATGACATCCCGAGCTCCGTCCGTACCGGGATGACCGCTATCAATCAGCCGCATGCCATCGGTGCAAGAATTGACACCAACAGCTCGTTTCAGGCTTCTATCGATAACGTGACAGCAGTCGCGTCCGTGACGAGAGGTGGCAACTCCGATATTATTACCACCTTTGGGCCACAAAATGTCATCAACTGGACTCCTTATGATACAGCGGACAGCGACGACCTGATCAACATCCTGCCCGCTGGCACGACCCTGACCTTTGTCGGGCCGGCTGCGGGTTATACGATCCTCAACCGGATATTGCCGGTTGGCACCACGACGGCGGGCGATCCCCGCGGCATAGCCTTCAGCGGCAATGTTGCAAGCAGACTGGGCTCTGATACGGGAGCCGTCGGCGGCAATATCTGGTTCTACAGTCCCGGCGGTATCGTGGTCGGTGCCGGTTCCAGCTTTGATGTGGGTGGACTGTTGCTCACCACGAACAATATCGAGACTATCGGCAGCACCATGAGTGTCAGCGGACCAGCCGGCAGCACATCTTCCATAATCATCGAAGATGGCGCCACAATCAACGCAACCGCCAATGGCAGCAATTACGTCGCCATGGTGGCACCGCGCGTCGTTCAGGACGGATCCGTAAACGTCAACGGTTCAGCAGCCTATGTTGCAGCCGAGCAAGCGGAACTGACGATCAACAACGGCCTTTTCGACATTTCGATCGGCGTAGGAACCGGCGATGCCAATGGTGTTGTGCATAGCGGCACGACAGGCGGAGAATCATCATCCCCGACCTTTGACAATGGAGGTGCGATAACCGATGCCGATGCTCGGACGATCTACATGGTGGCCGTACCCAAAAATGACGCACTGACCATGCTGGTCGGCGGAAGTGTCGGCTATCAGCAAGCCGCTACGGCCTCGATCGTCAATGGCAATGTTGTGCTCAGCGCCGGCGCCAATGTCGCAACGACGGGCGACCAGACCAACGCCAGCTTTGCCTTTGACAAACAGGCGGCAGATTCGGATGCAAACATCCATTTTCAGAATGCTAGATTCGGCGCGTCGGTTTCAAGCTTTGCAACGAATGCGATCATCGCCACGTCAGCAGCCACGAACGGCTCGGTCTTCGCGAACAGTTTCGGCAGGTCTTACGATCTCCAACTTGAAGCACGGAATCAGATAGATATAAATGTAAGTGGCGGTGGCCTTGTCGGGGCCAGCGGTGATGTCATTTTGCGCGCCGGATCTGGTAATGTTGGAGGCACAATCAACTTCAATATCGAAGGGTTCGGTTTTGCTGACACGACTCCTGTCTTCAGTAGCTTGACGACGGGAGGCGATTTCATCGTCGATACCAGCGCTACCGGCCTGGATGACTTTTTTAACGTTCGCGACAATGGCGGTACGGGGATCGGACAAGATGCCACAGCTGGCGCGATCAATATCAATATCGACGGCGGCGATCTCCTGGTTGGTGGCGCTGCACAATTCAATGCCAGCGCCCAAGGTGGCAAAGGCGAAATCCAGAACGGGTCCGGCCAGGGCGGGAACATCAATCTGAACATTTCCGACGGCACCTTCGATATCACAGGAACAACATTTTTTGACAGTCAGGTTATCTCGGCACAGTCGCTGAAAATAGGGGGCAGCGGTCCCGGACAGCTCGGAAGCGACAGCGTTGCCGGTAATATCAGCCTGAACCTTTCCGGCGGCGCGGTAACCACTGGCGGGATGGTTTTCTCGCTGGGAGCGGCTGCATCATCGGGTGATGCATCCGGAGGAGCGCAGAGCAACGATGCAAGCGCTGGCGCTTTCGACCTGACGGTGACCGGCGGGACACATGTCATCGATGACATCCTGATCTTTGCCACCGCCGATGCTTCATCTGGTTCTTTCAATGCAGCGGGTGAAGAAAGGTCCGGATTTGCCAGCTCCGGCGGCGCAAATTTACTGATCGACGGCGGCAGCCTTACCATCAATTCCGATCTGGACGCCGAATTGAGCACCTATGGTATTACCCCTTCCGCTGCAACAGACCGGGCCACGATCACCGTTCAGAACGGGGCGACACTGGCAGTTGACGGAGATCTTTTCATCAGCACGCGGGCGTTTAACGGTTCGGATAGCGTTACCAGCGCCGGCGGTTCGGTTTCCATCCTGGCTGACAACGGATCGATAACAGCAGGCGGCCTGTTCCTCAGTTCTTCTGCAAAACCGAACAACCAGTTTTTCTTTTCGGGTCAAGATGAAGGCAAGGATTTTCAGGCCGGCGATATCAATATCGTAGCCCGCAACGGCGGATCTCTGACGGCCGGGTTTTCCTTCTTCCAGGCGAGCGGCACCGGCAATGACACGATCGCCGGCAATGGAACGGGCGGAGATATTCTGATCAACGCCGATGACGGTTCGATAGAATTTACAGACTTTCTCGGGATAGATGCCAGCGGTATCGGTGGCGTTGGCGGCAATGACGAAAACCCGGAAAGTCTGGGGATCGGTCGCGGCGGCGACGTCACATTCCGCGTGCAAGGCAGCAGCGGTTCGATGACGTTCGCTGACCTTGACGTGGATTCCGACGGATCAATCTCTGTCGGCGGAGAAGGCGGTGCCCCCCGTTTCGAGGGCGATGGCGGTCTCGGCTTTGGCGGCGACATCACATTTGATCTGCTCGGCGGAACATTCGTGGCGGACGACATCACGATCGGTTCCGACGGCTCGGGCGGAGGTGGCGGCGATTTGTTCACCCTGCCCGGAACCCCGACCAGTCTTGACGTAACGCCAATGGCGGATCCCGAAGACCTGACCCTGGCCGTCAGCCCCTTTGCCGGTGGCGTATCGGCGGGCGATGGCGGCGACGGACAAGGCGGCGATGTAACCTTCAATCTCAACGGCGGCAACGCAAGCGTTACGAACCTCACCATCTCGGCCAATGGTTTCGGCGGCAATGGCGCCAATGGCGACATCAATATCGGTACCGCCGGTGGCGCGGGCGGCAGCGGTATTGGCGGCAATGCTGTTTTCAACGCCCAGGCGGGAAGCTTGACCGTCACCAATACGCTGACGGTATCGGCAGAGGGCAATAATCAGAATATCGCCCCCTATGGCTCCTATGGAGCGGGTGGCTTTGGTTATGGCTCGGACGGGGGCAACGGGGGCGACGGTATCGGCGGAACCGCCACCTTCAATCTCGACGGCAGCGCCACGATCAACGCCGGCAATATCATCATCTCGACCAGTGCCGATGGTGGCAATGGCGGCGACAGCACCAACGCAGGCAACGGTCCCATTCAGGCCGGGACCGGCGGTCTGGGGGGCAACGCTACAGGCGGCAATGCCACATTCAACAACAATGCCGGGACGCTCGGCTTTGGTCAGCTTTCGGTCACATCGATCGGGGCCGGCGGAAATGGCGGCGACGTCTTTGGCTTTTCAACCGGTGAAGCGGATAATATCGCCGGTAATGGCGGCACCGGAACTGGTGGCAATGCAATCATCAACATCAATCAGGATGATCTCAACAATCCCATCTATATCGTCGATGCCAGCGGTGTCGGCGGTGATGGCGGTCAGGGACTGGACGGCGGAGACGGCGGCGCTGCTTTTGGCGGGGTCGCAGCGATCAACGTCAACAATGCCACAGCCGATCCCGATGACCCGACAATCATCGCCAATGCAACGGGCGGAAATGGTGGTTTCGGCATGCTGGATTCGGCCAATAATATCACCGGCATTAGCGGCGCTGGCGGAGCCGCAACGGGCGGCACAGCCCGCCTGGAAGTCACGGGTGCCGGCGGCAATATCGACCTCGGCTTTATCATTCTGGAAGCCAATGCAACCGGTGGCAACGGAGCGGACGGCATTTACAGTTTCGGCGTCGGTCTCGATGGCGGCGATGGCGGATCAGGTGGTGACGCAAATGGCGGCACGGTCGAACTGGTCGCGCGGACAGGCGGCACGATCAATGTGACGTCCGGCGATTTCACCATGACCAGCACCGGTGCCGGCGGCAATGGCGGCAATGGCGGCAATTCTTATAACAGCACGGCCGGTGACGCCGGCAATGGTGGCGATGGCACGGGCGGCACAGCCCGCCTGCTTGCGCAAGGCGGAACGATCTCCGGGAATGATCTCAACCTGACCACTGCCGGTCTTGGCGGCGATGGCGGAACCCGCGGCTATTATGGCGCTTACGGGACCAATGGCGCCAATGGCACCGGAGGCGCCGGAACCGGCGGCACCGGTATCACCGAGGTTCAGGAAGGCAGCCCAGGCATTCTGACCTTCGCGAATGTCACGATAGACTCCAGCGGCACCGGCGGCGGCGGACCGATCGCCGGTATCGGCGCGGGGGGCCGCATCGAAATCACCGACAGTTCAACCGATCCCGCCGGTCTGATCAGTTTCGACAGCCTGACCGCTTATGCCTTTGACGCCGCGCTCGGCACCGGAACCGGTTCGGCCACGACTCTGCTTGGCGGCTTTTTCGCGACCGGAAACAGCGGCGCCATATCGATTCTCGGCGATCTCGACGTCGACGTGGCCGGCAATATCCAGTTTGATCTCGACGGAGACGGTCAGGTGACGGTGGGCGGCAATGCCACGCTGATCAGCGGGCAGAATATCTTCGTCGATCACAGCAACAACAGCACGCCGGTCAACAGCATCGATGTGTCCGGCGATTTCGCGGCCACGGCGCAGGCCGATTTCATCAGCACCGCCGGCTCGCGGATCAACGCCGCAGGCAGCGCCTCGGTGCGCACGGGACAGAATGCCACCGTCGCCGACATTGCCGGCGTCGGACTGGTCGATATTTCGGCGATGTGGGACGCCAATGTCACCAATGCGGCGGTGACCGGAACCGTGACGACCGTGACCCTGGGCGCAGGAACCTTCGTGCTCGGGCCGCAGATGCTCATCCAGGCGGGGCATGATCCAATGGGCGGATCTTTCCCGACCTTTGATCCCAGCTATAGCGCCACCATCGACGGCGATGTCACATCTGCCGGTTTCATCACCGTCAATGCCGGCGGCAATGCATTGTTCCAGAGCGGCAGCAACACGATTTCGGACAATGGACTGATCGTGCAGACCGGCGATGATATCATCATCGAAACCGGTGCCAGCCTGGTCGCGGGCAATGCGCCCGCCACGTCGCCAAATACGGCCAATCCTTTCCCGGACACCAACAACCTGATCCTGCAAGCCGGCGCGCTCACGCCCCTGATCAGCACGCCATTCACGCCGATAGCCTCTATCGTCGCCGCCGGCGATCTCGACGCCAATGATTTCGCCGTGGTCATGTCGGCCAATGCGATCGACGGCCTCGGCGGCACGATTACCGCCAGCTCGATTTCCGCCGACATCAACGATGCGCCGTCCAACGCGGTAATCACCGCCATCGGCCAGTCCGATGACAATGGCCTGCTCAACGGCCAATGCGTGGAAGGCAATATCTGTCTGGGCACGCTCGACGCCGACAATTTCGTCCATATCGGCCAGGCCAGCAACAATGACGTGGTTCAGGGTATCATCGAGTCCGGCACGGTCTCGGCGAACGAGATCCTGGTTACCACGCGCCGCGACATCATCATGGGCACCGACGGCATCGCCACGATTCTCGATGCATCGAACCAGTTTCTGGTCGAGAGCATCGAAGGCGATGTCGACCTGCGCGAAGCCTCGGTCGGCAGCGCGAGCATTTTGGTCAGCGCGGTAAATGGCAGCCTGCTGGGCTCCGCTTCGCTGACCAGCGCCAGTGATATCGGCATAACGGTCGGCGCGGACATAAGTGCGGCACAGATTGATACTGGAGGACAGCTTACCTCGATCGCAAATATAGGCGGTGCATTTGAAGCCTCTTACACGGTTCCAGGCAGTATCACTGTCAACACGCTGACCCAGTCAGGCAACGCAAATATCAATATCGTCGCCGGCGGAGACATTAATCTTGGCAGGATCAATCTGCCCAATGCCCGATCCATCACGCTCACTGCATCGACTGGCGATGCGTTTCTCGGCAGCAACAGTAGCGCATCATCGATTTCGGTTCTGGGCAACAACGTCGGTTTCAATGATCTGCTGTCGTCTGGTATTATCACCCTGAATGCAACCGCTGGTGATGTCGTAGGCGCTGGGCCGGGCAATCTGACTGCGGGCAGCACGATTGATCTCGATGCCACCGGCAATATCACCTTCGGCCTTTTAAGCGGACCGGGAGCGGCAACGGCGGATGCGGGCGGAAATATTTCCTTTGTCACCGCAACCGCCGAGAGCGTCAGATTTAACGCGGGCGGCGATATCGTCGGGGGTGATGTTGATGCTTCAAACAACACACTCGCCAGCAATGTGGCTGTCCTCAACGCTGGCGGCAGCATTACCGCCGGAACCATCAATGCTATCGACGGTATCGATATCGACGGCGACGGGAATGTTGATGTCAGCTCTTTGATTGGGGGATTTGCTGATATCCTTACGACCGGAGCGGTCGATATTGGCAATGCCGATACCCTGCGTCTGGAAGCCCTGGGCAGCAGCATTTCGCTTGGGACAGCAAATATAACCAGCAATGCGTTTGCCGCGAGTGGCGCCATGGTTTTGACAGCCACGACTGGCGCAATCACCATCACCGACGCAACGACCGCAAGCGCGACAACGCTCGATGCGGCGACCGATATCAATATCGGCAGCCTCTCTGCCAGCGGAACATTTGACGCAACGGCTGGCGCCGATGTCGCTCTGGGCAATACATCCGGTCAAAGAGTCGTTGTCGATGCCGGAGGCGATATAACGGGACTTAGCGCAACTGCTCCCACCAGTACATTGATCAGCAACGTCGTGAACTTGACCTCCGGTGGAACGATTGATGTCGACACCATCAGCGCCACAGGCGATGTCAATCTTGACGCCAGTGGTGCCATAATATCGGATTTGATCCAGGGCCAATTCATTGACTTGGTCGCTGCCGGTTCCGCGACGATTGGCAGTATAATTGGCACACGTCTTGATGGAACGACAGCAGGCATTGACCTGGGCTCTGCGACCATCACTACCAATGGTTTTGCCGCGAGTGGCTTTATCACTCTAGACGCAACCAGTGGCGCTGCCATCGTCGGCACCGCCAATTCCACCAACAACACTGCGATCCTCGGTGCTTCGGTCACGCTGAACAACGGCAGCATCGGCGGAGATTTGACGCTCGATGCCACGGCAGGCGATATTGACGGAAACGGCACGATTACCGTCGGTGGCGGCATCGATCTCGCGGCCACCGGCCTTGTCGGCTTTGGCGATCTCGAAGCCCAGGGCGGTACCTTCACCGTCGACGCCGGCAGCGACATCAACTTTGCCGCCGCAACCAGCAGCAATGCGATCAGCATGACCGCCGGCGGCAGCATCAACGGCGGCGACCTGAACGCCGTCAACGCGCTCGATCTGGACGGCGGCAATATTGCCATCGGCAATGCAAATGCTACCAATATCAACTTCAACAGCGGCGCGAATATCCTGTTCGACAGCATCAGTTCGCCCAACGGCGTCACCTTGACCGCTTCCAGCGGGACGATCGGCGTCAATAGCACCGGTGGTGATATCACTGTGTCGGGTGCGGGAGCCGCCATCAATCTGTTCGCCAACAATGTCGACGTCGGCGCGCTGACCACCAATAGCGGCGACATTCTGATTTCCGCTGCGCAGAATATCGCGCTCGGGTCGGCGGCAACCGCAACCGGCACTCCGACAGCAGCCTCCATCGGCCTGCTCGCGGGCGGCAATATCACCGCCACCGGTACGCTCGGCGCCGGTGAGGATGTCTCGATCCGGGCGCTTGGCGACGTTGCCCTGGCCAATGTTTCGACCGGCGATGATTTTATCGTCCAGGCGGACGGCGCGATTTCGCTGGCCGGCGCAACCAGCAGCGGCGCGGGCATTGACCTGTTTGCGCTGTCGTTCGACACCGCCAATGCCGGTCAGTCCGGCTCCATTGCCTTTGCGTCAGAAACCGCCACCGGTTCGAATATATTGCTGACCAGCGGCGCCGATATAAGCGCGACCGGCACACTGAACGCCAGTGACGATATCGCCGTGACCGCAAGTGGCACGCCATCGCTCGCCAATGTGATCAGCGGCGGCAATAGCAGCATTACCGGTACCAGCGTGACACTGAACAACGGCACCATCGGTGGTGATCTGACACTCAATGCAACCGGCGGCGACATTGACGGCACCGGCACGATTACCGTGGGCGGCGGCATCGATCTCGATGCCACCGGCAATGTCGGCTTTGGCGATCTCGAAGCCCAGGGGGGCACTTTCACCGTCGATGCTGCCGGTAATATCAGCTTCAACAGCGCGACAAGCAGTGACGACATGGCACTCAATGCCGGCGGTGGCATTAACGGCAGCGATATCGACAGCGCCGGCGCGGTGACCGTCGAATCCGGAGACGCCATCTCGCTCGATTCGATCGCCGGTGCCGGGGATATCGCCATTGTCGCCAATAATGCGAGCGACATAACCGTCGGATCGCTGAGCGGCGGCAGCAACATTGACGTCTCTACGCAAGGCGGCTTCGTCGCCGACGAAACCAGTGCCGATCAGAGCGGCACCGGCCAGATCGTGATCGCAGCGGACAGCGGCATCACCCTGCGCAACGTCACTGGCAATGATATCGGTCTCACCGCCGCGGATGGTCTGGTCAGCGTCACCAATAACGTCGACGTGACCAATCTTCTGGCCGCATCGGGTGCCGCCGTTTCGATCATTACCCAGCAGGACATGAGCGTTGCCGCCGAAGCAACCGGCGGCGACATTGGCCTGTCTTCGGCTACAAATATCGACGTCCAGCAGGCCGTGGCCAGTGGCGATATCGTCATTGCCGCAGGCGGATCGGCAACAATCGATGACACGACTGGCGGCTCGACCAGCACGTCTGCTGTGGCATCGGCTGGCGGCGACATCACGATCACCGCTGCCGATGATATCCTGATCAACAGCATGGTCGCTGCCGCCAATGGCCTGCAACTTACCGCGGGCGGGCTGATCGATATTCAGGCGAGCGCCGTCGGCACCAATATCCGCACGGTCAGCGCCGACATGGAAATCGGTTCTGCGGGCAGTCTCGGCCAGACCGACCTGACCGGCGATATCCAGATATTCAGCGACGGCACCACCCAGATGGTGCTCGGCGATGGCACGGACATCAGTGGCAGTTTCTCGCTCAAAAATGACGAATTCAGCCGCATCCATTCGGGTGGGGATCTCACCATAACGGCCGTACCGACATCGCTGGGCGGTTTCGACATGGTGGTTCAGGACCTGACCGTGCTGGTCAGCGACAATGTGAGCGGTCCGCAATCGGCCAATATCGGGCTGGGCAACAGTCTGAATCTGGTGTCCGGACAGTCGATCACCGTTGTCGGTCTTCTCGACTTCACCAACGGCAATGCCGATTCCGGTCTCGGTCTGACCGCCGGCGAGGACCTGTTTATCGATGCTGCCAGCGGTATCATCCAGATGACCGATGCGAACGGAGAATATGCGGGCAGCGGTACCCTTTCGATCACCGCAACCAATATTTACGCGATGACCAGCCAGGCGCTTGCGGACATTGCCGGTTTTGGCGCTGCGGATATCGATCTCCGTCTGGCCGACAGTGACGGCATTGATCTCGCAGATGGCCTGATCCGGGCGGACAATATCCTGATGACCATTGGCGATAATCTGCTGATCCAGAACACCGCCACCGGCACCGATTATGCGGACCGTCGCGGCTTCACCGCTGGCACCCTGTCCGTTGTGGGCGCCTCCACCGGCACCGCCAATATCGTGATCAACGGTATTGTCGGCGGGGCGACCGGTCTGGACGCGATCCCGGCTGTCGATATCACGGCCGACTTTGATGCCGGATCGACGATCAACGGCTGCGTGATCATCGATCCTTCCTCCTGTGTGCCTTTGCCGGGTGCCGATGGCATCCCGACCTTTGACCCGGTCCAGGACGTGATCGACGAGGAAGTGACACCGGAGAAATATGTGGTGGATCCCTTCGCGTCGAATACGATTGAAATTAAGAGAAATCCGGACCCCGCCGAGGACCCGCTGATCGACGAGCCGGTGACCGGTGCAGGCAATGAAGACCTGTGGGTCAATGGCGCGGGCGAGGATGAAGACGAACAGGAGCAAGAGCCCGAACCGGCAGAATGACAAGCCCTGTCAATTGATCGGTTGACCTTTTGCGCGGAAAGCCATTAGGCGATGGCTGATGAATGACACTGCCGCCCATCCGCTGAAACTGTTCAACAGCCTGACTCGCCAGATGGAAGAGTTCGTGCCTGTCCACCCGGGCGAAGCGCGCGTCTACACTTGCGGGCCGACCGTCTATAACTATCCCCATATCGGCAATATGCGGGCCTATGTTTTTGCCGATCTGCTGGGGCGGACGCTTAGCTGGAAGGGCTACAGGCTCACCCATGTCATCAATATCACCGATGTCGGCCATCTGACCGACGACGCCGACGAAGGCGAAGACAAGCTGGAGAAAATGGCGGCGGAAAAAGCCCAGTCGATCTGGGATATCGCGAAACATTATACCGAGGCCTATTGGCAGGATATCAAGGCACTCAATATCCGCCAGCCGGCCCACTGGTCGATTGCCACCGACTATGTCCCGGCGATGATCGACTATGCAAAAGGCATCGCCGACAAGCATTGCTACGAACTGGAAAGCGGCCTCTATTTCGACGTGTCGACCGTGACAAATTACGGCACGCTGGCTCGTGCATCGACCGATGACGGCGAAGGCCGGATCGACACGGTCGAGGGCAAGCGCAACGCCGCCGATTTCGCGATCTGGCGCAAGACACCCCCGGGCGAGAAACGACAGATGGAATGGGACAGCCCCTGGGGCAAGGGCGCGCCGGGCTGGCATCTGGAATGTTCGGTGATGTCGGAAGCGCTGCTCGGCCTGCCGTTCGATATCCATACCGGCGGCATCGACCATCGCGAGATTCACCATCCCAACGAGATTGCGCAGAACCAGGCGCATAGCTGCTCCGACCACAGCGGCGCGAAAATCTGGATGCACAATAATTTCCTGATCGACCGGACCGGCAAGATGTCCAAGTCTTCGGGCGATTTTCTGCGGGTGCAACTGCTGATCGACAAGGGTTTCCACCCCCTCGCCTATCGCCTGATGTGCCTGCAGGCCCATTATCGCAGCGAGCTGGAATTCAGCTGGGACAATCTGGTCGCGGCGCTGACCCGGCTGAAGCGGATCGTCATGGGCGTCGAGCGGCTGCGGGAGAAAGCGGACGGACAGACAGTAGCGATCAACCATCCGGCACTCGTCCAATTGCGCGACAAGTTTGACGCCGCTCTCAGCGAAGACCTGAACAGTTCGAAAGGCCTGCCGCTGCTCGAGGAAATGCTTTCACTCAAGAAGCTGCCGGCCGGACAAAGACTCGCGCTGCTGACCGAAATGGACTCCGTGATGGGACTGCAACTGACCAGCCTGACACGCGATCAGTTGCGGGTGCGGCCTGCCGGGGCGCAACTGGACGAAAGCGATATCGAGGCAAAGCTCGACCAGCGCCAGCAGGCAAAGGCGGCAAAGGATTTCGCCGCTGCCGATGCGATCCGTGACGAACTCACCGCGCAAGGCGTGGAGCTGATGGATGGCGACCCGCTGCGCTGGGACTGGAAAATGGAGCTGTAGAGTCCGCTCCGGCTCCTTCTGCATCGGCGGAAGACCGGTAAATCACAGACGAACAGAATGTCAGATTCCCGTCCGACCGGGGACGGCAAAGTTAGGAGAATGACCCGATGTCCACAAAACCCAAAGCCGCCATGGCCTCTCTCGTCCGGCCGATGGTCGAGCCGCATTGTGGCGATCTCGACGTGACCTGGTTCACCAGCACCGAAGAAGCGCTGGAAATCGCGCCGCAGGTCGAAATCGGCTGGTTCGACATGTATGACAAGGACAAGATGGCCAAGATCATCTCCGCCGCGACCAATCTCAAATGGCTCAACAGCATCTATGCGGGCGTCGAACATTTCCCGCTCGAGCAGCTCAAGGCTCAGGGCACGATCCTGACCAACGGCGCCGGCCTGAACAGCGCCCCGATCGCGGAATTTGCGGTGATGATGATGCTCGCCGCCGCCAAGCGCAGCGATCTCATCGTCGATAACCAGCGCCAGCACAACTGGCTCGAAACGCCGCCGGGAACGACGGAAATTGAAGACAGCAAGGTGCTGATCATCGGCTATGGCGGGATCGGCCAGCAGATCGCGAAAAAGCTTTCCGGCTTCGACGTCGAAGTGACCGCTGTCCGGCGCACCGCGACCGGCGCGCCCCATGTCATCGGCCTTGACGACTGGCGCGAACGGCTCGGCGAGTTCGACTGGGTGTTTGTATCCGCTCCGGCGACGAGCGACACGAAGCATATGTTCGGCGCCGAGGAATTTGCCGCGATGAAATCCTCAGCCTGGCTGGTCAATGTCGCGCGCGGCTCGCTGGTCGACCAGGACGCCCTGCTGGCCGCGCTCAACGACAAGGCGATCGGCGGCGCCGCGCTCGATGTTGCCGATCCGGAGCCGCTACCCGCCGACCATCCCCTGTGGGACGCGCCCAATTGCATCATCACCATGCATTTGTCCGGTGTCGCGCAAACCCGCATGTTCCAGCGCGCTGCGGCCCGCTTCGTCGAGAATCTGAAACGCTACCGCAACGGCGAGGACATGATCGCCGTTGCCGACTTTGACCGGGGATATTGAAGGGGGTGACTTCGCAGTGTTTTTGACTTACCATCCAGTTACATAGGGGTAGAGTGAGTCTCATTTCTGAGGGGGATTGAGGGTCATTGGGGTCGTTGCCATTACTCGCACACCAACTGGTCGTCGCGGCCAGGGAAGGACCCACATGACCAAAGCATCCGATCTGTTCGTAGAATGTCTCGAGAATGAAGGCGTCGAATATCTGTTCGGCGTTCCCGGCGAAGAAAATCTCGACATGCTCGACAGCCTTTCGCGCTCCAAGAAAATCAAGCTCATCCTCACCCGGCACGAACAGGGTGCCGGTTTCATGGCCGCCACCTACGGCCGCCACACCGGCAAGACCGGTGTCTGCATGGCGACGCTCGGCCCCGGCGCGACCAATCTGGTGACCGCAGCAGCCTATGCCCAACTGGGCGGCATGCCGATCCTGATGGTCACCGGGCAAAAGCCGATCAAGAAATCCAAACAGGGCCGTTTCCAGATCCTCGATGTCGTCGACATGATGGGACCGATCACCAAATTCACCCACCAGCTCGCATCGGCCGACAATATTCCGAGCCGCGTGCGCGAGGCGATCCGGCTGGCCGAGGAAGAGAAGCCCGGCGCCACCCATATCGAGTTCCCGGAAGATATTGCTGACGAGGAAACCGATTCCACGCCGATCACGCCCAGCCTTTCCCGGCGCCCGATTGCCGAAGCGAAAGCGGTGCGCGCCGCGACCAAGAAAATCGAAAATGCCAAATCCCCGATAATTGTTGTCGGCGGCGGCGCCAACCGGACCACCACCGGCCGCATGCTGACGCAATTTATCGAAAAGACCGGCATCCCCTTTGTCACCACCCAGCTCGGCAAGGGTGTGGTCGATGAAACGCACAAGGAATTCATGGGCTGCGCGGCGCTCTCGGCAAACGACTTCGTCCACCGCGCGATCGAGTCCGCCGACCTGATCATCAACGTCGGCCATGATGTGATCGAAAAGCCGCCCTTCTTCATGGCGACCGGCAGCACCGAGGTCATCCACGTCTCGATGAACAGCGCCGAGGTAGATCCGGTCTATTTCCCGCAGATCGAGGTAATCGGCGATATCGGCAACGCGATCTGGCAGATGAAGGAAGATATTGTCCCTTCCGGCAGCTGGAATTTCGACGCCATGTACAAGGCGCGCCGGGCCGAGGAAGAGCATACCGATTCTATGGATGATGATCTGCGCTGCCCGATCTATCCGCCGCATCTGGTCAAGGTCGTGCGCGAAGCGATGCCCGCCGACGGCATCATCTGCCTCGACAATGGCGTCTATAAAATCTGGTTCGCCCGCAATTACAAGGCGCGTCAGGCCAATACCGTGCTGCTCGACAATGCGCTGGCGACCATGGGCGCCGGCCTGCCTTCTGCCATGGCATCGGCGATGGTCTATCCCGACCGCAAGGTCATGGCGATCTGCGGCGATGGCGGCTTCATGATGAACAGCCAGGAAATGGAGACCGCTGTACGGCTAAAGCTCAACATCACCGTGCTGGTGCTCAACGACAACAGCTACGGCATGATCCGGTGGAAACAGGCCAATATGGGCTTTGAAGACTGGGGACTGACCTATGGCAATCCGGATTTCGTCAAATATGCCGAATCTTACGGTGCCAACGGCTACCGGATCAGCAGCGCCAAGAACCTGCAGGAAACAATCGATCATTGCCTTTCTACCGAGGGCGTCCATCTGATCGACTGCCCGGTCGATTATTCGGACAATGATCGCATCCTGAATCACGAAATCAAGGAACTCAGCGCGAAGGTTTGAACGAGACAGTTATGACCAAATTGAAAGACGTCTATCCGCTCTATCTCAACAATGAAGCGGTACAGCCCAATACCGACCTGGAAGTCACCGACAAATATACCAATGAAGTGGCTTTCCGGACCGCCTTGGCGACACCCGACGTCATCGATGAGGCGATTGCCGGGGCTGTGTCGGCTACCGAACCGATGGCCGCAATGGCCAGTTACGAGCGGCAGAACGTGCTGCAGCATTGCGTCGACCGGTTCAAGGAACGCTATGACGAGCTCGCCTATTCCCTGTGCGTCGAAGCGGGCAAGCCGATCAAGGATGCGGAAGGCGAAGTCGGCCGTCTGATCGATACCTTCCGCATCGCTGCAGAGGAATCCGTCCGCAACTATGGCGAGGTGCAGCCGCTGGATATCTCGGCGCGCGCCAAGGGCTATATGGGCATGTGGAAACGCGTGCCGATCGGGCCGTGCAGTTTCATCTCCCCGTTCAATTTCCCGCTCAATCTCGCGGCCCATAAAGTCGCTCCGGCGATCGCCGCGGGCTGTCCGTTCGTGATGAAGCCGGCCAGCAAGACACCGCTGGGCGCGATCATCATGGGCGAGATACTGGCAGAAACCGATCTGCCAAAAGGCGCCTTCTCGATTTTGCCCGCGAGCCGGGACGGCGCCGATCTGTTCACCACCGACGAGCGGCTCAAACTGCTGTCCTTTACCGGATCGCCGGGAGTCGGCTGGGACCTGAAGGCCAAGGCCGGCAAGAAACCGGTGATACTGGAACTGGGCGGCAATGCCGCCGTGGTGGTCGATCATGACGCCGATCTTGACGACGCGCTCGAACGGATTGTCTTTGGCGCCTTCTACCAGTCGGGCCAGAGCTGCATCGGCGTGCAGCGGATCATCATTCACGAAAAAATCTACGACCGGTTCAGGGACATGCTGGTCGCCAAGACCAGGACGCTGGTCTCGGGCGATCCGAAAGATCGCGACACGTTCATCGGCCCGATGATTTCCGAAGGCGAGGCCAGCCGATTGCATGGCTGGATCGAAGCCGCCGTTGCCGATGGTGCGACCCTGCTTTGTGGCGGCAACCGCAAAGGCAATATGCTGGAGGCGACGCTCTTGGAAAATGTCGACACCAGCGCCGACGCCTATCGGGAGGAAGCATTCGGTCCGCTCGCCCTGCTCTCCAGGTTCAGCGATTTCGGCGCAGCCATGGACGAGGTCAACGACAGCAAGTTCGGATTGCAGGCCGGCATTTTCACCCGCGATATATTCAAGACGCTGGATGCGTGGGACCGGCTTGATGTCGGCGGCGTCGTGATCAACGACGTGCCCTCCTATCGCGTCGACAACATGCCTTATGGCGGGGTCAAGGACAGTGGCCTGGGCCGCGAAGGCATCAGATTCGCGATCGAGGACATGACCGAAATCCGCAATCTGGTGATCCGCCGCAAACCGGGCTAGGAGAGCGGTCGACAAACGTTGCCAATGTGCCACACCAAGCTTCGGGAGCACCGCGAGTCTCTTGTCAAGGCCCTAGAAAATAGAAGAAATCGGTCGTTTTTCTTTGCATTAGGGAGCATTTGGCGGATAGGTAATCGGACCGTTATGATAAACGGCTAGGGTCGCGTCGCGCTGAACGAGGGGCCGGTTTGAAAACCGGATTGGCCAACGATGCACATGGGGGAAAAAATTTCGGGGATGCCTGGCTGGTCCGTTCTGGCCGCTGGCCTGTTCTGTTCGGCTCTGGTCGCGGCGGCATTATTTGTCTCGACCATGGCCAGTCCCGAACCGGTCGAAGCGGCCAGCGATCTGGCCCGCGGCACCCATCTCGGCGTAGCAACCTGCGGCGGCTCGACCTGTCACGGGCGGCAGGAAGCCGACGGCGAAATCGTCCGGCAGGACGAAATCATGCGCTGGCAGGAAGAATCCACTCCCGGTGGCGCCCACAGCCGCGCTTTCCGTGTCCTGCGCGAACCCCGCAGCATAGCGATTGCCCAGCGTCTTGGCCTCAAGGATGCGGCGTCCGCCTCGGAATGCCTCGGCTGCCACACCACCGACGCGGCACGCAAGGGCCCGCGCTTCCAGACCAATGACGGGGTCGGTTGCGAATCCTGTCACGGCGCCTCCTCCGGCTGGCTCTCAAGCCATTATGCCGTCGGTGCCAGCCACGCCCGCAATGTCTCACAGGGCCTGATACCGCTGGACAATCCCAAGGCGCGCGCCAGTGTCTGCCTCGACTGCCATTTCGGCAGCGCCAAAAAAGGCCAGTTTGTCGATCACCGGATCATGGCGGCCGGACACCCGCGCATCTCGTTCGAGATGGATCTCTTCTCCACCCTGCAACAGCATCATGACGAAGATGTCGACTATATCCGCCGCAAGGGCCGGACCAACAGCGTCCGCTTCTGGGCGGTCGGCCAGGCAATGGCACTCGAACGGTCGCTCAATCTGTTCACCAAACCGGCAATCGCCACCGAGGGCATCTTCCCCGAATTCTATTTCTACGATTGCCACAGCTGCCACCGCCGGATCTATGACAGTGCTTCGGCCCGCCCGACCTCGGTCGACAATCCCGGACGCCCGATCCCGGAAGGCATGCCGCCCTATAATGACGAAAATATGATCATGCTCAGCGCCGCGATCAAGGTCGCCGCGCCGGACATTGCCGGAGAATTCGACAGCCGGTCCAGGGCCTTCCACGCCGCCATGGCGCAGGGCCGCGGTCCGGCGGTGGAAGAGGCCGCCCGCCTGCGGCAATATGCGGTGCAGCTCGCCGACCGTTTCTCCCGCGCCAGCTTTGGCCGCGATCAGACGTTCCGGATCATGGAGACCATTGCCGGCCAGGCGATCTCGCCCCGCTTCACCGATTATGAAGGCAGCGTTCAGGCGGTCATGGCGATCGACACCTTGCTCAATGGTCTGGTCAACGGGGGGCAGGTCAGCGAATCCGCCGCCGCCAGTCTGCGCGGGCAGATCAATGTCGCTTATGCTGCGGTCGCCGAGCCCAACAGCTACCAGCCGCTCAAATTCCGCCGGGCTCTGGGCAGCGCGGTCCGCACGATCCGGTCGCTCAGATAGGGAATTTGGTGATGCGCAAACCCTTCTTCACCTCTGCCCTTTCCGCCGCAGCCCTGGTCCTGACGTCCTGCGGCGGTGGTGGTGGCAGCAATGATTTTGGCGGCACGCCATCGCCTTCGCCGTCTCCGACACCCGCTCCCACTCCACCTGCTACCGGAACCGGCGGCCTGTTCACAGCCCCGGCCCAGCGGTCACTGACCGTTACCGATGTGCAGACGATCATTGCCCAGGCGGTTGGTGAAGCGCAGGCCCGCAACCTGCCCTCGGTGATTGCTGTGGTCGACCGCGTCGGCAATGTGCTGGCCGTGTTCGACATGAATGGTTCGAACGGCGGGTCGTCAGAAATCACGATCAGCAACCGGCAGATTGGCGGTCTCGCCGGTTCAGCCGATCTGGTCGGCCTGCAGGGCCAGCAGGTCCCGGCGGCGGCAGCGGCGATCGCCAAGGCGGTAACCGGCGCTTATCTGTCGAGCAGCGGCAACGCCTTTTCCTCGCGGACCGCCAGCCAGATCGCCCAGGAACATTTCCCGCCCGCGCCGACCACGGCAGGGCTTGAAAGCGGGCCGCTGTTCGGGGTGCAATTCAGCCAACTGCCCTGCTCTGACCTGTCGCAACGGTTTAACGCGATGGGCGGAACCGGGGCGCTGATCGGTCCGAAACGGTCGCCGCTCGGCCTCGCCGCCGATCCTGGCGGAATGCCGCTTTACAAGGACGGCGTTGTCGTCGGCGGGATCGGTGTCATGGGCGATGGCGACTATGGATTCGATCCCAATATTCTCGATATCGACGATGATGACGAGGAAGCCATTGCTCTCGCCGGCATCCAGGGCTTCGCACCATCCGCATCAATTACCGCCAACCGGATTTCGGTCGACGGGACCTCCTTGCGCTTCAGCGATATGGTCGTCTCCGACCTGTCGCCGCTGCAGAATAATTTTGCCGCGATAAACACGGCTGCGGTCGGCCAGCTGATAGCCGTCACGGGCTATACTGACGGCACGATCATCGCCGGCACCGCTTATGGAACGGAAGCGTCCGGGATCCGGGCCTCGAAGACGACCGAATTCAAGAACAGCGATGCCTTCGTCCTGACCGACGGCAGTGGCGCCAACCGCTACCCGATCCGTGGCGGCACCGATGCAGCGGCGGTGGCTACGCCGCTGACCGCAGGCGAAGTGCGCGCGCTACTCGAAGAAGCCTTTCTCGTGGTCAGCCGCGCCAGGGCGCAGATCCGCCAGCCGCTGGACAGCCGGATGCAGGCAACCGTCAGCGTGGTTGATACCCGCGGCCAGATACTGGGCATCGTGCGCACACCGGACGGTCCGGTTTTTGGCACCGATGTGTCCTTGCAAAAGGCGCGCACTGCGGCCTTTTTCTCCAGCGCGGTCGCCGGCCAGGAATTGCTCGCCACTCCGGTATTTGCGCCCTTTGCCAATGTGCCTGCCCATGTCCAGCGGGTGCGCGATTTTCTCGGTGATCCCAATGCCCTGACCGGCACCGTGGCTTTCGCCGACCGTTCGGGCGGCAATCTGTCTAGGCCCTATTTCCCGGATGGTGAAATCGGGCGCCCGCCCGGACCGCTGTCGATTGACCAGTCATCCCGCTTCAGTCCGTTCGCGGTCGGCCTGCAACTCGATCTGGTATTCCCCAATATTGTCCAGCATGTCGGCTTTGTCCGGTCGAACGGCGCCAGCGCCGACACCGACCAGCGCTGCACTCAATTGCCGGCCATCGCCGGAACCGGCGGACAGAACCGTCTGTCCAACGGCATTCAGATTTTCCCGGGTAGCGTTCCGATCTATCGCGGGGACACGCTCGTCGGCGGTATCGGCGTTTCCGGTGACGGTATCGATCAGGATGACATGGCGAGCTTCCTCGGCCTGCACAATGCGGGCGAGCGACTGGGCACCATCGGCAACGCCCCAAAGGCGATCCGCGCCGACAATGTCGTTGTTGATCTCGGCAATGCCAATGTCCGGCTGCGCTATGTGAACTGCCCCTTCGCGCCGTTCCTCGACACCAACGAACAAAATGTCTGCGAGGGGTTGTAGGACGAATGGCGGGACTTTCAGCCTCCTTTGTACCGATCCTGGCGGTGATGTCGGGTCAGGCCGAGCAGATGGAGATTCAGCACGCTTCGATCGAACAGATGGAAGCGTCGCTGACCGCTCTGCTGGCCGGAGAAAAATTTTCCTGGATTGGTACAGAATCTGCCGTTTTTGGCAATGAAACGGGCATGGGCGGACCAGATCCGGACGAAGAAGGGGCAGAAACGGAAGAAAAAGCAGCGGCCGAAACCGCTACCCCGAAAGATGCTTCCAAATCTTCCATTGTGGCATCGTCCAACACCCCCGATCCGCTCGAAACAGACATCGAGAGTCTGACCGCCGATGACGCGCTGATCGACGGCCGACGCCGCCCCGGTGTACAAAAGAGCCTGCCCGATCCGGTCACCCAGAATAACCCCGGCGCGGTCAACGCCCCGCCGCCGGAAGCCTTTCCGACCGACGAATTCCCGGTCCCCGACCGCTGGCGGATCATGCAGAGCCTCTGCCCGGCCAAGGGCAGCGACGAAGCCATCTACACCTTGTTCGGCGCACTGCGGAACAATTGCCACAGCACACTCAATCCCTATCACCAGAATGTGTTGAAGGGTGACAAGCCGATCCCGGCCGACAAGAAGCCGGGCTTTCTCAAGGGCGACGACTGGTTCTTCGTCGCCAACCTGATTTCCGACACGGTCATCGAACCGCGCAGTTTCCCGATTCCTGTCGGCGTACAGACCACCGAACGGCCGGGCAGCATCGACGTTTTCGGCCGCTCCGGTTCGGAAGTCTATGCCCAGACCTTCATCACCGGTTTTGCCCTGATCAAGGGCTCCACCGCCTACAAGCCGCCCGACGTGGAATATCGCCTGACACTGGCGACACAGGTCAATCATGTGAACGTTCCGGAACGCCGCGTCCTGTTCGTCGAACCGTCGAAACCCTCGCGCCGCACCGACTGGTTTGTCGGCGTGCAGGAGGCGTTTTTCGACTATCATATCCGCAACACATCGGCCCGCTATGACTTCGACAGTTTCCGCATCGGTATCCAGCCGATGCAGGCGGATTTCCGCGGTTTCCTGTTTCAGGACAACCAGCTCGGTTTCCGCCTGTTCGGGACTCGCGACAATAACCGGATCCAGTATAATCTCGGCGCCTTTGTCCAGCTCGAGAAAGACACCAATTCCGGGCTCAACGACATCACCCAGACCCCGCGCGAAAGCTATATTTTCTTTGCCAATCTCTACCGGCAGGATTTGCCCTTCGTCGGCCTGACGAGCCAGTTCAGCCTGACCTATAATATGAACCGCGAGAAGTCCGACGTCGAGATTGACGACAACGGCTTTCCCGTCCGCCCCGCTCTGCTCGGCGACCTTCGCGGCCGCGCCTATGATGTCGTCTATCCGGGCTATGCTTTTGATGGCCGGATCGGACGGATCAATCTCACCGGTCAGGTTTACGGCGCCTTTGGCGAGGACCGCAACAGCTTCTTCACCAGCGAACCGGCGAAGATCGCGGCCTATTTCGGCGCTCTCGAAGCCAGCTATGACGTTGATTTCCTGCGCTTCCGCGCTTCCGGCCTGTTCGCCAGCGGCGACGGCAATCCTTATAATAATACCGAAGCGGGCTTTGATTCCATCTTCGAGAATCCGATTTTTGCCGGGGCCGATACCAGCTACTGGATCCGCCAGACCATCCCGTTCGCCGGCGGTGGCCGGGTGATCTCGATCAACGGGCGCAACGGCATTCTCAACTCGCTTCGATCCTCCAAGGAACAGGGCCAGAGCAATTTCAACAATCCCGGAACGATATTGGCCGGAGTCGGCGTCGACGCTGATCTGACGCCCGATTTCCGGCTATCCGGCAATGCCAACCATCTCTGGTTCCACAAGACCGAAAGCCTCGAAGCCCTGCGCGTCGAAGGCTCGATTCCCAGAGACATTGGATGGGACCTGTCTCTAGCCGCCATTTACCGCCCGAAAGCCACGCAGAATATGGTATTCCGCCTCTCGGGCGCTGCTTTGATACCCGGAAAAGGATTCAAGGATTTGTTTGACCAGACCGACAAGCGCGACTTCCATTATTCCATTCTGCTCAACGCGATACTGGCCTTCTGATGCGCTGGCAGAACCTCTTGACCGGCAATAGCAAATTGATCCTCGCGGGACTGGGCGCGTTGGCGCTGACCGTCACTCCCGCCTCGCTGCTGCTTGCAGCAGGCAAGGAAAAACCGCAAAAGGTCGACTACAGCTTCACGCCCCCTGCCCCGCAGAACCAGACCTGGGACGAGGCGCAGGCCAAGAGCAGCGGCTGCCAGAGCTGTCACACCGATAGCGATCAGAAGACGATGCACGAGACCCCCGCTGTGGTACTCGGCTGCGTCGACTGTCATGGCGGCGATGCTTCGGTTGTCGGCGATAACAAGTGGGGCAAGAACAGCCTCGCCTATATGGACGCGCTGACCAAGGCGCATGTCCTGCCGAAATATCCGGAAAGCTGGCACTGGCCCTCTTCCGCCAATCCCAAGCGCAGCTATGGCCTGCTCAACAAGGAATCGCCGGAATTCGTGCGTTTTGTCAACCCGTCGGATTATCGCGTCGCGCGTGAATCCTGCGGCGCCTGCCACATGGAAATCATCGAGGCCTCGGAACGGTCGCTGATGGCGACCGGCGCGATGCTGTGGGGCGGAGCCGCCTATAATAATGGCATCGTGCCGTTCAAAAATTACGTGTTCGGCGAGGCCTATACCCGCAAGGGCGAACCGGCGACGATCAAGTCACCCGGCAATCCTCACGGCACCGTGACCGAAGCCGAAAAGAAACGCGGCGCACTGCCGATCCTCTATCCATTGCCGACCTGGCACACCGTTCCGCCAGGCGACATCTTCCGCGTGTTCGAGCGCGGTGGCCGGAACATCAACACGCAGTTCCCCGAAATCGGACTGCCCAATATCGGCGGCATTATCCAGCGGCTGGAAGAGCCCGGTAGGCCTGATCTCAAACAATCCAATCGCGGCCCCGGCACCGGCCTGCGCGTCGCCATCCCGGTTCTCAATATCCACAAGACCCGGCTCAACGACCCGTTCATGTGGTTCATGGGCACCAATGATCAGCCCGGCGACTATCGCCAGTCTGGCTGCGCCGGCTGCCACGTCGTCTATGCCAATGACCGCGAACCGCGGCACAGCTCGATCTGGGCCCAATATGGCCGGGACGGCCAGACCCAGACGGTTGACCCGACAATCCGCAATCTCAAAGAGGGCGAGCATCGTGTCGGCGGCTATGGCAGCTATGATGCGGCTCACGGAGCAAAAGGCGCCCATGGCGAAGACACCGGCCACGATGACGATCACGGAAAGGATACGGATCCGACCAAGCGTGAAAAAGGCCATCCGATCCAGCATGCCTTCACCCGCGCCATCCCGACCGCGCAATGCATGAACTGCCACATGCACCAGCCCAATATCTTCCTGAACAGCTATCTCGGCTACACGATGTGGGATTATGAATCCGACGCGCCCTATATGTGGCCGGGTCCCGACAACAGGACGCCCAAGCCGGAAGGTATGAGCGACGAAGAATATCAGCAGAAATACAAGCAGCAGAAATATCCCGATGCCGAGGAAGTCCGCGAGGTGCTCGACCGGAATCCGGAAGGCGCGGCACCCAAGGGCCTGTGGGCGGACATCGATTTCCTGCGCAATGTCTACGACATCAATGACGACGCCAAGGACACACAATTCGCCGACTATCACGGCCATGGCTGGAATTTCCGCGCGATTCTGAAACGCGACCGCGACGGCAATCTGCTAGACGCCGAGGGCAATCAGGCAAGCTACAGCACCGATAGCGAGAATATCGTGGCCCCTGACGATCCGGAGAAATTCCGCAAGGACGGCGAAGGAAAATTTGTCGAACCGGGAATCAATCCGGGCAAATCAGTCCATATGATGAGCATCCACGCCGAAGTCGGCATGCAATGTGCGGATTGCCATTTTGGTCAGGACAGTCACGGCAACGGCCTGATCTACGGCGAAGTCGCCAATGCGGTCGAAATCAGCTGCAAGGACTGCCACGGCACCGCTGACGCCTACCCAACCCTGCGCACCAGCAATCTTGCCGCGCGGCCGAAAGGCAGCAATCTCGGCCTGTTGCGCAACGCTAATGGCGAACGGCGCTTTGAGTGGTTCGAAAACCCCGAAGGCAAGCGTGTCCTGATCCAGCGATCGATCGTTGATCCGGAGCTTCGCTGGCAGGTCAGCCTGGTCAAGGATAGTGTCGACCGCTCCCATCCCGACTTCAATCTCAAGGCTGCGCGGGCGAAGCTGATGTCGAAAAGCGGAGCGGAAACGGGCAAATTTGTCTTCGGTAGTGGCGTTTCGAAAGAGGATCGGGCCCATAAAGACGAAAATATGGTCTGCTTCACCTGCCATCTCAGCTGGACCACAAGCTGCGGCGGTTGCCATCTGCCGATCGAAGCCAACTGGCAGGCCGACAGCCACAAATATGAAGGCGGCACAACGCGAAATTACGCTACCTACAACCCTCAAGTCGCCCGCGACCAGATGTTCCAACTCGGCCGTCATCAGACCAGCAAGGGCAATGTTATCGCTCCGGTACGCTCCACATCGGCGCTGATCCTGTCCTCGACCAACATCAATCGTGAACGCATATACGTCCAACAGCCCCCAATTTCCGGGATCGGTTTCTCATCGCAGGCTTTTGCCCCGCATTTCCCGCATACCGTGCGCAAGACCGAGACAAAACAATGTTCTGATTGTCATGTCAGCGAAGCCAATGACAATAATGCCATCATGGCACAGACGCTGCTGCAGGGTACGAATTTCGTCAATTTCATCGGCCTCCACGCCTGGGTCGGGCTGGAGAAAGGCTTTGAAGCCGTCAGGGTTACCGAATGGGACGAACCGCAGGCGGTCATCGGCTCCTATCTGCAAAAATATGCCTATCCCGACTATTGGCGCATGCATGTCGAAGATAACAACCGCGAACTGATCGACTGGGTTCGCGGCGAGCGGCTCGACAAGAATTTTTCCGGAGAAACCAAGGCCCTCGAAGAATTCAAGAATGTCGTCCAGGGCACCAAAGATGCCGTCCGCTGTCTGCAATTGCGCGGTGAATATATGTTTGTCGCCGAAGGAAAAGGCGGCTTCCGCGCCTACGATGTCGCCTCGATCGGTAACAAGGGCTTTTCCGAGCGCATTGTTAAAGCGCCCTTCTCTTCGCTTGGTCATGATACGCATGTCGATACCAAGAATGCGACCTGCATGGCGCTGGCCACCAACCAGCCGATTGCTCCAACCCGCAACACCAAGGAACTGCGGGAGATCAACGAGGAACAGGCTTTCCATCCGATCTATAATTATGCGGTCATCACCGACAGTGAAGAAGGCTTGATCCTGGTCGACGTCAACACTTTGGCCGACGGCGAATTCCGCAATAATTTCTTCAAACGCAGCCTGACGTGGAACGAAGGCGGCGTGCTTGATGGTGCGCAGCATATCACGCTGGCCGGACATTATGCTTATATAACGACGGCTGCAGGATTGACGCTGATCGATCTGGATGATCCGCTGAAACCACGGCATGTCGTCACTATTCCGATGACCGATGCCAGAGCCTCCGCCCTGCAGTTCCGCTATCTCTGGGTGACCGATGCCGAGGGCGTGAAACTGTTCAATGTGACCGACATGGAAAGGCCCGTCGCCGTTCCTTCAGGAACGATCCCGCTGCGCAATGCCCGGCGTATCTATCTGGCCCGTACCTACGCCTATATCGCCGCCAAGGACGAGGGCCTCGTAATCGCGAATATAACGCGGCCCGAAGCACCGACAGTCTACCTGAAGGAAAGCTTTGGCGGCACAATGAATGACGCTGAGGATGTTATCGTTGGATCGACCAATGCAACATTGTTCGCCTATGTCGCCGATGGTCGCAACGGTCTGAAGGTGATCCAGTTGACCACGCCCGACAGTCAGAAAAACTATTATGGTTTCTCGCCCGCACCCAAGCCGGAGCTCATTGCATTTGCTCGCACACCGAAACCGGCGCTGGCTTTGTCAAAGGGACTGGATCGCGATCGTGCGGTGGATGAAACCGGCGGACAGATGGCGGTATTCGGACGGCTGGGTTCACGCCCGTTCACTCGCAGCGAAATGCAGCGTTTCTACCTGAACAGCAACGGCCAGCCCTATTTCGTGAATGACGAGCCGGATATTGCAGACTGGATCGGCCCCGTTCCGAAATTGCTGGCTGCAAAGTAACAAATATCGGGGGCTGGACAGAACACCGCCGCAGCCCCCTGCCCCGTTACGCAACTCCGGGGGTAGAATGTTTCCACATGCAAATGTTAGAAATTATATCCTCGTCAGACTGCCGAAGATATCAGCAGTTACCGTCAATCGCGCGACCAGCCAGTGCGCCCACGGCGCCACCTATGATCGTGCCTTCGGTCTTGTCACCACGACCGGCGATTTCGTTGCCGAGCAAGCCACCGGCTATAGCACCGATGATCGTCCCGCCGGTTCCGCGATCACAGCCGCGATAGCGCCGGTTACTGGAATATCTGTTGTCCCGGTAGCGACGCTGATCCCGATAGTCGCGGCGGTCCCGATAGCGGCTGCCGCGATAGGTATCACCGCGCCGATATTCCCGATATCCGTCGCCGCGGACCTGTTCGTAATAGCCGCTGTTATAATAACCCCCACGAGCTTCCGCCGGCGATGCCATAGCCATCGTGGCGATGGCTGCGGTTGAGATTGCTAGACTGCCGATAATCTTGTTGATCATTGTCTTCACTCCAAAAGGGTTCTTCCGGAACCCGAATCAATTACTGTCTGACAAATATGTTTCTAGACGGGTGGCATTGACCGGTTGCTGAATGCTGACTTTATCTAAGGTTCATATTTGAAGCCCCTTATCTGAACGGATCGCGAGACAGGGTCAGGACTAACTTTTTAATCCATTGTCGATTGGCATCCTGTCCATTAGCAATTGCGCGATATAGCAAAGAGGAAAAGTGATGAAATTGCAGGGCAAGACAGCAGCGATCACGGGCGGCACGGCGGGCATTGGTCGCGGGATTGCCGAGGCCTTTCTGGCCGAGGGTGCAAATGTGGCGCTGATGGCGCGCAACCCGGACAAGGGTGCCAAGGTCATTGCCGATCTGGACGTCGGCGATCGGGCCATCTTCATAGCCGGCGACGTGATGGAGCAGGATCAGGTCGAGGGTTTTATCGACCAGACCGCCGCTCATTTCGGCTCGATTGATATCCTCGTCAACAATGCGGGCGGCGCGGGTGATCTGGCGCCGTTGGTTGACCTCACCGACGAAGCTTTTGACCAGGCGATGAAGTGGAACATCTATTCCACATTCTGGGCCACCCGTCGGGCACTCAAGCCGATGATCGCGCAGAAATGGGGTCGTGTTATCAATATCAGCTCCACCGAAGGCAAGATGGGCAAGCCGACATTCGCATCCTATACGATCGCCAAGCACGGCATCAACGGCATGACCAAGGCCGTGGCACAGGAGGTCGGAACGTCGGGCGTCACTGTCAATTCCATCTGCCCCGGCCTGATCCTGACCGACCTGATCATGGAGACCGGACCGACTACGGCAGAGGGCATGGGCATGTCCTTCGACGAGATGATCGACATGTTCTCGCAGGAAAGCGCGCTCAAGCGCCCCGGCAAAGTTGAGGAAGTTGCCGCAATGGCGGTCTTGCTGGCGTCCGAGGCTGGTGGTGGCATTACCGGCGGGACGTTGAGCGTCGACGGCGGAACCGCGCAATATTGATCGGCCCTTCCCGCCCCCGCGAGCCTTGCCCGGCGGGTTGGAAACAGCGATAGATCCGGCCTGACAGCCCCTGCGACCGGTCGCAGGGAGCCGCTTCGTGCGCCCTGCCCACAGGCGAAAACCGGCAACACTAAATATTGGTATAATTTACCATTATTCAGCTTCTGTTCATTTCAAGCTGATGGGAATATTTTTCTAAACCACTGTTTTATATGACTTTTCCAAAACTGGCACGGCCTGTGCAATGCTGTAGACATCTTCGCAAGATGGTTTGCGAAGCAACAGATCAAACCGGAAGGAACTTCAATATGACCAACGCCAATATCCAGAACCAGATCGCCGCCGCCTTTGCCGCAATCTTCACGGCCGCTATCTTTGTCAGCGCGTCGATCACGCCCGCCATGAACAATGCTGCCGCACTGGTCGCCTGACCCGCTGCACTCACCCCATTTCCTAAAGGAACCCAAGAAATGTTGTCACCCAAAGCCCAAAACCGCTTCGCCGCAGCCTTTGCCTCGCTTGTTTCGGCTGCCGTCCTGCTCAGCGCGTCGATCGGCCCGGCCGTGAATAACAGCGCATCTTTGGTGATCTGATCACCGAAGATGCCATGGCGGGCCTGATCCGCCTGCCCTGTGAACTTCGCCCTGTAAACTTCACCCTGTAAACCTCGCCCCCGGATTTAACCTCTTTTAACCTCTCCCCGCTATTTTCCAGCCGGTGAACACAGTCCGCTGGCCCCATTTCATCATCCTAACCGCCGGCCTGTGCACGGCGCTGTTTCTGGTGATTTTCTTCAGCGGCGGGCCGGCCACAACCAGCGCCGCCACCGCCATTGATCCGAACCGCGCCAGCTTTGGCATCTGCTTTGGCCCCGAGCGGGTGACCTGCGTGGTCGACGGCGACACGATCTGGTTCGAGGGCCGCAAGATCCGCATCGCCGATATCAACACACCGGAAATTTCCAGCCCCGGCTGCGCCGCCGAGGAACGGCTCGGCCAGCAGGCGAAGATGCGGCTGCAGGCCCTGCTCAACCAGGGCGGGTTTTCCCTGCAGTCAATCGACCGCGACCAGGATCAATATGGT